>PHBU01000018.1 GCA_002840685.1 Chloroflexi bacterium HGW-Chloroflexi-6 | reverse complement strand
TCGAATTGCTACTCGTTATGAAAAACGGGCTGCTAACTTTGCCGCGATAATCGTTCTTGCCGCAATATTTCTCTTTTCTGATTTTGCATACAGGCTCTAATCTTTTTTCTGAAGTATTTAGGGAATACTACATCTGCGCGAACGCTATCCAATCGGTAACCTGCAACATAAAAAAATACAGCCAGCGGCAAAAAAAAATATCATAATTCGCTCCTTTGCTCGAAGTAAAACCCATCTAAAAAATATTTTCGCAAAAGTTAAAAGAAATCCGTAAAAATCACGGCTCCACCCATAAATCGACATACGCGGCAACTTTTTCCCCGCTTGGCGCGCCGTTTTCCATGATCTAAGCCCCACCCCCATAGGGCAGTACTAACCAGGTGAACGTCTTAGATTCCTTCAAAATCAATGATTTTGTTAGAGATGGAACCGGGAATCAACCACTATAATTAACAAAAGCATAAAACTCAGTATAGTTGTTACTATTTTAATCAGGTTAATTACCCAATCTAGGCGATAAGCTTGCCAAAGTATAAACTTATCAAAGTGAAAAATCCGATTCCTAGCAACCAACCTCTATTAGTAAGAAATTTTGACAAAATACCAGGGTTTTCCCTATCAGAAAAATACAAAAAACACCCCAACGTCGTCAAAATAAGTAAGGATAAATGCCAAAACCATTCTGGAATAATGATATTTTGTATTTTAATTATGTTTTCTCCAAAACGATCAATGGCAAGTCGCCACAAAAGTAGAACTATACTGAAACATCCCAAAATTATTTTCGAGAGACTTTTATTTAGGCTGATCATGTTTTCCTCCTAACCCGGCAAAGCCAGAACCAAACTGGGCTATCTGAAATCTGCGTAAAGTTACATTTTCTTGCGCAAAAAACAAGACCCTCACTGGTAAGATCTAAACTGGTGCATTTTGGCAGCAGAATCGCTCTCTCCGACAAGCTTCTAGGCGAAGAGTCCAAGTTGGTTGTAGCAACGGGCATTATAAAACATGAATCCGAAGCTTTGTTCTGAACTGGGCGTCAAGCCTAAGGATTTTATAAAAATAGCCCGGCGATTTCAGCGCCGGGCATAGGCTTCAGGGGTCGATCAGCTTGGGATTTTAGCCGCAGAGTTGCGGGGGAAAACAGGCCCAAACTGCTTGACGCAAAAAATATCAGTCTTCATTCTTTATTAGTAATACATATCTATCATAAAGCAATCCCAAAATTGCCATAAACACAACCATCAAGAATATAAATGGTAATGCTTTAACTGTTTTCAAAAAATCTAATTTAAGCAGGTAAATCCCCAACAACCCACACAAAATGCCAACAGATCCATAAATAAATCTTTGCAATGCTCTAAATAGAAGTTTTTTAGGTTTAGGCATATTTTCATCATCGGTGTCGCATCGGCTCCGGGTCGAGACCGTTAAATTGGTTTTGAGTTAACCAGAATAAACTTCAATCTCGAATTACATACGTTTAAATCAGTACTTTATTGGATGTTAACGCATAGTAAAGCTTTCCAAACGTTGTTCCTCCATTCCAGAACCAGGAGGAGAAGGTAATTATATTTGAGCTACACCATTTACGGATGCAACCACTGAAGCGATAGGATGAAGCAATACCCAGGCCGCCAAACAAACCTGCGGCACACTAAAGAAATTCGCAAAAATCATGGCTCAACCCATAAATCAACATACGCGGCAACTTTTTCCCCGCTTGGCGCGCCGTTTTCCATGATCATTGCCACCACCAAAACACGAAACTCCGTTTTTTCTTTTACTTCGCCCAAAACAGGAGTGACGCCAATCACCCCGTGCTCTGGCACACCGCCCTTGGCCGCCGATATATAGGTTTCTGCCGATGGGTAAAATTCAACGTTATTCTTGACCGAGCGCCACTCGCCATCCTCATATACGAAGATTTGAACATCGGTATCCGCCATGAAAAACAGATCATAACCGGATGTATTCTCCACGATAATGGTTAGATTTTTCCCCGGCTTCAATTTGGATTCAGGTGATACCAATTGAGCAGGTATCAAGCGGATCGAAGAATTGATATCTTCGGTATCCACCAACTCAAAAAATGCGCGCTCATCTTTTGCCTGGCAACCGGTCAAGCCCAGGATAAAAACAGCAAACAGGCTGGCAAGTAGTTTCTTCATGCATTCTCCACTGTTATAAGAGCTAATCTACAACAAGACACTGCATTATAAAACTGTTTTCTCCCGAATTTTTTATAAAAGTTGGGGCGCTCCTCTGATATACTTGCGCCCAATTCATCTCCAGGAGGCATACAATGCGCACTTATCGTCTTATTTTGGTCGGGTTTGGAAACGTCGGGCAGGGATTTGCCCAGATTTTGCGCGAGCAGGGCGATGAGCTGGCAGCCCAGGGCCTGCAAGCGGTCATCGTGGCGGTCAGCGATCTGCTCAAGGGCAGCGTCTACCGCCCGGCAGGTTTCTCCCCGGCAGAACTGCTCGATACTGTTCAGGCTGGCAAAAGCCTGGAAACCCTGGATGCCGCAGCCAAAGGCTGGGACGCCCAGCATACCATCGCCGAGTGCGAGGCCGATGTGCTGGTCGAACTGAGCTATACCGATCTGAAGACTGGTGAACCGGCGGTCAGCCATGTGCGCCAGGCCATCCAGCGCGGCATGCACGCCATCACCACCAACAAAGGCCCCGTCGCCCTGCATTACCCCGAACTGGCCAAACTGGCCGCCGAAAAAGGCGTCCAGTTTGGCATCGAAGGCACGGTGATGAGCGGAACGCCGTCCATGCGCCTGGGCAGTGAATTGCTCGGCGCGGCAGGCGTGACCAAAATCCAGGGCATCGTCAACGGCACGACCAACTACATCCTGTCGCAAATGGAAGACGGCGCCTCCTACAACGATGCTTTGGCCGACGCCCAGGCCCAGGGATACGCGGAAGCCGACCCCACCGGGGATGTGGAGGGTTTCGACGCCGCTGGCAAGGTGGTCATCCTGGCCAACGTTTTGATGGGCGCCAAGATCAGCATGGCAGATGTCGACCGCCAGGGCATCACCAAACTCACATCCCAAGATATTGCTGAGGCGCGTGCCGAAAAGACCCGCTGGAAGCTGATCGCCAGCGTTGAGAAAACGGCCGATGGGGTCAAAGCCAGCGTCAAGCCGACGCTCATTTCGATGACTCATCCCCTGGCCTCGGTCGGCGGCGCGACCAATGCCGTTACTTACAGCACAAAACTGCTCGGCGATGTGACTCTGATCGGGCCGGGCGCAGGCCGCCTGGCAACCGGCTACGCTATTTTGGGAGATTTAATGGCGATCCATCGTTCTGCTTGATGAATATCTCATCCATCACTCATGTCTTCTTCGATTGGGGAGACACCGTCATGATCGACGATCCGGCAGTCACCACCTCCATGCTGGAGTGGGAGGTTGTTCAGCGCGTCCCTGGCATTGAAGCAGTGCTCGCCTTGCTCAAAACAAATGGAAAAACGATCGTTCTGGCAACCAGCGCCGCTGTTTCCGACGAAGGCCAGATCCGTCTGGCGCTGGCCCGAGTCGGGCTGGATTCGTTTTTCGACAAGATCTATTGCTTTAAAAACACCGGGCTCAGCAAGGGTCAGGAATTTTATCAATACCTGCTCAAAAACATGCAGCTTCTGCCCTCCCAGGCTTTGATGGTGGGCGATTCATTTGAAAAAGATGTGCTCAGCGCCAACAAGGCGGGAATTGCGGCGATCTGGTTCAACGAAAAAACGAATGAAAACAAGCGCGCCCCCCTGTATATCACTGCTCATTCCATGAAAGAACTGGCAAACATCTTTGCCACCGGGAATGGCTGAGCCTGAAATATCTGCAAAAAACAAAAAAAGAATCCTGCAAAAGCTGTATGCCCGCGCAATCTGGCATACAGCTTTTCTTATTAGCAGATGCTAATATTTTAAGGTAATATATGAAAATTGGCCTAATATTTATCAATTTTATATGTTAAAATGCAAATATTCGGAGCGGAATTATCCATTACAGCCGCGCCACACATCCCAAATTTCAACGAGGTTCCCGTTCATGTTACCCGTCTCACCCTTGACCCGTATCCTTTTATTTGTAGTTCTAGCTCTGGGATTGACCCTCGCAGCCTGCGCTCCGGCCGTCGAGTCGCCTGCCTCCACAGTCAGCGTTCCCGAAGAAGCCCCGGCTGCCACTGAAACGTCCGCACAAGCGCCGGCCCCCACCGGAGCCCCGCAAGCCGAACTCTCCGGAAAATTGATCCTCTATTCCGGCCGCTCCGAGCCGCTCATCCAGCCGGTGATCGATGCTTTTAAAGCCCTGCACCCGAATGTTGAGATCCTGCTCAAGTCGGGCAGCAGCAGCCAGATGGCCAACGCCCTGCTCGAGGAAAAAGCCAATCCGCAGGCGGACCTGTTCATCACCACCGAAATTTTCACCATCCAGACCCTGGCCAAGGAAGGCATCCTGCAGGCTTACCGCCCGGCCGCAGCCGACCTGCTGCCCCCCGAGGCCCTCGGAGATGGTGACTTGTGGGTCGGCCTGACCCGCCGGGCGCGGGTCATCATGTATAATACCGACCTGGTTTCTCCGGAAGAAGCGCCGCAATCGATCTTCGAGCTAAGCGACCCCAAATGGAAAGGCCAGATCGCCGCCGCCGGCTCAACCAACGGATCGATGCAGGCCCAGATCGCGGTGCTCGAAACCGCCATCGGCGCGGAAGCCACCGAAACCTGGCTGAACGGGCTGCTCGCCAACGAAGTAACTTTCTTTGGCGGCCACACCGATGTCCGCAAAGCGGTTGGCGCGGGCGAGTTCAAGATCGGCCTGGTCAACCACTATTATTACTATCTGCAAGCCACTGAAGGCTCACCGGTTGGGATTGTCTTTCCCGACCAGGGGGAAGGCCAGATTGGGCTGATCACCAACCTGACCAACGCCGGCATCATCAACGGCGCGCAAAACCCCGCCGCGGCCCAGGCTTTTATCGACTTCCTGCTCTCGGCTGAAGGCCAAAAACTCTTCGCCGAGCTGAATTACGAGTACCCGATCCTGCCGGGCGTCGCCCTGCACCCCGATGTCCAGCCGCTGGATGCTTATCGGATGGCGGAGGTTAATCTGCGCGATGCCACCCTCAACCTGGATGCGGTCTTTGCCCTGATCGAAAAGGTGGGATTGCCTTAAAAAAACCGTAGGGGCGGCCCGGTGGGTCGCCCCTGTAATTACAAAACCATGCGAATTTTCAATACACAGCGACAAACCATTTCCACCAGCCCGCGACTGCTTGCAGCCGCCGGGCTGGTGGCGCTTTTTGTCGCCGTTCCGCTGGTGTACATCCTGTTTCGAGCGGCCACAGGCGGCGCGGAGGCCTGGATGCGCCTGTTCGAAACCCGCCTGTGGTTTTTACTGCGCAACACCCTCGGCCTGATGCTGATCGTGACCGGCGGCGCGCTCGTGACCGGCGTCAGCATGGCCTGGCTGACCGAACGCACCGACCTGCCCGGGCGCACAATCTTCCGTTGGATGCTGGCCCTGCCGCTCGCCATCCCGGCCTATATTGGGGCGATCGTACACCTGGCGCTGCTCCGTCCGCGCGGCGGACTCATCCCGCAGGCGTTGGCCGCGCTGTTTGGACAACCCGTCCCGACCCCCAGCCCACTCGGGCTATGGGGCGCGGCCTTCATCCTGACGCTGTTCACATTTCCGTATGTCTACCTTTTAAGCGGAGCCGCCTTCCGCAACATGCCGGCCGCCATTGAAGAAGCGGCGCGCAGCTTTGGGCGCAGCGCCTGGCAGACCTTCTGGCAGGTGACCCTGCCCGCCCTGCGCCCCGGCCTGACAGCAGGAGCCCTGCTGGTCGCGCTCGACATCCTGGCCGAATACGGGACGGTCGCCCTGCTGCGCTACGAAACCTTCTCCTCGGCGATCTTCGTTCAGTTGGCCGGTCGCTACGACCGTTCGGCGGCGGCGGTCCTGAGCGGGGTTTTGGTGCTGCTGGCAATTTTGATCCTGTGGACCGAGCTCCGTGCGCAGGGCCGCGCCCGATTCACCCAGCTCGATAGCGGTTGGCGGCCCGCCGCACGCCTGCCGCTCGGCAAGTGGAAGTGGCCCGCTTTTCTGCTGGTCCTGGGCATCAGCGCCGCCAGCCTGCTGGTGCCGGTTGTTGTGCTCCTGGCCTGGAGTATCAGCGCCCTGCTCGACCCGCAGACCCTGGCCAGCGTTTTGCGCTCCGGCTCGCAAGGCTTTGGCAGCTTTGCCTTCAACAGCCTGTGGAGTTCGGCCCTGGCGGCAATTTTGGCGGTCACGCTTTCGATCCCGGTCGCATTGCTGGCGGTGCGCCACCCCGGCCGTTTGAGCAGGTTCATTTCACGTTTTTGCCAGGTTGGCTATGCGCTACCCGGGGTGGTGGTCGCCCTGAGCCTGGTCTTGCTGGTCAATCGTTTTTTGCCCTTCCTGTACGCCACGCCACTGGTCGTTGTGATGGCCTATGTTTTGCGGCACATGCCGCAGGCCGTCCGCGCCAGCGAATCTGCGCTCGGGCGGCTCTCCCCGGCTCTAGAAGAAGCCTCGCGCACGCTGGGACGGACCTCGCTCCAAACCCTGTTCCAGATAACAATTCCGCTGGTCTTGCCGGGGCTGCTGGCGGGCGGCGCGCTGGTCTTCCTGACCTCGCTCAAGGAATTGCCCGCCACCCTTCTGCTGCGCCCGGCTGGCTTCGATACCCTGGCGGTGCGGGTCTGGATCTGGGCAGAAGAAGGTTTTTACATGCAGGCCGCGCCCGCCGCGCTGTTGCTGGTGCTGGTTTCGGCCATTCCACTCTCATTTCTCTTACGCAGGGAACAAATCTTCAATGAACGCGCTTGAAATCTCCCAACTTTCCAAACACTTCCCTGGCGGAGCGCTGCCGGCGGTCGATGCCATCTCGCTCAGCCTGCCTGGCGGGGAAATCCTGGCCCTGGTCGGGCCAAGCGGCTGCGGCAAAACCACCACCCTGCGCCTGGTCGCGGGGCTGGAACGCCCCGATGGCGGCGAGATCTGCTTGAACGGACAACCCGTCGCTGCGAAAAAACTGTTCGTGCCGCCCGAAAAGCGCGGAGTGGGTATGGTCTTCCAGGAGCATGCCCTGTTTCCACATCTGAGCGTGGCCGCCAATGTCGCTTTCGGATTGCAAAATGCGCCTCGCAACGGGAGACAGGATAAAGTCCGCGCGATGCTGGCCCTCGTCGGGCTGGAAAAGCTCGCAGAGCGCTATCCGCATGAACTGTCTGGAGGGGAACGGCAGCGCGTCGCCCTGGCGCGGGCCTTGGCTCCCGAACCGGTGCTGGTGCTGATGGATGAACCCTTTAGCAGCCTGGATGCCGACCTGCGGCTGGAGATGCGCGAACAGGTGCGCGCCATCCTGAAAACGATGCGGGCCACGGCGGTTTTCGTGACCCACGACCAGGAAGAAGCGCTCTACATGGGCGACCGGCTGGCGGTTTTCCAGCGCGGACGCCTGGAACAGATCGGCGCGCCGGAGCAAATCTTTCACGCGCCGCAGACCCGGTTTGTGGCCGAGTTCATGGGCAATTCAGATTTCCTGCCCGGCCAGACCTGCCGCGAGGGCATCCAGACCGAGATCGGGCTGCTGCCCCAGCCGCTTGACCTGCCCGAAAGCGCACCGGTTGAGATCGCCCTGCGCGCCGACGATGTCGATTTTGAGCCAGAAGGGCAAGGCAACGCGGTCATCGTCGAACGGCTGTTCCGCGGGGCGTATAACGTTTACCGCCTGCAATTGGATTCAGGCCAGCGGCTGCACGCCATGCAGCCCCATATCCGCCTGAGCGAAGCCGGGACGCGCGCGCGCGTTTTCATCAACGCCGGGCACTCGCTGGCCGTCTTTCATCATGGCCTGGCTGTCAGCGGCGAAATCCGCCCAAAATAATCTACCGCCCGACCGCTTTTGCACAAATCGGCAAAAGTGTTATAAAATCAAGCGCTTGGGAAATTTTTCACGGAGAGAATCAACACACATGCTCAACCTGGAATTATCAACCTTTTATGGCGATTTCGAAGAACTGGATGCTCTCTCCCGGTTGCTTGAGCCATTTAACGAGCAAACCCGCGCCCTGGTCAAGACCAAACGCATGCACTGGATGACCTCCTGGTCGGAGTTGATCAGCGTTGCGTCTCTGGGCAGCGGCCCGGATATTTCACAGATCGGCAACACCTGGATCAGCAGCCTGACCGGCCTGAACGCCATCCGGCCCTTCAAACCAAGCGAATCGCAAGCCATGGGCGGCGACCTGCTCTTTCCCAACGCCGAAACCCCCAATCCGTGCTGGTCGATCCCGTGGACGATCTATGCCTTCGTCATCTGCTATCGCAAAGATCATTTCGCCGAGAAAGGCATCGACCCGGCCAGCGCATTCTCCAGCCAGGCCGCTACCATTGAAACCATCCAAAAGCTGGGCGAAGCGTGGCTGACCCCGTTCGTGCCCAACCCGTACCCCGATATGCTGCACATTGCCGCTTCGTGGGTTTGGGGCAACGGCGGCGAACTGGTGGCTTATAAGAACAACCGCCCGCAGATCGTGTTCGATCAACCGGCCGCCATCCAGGGATTTAGCAACTGGCTTGAAAGCTACCGCGCAGTGCCGGCATCACACCGCCTGAATGGGCGCGACTGCATGGGGCTTTTCCAGCAAGGCAAAGCCAGCGCGGTCGTCTCAGGCATGCGCATGGCAAACACCCTGCTCGCCTCAGCAGACGAGAAAACGATCGAGAATATCGGCTTTGCCCCAATTTCAAGCATGCCCTGGGTTGGCGGCGACAGCCTGGTGCTCTGGAAACACTCCCAACGTGAAGCGGAGCGCGAAAAAGTGGCGCTCGAGTTGGTAAAATTCCTGACCAGCAAAGAAAACGTGATCCAGTTCTGCCAAGCGGCAAACTCCCTGCCCGCCCGGCAGGATGCGCTCGATACGCTCTACCCCTCGAGCCACCCCTTGCACGAAACCGTCCAGGCCATCAGCAAAAGCGGACGCCGTTACCCGGCCATCAACGAGTGGCGCTCGATCGAACACCAACTGGTCCAGGAACTTGACACGATCGTCCACGAAGCTTATCGGAACCCGGCGCAGACCTCGCAGGAAATCGTTGAAAAGCGGCTGCACCCCCTGGCCCAACGTCTTAACCGAACCATGTAAGCCGCGCAAGCGGCTTTTTTTGTCGAATGACGGCAGAACGGCTATAATTGCCCCGGAGGATTTGCCATGATCACCAACTATCACCGTCCCCAGACCCTTGAAGAAACCATCGAACTGCTCAAACAGCCAAACACCCTGCCGCTTGGCGGCGGAACAGCGCTCAACACCCCCGCCTACAAAGACCGGGATATTTCGGTCGTGGATTTGCAGGCTCTGGATTTGAACCACACCCATAAAAAGGGTAATGTTCTCGAAATCGGCGCAACCGTTACCCTGCAGCAGCTGCTGGAAGATGCGCACGCCCCTCAGGCTCTGACACAGGCCATTCGGCAGGAATCCACGCTGAACATCCGCAATGCAGCCACCGTCGCCGGGGCTTTGGTTGCCTGCGATGGCCGCTCGGCCTTCGCCACGATGATGCTGGCCCTGGATGCAAAACTGACGGTCATCAGCGATCAGACCGCCGTTTTCAACCTGGCCGAATATTGGGCCTTGCGCCCGCAGGGGCTGATCACCCAGATCGAGATCCCGCTAAACGTCAAATCGGCCTACGAACAGGTTGCCCGCACCCCGGCCGACCTGCCGATCGTCGCCGCCGGCCTGGTCCAATGGAGCAGCGGCCGCACCCGCCTGGCCCTGGGCGGCTACGGCAAAACTCCCATGCTGGCAATGGACGGCACCGAAGCCGATGGGCTCGAATCAGCCGCAAAAAACGCCTTCCACGAAGCCGCAGATGCCTGGGCCAGCGCCGAATACCGCAGCGATGTGGCTGCTACATTGGCCGGAAGGTGTCTGAATTCTCTTTAAGGTTGATATGCTTAATCCCATTCTGCAAAAGGACTGGCAAAAACAACTCGCGCCAGCCTTTTTGACGATTCTGCCCCTGCTGATATTTTGGATTTTCTGGTTTTTCCACCCCGCCTACTGGTTCCACACCGACCCGGCCGCCTGGTATTTTTTGGATTCGCTGGCCCCTTTCGCGGGGAAACCTTATGTTTACGTTGATCATCCCGGCACGCCAGTCCACCTCATCGGAACATTGCTGCTCGGCCTGACCTATCCGTTCTTCGACAGTCAGGAAGCCTTCATCCGTTACTATATAGGCAAACCGGAGGCTTTCTTCGTGCAGGCAAACCTGTTCCTGCTGGCCGCAAACATTCTGACGATTTTGGTTTTCTACAAAACCATCAGGGCCAACCTGAACCGGGACAAAATACTGGCCGCCAGCGCGCTAAGCCTGATGTATTTTGGTATCCATCCGCACGGGTTTAACTCGCTGATCTACTGGTCGCACAATTCCTTCAATTTCATTTTCGGAACGCTCTGGCTTTTGTGGCTGTATCATGCACTGCAAAAGAAAACGCCCCTGAACTGGAAAACATTATCCGCGCTCGGTTTCGCTGCCGGAGCGCTCTCGATGACCCAGCTCTACCTGCTGACCTGGCTGGCGGGCGGGGTTGTCAGCGTATTCGCCTTTGGGCTGCGAAGCGGCAGATCGATGCGGCAGGCGCTGGGGGATGGGTTTATTCTGTTGGCCGGTGGGGCAGCCGGGATATTAACCTTGCTGGCGCCGATCAGCGGCCAGGTACCGCGCATGCTTGAGTGGCTGGGGCGGCTGCTTGGCACGAACGGTCTTTACGGAGCCGGAGAGCAAAACCTGTATTCGCTGAACTTGATCCCGCTAAGCATCGGATTCTGGGCGCAATACACCCCTGCTTTGATGCTGGCCCTGGCCCTGGCGCTGATCGGGCTGGCAACAATAGCCTGGCTGGCGCGCCAAAAGCATCTGAATATCTCCCCCGCCGACTTTGCGATGCTGGCCGGCATGCTGGTGCAGATCGCGCTCCTGCTGCTCGTTTTAAGTAAATTCTTTTCCCGCATCCGCTACACGCTGGCGCTGGCAGCGGTCCTGCCGGTGCTGGTGTTTATCATCGTCAAACTGCTCGAAAATAGTCCCTGGAATTTAGCTCCCATCAAACGGCTGCTCTACATTGGGACAATCATCAGCGCATTTTTTTTCATGGCCCGCGACATGCAAATTCAAGACCAGCGGGATTTTGTCGAGAAAGATGCGGCCCTGGCGCGTTCCGTTGCCGCGGCCAGCTTTGCCCAAAGCAAGGGAATCGCCAAAGACGAGGTTGTCACGGTCTATGGCTTTGGCACGCCCCTGAAATGCGCCGGGTTGCTGCTCGCCAATAACTGGATCCGCGCCTTCGACCGGGAAATCGGCGATCTGTGCCCCAACCAGTATGCTCTGTACGATTTTGCCTTCGATGTCGAATTCAACCTGACCCAGCCGGTGCCCCAAATTGAAGATATTGACTGGGATCTGATCGTCTGGCCGGGCAAGAACACATCCTTGTCCGTTTACCTGGAATCTGTTGGGGCCAGGAACATTCCCGGCTCGTGGGGGATCGAACGATCAAAATGGTTTTACATCCGCCCGGAACAATAAATCTTCCACCCAAGAACAGACCTACGGTGTGACCTTTTTCCAGACCTGGTATTCGCGATTATTGTATACCCGCTTCCACTCGCTGCCTGTTGAAAGCCTGTCGATCAAATCACGATACTTGTTTTTCATGATGATCATATAGCCAGGCTGTTTCCCGGCGCGGCGAATGACATCCTCGATGCAATTTAAATCCCCTTTTAGGCCGCAATCAAAGTTCTCATAGAGCAGGTCTGCCTGTTCGCCAAGATTCCCCTGCCACTCATGCGCCCAATGCGCAAAAATCGGAGTGCGCTCGGAGAAATACGGAAACCATTCTGCTTCCTGGTAATCCGCATAGATCAGGTATTGCTCGCCAGCGATGGAATTCTGGCGCAGATATTCAGCGGCTTCAATGTACAGGCGCGTCAAAGACGGTTTGACAGCCCCGATCCGCTGCACGCCAACGCCAAAAATAACGGCAACCAGCGCCAGCACCGCAAGGAAGGAAGCTGCATTCCAATATTTTCTGGCCGAAAATGCCTGATAAAAATCCTGCATAACGCCGACAGCCATCAACACGCCCAAAATAACAATAAAACGGCGGCTTTCCAGGCCGAAGAGCAGGCTCGCGGCAAACAAAACCGGCAGCTCAAAACGCTTTCGATAAAGATGATAGGCAAGGCCGATGGCTGCCAGCCAGCCCAACAGCGGGATTTGGAAGAGCTTGCTGACTCCCAACTGGATCAGGCCGATCAGATTCAGGGGGTTTTGAAGGATGGAAAACACACCCAGCGTGCCATGCGAGCCCAGGGCGTGGATAAAAACATCAAAGGGATGGTGCAGTAGAACCGCTATCAGCCACGGACCGATCGTCGCCAGGGCAAACAAAAGCACGATCGGGACCTTGCGCCAAATCTTGAAGTGGAAGAGAAACCAGATTCCCATCCACAGGGCCAGGAAAAAAGCATAACCAGGGTGACTGAGGATCGTCAGGCCGCTCAAGATGCCGGTCAGGGCCGGTAACTTCCAGTTCGAGTCAGTTTTAAGCTGCAGGAAGGCATAAAAAGCCAGGCCAAAGAAGGCAAAGGCCAGCCCGCGCACAATGCCCGCCGCCCAGACGTTGCTCTCGATCAGGTAGGGCGAGGCCGCCAGCAGCAGCAACGCCAGACCGGCGGCGACTTTTGACTTATAAAAATGATCATAAATTTTGAAAAACGCGAGCAAGGCCACCAGGCTGAACAAGGCCGGCATGAAGCGCAAATAAAGCCAGTCAGAGATGCCCAATTTGAGAAAAACCGCCATGATATAGAAACCCAAAGGAGGGTAAACGTAAGGAACATCCCCCAGGGCATAGACCGGCAGCCTGAAGTTCGCATCCGCCAGTTGCTTACCAAAACTGGCAAACATCCCGGCATAACCAACCGGCAAATCATATCGAAAGGGATTAAGAAACAGCGGGACCAGGCCCAAAACAACGCACAGGACGATGAAGACAACTTTTTTAGCGCTCATGGCAAAAATTGTACTATACTTCAATTGGCTCTTTGTTCATCTTTTCTGCGCGAAAAACGGTCCGAAGATCGATCGAATTTTTCATCCCGAAGCTGACGCTCCTCAGCCTGCCGAATACGCCAAAAGCGTCCGCTGCCGGCTGGTTTTGGGAGTATGGTAAAACAATAATCGCCGATGCCACCCACCCTTCCGACTCTTGACCGCACCATCTTCCTGCTGCAAAACTCACAGGATTCGCTCTATGCCCACCTGAGCGTGAACGAATTCATCACCACCCTGCAAACCATCCAGACTAAATTCGAGCAAACCGGCATTCTCGATAAAGCCCAACTCAACCTGCTTTTTGGCCCGACAGGCTCAATTCAAGAGATTTCCATCGACAACGGCTGGGGTGCTGAGTTCATCAAACTGGCTACCGAAGTGGATAAAACAACTGGCAATAAATGATTGTGCGATACAGGTATTATGAGAATGAGTTACGATCTGCAACCAACAGCGCAAATTAGCGAAACCGAGCATCTCATCTAGCAGGAATAGGAATAGGGAAAACTCTCATGATAGAAATCCGCACCTTCGAACCATTCAAAAATTGGATGCGCAAAACCTATGAATTTCTTGACGAGAAAGTAATTATCAAGACAAAGTCACTGACAGTAGATTATGAAAACGAGATCAAATACCAAGAGATTAAAGCAATCCATCGAAGAAAAATTTCCCAACAAAATGGCATATGGATAGGTTTTTTACTTATCGGCACACTCTCAGTTCTTAACTGGATTCTTAACATAACCTGTTGCAACAGCGCAACCTTTCTGTTGATTCGTCAAATTGGAACAAGCGTCGGCCTGCTATCTTCCTTATCAGTCTTCTATGTAGTGGAGCATGTTGGGTTCCTTGATCGGGACAGGAATTATTTAGGTTACATTCCTATCAACAAAAAGAATCGCGACCAGGTACAGGAAGCCATCCAACTCGTTCGGCAAAAAACCGAAATCATAAGTGAAACCAATCTCGTAAATTCTCAAACTGGCAAACCTGTCCATTTTGAACTCACCCATTGGGACATTCCCGATATGCTAAACAAATCTGTCACCAATTTTTACGGTGAGTGCCTGGTAGATACAGAGAAAAGCCTGACCGAACAATTAGTAACAGAAGTCAAATATAGCGAATTGAGTGGCAAAACCCAGGTCATAAAAAAAGGAAACGAAAGCTGGGATGTTGCTTTTAGCTATTGGCTTGTTTTTTGGGTGCTGATTAGCAACTTCTTTTTTGTATTTTTCCAAAAAATCTTTAAAAGTTCGCCGGAGATACAATATTTATTCTGGGGTAGCTTGCTCATGTTTCTACCAATCTACCTGATGAAATTTGTCAAACACGAAGCCATTGTTTTTTATAACACCAACGACAAAATCATCTACTGGACCTGGATAAGCGCCAAAAACCGCGAGAAAATCAAGCAAATCGTTGCCTTTATCCAGCAAAAAACAGGGTATAACCCTGAACAAGACTAACCAAAAATCAATCTCCTCTTACCATTCCCCGGAGCCAAAAATGACCTTCACCCTCCTGCAAGAACGCACTATCCCTGAAATCGCCTCGAGCGCCAAACTGTACCGCCACGATAAGACCGGCGCGCGGATCTTATCGGTGCTCAACAATGACGAGAACAAAGTCTTCGGCATCACCTTCCGCACCCCGCCCCAGAGTTCCAATGGCATCGCCCACATCATGGAACATTCCGTGCTGTGCGGTTCGCGCAAATACCCGGTCAAGGAACCCTTTGTCGAACTAATCAAAGGCTCGCTGAATACCTTCCTGAATGCCTTTACTTATCCAGACAAGACCTGCTACCCGGTCGCCACCACCAACCTGAAGGATTTCTACAACCTGATCGATGTCTACCTGGATGCGGTGCTCTACCCGCTCATCCCGGAGCACACCCTGCAACAGGAAGGCTGGCACTACGAACTCGAAAACCCGGACGACCCGCTGGTTTTCAAGGGCGTGGTCTTCAACGAAATGAAAGGCGCGCTCTCCTCGCCCGATGACCTGCTCGGTGAGCTCTCACAGCAGTCGCTCTACCCCGATACACCCTACGGACTGAACTCCGGCGGCGACCCTGCGGTCATCCCCGATCTGAGCTATGCCGAGTTCAAAACCTTCCACGAAACCTACTACCACCCGTCCAACGCCTACATCTATTTTTACGGCGACGACCCCGAGCCGGAGCGCCTGCGCATTCTCGACGAGTGGCTGAACGCCTTCGAGCAGAAGAATGTCCGCTCGAGTCTGCCGCTCCAGCCGCAGTGGGCGGCCCCAAAACGGATCGTCCAACCCTATGATTCCGGCGATTCGGACGACGCCAAAGCCTATCTCACGGTCAACTGGCTGATGCCAGAATCAACCGACCCCGAAACCACTCTCAGCCTGTCGGTCCTGTCGCACATTTTGCTGGCAACCCCGGCTTCGCCGCTCAAAAAAGCCCTGCTCGACAGCGGCCTGGGCGAAGATGTGACCGGCGGCTACCAGGAGGAACTGCGGCAGGGATATTTTTCAGCCGGGATGAAAGGCGTCCAGCGCGGCGACCTGGAAAAGGTGGAGAACGTCAT
Source organism: Chloroflexi bacterium HGW-Chloroflexi-6 (assembly GCA_002840685.1). Classification (GTDB taxonomy): domain Bacteria; phylum Chloroflexota; class Anaerolineae; order Anaerolineales; family Villigracilaceae; genus UBA8950. The sequence continues at coordinate 73,391 of PHBU01000018.1, read as the reverse complement.
CCAGACCACTTTGACGGAACTCGCCGACAAAGGCCTCGACCCCGAAACGGTTGCCGCCTCGATCAACACCATTGAATTCCAACTGCGCGAGCAGAACACCGGGCGTTTCCCGCGCGGCCTGTTTTTGATGCTGAACGCCCTGACCTCCTGGCTGTACGATGCCGACCCACTCGCAGGGCTGGCCTTCGAAGCCCCATTCAAGGCCGTCAAAAAACAAGCGCCAGGCTATTTTGAAGGCCTGATCCAAAAGCACCTGCTCGACAATCCGCACCAAACCACCCTGCACCTGATCCCCGACCCCGAGGAAGGCCAGCGCAAGGAGTCCGCCGAGGCCGAGCGTCTGACGCAGGCCAAAGCGCAGATGACGCCCGAGCAGATCCAAAAACTGATCGTCGATGTGGAAACGCTCAAGCTGCGTCAGGAAACCCCCGACAGCCCCGAGGCGCTGGCAACCATCCCGGCCCTGAAAATTTCGGACATCGACTCGAAGATCAAAACCATCCCGATCGAGATCAGCCAGCTTGGCGGCGCAAAACTGCTGACCCACGACCTGCCGACCAACGGCATTCTCTACCTCGACCTTGGCTTCGATCTGCACCCGCTGCCATCCGAACTGCTGCCATTTATTGGCCTGTTTGGGCGCGTCCTGCTCCAGATGGGCACCACAAGCCAGGATTACGTTTCCCTGACCCAGCGCATCGGCAAAAGCACCGGCGGCATCCGCCCGGCTACGCTGACTTCGACCATTCGCGAAAGCCGCGATTCGGCCCTGTATTTCTTCCTGCGCGGCAAAGCCACCACCGATAAAGCCGCTGAACTGTTCGACATCCTAAAGGATGTGCTGCTGAGCGCCAAACTCGACAACCGCGAACGCTTCAAGCAGATCGTGCTCGAAGAGAAAGCCGGCGCAGAGGCCGGGCTGATCCCTGGCGGGCATATCGTGGTCAAGAACCGGCTCTCGGCCCGTTTCAGCGAAGCTGATTGGGCCGCCGAACAGATCAGCGGGCTGGAAAACCTGTTCTTCCTGCGTAAACTGGCCGAAGACATCGAACAAGACTGGGATTCGGTTTTGGCAAAATTGGAGACGCTGCGGCGGCTGTTGGTCAATCGCGCTGCGATGATCGTCAACGTGACCCTGGATTCGGCCTCACTCGCCAAGCTCCACCCGGCGCTGGCCGCCCTGATCGAAGCGCTGCCAACCTCCAAGCCGGCTCCCACTATGTGGCTACGCGCAACAAACAGCAAAAACGAAGGCCTGACCATCCCCGCCCAGGTCAACTACGTTGGCAAAGGCGCGAATCTTTACAGCCTGGGCTACGAACCGGATGGCTCGGTCAACGTCATCCGCAACTATCTGGGCACCACCTGGCTCTGGGAAAAAGTCCGCGTGCAGGGCGGGGCCTACGGCGGATTCAGCACCTTCGACATGACCTCCGGCACCTTCAGCTTCCTGTCGTACCGCGACCCGAACGTGCTGGCCACCCTCGAGAATTATGACAACACCGTCAAATTCCTGCGCGACCTCGAGCTGAGCGAATCCGAACTGACCAAGACCATCATAGGCACCATCGGCGAACTGGATGCCTACCTGCTGCCCGACGCCAAAGGCTGGACCAGCCTGGTGCGCCACCTGACGCACTACACCGACGACATCCGCCAGCAGATCCGCGACGAGGTGCTCGGCGCGAGCGTGACCGACTTCAAACGCTTCGCCGAAATCCTGGCAATGGTTGCCGAAAAGGGAGAAGTGGTTGTGTTGGGGTCGGCAGACGCCATCGAGAAGGCCAACAAGGAACGCGAAGGTTTGCTGGATGTAAAAAAGGTAATGTAAGCATTCGCAGGGGCGACCCATCGGGTCGCCCCTGCGGCAACATAAAAATAACGCGATCTGTTTTTACTTTAAAGAGGTGGGATAAAATAAGCATACTAGGGATTGAATAGCACCAGATTTTCTAAGAACAAAAATTATCGTAATTTTCATTAGCCAGGTACTGCGAGGGTCATTTGGATGAAATTCTTTCCTGATCTTTCCAATTACGAAGAAACAGACCGGCGATTGGTATTGTTCGTCCTGGGAGGCTCGCTGATTGCTTCCATTTTATTATTCATCGCCGAAATCAGCCGGGAATTTCTGCCTTTCCTGATCATCGCCCTGATCCTTGCCTTCACCCTGGCCTGGCGCGGGAACGTCAGAATAGCAGGTTGGCTTGCGCCGTTAGCGGCCTTGGCGATCCTGACCCTGCTCGTTTTTAGAAATTTCGGCATCCGAGACACCGCCTTGCTGGGCTTTCCGGTGACAATCGTAGCCGGCAGCCTGATGAATGGCCGTAAAGGCGCCCTCATTTTTGGGTTGGCTTGTTTACTGATTGTCGTCACCCTGGGTATAACAGAATCGACGGGGCAGCTTCAAACCATTTTTAGTCCCAATAATACCCTGGCCGATTATGTTGTCGTTTGCGTGGTCATCATGCTGACAACAGCCATGCAATGGACCGTGATCAGCCGGCTGGCCGAAAAAACCCACCGCGCCAAGCAGGAATTGAACGAACGCCGCCAGGCTGAAATCGCCTTGCGCGAATCAGAAGAGCGCTACCGCAGCATGGTCGAGACTTTTCCCGATATCATCATGCTCACCAACCTGCGCGGGGAGATCCAGTTCGTTAATGCCGCGCTCGAGCAGCAAACTGGCTATACGATGACAGATTTGCAAGAAAAAGATAAGATTTTCATCCACCCGCAGGATGCAAGCACTGTCAGCAAGGCCATTCAAGATTTACTTGCCGGGGATAACTCCTGCACCGATCTGATTCAAAATCGTTTTATCGATAAGCAAGGTCAGGAACACTGGTATAGCGGCATCATTGGCAAAATCCATTATCAGGGCGAATTGATGTTGCAAACAGTAACCCGCGAGATCACAGCCCAGAAAGCCGCAGAAGCCGCCCTGAGGCAGAGTGAGGAGCGTTACCGCCTGATCACATCAGTGGCATCAGATTACACGTATTCCACCAAATTGGACGCGGCAGGCAACCTTTACCTGGATTGGGTGGCGGGCGCGTTCGAATCGATAACCGGTTACACCTATGATGAATATCAAGCGAACGGCGGCTGGTTTACCCATCTCCACCCTGATGATGTTGCAAAAGATCTCCTGGCTTTAGAAAAATTAAAAAGCAATCAACCGGTCGCTCAGGATATTCGAGTTCTAACCAAAACAAAAGAAATCATGTGGGTTCGCGTTTACGCTCTGCCCATTTGGGGTGAAAAAGAAAATCGTGTTGTAGGGATTATTGGAGCGGTACAAAACATCACCGAACGAAAACAGACCGAAGAATTGATCACCACCGTCAACTTCGAACTTCAGCGGCGCATTAAGGAACTGTATGCACTCAATGAAGTGGCACAAGCCGGAGCTTCTGCAAAAAGCGAAAATGGAATGCTCGAGGCTGTCGTTGAGACACTTTATCGTTCACTCTATCCTGATATCGTCGGAGTAGCCTTATGGGATGAGCAGGAGTCTGTCTTGCGCACCCATCCCAGCGCCAATCGCGGCCTCCCCGCAAACATCGACCAGGGGCAGATGAAAGCGCGCCCCTACGAAGGCGTTGTCGGCACCGTCGCGGCGACACGCCAGCCCTATCGGGTAAATGACACCAGCGACCCCCAGTACCTGTCGATCGACCCGAATATCCACTCTGAATTGTGCGTACCCATCCTGGCCGCAGATCGGCTGCTGGGTGTGCTGGATATCGAAAGCAAGCAAGCCAATGCCTTCAGCGAATCTGACGAAAATCTTTTGATAACCGTCGCCGGGCAGCTTGCTTCTGCCCTCGAACGCCTGCGCGCTGAGCAAGGATTGCGCCACCTGAATGCGGAACTGGAACAGCGTGTCAACGAGCGGACAGCCCTGCTGGAGACAGCCAATAAAGAGCTTGAAGCCTTTTCTTATTCTGTCTCGCATGATCTGCGCGCCCCTTTGCGTGCCATCACCAGTTTTGCCCGGATACTGGACAATGATTTTTCATCCGAAATGGAACCAACGGCACGAGGATTCCTGCACAGAATTATCACATCAGGCAAAATGATGAACCGCTTGATCGATGAACTGCTGGATTTTTCGCGGCTTGGGCGTAAACCGCTTAAGATCCAACCGCTCGACATGAACGGAATCGCCCGGCATGTGATCGAAAACCTTGCCGATGAAACCGCATCCCGCCAAATTGAGTGGGTTCTGACCGATATGCCCCTCGCCGCTGCCGACCTGACCCTGATCCAGCAGGTATACGCCAACCTGATCGGAAATGCCGTCAAATACACCGGTAAACGCGAAACTGCGCGCATTGAAGTCGGCAGTTTCGAGAAAAACCAGGAAACCGTCTATTTTGTCCGTGATAACGGGGCCGGCTTTGACATGCAATATGCCGACAGATTATTCGGTGTCTTCCAACGGCTGCACCGTGATGATGAATTCGAGGGGACAGGCATTGGCCTGGCAACCGTTCAGCGCATCATCCAGAGACATGGCGGGCGCACCTGGGCCGAAGCAGAACCAGACAAAGGCGCAACATTTTATTTTACGCTCGAAGGAATGACTTACGATGAAATCGAATAAACAGCGTTCCTTTGGTCTGGCAGACATCCTTGTTGCAGACGACCTATCCAAAGTGCTGGCGAGCATCCTGTCTTTCATATCGGTCTTCCTGATTTTGGGGAGTCTGGCCTATGTTATAAATCCCAATTCGGCCAACTTGACCGTCACCAAAACCTCGTTACTGCTGGTCGGCGTAACGCTCTTTTCCGTAATTTTGACTCGCAAAAAACGGCCAAACCTGGCTGTGTTGGTGATGCTGATCGCCTGCGGAACGATCCTGTTCCTGGCAGCCTGGAACGGCGCAGGAATCATGGGACCAGCCTTCATTGTTTGCGGTTTACTGGTTTTGGGCGCAGCCCTGTACTGGGGACAACGCATAGGAATGCTCACTGCACTGATCGCGGCCCTGGCTGGATCGATCCTTGTCGCAGCTGGTCGTGCTGGTTGGCTGGTGAACAACGAACGCTCCATCGAAGATTGGTTCATGTGGGCCGTTCTGACCGCTGGCTTTACCCTGATGGCGCTCATGCCAGGACTGGTGCTGGAATATCTCGAAAAACTTGTTTCGCAAGTCCGTCAGGATGAAGATGAAGTCCGCCGCCTTAATGATGATTTGGAACAACGCGTAGCCGACCGGACGATCCAGTTGGCCGAAAGCGAGCAATTGCTAAAAATCATCTCTGCCAATGTACAAGATGTTATCTGGACAATGGATTTTCAACTTCGTGCCACATTTGTCAGCGATTCGGCAGCGCGCCTGAGGGGTTTTGCGCCTGAAGAAATAAAAAATGAGCCATTGCAGCATGCGCTGACCCCAGACTCTTACATGCTCGCGGCACAAGCTCTTCAAGAGGAACTACAGAACGAAACGAAGGAAAATCCCGACCCGAACCGCTCCCGGGTTTTGCATCTGGATTACAACCGCAAAGACGGATCAACCATCCGCATGGAAGTGCGCGCCAGCTTCCTGCGAGATGAGCACGGAAAAGCCATCGGCATAACCGGCGTCAACCGCGATATCAGTGAGCGCCACTGGATGGAAAAAGCCCTGCTCGAGAGCGAAGAGCGCTACCGCAAGATTGCCAGCGTCATTTCCGATTACTCTTATTCTGCGGTTGTCGATACTCAGGGAAATTACAAACCCGAATGGGTGGCGGGCGCCTTCGCAGATATCACCGGCTACGAATTTGATGAATATCAGGCCGACGGCGGCTGGGAGAACCTGCTCCACCCCGACTCACGCGCACAGGATATGCTCGACCGCGATGTTCTGCTTGCCAACCAGCCAGTGGAGGGTTCTGTGCTAAAAATCCGGCGCAAGGACGGGCAGATTCGCTGGGTGCGCAATTTCGCTTACCCGGTCTGGAATAAAAGCGAGGCCCGGCTGACAGGTGTATTCGGCGGGGTGCAGGATATCACCATTGAAAAACTGGCCACAGACCGTCTGCAATCCCTGAATAGCGAACTGGAAAAAAGGGTGGCAGAACGCACCACCAAACTCGAAAATGCGCTGGCGGAACTGGAATCTTTCAGCTACTCCATCTCGCATGATCTTCGCGCCCCGCTGCGCGCAGTAAATGGGTATGCCGGAATGCTTCTCGCCGAACATCACTCAGATTTCCCACCTGACATCATCGCCAAACTGAGCGCGATCAAGGAAAATGGGCAGCGCATGGGGCAGCTTGTGGATGGCCTGCTCCAATTCCTGCACAGCGGCAGCGAACAGATCGAGCGCCAAATCGTCAATCCTGGCGAAATCGTCCAAAGCGTGCTGGAACGTCTGCGCCCTCAGTACGAGGGCCGCCAAGTCAAGATCACCATAGCCAACCTGCCGCCCTGTTCGGCAAATTTACGTCTGCTTGATAAAGTCTATGAAGGCTTGATCAGTAATGCGATCAAATTTACACGGAACTGCCCAGTCTCGCAAATCGAAATCGGCGTTTTGGAACGCGATGACCGTCAGGTTTATTTCGTGCGCGACAACGGGGCCGGGTTCGATATGAAATATTACGATAAACTTTTTGGCGTTTTTCAGCGCTTACACCACGTCAGCGAGTTTGAGGGCATTGGCGCCAGCCTGGCGATCGTCCAGCGCATTATCAATCGCCACGGGGGGCGGGTATGGGCCGAGGCTGAAGTCGATAAAGGAGCAACATTCTTTTTTACAATAGAGTAGTCGTTTGGTTCTCCATAGCGCCACCCGGCATCAGGCTGCAGAAATTTCTGAAGCCTGATTTTTTTATCATCCTTCTATGCTCTTCTTGTACTCTTTTTGTACTCTTTTTGTGCTTCGCAATCGGTTGGGTGAATAAAGGCTCTTATTTACAATGATGTTAGCGTTAACTATAGCGCTAACATAAGGAGCTTGTTTCATGCCGGTACGCGCGATCATTGCAGATGTGGCCAGAGAGGCTGGGGTTTCGATGATGACAGTCTCAAGGGTGGTTAATAATAAAGAAGGGGTCAGTCTCGAAACGCGCCAGGCTGTTGAAGAAGTCATTCTTAAGCTCAATTATCGCCCTAATAATTTTGCCCGCGGTCTCGCCACCAAACGTACCGGCACACTTGGGCTCGTTGTACCCGACATATCCAACCCTTTTTTTTCGGGAGTGGCTCGAGGCGTAGAGAAAGCCGCCTTTGCAGATGGTTACAGCATTCTGGTTTGCAATACCGAAGAAGATCCTCAACGTGAGTTGGATGTGCTCGGGCTGCTTTTAGAGAAATGCGTAGATGGTCTCGTGCTTTGCAGTTCACGTCTAAAAAAACAAAAACTTCAAACCATACTCGCGCAATATCCTGCCGCAGTTCTGGTCAACAAACAATTAGAGGGCGTCAATGTTCCTCCCTCGGTTGGATGTGTGCTCATCAATGATAAAGCGGGCGGGCAAATGGCCACCAGCCATTTAATCAAGAGTGGTCACAAGGTAATAGGGTTTTTATCTGGGCCTACTGTTTCGCAAAGCAGCCGCTGGCGAGAAGAAGGCTATCGGCAGGCATTGACGGAAGCCGGGCTGCCCTACCGCCCGGAGATGGTTGTGCCCTGTGCGCCAACGGTCGAAGGAGGACAACAGGCCGCCGCCCAACTGTTGGCTGTCCACCCCGAGATCACAGCCCTGTTCTGCTTTAACGATCTGGTCGCGGTTGGCGTTATTCAGGCCTGTAAAGAGTCTGACCGGGCGATTCCAAATGACCTGGCGATTATCGGTTACGACGATACCATTCTCGCCCCTCTTGTAACGCCGTCCCTGACAACATGCAGGGTGGAACGGGAAGAACTTGGCCGATTGGCAACCGGTCTTTTACTAAAACGCCTGGGTGGCTGCATCGATGGATGTGAAAAAAGCATTTTAGAGCCAGCGTTGATCTTACGCGCCAGTGCTCCGTAAGGAAAGATATTTACACGCTGCAAGTAAGGTGCCAGACGGCACACGAAAGCCGTGTTAAATGGACATTCTGTTGTGTTTAATGAAGCCGTTTTACAGAGAGATAACTCAATGGTATTCCGGCAAGCCAAAGCTTCATCCTGCAATCTGCAAAATGTCATCAGGCTTTTTTTCGGTATTGGCTGTTTGAGCCAGGAGGTTGCCCAAGAACAAACGCGGATAGAAAAAGGATCGTTCCAATAAAAACCGTTCAGAACTAACGTTGTCTCACAAACCCTACAGGAGGAATATCCTATGTCTCGCAAATTGTACGTTTTTATAAGCGTTGTATTGCTGATGTCATTTATCATGGCAGCCTGCGCCCCGGCTGCTACGCCCACGGCGGTAGTCGAAGAAGAACCCGTGGCTACCACCGCCCCCGCCGAACCTGAGCCCGCCGCGCCCACGGAACCCCCTGCGCCAAAGTTCACAGAAGCGCCGGAACTCGCCGAGATGGTCAAAGCCGGCACACTTCCACCCGTTGAAGAGCGCTTACCCGAAACCCCGATGGTTGTCGTTGCAGACGAAGTTGGTGTGTATGGCGGAACCTGGCGGTTGGGCGGTCGCGGCGGCGGTGATGATGCCGGCAAGATTCGCATGTTTGGCTATGAAACATTGCTGCGCTGGAACAAAGATTGGAGCGGTGTTGAGCCCAACCTGGCCGAAAGCTGGGAAGTAAATGCAGATGCCACCGAATATACCTTCCACCTGCGCAAGGGTCTCAAGTGGTCAGATGGCGAGCCATTCACTTCGGCCGACATCGAATTCTGGTATGGCCTGCTGGGTGATACTGATCTCAATATTGGCGTGCCCACCTGGATGAAAGCTGGCGGCGAATTGGGCAAGTTCACCAAGGTCGACGACTACACCTTCAAATTTACTTTCCTTGAACCGTTTGGCCTCTTCGAATCATTCGTGGCATCGATTGACGCGCGCGGTATGACAGGACTTCCCGCGCACTGGGCCAAAGAATTCCACCCCAAATACACATCCGACCAGGCTGCGCTGGACAAAGCAGTTGCCGACGGCGGCTTTACCGCCTGGACAGACCTGTGGAACCAAAGAGTTTGCCAGGGAAATGCTTGCGGCGGCGGCAGTTTTTGGACGGTTGCCAATCGCCCCACCATGTATGCCTGGATGAACCTTGAGCCAGTGGTTGCCAATGGCGCACAAGAAGTCTATGCACGCAATCCCTATTACTGGAAAGTCGATCAGAACGGTCAGCAGTATCCGTATATCGATAAACTGGTCTACACCATTTTCCAGGATAACTCTGCCATGCTGCTCAAAGCGACGAACGGCGAAATTGATATGCAAATGCGCCATTTCAACGTTTTGGAAAATAAAGCCGTGCTCTATGACAACATGGAACAGGGTAACTACCACCTGTTTACCCTCAAAGATGCAGCCAATAACTCGATGGTGATTCAGTTCAACATGACCCATCAAGATCCGGCCCTGCGCGAAGTTTTCCAGAACAAAGATTTCCGCGTTGGCATGTCCTACGCCATCAATCGTCAGGAAGTCATCAACACGGTTTTTGTCACCCAGGGCAAGCCCTTCCAACCCGCCGTGCAAGAAGGGTCGCCGTTCTACAATGAGCAACTGGCTACCCAGTATACAGAATACGATGTAGACAAAGCCAATGCCGCGTTGGACAAGGTTCTGCCCGACAAGGATGCAGACGGTATGCGTACGTTCGCAGATGGCAAACCGTTCAAGTTCGTGGTTGAAGTCGCAGAAAACGTTCGAAAAAGCGAAGTGGATACCGCTAACATGTTGGCGAAGTATTGGAAAGCGGTTGGCGTCAATGTGGAAATCAAGCCGGAAGACCGCGCCCTGTTTTACACGCGCAAAGGACTCAACCAACCCGATGCCACGATCTGGCAAGGCGAGAGTGGCTACAATCCGGTGCTGGATCCGCGCTATTACTTCCCCTACAGCGGCGAATCAAACTTCGCAGAAGCATGGCAGGCCTGGTACAACGGTCAAGCTTCGGTAGCGGATGGAGGTATTGCTGAAGAACCACCCGCGGAGATCAAGGCTTTCTACGACAAGTATGAAGAGGTAAAGAGTGCCGTTGGTTTCGAAAATCAGGTGACGGCCATGAATGAGCTCTTGCAGATGTCGGCAGATACCTTCTTTGTCATAGGCATCTCGACCCCGCCCAATCTCTACGGCATTGTTGCAAACAACATGCACAATGTGCCAGACGAGATGATTAACTCCTTTGCCTTCCCGACGCCCGCGCCCTATAACACGTTCACCTTCTTCTTCAAATAGTTCGCGCTAATTTCTCCAGCTAGTTGTCCTGAAGGTACTGTCTGAGGCCGACCAGGTTTTACAGTCCTGGTCGGCCTCTCTCACAGGAAAGCTTTCCGAACGCCATCATTCTCTTTTAGTGGCAGGTTATGTTGGCAACGCCACCATAACTGCTGCGCAGAAAGCGGGATGCCCTATGTTGCAATACATTTTCCGGCGCATACTGTGGATGATTCCCACCATCATCCTGACATCCGTTGTTGCCTTTTATGTTATTCAATTACCACCCGGCTCTTATGTAGAGTCTTACATGGCCAATTTGGCAGCTGCCGGGGATACCAGCGCAAACTCAGCCGAGCAACTTGAACACATGCGGCAAATGTACGGCCTCGACCAGCCCGCATACATACAGTACTTTAAGTGGGTCTGGGGCATTTTGACGCGCGGCGATTTTGGAATGGCCTTTGAATACCAGCAGCCGGTAGCCTTGATTATCGGGAAACCGCTCTTTTACACCATGATCTATATCCTGGCTGCCGTGGTTGTCACCTGGCTGATCGCTTTTCCGATCGGCATTTATTCCGCAGTGCGGCAATACTCATCCGGCGACTACATTGCCACTTTCGTGGCCTTTATCGGCATTTCGGTGCCCGGTTTTCTCGTTGCCTTATTAGTGATGTACTTTAGTATGAAATACCTGCGTGTCACGTTAGGCGGTTTTTTCTCCCCAGAAATGGAAATGGCCCCCTGGAGCCCGGAAAAGGTCTGGGATATGGCGCAGCATATCTGGGTACCGGTTCTAATTACGGCATACGGTGGGGCTGCCGGCCTTATCCGCATTTTGCGCGCAAACCTTCTGGACGAAATGCGCCGGCCCTATGTTGTCACAGCCCGCGCCAAAGGCTTGCCAGAGTGGAAGGTGATCATCAAGTACCCGCTGCGACTGGCACTCAACCCGTTTGTCAGCGGATTGGCCTTTGTTGTGCCCAATATTGTTGGCACAACAGTTATTCTTTCGATCATCATGAATATTCCAATTGCCGGCGCCACCCTGTTCCGCTCACTCACTTCACAAGACATGTATCTGGCTGGTTCGGTTGTCTTGATCCTGAGTGTCGTTACCATTGTCGGTGTTTTGCTTTCCGATATTTTGCTATCCTGGCTTGACCCACGCATTCGCTATCAATAAGCTGACCTGCTGGTTAGGAGAATCTCAATGTCAACTGTCAGCCTTGAAACCATCACCCCGGCATTATCCACGAAAGAAGCGCAAGTATTTGTTGCGCCGCAGTGGAAACTGGTCTGGTGGAAATTTCGCAAGCATAAAGTGGCGCTGATCAGCGCCGTGATCGTGCTGATTATTTACCTTGTGGCCGGTATTGCTGAATTTTTATCGCCTTTCGCGCCAGATGTGACCAACGATGTTTATCTGTATGCCCCCCCCCAACCTTTGAAGATAGACGGCTCAGGTTTATATGTCTATGGATACACCAGCGCTGTCGATCCGGTGGCTCTGCGCCGGACGTTTACGGTGGATCCAACACAGAAAATTCCGGTAGGTTTTTTTGTCAAAGGCGTTTCCTATAAATGGTTCGATCTTATTTCAGGCGACCGGCATCTGATTGGCCCGTTAGACTCAACCCAACCCATGTATCTACTGGGCGCAGACCGCCTCGGGCGCGATTTGCTGAGCCGCCTGATTGTCGGCACACGCGTTTCCCTGTCCGTTGGGCTGGTAGGAGTTTTACTGACCCTGGCATTGGGTATTGTTTTAGGCGGCATTTCCGGCTATTTTGGCGGCCTGCCCGATTTGCTGATTCAGCGTCTGATCGAGTTTGTCTCTTCCATTCCGTCCATTCCCTTGTGGATGGGGCTGGCCGCTGCGCTGCCAAATGACCTGCCGCCACTACAGGTATATTTTTTCATTACACTGATTCTTTCGCTCGTGAGCTGGCCAGGAATGGCGCGGGTGATACGCGGGCGATTTCTATCCCTGCGCGAAGAAGATTTTGTCATGGCCGCCCGGCTGGATGGCGCCAGCCAGGCGCGGATTATCTTGCGCCACATGGTTCCTGCCTTTGCCAGTCATATTATTGCCACCATCACTCTGACCATCCCCAATATGATCCTGTCTGAGACAGCGCTCAGTTTTATTGGGCTGGGCCTGCGCGAACCGATCGTCAGTTGGGGCGTGCTGCTACAAGATGCCATCAATATCCGAAGCATTGCCACAGCGCCCTGGCTGCTCATCCCTGCGCTGGCCTTGGTGGTAACGGTCCTCGCAATGAACTTTCTAGGCGACGGCCTGCGCGACGCGGCCGATCCTTATGCGCGCTAAACTCGCGCAAGAATCTCAAGGAGCGCAAATGACCTCGCAAGATTTATTGCTCGAAATTAAAGGCTTGAAAACACATTTTCACCTGGATGAAGGCACCGTGCGCGCCGTGGAAGGGGTTGATCTGACCCTGCGACGCGGCGGCACCCTGGGAGTGGTCGGCGAAAGCGGCTGCGGCAAAACCGTAACGGCCTATTCCATCCTGCAGTTGATCGAATCGCCAGGGCGAATCGTGGCAGGCGAAATTATCTATCACCGCCAGAACGGCAACCGTGACGAGGGGTCAAACCTGCCGATCGATTTGATAGATTTAACCAAACTACGCCCGGACGGCAGAGAAATGCGCACCATCCGCGGCGGTGAAATTGCGATGATCTTTCAAGAACCGATGACAGCCTTCAGCCCGGTGCATACCGTTGGCAATCAAATCATCGAGATGCTGCAATTGCACATCCCTGTCAATGCAGCCGAGGCGCGCCGCCAGGCGATTGAGATGTTGGGATATGTCGGCATACCCAAACCCGAACAGCGTATCGATGCCTACCCCTTCCAACTCAGCGGCGGTATGCGCCAGCGCGCGATGATCGCCATGGCGCTGGTTTGCCGGCCCAATCTGCTTATTGCGGATGAACCGACAACAGCCCTGGATGTGACGATGCAGGCTCAGATCCTGGAATTAATGTTGCGCCTGCAAAAGGAAATGGGCATGGCGATCATGCTCATTACCCACAACCTGGGTGTTGTAGCTGAAATCTGCGACGAAGTGGCCGTGATGTATCTGGGCGAGATGGTTGAGCAGGCCAGCGTTGATGCGCTCTTCCACGATCCATTACATCCGTATACGCAGGCCTTGCTGCGCTCGATTCCGAAGCTGGGAGCCAACAAAGGCGGACGCCTGGACCCGATCACCGGCGCGGTGCCGGATCCGTATAACCGTCCAACCGGCTGCCCCTTCCATCCGCGCTGTGCGGTAGCCATCGAGGGAAAGTGCGCTACACAACCCTCGCCTGTGTTCCGCAAACCGGACGGCCGGACGGTACGCTGTTGGCAGTATGCCGAGACGCACAGTTTTAACGATTGAGGAGCTACTATGCAAGCTGCCAAACAAGAAAACACCACCCTGTTGGATGTTTCTGATCTCAAGATGTATTTTCCGATTCGCAAAGGTTTCTTGCAGAATGTGGTTGGGCATGTCAAAGCAGTGGATGATGTTAATTTTTCACTGTGCTGCGGAGAAACCCTGGGGTTGGTCGGCGAAAGCGGCTGCGGCAAAACAACCGTAGGGCGCTGCCTGATTCGGGCTTATCAGCCCACCGGTGGCGTCATCCAGTATCGAAACGAAAGCGACCAGACAGTAGACCTGGCGCAGTTGCCCGAAAGCATCCTCAAGCCCTATCGCCGCGAACTGCGCATGATCTTCCAGGATCCGTATGCTTCACTTAATCCGCGCATGACGGTTTTGGATATTGTCGGAGAACCCCTCGTGGTTCATAAGCTGGCGCGCGGCAAAGAGCTGGAGGATCGCGTGGCGGTCATTCTCCGCAAAGTGGGGCTGCGCCCCGAGTACATGCGCCGCTATCCGCACGCCTTTAGTGGAGGACAGCGCCAACGCATCGGAATTGCCCGGGCCCTGGCGCTTGACCCGCGCGTTGTGATTTGCGACGAGGCCGTGTCGGCGCTGGATGTGTCGGTCCAGGCCCAAATTTTGAACCTGCTGCTCGATTTGCAGGCCGAATTCAACCTGACGTATCTGTTCATTTCACATGACCTGAGCGTGGTGGAATATATTGCCAATCGTGTGGCGGTAATGTATGTCGGCAAACTGGTGGAAATCGCGCCAACGACAAAACTGTTCAGCGCGCCCAGACATCCATATACCGAAGCGCTTTTATCGGCGGTCCCAAAGCCTGACCCACGCCTGCGGGGCAATCGGATTATTCTGGAGGGCGATGTAGCCGATCCGGCAAACCCGCCCAGCGGCTGTTACTTCCATCCGCGCTGCCGCTACGCCAAAGATGTCTGCAAAGTTGAACAACCGTCCTTGAGAGAAATCGGCGAAAAACACTCAGTAGCCTGTCATTTTGCCGAAGAATTATCCCTGTCCGGGATGCCGTAAGCCCAAAAAAACAGAATACAATTATTTTCGAACTTTACTCATAGTGCGCAAGCCGCGCCGCAAATGGAGGCCTAAAATGCTGTATCCACAATTTAATCTCTTTCGCCAGTCAAATGATCTTTCCGGTTTTTGGGATTTCTGTTTCGACCGTGAGCAGGTTGGCGAAACGCAAGGGTGGCCCAGCGGATTTAGCCACGGTCGTCCCATCGCCGTGCCGGCCAGTTGGAACGATCAGTTTGAAGACGGGCGCGATTATTTGGGGCCGGCCTGGTATCAAATCCGCTTTGATTTGCCCTGGAACTGGCAAGACAAGCGCATTTTTGTGCGCTTCGGATCAGTAAATTACCTGGCCACAGTCTGGCTGAATGGCACCCAAATCGGCGGGCACGAAGGCGGGCATCTGCCGTTCGAATTCGATATCACCGCACTGGTTCAGCCACAAGCCAACTGCCTGGTTGTGCGCGTGGACGGCGAACTGGCCTTTGACCGGGTACCACCCGGAAACGTGACAGGCGATACGGTTGATTTCTTTCCCAGCCACGGAGGCAACACGCCTCAGGCCCAATTCGATTTCTTTCCATTTTGCGGCATCCAGCGCCCGGTGCTGCTCTACGCCACACCGCTCCAGGCCTTGCAGGATATCACCGTCGTCACCGACCTGGTCGGGAGCGAGGGCAAGCTGCGGGTGCGCGCCCAGAAATATGATCAGACCGAAGCCAGCGCCCGTTTTTCTCTGCGCGGGTACGGACAGGATATTTCTGTCGAAACACAGTTTAACGGCGATAGCGCCGAGGCGCTCATCTCCGTACCCGAGGCGGCCCTGTGGTCACCCGCCGCGCCGAATTTATATGAACTGAGCGTGGAATTGCTCCAAAACGGCGCCGTGCAGGATGTTTACAGCCTTCCGGTTGGCATCCGCACGGTGGTTGTGGACGGCGAGCGCTTACTCCTGAATGGTCAGCCCATCTACCTGACTGGCTTCGGCAGGCATGAAGATTTCCCGGTGGTCGGGCGCGGCCTGCTGCCTCCGGTGATCGTCAAAGATTACGCTCTGATGAATTGGATCGGTGCCAACTCCTTCCGCACCAGCCATTATCCCTATTCTGAAGAGATGCTGGCGTTGGCCGACCGGCTCGGTTTTCTGGTGATCGCCGAAACGCCAGCCGTCGGCCTTTATTTCCGTGAAGATGGCCTGGAGCGCCGCCTTGAATTGTGCTCGCAATACGTGCGCGAGTTGATCACCCGCGATAAGAATCACCCCAGCGTCATCATGTGGAGTGTTGCCAACGAACCACACTCCAAACCACCGCATGCCAAACCATTTTTCCGTCAGCTTTACGATGAAGCCCACGCCCTGGATTCAACCCGCCCTGTGACGCTTGTCAGCACGGTCGGGCTGGCCGAAGAATCCTTCGAATTTTGCGATGTGCTCTGCTTGAACCGTTACAACGGCTGGTACGTCCAGAGTGGAGACATCCCAAAAGGGCTGCAGGTACTCTCTGAAGATTTGGACGCCATCCATGAGAAGTATGGCAGCAAGCCGCTGATCCTGGCCGAATTCGGCGCTGATGCCGTCTCTGGTATGCACGCCCAGCCGCCAGAGATGTTCAGCGAAGAATACCAGGCTGAAATTATCGCCCGCACCATTGAAGTTTTGCGCCAGAAATCTTACGTTGTCGGCGAGCACGTTTGGAATATGTGCGATTTCAAGACGTGCCAGGGAGTCGGGCGTGTCGGCGCATTGAACCACAAAGGTGTCTTTACCCGAGACCGCCGCCCCAAGCTGGCAGCGCATCGTTTGCGCGAAATATGGGGCGCGAAATAAAAATATGCAGCATGACCACTACTTTGGCCCTGCCACCCAACAGAAAAAAGTTGCGCGTCAGTTATACGAGCGCATTTTCGATCTGCCGCTGGTCTGTCCGCACGGTCACGTCGATCCACGATTGTTTGCCGATCCGGACGCAACCTTCGGCTCTCCCACTGAGCTGTTCATCACCCCCGATCACTACATCTTGCGGATGCTGTACTCGCAGGGGATCTCCATGGAGGAGCTTGGCATCCTCCGCCTGGATGGCGGCAACGTTCAAACCGACCAGCGCGCCATCTGGCGCCTTTTCTGCGCCAACTTCCACCTGTTCCGCGGCACACCTTCGGGCATCTGGCTGGCCCACGAACTGAGCGAGGTTTTTGGCCTAAACGAAAAACCTTGCACCGCCAATGCCGACCGGCTTTACGATGCCATCAGCGAAAAACTGGCTCAGCCTGAATTCACACCGCGCGCCTTGTTCAAGCGTTTCAACATCGAAGTGCTCAGCACCACCGATGCCGCCACGGACACCCTTGAACATCATCAGGCCATCCGCGCATCAGGCTGGGATGGCCGAATTTTGCCCACCTTCCGGCCAGATGCTCTTGTCAACCTGGATACCCCAGGCTGGCGAGCCAACATCGACCAACTCAGTGCGGTCAGCGGGATCGATGTTGTGGATTTTACATCCTACACCCGGGCCCTGGAACAACGCCGCGAGTATTTCAAGTCGATGGGCGCAACCGCCACCGATCACGCTGCCCTGACGCCCGCCACCGCCGAATTGAGTCCCACCGAAACTGAAGAAATTTTCCAGCGCGCCCTGCATGGCGAAACAACTTGCAACGATACGGCACGTTTCACCGCCCATATGCTGATCGAAATGGCGCGCATGAGCATCGAAGACGGGCTGGTGATGCAATTGCACTCGGGTGCGCTGCGCAACCACAATCGGATGATCTTCGAGCGCTTTGGGCCAGATAAAGGCGCGGATATTCCGCTCCAGGCCGAGTACACCCGTAACCTGCTGCCGTTATTGAACAAATTCGGCAACGACAGCCGCCTGACCCTGATCGTGTTTAGCCTCGATGAAACTTCCTACTCCCGCGAGTTGGCGCCCCTGGCAGGGCATTATCCTGCCCTGAAGCTGGGCCCACCCTGGTGGTTCCACGACAGCCCGAACGGCATGGCGCGCTACTTCGACCAGATCATGGAAACCGCAGGCATCTATAACACAGTCGGATTCAACGACGATACGCGCGCCTTTTGCTCGATCCCGATCCGGCACGACCTGTGGCGGCGGGTCTCGGCCAACTGGGTTGCCGGGCTGGTGGTGCGCCACCTGATCGACATGGATGATGCCCACGAGATGATGTTCGAACTGTCCGTTGGGCTTGCCAGGCGCGCCTATCGTTTATAAGGCTGCGAAGATCGCCGCTGGAGTGGCAACAAAAATCTATGAGCCAGGATGAAAGTGAACCAACATATGAGTGTCTCTTTTGATGTTCAAGGCAAAGTCGCAGTTGTAACAGGTGGGGCAGGCGTGCTGTGCGCAGCCATGTGCCGGGCCCTGGCCGGGGCCGGCGCCCGGGTGGTTGTGCTAGACCTGTTCGCCGGGCCTGCCGAAGCGCTGGCTGCAGAACTTGGCAATGGCGCCATCGGTCTGGCTTGCAATGTGCTGGAGAAGGACAGCCTCGAAGCCGCCGCACAGCATGTCATGGCAAAATTTGGCCGGATCGACATCCTGGTCAATGGAGCCGGGGGCAACAAGCCCCAGGCATCGACCAACGCCGAACAAAAATTTTTCGATCTGCCGGCCGATGCCGTGCAATGGGTTTTCAATCTCAACTTTATCGGCACGCTGCTGCCGAGCCAGGTTTTTGGCAAAATAATGGCCGAACAGAAGTCGGGCGTGATCGTCAACATCTCATCAATGAACGCTTTTCGCCCGCTGACGCGCATCCCGGCTTATTCGGCGGCCAAAGCCGCAGTCAGCAACTTCACCCAATGGCTGGCAGTCCACATGGCGCAAGAATATTCCACTGAAATCCGCGTCAACGCCATTGCCCCGGGATTCTTTCTCACCGAACAGAATCGCTTCCTGCTGACCGATAAAGAAACCGGCAAACTGACAGCCCGCGGCAAAACCATCATTGCCCATACCCCGCAGAACCGTTTTGGTACTCCCGAAGATTTGTTGGGCACATTGCTGTGGCTGGTCTCTCCGGCATCAGCGTTTGTAACCGGGGTGGTCGTGCCGGTAGATGGTGGGTTCTCGGTCTATAGCGGGGTCTAACCGCCGGCCAGCAATTGCATAAAGTTCATATATTTTATAGCCAGGAGAATTACCATGGATCAAGACAAGTCAGCTTTTATTGAACAATTGATTGACAAAATGACCCTTGAGCAAAAAGTGGGCCAATGCCTCGTGATTGGCTTTGTGGGCACCGTCATTACACCGGAAATCTTAAAACGCATTCGTCAGTATTACCCGGCTGGCGTCCGGGCCGGCTTAACCTTTCGGGTAAAAACCGCTGTGCACGATCCGACCTCTGTCGGCCACGATAAGTATGCTGCGCGTGTCGTGCGCCATCCAAAGGGCACCGTTAAAGATTATCTACCCGGTTTGCGGGTGCCGCACTGCACGAACGAAGAATACTGCGCTTTTACCAATCGCTTAAAGCAGGCCGCGCTTGATAACGGGCTTGGAATTCCGCTGCACATCACCATGGACATGGAAGGCGATACCAGCGCCGACTATATTCGGGGCGGTATCCATTATTTTCCAAGCCCCATGGCATACAGCCTGGGCAACGCTCCCCACCTGGCGCGTGAAGTAGCCTGGGCAATCGGTCGCCAACTGCGGCCGGTTGGCTGCGATTGGCTGCATTCGCCGGTCCTGGATGTCAATACCCATCCGCTCAACCCTGAAATCGGCACCCGCAGCTATGGTGAAGATCCCGAAACGGCGGCGGCCTATGCCCTGGAAGCCCTGAAAGGCTATCAGGCTGCGGGCATCATCACCACCGGCAAGCACTTTCCGGGGCGCGGCGCGTCCGTGACCGATGCCCATAGCGAAATGCCCGTCATTGATATCCCACGCGCCGAGATGCAGAACCATCTCAGGCCCTTTCAGCAGTTGATCGACGCCGGCATCCCCGCCATCATGACGGCCCATACGGCTTATCCCAGTCTTGACCCCTCGGGCCTGCCGGCAACCCTCTCGAAACGGATCCTGACCGATCTCCTGAAAGGCGAGATGGGTTTCAAGGGCACCATTACGACCGACGACATTACGATGGGGGGTATTATCCAAAAGTATGAAGTGCCCGAAGCCTGCCGGCTGGCGCTCGAGGCCGGCGCCGATTTGGTGCTAGTCCGCGACGAAAGCCCGTTGATCGATGAAGTGGTGGCAGGGCTGATCCAAGCGGTGCAACAGGGACGCTTACAAGAAGAACGGTTGAACGATGCGATCCGCCGTACGCTGTCGGTAAAATACGATTACGGATTGTTCGAACAGGGTTCGATCCGCGCTGTAAGCCAGGCCAGTGACGGCATCCGTGACCCAAAGGTGGTTGAGATCGCCACACAGGCCGCCCAATGCGGCGTCAGGGTTTTGAAAGATACCCAAAAACTCCTGCCGCTCAAACCGGACCAGAGAGTTTTGCTGATCGAGCAGATCAATCCCTTGCATCGCAACACGAACAGCCAGGCATGCCACCCCGGTATTTTATGGGAAAACCTTCTGAATATTTCCGATCAGGTGGCCATGGTTGAAACCAACCTGCAATTGACCGGGCAGGATTACGAACGCATCCAGCACCGTCTGAATGAAGCGGACATCATCATCGCCACCGATTACTATTACCGCAACCAGGCCAAGGATGAGCGTTACGGGCAGGAACTGTTGAAATTAGGGAAACCCGTGATCGTCGTCACCAACACGCATTACCCGACTGCCGTCAGGCCCGAATACGAAACGGTTGTGGTCAGTTACGGTGTTGGCCCCGAATCGATGACTGCCATAGCGCGCACACTCTATGGGATCGGATAAGGAAAGTATCAATGACCGCTCAAACATCCGAATCCAACCCGCTCCGCGCCTGGCAACCGCAGCACGATTTTTTTATCGGCATCGACTCGGACGGCTGTGTTTTCGACTCGATGGAGATCAAACACAAAGAGTGTTTTTGCCCGAACACGATCAAACACTGGAATTTACAGCCAGTCTCAAAATATGCCCGCGAAGCGGCTGAATTTGTCAACCTGTATTCCAAGTGGCGCGGTGCAAACCGCTGGCCGGCCCTGATCACCGCACTGGACCTGTTGCGCGGCCGGCCGGAAGTACTGGCCCGCCAGGCCGATGTACCGCAGGCCAACAAAGTCCGCGAGTTCATTGCTTCCGGTTTTCCCTTGAGCGAGAAAGGCCTGCTCCAGTATAAGGAACAACACCCTCACCCGGAGCTTGATCAGGCGCAGGCCTGGTCACTGGGCGTGAATCAGTCCATTGCAGATATCGTACATGGCGTGCCGCCTTTTCCGCAGGTGCGCGAGAGCCTGCAAAAAATGGCGCCGGTCGCGGATATGATGGTGGTATCGGCCACGCCGATCGAGGCGCTAGAGCGTGAATGGCAGGAGCACGAGCTGGCACAGTACATGGGCCTGATCGCCGGGCAGGAAGCCGGCACCAAAGAACAGCACCTGGCCCTGGCGGCGCGTGGCAAATATGCCCCCCAGCGGATTTTGATGATCGGAGATGCCCTCGGAGATTTGAAAGCGGCGCAGGCCAACTGCGCTTTGTTTTACCCGATCAACCCCGGCTGCGAGATTGAATCCTGGCAACGCTTCCTGTCCGAAGCCTCAGACAAGTTCTTAAATGGCACCTATGCCGGAGCCTATGAAGCCAGCTTGATCGCAGACTTCGAAAACCTGCTGCCTGACACACCAACCTGGTAAAAGTAAATTTATATCAATAACCTACAACATATCGAAAGAAGAGCATAGACGATATAATGCTGTAGACGGTTTACAAGGATCATATAATCCCCAAAAACTCTATGAATAATCTCGCATCTCAGGCAGTTGCGTCCAGCGGGCTGCTCTCATCTGACACCATTCGTGAGACGCTCGAAAAAGGGCTTGCTGGCAAGTTCAGCCGTCAAAAGCTTCTGGTGCTGATCCCCGATCACACCCGCTCCCTGCCGCTGCCCTTCTTGTTCCGCGCCCTGGTTGAAATCCTGCACGATGCCCGCCAACTCGACTTCATGGTCGCCCTGGGCACGCACCCTGCGCTGACGGAGGTCAGTCTAAATCAACTGGTTGGTATTACTGCCGATGAACGCAAAACGCAATATGCACACATTGGCCTGTTGAACCATGCTTGGGATGATCCTGATGTCCTGACCACCCTGGGCGTGATTGAGCATGATCAGATCAAGGCGATTGCCGGGGAGCGCTGGCATTCATCCCTACCCGACAGCGTGGATGTGCGCCTAAACAAAGCCGCCCTGGCCTACGACCATATCCTGATCCTTGGCCCGACCTTTCCGCACGAAGTGGTCGGTTTCTCGGGCGGAGCCAAATACCTGTTCCCCGGCATTTCAGGCGCGGACATGATCAACGCCACCCACTGGCTGGGTGCGTTGGCCGGCGTGGTCGGAACGATTGGCGTCAAGGACACCCCCGTTCGGGCCATGATCCACGCCGCCGCTGAAAAGCTCTCAACGCCGGTTACACTCATCGCGCTGACAGTCGAAGGCCACGATCTGAGCGGACTGTTTATCGGCGACCATGTCTCGGCCTGGAGCGCTGCTGCAGATCTATCGGCACAGCGTCACATCCTCTGGTGCGACGCTACGCGACCTTACCAGCGTGTTTTGTCTTGTGCGCCCAAAATGTACGATGAACTCTGGACGGGCGCCAAAGCCATGTACAAACTTGAACCGGCAATGGCCATCGGCGGCGAAGTCGTCATCTACGCCCCGCACCTGGATGTGGTCAGCCATGTGCATGGCAAATACATCTATGAGATCGGCTACCACATCCTGCCTTATTTCCTGCAGGATTGGGATGACTTCAAACACATCCCGCTCGGCGTGCTGGCCCACTCGACCCACGTGCGCGGCTCCGGCTATATGGAAAACCGCATCGAAAAACCCAACGTGCGCGTGACCCTTGCCAGCCAGATTCCGCCCGAAGACTGCGCCAGGCTCAACCTGGGTTACCTCGACCCGGCCAGCATTAATCTCGAAGAATGGCAAAACCGCGAGAACGAAGGCATTTTGTACGTACCGAAGGCTGGCGAAATTTTGTATCGGTTGAAAAGTTAGCCAAAAAATTAACAAAACAACACGAATTATTTAAAAATAAAAATTTGGTGAACCTTTGTGTTCTTTTTGTTCTTCGTGATAAAAGGTTTTTTAATGTTTGAGTCAATCCTTCTCGCCCAACTCGCAAGCTACCCGGCCATGCAGCTTGCGGACATCTACAAACTTATTCACCAGGCCGCCATGGGCAGCGAACATGCCATTCGTGACGAAAAATCCGCCGGTGACTGGCTGACCCGTGAACTGGCCGAAATGGGCGAGGGGCCGGTAGAACCACTGGTTGACCCGCTCTCTGGCGAAACCGGGATTGTGCGAGTCCACTTACGCCCGTACATCGCCTCCGGCGGCGACCCGGCCAAATTACTGGAAGCCTTCGTCCGCACCGCGAACCAGCATAATGGGTCGACAGACCGTCTCGAACGCTATTGGGCTGAAGCTATCAGTCTGGCTGAAAGCGGCCAACTTCCCTTTTCAGAGCCAGAAATGCAACGGTTTTTTGAGCCGCTTAAGGCGCAAAACTTTCCAGCCGTACACCACTCTCCCGAATATGAGCACTTGTATCATCCTGCGTATCGGGTCATCCTACAAGAATATCTTACTTTTAATGGTTGAACTTTCCTCCCGCTTCAAATCCTGGATAAACGCCTACGGCAAAGTCATCTCGCTGGTTGTGACCATGCTGATCGGCGCGCTCGTGCCACAGGCCAACGCGCTTTCATTTATGGTGCAATATCTGTTGATGGCGATGCTCTTTTTCGCCTTTCTCGACATTGAAATCAACCCCAAAAACTTTCAAAAAGGTGTGATCTGGGTGCTGCTGGCCAACCTGGCAGTGGCCTTCCTGGCCTACGAAACCTTCTCACGCTTCAGCGTCGATCTCGGTCTGGCTGCCTTCATCACTGCCATCGCCCCCACCGCAATCTCATCGACGGTTATCGTCAGCTTCATCGAAGGCCGTGTTGAATTCATGGTCTCGGCCGTTCTACTGACCAACATCGCCATGGCGCTTGTTGTCCCGGTCGTGCTGCCCTTTGTTCTCGGCGCAACCATTCCCATCTCGACCTGGGATGTGCTCCAGCCCGTGCTGATCACCATGTTCGTCCCGTTGATCCTGGCACGGCTCGCCGCGCACCTGCCCGGGGAGGCTCAAAACGCCATCCGCGCCGGGAAAAAACTCTCGTTCCCGCTCTGGATTGCCAACCTGTTCATCATCAGCGCCAAAGCCTCCGATTTCGTCATCCACGAGAACTCAGGCTCGCTGATCGTGCTCGGACAAATCGCGCTGGTCTCGCTGATCATCTGTGCTGTTAACTTTGCCATCGGCGCGCTGCTGGGCGGGCGCAGCTACTGGCAGGAATCCAGCCAGGCCCTCGGCCAGAAGAACAACTCTTTCTCGATCTGGATCGCCCTGACCTTCATCAGCCCTCTCGCGGCGATGGGGCCGACCTTTTATGTGCTTTACCACAACCTGTACAACACCTGGCAAATCTATCGTTTTGAAAAACGAAACAAGGAGATTTTATGAAAAAAGCAAATTTTGGAGTAATGGGACTGGGCGTGATGGGCCACATGCTCGCCCTCAACATGGAACGCAACGGTTTTCATGTCGCAGGCTATGATCTGGATTTGGAAAAGGTGCAAGCCTTTAGAGCGGAATCCGCTACGAAGAATCTGATCGCCTGCGAGACGCTCGAGGCGTTTCTTTCCACCCTTGAGCTGCCTCGCCGGATCCTGATGATGGTGCCAGCCGGGAAACCCGTCGACGCGGCCATCTCCTCGATCAAACCGCATCTTGCCAAAGGCGACCTGCTGATCGACGGCGGCAATACCTACTTCCCCGATACTGAACGCCGCTCGAAGGAACTCGAAGCAGCCGGCATCATCTACATCGGAACGGGAGTCAGCGGCGGTGAGCAGGGCGCCCTCTGGGGCCCGTCCATCATGCCCGGCGGACAGCCGGAAGCCTGGGAGTTGGTCAAGCCCATTTTCGAGGCCATCGCCGCCAAAGTAGGAGCTGTGCCTGGTGTCAGCCCTGGCGAACCGTGTGTCGCTTACATGGGGCCGCGCGGCGCGGGGCATTACGTCAAGATGGTGCATAACGGCATCGAGTATGGCGACATGCAGTTGATCGCCGAGGCCTACGACATCCTGCATCGCGGCCTGGGCCTGAGCAACGCCCAACTGGGCGAGGTTTTTGGCGAATGGAACCGCGGCGAACTGGAATCATACCTGATCGAGATCACCGCCGATATTTTCAGCAAGAACGACCCCGAGACCGGTGCTGCGGTTGTCGATCTGATCTTGGACGAGGCGGCCCAAAAAGGCACCGGCAAATGGACCAGCCAAAATGCCCTCGACCTGGGCGCGCCCATCCCGACGATCAATGCCGCCGTCGAAAGCCGGATCGTCTCGGCTTACAAAGAGGAGCGCGTTGCCGCCTCACAGGTATTGACCGGCCCTGAGCCGAAAATCCCTGGCGATCCGCAAGCCGTGATTGCCGCCGTGCGCGATGCGCTTTTTGCCGCCAAGATTTGCTCCTATGCCCAGGGCTTTGGCCTGCTGCGCATGGCCAGCAAGGAATACGATTACAACCTGAACTATGGCGAGATCGCAAAGATCTGGCGCGGCGGCTGTATTATCCGTGCCCGCTTCTTGAACGATATCCGCGCTGCCTTCGCCCGCACCCCCGACCTGGCCAATTTAATGGTAGACACTGAATTTGCGAAAATGATGAATACCCGCCAGGCCTCCCTGCGCAAAGTGGTGGCGCTGGCAGCTGAGAGTGGCATCCCGGCCCTGGCTTTCAGTTCCGCCCTGGCCTATTACGATGCCTACCGCAGCGCCCGCCTGCCAGCCAACCTGACCCAGGCCCAGCGCGATTATTTTGGCGCGCACACCTACCGCCGCATCGACCGCGAAGGATCTTTCCACACTGAATGGCAGTAGCCGTCAGCTGGTCGAGTACCCCTGAGCGGTTTTTACGAAGGATGTACCGAGACCACGGGACGCAACCAACGATTGCGGGTCTCGATATGCCCGAAAAGCGCGGACTACTCGACCCTCGCATTTGACAAAAGGAGCAACCACATGCAATACGGACTTAACCTTAGATCTGAGGGCACTCTCGACTTTCTCTCGCTCGGCGCACTGGTTCACCGCCTCGACCCCGGCATCATCCCCTTCCGCAAAGCCACCGAATGCGCCATCCACGTCAGCGGCGGCGAGTTCAACTGCGCCGCCAACCTCTCGGATTGCTTCGGCCTGAAAACCGGCATCGCCAGCGCGATGGTCGACTACCCGATCGGTGACTTGATCGCCGAACGCGTCAGGGCGATGGGCGTAAAGCCGTTCTACAAGCACTTCAAACACAACGGTGTCAACGGCCCCAACATGGCAACCGTCTACAGCGACCGCGGTTTCGGCGTGCGCGCCCCGGTTGTCTTCTACAACCGCTCCAACGAAGCCGCCGCCCAGCTCAAACCCGGCGATTTCGATTGGGAAGCCATTTTCAGCGCAGGCGTGCGCTGGTTCCACAGTGGCGGCATTTTCTCGGCGCTCTCTGAAACCACCGGCGAAGTCATCATCGAAGCAATGAAGGCTGCCAAAGCCGCCGGAGCGGTAACTTCTTTTGATCTGAACTACCGCGCCAAGCTGTGGAACATCTGGGGCGGACAGGAAAAAGCCGTTTCGGTCGTGCGCCGCATTGTCGAGAATGTGGATGTGCTGGTTGGCAACGAAGAAGATTTGCAGCTTGGCCTGGGCGTCCCCGGCCCGGAAGTAGCGGTGAAACCTGCCCTGAGCGGCACCGAAGGGAACAAGCTTGACCCGAGCACCTTCTTTGGCATGATCGGCAAGGTTGTCGAGAAATTCCCGAACGTCAAGATCGTTGCCACCACCCTGCGCGAAGTCCACTCGACCAACCATCACAGTTGGGGGGCGGTGGCCTGGGTCGACGGCAAAACCTTTGTCTCTCCGACCTGTGAACTCAACGTTTACGACCGCGTTGGCGGCGGCGACGGCTTCGCCTCGGGCTTTTTCTACGGTTTGCTGGGCGGCGAATCCGAACAGGATGCCGTCAACCTGGGCTGGGCGCACGGCGCGCTGTTGACCACCTTCCCCGGCGATACCACCATGGCCAGCCTGGATCAGGTCAGGGCTTTTGCCAGGGGCGGCTCGGCCAGAATTCAGCGCTAAGATCGAGCTATTCGAAAGATAAAACGGCCCTGGCCAGCCTGTGGCCAGGGCCGTTTTGTTTATCTGACTGGTATCGGACGATCAGTGCAGATATTCTTCGAGCGATCCAGCAAGATACGATGCACAGCATCTCGCCCAAAAGGGTACTTTTTGCATAAACATTGGCCGATTTATTGCGGAATCTGGCGCACTATGTTATATTGATAGAGTAATTTGATTGTTGAACGCCGAATCTATTGATCGGGGAACCCACTTCCGGGGCGAAATAGCGCAACTGCGTTATAGAGCAAGTCTTCTGCTCCAGCCCGACAGCTAACCTCGTAGGCGTCGAAGATCACACAAGAAATACCTTTCCAATGGGTGTTTTGAGTCGTGAGGCTTCGCACACTGCGAAGGGAAATGTCGGATGGAAAAAGACTTGTTTTTTAATTTAAGGAGAACACAATGTATAACTTCAATAACATGATTCCAGAAAAACGCTCTGCCTGGAGAAGCGCTTACGAAATCAAAATTGCAGCTCACGAGCACGAAAAGCGGCGATTTCAGATGATAAACGAATACGCATCCCTGGCAACTCCAAGGACAAAGGGAGCCCAGCAGTCTGGATGGACCGCCATCTTCAAGGCGCCCTTGCGTTTGCTCGCTTTCTTGATTGGGTAAACAGCAAAAAAAACCAACAAAAAGGAACGGGGCTTGTTACAGCCCGTTCCTTTTTCTATTCAGCAACTTTCCAAAGTTTTTAACAAATCATTAACTGGGATTTCTTCGGATATGATATAGTACTTTTACACAGGAAATCCCATGCCAGAAAACATACTTATCGTTGAAGATGAACCCTCTCTGCAAGAGACCCTCGCCTACAACCTGCAAAAGCATGGATATACCGTCGACGCTGTCGGGGACGGAAAAACAGCGCTCGAAACGGCCAGGCGGCGCAAACCGGACCTGATCCTGCTCGACATCATGCTTCCGCAGTTGGATGGAGTCGAAGTTTGCAAAATTCTTCGGCGCGAGGGCTTTCAATCTCCCATCATCATGCTGACCGCTCGAGACGACGAAATCGACCGCGTTGTTGGCCTCGAAATCGGCGCGGACGATTATGTCACCAAACCTTTCTCCATGCGCGAGCTGATCGCGCGAGTCAAAGCCCAACTCCGCCGCACCGAGACCATCCGCGAAGAACTTGGCAGACTCAAAACCAGCGCCCCCAACCAAGACATACTCATCTTCGGGAACCTGGCCATCAACCATACGCGCCGCGAAACAACCCTTGATGCCATACCCCTGGCCCTCAAACCGCAGGAATATGACCTGCTGCTGTTCTTTGCCGAACACAAAGGCCAGATGCTCTCGCGCGAATTCATTCTTGAACGCGTCTGGGGCTGGGATTATATCGGAGACAGCCGCACGGTCGATGTCCATGTCCGTTGGCTGCGTCAAAAGATCGAAAAAGATGCGGCCAACCCAACCCGGATCGTCACCGTTCGCGGCGGCGGCTATCGTTTCGAAGGATGAATACCATTTCCTGGTTTCTGCTGATCTTGGTTCTCCTGCTCAGCCTGGCCTTGGGCTGGATATGCTGGCGATATCTTTCCCTGCGCCGCAGCACGGATAATTATGCCCGTGCCATCCGCCGCGCCGCAGAGGGCAGCCTTTCTCCCGTAGACCTGCCTGCCGATATAGAGAATCTCACAAATCTTTCGGGGTCTGTCCGCACTCTGATTCAGACCTTTGACCTGCAAATTTTGGCGTTGGATGCCGAGCGCACCCGCCTCGAAGCCACCCTGACACAAATTACAGATGGCGTTCTAATTGCCGATCCCGATGGGCGCATCCAGATGACCAACCCTGCCGCAGACAAACTCTTCGGCGAGGGCAAAACGCTGATCGGGAAATCTGTCAGCGTTGCCTTGCGCCACCACCAGTTGATCGAAACCTGGCGCAAGTGTCAACAAAGCGGTGAAGTCCAAAGCGATTCGGTCGAGGTGCCCTTCACGCGCAAATTCCTGCAGCTGATCGCCATCCCTGACCAGCATGCCGGGGGAGCAATTTTGCTGATCCATGACCTGACGCGCCTGCGCCGCCTTGAAACCGTCCGGCGCGACTTTATCTCCAATGTTTCGCACGAGTTGCGCACCCCGCTGGCTTCGCTAAAAGCCCTGACTGAAACCCTGCAGGAGGGCGCGCTCGAAGACCCGCCCGCCGCACACCGTTTTCTGGGCCGCATCCAGACTGAAGTGGACGCGCTCACGCAAATGGCCACAGAATTGCTCGAACTCTCGCGAATCGAATCGGGTCAGGTGCCGCTCGACTTGAAACCCATCTCTCCGGCCAGCCTGCTAAGCTCGGCCGCCGACCGGATGAGAACCCAGGCCGAGCGAGCCGGGCTTACCCTGAAAGTGGATTATTCTGGCGATATGCCGCTGATCCGCGCCGATTTACCCCGTCTTGAACAGGTTCTGGTCAACCTGATCCACAATGCGGTCAAGTTCACCCCGCCTGGCGGTGAAGTGACATTGTCTGCGCTACCGGATGGGCAGTTTGTCCGTTTCCTGGTGCAAGATACCGGTCCCGGCATCCCGGCCGACGATCTGCCGCGAATCTTTGAGCGTTTTTATCGTGTAGATCGCTCACGCAGCGGCGGCGGCACCGGCCTGGGATTGTCCATCGCCCGACACCTGGTTGAAGCTCACGGCGGTAAAATCTGGGCCGAAAGCCGCGAAGGCGATGGCAGCACTTTCTGCTTTACCATCCCAATACACTAAAAATTCGCTTATTTGAAAAACCTTTTTCACTGCGTAATGCCCCATTCCAGGGGCGTTACGCATTTAAGGCTGCCTTTTATATGCCAAATCGTTAACCGAATGTTAAACCATCCTTGCAGTGTCCTTAACAGACAGATGAGAAAATAAACAGGCAAACAAAAAAATCTAAAGAAAAACTCACAAGAGGAAAAGAGAAATGCGTAAAAACCTGCTCATTATTTTTGCCACATTGATCATCGCCAGCCTGGCGCTGGCTGCCTGCGGCGCACCCGCAACCGAAGTCCCGGCCACGGAAGCGCCCGCTGGCGAGGCTCCCAGCGCTGAAGCCACTTCCGCCGAAGCCCCGATGGAAGAAGAGATTCTGCCCATCGTGCTGCCCTACGCCATGCTGCCCGATGAAGTTAGCGGCGACATTATCACGGCTGGCTCATCAACCGTCTTCCCGGTTTCCGAGCGCATGGCCGAACTCTTCCAGAATGAAGGCTACACCGGCAACATCACCGTCGACAGCATAGGCACCGGCGCTGGCTTCGAACGCTTCTGCGTGGCTGGTGAAAGCGACATCTCGAACGCTTCCCGCGCCATCAAAGGCAGCGAAAAAGAAGCCTGCCAGGCCATCGGCCGCGAACCGCTCGAGTTTCGTGTTGGGACTGACGCTCTGGCCGTGGTCGTCTCCAGCCAGAATGACTTCGCCACCAACATCACCACCGAAGAACTCGCCAAGATCTTCTCCGGCCAGGTGACCAACTGGAACGAACTGAACCCGGCTTACCCGGATGGCAAGATTTCGGTCTACTCCCCCGGCGCTGACTCTGGCACCTTCGATTACTTCGTTGAAGCCGTTATGGCCCCCCACTTCAAGAATGCCGATGGCAAAGCCGACATCGATGCTGGTGAAGCCGCCCTGCTTGGTCTTGAAGGCACCCAGTTCTCCGAAGATGACAACGTGCTCGTCCAGGGTGTGGCTGGCGATCAGTACGCCATTGGTTACTTCGGTTATGCCTACTTCAACGAAAATACCGATACTCTCAAAGCCCTGGCCGTCAATGATGTCGAACCCACCCAGGCCAATGTCGATAACGGCACCTACCCCCTGGCCCGCCCGCTCTTCATCTACTCCACCGCCAAAATCATGCAGGAGAAACCCCAGGTTGCCGCGTTCATCGCCTTCTACCTGAGCCAGCTCGATGACAACATCATCGATGTCGGTTACTTCCCCGCCCCCGCCAAGGCCATCTACTCCGCCTGGGGCGCATGGCTCTCCACCCAGGAATTTTCGGTTGACCCGTCCGCCGTTAGCGGCGACATCATCAGCGCGGGTTCATCAACCGTCTTCCCGGTTTCCGAGCGTATGGCCGAACTGTTCCAGAACGAAGGCTACACCGGCAACATCACCGTCGACAGCATCGGTACCGGCGCTGGTTTCGAACGCTTCTGCGTGGCCGGTGAAAGCGATATCGCTAACGCCTCGCGCGCCATCAAGGCCAGTGAAAAAGAAGCCTGCCAGGCCATCGGCCGCGAACCGCTTGAGTTCCGTGTCGGGACTGACGCTCTGGCCGTAGTTGTCTCATCCCAGAACGAGTTCGCCACCGCCCTGACCACCGAAGAACTTGCCATGATCTTCTCTGGCGAAGCCAAGACCTGGGCAGACCTGCGCCCCGAATTCCCCGCCGAAGCCATCAAAGTCTACTCCCCGGGCGCTGACTCTGGCACCTTCGACTACTTCGTCGAAGCTGTCATGGCCCCCCACTTCAAGAATGCCGATGGCAAAGCCGACATCGATGCTGGCGAAGCCGCCCTGCTTGGTCTCGAAGGCACCCAGTTCTCCGAAGATGACAACGTTCTCGTCCAGGGTGTGGCTGGCGACCAGTATGCCATCGGGTACTTTGGTTACGCGTACTTCAACGAAAATACCGATACTCTCAAAGCCCTGGCTGTCAACGATGTCGAACCCACCCAGGCCAATGTCGATAACGGTACCTATCCTCTGGCCCGCCCGCTCTTCATCTACTCCACCGCCCAGATCATGCAGGAAAAACCGCAGGTGGCCGCGTTCATTGGCTTCTACCTGGGCCAGCTCGATGACAACATCATCGATGTCGGTTACTTCCCCGCTCCCAAGAGCGCCATTTACTCCGCCTGGGGCGCCTGGTACGCGGCTGTTAGCCAATAAACTGCAAGAAAATACTCTTCCCAGGGCTGGCCTCTCTCAAAAAGTGAGGCCAGCCCAAATCTATCGGATGTGATCAGGATTTGCAAATTATGGAAGAAACACAGAAAAAAATTCTCGCGCCCGCTGCCTTTCAGCCCGGCAACCTGAAACGCAAAATGCGGCTTGGGGAAGGCATCATTGAAATATCCCTGTTCCTGGTGGGGTTCCTGACAATTTTTATTACGGTCAGCATTGTAATTGTCCTGGGCGACCAGGCTTTGTTGTTTTTCAACGACCCGCAAGTAAGCTTCGCAGAATTTTTCCTGACCACCCAGTGGCAGCCCGCGATCGGACAATTCGGCATCTGGGCGCTGATCAGCGCCACCCTGACCACCAGCGCAATTGCGATGTTGGTCGCCCTGCCGCTCGGGATGAGCGCCGCCATCTACTTGAGCGAATATGCCAGCCCGCGCGCCCGATCTGTCCTTAAACCTGTCTTGGAAATTCTGGCAGGCATCCCAACCGTGGTGTACGGTTTTTTTGCCCTGCTTTTTGTAACTCCCATCCTGCGCAGCCTGATTGGCGAAGATACCCTGGGGGTTTACAACATGCTCTCAGCCGGCATCGTGATGGGTATCATGATCCTGCCCTTGATCTCTTCGATGAGCGAGGATGCCCTGAGCGCTGTCCCCAATTCGCTGCGCGAAGCGGCCTACGCCATGGGAGCGACCCGCTTCGAGGCCAGCACGCAGGTCATCCTGCCGGCGGCGCTTTCGGGGATCGGCGCAGCCATCATCGTTGGCATTTCGCGCGCGGTCGGCGAAACCATGATCGTGGCAGTCGCCTCAGGCGCGACATCCAAATTCACATTCAATCCACTTGAAGCGGCTGAAACAATGACCGCCCACATTGCCCGCATCAGCGGCGGCGATCTCTCATACAACACCATCGACTACAACAGCCTGTTCGCGATTGCGCTGATGCTCTTCCTGGTGACATTGGTCTTGAACCTGGTCAGCCAATGGATCGTTTCAAAATTCCGTGAGCAATACGAGTAACCCGATGGAAAAATACACTTACCCCCCAAAGAACGAGCTGGAAAATTTCGTTGCCAGCCGTTACCGTACAGCCTGGATCTGGCAGATCATCTTCCTTTCGGCCCTGCTGATCGCGATTTTAAGCCTTTCCGCCCTGGTTTTAAACGTGATGGATGGCGCCTTCGGCTACGTGGCTTATGAATTCAAGAAAGACCCGGCGCTGATCAGCGAAAAACCGCTCGATGAGCTGAATAAAGAAGAATTGATCGCGGTTCTCAAGACAAACCTTTCGCGCGGCGCATACAACAAACTGGACAATGAAACCGCCATGGAAAAACGCGGCCAGGGCGAGCTGTACAACCTGGTCATCGAGCGCATCATCCAGATCAAGACACTCGAAACGTATCCGCTCTTCGATTCGATCCTGAAAAAAGCTGAACTTGAAGCCGAGGTTGCCGAGAAATTCCCAGACGCGCGCCTGGAATTTCGCTCGTGGCTGACCCCCGAGTTTCTGAGCACGCCCATGTCGAGTAAAGCCGAATTTGCCGGGGTGCGCACCGCCCTGTTTGGCTCGATGTGGCTGGTTGGCATCGCCATCTCGTTTGCCCTGCCGGTCGGGGTGGGTGCGGCGATCTATTTGCAGGAATACGCCAGCAAGAAAAGCCTGCTCTTCAAAATTATCCAAACCAACATCAATAACCTGGCCGGCGTGCCCTCGATTGTGTATGGGATGCTCGGCCTGGCAATCTTCGTCCGCACGCTGGAAGCCCTGACCAGCGGCGCGTTGTTCGGCGTGACCGATTCAAACGGGCGCACCATCCTCTCCGCCGGGCTGACCATGGGCATCCTCGTTTTGCCACTGGTCATCATCAATGCCCAGGAAGCGATCAAAGCCGTACCCGATTCAATCCGCCAGGCGGCCTACGGAGTCGGCGCAACCCGCTGGCAGACTGTCTGGAGCCACGTGCTGCCCAATGCCCTGCCGGGTATTCTGACAGGCAGCATCCTGGCCATGTCGCGCGCCGTTGGCGAAACCGCGCCGCTGATCATCGTCGGCGCTTCGACCTTCATCAGTGTCGATCCGAGTGGCTTGTTCAGCAAATTCACCGCCCTGCCGATCCAAATCTACCAGTGGACCTCGCGCGCCCAGGGAGAGTTCCACGCCATTGCTGCGGCAGCGATCCTCGTTCTGCTGGTATTGCTCCTGACCCTCAACGCCACTGCCATTTTGCTGCGCAACCGCCTGCAGAGAAAATATTAAAGCAAGAGAGATATAACCATGCAACCTGAAAACAACCCACAATATGCCATCGAGACCCGCGATCTAAGCATTTATTACGGTTCTTTTGAAGCCGTGAAGGGTGTCAACCTGCAAATCGAAAAAGGCAAGATCACTGCCATCATCGGCCCTTCGGGCTGCGGCAAATCGACCTTGCTGCGCGCCTTCAACCGCATGAACGATTTTGTGCCCACCAGCCGCGTCCACGGAGAAATTCTGCTGCACGGCACCAACCTGTACAGCAAGGAAATCGACCCGGTTGAAGTCCGCCGCCGGATCGGGATGGTCTTCCAGAAGCCCAACCCTTTTCCAAAGTCCATCTACGAGAACATCTCGTGGGGCGCGCACATCAACGGCTTCAAAGGCAACATGGATGAACTGGTTGAGCAATCTCTGCGGGCCGCGGCACTATGGGATGAAGTCAAAGACAAACTCAAGCAAAGCGCCTATGCCCTTTCGGGCGGCCAGCAGCAGCGCCTGTGCATCGCCCGCACGATCGCCATCCAGCCCGAGATCATTCTGATGGATGAACCCGCCTCGGCACTCGACCCTATCTCGACCCTGCGCATTGAAGAATTAATGCAGGAACTCAAACAAAATTACACCATCATCATCGTCACCCATAACATGCAGCAGGCCGCGCGCGTTTCTGATTTCACTGCCATGATGATGCTCCACGGGGAAACCCGCTCGGGCACGGTCATCGAATACGATAAAACCGATATCATCTTCACCCGCCCCAGCGACAAACGCACCGAAGATTACGTAACAGGAAGGTTTGGCTAGAATGAGCAAACCGAAATTCTTATTCCTTTGCACGGGCAACTCGGCCCGCAGCCAGATGGGCGAGGCATTTTTGCGCGCTTTTGCCGGCGAGCATTTCGATGTTTTCAGTGCGGGACTGGAACCCAAAGGCGAAATCCACCCGGTTGTGCGTACCGTTATGAACGAAATCGGCCTGCCGATGGAGGGTCAACACTCCAAAAGCGTTAACGAGTACCTGGGGAAAGTCACCTTTGCCTATACGGTCACCGTCTGCGGCGGGGCCGAGGAGAAATGCCCGCGCGTTTTTTTGAGCATGGGCAAACACCTGTTCTGGCCCTTTGAAGACCCTGCCGCCATTGAGGGCGCACCGGACGAAGTTTTGGCCAAAGTACGCGTTATTCGCGATCAGATGGCTGAAAAAATCCGATCCTGGCTGCGCGAACAGGGTATTGAGTCTGCCAAAATAGCTCAAGACAACTAAGTTGGGATTTAAAACTTACAACGCGAACAAAGAATCAAGCGCGATGCGCCAGATTCAAGAATGGAGAATGGTATGGTTCGGACAACTTTTGAACACGAAATGCAAGAACTTAAAGATGAAATCCTGATCCTGGGAAGTTTGGCAGAGCAGGCCCTGCTTGATTCGGTGACAGCGCTCAAAAAACGTGACTTGGCTCTCTCAGAAAAAGTCATTCTCGGGGATAAAACCATCAACGAGAAGCGCTTCGAACTCGAAAACCGTGTCATGATCGTGATCGCCACCCAGCAGCCCATGGCGCGCGACTTGCGCGTACTGGCATCCATCCTGGAAGTGATCGGTGAGTTGGAGCGTATGGGCGATTATGCCAAAGGCATTGGCGTGATCAATCTCCGGATGGGCAGCGAGCCGCTGCTCAAGCCATTGGTGGATATGCCGCGCATGGCCGAGCAAGGAGTCAGCATGCTCCATCGCGCCCTGGCAGCCTTTGTCAACGAAGATGCTGAAAGCGCGCGCCTTATCCCGGCTGAAGATGATTTGGTGGATCAGCTCTATGTGCAAATCTACCGTGAGTTAATGACCTTTATCGTGGCCGATCCACGCAGTATCGAACACGCCAACTGGCTGCTCTGGGCAGCCCACAACCTGGAGCGCTTCGCCGACCGTGTGACCAATATCTGCGAACGAACGGAATTCGTGGTTACAGGGCAATATAAGGAAACTCAAACTTCCACGAACGATCTGTCAGGGTAATGGGAAATATTGAAGGCGCGTTTCCCATTTGAGCTTTACTTCTCTTGGTAACACTGGATGATATTAAAACAAAAACCGCTCTGATGGGCGGTTTTTGTTTCCACGGATCACAGCGCCACCCATCCGTGCCGGGCGCCGACCCGGATGGCTTCTGTGCGACTGGTTACCCTTAATTTTGTGTAAATCGAGGACAGGTGGAATTTGACCGTATGTTCGCTGATTGCGAGCGCGAGAGCGATTTGTTTGTTCGCCAGGCCTTCGGCAACCAGTTGCAGAACTTCCAACTCGCGTCCCGTCAGCGGTTGAGCCATTAAATCGTCAGCATCCAACCCGGGGCGCAGAAGCGGTACGAGCAATTCTCTCAACAACACAGGCGCACCCACGTACAGACCCTCCCCAAGCGCGCGCAGGGCCGCAGCCAGTTCAGATTCAGTTGTCTCCAACGGCAGAATGCCCCACAGCGGGTAGGTCACCAGCCGCGAGGCATCTGCCGGGTCATCTGAAAGTAACAGCAAAGCCGGGGAGTTTTCCGGCGCGGGCAGAAGGTCCGCCGAGGCCAGCACCCAGACATCCGCAAGCGGAAGGTTCTGGGTCTGGTTGCTCTCGGCGACAATTTGCACATCAGGCAGGCCGCCAATCATCTGGCGTAAGCCGACCCGCAGCGCCATTCCGCTGGCAAGGATTGCCACTCGTATCACAAATCGATTCCTTTAGCGCTGATGGCCATGCCCATGACCATGCCTGCGTTCGGCCGGCCGGGCTTCGATAGTCACCGCGATTGAAATGGGCTGTCCGCCGCGCAGCACGTCAACCGGGGTGGACCGGCCGACCACATCTCCCGACAGGGCAACAAACAGCGCGTCGTGATCAGCGATCGGGTGACCTGCCACACCGACCAGGATATCGCCAACCATCAGCTCAGACCGGCCCGCAGGGGTATCGACATCAATGCCGACCAAGAGCAGTCCGCTGGCCTGTTGGCGTTGAAGGGCCTGCTGTGCCGCAGCAGGGAGTTCAACCGCCTGGCTGCGCACGCCAAGATAGCCGCGCTTGATACTGCCGTGCCTGGCCAGTTCATCGGCGGTTTTCCAGGCAATATCTGCCGGAATGCTGATAAACATACCCGGCCCAAAACCGGAAGTATTGATGCCCAACACCCTGCCCACAGCGTCAACCAACGGTCCGCCTGAAAAGCCCGGATAAGGCGTGGCGTCGATCCTGAAAAAACGGTCGAGCAGGCCAAGCGAGGTACGGGTCGGTCCGCTGATCGCGCTGATAACGCCCAGGCTGGCCTCGATTCCACTGGTAGAGGGGCGGCCAAGCGCCAGGGCCAGTTGTCCCACGCGCGCCTGGGTGGATGTTTCAGCCGGGGTAGCCAGCGCCTTCTCAAGTTTCAAAACTGCCAGGTCTGAACCAGGGTCACGCCCGGCCAGGCTGGCTACAACTGAACTGCCATCCGGCAGTATCACCTGCAGGTTATCGTCGGATTCAACAATATGGTTTGCTGTCAGCACCAGGTCTGCAGCGAAAGCGATCCCGCTGGCGGGCATCCGCCTGCGGGCATTAACAAGTACGGTCGAGAGCGCAGCTTTCTCAGTTGCGCCAGCAAAATTATTCGAGAGTTCTTCCATTGAAATAGTCATTTTTTGCTCCTTTGTTATAGCAAAGGATACTAGCCAGGGATGTTTTGTGCATCACCTGAACGATCGGTCTTAACCTGGAAAAAAGGCTAGGATGCTTGGTTTACAGTCAGGCATGGTTTAATATTTCAGTATTCAGGATAGCACAGAAACGTATTTTCTGCCCCTGGCCAGTACAACCTGCAGAGCAATCTCCTCGTATAATTACGCAATTATGGCATTCAATCTGTAACTAAAAAAGAGAGAGTTCAACAGCATGAACGATACTTTACCCATCTGGCAGCCCCCACCCGATTTTGCGCCGCTCGAATCAGCGCTGCCGGGCATTTCTGTGTTTGCGCCTCGCCCTAAAACCACCCAAACCGATGCGCCGCAGATCTTCAAATGTCCGCAGTGTGGCGCTTCCACCAAGTTTGATGTAGCCGCCGGGGGCGTGGCCTGCGAGCACTGCGGGTATACAACCGCACCCATCGCACAAACTGTCGGGTTGCAGGCCCAAGTGATGGAATTTACGCTTGAAACACTCAGCAAGGCCGAAACAGGCTGGGGTGTGACGCGCAAGGAAATCCACTGCAATTCCTGCGGCGCGGATATGGCGATCCCCGAAAATGCCCTGACCGCCACCTGCCCTTTCTGCGCATCCAACCGGGTCAATGTGCGCGAGGCCTCCGATGATCAATTGCGCCCGCGCTTCCTGATCCCTTTTAAAATCCAGCCCCAGGCCACTCGCGCGCTGGCGCAAAGCTGGTTGGGCCAGGGCTGGTATCACCCCGACGAGCTCGGCGCATCCGCCATCGTGGATCACTTTGCCGGTATTTACCTGCCATTCTGGACCTTTAGCGCCCAAATAGCCTCAGGTTGGAAAGCAGAAGTTGGCCATGAACGCCAGGAAAGCTATTATGACCATAACGACAAAAGCTGGAAAACGCGCACCGTGATTGATTGGGGCTGGGAAAATGGCCGGGTCAAAATCGATGTGGCTGATCTGCTGCTCTGCGGCAGTTCGCGCGTCAGCCAGGTTCTGATCAAGCGGGTCGAACCCTTTCAGCTGAAAGACCTGGTTAGCTATGCGCCCGATTTCCTGGCCGGCTGGCAGGCTCAGGCCTACGACCAAACCCTGCCAAAAGCCTGGGAGCAGGCCAAAGCCGACATGCGCGAGCGCGCCAAAAGCGCATGTCACAGTAATATTGGTTCCCTGCATGTCCGCAACTTCAGCATGACCGCCGATTTTAACGAAGAAACCTGGCGCTATATCCTTTTGCCGGTATATGTGGCCGCTTATAAGTTTGAAAACAAGGTTTACCAGGTTATGTTGAATGGGCAAACCGGAGCAATTGCCGGGCAAAAGCCGGTGGCCTGGTGGAAAATCTGGCTGGCAGTGGCGGCCATGCTTTCCCCTGGTCTGTGCCTGGGATTGCTGGGCCTGCCGCTTTTGCTGGCGGGCGGGATCGGGCTTGTGCCACTCATCATCGGTCTCATTTTCTTTATCGCCGGGCTGGCGGGCGCTTTCTTCCTCTATCAAAAAGCAGTTGCTTCGGAGGCTGTCTGATGAGTACCCCCACCCTGCCAAAATCCCAGGTGATTGAAGAAGCGGCCTCGCTGTGGGGCACATCGCTTGAACCGGCTGGCTGCCCGGCCTGCCGCCATGTTTACCTTGTTGAAGCTGCCCGTCTCGGGCAAACTTGCCCGAACTGCGCGGGCGGCAAACTCCTGGCGCAGCCAGCCCTGCTGCGCCCCGAAGCGCCTGAACTGCTGACGCCGTTCAGGTACAAACTCAGCGATTTGCGTCCCGGCCTGGAGAAATTCGTTAACGAAGTCTGGTTGCGCTCTGAAGATTTTAACGCCGAGAAACTGCTCCAGCGCGCCGCAACGATCTACTGGCCAATGTGGCTGGTGGATGGCGAGGTGGTGGGCAACTGGCAGGCCGAAGCCGGTTTCGATTATCAGGTCAAAAGTTCGCAGGAATCGTATGGCGACACTGGCTGGAAAACCCGCGAGGTGGTTGAGCAACGCATCCGCTGGGAGCCGCGCGCCGGACAGATTCGGCGTCATTACGATAACGTGGCGGCCCCGGCCATCAGCGAACAAAAACGCCTGCTCAAACTGACCGGGCCATATCAACGCAGCCCCGCGCAAGCTTATCAGCCGGAACAGGTTAAAGGCGCGCTGCTGCGCGTTCCCGACCTGCCGCCCGAAAGCGCCTG
Organism: Chloroflexi bacterium HGW-Chloroflexi-6; assembly: GCA_002840685.1. Classification (GTDB taxonomy): domain Bacteria; phylum Chloroflexota; class Anaerolineae; order Anaerolineales; family Villigracilaceae; genus UBA8950. Next base: position 33,262 of record PHBU01000018.1, on the reverse strand, counting down.
GCCGCTTGCCCAAGGCCAACTGGATGAAGCCGCCGCCGCTGAATGCCAGCAAGCCTCCGGGGCACAGCACATTCGTAACTTTCGGCTGCGCGCCGATTACGAATCCCTGCACTGGACGCAGCAACTTCTGCCGCTTTACGTTACATGGTACACCGATGACGATGGCAAACCACACACGCTATATCTCAATGGCCAGAGTGGGACCATTGGCGGAATGCGCCTGGCTTCGCAGAAAAAAGGCTGGAAACTGGCAGGGACGATACTGGCTATCGCAGCAGTAATTTTCCTTGCGGCCTTGTTCTTCGCAGCGATCGGGACACTCTTCCCGCCTAGCATGATTCTCAGCGGAGTACTGGTTGTTGCGGCGATGCTGATCGCCTGCGCAGCAATCATCCCGGCGGCCTGGCCCTGGCAATGGAATCGAAGTCAAATGGATGAAACACAAAGCGCAACCGGGCAAAACCCGGCAAATTAATCGCCAGACAGATCCATTCAGCCAAATATAACCAAGAGAAAACAGAAGCCCCCAAGGGACTTTTCTGAGAGCCGGCATCTCGAGTTGGCAATAGCTCAAAACCCGTTCTTTTCATAGAAAAACCGCGCCAAATTGGCGCGGTTTTCAGTATCAACGATCGATTTGACCGTACTTTTAGACCGCGATTAGAGAAGGTCGAAGCGATCCAGGTTCATAACCTTGTTCCAGGCTGCAACAAAGTCGCGCACGAACTTCTCTTTGGAATCTGCCTGGGCATACACTTCTGCCAGGGCGCGCAACTGCGAATTGGAGCCAAAGACCAGATCAACACGCGTACCTGTCCATCTGACTTCGCCAGTCTTACGATCGTGAGCGTTGAAGGTTTCAGCCGCTTCGGAGGTGGGGTGCCAGACAACACCCATATCCAGCAGGTTGACGAAGAAGTCGTTGGTCAGTTTACCCACCTGTTTGGTGAACACACCATGCGGCGAGCCACCCACGTTGGCGCCCAGCACGCGCAGGCCGCCGACAAGCACCGTCATCTCGGGTGCGCTTAAGGTCAGGAGTTGGGCCTTGTCGATCAGCATTTCCTCAGCAGACACGGTAAAGACTGCCCTCTGGTAATTTCGGAAGCCATCGGCATCAGGCTCCAGCGCAGCAAAGGATTCCACATCCGTCTGTTCCTGCAAGGCGTCGGCGCGATCCGGGGTGAAGGGTACATCGACCGCATGGCCGGCAGCCTTGGCCGCGGCTTCAACTGCAGCGCAGCCTCCCAGCACGATCACATCGGCCAGCGAAACTTGCTTGCCACCAGACGCCGAGGCATTGAAGGCCTTCTGGATACCTTCCAACACGCCCAAGACCCTGGCCAGTTGCTCCGGTTGGTTGGCTTCCCAGTCTTTTTGCGGGGCCAGACGGATGCGTGCGCCATTGGCACCGCCGCGTTTGTCGGACCCGCGGAAGGTGGAAGCCGAAGCCCAGGCGGTGGAGACAAGGTCAGGAATAGTCAAACCCGAAGTCAGAATCCTGACCTTGAGGTCAGCAATGTCGCTGGCATTGATCAAGGGATGATCAACGGCAGGGATCGGGTCCTGCCAGATCAGATCTTCGGCCGGGACTTCCGGGCCGAGGTAGCGGACCTTGGGTCCCATATCGCGGTGGGTCAGCTTGAACCAGGCGCGGGCGAAGGCATCGGCAAAGGCCTGTGGATTCTGGTGGAAACGGCGCGCAATGGGCTCGTAGATCGGGTCGAAGCGCAGCGACAGATCGGCAGTGCTCATCATAGGGGGATGCTTCTTGGTCGGGTCATGCGCATCGGGGATCATATGCTCCGGCTTGCAGTTCTTCGCCGACCATTGTTGGGCGCCGGCCGGGCTTTTGATCAGTTCCCACTCGTAACCGAAGAGCATATCGAAGTAGCCGTTGTCCCAATGGGTGGGGTTGGGCTTCCAGGCCCCTTCAATGCCGCTGCTGGTAGTGTGCACGCCCTTGCCGGTGCCGAAGCTATTCTTCCAGCCCAGTCCCATTTCTTCCAGCGGGGCAGCTTCAGGATCGGGTCCAACCAGTTTCGGGTCTCCCGCGCCGTGGGCCTTGCCGAAGGTATGTCCACCGGCGACAAGCGCAACGGTTTCTTCATCATTCATCGCCATTCGGGCGAAGGTCTCACGCACATCAAGACCCGAAGCGACCGGATCGGGATTGCCATCCGGGCCTTCGGGGTTGACATAGATCAGGCCCATCTGCACGGCAGCCAGCGGGTTCTCCAGGTTGCGCTCATGCATCTTCCCATCCGCCGTGTCGTCGGAGACGAGCACCGCGCTCCCCTTTTTGACGCCCTCGGAACCATGGGCGTAGCGAATATCACCGCCCAGCCATTTGTTTTCGCTGCCCCAATAGATATCTTCCTCAGGCTGCCAGATGTCCGCGCGGCCGCCGCCGAAGCCGAAGGTTTTAAAGCCCATCGACTCAAGCGCCACGTTGCCAGCCAGGATCATCAGATCGGCCCACGAAATTTTGTTACCATACTTCTGCTTGATAGGCCACAACAAGCGGCGCGCCTTATCAAGATTGACGTTGTCGGGCCAGCTATTAAGTGGCGCAAAACGCTGGTTGCCGGTGCCGCCACCACCACGACCGTCCCCGGTGCGATAAGTACCAGCGCTGTGCCAGGCCATGCGAATCATCAGGCCGCCGTAGTGTCCCCAGTCGGCGGGCCACCACTCCTGCGAATTGGTCATCAGGTCGGCCAGGTCTTGCTTGACCGCGGCCAGGTCGAGCTTTTTAAATTCTTCGGCATAGTTGAAATCAGGCCCCATCGGGTTGGAGGCCGGGGCGTGCTGGTGCAGGATGCTCAGGTTCAACTGCTTTGGCCACCAGTCCCGGTTGGATGTGCCCCGGCTGGCTGATGTTCTACCGGCATGGCCGGGGATCGGGCATTTGCTTTCGTCGCTCATATTTTTCTCCTTTTTTGGATTAGACAAAAAACATCATGCGCTTTGCTTGCAATCCGGGCACAGACCATAAAACGTGATCTGTGGCCGAATAATCTGATACCCGGAAGCATCTTCCAGCTTCTTGAGCAGTTCAGCATTAATCTCCATATCCCCGTCCACAATCTGGTTGCACTTGGTGCAAATCAAATGCGGGTGCGGGTCTGGCCGGTTGCCGTCGTAACGGCTGTCATCGCGCAGATCAATTTCCATCACCTGGTTCATTTCCTTGAGCAAGGCCAGGGTCTTATAGACGGTGGCATGGCTCATGGTGGGGAATTTTTCCTTGATTTTGGCGTATAGCTGCGCCGCGCTGGGATGCCCCTCGCTGACAGCGATCAGGCGCACCAACTCCACCCGCTGAGGCGTCAGCCGGAAATCGCGTCCTTTGAGCAAGGAGAGTATTTCGTTGAATCGAGCTTCTGGGTGAGACATGGTTTTTGCGCGTCAGCCTTATCAATAATAATTATCTATAAGTATATGTTGTTATTTAAATAAGCAACATATACAAAAGGGGTGATTTCTATATCCCCCGGGATTTCGAACTTCAGTTTGAGCCTTGCTTCCATCGACAAGATAAGAGAGCTTTAAACCAAAAACCGCCTGTTACGGCGGTTCTCTTGTGCCCCAACGGTAAGGCACCCTGCGGGCACGGGAATACGTCTCAATATTGTATTGGATTCTTGAGAGGGTGCTCCGGTTTTCCTACTCCATCCGAAACCGATACCCCACCCCTGGTTCAGTGATGATGTGAGTCGGGCGGGAAGGGTCTGGCTCGATTTTACGCCGCAGATTGCTGATATTGACCTGCAAAATGTGGATTTCATTTTCATAACTATTGCCCCAGGCCATGCGTAGCAACTGCCGGTGGGTGAGCACCTTGCCAGCGTGCTTTATAAATGTTTTGAGCAAATCGTATTCGGTGGGTGTAAGCGTGATCGGTTGCCCGCCCACGGCAACGGTGCGCAGCGTAAAATCCATCGTCAAATCCCCGCTGATAAAAACCGGCTCGGTATCATCCTTGGTTACTCTGCGCAACACAGTACGAATGCGCGCCAAAAGCTCGCCAATGCCAAACGGTTTGGTCAGGTAGTCATCGGCCCCGGCATCAAGCGCGGCAATTTTGTCATTTTCTTGCTCGCGTACCGACACAATAATGATGGGCGTCTGAGACCACTCGCGCAGGCGGCGGGTCACCTCGACGCCATCCATATCGGGCAGCCCCAGGTCGAGGATAATTAGATCGGGACGTTCGGCAGCGGCAGCACGGATGGCATCTTTCCCGTTGGCAACTTCAACAATTGTATATTGCTCATCCAACGAATCGCTCAAGAATCGCCGAATGGGATGTTCATCATCCACAATCAGAATGCGGGGGAAATTTTCAGTCATGGCTCACCTATATCGGCAGGGCAATTGTGACCACCGTCCCGCCGCCCTCGCGGTTCCTGGCCCAAATGCGCCCGCCGTGCGCTTCCAAAATCCCTTTAGAAATTGCCAGGCCCAAACCGGTTCCGGTCACCTGCTCCGGGCGCTGGACGCGGTAAAACTTGTCGAAAACACGCTCCATGTCGCCTTCAGGGATGCCCAGACCCCGGTCAAGCACACTGACGTGGGCTTCGTTTGCGATTACCCGCGCCTGAATATCGAGCGGCGACCCTTCGGGAGAATATTTTAGCGCGTTATCAATCACATTATTCAAAACGTGGACAATGAGAACAAAATCCAGGCTGACCAGCGGAAACGCGGCGGGAACATCCACCCGCACATTGCGCCCCGTTAAACGGGCATCGAACTGACCGATGGATGTTCCGATCACATCCTGAACGTCTGATGGCTTGGGCTTGATGTTAAGCGCCCCCGCTTCTAGGCGGGTCATATCGAGCAAATTGCTCACCAGGCGGTTTAAGCGATCGGCTTCTCCCCGGGCAGTCCGTATTAAACTGCGCTTCTTTTCGGGAGCCAGGCTTTTCTCTTGCTCATCCAAGGATGTCAACGCGCCAGTGATCGAAACCAGGGGCGTGCGCAGATCATGCGAAATGGAGTTAATCAGGGCATTCTGTAATTTTTCTGTCGATTGCAGCAATTTGATTTGCCGTGATTGCTCGGCCAAATGAACGCGCTCGATCGCCTGGGCCGATTGGCTGGCAAATGCTTCCATAAGGCGGCGCTGCTCGGTTGTCAGTTGTTGCCCGGCGTGAATGGGTTTAATGCTTAACACACCCACCATCTGCCGGGATGTTTTTAATGGCAAATAGAGCGCATCAGCAGCGGGCAGCGTATTGGTGCCATACCCCGCAGATTGTGCATTCCGGTATGACCACAGGGCCAGACTCAATTCAGTTTCACGGGAATCAGGCAAAGGGGAGTTATTGGAATCCTCGTACAGAACCAATGAATCTCCTTTGGGTAGGAAAACAACCACATCTTGCCCAAATTCCGGGGCAAGATGCGTTCGGATCGCCTTAATAACAGATTCCAAACCTTCCGCAGCGGCGAAATCCCGGCTAAGCGCATAGAGCGCGGCGGTATCAGATTCGCGGCGCTGGGCGGCATCAGCTTGTTCCCGCGCCCTGACAGCCAGGGCGCTTATCACAAGCCCGACCACGAGCATCACCATAAACGTCAGGAAATATTCTGTATCGGAAACCGCAAACGTGTAAAACGGGGGAACAAAAACGAAATCAAAGGCGAGCACCCCAAGAACAGAAGCCAGGATAGATGGGCCACGCCCTAAAAAAACAGCCGCAATCACAACCGGGATCAAGTAAAGCATGGCAAGATTGGTGGGCGAAAATTCACGACCCCAAAATTGCCCCAAAATAGTGAGGGCAATGACCAGCGCCATGCTCCATAGATAGCGGCTAAACGAACTATGCCGATGAAATGGGTTCTCTTCCGCGGGAATGCGGGCTGGTTCGGAGCTGGTAATCACGTAAATATCAATATCGCCGCTTCGATAAATAAGTTCATCCACCAGTGAACCTCGGAGCAAATCGAACCAGCGCGGGCGGATAGGTTTGCCAGCCACAATCTTGGTGACATTGTGTTTGCGGGCATACTCCAGAATGGTTTTGGCAACAGATTTAGCCGTACCAGTCGATGGAATAACCTTGACGCGCGCACCAAGTTCTTCAGCCAGGCGCAGGGTACGGGCCACTTGTTCGCGCTTTTTCTGCGGCAAGGCCAGGTGAGCTGGCGTCTCAACGTAAACGGCCATCCAGTCGGCGTTGAGTTCATCCGCCAGGCGGCGGGCGGAGCGAACAAGGCGCTCTCCCAATCCGCTGGGGCTGACGCAGACTGCAATATGCTCGCCAGCCGCCCAGACCTGATTGATGGCGAGTGAACGCATATAGGCGCGCATCTGACCATCGACTCTTTCTGCTGCGCGGCGCAGAGTCATCTCGCGCAGGGCGGTTAGATTGCCCTTTCGGAAAAATTTATCGATAGCGCGCGCGGCCTGCTCTGGCAGATAAACCTTTCCATCTGTGAGGCGAGTCAGCAGTTCATCAGGCGGCAGGTCGATCAGTTCGAGTTCACTGGCCTCATCGATAACCTTGTCGGGAATGGTCTCGCGCACCAAGACCCCCGTGATTTGTGCCACAACATCGTTAAGGCTTTCCAAGTGCTGGATGTTGAGGGTGGTATACACATCGACCCCGGCATCAAGCAGTTCATAAACATCCTGATAGCGTTTCGGGTGGCGCGAACCGGGGGCATTGGTATGGGCGAGTTCATCCACCAATACCAGTTTGGGATGGCGGGCGAGAATGGCGTCCACATCCATTTCAGACAGGGTTACATTGTGATATTCGATCTGCTTGCGGGGGACAATCTCCAGCCCGGCGACCAGGGCTTCGGTTTCGGCGCGTTTGTGAGTTTCAATGTAACCAATAACCACATCCACGCCTTCGCCGCGGCGCTGATGGGCAGCTTCAAGCATTGAAAAAGTCTTGCCCACGCCGGCGGCATAGCCAAGAAATATTTTAAGCTTGCCGCGTGCGGCAGCTATCTCCTCCTTTTGAACTTGGGCGAGGAGCTGGTCAGGGTCAGGACGGGGGGCTGAGTTTGGCATGTATTTTCTACTTCAGGGATCAGGCGCCGAGTTTAAAGAAAAATGGTTTTACCTGATATCAGAAATTAGAGGGCCTGTTATCTTTATTGTAGCGCAGGATTGGATCGCAAAATTGTTTAATTGTGGGTGCTTTCGCGTGCGGAGGCGCGCTGGAACTCGAACTCTGTGATTTGTATGCGCTCGATTGCTAGGCCAATTTGCAAAGTGATATTACGCATCAGACGGCTCTCCACTGAAGGAAGTGCGATTTCATCGCCGCGCCAGATCTGAATCTCCCCAACCAAGCCCCATGAATTGAGAATCGGCAGCAAGCAGTCGGGTTTGGCCGTCATGGTTTTATCTTGCGGTTCGCGGGCGCTGGTTTGCCTTTCCTGGCCTTTAAGTTGGATGACAACGACAACCAGTTCTGCCATCAATCGCTGTCGAATAAAGCGCGCCACACTGCGGGTGATCGCATCCTGGGAGCGTAAGCCGGCCAACAGAGTGCTGAATTCGTACATCAGCACGGCTTCCCGTTCGCTGGCCTGTGCCCTGGACAGGGTGGACTGGATGCGCTCCACTACAATGATTGCAACCGCAAAAAAAATCACAAAAATCAGGATGCCTTCCGGCCTGGCAATCGTAAAGGTGTAAAAAGGCGGGATGAAAAGGAAGTTGAACATGAGCGCAGCCGAGAGGGCCGCGCTCATCCCTGCCCCCAGCCCCCAGTGATACGCAGCCCAGACCACAGGCATCAGGAATATCAGGGAAATTACACCCTCGCCGACCACGTCCCGGCGCACCAGGAAGAGGATTAACGCTGTGCCAGCAACGGAGAGAACAGCGGCAAACGAATCCTTTGCCAAACGAGATAAATGCAAAAAGCTGAGCTTTTTCATCATATACCTTTCTTTTTAATACAATTCATCCAGCGCCAAATTGAGCTTGAGCACGTTGACGCGCGGCTGGCCGAGGATAAAAAACTGACGCTCTTCGGTGTATTGTGTCACAAGATCTTTGACCCGAGCTTCATCGAGTCCGCGCACCCTGGCAACGCGGGAAACCTGGTAGAGAGCAGCTGCGACGCTGATGTGCGGGTCGAGGCCGGAGCCGGAGGCTGTGACCAAATCCACAGGGATGAGAGCGGTGTTGTCCGGGTCGGCAGCGTGGAGCGCGTCAATGCGGGCCTGAACGACCTCGATCAGCGCCGGGTTGTTGGTTCCCAGGTTGGAACCGGAGGAGGCTGAAGCGTTGTACCCGGCAGCGGAGGGGCGTCCCCAAAAGTAACGGGGATCGCCAAAGGGTTGGGCAATCAACCCGGAGCCGAGAGTCCGGCCTTCGACGATGATTAACGAACCGTTGGCCTGGTCGGGAAAAACAGCCTGGGCAATGGCGGTCACAACCAACGGGTAGAACGCTCCGGTGAGAACGGTCAGCAGGAGAAAAAGCACAAGGGCAGGGCGAAGGTGGGAGGTCATAAGAAATCCTTTTAGGTCAGTTTGAACAACACCAACAGCATGTCAATCACTTTGATGCCAATGAAAGGCGCAATCAGGCCGCCGAGACCGTAAATCAGCAGGTTATCGCGTAGCAGACGCTCGGCGGGAACGGGGCGATAGGGCACGCCGCGCAGGGCAAGCGGGATGAGAGCGATGATGATCAGCGCGTTGAAGATCACGGCTGAGAGAATGGCGCTTTGGGGCGTGGCAAGCTGCATAAAATTGAGCGCGCCCAGGGCCGGGTAGGTGCCCGCAAAGGCTGCCGGGATGATGGCAAAGTATTTGCTGACATCATTGGCAATGCTGAAGGTGGTCAGCGCGCCGCGCGTCATCAGCAGTTGCTTGCCGATTTCAACGATCTCGATCAGTTTGGTGGGGTTGCTATCCAGATCGATCATGTTGGCGGCTTCGCGGGCGGGCTGGGTGCCGGTGTTCATCGCCACGGCCACATCGGCTTGGGCCAACGCGGGGGCATCGTTGGTGCCGTCGCCAGTCATGGCGACCAGCCGCCCACCCGCCTGGTATTCGCGGATGAGTTTAAGCTTGGCTTCGGGCGTGGCCTGCGCCAGAAAGTCATCCACCCCGGCTTCGGCGGCGATGGCAGCGGCGGTCAAGGCGTTATCCCCGGTGATCATCACCGTCTTGATCCCAATTTTGCGCAACTGCGCAAAGCGCTCCTTGATGCCGCCTTTAACAATATCCTTGAGATGCACCACGCCCAGGACGAGGTTGTCGCGCGTCACCACCAGCGGCGTACCGCCGGTGCGGGCAATCTGGTCAACGACTGGTTTCAGATCTGCGGGGAGCAGGTTGCCGCTCTGGCTGACAAGTTCCATCATTGTGTTGGGCGCGCCTTTGCGGATTTGGACACCGTCAACATCGACGCCACTCATGCGCGTCTGGGCAGTAAAGGGGATGAAATGAGCGCCGCCGCCCTCGTTGCCCCCATTTTCGGCCGGGTTTCGCCGCAAATGGGGGGATGACAGGGGGGTGCCACGCAAGCCATATTTTTCCTTGGCGAGGATGACAATCGAACGACCCTCGGGCGTTTCATCCGCCAAAGAAGCCAACTGGGCCGCCTCAACCAGTTCCTGCAAAGTCACCCCGCCAACGGGAATCAAGTCTACCGCCTGGCGGTTGCCGAGGGTGATGGTGCCGGTTTTGTCGAGCAGCAGCACATCCACATCCCCGGCGGCTTCCACCGCCCGGCCAGACATGGCGATGACATTGCGCTGGATCAGCCTGTCCATGCCCGCAATGCCAATGGCTGAAAGCAGCCCGCCGATGGTAGTCGGAATCAGACAGACCAGCAGGGCGATGAGCACCGGCAGGGTGACGGGCGAACCTTGCCCGACAGCCAGCACACTATACTGTGAAAACGGCAGCAGCGTGGCAGTCACAACCAGAAAAATGATGGTGAACCCGGCCAGCAGGATGTTAAGCGCGATTTCGTTGGGCGTTTTCTGGCGTTTTGCGCCTTCGACCAACCCGATCATGCGATCTAAAAACCCTTCGCCGGGGTCGGCGCTGACGCGGATCACCAGCCAGTCCGACAGGATGCGCGTCCCTCCGGTGACGGCGCTGCGATCGCCGCCCGCTTCGCGCACAACCGGGGCCGATTCACCGGTCACAGCACTTTCATCGACCGAAGCAATGCCTTCGACGATTTCGCCATCGGCCGGGATGATGTCACCGACTTCGACAAGGAAACAATCCCCTTTGCGCAGGTCGGTGGAGGAAACCAGTTCAACATTCGCTTCGTGCTTCCCAAAAGGAACGCCGGGGCGGTGGGGCTGGCGCAGACGTTTGGCGCTGGTCTGTTTGCGGGTGCGGCGCAGTGCGTCGGCCTGGGCTTTGCCACGCCCTTCAGCCAGGGCTTCGGAAAAGTTGGCAAACAGCACGGTGAACCACAGCCACATACTGATCAGGCCGATGAACCAGGCCGGAGCCTCGCCCTGGCCCAACAGGGCTTGAATCCACAGCAGGCTGGTCAGCGCGCTGCCGATCTCGACGATGAACATAACCGGGTTGCGTAACATGCGGCGCGGGTCGAGTTTGATCACTGCGTCACTCAGGGCGCGCAGATAAAGCTCACGATTGAAAAATTTTGGACGATGTAAATCGGTTGTCATTTTTGTTTTCCAGTGTCATTTCTCATGTCATTGCGAGGGCTGAACGTTCTTTGTGAAGCCCGAAGCAATCTCCCGTTTAACGGGATTTTCCGTTCGGTAGGAGATTGCTTCACTTCGTTCGCAATGACATCTATAAAAGGGCTTCCACAATGGGGCCCAAGGCTAATGCGGGCAGGAAGCTGAGCGCGCCAACGATAATGATGACGCCGATCAACCAGAAGGTGAACAGCGGAGTGTGGGTGGGCAAAGTTCCGGCAGAAACGGGTACTTTTTTCTTGGCGGCCAATGAACCAGCCACCGCCAGAACGGGAATGATCAACCAGTAGCGCGATACAAGCATCGCAATGCCCAGGCCGAAGTTATAGAAATCGGTGTTGGCGTTCAGCCCGACAAAAGCGCTGCCGTTGTTGTTGCCGGCCGAGGAAAAAGCGTACAGGATTTCGCTGAAACCGTGCGCGCCGGGGTTAAGCACGGAGGCGCGGCCCACTTCCAGGCTGACGGCCAGCGCAGTCCCAAGAAGCACCGTCAGCACCGGGATTAAGATCATCAGCGAGGCCATTTTCATCTCGAAGACTTCGATTTTCTTGCCGAGATATTCCGGTGTGCGCCCCACCATCAGCCCGGCGACAAAAACCGCCACGATGACGAAGGCCAGCATTCCGTACAAACCGGAGCCTACGCCGCCATAGATGATTTCTCCCAACTGCATCAGCCACATCGGGGCAAGGCCGCCCAGCGGCGTAAACGAGGCGTGCATGGCATTGACCGAACCATTCGACGCGGCAGTGGTAGCGATGGACCATAAAACCGAATTCGCTGCACCGAAGCGCATTTCCTTGCCTTCCATGTTCCCAGCGGATTGGTCAATGCCGAGCGCTGTCAGGTTGGGGTTGCCCTGGTACTCTGCCCACAATCCCAGGCCGAACATCAGCGCGAAAACAATCGTCATGGCGGCCAGAATGGCCCAGCCCTGGCGCGTGTCGCCAACCATTTTGCCGTAGGTGTGTGTCAGCGCAGTGGGGATCAGCAGAATCGCGAGCATTTCCAAGAAGTTGGAGAGCGGGGTAGGGTTCTCGAAGGGATGCGCCGAGTTAACGTTGAAGAATCCGCCGCCGTTGGTGCCAAGCTGTTTGATGGCAATCTGCGAAGCGGCTGGCCCAAGCGCGATGGTCTGGGTGGCAGTATCGGCTGCGGGTTGAAGCAGGTCGATTTGACGGGATGCGGCAAAGGTTTGAACGGTCCCCTGTGAAACCAGCGTCAGAGCAAGGAACAGCGCCAGAGGCAGGAGGATGTAGAGGGTGGAGCGAGTCAAATCCACATAGAAATTGCCGAGCTTGCCCGCCTCGTTGCCCCCATTTTCTGGAGAGCGGAAATGGGGAGATGAAGAAATCCCACGAATCAAGGCGATCAATACGGCCGTGCCGGTGGCCGCTGAGAGGAAGTTCTGCGTTCCGAGCGCCAGCATCTGTGAAAGATAGCTCATGGTTGTCTCGCCACCGTAAGCCTGCCAGTTGGTGTTGCTGACGAAGCTAACGGCGGTGTTGAAGGACAGCGCGGGCGGAACGGCAATCAAGCCTTGTGGGTTAAGTGGCAGCAAGCCTTGCAGGCGCAGAGTGAGATAAACAAACAGAAAGCCGATGGCGTTGAAGAGCAGGACGGCAACGGTGTAGGCTTTCCAGTCCATTTCGCGGGCGGGGTCGATCCCGGAAAGGCGGTAAAAGGCATTTTCAACAGAGCGCAAGAAGGTGATTTTGCCTTCGTAAACACCCGCCATATACGCGCCCAGTGGTTTGACCAGTGCAAAAAGCACGGCAAAGAATACGATGATCTGGAACCAGTCAAAATTGATCATTCGAACCACTCCGGTTTGAGTAGCGCCGCACCAAGATAGATCAGCAGGACGGCAGCAAGGATTGCAGCGAAAGTGATCATTTCGTCTCCATAAGATTCTGGCAAAGGCTGAACAAGCCCCAGGAGACAAGTGCAAAGATGGTTATGGTGATAAAAACAAATAATTCTGGCATAGGATTCTCCTAAGCCAGAATTATAGAGAGATGCGTCTCAGCTTTTATTCAAGAGAATGCGCTGAATGTTCAAGAAATGTTCAAGATATATCATCCTGTAATGTAATTCCGAGAGATGCCCCTGAGTGTCCTTGATGGGATTGGATGGCTTTAAACCAAAAACCGCCTGTTACGGCGGTTTTCTTGTGCCCCCACGGGAATACGTATCAATTATGTATTGGATTCTTGAGAGGGTCTGTCAGAGAATTCTTTTCAGATTACCTACCAATCAGCAGTCATTTTTTGGTATGCTTTCACCAACAAAAATAAATGCCGCTCACCAGAATGAGGGGGGCATTCTGATCAACGGCAAAGTTATTTTCGTTCATTTCAGTTAGAATGTCAAGAAAATTACCAGGCGAGTTTCCATAAGAATTATTGGGGAGGAGGGTCTTCCCAGGCGGCAGATCCCCTGAAGCTGGCGCCCCGGCTTACAGCATTTAAGGAAGGCCCTCCTTCCCTACCCGGCAATTCCCCCCTGCGCACCCCCTTACTACCCGGGCGATACCCCACGATGATGATTGTGGGTTATTTTTTCTCAACCACACTCATATTATCGCTTTATCAAGAGCATGTGAAAATAGACCAGATTTCTAAAAACCTAGACGTATGTACTATTCTTCAAAAAAGCCTTGAAATACCGCTCTTTTTTGCTATATTTGGATAAAGGAAAATTATTATGCAGCCGAGTGGGAAAATTAATGTAATAATTTTGGATGATCACCAAAGCATCGTGGATGGCTATGTTTTACGTCTTAGTTCTAGTTCAAAGATCGAAGTGGTCGCCACACTTGGATATGGCGACGAACTAGAACCGGCTCTGGAAAAATTCCCAACCGATGTTCTGATTCTGGATGTAAGCGTACCGATTTCTGCAGATAATCCAACAAATTATCCCATTTTGCATACCATTCCCCAACTCCTGCAGATGCACCCCGGTTTGAATATCCTGGTCATATCAATGTTTGCTGAACGAGGACTGATCCGCGGGGTGATGGAAGCCGGAGCCAATGGTTACATCCTGAAGGACGACCGGGCCACGCTCATCGACCTGGCCAATGTAGTACAAACGATTGCCAGCGGCGGGATTCACTTCAGCCAAAAAGCGCATCAACTTTTTCTCAATTACCAACTCACGCAGACCGGAGATGCCTTAAGTTCAAGGCAACTGGAAGCACTTTCGCTATGCGCCGCTTACCCGGATAAGTTAACAGCCGAGCTATCGAACGAAATGTCCATATCCAACTCAACCTTCCGCAACCTGCTTTCGGGCGCATATATTAAGTTGAATGTAAGCACACGCGCGGCTGCCATTCTAAAAGCCCAAAGCCTGGGGATCATTACACCGATCTCACCAAGCTGGTCAGCGGTGGGGTAACCAGCTGCATTCCCAATAAATTGAATACTATCCAAGCCGGCTCGACAATTTCATTTGCCGGTTTTTAGAGATTGCTGAATAATTGTTTTCCTTTCAAAATACTGGCCGGATGCTTCCGGTCAGTATTTTGTTAATAAATTTAGCGGTCGCCGCATAATGGGGCAGAATCATCCGATTCCATCTAACACTATAATTCAGCCAAATATGCTTGTGCAAATCTATCGAGCTTGCTAAAATGAACCCACCCCCTTTTTTGATACAGCGCGCCTGTGCGTTCACCATAAGAATTGGGAGAAATTCTGCCTCGCAAGGAGATTACATGAAAGCACTCAAAGCACAATTCTCCCGTATTGTAGAACAAGCTCTGCCCTGGGCTGTACTGGCTGTTTTGTTGTTGTACACCTACGTGAAGTTCATTGAGGCACCATACATTGGCTTCAGATGGGCTTCCAGCAGTGAGGTTGTCATTTTATTTACCAACGGAGACAACTTAAAGCCTATTCAACTGGGAGATCGCCTGCTGCAAGCCGATTCGGTCACCTGGACAGAATACAAAGAAGATTTGAGTAAGCCTTTTGTATCGCATGCTCAACCTGGACAGGTGATACAGCTCCGCATTGAGCGCGATGGAAACGAAATAGTTATTCCCTGGATCGTTCCCGGCCCCAGTTTCAATGAAATCAGTGATCGCATTTGGAGCGAGGGTCTGCTGGGATATGCCTTCTGGTTTTTCGGTACTCTCACCTTTCTTGTAATTCGTCCTCGCAATGAACGCTGGAGGCTGCTGGTGGCTTTTAATTTCTTGACAGCCATCTGGTTAACGATCGGAGGCGGGGTTTCATATTTACATCTCTGGGGAAGCCTGATTGCTATGCGAGCTTTTGTCTGGTTGAGCATCCCGGTTTATTTGCACTTACACTGGGTTTTTCCAAAACCGCTTGCCAAATTGTCTCCGCGAATTATATGGATCGTCTACTCGTTAGCAGCGCTACTGGCTGCGGCCGAATTATTTCAACTTTTCCAAACCAATTTTTATTATCTTGGTTTTATTCTTTCCATTGTTGGCAGCCTGCTCTTTTTGTTGTTGCATGCCATTCGCCAGTCTGAAGAACGCAAGCTACTGCGTACGCTGTTTTTAAGTGCGCTCCTGTCATTTGCACCATCCATTGTGCTTGGCTTATTGAAGAACTTTATCGAGCTGCCTTATCCTTCTGATGGACTTGGTCTGCTCAGCCTGCCGCTCTTGCCGCTGGCTTATTTTTATGTTGTCGCGCGCCGTCAATTGGGTGGGCTTGAACTTCGCTTCAACCAGGCTCTGGCTGTTTACATTTACACGATCATTCTTCTCTTAGTGCTTTTGCCCGTAATCGGGGTTTTGAATTTGTGGATTTTTGGGCCTGGCTCAGCAATCATCATTAGCGCCCTGATGTTAATTATTTCGGCTTTGCTAACACTTTTCAGCTACCGCTATGTTCAAGCCTTCGTGGAACACATCATTTTGGGTGTCTCCCTGCCGCCTCGCGATTTGCTTGAGCTATATTCAGAGCGCATCACCACCAGTACTTCTCTCCTGAGCCTACAAACCATCCTTGCGGATGAGATTCTGCCACGCCTGCATATCCGACAATTTGCGTTTTTACAAGTTGAAAAGGGTACGCCCCAGGTTCTGCAAACAGTTGGCATAGTAAACCTGCCTGTACAGAACGCGCTTTTGCTTACTGACCAGTTGGCTGGAAAATATCGAACGCCTGAAACTGCCGATCCAACTGATCCATTCGCATGGGTACATTTGGCGGTTGAGCTAACAATAGGTGGCGAACAGGTAGGGCTGTGGTTATTTGGTCGCCGCGACCCGGATGACTTCTACTCGCAGCCAGAGATCAATCTCATCCAAATTCTTGCCAATCAAACAGCCGTTGCATTGAGCAATATCGTGCAGACCCAGCGCATATCGGAGATGTACCAACAGGATATCAGCAGGCATGAAAACGAACGCATGCGACTGGCTTTGGAACTCCACGATAGTATCCTGAATCAACTGGCAACCATGCTGCTGAGATTGGATGACAAATCTATTTCACCCCAATTTCAAGAAGCCTATGATGAGCTCATCGATCGCTTACGAGAAATCGTTAGTAATCTGCGCCCACCGATGCTCAGTTATGGCCTTAAGCCAGCCCTGGACGAACTCGCCGAAAGCCTGATCGAGCAAGATAAAAATGGTTTGGTGTTTACGCTGGATTTGCAGTCTGAAGGATGCAGATATCCGGCAGAAGTGGAGCAGCATCTGTTTCGCATTGTACAGGAAGCCTGCGAGAACGCTTTGCGGCACGGGCTGGCTCGCAACATCACCATCACTGGCGAATTACAACCAAACAAGATTAATTTAACCATTACCGATAATGGCAGAGGCTTCGACACCGGAAAAGGCTTTAGCTTGGCTACATTACTGACCAATAAGCATTTTGGGCTGGCTGGAATGTTGGAGCGGGCCGAGATGATTGGAGGCGATGTAAAAATAGAATCATCGCCAGAAACTGGCACACAAGTCAGATTCCAATGGGCTTCACTCATCTAATCAAACTTGATCTCTTATTACCTGCGATCAGGCACAAAATGACAAACCAAAGGACACTGTTATTTTTCGCCTTCAAATCTGGCATTTTGATATTCCCTGAAAATTAACAGAGAAGATATACAAGCTACATTGCAAGCTTTCATTACATAATTGATGATGGGCCCGGGAACTCGAATCCTGGTTTTAGCCTTGCATCCCTCAGATGCGATTGTATGGCTTTAAACCAAAAACCGCCTTTGACGGCAGTTCTCTTGTCCCATCAGGAGAGAAGGATCAATTATGTATTGGTTTTCTTGAGATAGTTTGCAAGACGGTACTGTTTAGATTAATTGTCAATTCAAATACAAGCCAGCTTACCCAACATATTAAATTCGATTACTTCAACAGAATTTATCCGGGCATAACCGTTCCTGTCATCTTCCGCATCCTCGTACAAATCCCCCAAATGCTTTTTTCCACCAACCCAAACTCCTCCGCCAACGAAGAGATGGTCCGCTTTTCTTCGGTATGCAGGCGATAAATCTCTGCATCACGCGGATTGACTGGCTTGGGTGGCTTGGCTGGTCTGGCAACTGGGGCCAGGTGTGGGGCAATCTCAAAGATAGATTGGTTACACGCTCCCGGTAGGTCGGATAATCGCTGGTCAATAAAATCACCTTCAAGCATCGGCGCGCCGCCAGACAAAGGGTAACGATAAAAAATGCGGATATGATCGTAGCCCATATCGATACGGACAATCAATTGTTGCAGGATGGCACGGGCCGCCTGAATATCCTGAACTTGCAGATCATGAAGCAGACGGTCACGCCAGTCAGACAAAACTACTTCGATGGCTTCAGGAGAAATCTTGAGCGTGCTGGCGGCCAGTTGATTTTCCAGCATCAGCAATTTAGCTTGTAAGGCAGCTTTGTCGGTTTCACGTTCCTTCAGACGCAAGGAGATCGATGCGCCCCCCTGGGTCTCCAAGACATCGAGTAAATTGTTTATCACACGCTCCACTTTTGATAAAGCTGTATGCGAGTCTTTGATTTGACGCTCCAAATCAGCATCGTTAGCAAAGCATTCTTGAACCTTAATGAGCAGGTCGGAGAAATATTCTGGGGTCAAAATGCGATTCAGCACACTGTCTAAAACAACAATCTCAGCATTGCGCGCATTAACCATTTGTGCAGAGCAAGACTTCCAACCTTCCCGGCACTTTTTTCCACAGATATAACAACGCCAGGTAGATTTGTTATAGGTCTGGTGAGACATAGCAGCGCCACAATTTTCGCAGAATACCATCCCGACCAACAAGGATGGAGCAGCAATTCGACGGGGGTGGGCCGAAGAATCTTGCGGATCATTCTTGGGATGCGACCGGCGCAGGTGTTGTACAGCATCCCAGGTTGGCCTGTCGATCAAGGCAGGGTGATGGTCAGGGATTCTCTCATCGCCGCACTTGCCAATCCCCAAATAGCTCTCGTTGGCGAAAAAGCTGTTCCATGAGCCGACAGATTTATATAAACGGCCGTCAGTAGCTTTCTGGATATAAAGATAGGATTTTCCTTCAGCGCGTAGTTTCCAGGCCAATTGACCGAGTTCCCACAAATCAGGATCAGGAATCCAGCGTGAGACAATACGTGGCGTCCCATCTCTTTTTAAACCAATCTCAACCTTCTCGGCAAGATAACAGCGCGGTGGCGTTCCGCCTGATGAAAAGCCCTGATTGGCCATGTTGTGCAATGCGCGCTTAACATCCCTGCTAGTCTGGCGGCTCTTCTCCTGGTTTGAGAAGTCGATCATCATCTCGACCAAGGGTTTGTACTCGCCCTCCGTCACCGGGTCGGTCAGGGAATGGATTTGGATGCCATAGCGCCGGATCAATCCTTTGTAATATGAAGCATCAGTTAAATCTCTTGCAATACGGGAGTAATTCCAGACAAGAATGACATGCGGGCGCGTTTTAGGGTCAAGAATCTTCTCAATCATATCGAGAAAAGAGTCGCGGCCAACAACAGATGTACCAGAACGGGCAACATCGCAAAAAGATCGCACCCGCACAAACCCATACATGGCACAGAATCTTTCCACTTCCTGGTCTTGCTGGGGTACGCTCAATTCTTGCGACGTGCCGCCAGAATCACGCAAATAATCCCAGACGGTAGCACCGGGATTCAGCGTGGAGGGTGGCGGCATGTATGAGGACATAGTTACTCGTTCTTGCGGGTTCTGGCGGGAACAACCACTCCGTTTTCAATCATCAAATCACCCCGCTGGAGCATGGCCTGAATTTTGCAGGCAAGGGTCTCGGCCAACAGGTTTGTAGCAGCGTGACGGGCAACATCAAAGGTGGGAAAATCGCTGCCTCCAAATTCATCAAGGCGGTATTTCTTGGGACTTGGCATACTAACCTCCTAAACGGAACCATCCAATTTGTGCAGCAGTTCATTGATCATCAGGCAGACGGCAAGTTCGGAAGGCGCATAAACCGCCTGAACTCGCCCATCTGAAAAACGTTGCCACCGATTGCGAATGGTCGGCATCTTTGAATCGGCGGGCCAACGCACGGTAAGTGCTTTGAATTCTTCAGGTTGAGTTTTTTTGTCACCGACAAGTTTCATACAAGCTCCAGGTAAAGTCTCTGCCTGCTTTTGGGAACGTGTAAGAAGTGTAAAAAGTGTGACGGGTTGCTAAACACTTTTTACACTTCTTACACCTTTTAATTAGCACTACACTTATTCAGCATCAAACATCGTGCGGTAAAAAGCATAGGTACGCAGGGTTCCCTTCTCTCTGTGATGAGCGGCATAGGTGTTCTTATCACCACGCATTATGAACCCCTTTTCGACGAGCTGAGCATTAAGCGCTCTCTGCTTCAGCCCAAGAACCGAGCCTTCCTTGCGGAAAAAGTCACTCACTGCATTGAAAGTAACTTCGGATTGCAAGTAATAGAAATCTGCTGTGGCCCAACCTATCCACTTTGCATTGTCACTCGGGCTCTGATGCAGGCCTTCGATGAAAAACTCACCCTTGGCAAGCAATGCCTTGATAGCGTGAATGAATTTCATCGCTGGCTGCTCGTCTGCCACGTGATTATTCTGCGACTGGGCCAGTTTGACCACTTCAACCTTGGCCTGATCGAGCAGTGACTCGGCTTCACCGCTGGTAACGGCCTGGACTTCGACGGCGTAGGTCAGGGCAAAGCGAATGGCCATCAAGATATGGGCAAACATTTCAGGCGTGCGCATGTGAAATTCGCCGCGCAAGGAATCACGCATGACGCGATGCCACTGAACATAATTGTCTTTAAGATCCTGCCAGTTGTGACTGACCCACTGCAAATAGCCAGCCATGGCATAAGGATATAAGCCGGCCTGTGTTTGCTGGGCCAGGGTTAACCGTTCAAGATCAATCGTGCGAGGCAGAATTTCAACAGGTAGGATGCGTGCCAAAACCGATTGGCCCGTGGGGAGTTGTTCACCAGTGGAAATGACCAGCCCACGTGCCATGAACCCTGCGCGAGTGGATGTGTCAGCATTCATGCGGTTGCGCGGGCTGTGATTGCCGATAGAACGGATCAAGCGCGCGGCGCGGCGCTCGTAAGCCTGCGCATCTATGCCGGAGGCCTGGGGGGCAAAATCATCAATCACCAGAGGCGCATCCTTGACGATAAAGGTTTGTTTTTCGAGCATGTTGTCAGTGCTGGCCCAACCTTCCGGTAGATTTTTGTGATCGAACTCGCCATAATGACAGAGCGCCAACGCACACAGGGTAGATTTCATACTGCCAGTTTCGCCAAACACCCACATCATAAAATCGAGCGGCGTGATTTCGGCCAGGGGTGCGAGGAACATGCTTCCCCAGATCGGAAAAGTAGCCGACAGAGGAGCTGCCTTGAGAAAGTCCAAGCTGGCTTGCATTGCATCCCGCGGATTGACAGCCCCCAAATCAACCGGCAGCGCATAGCGCTTCAAGTTCCCATCCAGTTCAACCTTTGCACCTTCGCCACCCAGGGCGCCGCTGTTGCTCAGGTAGACACGCTTGCCATCCAGCACACGCCAACCCGTATGGGTATAAACCACACTGGAGTCGGCATCCTGCGAAGCCCACTGAATGGCCTCGCGCAGCCTGTCCTTGGTTCCCATGCCGGCGGCAATGATGGCCTGCGTGCCCCAATGCTGAAGTACCCAGTTCATGGTTGTAAAAGCAGCCGCATCCACTTCGCAGGTCGGTAATTTGCGGCCATTGGACAAACGACCCTGAATAACTAATTTGCGGGCAATATCCTGCCCATCATCGCGGGCCACTTCGCAAACAATCTTGGCATGCCAGTTGGCAAGAAATTTCCGCACCGTCTCCCCATCGCGGTCTTGCGACACAGAATGAAATGCACCGCTAAAAACCCGGTAGGGAGATTTGGTCAGATTACTGGTGTCAAAAAGCGCCGGTTGGCTGCCTTCGTTCGCTTTATCGCCCACCGGGTTATCCGGCGCGATGGCTGGAACACGGGACTTCGAAAAAGCACTTTTGATTGTTGACATGGCTTCGTCCCGAGGCGTGCCAATCAGATCAGCCACTGGAAGCAGGAGCGTTTCGGCTTCCACATGGGAATAGCCGCTGCCGGCCAGATCACAGGCAGCGCGAAAAAGACGCTCATTGCGTTCACCGGCGCCAGCTCCCTGGGCGATAAACTCAAGCGTCTGACGCGAGAGCTTGCCCTTGTGATTATCAGGCGCAGAATGATCGGCTTGCTTCCCCTTTGCGACTTCGTTCTCCCTGGCAATTGCTTCCAGCAGGCCGGCAGGCAGCGGTGCAGGCTGACGCGACCAATCATCCAGGTTAACATACCCGCCAGGAAATTCCCCATCAAGAATCACGCTGGGCGGGGCAATGAAATACCCGCCTTCGCCGCGCGTATCAATGCCACTCTTGCCGCTGCTATTTTTGCCAACCCCAGAAAAGATAATATGCAAACCACCAGCAGGTGTGCGACTGTGCAAGGCGCCTTCATCATCCAGCCCGAGCCGGGAAAACACCGCGACGCCATCTTTGCCATGTTTGGTATCCAGATCGACCACAAACAGCCCAGACTTGCCACAATTGACGCCAATCAGCGCATCAGGCCATTTCTTCCACCAGCGCTGGATCTTTACAGGGTCGGTGCTGGAGTCGTACAAACCATTGGCTGTGTAAGGTGTCTTCTCGCGGGGCGTAACCAGGTTGCCTTTTTTATCCTGGTATGGTTCGCCTGGTTTCTCGCGGCAGGGGAAAACATGCCATCCGCGAGCCGCATACTGCATGGCAGATTCGAGCGTGCTATAATTAGGTTGAACAAGGCGGTTCTGAACCGTTTCGGAATTTGACGCTCCGGTGGCAGCCGGGGCGTCTTCTTTTAGGGACGATTTCATTGTGTCTACTCCTTTGGTGTGGTGAGGAAATCTTTGGCAGCCGTTGTGCCCAACTCGGGGGGCAAAACGCCAGACGAACTCAATTCGCGCCGCAACAAGAAACGCAACTGCTCACGCGGGGAACGAACTTCACGGGCAGCCATATCAGCCAGGCCTGCGGCCTCGATATCTGACAGGGTTAATAAAATTTTGAATACCATGCGCGGTACCTCCTGAATTACTCCAGATATTTATACAGTTCGCGCAAGGATAAAAAAATCGTTTCTAGAGTTTTTATCTTTTTTAGCTCTAGTGTTATTGTGTGACACAATAAGTAAAACAAAATAAAAAACTATTTGAGCGATGCCTGCCACTCGTCTGCCAATTTTTCAGCCTGCTCAAGCAGGTGTTGTGGCCCATCACGCATGATCGCTTCGAGTTTTGGAATAGTATTTTTGATGGTATGTGACTCCACAAGGATCTTGAGATCTTTCTGTACTTTATATACAAACTCATCCCTGTACAGGCCAGGGTCCTTTTTCTTCATTCTCCTCTCAAGGAGAACCAGCCCTAATCGAGACACGAGAACTTCTTCATCCAGGGTGGGTCTGCCGCCAAGCACTTTCTCGGAAGGCGGTGCAACAGGCTCAGAAAGCGAAGGCTCTTCCGGGGTTTCTAAACGACTTTGGATGTTCTCGCAAATTTCCTTTAAAGCCTGAAAGCGCAGCCCAAAAAGAATCGAAGCCCCTCGCTCAAACTCAGCGGGTGTGAGGCGTTCCGGGTCAAGCCCGCCAAACATTTTCACGAGCGGGTCAGAAGCAAATCGGGCGGCGCCGTATTTATCTACTGCGGCCACATCAAAAGAAAGGCGCGTTTTTTTATCTTCAAGGAACTGGGCAAAAATACGGCCGCTTTCCCCATATTCACGGTCAGGCGTGAATATGGTCACAATATAAATCACCAGGCGGCCAGGGATGTGTTCATAACGGGCAAACTTTGTCCCAAAATCACGGGAGAGTTGATGATACAGGGCCAGTTCAGCATCAACGGCGCCGAAGGGTATATTTATTATCGTTTGGTAGTGAAAAGTAGGAAGAGACAAACCAGCCATCCTATAGGTAGCAGGGATGGCTGGTTATTGTGTGATAAAATATGCACATCAGGCGGAGCCATCCCGCGTGGTCTATTGCCCAGACGGTGCGAACGTCGTGGGCATTTTTTTATTTTCGCGATTATAGCACAAGTGATTAGTTATTGTGTTAGACAATATTACCAGCTGATAATAAGCATTGTATGCAGCCATTCTTCAAAAAGACCTGGATTTTTGGCGAGATTCGATACAATACGGGTGGAAAAAGATGTCGCACAAAATAATCACCGGAAGGCTGGATTGCCTGTATACTATGAAGCATACAGGGAGTTAACTGTGACAGATGCCATCGACAAAAAATCTCTTTCAGAACGCGATATTTGCACCAAGTTCATCACCCCGGCGATCAAGGATGTGGCCGGGTGGGATTTGACGCAGTTTTTTGAAGAGTTTACGCTGGGGAAGATCCATGTGCGCGGCAAGTCGGTGGGACGCGGTGTGCGCGACCGGGCGGATTACATCCTTTTTTACAAGAAAAACCTGCCATTGGCGATCATCGAGGCCAAGGATAACCATCACGAAATCGGGGCGGGCATGCAGCAGGCGCTGAGATATGCCGAGATGCTCGATATCCCGTTTGCGTACAGCACCAACGGGGACGGGTTCGTGGAGCACGACCGCACCCGCGCGCAAGGGCAGTTGGAACGCACCCTGGGGTTGAATGATTTCCCGGCGCCGCAGGAACTTTGGGAACGCTACAAAGTCTGGAAGCAGATCAAGCCCGAAGAAGAGAAAATCATCACCCAGCCGTATTTCATCGGCGAGAAGCCTCCGCGCTATTACCAGCAGGTGGCGATCAACCGCACGGTGGAAGCGATTGCCAAAGGTCAGAATCGGATTTTGTTGGTCATGGCGACCGGCACCGGCAAAACCTACACGGCGTTCCAGATCATGTACCGGCTGTGGAAGGCCAAAAAGAAAAAACGGATCCTGTTCCTGGCCGACCGCAACATTCTGGTGGACCAGGCGCGGCTGAACGATTTTAAGTATTTTGGCGACGTGATGACCAAGATCAGCGACCGCGAAGTGGACAAATCCTTCGAGGTCTACCTGGCGCTCTACCAGGCGGTTTCGGGCACCGAAGAAGCCATGAATGTCTACAAACAGTTCTCGCCCGGTTTCTTTGACCTGATCTTTGTGGACGAATGCCATCGCGGCAGCGCTGCGGAAGATTCGGCCTGGCGCGCAATTCTGGATTATTTCGCGCCCGCCACCCAGATCGGGCTGACTGCCACCCCCAAGGAAACGAGCGAGATTTCAAACATCGATTACTTTGGCGAGCCGGTTTACACCTACTCGCTCAAGCAGGGCATCGAAGACGGCTTTTTGGCCCCGTATAAAGTGGTCAGGATCGAGATCGACCGCGATATCGATGGCTGGCGGCCGCGCGCCGGACAGAAGGATGCCTACGGCCACGAAATCCCGGACGAGGTTTATTACGGCCCGGATTTTGACAAGACGCTGGTGATCGAGGAGCGCACACAATTGGTGGCGCACCTGGTGACGGAACATCTCAAGGCCAGCAACCGCATGCACAAAACGATCCTGTTCTGTCGCGACATCCAGCACGCGGAGGAGATGCGCCGGGCGCTGATCAACGAGAACGGCGATCTGTTTTCGCATAATTTTAAATACATTATGCGTATTACCGGCGACAGCCCGGACGGCAAGCGTGAACTGGACAACTTCATCGACCCGAACGAACCCTACCCGGTGCTGGTGACCACCTCGAAGCTGCTCGGCACGGGGGTCGATACGCAAACGGTGCAGTTGATCGTGCTCGACAGCATCATCAACTCGATGACTGAGTTCAAGCAGATGATCGGGCGCGGAACGCGCGTGCTGGAGAAGAAGAACAAGCTCTACTTCACCATTATGGATTTTCGCAACGCGACACGCCTGTTCCGCGACAAGGATTTTGACGGCGATCCGGTTCAGGTTTACGAGCCGACGCCAGCAGACCCGGTGACGCCTCTCGAAACGGAGACAGGTGACGGGGAGTCTGAATCCGGCGAAGAAAATGATGATGAGCAGACTCCGCGCAAGTACCTGGTCAAAGACAAGGTGGGGGTATATGTCAGTTCATCCCAGGTGCAGTATTTGGGCGTGAATGGCGAGCTGGTGACCGAATCGTTCACCGATTACACCCGCCAAAACCTGGTGACGAAATTCCCGACCGTCGAGACGTTCCTGACAGCCTGGTTCAACGCCGAGCGCAAGGCGGCGATCGTGGCCGAACTGCTCGAGCAGGGTGTCTTTTTGGACAAGCTGCAGGAAGATGTCGGCCTGGATCTGGACCCCTTCGATCTGATCTGCCATGTGGCCTTTGACCGCAAGGCTCAGACGCGCAGCGAGCGCGCCAACCATGCCCGCCACAAGCCAGGCTATTTTGAGAAGTATGGCCCGGCAGCGCGCGTGGTGCTCGAAGCGCTGGTAACGAAGTTTGCCGATGACGGCTACGCCACGCTCGACAAGGTTATGGATGACGGCCAGTTTGTCAGTTTTCTGAGTTCGCCACCCTTCGACCAGATCGGGCGCCCGCTGGAAGTGATGCGGGCTTTTGGCGGCAAGGATGCCTTTCGCGCGGCGATGCGCGAGTTGCAGGAAGTGATTTACGAATAAATTCAAAACTTTTTAACCACAAAGGGCACGAAGTAGCACGAAAGAAAACCTTATTTGGAATTTCGTCGTGCCCCGTCGTTGCCGTTGTGGTGAAAAATGCCCCACGAATGGAAAAGAAATAATCTAATGTCGATTTCAACCACCATCAAAGCCATACAAGACATCATGCGCCAGGACGCGGGGGTGGATGGGGATGCCCAGCGCCTTTCGCAGTTGACCTGGATGCTGTTTTTGAAGATTTTCGACGACCGCGAGTCGGAATATGAGCTGGACAGCGCCTACCAGTCGCCGATCCCGGCCAATTTGCGCTGGCGGGCCTGGGCGGCGGACCCCGAGGGGCTGACCGGCGAGACGCTTTTGCAATTCGTCGATGGGCAGTTGTTTCCGGCGCTCAAAGACCAGGAAAAAATGCTTGCCAGCGACAATCCCCGCGCGCGCGTCGTCCACGATGTCTTTGTGGATGCCTACAACTATATGAAGTCGGGCACGCTGCTGCGGCAGGTGGTCAATCGGATCAACGAGATCGACTTTACCTCCAGCCAGGACCGGCACCTGTTCAACGATCTGTATGAGAAAATCTTGCGTGACCTGCAAGGGGCGGGCAACGCCGGCGAATATTACACCCCGCGCGCGGTGACGCAGTTCATGGTTGATATGACTGACCCGCAGTTGGGCGAAGTCGTGCTCGACCCGGCCTGCGGCACCGGCGGATTTTTGGTGTGCGCGCTGGAGCACATCCGCACTCAATATGTGCGCAACGACGCCGACCTGAAGAAGCTCCAAAATTCGATCCGCGGGATCGAGAAGAAGCCGCTGCCGCACCTGCTGGCGATCACCAATTTGATCTTGCACGATATCGAAGTGCCGCAGGTGATCCGCGATAACACGCTGACCCGCCGCCCGTACAAGGATTACGACGAAGCCGACCAGGTGGATGTGATCCTGACCAACCCGCCCTTTGGCGGGATGGAAGAGCCAGGCGTGGAGCAGAACTTTCCGCAGAACTTCCAAACAAAAGAAACCGCCGACCTGTTCCTGGCGCTGATCGTCAAACTACTCAATAACCAGGCCGGGCGCGGCGCGATCGTGCTGCCCGATGGCTCTCTGTTTGGCGAGGGGATCAAGACGCGCCTGAAGGAACATTTGCTGAGCGCCTGCAACCTGCACACGATCGTGCGCCTGCCAAAGGGCGTCTTCAACCCGTACACCGGGATCAACACCAACCTGCTCTTTTTTACCAAAGGCCAGCCGACCCAGGAGGTCTGGTATTTCGAGCATCCCACGCCGCCCGACCGCAAGAATTATTCGAAGACACGCCCGATTGAGATCGCGGAATTTGACCTAGAAAAGGCCTGGTGGCAGAACCGTGTCGAAAACGAATATGCCTGGCGGGTGAGTATCGACGAGATTCGGGCGCGCAACTTCAACCTGGATATCAAAAACCCGAGCACGGTCGACCCGACTCACATTGACCCGGCCATTTTGCTGGCCAGCTACCAGAAACAGTTGGCCGAGATCGCCAGCCTGCGTTCTGCGCTGAAAGATGAACTGGCCCAGGCATTGAAAAACCATTAAACACGACCCCGCAAAAACGCGGGGCGAGCGGACACCAAGGACACGAAGTAAAGAAAAAAGATTTTGGTTTTCCTTTGTGTACTTTGTGCCCTTCGTGTTTAAGATCTTCGCTTTTGACCTTTCAACATTCAACCTTCAACATGACCCTCCTCCTCGAACACTTCGACACCCTGCTCGCCACGCCCGCTGATGTGGAATACTTGAACCGCGCCATTTTGACCCTGGCGGTGCAGGGCAAGCTAGTAGCGCAAGAACCCGGCGATGAACCTGCTAGTGAATTGATTAAACGTATTAGCGATGAGATTGCGCAGTCCAATAAGTTGTATAAAGCCAACAAAGATAAGTTGTTTGCAGAAATCGCTGTTGACGAACAGCCATTTAAATTGCCCAATGGTTGGAAATGGGTGCGATTGGGCGATCTTTGTCGCCTCGAAAATGGCGATAGGAGCAAGAAGAATTATCCTAATAAGTCAGCTTTGGTTAGCGAAGGCATACCTTTCGTCAACGCCGGTCATCTTGTAAGTGGCCGCATAGATCGACGAACGATCACTTTTATTACGAAAGCAAGATTTGACCGCCTAAGAAGTGGAAAATTTAGAGATGGAGATATCCTTTTTTGTCTAAGGGGATCATTGGGAAAGTCAGCCCTGGTTGAAGGGTTTGACGAAGGTGCTATAGCGTCATCGCTTGTAATTGTAAAAATTCACCCTTTCCTAAATCCACAATATTTCTTGCATTACTTTAACAGCCCGTTGTCAAGTCAAATGATCAAGAAATATGACAATGGAACTGCTCAACCAAATTTGTCGGCAGCAGCTCTAGCAAAATTTCTAATTCCCCTGCCTCCCCTGGCCGAACAAAAACGGATCGTGGCGCGGGTCGAAACGCTCTTTACCCAGACGAGCGCCCTGGCCGAAAAGCTGGCCCGCGCCGAGAGCGAACTGGCCGGCCTGAACCGCTCCGCGCTGGCTCATTTGCTGGCGGCAGATTCGCCCGAAGAATTCAATCGTCAATGGGACTTCATCGCCGCCCATTTCGAGAGCCTGTTGACCCGCCCGGAGCACGTTGCCCCGCTGCGCCAGTCCATTTTAGAGCTGGCCGTGCGCGGCAAACTGACCCGCCGTGAAGCGGGGGATGAATCCGCGCGCGAGTTATTGAAGCGGATCAAGGCGGAGAGAGTGGAAAGTGGAAAGAAGGAGGTTCTTGCGCCGGTCAAGGAGAGTGAAAAGCCGTTTGAACTGCCGGACGGGTGGGAGTGGGCCAAGCTAGGGTCGATTGCAGACATTGGTACAGGCTCAACACCATCACGAAGCAATCCCGATTATTATGTAAATGGCACAATTCCTTGGGCTACCAGTAGCGCCACAAACTATCCTTTTATTTCGCGAACTGATGAATTAATTACAGAAGACGCTGCTCGCGACACACGATTGCGCATTTACCCCAAACACACTTTGCTGGTTGCTTTATATGGACAGGGCAAAACTCGTGGTCAAGTATCTGAATTATTGATCGATTCAACTATAAATCAGGCTTGTGCGTCTTTAGTTTTTACTGGGGGAGCCGAAAACCTTCGGGAATACATCAAGCTATTTTTACTCAAAAATTATCGAGAAATGCGTTTACTGGCGGAAGGCGGCGCTCAACCCAATCTTAATTTGAATAAGATAAAACAGATGGCTGTTTCCATTCCTCCACTCGCCGAACAAGCGCGGATCGTGGCCAGGGTCGAGCAGTTGCTGGGGCTGTGCGAGGCGCTCGAGTCCCGGCTGCGGGCGGCGCAGGAGGAACGGTCCAGGCTGGTCGAGTCGGTGCTGTCCACGGTGGGGGCGGGCGCTAATTCGATGGATAAAAATCAACTCACCGAATAACAGGAGTTGCGAAGATGAAAAAAAAGCAATCATGGGAAGAAATAGAAATTTTATCTTGGGAACGCTTTGACCAAGTAATTAATAGCATGAAACATCGTGAATGGTTATTTCGTGGACAGTCAAACGCGGGGTGGGTTTTACAAACTTCCTTGGATAGAATGTTTACAGATATTCAACCGATCATCGAAAATGCAAAAGGGAAAGTTCGCAAATTTGCGGAGGGAGATCACGAGAAGCTGCTAATCAAAAAGTTCAAATCAAACGCCAATTTATATCTGCCATTTATGCCAGACAATGAAAAGACTCTTGAGTGGCTTGCGATAATGCAACATTATGGCGCTCCTACCCGATTGTTAGATGTTACTCTATCACCACATATTGCAGCATATTTCGCTCTGGAATCAGGCTCTGACGATTGCAGCATTTATGCTTTTCACCAAACCGCGATTAAAAATGCGAATTTTGAAAATTTAAAAGCAGCAACATATGAAGCACTATAAGATAAAATATTTGACGATAAAAATCATGATGAATTTCTCATCGTTTACGAACCGGAACATGGTAATCAACGATTAGTTATTCAGCAAGGCCTATTCTTAGTTGCAAGCCAGATAGTGCCATTCAAAGATATCCTTCAGTCATACTCAGAGAGCGATGCTCAACCAATTTGTAAGAAATTGGTTATTTCTGCTGATATGAGATACGAAGGGTTAGAACGGTTACGTCGAATGAATATTACTTCGGCAACATTATTTCCAGGAATCGACGGTTTTTGCAGATCGCTTAAGTTTCAAATAATTGAGCCGGCACAGAGTCAGCGATTGTTAGATTAGCGATATAGAGTTGGTATTTGGCGCAAGTCTGAGCGCAGGCGGCTGGTGGAGTCCGTGCTGGCAGAAGTGGGATGCCAAATCAAGCCACAATAACCAGCACTAATTCGAAAAAGCGCAAAGGTAGGCAGATCAAATAGTCTTGTGTAGCACATACATCTCCCATAATCGAATGACAACTATCAGAAAACAACTGTGGAGTAAATCATGGAGTTAGTTTCATCTGATCTTCAAGAAGATTACTGTCGCTGGCTAGAAAAAATTGGAGAAGATATTTACATTGGCCCAAAGTCGGTTGGCATTTTTGATGTGCTTCGGGCTCATTATTTGATCGTAGATTATTTCTTTAATGAATATGGAGAAGGGGTAGGTGGTATTGGCCCAAAAGATCTAAATTTGTTGCACTCTACACTCAGTCGTCAAACAAGCGGTTACGATAACAAGGTAAAGTGGAATGACGATTTCGAAATTTGCGCAACACTTTTCTGGGGATTAGTTAAAAACCACGCTTTTCATGATGCGAACAAAAGAACAGCCACTCTAACCCTTTTTGCTCACTTGATCAAGATAAAAAAATATCCATCGGCCAAGCAAAAAGAGTACGAACGCTTAGCCATCCGTGTTGCAGCGAATGAGTTAGACAAATATTCAGATTATAAAAAATATAAAGGTAAACCAGACGGAGAAGTACTGTTCATTGCGGAATTTCTTCGTAAAAACACTCGCCGAATGGATAAGGCGGAATACATAATTACGTACAAACAATTGGATACCATCTTAAGACGTTATTCGTATGGCCTTTCAAATCCAGATCGGAATCAAATCGATATCATAAAATTAATAACTGAAAGAATCGGCTTTTTTGGTAGAAATACAAAGATTGTCGAAAAACGGATTGGCTCTATAGGTTTTCCTGGATGGACTAAGCAAGTGGGCTCTGCAAGCATCAAACAGGTGCGCAGAATAACCAAATTATCTGTGGATGATGGCTATGATTCCGATGCTTTCTTTCACGGGGCAGATTCCTTGCCTAGCCTTATTTCGCAATTCCAGGGCTTACTTCAAAGCCTGGCAAATAAATAAGATATGAAGATTGAATTTACCAACCATTCATCTACTGCCATCACGCTGAACAACTGCTGGGGCTGTGCGAGGCGCTCGAGTCCCGTCTGCGGGCGGCGCAGGAAGAACGGTCGAAGCTGGTTGAGTCGGTGATGGCTGCGATGGCATAGGGGAATTATTGATCATCTACTCTATAAAGGAGAATAGCATGGCATACACAATGGATACAAAAGTTGGCGAAATTTTGGATGATACTGGCGCTGTGAAAATTCTGGAAAAATACGTTCCGGGTGTCTCCAAAAACCCCATGATCGGCTTTGCAAGAGGCATGACGCTGAAAGTCCTGCTTGCCGTGCCGCAGGCCAAAGATGCCGGGCTTACGGAAGAAATGGTTGAAAAAGTACTCGCAGAGATCAACGCTATCAAGAAGTAGGCGCATCTCGATGATCTCATTTCGGGATTAAAAGCAAACCGCCGGTTGCAATCTCCGGCGGTTTTATGTTTCAAATTGTCTGAACTTTGGCGGCTGCGAGACGCAGGTGTAAAGCCACGCGCTCAGGCGACTCACTTTTACTGATAAACGCATCCGCGCCAGCCGAGAGCGCGGCTTGTTGACGAGCATCACGGAGACTGATCAGAACTACAACGATTGCGTTAGAACAGGCTGCGCGCAGTTTTGCCAAAGCCTGCATTGGCAAATCGATTGGCAGTAGATCCCAGTCAATTAACAGCATGTCCAGGCGGGTTGCGGGTGCATCGGCTAACGTGGTGGGCCAGTCTGCAGCTTCACCAACTACCTTCATCTTCAAATCCAAGAGCACCAGCCGCAACGCTGAACGTTCATCGAGTAAGGAATCAGCTAAAAATACGCGGGTCATGCCCTCATGCTACAACAGATACTCCCGGGCCGCATCCATCGACCGGGGAGTATTGTCCTCCCCCACTTGGGGGAGGAAGAAAACTTTAAGGGTAAAGGTGAACTGCTCCAACTCGGCATTGCTGGCTTTCAGCCGGTAGCCATTCAAGCACAGGAAGATCATGAAGCAAGGCTGCAAAAGCATCCAGACGCACGGGCGGTCTTGCTTATTTTTATATCACCTGCTTTACATCCACATAACTTCCCATCACATCGACACGGTTATGGCCGAGAGCCTGTGAGACAGCCAGACGCGCTGCCATGTCCGGCTTGCCCTGTTTGCGCAGCTTGCGGTACTTCTCCTGGGCATAGTTGGAGCGCAAACGGTGCAGCCCGGAGATCTTGATGCCCAGTTCACGGGCTGCCTGGCGCACCGCCTGGTAGAAAGCAGACTTCCAGGACTGGTTGGGAGTGAACAGATATTCCTTCGAAGTGTTCAACTTTACCGCCAGGTCTGCCGGCAACTCCACGAAACGGATCTTGCCGCCCTTGCCCTGGATGCGCAGCTTCTGGTTCACCAGGTCGATATCGCTGCCCTTCATCCCGGCCACTTCTGAGCGGCGCAGGCCGCAGCGCAAAACGATCTCCGCAGGCAGAGCGAAAACAGAGTCTTTGGTTTTCAGGTGCTCAATGATGCGCAGGGCATCCTCCGGCAGGTAGCCAAAGCGTGGCGCGCGCACGGCACCATCGTCGCGGTAATCGCGCACATGCTGGCGCAGTGCACCGTTGATCGGGCTCCAGCCCTTCACCCAGCGCAAGCGGCGTAAAGCCTGGTGCAGCATGTTCAGGGCTGAGAGCAGCCCACGCAAAGTGGCGGGAGCCTTGTCCTGGTAGTAGGTATCCAGGGTTTCCAGGATGATCGCCGCAGTGAACAGGTCGGCAAGCATCTTCATGCCGGTCAGCTCGCGGGCGCGCACGAAGAAGGTGGTGCAGGTTTCCAGATAATTGGAAAGCGTGCGTTTGCCCAGGATGGCTGGCAGGGTGCGGTTCGGCTTGCCCTTGCGGCGCAAGGCCTTCTTCACCGAAGCAACCTGGTGCTTGGCCTTGTAAGCCTGCTGTTCTTCTTCATTCATGACAACGGTTTGCAAGGCAGCATTGATTTGGTTGAGAATAGACGGGGTTCCCATAATTTTTGATTCTCCTTTTCCCTCGGCAGTAAAGCCGCGCGGGTTCTGTTTGTATTAAGTGATGCCTGTTTT
>PHBU01000031.1 GCA_002840685.1 Chloroflexi bacterium HGW-Chloroflexi-6 | reverse complement strand
GCTGGGATTTCGCATCGCCAAGGGGGCGCAGACCTCGAACTGGGCCAGGGATGTCCTGGCCCCGGCCCAGATCCAGTATGCGGCCACCGACGCCTGGGTAGGAAGGGAGTTGTATCTGAAGCTCCGGCCGGACGGGGAGGTTTCCTGCCGCTAGAGTCTTCCTGGATGCAGGGCGCAATCAGAAATCGAACAGCTCGCCCAGCAGGCTCTTGTGCTTCTGTTTTTTATGGTACCCGTGGCCATGCTGGTCGTAACCGCCCTGATGCTGCGGCGCAGCCTGAGGCGGGTGCGAGGCCGGAGCCGCGGTGCGCTCGATGATCTTGTCCAACTCCCCCCGATCCAGCCAGATGCCGCGGCATTGCGGGCAATAATCGATCTCCACTCCCTGCCGATCCGTCATCATCAAATCCACCTGTGTGCATACCGGACATTTCATTGATTCTCTCCTTGGTTATTTTTCTTCGTCTTTTTCCGTATCCGAGTCCTTGCTCGACTCGGCACCTTCTTTTTTATCCTGATCCCCGCCACCGTTGACCGCCTTACCGATCTCGGAAACCACGTCCTGCTTCGCTTTTTCCGCCGCCTCGGTGGCCAGATCCTTCATCTGATCGCAACCGCTCAGCCCCACGGCCGAGAGAAGCAAGAGAGCGGTGATTGCTTGAAGCTGCTTCATTGTCTGATTCCTTCTTTGGTTGTTGCGTAATGAGCCATTAGACACGGACCGTTTTTTTGTGTTTCACCAACTCTTTTCAATCTCTTCAACACAAAAATACACACCCGCCGAGCCTGGCTGGCCTCAGACGTCTAGGAGGAGGAGGGGGGGGAGAGTTGTGCCTGGAGTTACGAGTCGTTAGCAAATTCAGCCAGTTACAATCTCAACCCCTCCGCGTTTTAGTGGCAGGCGTCAACTGGTTCCTGCCCCTACTGACGATTGCGTTTGCAATGACCAGTCAACTCTACTCACGGACTCTCTTGAGAGTCCCATTGTTGAGCATTGCATGAAACTGGGCAAGCAGAACCTGTTCTTCTTTGTCTATGTGGCCATCGTCGTGTGCGTGGTCCATGATCTGCTGATATTCGCTCGGCGTGATCTCAAGATCACTGATGGCGTGGTTGATGAGTTCTTTCAGGCTGGTTGCGGAGCTGCTTGGCTTTTTCATTGATGTTCTCCTTGGTTTGGTGTGATTGGTTGTTTGTGCAAGGTATCGGTTCCATATGCCGCAGGCATCTCACCCCATGGTTTTGCGCGCCTCTTTTTGTGCCAATACAGATAACCGGCCAGCAACAGCACACTGCCGCCAATCATCCAGACACTTGCCTGCCGCGACAGGCTCATGATCAACTGCTGGTTGTCGCCGATGGCGTACCCTATCCAGGCCAGTACCGCGCACCAGATCGTAGCGCCCAGGCTGGTATACAAAGCAAACCTGACATGATTCATTCTGCCAAGTCCCGCAGGGATGGAGATCAGTTGCCGGATGACCGGCAGCAGCCTGCCGATGAAGGTGGAAATTTCGCCATGCTGCCGGAAAAAACCCTCGGTTTTTTCGAGTTTTTCCTCGGCAAGGCCGACAAACTTGCCATACTGGAGCAACAGGGGCCGGCCCAGATACAAGGCGGCATGGTAATTTGCGTAGGCGCCGGCCAGTGAACCGAGCCCCCCAGCCAGCACCACCAGCCACGGATTCATCCGGCCTTGAAAGACCAGATACCCAGCAGGGGGCATGACCAATTCACTGGGAAAAGGGATGGCGGAACTTTCAACCATCATCAACAGAAAGATGCCGGGGTACCCCAAGGCGCTTATGGCTTCCACCAGCCAAACGGTCATGCTTTCAAACATCCCTTTTCTCCCTCGTGGCCAACTGCGAACACGGCTTCATGAAGCGGGCCTTGCCGGTTCTTGCCGAAAACGACCCCGAATGCTTGGCAGAGAATTTTTTTTCATACCAACTCTCTTTTCCTCTCCGTGAGCGGAACAATCACGCCCGCCCAGTTCCTGCTTTTCTCCACACCATTTTTTCGATTTCAATAATCACGAAAACCACCAGCCCTGCCGCCACTGTTCTCCCCCAAACAGCCGGACCAACCGGGGCGCTCTGGAAGAGCCGGTTCATCACCGGCAGATAGGTGTAGGCAATCTGCACCAGGGACATGGCGACCACGCCGCCGAGCACCCAGAGGTTTGAGAAAAATCCGAGCTGGAAAACCGACTTATCCAGAGATCGGCAGTTGAACAGGTAGAACAGCTCCACCATGACAAAGGCGTTGACCGCGGCGGTGCGCGCCTGGGCAAGGGTAGCGCCGCCGGAGAGTTCCCAGGAAAAAATCCCGAAGGCCGCGCCCAGCATCAAAAAGCTCACCAGGGTGATCCGGAAAATCATGCTGTGGCTGAGGATCGGCGCGTTGGGTTGCCGGGGGGGCCGCAGCATAATGCCCGGCTCCTTGGGTTCAAAGGCCAAGGCCAAGCCGAGAAACCCGGCGGTGGTCATGTTGATCCAGAGTATCTGCACCGGCAGGATGGGCAGGGTGACACCGAGGAAGATGGCGGTAAGTATCACCAGCCCTTCGCCCAGATTGGTGGGCAGGGTCCAGGTAATGAACTTGACCAGATTGTCGAACACCCCCCGCCCCTCTTCCACCGCCGACTCGATGGAGCTGAAGTTGTCGTCGGTAAGCACCATGTCCGCCGCCTCCTTGGCGACCTCGGTGCCGGTGATGCCCATGGCCACGCCGATATCCGCCCGCTTCAGGGCCGGGGCGTCGTTGACCCCGTCGCCGGTCATGGCCACCACCTGGCCC
>PHBU01000017.1 GCA_002840685.1 Chloroflexi bacterium HGW-Chloroflexi-6 | reverse complement strand
TTTCCAGCTTGCTTTTTTCGAGGCCCGCTACGTTACTGGAAATGGCTCCGTTTGTGCTGTTGATGACTACGATCGCAGCGCGGCCGCTGGCATCCTTGGCTGCGGAAACCTTCAAGTTGCCGTTGGTTGATGTGGCCTGAATGCGTAAATCTCCCAAACGCATCCAGCGGCTGTACTGCCCCATCGCATAAAGACGGCGGTTTGCTGTATAGGTGCCGTCTTGCTTGAGCGAGATCAGACCCTCGGCGGTGTTCTTGGTCATTGGCTCGAGCAGCCACCAATACATCCAGCCGGGTTCGCCGCGCTGGAGGGCACCGTGCATATCGCCTGCCCAGCGCAGGGCATCGTTGACGGAATAATCCTCATATCCGTCGAAACGCTCCGACCATACTTCGGTATTGAGCACTGGCTTGCCAAAACCATTCAGGGCCCCGTTCGCGCCCCCGTATTCGTGGGTTGACACGAAGTCGAGCTTGGACTTGGCCGTGCTGCTAATGCCATTGTAGAAGGTCGCGCTCATATTGCGGGTCGGATCGTCTGGCGCGCCCACCATGACCGGCGGATTCAACGAGTGCAGCGCATCGGCGACCGCGATGATGGCCGTGCTCATCTCGGCGCCTGTATATTGATTGGATGCATACGAAGTTGCCAGGGATGGCTCGTTTTGGATAGTGGCCCAACGGATATCGATCCCGTACACATCGCGGTATTGCTGAACATAGCTTTTAAAATAAACCGCAAGGTCATCGTACATGTCGCCCTTGAGATGGCCACCATTAAGCGCTGAGTTGTTGGTTTTCATCCAGCCGGGAGCCGACCAGGGCGTTATAAGGTAGTGAACATCGGGGGCGCGCAGCTTGGCCTCGGCGGCCATCCAGCGTTGACCGTGATCGGTATCCCAATCATATTGGCCAGGCCCTGGCATAAAGGTGGCAAATGCACCTGCGGAGGGCGAAACATTCCACTCGACAGGAGGAATTTGACCGCGGTTGTAGGCCATCATTTCGAGCCGTACCAGCGAGATACCGGCATTGCTGCCAGTCGTTCCGAACAGTAGATCCATGAGTTCGGCTCGACGTTGAGCGGTGAAGGATGTTAGTAAATCTTCCATCACCCAGGTGGCGGAACCGCCGAAACCCCAGATGGTCTGATAAGTGGTGTTGCGGTTAATGGTGATGGTATCGGCAGCCTGGGCGTGGACTGCGTTGATGTTCACCGTTTGGAACGCGCTGAAAACCAGGCTAATGAGTAACATCAAGTGCAATAGTGTTTGGAAACTTCTCTGGTTTGTTTTCATTTTTCTTACTAGCTCCTTTTTTGTCTTGATTGGCCGACCTGGGGATCGGCTAGTCACTAAGTTGGGTTGGACATTAAGTAGTTTCGGAAAATTGACTGCGGCTGGCGGGTTATCGTCGTCTCAGTATGAACAGGCTATCTCATCTTGATGCACCCTGCTTTCTAAATTGATTTGATGTCTGGAACAGACATTTTTTAAAGATATGCGAATGGGGATTAATTTCTGTATAATATAGTTCTTTAGAATGCTTTGTTTTGCCGTAACAGATTGCTTCGCCGCTAAAAAAATGCTTCTCGCAATGATGTCTCCACGAGAACTCTGCAAAGCACCCGTTTGGGTAACTAATATTCATTAAAGTCAAACGACAGCCTTCACACAATTCGACTTGAAGGACAATGAAGTGACAATGAGAGCACAGACCGGCGATATGGAAGAAATCAGTACTTTTGGGCAATGGGTCAAGCATCAGCGCAACGCGCTTGGTTTGACGCAGGCCAATTTGGCGCAAAAGGTGGCCTGTTCCAAATCAACGATCAATAAAATTGAAAGCGATCTGCGTTGTCCTTCCAAATCCATGATCGAGCTGCTGGCGATTAATCTTAAAATTCCTCGCACAGATCTGGCTGCTTTCTTTCATCTAGCCCGCCCGAACTTATTAATCGAATTGGATGAATTTTCAAACAGGGATGGTTTAAACGCAGCCAAGGCGCGGCCGATGCCGATTAAGAATCTTCCAGTCCCGCTGACCCCATTGATCGGTCGTGGACGTGAGGTGGCGGAAGTGTGTTCCTACTTGCAAAAAGCCGGGACTCGCCTGCTCACCTTAACCGGCCCCGGAGGCACCGGCAAAACCCGTCTGGCCCTTCAAGTGGCAGCTGATCTACAGGATAAGTTTGCCGATGGGGTCTACTTTGTCTCACTGGCGCCGGTGCGTGATCCGGCCCTCGTACTCTCCACGATCGTTCAGGCCCTCGGACTTAAATCAATGCGTGACCAGCGGGATGATGAATTGCTGGTCACGCATTTGCATGAAAAAGCAGCCTTGTTGATTCTGGATAATTTTGAACAGACTCTTCCGGCGGCCAAGGCCATCGCTGAGCTTTTGACTCTCACGGCTTATATCAAAGTGCTGGTCACCAGCCGGGCCGTGCTGCGCCTGACCGGCGAACAAGAATTTGTTGTACCACCCCTGGATGTTCCAGATCTGAATCAGGCCACCGACCTGGCCACGCTGGCTCTCTCGCCGGCGGTGGTTCTTTTTGTTCAACATGCTCAGGCCGTTCGGGCAGATTTTGCGCTTAACGCCGAGAATGCCCAGAGTGTGGCTGAAATTTGCGCCCGGCTCGATGGATTGCCCCTGGCGATCGAGCTCGCTGCGGCGCGCTGCAAAGTGCTTTCACCCCAAGCCATTCTGGCGCGTCTGAAAGGCGCCACAGGCGGAGTGCTGGGGTTGCTTTCCGGCGGCTCTCAGGATTTGCCCGCGCGCCAGCAAACCATTCGCCAAACCATTGAATGGAGTTACAACTTGCTTAACGAGCGCGAACAGGCCCTGTTCAGGTGTCTGGGTGTGTTTGTGGGCGGTTGCACGCTGGATGCCATCGAAGATGTGTGTGCCAAACTAAAAACAGAATCCGCGCCTCGCCTTCGACCGGCCCCACATGTCTCGGCGTTAGACTCGGCGATCGCCCTGATGGATCAAAGTCTGTTGCGCCAGTTAGAAGATCCAGATGGAGAGCCGCGCTTTATCATTCCCGAAACGTTGCGTGAATATGCGCTCGAATGCCTGGCGACTTGTAATGAATTGGAGACAATGCGCCGTCGACATGCAACCTATTTACTCCAAATGGTTGAAATGATTGAGCCGAAACTGCGGGGCGCTGAACAGCAGGCCTGCTTAAAACGCCTGGATGTAGAGTACAACAATATCCGATCTGCCCTGACGTGGAGCTGCGTATCTGACGCCGAAATGGCTTTGCGTTTTGGCGGCGCGTTATGGGAGTATTGGCTGACGCGCGGTTACCTGAGCGAGGGGCGGGCATGGTTGACGGATATCTTGCAACATCCGGCAGCCGCGTCGCCGCGGCAGGCGCGTGCCCGGGCGCAGGCTCTGAACGGCGCCGGCTTATTGACCTCTGTCCAGGGCGGTGACCAGGAGTTGGCTGGTGTTTACCTGCGGGAGGCTTTGTTCCTATTTCGGGAATTGAATGATCGCATGGGAGAAGCCTGGGCGCTTAATCATCTGGGTCAGACTCTCAACCTTTCGGGTCAGCGCGAACAGGCCTTGCATGCTTTCGATGCAAGTTTGCAGTTGTTCCGCGCGTTGGACGCCAATTGGCACAGCGCATGGGTTTTGATTAATCTGGGCGAGGTCAGCCTGCACAACAGGGAAACCGACCGCGCCCGCCAATTCCTTTCCGAATCCCGCGATTTGTTCAGCGCACTCAGCGACAAGCGTGGGATGGCCGCCGCGATCGACCGGCTGGGACGTTTGGCGTTGATGCGGCACGATTCCAGCCAGGCCACGACTCTCTTTTTGGAGAGTTTGAAGTTATTTGAAGAGATTGGCGATCGGGAAGGCTGTGGTTGGACGTTTCATCACCTGGGCAGAATGGCCCATGATGCCGGGTTGAAGAAGCAGGCGGCCGAATACCTGATCGAAAGCCTGCGATTGTTCGATAAATTGAACGATAAGTGGGGATGTGCCTGGTCGCTGCTTCACCTGGCAAAAGTGGTTAATGGCATGCATGAACACGAGTCGGCAGCCGTGTTATTTGGCGCGGCCGATGCCATGATGACGGCCTTTAATGACCGCATGTCGGCCTCGGAACGCGAGTATATCGATCAAAGTTTTGCCGAAGCCCGGCCGCAATTTGATCTGGTTACTTGGGCTCGCGGACGTGCGCTTTCGATCGAAAAGGTTTTGGCCCTGGTTCAGGGCTTGCCATTTCTGGTGACGTAGCAATTATCTTGATCGGTTAAAAATTTATTCTTTTTCAAGGCAATCGGTGAAGAAATTTGAATTGCCGATCGAGAGCAAACAATCCATTCTGAAGCCATCCGCAAATCGGACGGTCACATCCAGTGAGCCGAGCGCGAATTCTGAAGGGCGCACATAAAAGGTGTAATCCTGGCCAAAGTGTTCAGGAAGCGCCGGCACCTGTTTTACGGGTAATTGCACCCACACCGAGCGGTCGTTTGGCGCGGCTTGCAGTAGTTCGTGAAATTGGGTCAGGGTGGTTTCGGCTGGCAGATCCATGCGCCCCAAAATTCCCAGAAAAAGCCCGACCAATATAATTTGAAGGACATGTCCCGCCAACCGTTTCGGGCGTATTTCGGCGGAGTCTTTGTGGATGATTTCGTTGTGACGCCGCGCAGTCCAGCGCAGCGCCCCTGCGGCTAACATGCTCACGCCGATCAGCGGTATGGCCATCAAAAGGGATTGCATCGTCAGCGCGCTATTTTTAGCGCCTAATTGAAATAAAAACACGATCGCCAGAATCGCTGTGATGATTGCGCCCCCGGCTACAATTCCATTGTACTCTTCGCTGAACCAGCCGGCGATAACCCCGGCCAGGGCAAACGCGGCGCTGATCCCGATTAATGAGCCCAAAATGTGCAGCCAGTCTAAACCGAGCGGCAGCTTCGGAAAGGAATACACATTCACCATCGCGCCGGCCAGCGTATAGGCTGTGGCAAGCAAAGCTCCGTGCAGGGCGGCGGGAATCATCCGTTCGCTGCGCGCGGATAGGCTTTCTTGTTGTAAGGGTACTTTGAGTGTCTCAAAAATTCTTTGTAACATTTCTTGCCATGCTCCCTGTTTTTGATCGACTTTTAAGCCAATAGATTCTACTACATTGTTTCGCTCTATTTTTTTTTTCTGCTCCCGCAGTGGAATAAATTTCAGGATTACAACAAGGAAGACTTCCTTATGAAACTGTTCTTCATCCGTCATGGACAATCACAAAATAATGCAGGCTGGGGTGATGACACTTACCAGCCAAGTTCCGACCCGGCCCTGACCGGGAATGGCATCGAACAGGCCCGCCTGCTGGCCGAATTCTTGAAAAATAACCAGGAATTCCAGCCCACCCCTGGCTGGGATGCTCACAATCGCTATGGGTTTGGTCTGACTCATTTATATTGTAGTCTGATGGAACGCGCTGCCCACACGGCTGCGCCGATCGCCAGGGCGATCAAGCTCCCGTTCGCTGTTTGGCCGGAGATCCACGAAACCGGCGGCATTTTTGGCCGTGAGGATAAAATCAATCTGATCGGCTTGCCGGGAAAGCCTCGCTCCTACTTTGCCAACCACTTCCCTGAACTGGTTTTGCCCGAAAGCCTGGATGAAAGCGGTTGGTGGAACCGCCCTTTCGAGACTGACGAAGAGCGTCAGCCGCGCGCCGACCGGTTTTTGGCCGATCTGCTGGAGCGCCACGGCGACCGGGAAGGCCAGCCGGAGCATCGCGTGGCGATCGTCAGCCACGGCGGATTTTTCATGCACCTGATGTGCGCCATGCTTAAGCTTCCGTGGCGCCAGGCGGCCAATGATCTGCGCTCGTGGTTCCTGCTCAGCAATTGTTCGATCAGCCGCTTCGACATCAGCCAAGGCGAACTGACGATTTGTTATCTGAACCGCACCGACCATCTCCCTGCGCACCTGGTGACAGGTTAAAACAGCATGCACAAAAAATGCCCGCCTAAACGGGCATTTTTTGTGCATAAACTCTATTTGACCAATTTCTGGTCCGGCGGACAGGCCTCCTGCGCCGCAGCCAGCATGGCAGGGCTGGATGAAACCGCTCCGCCAAACATGCGCTTTTGGAAGAAGAACGCGACATTGACCAGCCCGATCATGACCGGTACTTCGACCAGCGGGCCGATCACGGCCGCGAAGGCTGCTCCGCTGTTGATGCCGAAAACTGCCACTGCCACCGCGATCGCCAGTTCAAAGTTGTTGCTGGCGGCAGTGAACGCGAGCGTGGTTGTCTTGGAGTAGTCCGCGCCCAGGCGATGCCCCATCCAAAACGAAACCAGGAACATGACGAGAAAATAGATCAAGAGTGGGATGGCGATCCGAACCACATCACCCGGAATTTGCACAATCAGGTTGCCTTTTAAGCTGAACATGACCACGATCGT
Organism: Chloroflexi bacterium HGW-Chloroflexi-6; assembly: GCA_002840685.1. GTDB lineage: Bacteria > Chloroflexota > Anaerolineae > Anaerolineales > Villigracilaceae > UBA8950. The sequence goes on along the minus strand of PHBU01000017.1, from coordinate 178,510 downwards.
AAAGAGCAGGGCGATCAGGGTCAGCGGGCTGATTTTCGGCACAAATTCCTTGTGATACCACTCCTTGCCTTTGATCCGCACCAGCGCGAAGCGCGTCAGGAACCCGGCCAGGAATGGAATGCCCAGATATATGAAGACGCTCTCAGCGATTTGCCCGATCGTGATCTCAACCACTGCGCCGCTCATCCCAAACAGGGGCGGCAGAATGGTTATGAAAACCCAGGCATAAACGCTGTAAAACAAAACCTGGAAGACACTGTTGAAGGCCACCAGCCCGGCGGCATACTCGGTATCGCCATGGGCGAGTTCATTCCAGACGATGACCATCGCAATGCAGCGCGCCAGGCCGATCATGATCAACCCGGCCATGTACTCGGGGTAACCGCGCAGGAAAATGATCGCCAGCGCAAACATCAAAATCGGCCCGATCACCCAGTTCTGGACCAGTGAGAGAGTCAGCACTTTTTTGTTGCGGAAGACATCTCCCAGTTCCTCGTATTTCACTTTGGCAAAAGGCGGGTACATCATCAGGATCAGCCCGATCGCAATCGGGATGTTGGTTGTTCCCACTGAAACGGCGTCATTAAACCGCCGAACGCCTTGCGGGAACAAAAAGCCGATCCCCACGCCGACCGCCATTGCCGCGAATATCCACAGGGTCAGATAGCGGTCGAGAAAAGAAAGCTGTTTGGTAAGGCTGGTTTCTTGCTTCATGCTTCCTCCATATAAATTGGTTGAAATCAAGAGACTTCGGAGTTCAATAATTTGATAATTTCGCGTTCGATCGCATCGCGTACCGCGCGAAAATCATCCATATCGTCCGTTTTAGCCGGGTCTGGGAAACCATGGTGAATTTTATTGCCTTCCCCTAGCCAGACGGGGCATTCCTCAGCGGCTGAATCGCAGACTGTCACCACCAGGTCAAAATCCACGCCCCGAAATTCATCGGCCAGTTTCGAACGCCCCTCGTGCCGGATCCCGATTTCGGAGAGTGCGGCAAACGCCTTGGGGTGGATATAACCCGCCGGTTTGGTACCGGCGCTGGCGGCCTGCCACTCCCCGCCGAGACGGGCGTTGACGATCGCCTCCGCCATCTGCGAGCGGCACGAGTTGCCGGTGCAAAGGAATAATACTTTTTTCATGCTATGTTGTGGCCACTAATTCAGCGCATCTGTCAGCCAGGATGTGACTTCCGCCGGGGTCGGGATGCGCCCGTAGGAGACGAGCTTTTCGTTGACGACCAGTCCCGGGGTCGAGAGAATGTTATAGGCCATGATGTCTTTGTAATCTGTTACTTTGATGATTTCGGCCTCGAGGGCCATTTCATCGACAACTTTGTGCGCAATTTGCTCCAGCCGCTTGCAGTTGGCGCAGCCAGAACCGAGAACTTTGATGGTAAGCATTTTGGATCTCCTTGAAAGTGAAAGTGGCGCGGGATAACTCCCGCCCTACAGGTTTACGGACACTGAATCGCGCCTTGTGCCCATAGGCACACTCCGCAGACCGGGGCCGGGTTGCTCATGCAGTCTTCGATATTTTCTTCAGAAAGGTCGCACCCGCCGCAGAAGGTGCAGGGTGCAAAAACGAAATTGTGCAGGCGCTCGCGATAGGCCACGTATTCCTCGTCCAGCCACAGCGCTTCGAGCGAGCGTTCGCTGACATTGCCGACGATGTGTTGGTAATTGCGGTGCGGTTTGTTGTGCAGGAAAGTATCATGCGTGTGCATCAGCGGCCAGCACGGGGCCACCTCACCGCGGAAATTGATCGACATTGTGCCGCTCTCAACAAAATTACAGACATCGCTCGCGCCGCCCCAGTTGTTGCCGGCAAAGTTGACATTGCAGCCGCTGTTGAAGGCATCAAATAAGGCTTCGCGAGTTTCTGGGGTAAAGTCAATTTTGGGCAGGCTCAAGCTGGGAGTACTGGAAGAATTCATGTAGGCCGTGTTGCGCAGAGAGTTGTCGTACAGCCGTTCTTTTTGCATTTCGTCTGTCGCCGGTTGGATATTGCTGACCGAAAAATGTTTGGCGCGCAAACTGCGCCCGATGCGGATTATTTTGGGCAGATCTTGAATATTGCGCTTCATCGCCACGAAGGCAATCCCCAGTTCCGGGTGCGGGAAGTGTCCGCCCTTGCGCATGGAGTTGAACTTGCGCAGGTTTTCCAAAATATGCGACAACTCGGCGCCAATCCGAATGTCGGCGTAGGTTTCGGCGGTCGCGCCATCCAGCGAAACCCATAACACATCCAGTCCGCTGTCGATCAGTTTGCGCGAGATCTTTTCGTTGAGCATGGTGGCGTTGGTGATCAGCTCCACCTTTACGCCCAGGGTTTTGATTTGTTTGATCCACTCCAGCGTGCGCGGGTGAAAGAGCGGTTCGCCGATCCCGCCAAAATAAACGCTTGGAATGGGGTTGAGCTGTTTCAGGCCATCAAAAATTGCCTGAAACGTTTCCTCGCTCATCTTGCCATCGGCTTCGTGCCAGGCATTGCGGAAACAGGTAATGCAATCCAGGTTGCATGAGATGGTAGGCTCGATGTAGATTTTGGTCAGGTGGGTCACCGGTCGGTGCATCCGCACCAGGTTGTGGCCCTCATCCAGACGAACTTTTGCGCCGGGGACAAGCCCGTAGCGCGCGGCAACATCTTTGGGGATAATCAGGTCTCCGTTTTCGTTGACCTGGGCCCAGGCAGTGGTGGGTTTTGTCGAAACGATCATGGCAAATCCTCCTTACCAAGTAAAGGTTACCTAATGAATGGCAGCAGGTTGGGTATCTACCTTTTTATATTTGCCTGCCAGCCACAATATTCCCGATAAAAGCGCCAGCGTACCCAATAGAATAAGACCGACCACACTGAGACTCATCCCGTCCACCCATGCGCCGTAGAGCAGGCCCGCCAGGGTGCTGAACAAGGCTACCCAGCCGACGTACACCCAGGCCTTGAGCCGCCCAATGATCGTGGCGGTGATCAGAATGCTTTGCAGGCTGAGTTCCGGGTCAGAGATGAGATAGGCCAGCAGCGGCCCGCGGTGCATTCCCAGCGAGAGAAACATCTGGGCAATCGGCACTTCGACCAGGGTCGGGAAATACATGAATACGCCAAAGACCACGCCGACAAAGTTGCCAAGCAGGGTGTTGCTGCCCGCCAGCGCCTGAATCCATTCGGGCTGGATCAACTCGCGGATGACGCCCACCGCAAACACGCCCACGATCAGCAGTGGAAAAATCTGTTTGACGAATTTCCATGACTCCCACAGGAACTCGCGATTCTCGTCTTCACTCAGCTGGGTTTTAACCATCCAGCCCAGAGCGATGGTCGTCAGTAGCACGCCGAAGAATTTCCCGGTTAGGGCCAGCGTTACCCCATCAACGATGGGATTTACTTTCAGGGCGGCGATCAGCAGGGTCAGACCCACCAGCGTCAGCGAAGCCCACGTCCAGGCGTTGAAACCGTCAAAAATGGTTTCGATTCCCTTCCAGGATGCCAATCCGATCAACGCCAGCATCCCGATCAGCACTGCCCCCTGGGCGGTGACGCCCTCCTCGCCTTTGGTCGGGTCAAACGGCACGAGTTGGGCCAGCCAGCCCTGGAAGGTGTCCACGCCACTGATCGGCAGGGTCAAGGAGGCGTAGGTCTGGGTCAAAAAATCAAATTGGAAGGTTCCCGCCACCAGCAAAACCACCAGCACCAGCATGAAGATCACCGCTGCGCGGCGCATGGAGGCTTGCCCGGCGAACATCGCATCGGTGGCGGCATCGTGTTCGGCATCTTCCTTGCTGAAGATCAGCGCCATGATAACGCCGATCCCGATCCCAAAGGCCAACGAAAGCACCAGCCGCGCAATTGCCAGATCCATGCCGAGGATCTTTCCGGTATAAACCAATGCCAAAATATTGACCGCTGGCGCGACGAACAGGAAGGTGATGGCCGGGCCGAGCCCCGCGCCTTTTTTGTGTATCCCGGCAAAAAGCGGGATGACTGTGCAGGAGCAGACCGCCAACAGGAAACCCGCCGCGGCTGAAGCCGGGTACGAGATCCACTTGGGCGTGGTGCGCCCCAAAAAGCGTGTGACCGTCTCTTTGGGGATGAGCGCTGTCATCGCCCCCGCGATATAAAAGGCGGGCAGCAGGCAGAGCAGCACGTGCGCGGCCAAGTAGGAGGCCAGGTTGCCAAGCCCGCTGTAAAACAAGCTGAGAATAAAATCCATTATTTCTCTTTTCGGAGTCCAAAATCGGGAGATTTTGGACTATCTATTATCTGATTTTTTCCAAAGTCAGGAGACTTTGGACTCCGGTTTTTAGGGGCACTGAATAATGCCTTGGGCCCACAGACAACCGCCGCAAGCCGGGAAGGTGTTGCCGAAGCAGTCTTCCTGGTTGGCTTCGGCCATTTCGCAACTGGCGCAATAAGCGCAGGGAGAAAAGTCAAATATTTCGACCCGTTCACGGAAACTTTGATATTCCGGCAGGTTCCAGAGTTCTGTCAGTGGGGTTTCGTTGATATTGCCGATCCGCCAATGGCTGACGGTGCGTTTCTTGTCAAAAAGGTAGCTCTCGTGTGCGTGCAGCAGGGCCAGGCAGGGGCTGACGTAGCCATCCCAACTGATCGATACTGAGCGTTGCTCAACGAACGGGCAGCGGTCGTGGCGTTTGAACATCACGCCCGGCCGGGTGGCCCAGGCACTGAAAAGCGCTTCGCGTGTGGTCTGGTTAAGGTCGATCTCAGGCATGTTGACCTGCGGATGCCAGGGGGAGGCCTGCCAGGCGACCCGCTCGATCGAACGATGGTAGAGCACTTCCTCGCACATCTCAGGAGTGTGCGGCAGGATGTTGGTGACCATGTAGCGGCTGATTCCTACCCGTGAACTCAGATCGAGCAATTTGGGCAGTTCGTTGATGTTGCGTTTCATCGCCACAAATACTGCGCCGATATCGGCGGTTCCGCCGTGCAGTTGGCGATACAGTTCTCGGTAACGGGTGAGGTTGCCCAAAATTTCGCGGAAGGATTCGCTCTGGCGCACGTCCGCAAAACTTTCAGCTGTGGCGCCGTCCAGGGAGACCCACAGCGTGTCGAGACCAGCCTCGATCAATGCCCTGGCGAGTTCTGCGCTGAGTAAAGCGCCGTTGGTAATCAGTTCCACTCGTGAAGCCAGTTTGGCCGTCTCGCGCAGCATATCCACGATCTGCGGATGGGTCAGTGGTTCGCCAAATCCGCCAAAGAAAACCGAAGGCTGAGTCTTGAGTTCTTTTAAAGCGCTCAAGATGTGTTCAAATGTTTCCGCCGACATTGCGCCTTGTGTTTCCCCCCAGGCATTGCGGATGCAGGTGCGGCACGAAAAGTTGCAGCGGCTGGTGGGTTCGATGTAGATTTTTCGCAGTTGCGAAAGCGGCGGGCGCAGCACTACCCCTTCGGGCGTGATGCGCAGCGAGAGTTGTGCGCCGGGTTCCAGGCCGAAATCTTGCACGATCTCGGGCGGCAAAACCAGGTGGTTTTGCGAGTCCAGTGAGGCGGGTTGGGGGGCTTTCACAGGAATATTCATGGCGCAGGTTATTTGATGATGATCAGTTCTGGCGTGCAGTTCGGGCAAATACACTGTGCTTCGGGGCTGATAGCCTCGATGACCGGCAGGCTGACACCGGCAATTTGAGCAGCCTGCTTGAGCAGATCCATCAGTTCGGGCCGCGCCAGGTTGTAAAAGATATATTTCCCGTCACGACGCGAATCGAGCAAACCTGCCTGGCGCAGCGCCATCAGGTGCTGCGAAATGTAAGCCTGGCGATATCCCAGGCGCGCCTCCAAATGACAGACGCAGGCTTCGCCGGCGCCTATCACCAGCAAAATCTCGAGCCGGGCTGGTGCTGAAATCGTTGTAAGTAACTCTGAAATGGGGCTAAGAGTGATTTTCATAATACATTCCTGAATGTGAATATATTATACGACTTATTCAAGATCTTGAATGTAACAAATGTCACCAAAACAGTGTGAGTTACAACTGGGACGGGTATAATCATCCCCGCATGAGTCTCACCGACACCCATTGTCATCTCGATTTTGAAAAATTCGACGCCGATCGCCGCGAGGTGCTGGAACGGGCCCGGGCAGTTGGCCTGACCCGCATCCTGATTCCGGGGCTCGACATCCCCTCCAGTTTGCGAGCCGTTAAACTGGCCGAATCTGACCCGATGATCTTTGCCGCTGTCGGTTTTCACCCGACCGATGTGCTTCAGTGGCGCGAGGACAGTCTCTTGGCGCTGGAAACGCTCTGCAAAAACGAAAAGGTTGTCGCCATCGGTGAAATTGGCCTGGATTATTACTGGGACTCTGCCCCGCACGATCTGCAGCAGCGCGTGCTCACCGAGCAGTTGAACCTGGCGGCGCGGGTCAGGCTGCCAGTGGTGATCCACCTGCGCGAAGCCGCAGACGCCGAAGCCGGGGACTGCGCAATAGATTTGCTAAAAATTCTGACGCAATGGGTCGCCAGGCTGCGGGTGGAGTCGAATCCGCTGGCTGAACGCCCGGGTGTGTTGCACTCGTTTAGCGGCAATCTCCAGACCGCCGAAAAAGCTCTCGATCTGGGCTTTTACATTGGCATTACCGGCCCGGTCACTTATAAAAACGCTGAAACGAAACGGCAAGTGGTGTCTGCCTTGCCGTCCGATAAAATCCTGATCGAAACGGATGCTCCGTTTCTCGCGCCCGTTCCCCAGCGGGGCAAACGCAATGAACCTGCCTTTGTGGCTCACATTGCTGATAAAATTGGGGAAATCCAAAAAATAGACCCGCAGGAAGTCGCACAGATCACATCTGCCAATGCGGCGCGGCTTTTCTGCTGGGGAGGCAACGTTTGAGCACGGTTTCTTTTTTTTCGACAGTCCAAGATGGTATTGAGTTAGTAGAAAAGCGTATGCGCGCCCAGGCGGATGAGAAAAGTCATCCCGATTTGAGCGCGGCGCTCGATCATTTGTTGGCTTCAGGGGGCAAGCGGATTCGCCCGACTTTGGGGTTCCTGGTTGGGAACATGCTTGGCTCGCCACAAGATAAACTGGTGACGCTGGGCGCGGCGGTTGAAATGCTGCATACTGCGACCCTGGTGCATGATGACCTGATCGATGGCTCTCTTTTGCGACGCGGCACACCGACCCTGAACGCGCGCTGGTCTCCGGCGGCGACGGTGCTGACAGGCGATTTTCTGTTTGCGCGGGCGGCCAAACTGGCCGCGGAAGCCGATCATTTGCCGCTGATGAAGCTCTTTGCTGAGACACTGGCGGTCATTGTCAACGGAGAATTGACCCAGTTATTTGCGGCGCGCGGCCTGATCTCTCGTGAGAATTACTACCAGCGCATTTACGCCAAAACCGCTTCTTTGTTCGAGATGTCTGCCCGCGCAGCGGCGATGGTTAGCCCGGCCGACGAAGATGTGATCGAGGCGGTTCGCGTGTTTGGCTATGAGATTGGCATGGCTTTCCAGATCATGGATGATGTGCTCGATTTCACCGGCGATCAGGCGGCGATTGGCAAGCCGGTCGGGTCTGATCTTTTGCAGGGGTTGGTAACCTTACCCGCCCTGTATTACCTGGAAAATCACCCCGAAGATGACGACGCGCGCTTGTTACGAGATGGCGGGTGGGGCAATCGTGAACGGATGGAACGCCTTGTCAATTCGATCCGCTCGAGCGATGCCATTCGGCAGGCTGTTGGCGAGGCCCGCGTTCGTGTTGAAAGTGCTTTGGAAGTAATTGAGCAATTTCATGTTTCTGTCGAACGATCTGCGCTCTCCGAACTTGCGCATTACATTGTCGATAGGAACTCCTGAGCGGGCTTTGTGCCAAAACCCCTCATGGTATAATCGTTTGGTGCATTTTATACACCTTGGGTCAGGAAAAAAATCCTGACCCTGTCTGTGTAAGGGTTGTTTTTTAGGATAAGATCAATTTCGAGTGGTGGTTTAAACTCCGCCCTTTTTAAGGAGCAATCGCTGTGGGTTTCAATCCATTGGATTGGATTTTAGGTTTTTTTTCATTAGATATTGGGATCGATTTAGGCACGGCCAATACACTGGTCTTTGTGCGCAATAAAGGTATTGTGATCAACGAACCGTCGTGGGTGGCGGTTGATAAGCGTACCCGCGAGCCGATGGCTGTGGGTTTGAAGGCCAAAGAGATGATGGGGCGTACTTCGGGGAATATCGTTGCTGTTCGCCCGGTGCGCGATGGGGTGATTTCTGAGTTTAACGTTACCAAAGATATGCTCAATTATTTTATTGGGCAGGTTCATGAGCAGAGTATTGTGCCGTTTGCCCGCCCGCGGGTGATCATTGGCATTCCGGCCGGCGTGACTGAGGTTGAAAAACGTGCCGTTTATGATGCCGCCATGTCTGCTGGCGCGCGTGAGGCTCACCTGATCGAAGAGCCGGTGGCGGCGGCCTTGGGCGCTGGTCTGCCTGTTGCTGATGTCAAAGGTTCGATGGTGGTCGATATTGGTGGTGGCACAACCGAAGTGGCCGTGATGTCGATGGGCGGCGTAATTGTCGCTCGCTCTTTGCGTGTAGCTGGCGACGAAATGGACCAGGATATTGTCCAGTATATTCGCACCAAATACAACCTGTTGATCGGCGAAGGTGTGGCCGAACAGGTTAAAATGAAGATCGGTTCTGCATATCCACTTCCACAGGAAAAAACGATGGAAGTTCGTGGGCGAAACCTGGTGACCGGTTTGCCCGAATCGGTTGAAATCTCATCGGTTGAAATGCGTGATGCGCTTTCAGGGTCGGTGCAGGTGATCCTTGCCACCATCCGTGATGCGCTGGATGAAGTTCCGCCTGAAGTGGTGGCCGACCTGATGGATACCGGGATCTGCCTGGCCGGCGGCGGGGCGCTTCTACAGGGTCTCGCAGAACGGCTGGCCGATGAGTTGAACTTACGTGTCTGGCAGGCGGAAGATCCGCTCACTTGTGTGGCGCGTGGCGCAGGCGTGGTTTTGAGTGATTTCGATAATATGCGTCACTATCTGGTGAGTCTCGAGCGCGGAAGTACCCGTCATCGAGCCTGATCCATACATTTGGCCTCGAACTGCTTTGCAAGTTTTGTTCGAGGCATTCGCTGGTACCTTTAGAAGTTCACTATGAAAGATTTATTTTCACGTTCCGTGCAGGCAGTCATCATTTTTTTGCTGATTGCTGGCGTTCTTGCACTTGCTTTGGGGGGGTATCTTAACTTTTTCTCAACCGGTCTGAATACGGTTCTGGTTTCGACCCAATCCTGGATTTCTGTGCGTTTTGTGGCGATTCAGGAGTTTATTACCTTGCCGCGTGATGCTACCACTTTGCGTCAGGAAAATGCGCGCTTGCAGGAAGAAGTATCGCGCTTGCAGGCTCAGGTGGTGCAATATCAGCGCCAGGTGGCCGAGACCCAGTCCCTGGCAGCGTTGGTGAATTTTTCGCGCTCGAACCCTGAAAATGTTTACACTGCCGCTTCTGTGATCGGCCGCGACCCAAGTCCCTTTTTACATTACATTATCATAGACAAAGGCTCGGCAGACGGAATCAGGCGTGGTATGCCAGTCGTTACTGACCAGGGCCTTGTGGGACGGGTGGATGCGGTTATCAGCAACGCGGCGCGTGTTCAACTGATTACCGACCCCGGTTCGGCGGTCAATGTGCGTATCGAAGAAGCCGATCGTGACGTTGTGCTGGTTGGCTCCGTTTCGGGCGATTTGTCGCTCGACCTGGTCGCGCAGGATGTCACCCTTGAAGCTGGCGACCTTTTGCTGACGTCTGGTTTGGGCGGTAGTTATCCTCCTGATTTAATCGTGGGCCAAATTCTGAATGTTCGCAAGCGCGATAGCGACATTTTCCAGCAGGCCACTGTTCAGTCGGTTGTAGATTTTGCCGCACTCAAGATCGTGCTGATCGTTACGGATTTTCGACCTGTCAATATTTCACCGCTTATCCCTGTCCCCTGATCATGAAAAATCTGGTTGCTTTTCCACTGCTTGCCCTGGTTTTTATACTCCAGTCGGCGGTCGCCAGTCGAATCCCGCTGCTCTCGGGGGCAGTTGATTTACCTTTGCTATTGTTGGTGGCCTGGGCGCTGCAGGAGCGCGTCCAAGCAGCCTGGACCTGGGCCATTGTGGCCGCGATGATGGCATCTTTCTTCTCTGCACTGCCGCCGGTAGCCTATTTTGTTGGATACTTATCGGTTGTGTTTTTGGCTCGTTTTATCCAGCGTCAGGTTTGGCAGTTGCCAATTTTGGCGATGTTCACGGTCAGCTTTTTGGGAACGCTTTGGATGCATGCGGTCTCTTTTGCATCCCTGAGCTTCTTTGGCTCTCCCATCTCCCCGGCTGATATACTCAGCCTGATAACCATGCCAACCTTGTTCTTGAACTTTTTACTGGCAATCCCGGTTCATTCCTTGATGCGTGATTTAGCGATCTGGGTGTTCCCCTCGGAGGAACTTGTATGAGTACAAATTCTCTGCCCCGCTCCAATAATAACCTTCAACCCTGGCGCGCCTGGCTTGTGTATGGCGCTTTGTTGTTTGCTTCCTTGTCGGTTGTCGCTCGATTGTTCAGCCTGACCGTTTTGGAATTCGATTTGCGTCTTGCGCAGGCCGATGATAACCGCACTCGCGTGAATAACGATCCTGCGCCGCGCGGCATTATCTATGACCGCAATAACACGATTTTGGCGCGCAATGTGGCATCTTATAATATTGTGATCACCCCTGCCTACCAACCGGATGATCTCTCTGATATTCAACAGATTTACCGGCAATTATCCGAGCTAACCGGAGTGCCGGTCAACAGCGGTACGGTCGAGGATGCCAAATTGTTTGCAGCCTGTGTTCCCGGGCCGGGCATCACCCAGCTGGTGGAGCTCGGCGCATCCAATTCGCCTTACAGCCCGGTGCCGATCCAGTGCAATGTCAGTGAAGAGATCGCACTCAGGGTGCGCGAGAAAGCGGTCGATTGGCCGGGCGTCGCGGTTGAAGTCGAGCCGGTACGCGACTATCCGACCGGCATTTTGACCTCAACGGTGATCGGTTTCCTGGGGCCAATTCCGGCCGCGCGGGTGGAGTACTTCGAAGCGCTCGGTTTTGTGACCCGGCGTGACAAAGTTGGTTATTCTGGGGTTGAAGCTTATTTTCAGGATATTTTGGCCGGAAAAAATGGCGAGCGCGTTGTTGAAGTTGACGTGGCCGGGCAGGAACTGCGCAACCTGGAGCCGCCTGTCGCCCCGCTGGCGGGCAGCAACCTGGTTCTCACGCTCGATACCCGTTTGCAACAGGCGGCAGATGCGGGGATACAGCGCGAAATCAACGGTTGGAATTCCTATCTTCAGCGGATTCAAATTTCGAGCGGCGTTATCGTGGCGATGAATCCCAAAACGGGTGAAATTCTTGCGATGGTTTCTTATCCCTCGTTCGAAAATAACCGCTTGGCCCGGATTATCCCGGCCTATTACTACAATCAATTGTTTGAAGATCCGCGCAAACCGCTCTTGAACCACGCAGTTTCAGATGAGTACCCACCAGGGTCGGTATTTAAACTCTCGACAGCCCTGGGCGCGTTGAACGAAGGTGTTGTTACTCCTTCAACGATCGTCGATACCCCCGGCATTTTGCTCTTGACCGAATCTTTCTCTCCAAATGAGCCTGGCCGGGAGCGCCCCTTCGTAGACTGGATTTACAATCGCGGTGGTGTCTTAAACCCCGAAGGTTTTGGCAGACTTGATTTTGTTCATTGCATCGCTTATTCGAGTAATGTTTGTTTTTATAAGCTGGGCGGCGGATATAAGGATGAAATTCCGAACGGGCTGGAGATTGACCGTTTGGAACAATATGCCCGAGCGCTGGGCTACGATCAGGCCACGGGGATTGAGTTGCCTTACGAGGCTGAGGGTCTGATCCCTGATCGGGATTGGAAGCGCATCAATCAGGGCGAGAACTGGTCTACCGGTGATACTTATATCGCTTCGGTTGGGCAGGGTTATGTGCTGGCCACGCCTTTGCAAGTGCTGATGTCTGCCGCAACGATTGCAAATGATGGCAAACTGATGAAGCCAACCCTTGTTCGCGAGATCACCGATAACGAAGGCCGTGTCCTTGAGTTTTGGGAGAATTCCGATGGCTCTTTTTCTCAGAAGCCTGCAGTGGATGACCTAGGGAGCCGCCGTGTTTCTCCGTTTATGCCGGTCATGCGCTGGGATATAACGGTTGACCCGATTATTGAAGATTTTATCTGTGATTCCGGCTTTTGTACCGAGACGGGCATTACGAAAACTGTCCGGCCGGATGTGATCCAAAAGGTTCAAGAGGGGATGCGCCTGGCGGTGATTGACCCGCAGGGAACTTTGCTCGATATTTTTGCCACCGCACCCTATGCTGCGGCGGGCAAAACCGGCACGGCTGAATACTGCGATAATGTTGCCCAAGCGGCCAATCGTTGCCAGTTTGGCGCCTGGCCGACCCATTCGTGGACAGTGGCTTATGCCCCCTATGACGATCCGGAAATTGTTGTCGTCGCTTTTGCATACAATGGTGGTGAAGGTGCTAGTGTGGCCGGGCCAATGGTTCGATTGGTGATGGATGCATATTTTGAACTCAAGGCAATTGACCTCGCCGAGCAAAGCCTGCGCCCTTAAGCTCTTGCTTTGATCCTGAAAAATAAAATAGCATAAAACAGAAACAGCCACTCCTATGTAGAAGCGAGTGGCTGTTTCTGTTTTATTGCGTTTACTTCACCGCTTTGGCGCTGAGTAACTTATAGATACGTTTGGCGATTTCAAAGCCCCCCAGGACGATGACCAAGATTAGGGTGCCTTTGATGCCTTGTTCCAGCAAGGAGATCAGTCTGGTCGCATTTTCAAGGGTGAACCCAATCTCTGCCCTGGCGAGTTCCTCGGGATTCAGCGATATGAGGGAAGGCCCTGCCAGCATGAATCCGGCCAATGCAATCGACATGAATTTGATGCCCAGCGAAACCCAGCGCGTGCCGGCCTGCCAGCGACCCTGGATCAGCAGGAACAGGCTCAGGATGATTTCCGCGCCCCAGATCAGGTTAATCCATGGCAGGTAGCTGAAGAAAGCTTTTGAAAACGCTGGCAACATCATCCATTCGCCGTTGTTGACGAAACCAAAGCCGAGAAGTTCTGGAAAGAAGTTGAACAGAGCCAAGCCGATGACGCTGAATGTGATTCCGAAAACCTGTTCGAAGCGGCTGAGTTCATCATCGCTCTCGATTTTTTCCATTTTGAGCGGGTTCCACTCATCTTCTTTGTCTAACTGCTGTCCCAATTCAGGTATGAAATACTGGATGGCGGCAAAGACCAGCACGATGTTGCCGAAAGCTGAAATTGCTCCGGCGGCGAAGTCGATCACCATTTGGATGAGCAGTTGCGCGTAGTTGGCATCTGCCTGTCCGAACCCAATAAAGAGTTTAACCAACATAATGGCCAAAAGCACTGATGCAACGATCCTGACCACAAGCCAGAAGATGGGGAACATGCGCGGGCTGATCAGGTAGCGCTCAGGCACATACGATGCGGCCATTTTCTCGGGGCGGCCAAACTCCTTGAGTACATCCACGGTCAGGGCCTCGTCGACCGGGCGGCCGAGTTCCTTGCTGCGGTCTTCGAGGGTGTCTTCGACCAGTGAGCGGATTTCGCGCTTGAGATCTTCGCGCGATTTTTCGGGCAGGTGTTTGCCAACATGGCTGATGTAACGATCGATCAGATTCATTTTTTCTCCTTCTTATGCCAGCATCTTGTTCATCATTGAGATGATGCCAGACCATTCTTGTTTCAATTGCGGCAAAATAGCTTTTCCCGCATCACTGGTAATGTAATAACGACGAGGGCGTGCTTCTTCGAGCTTCCAGACCGATTGCAGCAGCCCTTGCGACTCTAACCGGCGTAACAGGGGATAGAGCGTTCCCTGGTCGAGTTCCAGCCCCTGGTCGGCGAGCAATTTCAGCAGGGAGTAGCCATACTGCTCTTCGCTCAATTGACTCAGGACTGCCAGCACGATCACGCCGCGTCGCAATTCCAGAATAGTGTTTTCGAGTAACGTATTATTGTTTGTCATTTTGTACCCTTTTGATATATTATACTGTGCGAAGCACAGTATGTCAAGACCAATAGTATTAATTAAAAACTTGCTCCGAATGAATTCATTCGGAGCAAGTTTGAAAAATAATGTAAAAGGTTTTCTTAGGCTTTCAGGTCGGCTTCGATGGCTTTTAACTTCTCTGATGTCAGCACCTCGGCCGCGAAAGGCACAATCTGATTGAGGGTCATGTCCATCGCCATGTTGATTTCGGGTGCGCCCAGTACTTCGGGGATGTGTTTTTCGAGCACGGCTTTGGCCTGGGGGTTATTAAGCAGATCTTTGATTTTGCTGTTCAGGTTGAAGCTGCGCAGGGTGGCGATATCTCCCGTGTAGCTGAACCCGGCTCGCAGGCGGATATCTGCCGATGAGGCCCCGACCAGCACCTCGAATGCTCCAGCTTCGGCGACCCAGCCCGGCACGGACGGGTCGTAGAAGGCCAGCGATTGGCGGGTGAGGGTCAGGGTAATGGTTTTGCTCTCGCCCGGCTGCAAATTGACCTTTGTGAAGGCTTTCAGTTCCTTTTCGGGGCGCACCAGGCGTGCTTCGGGGTCGCGCAGGTAAACCTGAACGACTTCCTGCCCAGCGCGTTTGCCGGTGTTTTTGACCGTCAGCGTGACCTTGATCTCGTCGCCGGGACTGTAGGAGTCTTTGTCCAGCTTCAGATCGCTGTACTCGAAGATCGTGTACGACAGCCCGTAACCGAACGGGAAACGCACTGGCAGTTCTTTTTTATCATAGTAACGGTAGCCGACGAAAATACCCTCGCCGTACTGGACTTTGCCATTCTCGCCGGGGAAGTTGATGTAAGACGGGCTGTCTTGCAGGCGGTAGGGGTGCGTGGTGGGCAGTTTGCCAGACGGGTTGACATCGCCAAAGAGCACATCTGCCAGGGCATTGCCGCCTTCCTGGCCGGGATACCAGTATTGCAGGATGGCAGCCACGTCATCGGCCCAGGGCATGCTGACTGGAGAACCGGCGTTCATGACCACGACCGTTCTGGGGTTGGCGGCCGCCACGCGGCGGATCAGTTCATCCTGTTTGTTGGGCAGGTCCATATTGACGCGGTCGAAGCCTTCGCTCTCCCACTCGTTGGTCAGACCGGCTACGAGTACAACTGCATCAGCCTTGGCGGCCATTTGGACAGCCTGCTCGATTGAATCGGCGGGCAGGGAGGGCATCAGTCCAAAGCGCAGCCCGCGCCAGCGTTCTTTGCCGGCAAAGGAATACTCGATCAAGATCGGGTAGGCGCGCCCGGCTTCGAGCTGGGTGCTGACTACTTTCTGGCGCATTTCCTTGTCGGTGCGATCGGTCCAGTGATCGAGCAACAGCTTGCCGTCGAGAGTGATACGGCTCAGGCCGAGGCTGGTCAGGCCGAAATCGTAGCTGCCGGTTTCGGGAACGCTCAACGTACCGCTGAATCTAACGGAGAAAGCTTCGGGGTTGGGGGCGGCGGTTTCGGTGTTGAACCACGAGAAGTTGAAGCGATCGCAAATTGCGGAGGAATACGGCTCTCCGGCCAGTTCGTGGTTGGTAAACGTGGTCATTGTCAGGCCGATCGAACCGTCATCGGCTTTGAACCAGCCGGCTTGCGCAACGGGCAGGTTGCGGTGAGTCGGCGTCCCTATGAAATAATGGACATCGCCCTTCGCGCGGGATTTAATTCCGTCCAACGGTGTGACTACGTAGTGGACATTGACATGCGCGCTGCCGCCGCCGACGATCTGCGGGACGACTGCGTTTTCGCCAAGAACCAGGATACTTTTGGCCTCATCGAGCGGCAGGCTGCCGTCATTTTTGAGCAGGACGATGCTTTCGGCGCTGGCGCGGCGCAAAACCGTGCGGTGGGCCGGATTGTCGTAAGCGGTTTCAGGCTGGAGGGTTGGCTGGTCGAAGGCCCCGACGCGCTCCATCATGCGCAACATGCGCCGGACTTTGTCATCCAGTTTCTCCTGGGTCATGCGGCCCATTTCGAGAGCCTTCTTGATGTGTTCGATGCTGGCCCAGCGCGCCGGGCCGGGCATTTCGAGATCAAGGCCGCTCTGGGCGGCTTCGGGATCGTAGGTGCCGAACCAGTCGGACATGACAATGCCATCGAAGCCCCAGCGTTCTTTCAGAATTTCGTATAGCGTGTAGTCATTATCGGCGGCATAAACGCCGTTGATGCGGTTGTAGGCCGACATGACCGCCCAGGGTTTTGCTTTTTGGATGGCGATGCGGAAGGGCTCGAGGTAGATCTCATGCAAGGGGCGCTCGGCGATTTCGGAACTGATCGTGAAGCGCTCGAATTCCTGGTCGTTGGTAACAAAATGTTTAATGCAGGCGCCCGCGCCGTTCTTTTGCAGGCCGTCGATGTAGGCGCTGGCCATTTCGCCGCTGTGGAGGGGGTCTTCTGAGTAACATTCGAAGTTGCGCCCGGCGGTGGGGGTGCGGTGGATGTTGACGGTCGGAGCCAGCAGGATGTGCGCACCCTTGGCCTTGACTTCTTCGGCCAGGACTTTGCCAACCTGTTCAACCAGCTCGGTGTTCCAGGTTGCGCCGAGGGCTGCGCCGCAGGGGGTGCAAGCCGAGGTCAGGCCGGTGCTGCCGCCTGCGCCGCGCGCGCCATTGGGGCCATCGGTGACTTTGACAACCGGGATACCCAGCCGTTCGACCGCGACGGTATGCCACATATCCTTGCCGGCCAGCAGGCTGACTTTTTCTTCGAAAGTCATTTGTGCAATTAACTGTTCAATTCTGTCACTCATGAGATTGTCCTTGTGTAAATGATGTGAAATTGTGATTTTTCTTTCATGTAAGCGCTTACTTAAGCATATCACAAAATACAAAATCAGTACACATCAGAGCTTGATCTACTGCCGCCGGATGTTTTTCTTGCGCCAGGCTTCCAGTTCTGTGGGGGTCATAACCTGCCTGCGCAATATTTTGTTCCAGTCCAGCATTTCTTCGAGGTGCTCGACCGGCAACTGGCCTTCGGGTACAAAACCGACAAACGAGCCGTTGTAATTATCCTCGCTGCCCATAAAAAGCGCATTCGAGAGCCAGATACGGAACAGGCCGATCGAAGACAAACCGGGATCGTCGTCGGGTAGGGCGGTCTCGAAGGTCAGCACCACCGGGCCGTCTGCGGTATCGCCAACGGCGGCAACGGTCGCCTCATGGATCCAGCGCAGCCATTGTTCCTGGGTAACCTGTTTCTTCTCGGTGTCGGTGAACGTGCGGGTGCGGATGACGATGTCGGTTTCGGTGTACTTCCAGCCGCCGGTTGCCTTTTTGCCGCGAAACTCGGCAGGCAGCAGACCGTCACCGTCTTTTGTGACCAATGGGCGGGCGATGCGCCAGGGGCTTTTCTCCTCCTGAACAAAGCGCAGCCACAGGATGCTGGCCCCGACCGTGAAATCTTCCTGTTTTTTGGGTTTGGTGAAATATGGGCGCGGCTCGCCAGGGATTTTGGCTTCCTTTTCTTGCTTCATGTACCAGGGCGCCTTGGAGGTCAATCCACCGGGCGGGTTGTGTCCGCGCAGGTGTTGGCAGTGTTCAGCGGTTTCGTTGCAAACAGCGCGGGTGACGATCAGTTGGTGGCTGCGTTCGTGTTCTTCGCGCCAGCCCGACATGTTTTCTTCCTTCCACTTGCCAACCAGAGCGCGCAGTTCGCCGCTTTCGTAGGCGTTTTTCTGCGCTTCTTCTTCGGGTGAGAGTTTTTCCCAGAGCGGCTCGTTGACGTGGTTGACGCGCAGGGGTGTCAGCGCGATGATTTCCTTCCACATCCATGCGGGGAACTGATCTTTCATGCCGAGCAGGACGGCGAGCACCTGATCTTCGCTGAGCAGGCTATGATCGTATTTGGCCTCATCCACCAGCAGTTGATTGAGGGCGGCGCGGCGGGTCTTGGGCCCATTGGATGCGATTCCCTTCAGGTGCATGTCGCGTTTGCCTGCCCAGGTTTTATCCAGGGAGCGGGCCAGGGCCGGCGCTTTGGCGCGATCTGCATATTGGGCCAGTTTCTCGCGGCAGCACGTCTCGATCGCGGAATCGTCGAGCCCTTTGAGTGTTTTTTCGGTCTGATGGGTATGCCAGCGCCCCAGAAAGTCGGTTGGGCTGGCCCATGAGCCGTGGGCGCTTTTGTAGCGCATCCCCGAAAAATGGATGACCATGTATTGCAGCCAGAGTGGGTAACGTTCCGGATTTTGGATGAAGCGTTGGACAATCTCTTCGAGCAATTCATCGCGGGTTTTCCCGACGAGCGATGCCTGGTATTGTTCAACCTTGGCGCGCGCGATATGCTTGTTGGTGACCGGGCCGGCGGGTTTGTACTCGGTCAGATAGGTTATCTCATCGGTAGCGAGTGTGGCTTCCGCGGTTGCGAGTTCTTCTTTCATTGCCTGAAAATCTTTTCGGTAAACGGCCAGGTTTTGTTCGACCCTGGCCAATTCTTGTTCTTTGGCTTTGGTGGCGGTCTCAATTTCGGCTTTTGTCTTGACGATTGCTTCCAGTCCTGCGTGAAAGTTGGTCAGTTCATTTATTTCGCTCTGCAAAATTTCGATAATGCTGCCGCGAAGCAGTGCCAGTCGGGTTTCGCTTTCGGCGCGCCTGGCCCAGGTGGCGGGCATATTGCGCAGGTTGACTTCAAGAGTAACAGCTTCCTTCTCCAGTTCTTTTAGATACTGCTGCCAGTTGAACAGGTGATTGCGCAGCGCCAGGGTTTTGTTGTTGGCGTAGCCGTATTCGCCTATCAGCGTTTTGCGCATCTCGCTCAATTTTTTGAGAAAGCCCGCTTCGATATTTGCTCCAAAAATGGAGGCCGGGTTCGGGTTTGCGAAGTGTTTTTCAGCCTCGCGGTAATCGGGCGGACTCTTGAGACGGTTCAACTCGGCGGATAGGGTTGCGTGTTTGGCTTCCAATGGCCTGAGATTGGTCTCCAACTGCGGCAGCTTGCGCTTGATCTCATCTTTGCGGCGCTGAGCGGTCTCTTTGGCTTTGAACAGTTCCAGTTTGCGCCCTTCGATTTTTTCGAAGGTTTTGATGAAAGTTCTTAGCCGTATCAACTCCTCGTCGATCATCGGCAGCATGACATCTTCCATTTTGTCGAGTTCTTGCACTTCCTGCGGGTGTTTGGGGTGGGTGGGTGCGATGCCTTCGACGCGGCGTTTTTTCTGCGCGATCAGCCTCCGGGCTTCGGTTCGCCGGTTGACCCATTGTGGCTCGTGCTGGCTGATGAAATACTTTTCCTTGCGCACATCGTTCAGTTTGGGCAGGTTGGCAATGAAAATGGCGTGCAACTGGTTGATTTTCGCCAATTCGACTTCGTCTACCGCGCCAAATTTTTCGGTATAGAAAGCGCGCATATCCGGTGTCATGAAGTAGGCGCGCATCTCGTTGTAATCATCCAGGGCCTGGCGAGACAGGCGCTTCTGCGTATCGTGATAGGCACGAGTATCCGCTTCGAGCGCGGCTGCGGGCCGGTTTTTGTATTGAGCCCAAATGTCGATCTCGGCAAAGTAGACCAGAAAATCGCGCAGTTTGACATCGCGCAAAGGGTAAATGGTTTTTAGTAAATGCTCATTTTGCCATTGAAAGTACAAAGGTTCAGTCATGCGGTCTCCCTAAATATACATTTCGTATAGTGTAGCAAGTCCAGATTTAAAATTCAAGTGGAGTTTTTTACCAAACCTTAAGGAACGCCTGACGCCTAATCGGAGTATACTGGTCTCATTCAGGCACCGCTTCTGAGCATTTGCCGGGGCGGCTGACCCTTGAGAGGCTTCCACGATGAGCGATTCTCTCTTCACTTCAACCACTACCGTTAAAACCCAACTTGCCCGGTGTAAATACATCGCCAGCGATGAAATTTCCACAATTGTTTACCTGGCAGAGAAGCTGGGCAAACCTCTGCTGACCGAGGGGCCGGCCGGGGTCGGCAAAACGGAATTGGCCAAGGCGGTCGCCGCTGCCACCGGGCGTGAACTGATCCGCCTGCAATGCTATGAAGGCCTGGATGAAAGCAAGGCGCTTTATGAGTGGGAATATTCAAAGCAACTGCTCTATACCCAACTGCTGCGCGACAAACTCAACGATACACTCGGCCAGGCTGCTTCGCTGACAGAGGCCGCCGACAAGCTGGCCCGCGAGGAAAACGTTTTCTTTTCGATGCGTTTCCTGCTCCAGCGCCCGCTGCTCAAGGCCATTTTGAGCGACCAGCCAACCGTCTTATTGATCGACGAGATCGACCGTGCCGATGCCGAATTCGAGGCTTTCCTGCTGGAAGTCTTGAGTGATTTCCAGGTTTCTGTCCCCGAGTTGGGTACACTGGTGGCACGGCACCGACCCTTCGTGATCCTGACCTCCAACAATACCCGCGAGTTGAGCGAAGCCCTCAAGCGCCGCTGCCTGTACTTGTTCATCGACTACCCGGACCTGGATGCCGAGCTTGCCGTTGTGCGCCTGAAAGTGCCCGATCTGAACCCCAAGCTGGCGCGCCAGGCTGTCGAATTTGTCCAGCGCCTGCGCGGGGCTGAACTGCGAAAATCGCCCTCGATCAGCGAAACGCTTGACTGGGCCAATGCCCTGGTTGCGCTCAACGCCCAAAGCCTGGATAAATCCACTCTCGAGGAAACGCTCTCCGTCCTGCTCAAGCACGAAGCCGACCTGTCCAAGGCTCGGCGGCAATACGTCAATCCGCCGCCTCCGCGCCAGAAACCGGATGAATTCCAACGGTTCTCAGGAAATTAATCGGTTGAAGCAGATGCGCAGCGTTTTTGCGCCCTGCCAAGAATGGTGAATGTATGGAAAGCCGCATCTTACAACTGACCTCTGCCTTGCGCGCCAGCGGCGTGCGCATCAGCCTGGCCGAAAGCGTGGAATCGTTCTCGGCAGTCGATTTATTGGGGATCCAGGATCGCCAGCAGTTTCGTTTGTCCCTGCGTGCCACGCTCATCAAAGATGTGCGCGACATTCCCACCTTCGAGAAACTCTTCCCGTTATTTTTTGGCTCCGGCCAGCCGCCGACGATGGGTGGCAACCTTGCGGATCATCTGACCCCTGAAGAAGCCGAAATGCTACTCCAGGCTTTGCGTGAATATACAGAGTCTTTGCGCAACCGCATGCGGCGCCTGATGGACGGCCAGCCCCTCAGCCGCGAGGAACTGGAGCAGCTTGCCCAAATGGTCGGTCTGAACCAGTTGGATGACATCCGTTATCAGAACTGGCTGGCCCAACGTATGGAACGCGCCCTGGCTTTTCCCGAAGTGCGCGAAGCCCTGCGTGACCTGATGCAGCAATTGGCCGAGATGGGCATGACCCCTGAACGGCTTGAGCAGATGCGCGAGCTGATCCGGCAGAACATAGCCGGGATGCAGGGTCAGTTGAACCAGTTTGCAGGAGAGCGCCTGGCTGAAAACCTGAGTCAGCGTCCGCCCGGTGAGTCTGCCGATAACCTGGTCAATCGCCCTTTCGAGCTGCTCAGTGATGCGGACAAGAAAGCCATCCAGCGCGAGGTCCAGCGCCTGGCTGCCGCCCTGCGCACGCGGATCGCCCTGCGCCAAAAGCACGCCAAGACCGGCCAGCTGGATGCCAAGGCCACCATCCGCGCCAACCTGAAACATGGCGGCGTGCCGCTCGAAATCCGACACAGAGACCGGGTCCGCAAGCCGCGCATCGTTGTTCTGTGCGATATCAGCACCTCGATGCGTTTTTGCTCAGAGTTGATGCTGACTTTTCTCTATACCCTGCAAGGACAGGTCAGCAAAACTCACGCCTTTGCTTTTATCGATCACCTTGAATACATCTCTGCCGATTTCAACGTGGCGGATGGCAACGCAGCCATCCGCGGGGTGTTGCGCCGCATGCCTGCCGGGTCGTATAATACCAATCTGGGTTACAGCCTGAAAAATTATACCGATGATTATTTCGACACCCTCAATGCGCAGACAACCTTATTGGTGGTTGGCGATGGACGCAACAATTACAACAATCCGCGCCTCGACCTGTTCCAAAAGATGACTCGCCGCGCGGCCCGCACCGTCTGGTTGACGCCTGAACCGCCCAGCCTGTGGGGCACAGGCGACAGTGATATGCCGGCTTATGCGCCGCTGTGTGCCAATATATTGCAAGTCCGCACTCTGGCAGACCTGGCCTCAGCCGTGGATAAGCTGCTGAGTGCCTAGTTTGCTCCGTGGGGGAAAATCTGATAGGATTTTGTAGTCAAACCTGATAAAGTTTCTCTTGGTTGTTTTAAAATTAATCGTTGTACTGGCAGATGTGGCCTGCTTGGATACGTCAGGCTGCCCCGCATTGTTTTCAGAATGAAAGGACGAGGAGAATTTATGGAATTATCGATCAATGGCAAGAACTATAGCGTTGACGACAGCCCCGACCGGCTCTTGCTGTGGGTGCTGCGCGACGAATTGGGCCTGACTGGCACAAAGTTTGGCTGCGGGGTTGGGATTTGCGGCTCATGCACTGTCCATATCGATGGGCAGGCGACTCGCTCGTGCCTGACCATGCTCTCGCAGGCTGCCGGCAGGCAGATCCGCACGTTGGAGGGGCTGGCGAGCGAAAACCCGGATGGCAGTATTGCCTTGCACCCGGTGCAGGAAGCCTTTATCGAGCTGCAAGTCCATCAGTGCGGTTACTGCATGAGCGGCCAGATGATGCAGGCTGCGGCTTTTCTGGAGACAAATCCCGACCCGAGCGAAGAAGAGATCATCAGCGCGATGGACAAGAACTTGTGCCGCTGCGGTACGTATCCGCGTATTCGCAAGGCGGTTGCGCGCGCAGCCGAGATAGCGGCGGGAGGTTAAGATGACTGAGAAAACCCCACAAACGAAGCGAAAATTATCGCGGCGCGACTTCCTCGTCCTGACTGGTGTGGCGGGCGGCTTGTACTTCGGTGTGACCCTGGGCGTTTTGCCCTATGCACGCCTGAAGCTGGCCGAATTTCTTGATTCGGCGGGAGGCCCGCCCAGCAATGTCGATGCTGTGCCGCTGGCCTGGTTCGAGATCGGTACGGATGATTCCTTTAAAATTTACATCCCCAAGGTCGAGATGGGGCAGGGCATCCATACCACCCTGGCGCAGGCCGCCGCCGAGGAGTTGGATGTGCCCTGGGACGCGCTGACCGTTCTGAATGTCGGCACCGGCAAAGGCTTGGACGATCCGGTGGGAACCTCTGCCAGCAACTCGACCTCCTCGCTTTTTGGCGTGATCCGGCAGGCGGGCGCAACCGTCCGCGAAATGCTGCGGCTCGAGGGCGCGAAAGTGCTCGGACTGGGGGCGGAGGCTGTCGTTGCCGAAAACGGATTCGTAACGGCCAAACAGGATTCGGGGAAGAATGTATCCTACGGCGAGATCGTGCAGGCCGTGAAAGAGTGGCAGATCCCGGAAATTTTGCCAGCCTTGAAAAAAACATCCGATTTTCGCTATCTGGGCAAGGCCATGCCGCGCGTTGACTTGCGCGACAAGGTGCTTGGTAAAACCGAGTATGGTTTCGATGTGCGCCTGGAAGGAATGTTATACGGTGCGGTGGCGATGCCTGCCAAAATTGGGGCAACCTTGAAACGCGCCGCAGCGGGCGATGCTTTGAGCCAGCCGGGTGTGGTGAAAGTGATCCTTGAAGAAGATTTTGCGGGCGTGGTGGCTGAACGCCGCGACCAGGCCTGGGCCGCGCTGGGTTCGCTTGATTTGGAGTGGAATGAGGAAAAGCTCTGGCAGCAGGCCGACATCGATGAGATGATCCAGTTTGGCAACGGCCGCGGCGTGACGGTGCAGGATGAAGGCAACGTTTCTTCGAAATTGAGCGGTGATGTTTTCGAAGCGGAGTATTTCTCGCCGATTGCCTACCACGCCCACATGGAGCCGCAGAGCGCCGCGGCTGACGTGCGCGCGGACGGGGCAGCAGTTTGGGCTTCAACCCAGACCGCGGTGGGAGTGCGCCGGGCGGTGGCCAAAGCGATTGAGATGGATGAGGAACTTGTTGTGGTTATCCCGACCTTTTTGGGCGGTGGTTTTGGCCAAAAGGTCAACAGCGTCCCGGCGGTGCAGGCAGCCCGGCTTTCGAAGGCGGTTGGCAGGCCGGTGCACCTGGGTTACCGGCGCAGCGAGGATTTTCAGAACGGGTTTGTGCGCCCGCCTTCGCGTTCGCTACTGCGGGCGGTCGTGCGCGAGAACGGACTGATCGATGCGATCGAGCATTTGCAAGTTAGCGGACAGGTGGCTTTTCCCTTTCTGCCGGTATTTGTCAGCGCGGTCATGGGCGCGGATTTTGGCGCATACCGCGGCGCGCAAATCCGCTACGGGGTCCCGAACAAGCGCGTCCAGGCCTGGATGGCCGACCTGCCGATGAAAACCGGCTGGTGGCGCGGGCTGGGATTGCTGCCCAATCTGTTTGCGATCGAGTCGTTTATGGATGAGTTGGCCGTCAAAGTGGGCATGGATGCGATTGATTTTCGCGTGGTCAACCTGCCGATCGACGAGATGGGCGAACGGATGAAGAAGATCCTTGAAGCAGTGCGCGCCAAATCGGGTTGGGATCTGCCCGCCCAAGCCGGAAGAGCGCGCGGCGTGGCGCTCAGTTACGATGTCAATACGATCGTGGCCTGTGTGGCTGAAGTTTCTGTCGAGAAGGGCAAAATCCGTGTTCACAAACTGACCGGCGCGGTCGATGCGGGTTTTTTCGTGAACCCGGACGGCGCGGCGGCGCAGATGGAAGGCGGCATGAACATGGCGCTCAGTTCAGCGCTGTTCGAAGAAACCACCGTCCGCGATGGCGCCTTGACGCCGATCAATTTTGGCGCATATCAATTCCTGAACAATGCTTCGGCCTCCGAAATTGTGGTGGAACTTGTCCCGAGCGGTGATAAGCCGTTTGGGATGGGTGAGCCGCCGCTTGGCCCGGTTGCCCCGGCGGTGGCGAATGCGGTCTTTGCCCTGACCGGTCAGCGACTGCGGAAGCTGCCTCTAAAGTTGGCGTAAAAATAGCCACAGGGTCACTGAGATGCAGAGATTTTTAGTTTCCCTGTGTTATTGCGGCTCTGTGGCAAAAATAGAGAAATTACCTAACCAAATGTTGCCCGGTTGCGCCCGTTGTTCTTGCTCTCATACATCAAGGCATCGGCGCGCCGGGTGATTTCATCCAGCGTATCCTCTGCCCGTGAAAGCGTTGCCCCAATAGAAATGGTCACCGAAACTTCCTGATCTTTTAGATCCAGGCGTGCTCTCTCGGTCAGCGCCAGCAATTTCAGCGCAACTTGCTGCATACTTTCCTCGCTCACATCCCGTATCATGGCAACAAACTCTTCGCCGCCCCAACGGCAGACCAGGTCGTTTTGCCGCAGGTTATGTTTTAAGGTTTGAGCGATCATGTACAGTACGCGGTCGCCAATATCATGCCCAAAACGATCATTGACCTGCTTGAAATGATCGATATCTGCATACAGGAGCGCGAAGGGCTGCTTGATTTGCTGGAACTCGAGCAGCATTGCCGCCAGGCGGGTTTCACCGGCGCGCCGGTTGGACAACCCGGTCAGCGCGTCTTGCAAGGCCATTGATTCCATTCTTTGCGCTTGCCGGCGGGCGCTGATCAGGCGTGAGCTGTTGCTAAAAATCTCAACAGCCCCGATTACTTTTCCATCTTCGATGATGGGCGAGGTCCGCACCAGGACTGGCACACGATGACCGTCGGCGTGATGCAGGAAAACCTCGGCTTCCACGTGCGTGCCCGATTGGATGCTCTTGGTCAGCGGACAATTGTGCAGGCAAAGTTCCTCGCCATTTTCGGTGCAATGGTTCAGGATGTTATCCCTGCAAAATTTATCCATTACCTGTTCGGCCGTGTAGCCGGTTATCGTCTCTGCGCCTTTGTTCCAATAGGTGATCTTGCGCTCGGTATCTACAAAATAAACGCCATCGTACAGATTATCCAGCAGGGACTTATAAAACTGTGATTGATTTTCCATGGCCGCCGTCCTGGGTTTTGCTGAAAGAAGAGACTTATCCTATTATGGCGAGTTTTAAAATTTCTGACATTGCAATTTTATAGTGCTGTTCAATCACTGCCTTGGCCGGGCGATGAACAAAAAAAACTGGAGCAGACTGATTTTGCCTGCTCCAGTTTTTCTATAAACCAGATTCTGCTTAAGCCGCTGCCAGCGCGGCCTTGATTTGTTCGATGTGCCCGTAAATATGGGCTGTGCCCTGCATCATGCCCCAGCCCATACGGAAGTAACTGCCTTTGCGCGCCACGAACTCGGGTGGCAGGTTGGCGATGAAGGCCGCATTCTCGGCGATGTTGCGTTCCAGTTCGCCCAGAATGGCCTCGATGTTCGGGTAGGTCTGCACAGTCGCGCGGATGTGGGCATCGATGTTGCCGCCAAAATCGTCACCGGCGCGTTCGAAACCCTGAACGAGCTCGTCGATAAACTGGCGGTTGGCGCGTTCAGTGTGGATCAGGTGCGCAACAGAGTCTAGTGCGCTCCATTCAGCCGGGGCGGGGCGTTTGGCGGCCTGCGCATCGCTGACCCCTTCAAAAACCTGGCGCAAAGCCTTGATTGCGGCAACGTATGGCTCCTGAACGGCTTTGGCCAGCGCCTGTGCATCGAAGGGCACCTCCGGAACCGGGCGGCGGCTGAGGATCATCTCGACAGAATGCTTTTCCGGGCCGCGATAAAAAACCACCCGCACCGGATCGCCGCCTTTTTTGCCATGAATGGCTGCCGGGAAAGTGTTGAAATCGTTGGTGATGGCCTTGCCGTTGACCTCGACGATGACATCATCCTTGCGCAGCCCGGCATCATGGGCCCCCATGCCTTCGACCGTGTCGTCCAGCCGCAGCCCTTCCAAAACCGGCACGTTCAGGCGTTTGGCCTGTTCTGGCGTGAAGTCGCCGGGGAAAATCCCGATCATCGGGCGGTTGACGATGCGCAGGTCTTTGCCGGTTTCCAGCACCGAAACCAGGTTTTCCAGGCTGCGCTGCCATTCCGCGCGGAAACCTTCGGCCCGCTCCACCCAGTATTCGCCGTCTGGCACGCTGTGGGTCATCGTGACCAGTGTATCCGCGCCCTGGGCTTCGAAAGTTACAGCAATTTCACTGGGTGCGGGGTCGATGTTCGAGAACCAGCGGAAACGCACCATTTTTTCCTGCTCGACTTCGATAAAATGGCCGCTCGAATAAAAATCGCCAGCCCACCACAAATAGATCCGGCCGTTCGGGCGCGGAACAGCCGAAGCGAAATCGCACAACCACTCGCGCAGGGCGGTGGCATTGCTAAAGGCGTGGTAGGCGGCGCTGGCTGGAGCGTGGACAAGCTGCTGAACCTGTACAGAAGTCATTTCATTTCTCCTCTTTGGCTTTTGTTAGACATTCGTCTAATTATACAGGGCTGTTTCTGCAATTACAACAATCATTTTGGCAACTCGTGAAGAGTATAATTGGGGGTATGCAGCCAATCCTAAAAATTGATCTTTCTTCGGGAAAAACCGACAAATTTATCGTGCCCGTTGAGTTTGAATGGGACTATTTGGGCGGTTCCTCGCTGGCAGCGCGCCTGCTCTGGGACTCGCTCACCCGTGACCTGGACCCGCTTTCGCCGCAGTCGCCGCTGCTGATTCTTAACGGCCCGCTTTCGGGGACGGCCGGCCCAACGGTCGGACGCTTTGTTGTCTGCGGGAAGAGTCCCGCTACCGGGCTGTGGGCAGAGTCCAACTGCGGCGGTTTTTTCGGCCCCGAACTGCGCACTGCCGGCTGGGACGGGGTCTGGATCACCGGAAAAGCCGAAAAACCATCCTACCTCTGGATCCAGGATGACCGGATCGAACTGCGTGACGCCTCCTCCTTGTGGGGTCAGGATACCTATGAGATCCAGGAGTCGATAAAACGTGAAACCGGCTTGCCGGGTACGCGCACGCTCGGGATTGGCGTGGCGGGCGAACGGATGCTGCCTTACGCGCTTTTACTGTGCGACCACGGCCGTGTTGCCGGCCGGACGGGCATGGGCGCGATCATGGGCAGCAAAAATCTCAAGGCTGTCGCTGTCAAAGGCACGGGCAAGGTTCCCGTTTTCGATGCCGATGCTTATGCTCCGCGCCGCGCCGAAGCCAACCGCGCCTTGAAAGCCGATCCGCTGAGCAGTGTTTTGAGCAGCCTCGGCTCGGCCGGCGCCTCGGACTATTTCAACTATCTCGGTGAGCAGCCTAAAAAATACTTCAGCGCTGGCGTACTGGAAGGTGCCGATAACATCTCCGGGGCGAGCGTGGCCGAGGGCATCCTGGTCGGGAAATCGGCCTGTCACGGCTGCGTCATCGCCTGCGGTCGGGTGGTTAAACTCGAGGATGGAGAGAAACGCAAAGGGCCTGAGTATGAAACCCTGGTCGGGTTTGGCCCCAACCTTGGGCTGACCAGCCCCGAAACGGCCACCCGCCTGGGTGAGTTGTGCGACCGTTACGGCATGGATACGATCTCGATGAGCGGGGTGATCGGCCTGGCTTTCAGGTTGTACGAACTTGGCTTGATCGGCAGGCAGGATGCAGGTGGACTCGAGCTGACCTGGGGAAACGCCTCAGCCGCCGAAGAATGCATCCATCTCGCTGTCCGGCGCGAAGGGCTGGGGCAATATCTGGCTTTGGGCGCAAAGGGTTTTGCCGAACATTTCGGCGCACCCGATGAAGCCGTGCAGGTTAACGGTCTGGAAGTGGCCTATCATGATCCGCGTGGGGCCTCGGGCATGGCAATCGTTTATGCCACCTCGCCGCGCGGCGCCTGCCATAACCAATCCGATTATTTCATTGCTGATATCGGCCAGGTGGACGCCAGCCTAGGCATGGAATATTTCGATCGCCATGCCGGGGCCGAGAAGGCGGCCAACGTGGCCCGCCATCAGGATTTCCGGACCGTCAACAATGCCCTGGTTTTGTGTGTTTTTGCCAACGTCCCGCCGGAGACTATACTCGGTTTGGTCAACGCTGCCTGCGGATACGATTGGTCTCTGGACGATTTGCTGCGCTGCGGCGAACGGGCCTGGAACCTTAAGCGCCTGATCAACCTGAAGCTTGGCCTGACCCGCGAAAATGACCGCTTGCCGCCACCTTTGCTGCGCGCTTACCCGGATGGCGGCGCCGCCGGGTATATCATCCCGTTCGAAGAAATGATGGCGGCCTATTATGCTGTGCGCGGTTGGGATGCGCTCAGCGGCAGGCCCGTGCCTGAAAAACTGTCTGATTTGGGGCTTTCGTGGGTGGCAAAAGATTAAGGTTTGGTATACAATTATGCATCTTCAGGTGATCGCCTGAAATTTTTTCCTGCCCTGTCCGTGTCAAACGCGAAGAGCCACTCCCCCTGCGGCAGCCCGCGCCTGACGGCAGGGTGGGTTATTTAAGGAAGTTTCCATGAACAATCTGGTTGCATGGCTCACCCTAAAAGCGAATTCTCCAGTTGAGCGCATTCGGGCCTTGTTGGTGATGTTGTTTGCGCTGGGCATTTTTCTGGCTTTATTTGCCCTGATTTTGTACTGGGTGTTGACTGGAGAACTTGAAAGCCTGAGCACTGTTTTTGCCGGTCTGGTTTTTGGCCTGATCCTGTTTTCCATTGCCCGATTGGCGCAGGTTGGTAAAATCGATTTGTCCGCCTGGCTGCTGGGTCTTTTGCTGTCCGTGATCATTTTTCTTGATGTTGCTGAATATGGCTTTACTTCATCCATAGCGGCTTCGGTCTATGCCCTGCCGGTTGTATTCTCGGCCCTGGCTCTGGGGCTGGTTCCGGCGCTTCTTTTTGCTTTTCTGGGCGCGGTTGTGATGTGGGTTTTGGCTTTTGCCATGTCGCAAGGCTGGCTCGCAAACTCTTTCTATCATGAGTCTTTTCTCTCTTTCCATGCTCCAGCCCTCACGCTTTATTACTTCCTGCTGGCCCTGATGGTGGGCGGGTGGAATCGCGCCTTTACGCAATTGCTTGGGCGCGAACGATAATCATTTACAGGAGATTTACCGCGATGAAACTTGTTACCGTAGCAGAAATGCGCGCAATTGAACAGGAAGCCGATGCCAACGGCCTGACCTATGCCAACATGATGGAAAATGCCGGCCACGGCTTGGCCCAGGAAATTGAAGTCTTGTCTTATAACCTGGAAGATCAGGAAGTGTTGGCGCTGGTTGGCCCCGGCAACAATGGCGGTGACGCCCTGGTTGCGCTGGTCCATCTGGCCGCCGATGAGTGGCGTGTGCGGGCCTATCTTGTCCGCCGCAACCCGGCTGGCGACCCCCTGGTCGAGCGGCTGCAAAAAGCCGGCGGTGAGATCTTGTCCGCTGCCGACGACCCCGATTTTGAGAAACTTTCGGCTTTCATCGGCACGGCCGATGTGGTCGTGGATGGCCTGCTTGGGACAGGTTTTAAACTGCCCCTCAAGCCAGAAATGGCCAAAGTGTTGGACGCCACCAACGAAGCGATTGCCAGCCTGGAGTGGCCGCCCTATGTGGTTGCGGTCGATTGCCCATCCGGTTTGGATTGCGATAGTGGCGAGGCAGCCCCGGAGGTGATCCCGGCCAGTCTCACTGTTTGTATGGCCGCCATTAAATGCGGCTTGCTTCAATTGCCAGCCTTTGACCTGGCTGGTGAGCTGCGCGTGGTTGAGATTGGCCTTGACGATGAAAAAAGCTGGCAGGCCATTCGGCACGAGGTGGCCGATGACGAGATCGTGGCTGAGATCCTGCCTGATCGCCCCTCCGATTCGTACAAGGGCACGTTTGGTACGGCCCTGGTCGCAGCCGGTTCGCTCAGTTATCCCGGCGCGGCGCTGCTGGCCGGAAAAGCCGCCTATCGCGCCGGCGCGGGGTTGGTTCAGATGGCTGTCCCGGCCCCGGTACAGGCTATGATGGCCTCCAGCCTGCCCGAAGCAATCTGGTCGTTCCTGCCGCATGAGATGGGTGCTATTGCGGCGGGCGGCGCTGAAATAGTGTCCAAAAACTTTGAGCGCGCGACTGCCTTTTTGGTGGGTCCCGGCCTGGGGACGGAAGAACCAACCGCCAAATTTATTGAACAACTGCTGAAGGGCAAGGCCTCCGCCAAGAAAACCGTCGGGATCGGTTTTGTCCATAAATCCAGCGAGACAAAAGACGAGAATGCTGCCTCGATGCCGCCAATGGTAGTGGACGCTGACGGTTTGCGCCTGCTTGCCAAAATCGAAAAGTGGAACGAGCTTTTGCCTGCTCCCGCGATTCTCACGCCGCATCCTGGCGAGATGGCGGCCCTGACCGGGCTGGACAAGGATGAAATCCAGAAAGACCGTCTCGGCATCGCACTCAAGTTTGCCGCCGAGTGGGGCCACGTGGTTGTCTTGAAGGGCGCCTTTACTGTGATCGCCTCGCCCGATGGACGCGCGACCCTCATCCCTGTAGCGCACCCGGCCCTGGCCCGCGCTGGCAGTGGGGATGTTTTGGCCGGGTTGATCGTTGGCCTGCGCGCCCAGGGTGTTGAAGCTTATGAGTCTGCCGTTGCCGGAGCCTGGATCCATGCCCAGGCCGGGTTGCTGGCCGCTGAAAAGATCGGCTCTTCGGCTTCGGTTCTGGCCGGGGATATCCTCGAAGCCATCCCGGATGCCCTGAACGGTTTTTGATAATCTGCGTTGAAAGCAAGGGGCTGTCCAAAAAGCAAACTGGGCAGTTCCGAAATACCCTGCAAGGGTGAAAATAGCGAAAGACAAAAAACTGGCGAGATCAACTCGCCAGTTTTTTGCATATTGTAGGATTCGCAACGATATTTTTTGGCTGGTGCTTCAGTTTCTCAACATGGGGAATCAGGCGATCGGATCGCTGCTGTGGTTGTAGTCACTGTAGTACCCCATCACAAAATTGCCCTTCGGGGCCACTTGGGGATGCAAAGAAAGATCAGGCAATAAGAATCCTTGGTGGGAACAAATTTATCCCAATATCGCACGTACCTCGTGAGGTTGGCCGTCGTCCATCAGCGGAATCAGGCTGCCAGCCAGGAGCTTTCCATCCACGAAAACCTGCTTGATACCTTGATTAACCCGTGTTGGGTTCTCGACGTTGATCTTGTAACGCGCGCTCCCGAAGCGGTAATCGACCTTGAACCCTGGCCATTCTTTGGGAATGCAGGGGTTGATCCTGAGCGATTTGCCGACCCTGGCGATGCCCAGGATGGCTTCAATCCCCAGGCGGTACATCCAGGCGGATGAGCCGGTGTACCACGTCCAGCCACCTCGGCCGGTCAGCGGATGCACGCTGTAAAGATCGGCAGCGATAACGTACGGTTCTACCTTGTAGCGGGCCACATTTTCGGATGTGTCGGCATGGCTGATGGGGTTCAACATGTGGAACAACTCCATGGCCCGCTCGCCCTGTCCGAGTTTGGCGCTGGCCCAGGCTGTCCAGATGGCGGCGTGGGTGTATTGTCCGCCGTTTTCGCGCACGCCCGGCAAATAGCCTTTGATGTAGCCGGGGTCGCGTGTTGTTTTGTCGAAGGGCGGGCTGAAGAGTAAAACCATCCCGTCCTCGGGTTTTACCAGTTGCCGATTGACCGATTCCATGGCCTGGGCCGCCCGCACCGGATCGGCTACCTCCGATAAAATGGCCCACGATTGGGCGATCGAATCGATCTGGCACTCCATGTTTTCTTTTGAGCCTAACCGTGAGCCGTCATCGTAGAAAGCGCGCAGGTACCAGTCGCCATCCCAGGCCTGGGCTTCGAGCGCCTTGGTCAGTTGTCCGGCCTGTTCCAGGTAGGGGGCGGGGTCTTCCATCATCAGTTTAACCAGTTGCGCAAAACGTTTGAGCGTGGCGTGCAGGAACCAGCCGAGCCA
This sequence comes from Chloroflexi bacterium HGW-Chloroflexi-6, assembly GCA_002840685.1. Lineage (GTDB taxonomy): Bacteria > Chloroflexota > Anaerolineae > Anaerolineales > Villigracilaceae > UBA8950. The sequence goes on along the minus strand of PHBU01000017.1, from coordinate 145,602 downwards.
GATGCTTTCGCCGCGCCCTGCCATGCCGACCCGGTTCATGCCATCGTTCCAGTCGCCGCCGCCCATCAGCGGCAGGCCATGCGCGCCACTGGTCGAGCCCTTTTGAAGCGCCCGGCGGCAATGTTCGTAGAGCGAAAACGATCTGGGCGCTGTTGGATACTGCGCGTAGCGTTCCATTTCATCGGGTTTGAGCGCTTCGCCGCCCAGAAATGGGATTTTCTCAAGCAAAATGGAACCGTCGCCAGTTGCGGTCACATATTCGGCGGTTACAAACGGCAGCCAGAGCAGGTCGTCTGAAAAGCGGGTGCGCACGCCGCGCCCCAAAGGTGGATTCCACCAGTGCAGCACATCGCCTGCTTCGAATTGATGGCGCGCAGCATCCAAAATCTGGACGCGGGCGATGGCCGGGCGGGTATGCAGCAGTGCCATCACATCTTGCAATTGGTCGCGGAACCCAAAGGCCCCGCTCGATTGGTAGAGCGCGGTGCGGCCCCACAGACGGCAGGAAATCGTCTGGTAGAGCAGCCAGCGGTTGAGCATCAAGTTCATTTCAGGGTCAGGCGTTTCAACCGTTACGGCATTCAGGATGTCATCCCACTGCTGCTGGACAGCCTGCCAGGTGGCTTCCACCTGACCTTCGGCCTGGACCTGCCCGATCAGTTCGAGGCTTTCCGCGCGATTTGCTCCTTCGCCGACCAGGAAGTAGACTTCATCCTGTGCTCCGGGGGCCAGGTCAACATGCAACTGGATCACAGCGCACGGATCGAGCCCGGCATTGACCGCGCTACCCAGACCGATCCGCCCAAGCGCGGCCGGAGCGCGCAGACTGCCAAGCCGCCCCAAAAACTCGGTGCGGTCTGTTGTCAGGCCGTGCGGTTTTTTGCTGGCCGCCAGGAAGGCTACCCGTTCACCGAATTCGCTGTTGAAGCGGTTGGTGGCAAGCAAGGCATGTTTTTCAGGGATGAACTCCGGCATGATGTGGGCCTGCTGCAGATCGCGGTTTGTGCCGAGCACCCATTCGGCGTAATAAGTGACGGTGACGCGCCGCGGACGCTGCCACAGGTTTTTCAGGCGCAAGTGGATGATTTTAACTGGCGCGTCTGGTGCGGCAAAAAAGGATAGGTTTTGGTTCAGGCCATGACTTTGGCTCTCAAAGATCGAGTAACCCGTTCCATGGCGAATGCTGTGGGTTGTTTCTGCCCCGGCAGGCATCGGTGTTGGTGACCAGACCAGCCCGGTTTCTTCGTCACGCAGGTAGAGCGCCTCGCCTGGCATATCGGTCACCGGGTCGTTGCGCCACGGGGTCAGGCGATTCTCTCCGCTGTTTTCGGCCCAGGTGCAGCCGGAACCCGCTTCGGAAACCAGAAACCCAAACTGTGGGTTGGCGATGACATTGATCCACGGCTGCGGCGTGTGCTGCCCCGGCTGAAGATGGATAACATATTCTTTGCCGTCGCGGCTGAACCCGCCCAGGCCGTTCTCCATTAACAGGTCGCCTGCGAGTTGCAGCGGCGCGGTCGCCTGGGGGTCGCGCCGCGTTGAGAGCGAAGCGCTAAACTGCGGCAGGCGGGTGGGTTTTTCGGTCAGGCGCATGGCATGTTCGGCCAGCGTCCCGCTTTTTTCATCCAGCACGACCCCGGCCACCGTTTGCAGCAGGGTTTTATCGGCCGGTTGCAGCAGGTCGGCGCGCAGGATGAAAATCCCGTCGCGCTGGTTGAGTGCAGCTTCAACGCCCAGGCTGCGGATCTGGCGCTGGATGGCGTTGTGCAGGTCAAGGGCATAGCCGGTGTCCTGATCGTTCAGGATGACCAGGTTGACTGTCAGGTGCAGGCTGCGCCAGTACGTAAATGCTCTAACCGCTTCGGTCAGCAGCGCAGATTCACCATCACGGATGCGCACCAGCAAAATCGGGTGATCGCCCGAGATGCCGAAGGCCCACAAGCCAGACTGACCGCTTTCGTTTTGGGCCAGAAGATGCGGCGCGGGCCGCAATGTGCCGACCGGGTAGAGCAGGGCCGATAAAAGGCGCTGGATGTTCTCGACTGCATAAGCATTTAGACCCAGTTCGAGCAGTTCGCGTTCATTGTTGGCGCGGGCTTCATCGAAGGCGCGATGGATGGCCAGACCGGTCTGGTAATGGGACAGTTTCTCCAGCGCCTCGGCGCGGGTGGGGGCCGCCAGGGTCAGAAAGGTGACGCGGGTTTTGGCGTGCGGTTTCAGGTTAATTTCCTGCGCCAGTGAAAAGATCGGGTCGAGCGTGCCGCCTGCGCTCCCGGAAAGGGGTCGGTTGGCGCTTTTTAAGGCCAGCGGATTGCGTGTAGTGTTTAGTCTTCCAAGGAATTTGGCGCGATCACTCTCGTATTCGCCGGTGATCTTGCGTCCGGCTTCGATGAGCATGGCGTGGATCAACACGACCGGTTTTTCATCTGCCGAGCGCGGGCGGCGCTCGAAGATGAGCGCGTTTTCGGTGGGGAGGTACTCACTCTCGATAAAGAGTTTATTGAAAGCAGGGTGACGCCGGTCGGCGATCTGCGTTGCCAGCACCACTTCGCCGTAGCTGGTCAGCTTCAGCCGCCGCGGACGATCGCTGTCGTTCAGGATGTTTACCCGCCGAATTTCGACCCCCTCCGGGCTGATGGTGATGCCGGTGCGCAGGGTGATGCCATGGTCCGAACGCGGGAATTCAACCTTGTGCGGGTAGAACAAAACTTCCTGCTGGTCCGCCGCATGCCCGATCGGCTGGCAGGTAGCCGACCAGAGCGCTCCGCTCTCGCGGTCCTGAACGTAGATCCACGTTCCCCAATCGTCAAGGGTTGTGTCTGCTTGCCAGCGGGTTAAAGCAAACTCGCGCCACTGGCTGTATCCGCCGCCGGCGTTTGTGATCAGCAGGCTGGTATCGCCCTGCGCAAGGATGTGCGCTTGCGGACTTGGACTGTTGATCGGCACGCGCCACGGCGCGCTGGTGACCGCGCGTACCCCTTCGGGTAGGTCGGTTGGCTCATCGGTGTGCGGGAATTCAAGCGGCGGGTTTTGCGGGATTTTTTCCTGGAGCAAAAGTTCCACGCTCTGGATGTGCTCATCAGCGTGGAAACGCTCCACCATGAGATCGTCCAAAAGGTAGTTGCAGGCCGCCATCAGGATCATACCCTGATGATGAGCCATGTATGATTGGACGGCGGCGTGTGTTTGCCCAACCGGCAGGCGTGTTTTTGTGTAATCGAGCGCTTCGTAAAAGCCAAAACGCCCGAGCATGTTCAACTCTTCCAGGCGCGCCATGTTCTTCAGCACGGCCTGCGGTTGCAGTGAAAGCCCCATCAGGGATGCATAGGGGGCGATCACCAGATCTTCTGGCAGGTCGCGTTTGTAGCCCAGATCGGGGACGCCAAAAGCGCGGTACTGATAGTTCAGGCTGAGATCGAAGGTGTAGTAGCCTGATTCTGAGATGCCCCACGGCACTTTTTGCTCTTTACCATAATCCACTTGTGCGTCTAGCGCGGCGTAGCAGCTCTCTGAGAGAAACGTGCCGGCGTAGTTCTTTATGAACAGGGTCGGCATGAGATATTCAAACATCGTGCCACTCCACGAGAGCAGAACCTGTTTGCCGCTGGCTTCCGTTACCGGCCGGCCGAGATGCTGCCAATGACTCTGCGGCACATCGCCCTTGGCAATCGCGATCAGGCTGGCGATCCGCGCTTCGGAGGCCAGCAAGTCGTAATAACTTGGGTCGAGCTGTTCGGTGCTGACGTTGTACCCGATGTGGAAAACCTGGCGGCGCTGGCTGAACAAAAAGCGGAAATCCATGTTCTTTACTGCGCCATCGGCCTGGCCCGCCAGCCCTTGAAAGCCGGTCACCAGGTCTGCAACAGCCGCGCGCGCTGACGATAGGTCGGCATCCAGCTTTTGGCACCATGCTTGGGTTGCTTCGTGCTGCGCTTGAGCCTTGAAATGATCCAACGCGGTTTGGATGCGTTCATACGTGGTTGTTGACTCGCCGAGCGTTGGCAACTCAGAAGGCAGGCTGGCGCAAAAATTCCGTCCAGCGGGCGTTTGCAGGAGCGGTTCTTCCAGGCAACCCAGCCAGGGCGCGAACAGATCCAGACTGCGCTGCATATCTTTAAGCTGGTGGTGCATCAAATCGAGATAGAGCTGCAGATCGGTCAGGGATTCGCGCTGCAGATTGGGATGGCTTTCGAGCAGTTTCATCAGGCGCAGCGAGACTCTTTCCCAGCCTTCGCCTGAGAGCCAGGCGAGAGTCGTTGTCCAGGCCCTGGGTTGGTTCTGGGCGGCACTGACGCGCTCGTAAATGCTGGTCAGCTCAACTTCAAACGATTCGATCGATGCATGCGGATTGTTTTTCTCCAGCGCTTGCAGTGCGTCTGAAAGAATATCGAGCAGTGCGAGCAGCCCCTGCCACTGTTTGGCTCCCAGGAGATGGGCCTCACGCATGGCGAGACAGCCCTGTTTGAGCGTCATCAGGCAGGCTGCCAGGTTGCCGCTGTCCACAGTCGAAACGTAGCGCGGCGGAAGGGCGGTCATGGTCTGCGAATCGTACCAGTTCAGCAGGTGGCCGCGGTAGTGCTCCAACCTGTCCATGCTTTCGAAGGTTGATCGCAGGCGCAGGGCGAGTTCGGACATCCCCATGTAGCCCAGATCATACGCGGACAGGCTTGAAACCAGGAACAGGCCGATATTGGTCGGGGTGGTGTAATGGGCCACGTTGCCGCGTGGCGACTCTTGAAAATGATCGGGGGGCAGCCAGTGATCCTCGGGGCCGGCGAATTTCTCGAAAAATGCCCAGGTTCTTCTCGCCAGGCGCAACACCTGCCGGCGCTGGGTTTCCGTCAGCGGCGTTCTGGTGTGGGTTACCGGCCGACTGATGATGATGGCGATTTGCGGTGCGCTCAGCCAAGCTATGAGCACGGGCAGCGCTACCCACAGCGCTGTGGGGTTGAAGATGGCAATCGAAACCCCCAGCAGGAAGGTTAAAACCAGCGACACCCTCATCTCGCGCCAGATCTCGGCCTGCGGATTGGCACTTCCCGCGCGCGAGGCATTTGCCGCCGTGGTCCATTGCAGGAATCTTTTGCGGGCAATCACCAGGCGCCCAAGCGTGGTGCGGATCGCGCCCAGCATCAGCAGCGCTTCGTAGGGCAGGAAAAGAACAGCCAGCGCCCAGCGGGTCAGCGGGAGTTGGGTTGGTTTGAGAATCTGCCTGAGCGTCAGCCGCCCGAGATTGTGCTGCCCGTCCTGGACGGTTTGCACCACGATCGGCAGGGCCGCCGGCAGCAGCGCCAGCAGCGTCCAGACCAGCGGCGAGCCGGGCAGGAACAGCCACCCGGCCGCAAGCAGCGCCAGCAGGGTCGGCGGCAGCAGACTTCGGCGCAGGTTGTCGAACACTTTCCAGAGATCAATGGTCGACAGGCGGTTGGGAGACAGACCGGTTTGGGTGCGGACGACCGGCAGCAGCCAGGGCAGCAACTGCCAATCGCCTCGGATCCAGCGTCGCAGGCGGCGGGCATAGGTCAGATAGCGCGACGGATACTCTTCGTAGAGCATAACGTCAGTCACCAGCGCCGCGCGTCCGTAGATGCCTTCAAACAGGTCGTGGCTGAGCAGGGTGTTCTGGCGTACCTGCCCGGCCAGGCTGCGTTCGAAAGCTGCAACATCATAGATGCCTTTGCCGACGTAGCTGCCCTCGCCAAAAAGATCCTGGTAAACATCCGAAACAGCGAATGAGTACAGGTCGAACCCGGCATTCCCGGCGTAGATCTGCGAAAAGAGCGAACGGTTGGCGCTGGTCGGTTTGATGGCCACCCGTGGCTGCAGCACGGTATAACCGGCAACCACTGAGCGCCCGTCCGCCGAAAATTCGGCCTGGTTGAGCGGGTGCGCCAGGGTGGCGATCAGCCGGTTGGCGCTGCCCTGCGGCAGGGAAGTGTCCGCATCCAGCGTAATGACATATTTGATGGAGGCCAGAATGCTGACATCCCCGACCTGGGTGGTATAGGCCGTTTCTCCCAGGTTGAGCAGCAGACGGTTGAAATCGGCCAGTTTGCCGCGTTTGCGTTCCCAGCCCATCCAAACCCCTTCAGACGGATTCCACTGACGATGACGGTGGAATAAATAGAAGGGCGGCGTGTTTCTGTATCCTGTGCTAGGGCCGGGACTATTGCGCTTTTTATTCAGATTTTCAACGCCGGCCACTGCCAGTGCGAGCAATTGATCATCGCCAGGCGTGTGCTCTGTCGAGGAATCGCCGAAATCGGTTAGCAGGGCATAGGTCAGTTGTGGGTCGGGGTTGGCTAAATAATAAAGTTCGAGCTCTTGCAAGAGATGGTTGAGTTCATCGGCGCTTTCCAGCAGGGTTGGGACAACCACCATGGTGCGGTTGCCTGGCGGAATCCCATCTGAAAAATCCATGCGCGGCAGGCTGAGCGGCTTGATGCGGTGGGTGACCTGCCAATGCACGATCGTGATCGCCGATTCCAACGCCAGGCCAAACCCAAGCAGGCCAACGATCAGCATCTGGGCAAGAGAACCGCCCGCCAGGCTGGCATAAGCCAGCAGGCTGAGCGTGAGCAGCATCGAAAGGGTGGCGATGCTGCCGAGATAGGTGGATGTGGGCGCGGCGAGGAACGCGCGGTTGAAGCGGATGATTAATCCGGGCTGGTAGCGGATGCTGGCTTCGAGCTGCGCCCGCCCCGCGTCCCGCAGATAAAAGCCGATATGGCCTTGCCTGCCCTGAGCCCGGTCGCCCGGCGCATTGTACGCCAGTTCGACCGCGGTGAGCGCGACTTGCTCCTCGCTGAGCGTTGAATGGCGCGCCAACTCCTCGATCACACCGCGGTAACTGTTGCGGGTTTTGAAATCCATGCTTGCATAGACCTGGGCGGGATCATCACGCAAGATCTGCTCGACCCGGCTGGTCTGCTCGAAAAAATCCTTCCAGTCTGTGGCCGCCAGCAAGCGCAGGCTGAGAAAACAATTGGCTACGATCGTTTCACTTGGCCAGTCGACATTGGCCTGGATCGGGATTTCGACCAGTCCCTTTGGCATCTCTATCCCGGTCAGCTCTGCGGTGGCGTAGACCAGCCGTTCCAATATCCCGATTCGCAGCATGATTGGCAAAGCCCACAGTTCGCCGATCGTCAGGGGTGTGACTTGTTGATAGTCTCTCACAAAGGAGGCGGCCAGGGTCAGGTCAAGCTGGCTCTGGCTGTATCCGATCCATTCGCGGGCCAATGCAAAGATGCGCGGCAGGCCTGAATCCAGCATGGGGAGTTGGTTGAGAAAATGGTCTGGCAGATCCTCTTCGATCTGGCGCAAGGTCTGTTTGACCACGTAAAAGTTATCCAACATCCATTCGCCGGCGCGTGAAGCGGGCGCGTCTTTGGCGGGGACAGCTTTAAAAATGGCATAGGCATTCCGCAAGGCGAGTTCCCAGTTTTCCAGGCGGTCTAACAAGTCAGATTCGTGAACGCGGACTGTTTCGAGAATGTGTGTTTCGGCCAGCCAGCGCGCAAATTCCCGCAGCCGATTGTCTGCGTCGAGGTTGGCTGGTTCGGGGAGAATGGTCTGCGGGGAGGTTTGCATAGGTTAATGCTCTGTGCGTTCCCTGAAAGATATATCGAGTTTTGCGGGCATATCCTGAACGATCATCAAGTGCGATTTACCATACATGATGAAATTGTTGGCGATGCTGCCATACGGCCACTGATGATTTCCGGAATAACCATGCGCACTCAGCGCGACCAGGTCGATTTGTTCCGCTTCCACCAATTGGTGCAATTCGGTTGCGGCATTGATACTGGTGATCAGATGTGTTTGAACTGGGACGCCTTCCAGATACGAGCGCAACTTGACCTGTTCGAGATAGCGCCCGGCCTCTTGTTGGTTGCGGGCAACCATGCGGTTGGAAAGATCGATGTCTTCGCCTGTCAGCGGCATCTGGCGCGCCATTTCTGGCGTTTGGATAACTTGTACGAGGTGGATCTGTGCCTTATGAAAGCGCGCCAATTGGGTGATTACCGGCAAAACGTTCTCTGCCCGCTGGGAGCCATCCAGCAGAACCAGAATGCGTTGATAAAGCGCGATTTCTGAGGCGGACTCAGGGTGGGGTTGGCTCGCTCGAACGATAAAGATCGAAGTCGGCGCGCTCAGGATGATCTTTTGCGATGTACTGCTCATCCCCCACGGGGTGGCGCCGTTTCGCCCGTGGCTGCTCAGAACAATCAATTTCATTCTTTGGCCTTGGGCAAATTCGGTAATTCCTTCTGCCACGAGCCCCTCCTGTACCGTGACCTGTGCCCGCAGCCCTGCTTCTTGAAAGTGCATTTTTGTTTTTTCAAGATACAGGCTGGCTTTGGTTGCTTTGATCTGCCAGTTTAGCAGGTCGAACAGTTGTGCGGATGTGCCACCTGTCTGGTTTTTTTCCAGAATGCGCAAGAGCGTGACCTGTGCGTTGAAAGAGCGGGCGATGGCAACCGCATGTGGCAGAACGCACTCAGCCAACTGTGAGCCGTCCAGCGGAACGAGAATCGGATCGAACATGGTTTATATCCCTTTGATCCCACTCAAAGGTTGGGATCATTCTTTGACCGCTCTTTGCATAAATACCTGAACTGCATCAGGCAAAACGCAAGTAAAAATCGACTATTTTGGTTTATATGATTATGTAGTGCTCAGCAAGTTGTCAAACTTGCCGAATTGAGAAAGGAAATACTCAACCGACACTTAAACTCATTCTATAATGAACACTCCCTGGCTACATCCATCGACCGGGGAGTGTTTGTCTCCGCCACTTGGGGGAGGCTTTGTTGTTGGTGTGACCGAGAGTTTATAAATCTTCCACGGGTTGCGTTGGATTTTTGCTTCCATAGTTTTACAAAACAACCGCTCATTTGGCCAATCTGATTGGCAGAGAAAACTGCTGATCGTGAGGTGCTTTTTGCCGCTGCTATGCGGATAACGATCTTGCGCACTCACAAAAGCTGTCATACTGGTCAGACGGAAACCACTTGCGGGGAATAGCTTTATTTTAGAAACATCATCTTGACAACCATCCTGTTTTTGTTGTAATATATAGGCGAACGTTCGCGCGAACGTTCGCCTATATAGGATAAATCACCGATGTCAACAAAAACTACGAAAACCACCCTTAAAGCTGTTGCGGCACATGCCGGGGTTAGCTACCAGACCGTTTCAAAAGTTCTGAATGGCCAATTGCAGGTTGCCCCAGAAACCCGCCAGCGCATCATGGATTCAGCCCGAGAGTTAGATTATCGCCCCAACCAAATTGCGCGCAACATGCGCATCCAGCGTAGTTTTATGATTGGCTATTCGTGGGTGCAAACATCTCCAGATCAGGTTAATCACATCCTTGACCAGTTCCTAAGCAGCATGGTGCGCGAAGCTGAAGCGGCGGGCTATCACCTACTGCCGTTCCCATTCCGCGAGGGACAGGAGCAAGTAGACGATTATCGCGAGTTGATCGATACCGGGCGAGTGGATGGATTTGTGCTATCAAGCGTCAACTACAACGATCCACGGATTGATTTTTTGCTCGAGCGACATTTTCCGTTTGTAGCCTTTGGACGCTCCAATCCCGAACTTAAATTCCCCTATGTTGATGTCGATGGCGCAGATGGTTTACGCCAGGCGACCCAATACTTGATCGAACGAGGTCATAAACGGATAGGGGCAATTGCCTGGCCGCACGATTCGCGCGTTGGCAATGAACGCATGCGCGGTTACTTTGATGTGATGTTATCAGCTGGCTTAGAAGTCCGCCCTGAATGGATCGAACGCGGTGAAGGAACATTTGATTTTGGGCGCGAAGCTGCTTCGCGCCTGCTCGCCTTGCCACTTGATGAACGTCCGACTGCGCTTGTCTCCCTGAATGATACCCAGGCTATCGGCGCAACCCACGCAGCGCGAGAACAAAACATCGAAGTTGGCCGCAACCTGGCAATTGTCGGCTTTGATGATGCACCCATGTCGCAGTATCTTTTTCCGCCACTCACGACGGTACGACAGCCTATTCGCGAGGCTGGGCGAAAATGCGTAGAAATTTTGGTTTCACAGATGGAAGGAAAACCACTCACAGAGACACAAATTCTCCTTCCCCCTGAACTCATCATACGAGCCTCTGCATAAAAATACCCCGGCTCGGACTTATCAGAGCAGCGCAGGTCACTTTTGCGGGCGTCATGCGCTGCTCTCTCGAACTCCACGACCACGAAGGAGGTGAATTTCGTTTGCCAAAACCAGGGTAACTCACTTTTACCATAAAAATCCGCATTTTGCCTATATATCAGTTACTTTCAAATAAAAGGAGTAAGAAGATGAAATCGCTATACAAAGTATTTTCTTTCTTGTTCATTGTTGCGCTGCTGCTCGCCGCCTGTGGCACACCAGCCCCTGAGACAATCGTGGAAACTGTCAAAGAAACCCAGATCGTTGAAGTCCCTGTCGAAGTCCCTGCAGAAAAAACCGTCGTGCGCCTTTCCGGCTGGGCTTCCAGCCCATCTGAAACCGCCCTGCTTCAATCGCTGCTCTATCAATTTTCGGTTGAAAACCCCGATATCCTGGTCAAGTATGAACCGATCACCGGTGATTATAAACAAGCCCTGCTGACTTCCATCGCATCTGGCACCGAACCCGATATCTACTACGTGGACATTTTCTGGTGGCTCGAACTGGCTACCAACGATGTGCTCCTGCCGCTGGATGATCTGATGGCTTCAACCAGCACCCAACGCGATGATTTCATCCCTGTTTTGATGGATGCCTTTACTTACGAAGACACCACCTATGGGATTGCCAAGGATTTCAATACCCTGGGCATGTTCTACAATAAAGGCTTATTTGACAAGGCCGGCCTGGAATACCCCACTGACGATTGGACCTGGGATGATCTGAAAGCGGCCTCTACGGCCCTGACCGATACCAGCGACCCCAACCGCCCAATTTATGGCTTCTGCACCGCGCCCGATCCTGGCCGCTTCCCCGCCTTTGTTTTCCAAAACGGTGGCACAGTCATGAACGAGGATTTCAGCGATACCACCCTGGATAGCGAAGCTGCTGTCGGCGCTGCCGAGTTCTACACCTCGTTCCGTGCAGAAGGCATAGGCGCTATGCCCTCAGACCTGGGCGAGGGCTGGCAAGGAACTCTGTTCGGCAAGGGGCAGTGCGCCATGGTTTATGAAGGCGGCTGGCTGATTCCCTACTTGCGCGACCAATTCCCAACAACCCAATACGGTGTGGTAATGCCACCTGCCGGACCTGGCGGTGAAGGCAATTTGATCTTCACCGTTGCCTGGGGAATTTCTGCCAATACCAAGAATGCTGATGCCGCCTGGAAAGTTGTCGAGTTCTTGACCAATGAAACCAGCCAGCAAACGGTTCTTGAGAGTGGGTTTGCCCTGCCCTCGCGCAAATCCCTGCAAAACAGTGAATACCTGAAGAACAATCCAAATTCGGCTGCCATCTTCAATGGCTCGTTCAACGGCGCCCAGCCCTTCTTCTGGGGCGCAGCCGGCTCGGATGTGAACGACCAGATGGGCAAAGCCCTGGAACGTGTCTTCAAGGAAAACCAGGCTGTGGCTGAAGCGATGCTCCAGGCCGCAGAAGCCATCCGCAAGGCTATGAAGTAAGCAGTTTCTCGTTCGGGCGGGCTGTCTGGCTCGACTCGGCAGCCCGTCCGCTTTCTCCCACAAACGGAGTATCTGATGAACATCAGTATCAAGAATAAAAAAATCTCCGAGGCCATCACTGGTTACCTGTTCATTTCTCCCTGGCTGATTATCTTTACGATTTTCAGTATCGTCTCGCTGGCTTATGCTGTCTATCTCTCTTTCACCAGCTACAACCTGCTTAAACCGCCGCAATGGTGGGGGTTGGAAGGGTATCTGCGAGTCTTTGACGATGAACTGTTTCTAAAAAAAGCCTTACCCAACACCTTCAAATACGTTCTGATCGTTGTTCCGCTCCAAACTATCCTCAGCCTGGTGCTGGCTTTTGCGATGGATCAGAAGCTGCGTTTCCAGCGCGTTTTCAGGACCCTCTTTTACCTGCCATCGGTAACTTCGTCGGTTGTTATTTCGCTCATCTTCATCTGGATTTTTGCCCCGCAAGGCATCTTCAATCAGATTACGCGCCTGTCTGTCAACTGGCTGGATGACCCACGCACGGCTTTTTACGTCATTATGGGTATGAATATTTTCACCACCAGCGGCACGCTGATGCTCATCTTCCTGGCCGGGCTGCAAGACATCTCAGCCTCCATCTACGAAGCATCCCAGATCGATGGCGCAAACCCCGTTCAGACCTTCTTTTACATCACAATTCCCATGATCAGACCGGTGATTTTCTTTGTTGTGACGGTTGGCATCATCGGATGTTTTCAGGTTTTCGATCAGATATTTGTCATGACCGCTGGCGGCCCGCTCGACAGCACCACCACTGTAACCTATCTCATCTACAAATGGGCTTTCCGAGATACCACCATCAAAATGGGACAGGCCTCCGCCCTAGCGGTGGTTCTGACTTTCATCATCCTCGCTATCACCATTCTCCAGCGCCGTGTCATTGAAGGCAGCGGCTCTTCGGCAGAAAGCTAAAGGCAGCGAAATATGTCTATCTCATCTGCTTCCCGCGCGCGCGGCATTGAATGGCCCGTTGTACTTACCCGGGTTCGCAAAGCTCTCTTCTATGCCATCCTGATATTTTGGACATTGCTCTCCATTGCACCACTCTATTTCACCCTGGTATTCTCGCTTAAGCCGGTGGTGGATGCCTACACCCCGCCTATCTGGTGGCCGGTTCCTTTTACGCTCGATAACTACCAAACCATTCTCGAGACCTTCGATCTCTTTCCTCGCTGGGTGGTCAACAGCATCAACATCTCTGTGGTTGTAACCCTTTTTCGCGTCCTGTTTTGCGCGATGGCTGGCTACTCCTTTGCCCGCATAGAATTTCCTTTGAAAAAGGTGATTTTCAATCTGCTGTTGGTTTCAATGATGATACCGGGCGTTGTTACGCTAATCCCTCAATTTTTGATCATTGGCCCGGGATTGATTCGCGGGGGAATATCGCTGGGCGAGTTAACCATCCCGACCGGTTTCAACCTGATCGACAGCCCGTTTGGTGTCATCCTGCCCGGGGTTGCAGATGCCTTCGGCGTTTTCATGATGACCCAGTTCTATAAATCCTTTCCCAGGGAACTCGAAGAAGCCGCCATGATGGACGGATCCGGTCGTTGGGGAACGTTCTTTCGCATCGTTTTGCCCATCAGTCAGACCCAATTGCTAACCCTCGGCCTGTTGACCTTTCAAGGTGCGTGGAATAACTTTATGTGGCCGCTGCTTGTCCTGCGCTCGCCTGAATTCTTCACCCTGCCGATCGGCCTGCAATGGTTCCGGGGTGAGTATTACACCCTTTATTCGGTCGTCCTTGCCGGGTCACTTTTCAACACCCTGCCCATGCTGATCATTTTCTTCGTTTTCCAGCGCTACTTTATCCGCAGCATCGCCTCCACCGGCTCGAAAGAAGGCTGAGTTTCTCCTCCAAGCAGTCTGCCCTGCTGTCGCGGCAGGGCAGATCTAAAAAAACAATCCAAATTACCGACTATGTGGAAAATCACTGAAAACTCATTTGACCCGGTTTCACAAAATCACAAAGAAACCATTTTTACCATTGGCAATGGATATCTTTCCACGCGCGGCGCGCTGGAAGAAGGATATCCGGGCGAAAGCCGCGCCAGTTTTGTTCATGGCGTTTTTGATAACGCACCAGTCGTTTTCACCGAACTGGCCAACGCGCCAGACTGGCTGGCCCTGAGTATCCTGCTCAACGGCGAACGCTTCTCCCTTGCCAGCGGAACGATTCTCGATTTCCAGCGTGAGCTCGACCTGCGCAGTGGCCTGCTAACTCGCCGCGTGCGCTGGCAAGCCCCAAACGGAAATATCGCCACACTTCTTTTTGAACGTTTTGTTTCACTCGCCGACGAACACCTGCTGGCCTTGCGCTGCCAGGTTACTCCCGAATTCGATGGCGAAATTGAAATCCGGGCCGCGCTTAACGGCAACATGGATAACGAAGGTCTCACTCACTGGCTGCACGTCAGCCAGCGTCGGGAAAATCGGGAGACAGTCTGCCTGCAAACGCGTACCCGCAAAAGCGGTATCGCTCTGGCCCTGGCCATGCGCCTGCACGGATCCGACTCCCCCCAGTCTGATTACTGGGACGTGGAGAATGTGCCCACGCTGCGGCAGGTGTTCCCAGCCCGGCGCGGCGAACCCGTGACCGTCACCAAGTTTGTCGGCATTGCAACTTCGCGCGATAGCGATGATCCACTGGCGTTGGCGCTCGAGCGTGCTGCCAAACCCCAGAGCTGGGACACGGCTCTCGAAGCCCAAAAACAGGCCTGGGAGCGCGAGTGGGAGCGTTGCGAGGTCAGCATTGAAGGCGACGATGAAGCCCAGATCGCCATCCGCTTTAGCCTGTTCCAGTTGCTGATCGCTGCACCGCGTCATGACAATCGCGTCAATATTGGCGCAAAAACCCTTTCCGGGTTTGGTTACAGGGGCCATGCTTTCTGGGATACCGAGATTTTCATGCTGCCGGTTTTTACCTACACCGCCCCGCAGATTGCGCGTAACCTGCTCGATTATCGCTACCTGACCCTGCCCGCTGCCCGCGAAAAAGCCAGCGCGGCTGGCTATCAAGGAGCCTGGTTTGCCTGGGAGAGCGCCGATACCGGCGAAGAAGTTACCCCAACCTGGGTGCCTGACTTTCACGACAAAAAGAAACTGGCCCGTGTCTGGACCGGCGACCTGGCGATTCACATCTCCGCCGATGTGGCGTATGCCGCCTGGCAATACTGGCGCGCCACCGGCGATGATGCCTGGTTCGCTGAGCGCGGCGCTGAGCTGGTGCTGGATACCGCTAAATTCTTTGCCGCCCGCGCCGAATGGCAACCCGAACGGGGATGCTACGCTTACAGCGATGTGATCGGCCCGGATGAATACCACGACCACAATCATAACAACGCTTACACCAACCGCCTGGCAAAGTGGAATCTAGAATCCGGGCTGGCTGCGCTGGATTGGCTGGAGCAAAATCAACCTGCAAAAGCTGCAGAACTGGCAGTTTTCCTTGACCTTGATGCGCAGCGTCTCGAAAAATGGCGGGATGTGGCCGCGAAGATTTGCCAGCGCGTTGGGCCGGACGGGCTGATCGAACAGTTCGATGGCTTCTTCGCCCTCAAGGATGTCAACCTGGTCGATTATGAACCGCGCACCCGCTCGATGCATGAAATTTTCGGCGTTGAAGCGGCCAATGATTATCAGGTGCTTAAACAGCCGGACGTGCTGATGATGCAATATCTTTTGCGCGATGAGTACAGCGACGAGATGATCCGCGTCAACTATGATTACTATACCCCGCGCACCGACCACACTTACGGTTCATCCCTTGGGCCTTCCATTCAGGCGATAGTCGCCTGTCTGATGGGCGATATCGATGAAGCCTACGAACACTTCATCCGCGCTGCCCGCGCTGACTTGCGCGATGTGCGCGGGAATGCTGGCGATGGCATCCATGCTGCCTCTGCGGGCGGCGCCTGGCAGGCAGTCGTTTTCGGCTTTGGCGGCTTGCACATCCACCCGAACGGCAGTTGGGAGAACCACCCACACCTGCCCAAACATTGGAAAAGCCTGACCTTTCGCTTCAACCTGCGCGGACGGCAGCAGGTTGTCAGGCTGGAAAACCGCTAACCTGTAGCACTCACATCAATACCACTGCCATCTCTGAACCCGGAAATGGCAGTCTCTTTTTTAGGGACTTTGATTCGGAGCCCCTTCTATTTGCGCACCTGTTGGACGGAGAACTATGAAAATCAAAGCTTTTATTTTCGACCTGGATGGTGTCTTAACCGATACCGCCGAATATCATTATCGCGCCTGGAAGTTCCTGGCCGATGAGCTGGGTATACCCTTCACCCGCGAGGAAAACGAAGCCTTGCGCGGCATACCCCGCCGCGAATCGCTGCTCATGTTGCTCAAGGGGCGAGAATATCCTGAAACCCAGTTACAGGAATTTATGGAACGGAAAAATAGTTATTATCTTGAATTCATCCGCGAAATCTCCCCGGCAGACGTTCTGCCTGGCGCGCGCGAACTGCTCGAAGAAATCCGCGCTACCGGCTTGAAATCGGTGCTCGGTTCGGCCAGCAAAAACGCCCAGGAAGTGATCGAACGATTGGGCATTGCTATCCTGCTGGATGCCGTTTCTGACGGCAACAGCGTTCCGCGCCAAAAGCCTGCTCCCGATCTGTTCCTGCACGCGGCCAACCAGTTAGGATATTTACCCGGCGAATGTGTGGTTGTAGAAGATTCTGCTGCTGGAATCGATGCCGCTTTGGAAGGCGGATTTTGGGCGCTTGGGCTGGGTCCACAGGCAAGGGTCGCAAAAGCCCACCGCATCCTGCCATCCCTCGAAAATGTGTGGCTGGCAGATTTGTTGGCGATGTTTTCAAGGTAGTGGGAAGATTGGCATAGGCTTGTCTGTGTAATCATGATGCAAAAAACTCCCAAAATTGGGAGCTCTTGTACTTCAATGAAAGCTCACGATCTTAAAGCAAACCCGCTCTTAATGAGCAGGAGTTATGTTCGAAAGCCACCAAAGGGAATATTATCAAAGACGCATTTTTGAAGCCGATAATGCTGAACTACAACATTACTTGATCAGGTTGGCGCGTTGCTTACGCTGTTTTTTCGTTACCCTTATGCTCTTGAGTGTGCCCTGCGTGTGTTTATCTACGCTTCCAATCGGCGACACTTACACAAGGTTTTATATCCACGCTACCCCGCCACGTGATGGATTTTTTAGCCCAGCACCTTATCCATTTTACGAAAAGTATGTTTTTTCACAAGTCACCTTCTCTCGGTTATAATTCGCGCAACCAAAATCCCATATTTGCACAACCGAACAACCAAGGAGACTGTATGCTACACGAGCCAGCCACACCTGCAGGAAAAGACCCCGCCGGGCCGTATAAAATGCGCCTGGGCATCTGGATGTTTATCTTCTACGCCTTGTTTTACGCTGGGTTTGTTGCCATCAACCTGCTCAGCCCAAAAACGATGGGCGCAATCATTTTTGCCGGGCTGAATCTTGCAACAGTCTACGGAATGGCGCTGATCATCGTGGCGCTGGTTGAAGCCCTCATCTATAACGCCATGTGCAGCAAAAAAGAGGCCGAAATGGAACACAAGGCGCCCAAGGCTGGCAAAAAAGCGAACAAATCCAACAAAAAGGGCAGGGCTTAAAACATGGCTATTTTCGTTTTTATTGCCTTTGTTGTTTTTGTGATCGGCCTTTCGCTTTATTTGGGAAACAGGGCCAAAACCTCCAGCGGATATTATGCCGCGGGAGGAAATATTCACTGGGGTGTGAACGGGATCGCCTTCGCTGGGGATTATCTCTCTGCAGCCTCCTTTCTCGGCATCTGCGGCCTGATCGCAACGGTTGGCTATGATGGGTTTCTGTATTCGATCGGCTACCTGGCCGGCTGGATCGTGGCCCTTTTCGTTGTGGCTGAACCGCTCAAGAAGCTGGGCAAATACACGTTCACCGATGCGGTGGATGCCAATTACAACTCACGCGGCATCAAGCTGGCGGCAGCCGTCAGCACCCTGGTTGTCTCGATCTGCTATCTCATCCCGCAGATGGTTGGCGCGGGCGTATTGGTAGAGCCGCTGTTGGGTATCCCGCATGCCTGGGGCGTGGTGATGGTCGGTGCGATCGTGATCACCATTGTTGCCACCGCCGGTATGGCTTCCACTACTTATGTGCAATTTCTAAAAGGCGCTCTGCTGATTGTTTTCTCGACCGTTCTGGTTGGTGCTTTGGTCATTCGGGGGCTTTCGACCACTCCTGACCAGGGCGGCGCGGTTCCCTTCTACAAATACTCGCACATCGAAGCAACGAAAACGGATGGTAAGGTCCAGTCAGCGAGTGTGGAGGTGCTGGAGCAAGTCGATGTCAAGGGTGGGCTAACCTTCGTCCGGCTCAACCAGGATGGCAAAGAAACCTGGTGGTACGCTTCTGAAACAGACGGCACGGTCACACTTAAAGAATCGCAATCGGTGGTGGCCAAAGCCAGCGGCAAATGGATCAATGGCGCACCGGAATCAGAAGAAAACCAATTGCGTCAGGTTGGCAATCTCGAGAAAGTTCGCGGACAAACCGAAATCGAAACCGGCAGCATGTCGATTTTTGAATTTCTGGCAGCCATTACCGACAAAGACACCATTGTCCGCACCTGGAAAAATGCCAGCTTTAGCAACAGCGCGGGCGAAAAAGTAACTGTTTATTATCCCAACGATGTGGCTGGCGACCGGATCATGCGCCCCGGACTGAAATTCAAAGTGGAAGGCACCCTGCTCGAACGGCTGGATTTCCTTTCGCTGATGCTGGCGCTCTTCCTGGGGACTGCCGCCCTGCCGCACATCCTGATCCGCTATTACACGGTGCCCAGCCCGGCCAGCGCGCGCAAGTCGACCATCGTGGCCATTGCCGCCATCGGCTTTTTCTACATCCTGACCCTGTTCATGGGCCTGGGCGCGATGGTCAGCGGCACGATGAACCCGGCCGATAGCAACATGGCCGCCCCATTGCTGGCGCGCTCGTTTGGCGAACTGCTCTTTGCAGTCATCTCAGCCATCGCTTTTGCAACCGTGCTCGGCACCGTCAGCGGCCTGATCGTGGCAGCTTCCGGCGCGGTGGCCCACGACCTGTTCGACCGCTACTTCCAGATCAAGATGGACGACCGCCAGAAAGTCATGGCCGGAAAAATCTCAGCCTTCGCCATCGGCGGTATCGCCATTGTGCTGGGAATCCTTTTCAAAGGCATGAATGTCTCCTTCCTGGTCGGGCTGGCTTTCGCTGTGGCGGCTTCGGCCAACCTGCCGGCCATCATCATGCTCCTATTCTGGAAGAAAACCACCGCGCGGGGCATTGCCGCCTCGATCGTGGTCGGGATCGTCTCTTCGCTGGGACTGATCGCCCTGTCGCCGGAGCTGTTCACGCTCTACGGCATGAATCCGCTTGACGCGCCGATCCCCTTCAGCAATCCCGGCATCATCTCGATCCCGCTCAGTTTTATCACGCTGGTGGTGGTATCGCTGCTGACGCAGAAAAAAGAAACAGCAACTGCCTAAAGAAATAAGCGGGATGTGCCGGTTGGTACATCCCGCTTTTCTTTGTTTTGGTATAAACTCGTATCTATGGCATTCAACCTGCTCGTCAACCTGCACACCCATACGCTTTTTAGCGACGGCGAATTAACGCCTGAAGCGCTGGCGGCCAACCTGGCCAACGCCGGGGTGCGCTATGTGGCCCTGACCGACCACGACACGCTCGAAAGCCTGCCGCGCTTCGAGGCAGCGCTCAACAAACGTGGACTGGCCTACCTGCCTGGCCTGGAGTTGACAACCTGGTACGAGGGCCGCGAGATGCACCTGCTGGCCTATGGTTTCAACCCGGGCCACCCCGACCTGGGTGCAACCCTGATCTCAATGCGCCAGGTGCGCGAGTTGGAAGTACACAGTATTGCCGGGTCGCTCAGGAAGAAGGGCACAAGTCACCCCAACGGCAGGCCGGATGTGCCCGCTGTCAGCGCCGCCCCGGACGGACGCCTGGAGGCCGGAGCAGCTATCGACCTGATCCATCGCGCGGGGGGCAAGGTTTTTTGGGCGCATCCGCTGGTATATGAACCCGATCTGGAGCGGTTGGAAGCGCATGCCGCGGCTTTAAAGATATTAGGGCTGGATGGGTTGGAGGCGATTTACGAATCATTTTCAACGGAACAACGCGCCGGGTTGGTCGAAATCGCCGACCGACAGGGGTTACTGATCAGCGCCGGAACCGACCTGCACACCGGCGAACAAGGCCTCGGGATAGAAATGCCCAGGGAAGACTGGGCCCGCTTTCGAGAGGCCGTGTTCGCCAGCCCCACTTTTAGCGAAAAAGCATCCGGCGCGGGGAAAACCGTCCCTGGCGGCCCGGCGGCGCGGCAGTCGGCTGGAAAATCCCATCACTTCAGACGCCGTTCCTATGTCCTGCGCATTTTCCTGCCGACACTGGTTGCGATCGGTTTATTCCTGGTTGCGATTTGGGCCTTGATTTTGCCTTCCTTCGAGCAAACCCTGCTGGAACGCAAGCGCGAAATGATCCGCGAGCTGACCAACTCGGCCTGGAGCATTTTGGCTTCATATGAACGTGACGAAAAAAACGGTCTGTTGACCCCCGAGGAAGCCCAAGCGTTGGCCATCACGCGCGTCGAGGCGCTGCGCTACGGGCCGGAGGGCAAAGATTATTTCTGGATCCAGGATTTGCAGCCGCGCATGATCATGCACCCCTACCGCCCGGACCTAAACGGGCAGGATGTCTCCGACTTTAGCGACCCCCGCGGCGCGCTGATTTTTGTGGAGTTTGCCAAACTGGTTCAGCGCGAGGGCGAAGGCTATGTTGACTACGTCTGGCAGTGGAAGGATGACCCTGAACGGCTGGAACCAAAAGAATCGTATGTAAAGGGTTTTGCGCCCTGGGGTTGGGTAATCGGCACCGGCATTTATACCGACGACGTGCGCAGCGAAATCACGCGTATCGAGCGCAGCCTGGTCAATACGGCCCTGGCAATTTCTGGCGCGGTGGTTTTGCTGTTGGTCTTCGTTTTGCAGCAAAGCCTGCGCATCGAGCGTGAACGCCAGGAAGTGCTCGATAGCCTGCGCGACTCAACCGAGCGTTATCACTCGCTGGTCGAAGCCACCACTGAAGGCACCCTGCTGATTCTGGACGAGCGCTGTCGCTACGCCAACCCCACCTTTTTAAAGTTGACCGGCTTCAGCGAGCGCCAGTTGGAATTTCTCGAACTGGCGGATATTCTGCCGCGTGAAGCGGGTAATCTGCCGATTTGGGACAATGTTGAACGCGCTGACGGGCAGGATCTGATCGGTGGCGAAGCCTTTGATGGAATTTTGCGCCACGCCGATGGCCGTTCACTGGAATGTGTGCTGGCCCTCAACCCGATCGTTTTTGCCGGTCAACGCGGCTTCATCCTGTTAGCTCGCGACCTGGCCCGCCAGTCTGCCTTGCTGGCAGATGAATTGCCCTTAAGATCGGCCCAATCTGCCCCGCTTGGCATTTTCCGTGCCCGCGCGGCGCGCCGCGCAGCCCTGCTGGAAATGAACCCGGCCATGCGCGCGTTTTTCACTGAATCCCAACCTGCCCTGGCCGATTTATTTTCTGATTCTGCTGACTTTGACTCATTCTTGCAAACCTTACACGAAAGCGGCGAGGTGAATCACATCATCCTCCACATCGAAACCAGCGATGCGGCGGCGCGCTTCCTGTCGCTTTCGGCCCGGCTGGTGGCAGATGAACGCGGACAGGCTGCCTACATCGACGGCATTCTTGAAGATGTGACCTCCGCTCGCAAACAGGAGGCCGGACGCGAAGCGCTGATCGAAAAACTGCAGGCCTCGCTCTTGTTCCTGCACGAACCAATCAGCAAACTTGGCCGTGATGCGCTGATCTGCGATATGAATACAACGGTCGCGGAATTGGCGCGCCTGATTACCGAGCGCAATGTGACTGCCGCGCTGGTCGCCAGCGATGATTCTGTGATCGGGATCGTGACTGACCACGACCTGCGCGCGCGCGTGCTGGCTGAGAATACATTCCTGAATGCGCCAATCCACACGATCATGAGCGCGCCTTTGACAAAAATTCCCGAAGACGCGCTGATCTACGAGGCGCTCATGCGCATGGAAGAACGCGGCGTGCGCCACCTGGCTGTCGAAGACCGTGACGGCCAGATCGTCAGCGTGATCGATAATAAATCGCTGATTCAGTTCCAGCGTTATGGCTCGATTGTGCTGACGCGCGAGATTTCACGTTCAGCCAGCCCGGAGGAAGTCGCTCAACATGCCGAACGCACGCCTCCACTGGTCAGAACCCTGCTGGATAGCTCCGCCCGCCCGCGGCACGTGACCAATATGCTGGCCGCCATCTGCGATTCGGCCAGCGAGCGGCTGGTGCAACTGGCAATCGACGAACTCGGACCGCCGCCCGCGCCTTTTGCATTTATCGCCATGGGCAGCCAGGGACGCCAGGAACAGACTCTCGTCACCGACCAGGACAACGGCATCATTTACGCACCCCCTGAAACTTCGAACCCCGAGCAGGTCGGCGAATACTTCCTGCGCCTGGGGAAACGCGTCTGCGGCGGCTTGAATCGGGCCGGCTATCCACTCTGCCGGGGCGGGGTCATGGCGGGCAACCTGCGCTGGTGCCGCTCCCTGCCCGACTGGATTTCCAGCTTCGAAGAGTGGGTTGACAAATCCGAGCCACAGGAAATCATGGAAGTCAGTATTTTCTTCGACTTCCGCACCGTCTACGGCGAAGCCGATCTGACTCATGAGCTGCGGCGCACCATCCATGCCGGACTACTTGATCAAGCGGCCTTTTTCCACCACTTTGCGCAAAACGCGCTGACCTTCAAGCCGCCCTTCCGTTTACTCGGCAATATCTACCTGGGCGGCGGAGCGACCGAGCACGCCGGTGAAATCAACCTGAAAGATGCGATGATGCCGATGGTCAGTTTTGCGCGCCTGTATGCCCTGCGCCACCAAATTAACCAGACCCACACCCTGGAACGCATCGAAGCCCTAACGGAGCGCGGGGTGATCTTGCCCTCCAGCCGCGATGAAATCGTGGCATCTTACGATTTCTTGATGCAGCTGCGGCTGCAAAACCAGATCGCCGCCATCCAGGCCGGGCGCGCGCCGACGAATATCATCCACCCCGGCAAGTTGGGCTACATCCAGCAGGAACTGCTCAAGCAGGCCTTCGCCCAAATCGCGGCGGTGCAGAAGAAGGTCAGTTACGACTTTTTGGGCGGAGTGCAGGTTTAATCCGGCCCGAACTAAAATGCGCACAGTCTGCCGAACAAACCCGGTTTTCAAAAACAGCGCGGCAACATGCCAGGCTGGAATACGGCTGGCGCAACTGGTGCGTAACATTTCTATTGAAACTGCCAGCGCGCTGTTGCTCTTTGTGCTGGCCCAACTTGCCGGCGGACACGCTGTGGACTTTGTCAGCGCAGAGTACCTGCCTTCGGCAGGCTTAGAAACGCATAGCTGCTGGGGTGTTGTTGGCGCGGCAGCGGGACTGGCGGCACAGAAGACGCTGGCGTGTTTGTCAAAAGGCGGCTGATAGGGATAGTTTGCCCGTGTAAGTGCAATTTTGTGAGGCGCAAGGTTTTAAAGTAACTCCTGCTCATTTTGAGCGGGAGTTACTTTTTTTTGAGCCACCAAGGCGGGCATATATGCAGGCACACCTTTGAAGCGCCGGTGCTTGTGAACAAAGAGAAGTCTTGCTCAACATGAACTGAATTTCGCTTGCGGTTTTTAGATAATGGACAAATAAGAGATTTGCAACCATTTCTGTGATATTCGCAAGCATTTCTTATGCCACAAGTCTGTGAGCTTAAAAAACAACTTGCCAGGGTTCTCTCGTGAAGCGGAGAAACTCTGGCAAGTTGCATAAATTATTGCTGTCTAATCGGTCTATGGCAGATTGAAGGTTTTGACGATAAAGATTGCCATCTGTGCCCTTGTGACTGGATTCTCCGGACAGTAAATCCCCGCGGCACAGCCGCCCGTGATACCATCGGTTGCAAGCTGCTTGATCCAGGCAGCGGCCCAGTGGTCATCGGGGACATCTGTGAAACCGGAGCCGTCGCCAATGACGGGAGGCGTGTAACCGGAGCCGTTTTTGGCCTTGAGCAGAAAGACTGCCATTTGGGCGCGCGTCACGGGTGCTGTCGGGCAGTAATTGCTGTTACCACAGCCGTCGGTGATGCCTTCGGCTGCCAGCTGCTCGATCCAGGGAGCGTAAATGCTGCTCGCCGGGACATCGCCAAAGACCGTACCGTCTGCCGTGGGCGGGATGTAACTTGAGCCATGCTTGCTCCTGAGCAGGAAGACCGCCATCTGCTCGCGAGTGACGGTCGCATCCGGGCAGTAATTCAGCGGAACGACAGAGCAGCCGCTGGTGATGCCGGCGCTGTACAGGCGTTCGACAAAGCTGCTGGCCCAATAAGTCAGGGGTACATCTTCAAAGGTGGCGACGGTAGCAGCTTTGCTGACGGTGTAGGTCTGGCCACCGCTGAAACCAGCGCTCAGGGGATTGAGTGCGGCATCCATAATCGAATTGTCGTTGACCACATTTAGACGGATGGTGCCGCTGCCTGTACCCGTGTTGATGCTGACTGTGTAGAGACTGCCCGAGCCGCTGATCCCGCTGACAGCGGCGGAGGTTACACCCGTGGTTGTTAAGCTGAAATCGCTGGTGTCCACCCCGGTCACAGATTCTGAGAAGGTGACGGTGAAATCCACACTGGTAAGATTCGTTGGGCTGGCGTTAGTGCGGACGCTGTCTGAAACGGCGGGAGCTGCTTTGTCGATGGTATAGATCTGGCCGCTGATAAAGCCAGAAGACAGCGGACTGTTGGCTTTATCAGCGATGATGCTGTTATCGTCGAGTACATCCAAACGGATAGTGCCACTGCCGGTGCCCGTGGAAACTGTGACAGTGTAGATACTGCCTGAGCCGCTGATTCCGCTGACGTTAGCGCCAGATACGCCGATGGTCGTCAGGCTGAAATCAGATACATCCACGCCCGTTACAGATTCAGAGAAGGTGACGGTGAAGTCTACGCTGGCTACATTGATTGGGCTGGAGTTGACGCGTGTGATGGATAGTACATCAGGCGCAGTAGCCACTGTAACTGCATAATCCTGTGTGGAACCGTTGGCGGCGGTGACCGTATAGGTCACGGGATTTGTGAAATCGTTTGGCGTTATCCCATTAACTTGTACGACCGCACTTACTTTGAGCGATGCGCCGCTGATGTTGAAGATCGCTACCAGTGAGGTGAGATCTGTTCCGTATGGAACTGTGACCAAGATAGTATGCGCGGCTTCGTTGATCGTGTCTGTGGGTGTCGGGATGGTGAAACCAAAGGCGGTGATGGCTTTGGTTGAGTTCGCAGCCACCGTGACCACGACTACATAATCCTGCGTTGAATTGTTGCCAGCAGTGACAGTGTAGGTGACCAGATTGGTGAAATTATTTGCCGTCGAGCCGCTGGTTTGCGTTGCCGCACCCACTTTGACCGATGCGCCGCTGGTGTTGAAGGTTGCCACAAGCGCGGTGACGTCTGTTCCGTACGGGACTGTGACCGTTATATTTGTGCCGCTGATGACGCCTGTTGCCGGTACACTGTCAAAACTAAAGGCGCTGATGGCTTTCGCCGTATTCGCCGCAACCGTGACTGTGACTGTGTAATCCTGCGTTGAAGTGTCCGCGGCGGTGACGGTGTAAGTGACCGGGTTGGTGAAATTCTGAGCCACACCGCTGTTCGGGCTGACGGTTGCTCCGCTGTGAGTGATGGTAGGCGTGAGCGTGGTGACGTTTGTTCCATACGGAACGGTGATCGCGATGTTCGTCCCGCTGATGATACCGGTCGCTGCGGGGCTGGCAAAACTAAAGGCGCTGATCTCTTTCGTCGTGTTCGCCGCAACCGTGATCGTAACCACATAATCCTGTGTGGAGCCATTGGCGGCGACAACCGTATAGGTGACGGGGTTTGTAAAATCGTTTGGCGTGATGCCGCTGGCTTGCGTAACCCCGCCTACTTTGACAGATGCGCCGCTGGTGTTGAAGATCGCCACCAGCGCGGTGATGTCTGTTCCGTATGGGACTGTGACCGCGATGGTATGCGTGGCTTCAGTAATCGTGTCTGTTGGTGTCGGGATGGTGAAGCCAAAAGCAGTCATCGCTTTGGCTGTGTCCGCCGCGACCGTGACCGCGACTACATAATTCTGCGTTGAATTGTCGTCAGCGGTGACAGTGTAGACGACCAGACCGCTGAAATTATTGGTTGTTGAGCCGCTGGTTTGTGTCGTCGCACCCACTTTAACCGAAGCGCCGCTGGTGTTGAAAGTAGCCGCCAGCGCAGTCACATCCGTGCCGAAAGGAACGGTGACTTCGATGTTTGTGCCGGTGATAACGCCTGTTGCCGGAACACTGTCAAAACTAAAGGCGCTGATCTCTTTTGCCGTGTTTGCCGCGACCGTGACCGTGACGGTGTAATCCTGCGTTGTAGTATTGGATGCAGTGACAGTATAAGTTACTGGATTGGTGAAATTCTGCGTAATGTCGCTGTCCGGGCTGACAGATGCGCCGTTGTGAGTGATGGTCGGTGTCAGTGCGGTGACATCCGTACCATAAGGAACAGTGATCGCGATGTCCGTTCCCGTGATGATGCCCGTCGCTGCCGGGCTGGCAAAACCAAAGGCGCTGATAGCCTTCGTGGTACTGGATACAAGCGCAACCGTGACGATGTAATCGCGCGTTAAACCGTCGGCGGCAGTCACCGTATAGGTCACTGGACTTGAGAAATCATTCGCCGTTATTCCGCTGACTTGCGTAACCCCGCCGACCTTAACAGACGTGCCGGTTGTCGTAAAGATCGTCACAAGATTGGCAGCGTCCGTTCCATCAGGAACAGTGAGCGCGATATTCGTTCCCGTGATGACGGCTGCCGCCAACGGATTGGTTAATCCGATAAAGGTGATCAGGGCTTTGGGGATTTCTTCATACGCGCCGATATCGCAGCCTGCTGCAGGTCGCGCAGTACCGCGCTGATCAAGTGCGTTGATGGGGGCAGCAGCGCAGATCGCATCGTCGCCTGCATCAAGCGCGGCTGAATTCGCGCCCAGCGCCATGGTCTGAATGACCTGCCCTGAGCCTGTCGAAGCGCCAGCATTATCCTGCAATGCCTCGAGACCGATCTCAGCAACAGTCTTTTGGGTGGCGCCACCGCAGCTGCCATCTGAATCAAGATTGTGGATATCCGCCACGAATGTGGAGGTATTCTCAACAGTGCAATCTCCGCCTGTGTTATTGGCAATAATCGTATTCTTAAGCGTTGCTGTGCCAATATAAAGGGAGATCGTTCCACCTCCGGCGTCAGCAGAATTTCCAGAGAATGTACTGTTCGTTATGTTTACGGGGTAATTTAAACTACGGATGGCGCTGCCTTGGATAGCGGAGTTACCCGAGAATGTGCTGTTTACTATGGTTTTAGGGTTTCCATAACCTGCGATCGCGCCGCCGTAAGCAGCGGAATTGCCAGAGAATGTGCTGTTCGTTACGGTCAGCGCACCATTGGTATCAATGCCGCCAGAGTAGCTGCCAGCGATATTGTCAGAGAATATGCTGTTCGCCACGATCACTGTGTTTGCGCCGTCGTTGGCGATTCCGGCACCTATCCAGCTTGAGTTGCCAGAGATATCGCTGCCTGCCACGCTCAGCGTACCGGCAGCGATGTAGATACCACCGCCTTTGAAGTCAGCATAATTGCCTGAGACAACGCTGTTCGTCACAGTCAGGGCGCCCTCACTCCAAATGCCGCCGCCACGGTCTGCGTCAATAAAGCAAGCGTTGGTACAGTTTCCATTACGCACGGTCAGGCTGTCAAGCGTCAGGTCGCCTGTATTGCCCACTTGAAGGACGCGGTAGCTGGGTGTGCTGTGATAGGCTTCTGTATTAGCAACTGCATTCGCCTGAATAATGGTGTTCGCCGCGCCGTTGCCGTTGATGACAAGCGTATCGAGCACAGCAGGCAGCTGGATGCCCACGAGCGTAATGGGAATTGTATCCAGTGCGGCGTCAAAGGTGATGGTATTTGTGCCGCTGATCGTATTGGCGGCGTTGATCGCTTCACGCAGGGTACAGTCGTAAAGTCCGCTGAAGTAGTAATGATCGCATGAACCATCATCTGAATCGTCGCCGACGTTCACGATAAGGTCTGCGGAAATTTGCTGTGTGGATTCAAACGCGCCGATATCACAAGCCGCGCCCAGTGGACGAGTTACGCCGCGCTGGTCGAGATTATTGACGGTCGCAATCTCTGCGCAAACAGTACTATTGCCAGCGTCAGTAGCGGGGGAGCCAGCCAGCAGCGCGAAGGTTTGGGTGGTGGCGCCGTTATTTGCCAGCCCGTCGATGTTGGGATTCGTGCTGCTGATGGAGTTATTGACGTTAGTCCAGCCGCAGGTCGTGCCATCCTCTAAATTGTTGCCGCCATTGGTAATTGCGATGGCGCCGGAGCAGTTACCGCCCGTGTTGTTCGCCGTGTTGTTCGCGACGATCGTATTTTTCAAGGTGGCTGTGCCGCCACCTATGTCGATGCCGCCGCCGGCAGTGCCAGCGGTATTCCACGAGAAGGTACTGTTCGTCACGGTCAGCGTGCCGTCTACTTGTTGTATGCTGCCACCGTTGCCGCTGGTAGCAGTATTGCCCGAGAAGGTACTGTTCGTCACGGTCACCGTACCGCCAAATGTGCTTATGCTGCCGCCGTTAGTAGCGGCAGTATTGCCCGAGAAGGTACTGTTCATCACGGTCAGCGTGCCTCCAGAGTTGCGGATACCACCGCCAACGGTCGTCGTGGCAAAATTATCTGAGAACGTGCTGTTCGTCACCGTCGCCGTGCCGCTGTTGTGGAGTCCGCCGCCGCGGTTATTGGCAACATTGTCCGATAGATCACTGTTTGTTATCGTCAGTACGCCTTGGTTGTAAATACCGCCCGCCCAAGTGGCAGCAGAATTAGCGAAAACCGTACTGTTTGTTATGGTTAGTACGCCTGCATTGTAAATACCAGCGCCATCATTTATGGCGATGGTGCACGAGCCATTACAGCGCCCGTTTCGAACGGTCAGGCTGTCAAGGGTCAGGTTGCCTGTGTTGATCACTTGAAAGATACGGTAGGTTGCAGTGTTGGCAAGTTCATTCGCCTGAATGATAGTATTCGCCGCGCCATTGCCGTTGATGATGATGGGGGTAGTAACTGCGGGCAGTTGGCTGGCGAGCGTGATGGTGTAATTTGCGGCGAAGGTGATCGTATCTGTGCCAGAACCTGCGGCACATTCATCTACCGTGGCATACAATTGAGAATCGCCATTGGCATTGGTGATGGCTTCACGCAGGGTGCAGGTGTCATCATCTGCAATGATATCCAGATTGCTGTTGACTAAAATAGCGCCCGCCGCGGATGCAGGCGTGACGGTCAGCGCGCTGCTGAGCAGGGATGCCAGCAGCGTCAGAACGGTAAAAAAACTTGAGATAGAACGAGAACGGGTTTTCATGGTGCATTTCTCCTTTATGGTGGAGAAATGCTCAAACTTTTCCGTCCCCCAAAGTTTGAGAAAAAGATTGGCCCAAGCATTTCAGATAATGTTTATCCATTATAGACTTATATTTAGATACCGCAAGGTTGTGAGCTTACAAAACAAACAACTCGCCAGGGTTCTTCCGCAAAACGGAGAAACCCTGGCGAGTTGCATAAATTAATACCATCTGATCGGTCTAGGGCAGGTTGAAGTTCTTGACGATAAAGACTGCCATCTGTACTCTTGTGACAAGATTTTCCGGAAAGTAAGTCCCAGTGCAACATTTGCCGGGAGGCCAGCGGTGGCAAGTTCCTTGATCTAGACGGCGACCCAGTGGCGGTCTGAGATATCTGTAAATCCGGAGCCGTTTCCAACGGCGAGCGAATGGGGGTGGAATTGGCTTGTCCATAAGATTCTGGGGCTTTGCGACTAAAAAGAACTCCCGCTTATTGCGAGCGGGAGTTCTTTTCTTGAGCCACCAAGGCGGGTATGTATGCAGGCACACCTTTGAAGCGCGGGCGCTTATAAACAAAGAGAAGCCTTGCTTGAAATGAACTAAGATTCTCTTGTGGTTTTAAGTGTTGAACAAGGGGAAGATTTGCAACCCATAGCATTCCTTGTGCCGCAAAAATTGCATTTGATTTAACTCACTACAATTTTTTCTATAACGCTCCTGACCCTCTCCGGCTCATTTGCCCCATCCAGCAACTCCTGCGCCTCGACCACCGGCGCAATCCGCTCACGCGCAAGTGCGATATCGCCCCGCTCAAATGCCAACAGCGCCAGTTCGGCCTGGATTTCGGCGATCCGTCCAGGGTGGGGCACTTCACGGCGAATCTCGAGCGCACGCAAAAGTGTGCTTTCAGCACAATCTAATTTTCCGCCCGCCAGTTCAATCCTGCCCAAATAATAGTATGCATTTGACAGGTTGACCCTGTCGCCTGCAGCACTAGCCAGGGTTATTGCAGCCTGGGCATGTTCCTGTCCCGATTCCAGTTGGCCTTGAACGCAATCGAGCAGGCCCAGGTTGGCAAGCGTTTCGCCTTCGGCCTGACGGTTTCCGCTCTCACGATAAAGTGTCAGAGCCTGCAGATAACTCGTTCGCGCGGCATCATAATCTTTCAGACAAAAATAGGTGGCTCCCAGGTTGTTAAGCGCCGAGCATTGCCCGCGCGGATTGCCCATTTCACGATGGATCTCGAGCGCCTGGCGGCAAAACACCAGCGATCCGGCTAGGTTGCCCTGGTCTGCCAGCACATTCGACAGGTTGTTGAGCGCTTTGGCCTCACCCGCGCGGTTTCCCAGCGCGCGATACAAACCGAGAGCCTGTTCGTAATGCTCCTGCGCTGTGGCCAGATCACCCAGTTCCCACTCAACCGTAGCAAAATTATTGAGCGTGGCGCTCTCGCCGCGCAAATCTCCCAGTTCGCGCGCCAGCCCCAGCGCTTGACGATAAAGCTTAACCGCCAGATCGTAATCGCAGAGCCGGTTGGCGATATTGCCAAGCTCGCGCAGGCAATCTGCTTCGATGCGTTTATTTCCCAGTTCACGCGCCAGCGTCAGCGACTTTTCGAGCACAGGCTGCCCCGCCTCGCTTTCGCCTTGGGCGCTGAGCGCCTGTCCCTCGGTAAGCAGCGCCCGGGCCGAGACCGTCACCGATCTCGCCAGCGTTATTGCCTCATTGTGGCGAGTCTGGGCGTTATAAATACGCGCCAATTCGATCGAGATTCTCTCGGTCAGATCTTTTTGGGAAATGTCCTGGCGAAGGAATTCGATCGCCGCGCAAAACAGGGATTCCGCCTCGGAGAGCGGCCCACGCAGGGAGTACAGCAACGCCAAACCCGTCAGCAGGTTCGCCGTATTATCAAGTTTTCCCTTCAGCGACCAGTCCCAGGCTGCCCGCAGGTTGGCGCGTTCCAACTGGAGCGTATCCAGCGCCGCAGCGGTTGCCCCCCCGTTGAGCCCGGCCACGAAACGCGCATAGTACGCCCCGTGCCGTTCTTTCACGGCTTCAGCATGCTCCAATTTTTCAGATGCAAACTGTCGGATGCTTTCATGCAGAGCGTAGCGCTCATCGGTATCGTGGTGAAGCAACGACTTCGCTGCCAGTTCAGCCAATTGCGTGCTGGATGTCCCGGCGACGGTCAGGGCTGCCTCGGCGCTGAATCCGCCCACGAAAACGGATAAATCTGCCAGCCGGGCTTGCTCATGCGGATTAAGCAAATTCCAGGAATGTTCAAAGACCGCCCGCAGGGTGGCATGCCGCCCGGGCAGGTTGCGCAGGTTGGGGGTCAGGTTGTCGAAATCCTGGTGCAAGGCCGCAGCGATTTCATCGACAGGTTTTTCGGCAACTGTTGCCGCGGCCAGTTCGATTCCCAGAGGCAGGCCCGCAACCATCAGGCAAATTTCCGTCACGGCCAGAGTGCGTTCAGGAGTCAGCTCAAAGTGGCGATCGGCCTGGATGGCGCGTTCCGCAAACAGCGTCAGGGCGGCTGCGGGTTGACTTTGCCCAATTGACGGCGACCCCGGTTGAGGAGGGTGCGCCACAGCCAAACCTTCAAGCGGATAAACCCATTCCTCGCGCAGATGCAGCTTCTCGCGCGAGGTTACCATCCATTTAATTCCTGCTGCGCAGCGGAACAGAGCGCTCCAAGCTTCGCTTTCGGAGACAAGCTGTTCAAAATTGTCGAGCACAACCAGCATTTGCTTCTGGCCAAGAATTTCGCACAGGGTTTTGCGCAAATC
Source organism: Chloroflexi bacterium HGW-Chloroflexi-6 (assembly GCA_002840685.1). Lineage (GTDB taxonomy): Bacteria > Chloroflexota > Anaerolineae > Anaerolineales > Villigracilaceae > UBA8950. The sequence goes on along the minus strand of PHBU01000017.1, from coordinate 113,554 downwards.
TGCGCCGGGGGAAACTTGCAGGCCGAGTTTTTCGACCAGGGTTTGCAGGGCAGCCGCCAGGTTGGCCTGGCCGGCCAGCGGCACCAAGAAAATCCCATCACGATACAACCCGGCATGAGCGCGCGCAACCTGCAAAGCAAGTCGGGTTTTGCCAACCCCGCCCGGCCCAAGCACGGTCACCAGGCGGATGGTGGGGGCAGCCAGCAGTTCGGCCAGTTCGTCCTGCTCGCTTTCCCGCCCGATAAAGGAGGCTGGGGCAGCAGGCGGGAGCGGAACCGGCGGCGGGGCAGTCAGCTCGTTGTTCTGGATGGTTTGCGCCAATTGTTGGGTGCTGTGAGTGGGGGTCAGACCGAGTTCGCGTTCGAGGGCGCGGCGGCATGAGACATATTGCGCCAGAGCTGCGCTGCGTTGCCCCTCATAGGCCAACAGGCGCATGACCTGAGTATGGGCTTCCTCACGCCAGGGCTCAAAGCGCACCTGTTCAAGAGCGTAACGGCGCGCCAGGGAATAGTCGCCGCGCTGTTCGGCAGATTTAGCCAGCTCGGCCAAGATCCGCATGGCTTCGATTTGTAAATTTTCACGTGTCAGCAGCAGCCATTCGTCGAAAGGCTGGCTATCAGGCAGGGAAAACCCTGCTAGGAATTCGCCCCGATAATGTTCGATGGCCTGTTCCTGACGTTTCAGACAGGGCAAACAGGCCTTGATGGCAAGGTGGTTATGGTTATGGCAAGTATGCAACAAATCTCTGAAAATTTGCACATCGCTGACCAGTTCAGCTTGGGGTGAGATCTGGATATCCTGTGGGGTGATTAAGAGGAAATCGTCGTTACTGATAACTTGTTTGAGATGGGAAATGGCCTGGCGTAAGCTCTGGCGGGCGCGTTCATCAGATTGGTCGGGCCACAAAAGGGCGGCCAAACTCTCGCGGCGGTGCGGGCGTTCACGCTCCATGGCTAGATAGGCCAGCAGGGCACGGACTTTATCGGTGGCAAACCCAGTCAGGGATGTGCCATCGCGGTTCACATGAAAAGCGCCGAACAGGGAGATGTTGAGCATGGAAGATGCCAATTCGTTGTTGGGCAGTCTGCCGGATCTGACAGACCCTCAATGTCAATACAACTACAGTGATTATACAAAAAAGTATGCGCTTTGACGCTTTTTTGACACCTATTTGTTACAAAAAGTACATGAATACGAGTCCCTACCGCTCTTACTTGTTGCGCCTGTGGCTGGAACCGAACGATCCGCCTGAATGGCGCGCCATGCTCGAAAGCCCGTCCAGCGGCGAGCGGATCGGTTTTGGCAGTCTGGCTGCGTTGTGCGCCTTTTTGAAGCAGGAGACGGAGTGTTTGGGAAGTGAAAAAAACTTACCGGAAGATCGAAAAGACACAGGGAAGCAAGGAAAGTATTAAAGCTTTGCGCACCTGGCGTGAGATTTCGCAAGAATACAAATTTGCGTTCTGAAAAAGGAGGCTTCTCTATGAAAAAAATCATCCCGTTTGCGCTGGTTCTCATTCTGGTTTTTTCCAGCCTGGCCTGTAACTTTGGCGCTGCGCCAAAATCCGAGCCTACTCCGGTCGAGACGGATGGCTGCTGTTTGAACGAGTCGGAAGTTCCACAAGAAGTGGCAACCCAGGAACCCGCAGCCCTTGCTCCGCAGGATTCAGGATTACAGACTGGTTGGTACCCTTTTACCAATCCAAATGTTGTGCGCGATCTCGTGGTTTATAAGGGTGTTATTCACGCTGCAACCCTGGGCGGATTGGTCACCTGGCAGCTGGATAGTGGTTATTCGATGCGCTATACCCCGCTGGATGGCATGGGGCACGTCAGCGCTACCTCGATCGCTTATTGTGAGATCCCCGAGCCGCGCATCCTGGTCGGCACGCAGGTTGGGATCAGCATCTTCGACCCGAACACGGGGCTGTGGGAGAAAGGCCTGTCCTTTCCGGCTGAAAGCCGGGTGGATGTGAGCAAGATCGAGCGGTTGTTTTGCGACCAGTCCAATAACCGCCTGCTGATCGGTTATTCCGGGTTGGGTGTGTTCGATCTGAAAAGCGGCGACTTTCAGCATTTCACCAGCAAGGAAGGTTTGCTGTGGGATTCGATCTCTGATATTGCCGTCAGCGGCAAAGACATTTGGGTTGCCAGCGGTTACAAGGGTATTGCCCAAATCTCGAACGGGAAAGTCACCACTTACAGCGCCGCCAATGGCCTGCCTGATGATTATGCTTATTCGCTGGCTTTTGCCAAAGATGGCACACTTTGGATCGGCGCATCGAGCGGCTTAATTTCATACAAATCCGGCCAGTGGGTGCATTACGATGCCGATTCGCCTGCCAACTTGCGCGACGTTTATGAACTTGAAATCGCGCCTGACGGCAGGATCTGGGCCGCCACCTTGCCGCTGGGCATTGGACGGTTGTGCCAGTTCGACCCCGAAGAAGCGGTTTGCGCAGTGGACTTTAGCGAAACTGACAATCAGGGTATTCACGCACTGACCCTGAGCGAAGCTGGCGCACCGATCTTTGGCACGGGCAAAGGCGTCTACGTTTTCGAGAACGGAACAGCCAGGCCCCTTAAAACCGCTGACCAGCTTGCCAGCAACTACGTTGACTCGTTTGCATCTGCTCCAGACGGAAGCCTGTGGGTCGGCACCGATGCCGGCATCCATATTGTTGACCCGGCCAACCCGAGCGCTGCCTGGACAACCTTCCGCCAGAGCGAGATCCCCGAGATGGGCGGAAGCTGGGGCAAAGCCATTGCCGTCGCTCCCGACGGAGCCGTCTGGATTGCATCCACCAATGGCTCGGCCAGCCGCTACCAGAACGGCGCGTGGACAGCGTTTGAAGATATTTACTCGTTCGAAACTGTCGCGGTGGATATTCTGGGACGCGCCTGGTTTGGCGATGACAGCAAGGGTGTCGTTGTTCTGAATGCGGATGGTTCCCCGGTAATTGCTTTGAATACCGCAAGCGGGCTGCCCGGCGACAACGTGCAGGCGATTGTCACGGATCTCTCGGGACGGGTCTGGATTGGCACCGATGAGGGTCTTGCCAAGTATGAGAATGACAGCCTGGAAGTGGTTTTTGGACAGGGGAGCACAGAAATCCCGAACAAATATATCCGCGCCCTGGCCGTGGATGCCAACGGGGCCTTGATCATCGGCACTTTCACCGGCGTTGCCCGTTACGATGGCACAACTGTTGAAATTCTCATTGATTTTCTGAAAGACGGCTTTAGCGAAGCGCGCCTGACCACGCTGGCAGTCGCTCCCAATGGAAATGTCTGGGTTGGGACAGACAAAGGCCTGCTGACTTCAGATGGCTCCGGTTGGAAGCTGCTCACGACTGCGGACGGCCTGCTGACCAATTACATCTCCGCCCTGCATGTTGACCAGTTTGGCGCGGTCTGGGTCGGTGGCGGCGGCTCCAACTTCGATGGCGGTGGGATGTTGCAGATTGTGCCATAAACAATACGATCGTAGGAGCGACCCATCGGGTCGCCCCTACGAAAACGGAAAACCATCATGAACAGCTCCTATTCTCACTTTTCGAAAAATCGCCGGCTGGTAGGCTGCATAACAACGCTGATTGGCGCCCCGCTGATGTGCTGCTGCCTGCTCGGGCTGTTCTACGTTGTTTTTCCCATGTTGGAGCAGTCCACACCTGCCAACTTCCCACTCATGCTTGTGCTGTGCGCAGCAGGTGCGCTGGGCATTTTATTGGTCATCGCGTTGCTTGTGATCTTCATGTACCTTCGCAATAATCGGCATTAAACATACCCACTTAAAAGGAGAGTGTTATGAAAACCAAAAAATTCCTTTTCTTCCTTTTTATCCTGATCGCCATGTTGCTTTCAGCCTGCCAAATCAATATGGTCACAGAAATCAACAAGGATGGCGCCGGTGTGTACCGGAACGAGTTCGGCTTTACGGCAGAGGATGAGGCTGCGCTGGCTGAATTCGATTCCAGCCTCGATGATTTCTGCAACGATGTGGGGGAAGATATGCCAGAAGGCGCAACTTTCTATAAAGAGACGCGCAATCAAGATGAAACCTGGTGCGTTTTTGAATCCAGATTTGACTCGATCGACGGCCTCAAAAGCATTTATGGCGAAACGGAAACCCGGATCAATCAACTTGACTTGATCGAAGGACAACTTACCTATGATCTGAGCCTTGACCTGAGCGGAGATGAGAATCCAGAACTCACGCAAACAAAAGTTTCCTGGGTTGTCAAAATGCCAGGCAAAATCCTTGAGAGTAATGCAACCGAGCAAAATGGCAATACCCTGACCTGGGTACTGACCCCCGGCAAGCAAAATGACATCCGCGCGGTAAGCGAAGTTGGCGGACTTAACCTGGGCGGCGATTGGATTTGGTACCTGCTTGGCGGCGGCGCTTTCTTGTGCCTGTGCTGTTTCATTCCGCTGGCGATCGGCGGCGTGGCCTTCATCTTAATCCGACGCAAGAAAATATCTGAGATTTCGGCCACCTGACTGCCGATCACTCACTGGATACAGAGCTCACCATGAACGATATTACACTCAACATCCTTGTACTTGCCGGTTTCGCCTTGATCGGCGGGCTGATTTTCTACCTCGCCCGGCGAAAAAATGCCGCTGATGCGCAGGCCATTTTGCAACTGGCCGCTGAAAAAGGCTGGAAAGTGGAAACCATCCGCGGGCCGCTGATTTGGGGACAGCGGCTCATTTCACCACACTGGACTCTGGAATCCGTCTTGCGGGCCAGCGGCGAGGAAACTGGCCCCGGTTCGAGCGATGTTTCCATGTTGACCATCTGGCAGGCGAATGCCCCTGGCAGCATATTGCTGATCGGCGAGCGCCAATCCCGGGCAGATCTCGGTGCCTTCGGCGAGATGCTCATGCGCCAGGTGTTGCAGCAAGCTCTGGGCGCAGATACTGATGGCCTGAACGAAATCCAGATCGGCAGCGATGCCCTCCGCCAGAAATACATGCTCTGGGCGCAAAATCCAAGTGATATCCGGATCACGCCCGCTATCGAATCTGCCTTGTTGGGCTGGAAGGGTCAAAAACCGCTCATTAAGCGCACATCCGAAGGGCTGAGTATCGAAATGCGTGGTGTCAGAGTCAAAACTGATTCTGAAATCTTACAAGTCATCCATCTGGGTGAGACGTTACTGGAAGTATTTTGAACATCAAAGAACGAAGGTGGAATTGGCTTGTCCATAAGATTCTGGGGCTTTGCGACTAAAAAGAACTCCCGCTTATTGCGAGCGGGAGTTCTTTTCTTGAGCCACCAAGGCGGGCATGTATGCAGGCACACCTTTGAAGCGCCGGCGAGTCATATAAAGACAAGGAACATCCAAAATGAGCGGATTTTGTTTGACTCGAACAATCCTGAATGAGAACCCGGATGAGTGGGACTGCGGTTTGTCGCTACAGACTCGCCAAAGTTTTGGCACGAAAAGCCCGAAGTTTGAGCTTGGATCGGACTATGCCTGCTGGTAATATTGGGCCTGGCTGTGATACAGGCGGGCATACTGGCCGTTTTTTGCCAATAAATCGGCATGGGCGCCGTTTTCGATAATTTTTCCGCCATCGAGAACGTAGATACAGTCCGCCATTTGAACTGTGGAAAAACGGTGGCTGATGAGAATGCCGGTGCGTCCGGCCAGGACCGAGCGAAAGGCATGGAAGAGTTTTTCTTCGGCAATCGCATCCAGCGCGCTGGTGGGTTCATCGAGTACCAGGATGTTAGCTTCGCGCCAGAAATTGCGCGCCAGGGCGATTTTTTGCCACTCGCCGCCGCTCAATTCTTGTCCCTGGAAAAACCAGTGACCGAGCATGGTTTCATAGCCCTGCGGCAGGTCTCGGATAAATTCATCGGCACCGGCGCGTTCGGCGGCCCGGGCAACCTTTTCGAGATCGGGGGCGGTTTCAGGGTTGCCCAGCCAGATGTTCTCACGCACGCTCATGGCATAGCGGGCAAAATCCTGAAAGGTGATGCCGACCTGCCGCCGCCAGTGGGCCGGATCGAAGCGGCGCAGGTCAATCCCATCTGCCTTGATTGCGCCCTGGGTGGGGTCGTACAGGCGGCAGAGCAGTTTGACCAGCGTCGTTTTGCCGGAGCCGTTTTCACCCACCAGAGCAATCACTTCGCCGGGCGCAATGCGGATGTTGATGTCTTGCAGGGCAGGGTGATTACGGCCGGGATAGCTGAAACTGACTTCATCAAAATGCAGGCCGCTTTTCAGCGGGACAGGCACGGGCAGCGGATTGGGCGGAGTTTGGATGGCGGGCTGTAAATCGAGGAAACGGTAGAGATTGCTTAGGAAGAGATTGTCTTCATACAGGCCGGCCAGGGCTTTGAGCAGGCCTTGCAGGAAGTTCAGCCCGCTTTGAAAGCCGAGGAAATAGACCAGCACATCGCCGAGCGAGAGCATTCCGTTCAGGGCGCGCCAGGTTAGCCAGGCCAAAGCGCCGAGGAAGTATTCGAGGGTGTCAGGTGCTCCAGTGTCAGGTGTCAGGGGAACCTGGGCAATGCGGCCAGCTCCATACAGGTAGTCGTGCGTTCCATCGCTGAGGGCCTGGGTTAAACCAGTATTCAGATCCATTGTGAAGGTGGTGGTCACTCCATTCACGGTTTCCGTAAATCTATCACCAAGTTTAGAATACTGATTACTGATGACTGGATAATGACCGAGACCAGCTGGTTGGCGGCATTCGTTTACCGGGCCATCCCGTGACTTGTTCCTGGAGCAAGTTGTAGAGTTTTTGATCGGTATGTCAAAATAGCACGAGAAAAGGGTAAAATCATCATATGAGACAGCCTGACGTAACAACCGGCAACCAACTTGCATGCGCACTTAGCGCGCTGGGGGTCAATTTTATCCTGGGTGGGAGCGGCGGTGAGGACACCTCCTTTCACAATCAACCTGCCCGCCTGATTGCCGCGCTGGCGCAGAGTGACGAGGCGCGCTTGCGCCTGTCCCTGATCCCCCTGTTTTTGGAACATCCTGAATACGCGGAACTTGTCCGCGTTGTTGCCCGAAAACTGGACCCGGCGGCCCGGCTAACGCTGCAATGCTATTACAGTGCGGCAGTCTGGTTTCAGAGAAAATACCAGTCTGGTGGTGTTCCACTACCCAATCATTTTTCCAGGGATTTGAGATTGGAGTCGATTGATAATCCAGATGACAACCTGCGCGCGCTTGCGCAACGCCACAAAGAATTGAGCGGCTCGTTTGCCAACTGGCTTGGCACGTACCAGCATGCCGCGCAGATCTGGCGCAAGGGGTTGGAATACCGGGAGGCATAAAGTATGGATAATGCCGAAATTCGATTCATCTTGCTAAACCTGGGTGCGCGTGTTCCACCCGGGTCAAAACTAACACTGGTAGGTGGGAGTGCCCTGGCATTGCTCGGCAATCCGCGCCTGACGATCGACATTGATTTTTGGGGCGATGATATCGACCCCAATCCGCTGCACCAATCCATTCTGAAAATTGCGCGGGAATTAAAAATATTCATCGAACCCGTGCCTTTGGAACGTTTTGTTCCCTTACCGCAGGGAAGCGAAGAGCGTACTATTCATGTCGGCCAGTTTGGTAATCTCGAAATCTATGTTGCGGACCCATACAGTATTGCCCTGAGCAAACTGGACCGTGGGGCGGATACTGATTTGGAAGATATTGTTTTCCTGGTGCAGTCCGGTTATATCAACCTGGGTGAATTTGAGCGCATGGTCAGGGAAGCCTTGCCCCTTGCTAACCAGTATGATTTCAACCCCAACATTCTCGAGCATTTGCAAGAGCTAAATCGCCGTCTGGAATCCTGACAACCTGCAAATACCAGAAACCATTGCGTGGGCTGCCCAATTCTTTGGGCAGCCCACGCAATGGTATTCCAGTCAAGGAAATCGGGGTTACTTTTCCCCCTCCGCCTTCGGTGTCGAGCCAATGTGCGCAATTTGCGCTTGCAGCAATTCTTGTCAGTGGCCATTAAGCCAACCGGTTGGCTTGAATTCTACTATTGCTTTTGCGAAAGAGATAAAAAGCCGTCCACTCAGTTAGAGTGGACGGCAGGTTCTTGAGCCACCAAGGTGGGCATGTATGTAGGCACACCTTTGAAGCGTGGGCTCTTGTGAGCAAAGGAAAACCCCGCTCATAGTGAGCGGGGGTGTTTTTGGGCGAGCTATTCGGCAAGGAGAGATGTTTGCAACCCATTCTCCTTCCTTGTTCAAGGAGAATTATATCTCACTCTCTGACCGAGAGAACCAGTAAGTTTGGCTTTTGATTGTTGCTACGATAATACAAAACCTGCGAAATAGACAATATTTTCCCATGTAATCCACTCTGGTATCGACTATAATTACAAAATACTGTTATTATCTTATGGCAATTGATCTTAAGGCGCAACTTGATCAAATTTTAGAACAAATTCCTTCTCACAAAACGGAGGAAGTTCAAGCTGCTTACCGGGTGGCACACCAGGTACATGCCGGGAGTTTACGAAGCAGTCAACAACCTTTTTTTGAGCATGTGCTAAAGGTTGCCTACCAAATCGCATGTTGGGCACATGATCCAGATTTGACAATTGCCGCCTTGCTGCACGATAGTCTGGATGATGACCACACCCACCAACCTCTGAAAGTAAATGATATTGAAAAGGAATTTGGGGGCGAGATTGCCGGCATTGTTGAGCTTGTTCATTATTTAGGGAAGAAACAAGAAAAGAATCTGTTTTGGGGTATCGAAGACCCAAGTCCCAAAAGATTTCCCCAAGCAATTCGACTGCAAGCCTTGCTCATCAAGTTAGCTTCGGGCGAGGAACTGGCACAGGGTTTGCGTTTGGTTAACGATAATATTAAGCGCACCAATCGATCGCAAATACTTTTATCCAAATATGTGCCATTAGCAGCGCAGTTGGGAATGTGGGATTGTAAACGTAACCTAAATGACGTTTGCCTGAACATAATCGCTCCTCAGGAGTATGAACAGTTACAAGCTTATCAAAATGAACTATGTGAAAAACACCTGCACGAAATACAAGCGATCGAAAACGATATTACCCATGCTTGCCATCAAAACGGGTTGCAAGTTGAAATCCTGATACATCGGCGACATATCTATAGCTTATATAAGCAGGTTGGTAAAAAATGGGGCCCAGACTTTGAGACAATCACAAGAAGAAGCCTAAATATTAACCAAGTACTTCGCTTCAACGTTATTGCTCCTAACATAGCGGCCTGTTATCAAGCAATTCAATTTATTCATGAGTATGGAGCGCCTGTCAAACATTCCTGGAGAGATTTCTTGGCTCAGCCCAAGCCCAACGGCTATGCTTCACTGCATACCGCTATTCGGATAGGAAAACAGCAAGCAACACAATATGGTTTTAATGTATTTACTCCTGCAACACTGGAAATCAGTAAGCATGGCCTACTCTTTGCGCCAGAACTAAAATTATGGCGGTTCAACAATCCCGAAATTCTTGAAAGTCTACCAAAAACGGATGGGACATCACGATGCATAGAAGCATTATTTGAAAGCTTAAGTGCGAATGACGATACAACTTCTCCCAGTCGAATCAGTGTTTTTACGCCGCATGGAAAGCGGATTTACCTTCCCAAAGGCTCAACGCCGCTTGATTTTGCCTATCATCTTCACACTGAGTTGGGAAACAAATTTGATTATGCCATTGTCAATCATGCGCCTGTAGCATTCGGTTATTCTTTATGCGATGGGGAAGTGGTTGAAATTTTTACGAAAGCCAGTAACGCACCGCGTGAAGAGTGGTTGGATGTTGTTTTTACCGAGAGCGCGCGCAATAAAATCAAACAATGGTTACGAAAAACCCCTCGTTCCATTGGCGAAACCCGTTTTCAGCAAAGCTTACAGGCAAGAGGTTTAGAGTTTCAATCTCAAGAAGTACGCATCAAGATTTCGGACTTTCTCCAGAAAAAATCTACCAGCTTGGAAAAGTTATTTGAAGAAATTGGCCGCGGCCATTTAAACGCCGACGCGGTCTATACAGAAATTTGGGAGCCAGGCAGCCAGGCACAACATACAAAAGTTATCCTGGCTGCCGATGCGCACGAAAAAGTGGGCCATAATCCCTTTTGGATAAAACTTTCTGGGTGTTGCAAGCCGGTATTTCCGGACGATATTATCGGTTGTATACATGATGAGCGGGTTACTGTACACAAAATAAACTGCGCTATTGCCCTGCGTGCCAGGAAACATATTCATGTAAAATGGGAACAAAAGACGCCCCAGCCTGGGTGGGTGCACTTAAAGATTCAAGGTAACGATCGCCCAGGTCTAGTAAGGGACATCGCGGGAGTGATCGCCAATCATTTTTATAACATGGGAGAATTTCGTGCAAGCACTTCCAATGGCCACGCTTGGATTGAATTTAGCCTGGAATTGCCAACCCCGGCTGTGCCTGAAGCAATTCTCAAAGATCTGCGCGCTGTTTTGGGAGTAAATGCGATTAATCTTTCAGAAGAAACGCTGGCCTATTTATCACGCAACCCACCAACATCCAAACCTGCAAATGTTTTTTTCAATCAAGGTTTGGCCAATCCTTATAGCCCCGGACGCCCCATTTTTGAACGCGCCATGTTCTTTGGCAGACAGCAAGAAATCCGTAGTATTACCCAATATCTAATGCCCGCCTCCCAGCCGACATCCATTTTGCTTTGCGCCCAGCGTCGGGCCGGAAAAACGTCGCTCGGACTGCACATCAAAAATCATACTGCTATTACTCGCGAATATTTGCCTGTATTTCTTGATGTTTCTACCGCGCGCCGGGATAGTGATGTAAAACTGCTGCGAAAAATTAGCCAGCACATTCAGCTACGTGTGCGTGATACCGGCGCAGAATTTGAACCAATAACCACAGATATGCCACTCGAAGATGCATACTTTCACTTCGAACAGAATCTAGAAAACCTTCAAAAACAACTAAAAAAGCGCATCTTGCTCATTCTGGATGAGTTTGAAGCCGCATTTGATGCTTATCGGCAAAACATACTCAGCCTCAATTTTTTCATAAGGTTGCGCTCTTGGTCCCAGTTATACCCTGTTACATTCCTGATTATTGGAAGCCACAGTTTGTTGACTGAATCCGCCCATTTCTTTCCCGATTTTTCGAATGTATTCCTTGCCAAGCCGTTGGGTGGGTTGCGTGAATTGGATGCGCGCCGCCTGATTGTTGAGCCGTCCCAGTTTTTCCTAAACTATGATGATAATGCAATCGAAAGGATATTATCGCTTACTCAGTGTTACCCTTATTATATTCACCTGATCTGCGCCAGTCTGTTCAACCAAGCTGGGAAGATATCACAAACATTAATTGGTGTTGAGCAGGTCGAGACAGTTCAAAAGGCTATGTGTACTGCATCTGCGCGTGGTAATTACGCTCATTTATGGAATCCAGATTCTCCTTGTCACGAACTGGCATTAGCTGCAATCGCTGCTCGTACCAGTGGAGAAGATTGGATTATCCAAGAGAAGCTGAGTGACCTTTGCGATGATGATTTTGACTTGGAGACTGCTCTGCGTGAACTGACCGACCTGGAAACACTCGAAAAACGCTCGCAAGGGAATTCTTTTGAATACCGTATCCGCTTGCCACTCTTCACCGGCTGGATTTTGAACAACTGGCCGCTCCCTTACCTGCTCAGTAAAAGGCACAAACCATGACTTTTGTCAGTAATCCATTTCTAGAAAGGGGGCCGGTGCGTGAACCGGCTTTTTTATTTGGGCGTCGTGACGAACTTCACCGCCTGGCACAAGCCATTGGCGCTAACGTACCCCAACATTGCAGCATTATCGGCGAGCGGCGGATCGGAAAAACATCCCTTCTGAATGCGCTGGCGGCACCCGATGGCCCTTTGATCGAATTTAGTGCCTATCTCAGTCGCCCGCTGGAAAATTATCTGTTCGTGTATGCTGACCTATCTGCCCTGAAAACTCGTGAATTGAACAGCGCATTGTTTGTTTTGCGACTCATTTTGCGCAACCTGCATCGCATCATCACCCAAAAATTTCAAGCGCTCGGTCTGCCTACGAATAATCTGGATGCTATTTTTGAAGCTTATCGTGAGCAAAAGAGTCTACAAGAATTGTCTGAATTCGGGATAGGTGGCTATGTGGATGAAGTCCGCCGTCTGGCCCCCGGACTGGTGATGGTTTTCTTGTTCGATGAAGCGGATTGGCTGGTACGCCAGGGGATCGGAGCGCTCCTGCGCGCGCTGACCTATGATCGCTCGCTTAGTTTCATCTTGTCCACGCGTTTGCCTCTGGTGGAAATCGACCCGGAGCGTGAACTCTCACCGCTCTACAATATGATGGCGGATACACTGGCGCTTGGGCTTCTTGCCCCTACCGAAGCGCGAACCATGGTTCAGGCGTTGGCCACCCGCCACGGGCGAACCCTGACTGACCCTGAACTGGATTTCATACTAGAAACAGGCGGCTGTCACCCCGATCTGACCCGCCGCGTGGCCCATTTCACCTGGGAAGCCAAAATACGTGGCCTGTCCTTTGATCCCATTGTCATCATCCAATCCTTGGGCCTAGATGCCGCGTCTCTCTTTGAGGGATTGTGGAACGGCATGACCGATGCAGAGAAGGCACTTTGTATCGATATCCAAAGTGAGCAGACTGTGGATGACAATGCCGGTGTGACCTTGCAAACCCTGAAACGCAAGGGCATCTTGAATGATCAAGATACCCTGTTCTCGCCGCTGTTTGGCGAGTTTCTTGCCAGCAAAAGCGTGCCCGCGCCGGCCTTGCCCCCAACCCTGCGCTTTGGCGATGGGGTCGTGACTTTTGGCGAATTTGTTGCCAAACTCAGCCCGATCGAGTTGAAACTATTGCAATATTTACACGAGCATGCCGGGCAGGTCTGTACCCGCGAGGAAATCCATGCGGCTGTGTGGGGTGAAACTTATACCGGGAATGATGCTGTAAAAGTTAATATCACGGTGCAGCGCATGAAACAAAAGCTCGGCCAGCTGGCCGAGCTTGTCAAAGCGGTGAGGGGGCTGGGATATCGGTGGGCAATAGAATAATGCATGAAAATCGATATCACGGTGTAGCGCATTACAAATTCGGGCAGTTATCCAAACTTGTTAATGCGGTGATGTATCGTAAATCAGCGTGTAACTAAAAATTGCCTATTACAATAATTTGATGATTTGCTTCGACCGAGCGCCTAATCGTTTCACTACATAATCGTAACACTCCCCTAACTGATGTAAATTTTCTAAAAAAGAAACCTGGACAAGCTCAGTTACTCGCTCGTCATTTGATTCAAGAGCTTGTTCAATAAAATCTAAAATTCTATCAACGATTTCGGCCTTACGTTCCCTTTCGTATTCTCCTTTTGATGACATCATAATTTTACAAATATCTCGTGTAAATCGAACCAAATCGCCAAACAATACGTGTTGTAAAACACATTGGTATTGGTTAACATGCTCTTCATAAATATTCTTAAATTCTGGGATATGTTCAACCAAACTTAAACCTATTTCATTGTAAGTAAAAGATAACATATATTTAGTTACCTCCTAAAGCATTTTGAAGATCTGTAAGTATTGCTTTCGCTGCATCTATATCTGATTGACTAGCGTTAGGATGCTTCTGCAACCAATTTTGCAAGGCATTAATATAATCTTGACCTTTTTGAATATGCGATTTTCCGCCAACTAATTCGCCTGTTTTTAATTCATGGCGGATTGCATCTGCGGTACTTCCGTTTCCTATTTTAGCTCCTGGCCTATATAGATCGTTCACAAGATTCGAGAGAGCCGAGTCTGTAACAGTGGGCTTTGAAAGCCCATTTTTAATTACAGTTTCAACAACCTCTTCTTTCGCTTCATTTTTTATTTTTCCTTTAGACGCATCTAAAATTGTATCTGCGACTTCATCCCCATATTCTTTTCGGACCATATCGATAGCTTCTTTGAAGCCTTTTTCTTTCAAGTATTTCAAAAACGATTTACGAGCAATATCATCGATAGGTAGGTTTATGGGCGAAAACTCATCAGGTTCGGCGAATTCTGTTGTGCATAGTAAAAGATTGAGCTTAGCAAAAGTTTTTTCTTCTTCATCGTTTGAAAAAGCAATTTTTAGGGCAGAATCCCCGGCATCCCATATGGTCCAACCATAATCCACTACAGCTGAAACCACTTTGACCACTAGCCAAACTGCTGCAAGAGTAAGGGGCTCATGACCATATGCATCATAGTAACTAACCGGATTGGAATAAAGATAGTTGTATCGGTGAAGGGAGAATGGGTTAGGAGTTGTACCCCTGTAACTATCCTGCGTCATCCACTGCGCGGACTGGGGATCGTAGTGGCGCGCGCCGAAGTAGACCAGGCCGGTATTTTCGTCGTATTCCTTGCCAGTCAAGGTGTAGTGGTTATGCGGGTCGGTGAAATTGCCGGTTTCGGGCAACACACTACCGTAGGGATCATACTGGTAGTTGTGAATGGATTGCCCGCTTTGTTTGCTCAAGCCAACCACATCACCCTTGAAGTTGTAATCGTACCAGTACATCTGGCCTGCGGTACCACTCGGGAAGCTTTGCATGAGCGAAATACGTCCCATCGCCCCGCGATAGAAGTTATCACGCTGGCCATTCCACATGCTGTATTCTGAAACCGGGTCGAGCCCATCAAAGGTGTATTCCGCTTGTTTTGCACCGCCGCTCCCGGTTTTGGGATCATAGGTTTGCACTAAACGGCGGCCCATTCCGTCATAATCCAAGGTGGTTATGGCGCGGTAGATGCGCGCGTCGCGCCCGCCCACTTGAAAATCCTGGGCTTTTAACAGCCGGTTTTCGGGATCGTATTCATATACTGTGCCGGCCTTGTGCCCGCTCTGCGGAGCAACCAACTTTTCGATACGATTGCCGTTTTGATCGTATTTATAAGTGGTCTTTACGCTGTCAGCGCGTTTGTCGGCAACGATGCTTGCTGAAACCAATTGGTTGGCCGCATTATATTGGTATGCTGCGGTAAACCCATCCTTTGGTGCCTGGGTCGCCGGATTATCGTTGGCTTGCCATTTTGTACGATTGCCAACAGCATCGTATTCATAATCCATCTGCCAGCCAGATTTTTCCGTTGCCTGGTTATTGACGCCATCGCGCTTGGCACTGATCAGGCGGTGCAAGCCATCATAACCATAGGTTTCAGTCACTTCCAGCTTACTCTCTCGCGCACTCCCTTGGGTAATCTGCTGCGAGGCATAAGTTGCCTTGACGCTGGTGACGTGCCCCACTTTGTTGTAAGCATATTCAAACGCGCTGTTGGTCTTTGACGCGCCCACCATTTGCTCGTTGACCAGGCTGATCGTGCGATTCGCTTTGTCGTAAGCAATACTAGATTGGGTGAAATTTGGGTTTTGAACAAGCGTGATGTTGCCAACCCCATCTCGGGTGTAATTTGTTGTTCCGCCGGGGCTGGTCATACTCTTCAACCGGTTGTTGGCATAGTAAGTATACGCAACCTTGTTGCCGTCCGGGTAGGTTAGGCTGGTGCGATTCCCCACTGCGTCATAGTCGACTTTCAGAGTGCGAGTAAGTGAGTCAGTGACTTTGGCAACGCGGTCAAGGGCATCATAGTCCCAGAAGGTTGTGCCAAGCCGGTCAGTCATGACACTTAGGTTGTTATTGTTGTCGTATTTATACTCAACAGACGAATTGTCCCAGTAACGGGCGCTTTGCAGTTGATCGTCATCATAGTAAGCATAATCTGTCTGCTTGCCGTTGGCGTCGACACGCCGTATCAGGTTGCCCGCCGGGTCGTAATCAAACGTCCATGCATTACCAAGCGGGTTCACCTCACGGAGGATACGCCCCATACCATCGTACTCAAATTGAGTTATTTTTTTGTTGGCATTAACGAACTGCACCAGATTGCTGCTGGCATCATATATGTAGCGAGTCACCACATTTGTATCAGCGTAAGCCGATTGCCCATTTTTGTAGTTTTCAGTTACGGATGTAAGGCGGTATAGCGGATCGTATTCGTAGCGTGTTACTGTGTTATCCGCTTCGACCAATTTGGTTTGGTAGCCCAGGGCATCATAGTCATACTGGGTTGTTTCGTTTTCGGCATTTGTGGTTGATATCAATTGATCAACGGCATCATACAGAAACGTAGTTGGGTTTTGGTTGCCATCAACCAATTTTGTCAGGTTGCTGTTGGGGTCCCATTCAAAGTGGGTGATGTTGCCTTCAGCATCCTTGGTAGAAAGCAGCCGATAGATTTTGTCATAAGTAAACAGGGTGGTATGACCGTTGGCATCGCGTTCTTCCAAAATATTACCAACTCGATCATATCGATAGTTCCATTGCCCATCCATGGCATCCACCATGCTTGTTACACGGTCAAGCGCATCCAGAGTAAAGGTTGTCGAGTTGCCATTGGCATCCACGATTCTAGTTAGAGCACCTGTTTTATTATAGGTAAAGGATACGCTGTGACCTTCAGGGTTTGTAATTCCGGTTACGCGATCAAGCGCATCAACCTGATATGTTGTTTCGTGACCATTCGGATCTGTAACTGACAGGATATTGTTGACATTGTCATAGGTATTTTGCGTGTGGCCGTTTTCAAAATCATAGATATCCGTTAGCCGGAAAGCGGGATCATAGATGTAGCTGGCTTGATATCCACTGGGGTCGAGCACTCCAATTAGGTTGCCAGCTAGATCGTATTGATAGTGTGTGGTGACATTGGTTTCATAGTTTGAAGTCTGGCCGGCTTTGTAGTTTTGAATCACCGCGATTTGACGCCCCAGATCATCATACTCAAAACGGGTTGTTACAGAGAGTGGGTTGTTAACATCACGTAAGCGGCCATTCAAATCGTAATCATAGGTTGTTGTAAAACCAAGTGCATCTTCCACCGTTTTGAGGCGGTTGGCATGATCGTATGTGAAACGAGTGCTAAAGTTGCGCGGATTGGTCTGCCGGATAACATTTCCTATTTGGTTATATTCCAAACGGGTTTCCTGACCCTTTGCATCTCTCATCAAGGTTATGCGACTCAACAAGTCAAACTCATAAGTCGATGGGTTGCCTTCAGGGTCGACAACTCGCAACAAGTCTCCCACAAGATTGTAGTCAAATTTGGTGGTAATGTTTTCGCTAGAAAGATGCCGAACGCTATTGCTTCTTTGGGGGTTTTCGACAACCTCGGTCAGCCTGCCAAGAGAATCATAAGCCATCCGCGTAGTACGCCCTTCGGCATCGGTAGTTAATATAATGTTTCCCATCAAATCGCGCTTGAAGGTGATATGAACATCGAGCGGACCGTGCATGCGAATCATATACAGATTACTATCATAATCATAGTTCCATCGCCGGCCTTCGCCATCGACAAATACCAGAGCTTCATTCATTGCGCCATATTCATAGGCTGCAATGGCGATATTATTCTGATTTGTGATTGTGACCAGTTTGTCTGATGTGTCAAAGGTATACGTTGTCCGCCCGCCATTGGCATCAACCTCTGTGGCCGGATTACCGTTTTCGTCAAATTCGAACCCAACATGGTACTCCAGGGGTCCGTTGATGTCAGTTAGTTTGTCACCGGCATCAAAAGTGAAGTTAAAGGTTTTGCCCATCGGGCTGGTGATACTGATTACGCGTCCAGCGTTATCGGTATCGAAAATAGTTGTTTCATTCTCCCCATTGGATGTGGTTGCCAAATCCCATTCGGCGTCATAAGTATTTGTTGTGATATTTTCGGCAAAGTCTGTAATGGTTTCGGGAAGGCCACGCTCGTTATAGGTGATTGAGCTGCAATCATAAGGGTTGCAAATGGAGACGAGGTTGCCCTGATCGTCATATTCAAACATCCAGGTGCGGTTGGTGGATGCGTTTACCTTTTCTGCTGCGAGAATCGGCTTGTTGAAATCAGGGTGATATTCCCATTCACGGTGAAATCCAAGGGGGCCATCTTCGCTTAAGCGATTGCCGCGCTCATCATAAACATACCGCCATTCGCCCTCATTACGGTCACGCATAAATATTCTGTTGGAGCGCTCATCGTAGCCGAAGGATTCATGAGAACCATCCGGATAGTCAATTCGTTCCAACCGCCACTGTTCATCATAGCTATATTTCGTTGGCCTATCGTAAGCATCGCGAACTGTCACGTTATGAGAATCTTCATCGCGATTAAATTTGAGATGCTCGCGCCCACCCGTCCATTGTTCGATAACTTCACCTTTTTCATTATAAATATTTTGAACGCTGGGGTGTCCCTTTGGAGTGATGATTTTGGACATCCAGTAATCCACAGCTTCATACGGCTGACCATTGACATCCAGCAAAGAGCCCCAATTTTTGGACTGATACTCAAATCGCCAGGTTTGGCCGCGCAAATCTTTGAAACTAGCTAAGATAGGCCCATCGTAACCAAATTCTACATGCTTGTCTTCAGGGCCATCTAAGGCCACAACTTTGTCGCCATCGTAAGACAGGTTGACCCAGCGTCCGCCATCATTCTCAAGGTGTATCAATTTGCCATTTTGATAATCCAAGCGAATTTCATTGCCGTTTGAATCGCGCAGTACGGTTAATAAACCATCAAGGTTAAACACGTATTGTTGACCCGAACTGCGTGTCAACACATAAGAATCCCCATCTTTATTTAGAGAATCGTGATTTCCAAGCGTTGCTGGCGAGAAAGGGCCATCAGTTTGACCAGAAAACAAAACGATTTGCCCATCCGGATAAACTATTTCAACCCCGCGCAACAACATATTATTCCGCACAGTAAGAGACGATTGGTATGGCCCACTCCAGCCTTGTCCAAAATTGCTGGATGAACTGTTTTGGGCGTTGTAAACAATTGTAAAGTCGATACCGCTGCCACCTGGCCCCGCTAATTGCATGGCAGAAAGTACTTGAACAAAATTTAATGATCCAATTGTGACAGGATCCCCTTTGCTGGCGTCAGTATTATTTCCACACGGGTTTTTGCAGCGGCTCAGACCAAATTGGCCACCTAATTTAGCTTGACTACTTCCATTGAAGGTTTGTTTATTGTTGGATGGATCAACGGCAGTGATTGTAAAATTAAGTATTGCGCCTTGAGGAATATTTGTGAATGCGCCAGCGTATAAATCGTCACCAAATTCAGGTCTGGCAACCAATGGGGCAGTCAGTGAACCAGGGCCTCCTGACATGCTTGCCAAAAGGATCTGACCACTGTTATCTGTAATTTTTACCACAACGCTCAGGCCACCTTTGCCATCAGGCCAAATTTCTATAGGCACGATCACTGGCTTTATTCGATCTACAACCTCCCCATCACTGCCCGGACAAGATTCGGCCTCGCTTTGCATCACCCAGCCAGTTCCTCCGGATGGATCACCGGCCTCAAAGCGGCTGGTATCCCACCAGGTTTCATCATCAACGTTCTCTGGGCCATCGATAATTTTGACTTTCCAATCATTCTCCGGAACTATTGTATGATACGGATAGTTCTCGCCAGGGCCCTCGTATATATGGGTACCGCTACAAAGACCAACAATGTCTCCTACAACCCAGTTATTGGGTGGTACTCCAGGATCATCGCCAATATATCCCAATTCGCATACTACCAATTTTTGCTGTTCGCCTATATTAGGCGCAGAGCAATTTTTGGCTTCCAAATGGTTGTCAATATATCGAACCCACACCGAAACAGAAGTAGGAGGGTAATCGCCCCAGATGCCACAAAAATCCCAAAAATCACAAAACCATTTGAAACGCCACCACCAATCTGCAATCTTATATTCTATTTTCGAATCATCCGCAGAAAATTCAATGTCATATTCAGCGGTATTGTTGTATTGATTAATGCCAGTAACAGTAATGCTCTTCATTGGATACTGTGCCACCAACTTGAGTTCGGCCAACCCTTCAGGATTATCGTATCCGTAAGCAAATTGATCCGCATCAGTTGAATTTACAGTCTTGAACTCATTCTCTATTTGATCGCTACTTGTTTGCGGAGCAAAGTCAATCGCTTGACTGATAACAGAAGTTTCTGTGTTGAGTGACGCGGTCTCACTCTTTGTGGCAGGTCGCGTCCACAATCCATTCCACCAATCGATCAGCGAAAATGAGTTTGCTCTGGTTGATTGTTCCTGCGCCTGGCTTAGAATCCGCTCAAAGGAATCGATTTGGTAGGAATTAACATTTTGCTGACCGGATAAAAGTGAGTTGCTCGGAGATGATGTGAAAGGTTGGAGAGTCGAAGGCCTGTCCAAAAGCAGGAAAGAATTGGTTGGGTCGGATAAATCTGCCAGGGAAGTTTCTTCCACGGGCGCACTGCCAAGCATCAGCCCCAAAGGATCGGGAGATAATAAACTCTCATAGGATGGTTGAAAAGTAGGTTGTTTTACAGTTTCTTGTCTGCCGCTTTGCAAGTCAAGCGCGAAAGCAGGGGCAACTGTATTTAACAGCATTGAAAACAGCATAAAAATGCTAAGTACACGATAAATCCAATGAGTTGTTTTCATAGCATCCTCCTAGAAAGTTACTTGCATTATCATGGAAATTTCACATGCAAATTCATTGGTACATCAAAATAATAACAAATAATTGTTATTATTACAATGCGTTAACCTTAAAGTTTTCTCATTAATGATGATCTATAACAATTAAAGTTAAAACTGAATTACTCAAGTGTTTTGTTTTTGCCATGGTGACTTACAATCCCCCGCAACTCAATTGGTTTTGCGAGAGAAGATTGCGCAGAAAAGATTCCAAATTGCGGGGTTTGGGGCTATTAGAGTAGAAAAAGATCTCTTATCTCTAATCTAAAATGTTATGTTGCTCCCGCACCGACAAAGATGAAGCGCGCGAGCGAATCAGCGCCTGGAATTTGTATAAGGCCTTCACATCCTGATCCCAACAACAATGGCTGGGTCTGATTGTCCAGAATTGCCGGCAGCGGGATTGACTGTCTAAAAGACGCTGTGGCTTTGCAATTAAAAAGAACTCCCGCTCGCGATGAGCGGGAGTTCTTTTCTTGAGCCACCAAAGGGAGTCGAACCCTTGACCTGACGATTACGAATCGTCTGCTCTACCAACTAAGCTATGGTGGCTTATTGAGCGGGCGAAATTATACAGGATACCGGTCAGAATCGCAAGAAAAACGGGTCGTTTTACGCTATTCCGGGTATGATTGGCTTATGCTCAATATTGCCATGATTTCCTATCATACTTGCCCGCTGGCGACCCTGGGTGGTAAAGACACCGGCGGCATGAATGTTTACGTACGCGACCTGACCACCGAACTGGGTCGCCAGGGCATCCACGTGGATGTTTTTACCCGTTCACAGGATGAGCATGTTCCGCACGTTTTGCACGATCTTGGGTTTGGCAACCGCGTGGTTCATATCCCGGCCGGGCCAGAGCAGCCCATGCCTAAAAAAGAATTAGCCGGGCATATTCCGCAGTTCGTGGATGGGATCAAGCAATTCGCCGCTGAGCGCGGCATCCATTATGATGTCATTCATAGTCATTACTGGATGTCTGGCCTGGCCGCAGAGCAGTTAAAGGCCGAGTGGGATATCCCGATTGTGCACATGTTCCACACCCTGGGCGAGATGAAAAACCGCATTGCCACTCGTGATGATGAAAAGGAAGGTGCCTATCGCCTGGATGGGGAACGCCGGGTCTTGCGCACTGCTGATGTAATTGTCGCGGCTACGCTGGCAGAGCAGGCTCAACTGCAGTGGCTCTACAAAGCTGATTTGCGCAAAGTGACCATCATTCCGCCTGGCGTGGATACCTGTCATTTTTATCCAATTCCTACGGACGAGGCTAAGGAATATATTGGCATTCCGAAAGATGACCGCATGGTTCTTTTCGTAGGGCGCATTGAACCGCTTAAGGGGGTCGATACACTGATCAAGGCCATGTCGTGTTTACGCATCACTGAAATTGAGCGCCCGGCTTATCTTGTCGTTATCGGTGGCGACCCGAATGTTCCTGCCGAACAGATGAGTGTCGAGATGGCGCGTCTGCAAGGCCTCTGTCAGGATCTGTGCATGGATCGGATGGTGATCTTCCTGGGCAAGCGCGGGCAGGATACCCTGCCTTATTACTATTCAGCTGCCGAAGTGCTGGTGATGCCATCGCATTACGAATCTTTCGGCATGGTGGCGCTGGAGGCCATGGCCTGCGGTACGCCGGTCATCGCTTCGCAGGTTGGCGGGCTCGCTTTCCTTGTGCAGGATGGTGTGACGGGATTCCACGTTCCGGACCAGGATGAAGATGCGCTTTGTGATCGTCTGACCCGTATTCTTGGTAATTCAGCCCTGCGCCAGCAAATGGGTTCGGCTTCGGCCGAGTATGCCCGTGGCTACTCCTGGGAACGCATTGCCCATCAGATGAGTGATGTATATCAGGGGTTGATCCAAAACACCCCCCTAGTTTGATTGGCTTTTTGCAGCCACCAATCCGCCAAACATGACCATTGTCAGATAAATAAACAGGAAAAACAACGAAAATATAAAAGTGAAGGTCACTGCGCGAGGATCGCTTTGCGGGGATGTGATCCGGTCAAAGATATCACTTACCAGTGGGCTTGGATTATGCAAAATATCCCAACTGTTCCAGCGCAAAAAGCGTCCCAGATAAATTCCGAAACTGCTTAGCCCGCAAACAAGAACCACGAAGATCCAGCCGACCAGGCGGTTGGACAGCTTGTTTACAATTTGCTGCATCATGAACAGGGAAATTATTCCCAGAAATAGCCCGTTCCAGGCAAACCAGGCCAGCATCAAAACATCGTACCAGACAGGCGATGCTTTATCCTCCCATCTTGATAGATGCTGGAAATCGGTCATGATATACGGTGCGTTTGGCAGAAACGCCAACCACAACAGGGAACTGATTAAGATGATAATTACCTTGAGCAGACGTGGCAGGTTTCTGGCGGTTGAAGCCAAGTACGACATCCCCAAAGGTATCCAGGCCAGGAATAAATTCCATACCAGAAAAGAATAATTAAAACTGTCTGTTTTTTGCACTCGCGCGGCAAAAATTATCAGTGAGATCACTGATGCCATTCCCATCAGGGAAACCAGCCCGAGCCGGTATCTTTGCTCATTTGTCAGGGGTAATAGTTTTTTCATTTTACTCTCCTGTGTAGGAATTTTGTACTCCATTATCGATTGGAGAGTCTCTCATTTTCTGTGAAAGTTATTCATATCGTCTCAAATTTTGTTCGCGATCGCGTACCCAGGCAAATTAAAAAGGGATGTCAGGCTTGTGGCCTGGCATCCCTTTTTGTCAAAATGAATTTGTGATCAGTTTTCCAGCCTGCCCAGCCCGCGCAGCACACGCTCAGGAGTGAGCGGGAATTCATCGAACCAGACGCCGGTTGCTGCGTGGACGGCAGCAGTTACAGCCGGAGTTAGCGGCAGGTAGGGCATTTCACCCATGCCGCGTGCACCGTAAGGCCCGATCGGGTCGGCATATTCCAGGATGAGCGACTCAACGTTTTTGGGGATGTCGAGTACGGTCGGGATCAGGTAGGTGGACAATTTGTCGGTCAGGAGCCGCCCATCGCGCTGGATCATGTTCTCCATAAGAGCATAGCCGGCAGCCTGGACCACCGCGCCTTCGATCTGCCCCTGCACCTGCTGGGGGTTGACCGCTTTGCCGACATCGTCGGCGCAGATCACGTTGATCAGCCGCACCAGGCCGGTTTCCATATCCACTTCAACTTCGACAGCTTCGGCAACATATCCGTAAGCAAAGTTCGGATCCGATTTACCGGTCTCGGGATCAAGCGGAGTGGTGCGCGGCGGACGATATTGATAGGTTGCGATCGCCGGTCGTTCTTCATTTCGCCATTTTTCGAGCCCCAGTTCACAGGCACCCTTAATGGCATTACCGGCCATGAAGGTCATGCGTGAAGCAGAGACCGAACCGGAATTTCCGGTAACGGCAGTGTCTGAGGCGACCAATGTCACTTTTTCGAACGGAAGCCCCAGGGTTTCCGCCGCAAACTGAACGAACGCTGTGTGTGAGCCTTGGCCTACCTCCGCCCCGGCATGATACAGTACCGCCCGTTCAACCTCTGTTGCGCCGTGAATCTCGATGGTTGCCACGCATTGCTCTGGGGCGCCAAATGAAAAGCCGACATTTTTAAAACCGCAAGCAAAGCCCCAGCCGCGCTTTATGGCTTTTGGCGTGATTTTGCTGCGGCCGGAGTCTTGCAGAACATTCATGCGCTCGACGCATTTTTCAACAACCTGACCCATCGAAACGCCTTTCGGCAGCGCCGTTCCCACTGAAAGGATTGATCCTTCATGGATCAGGTTGCGGCGGCGCAATTCGATGGGGTCGATGCCCAATTTTTCGGCCAGTTTGTTCATTTGTTGTTCGGCTGCGAACATGCCTTGCGGACCGCCAAAGCCGCGAAATGCGCCGGTGACCATATTGTTAGTGTAGATCGAGGCCGAATCGACTTTGACGTTCGGGATTTCATACGGCCCGGTGCACATTAGAGTGGCATTGCCCTGCACTTTGGTCGATGTGTAAGCGTAGCCGCCCGCGTCAGCATAGAGTTCGACCTCGGCGGCCAGCAGTTTGCCTTCTTTTGTTGCGCCCCAACGGGTCTTGATATGGTATGGGTGGCGCTTGTGGTGCGCGAACATCGATTCTTCGCGGCTCCAGATGATCTTGACCGGGCGGTTGATACCGCGCTGCGACAAACGCCAGGCCGCCAGCGCCAGCACGATCTGTACCGACATATCTTCGCGACCGCCAAAAGCTCCGCCAATTGCCGGGTAGATGACACGCACCTGCTCCAGCGGCAGGTTAAGCGAATGGGCGATCTGCTCCTGGTCTTCGTGAGTCCACTGTCCGCCGACCAGAACCGTAACCCGGCCTTGCTCGTCGATATAACCGAGTCCGGCTTCGGGTTGCAGGTAGGCGTGTTCCTGCATCGGGGTATCGTAAACCCCCTCAACAACAACATCTGCCTGTTTCAAGGCTGCCTCCGCATCTCCTTTACGGATGCGGTAGCGCAGGATAACGTTCGAGCCTTTCTCGGGGTGCAGCAGGGGGGCATCTGCTTCCATTGCGGCCAGCATATCGGTTACAACGGGCAAGTCCTCATACTCGACCCGGATCAGTTCACGCGCCCGGGCCGCGATCGACTCGCTTTCAGCCACCACCAGCGCCACCTGGTCAC
Source organism: Chloroflexi bacterium HGW-Chloroflexi-6 (assembly GCA_002840685.1). Taxonomy (GTDB): domain Bacteria; phylum Chloroflexota; class Anaerolineae; order Anaerolineales; family Villigracilaceae; genus UBA8950. The sequence continues at coordinate 88,332 of PHBU01000017.1, read as the reverse complement.
CGATCCAGCGCACGCGGTCTGTGTAGGGCTTGCTTGATCCTGGTCCGCATAACACCGGCTGATCGGGCATGATCAGCCCGTATTCGTTGTTCGGTACATCTTTCGCGGTAAAAATTGCGATCACGCCGGGCAGTGCTTCGGCTTCAGTGGTATCCACGCTTTTAACGATGGCATGCGGTCGGCCTGCGAACAGGATTTTCATATAAGCTTGTTCGCGCAGATTGATGTCGCCAGGGTAAAGTGCCTGCCCGGTGACTTTGCCGGCTGCATCTAAGCGTGTCACGGATTGTCCAATGATGTTGGTCATAATAATTCCTTGCGGCGGGCTAACGCGTATACTTCTTGGCTCTGATCTTGGGCGCTGGTTCATCGAGTGGGCCGTAGAGCGGAACGCTCATTCGATAGATGATGCCATAAATGATCGAGAGTACGCCTGAGAAGGCCAGCACGATCATGAAGAAAAGCGTCAGCAGCATCTTGAGCATGGGGATAGAGCGAATCCAGCGCGCAAAATTGCTGATATACGGTACGTCAAAGGCCCAGGATGGAAAGCCAAACGGTGATGAAAGCGATCTAACAACACTTTTTATCTGCGGCATTTCGGATGCCAGGGCCAGAGTTGTCAGTTCTTGTGCGGCGGCCCAGGCGATAATTGGGATGATGATCATAATCAGCAAGCCGATTCCGCGCCAAATCGGGTGGATCTTATAAGGACGCACGAAATCCTTTTTGTGGACCGTTCGATATTTGGACATGCTCTACTCCTTTATGGGGTGCTTGCTGGCTTCTTCGATGGCTTTGACGATTTTGTAATAGCCTGTACAGCGGCACAGGTTGCCGGTAATAGCCTGCTCGATGGCATCAATATCGGGGTTTTGGCGCTCCTCGAGCAGTTTGGCCGCAGACATCAAGAAGCCCGGTGTGCAATATCCGCACTGTACCGCGCCTTCGTGAATGAACGCTTGTTGAACAGGGTGCAGCTGTTCCTGGTTTGACAGGCCTTCGATTGTCACGATCTGTGCGCCGTGCGCGCGCGGGGCGGGAACCAGGCAAGCCATGACCGCATCGCCATCCAGAAAAACCGTGCAGGCTCCGCACTCGCCTTCGGAACAGCCTTCTTTCGAGCCAATCAGCCCGGCTTCTTCGCGCAACAGATGCAGCAGGGTTTTCTCGTGACCGGTGTTGAAGATATATTCTTTGCCATTAATGGTTGTCTGGATGTCTGCGCCTGCGGCATGATGTGCGCCGGCAAAGCCGGTTGCCGGCTGGTGCTTGTCCTTGCCCCAGAGCAGGACCGGCTCTGCCGGGAACCCGGCCTGGGTCTCGTTATTTCGAATTGCATCCAGCCCGCGCGTGGCAATAACCCGCGTCATTTCACGTCGGTAAGCTGCCGAGCCGCGAATATCGTCGATTGGGCGGGCAGCCTGACGGGTCAGGTTCGCGGCTTGGGCGATGACCTCCTCGGTCAGTTGTTTGCCCACCAGGTAGGCTTCGGCTTCGACAGCGTGAATAATGGTCGGGGCGACCGCTCCAAGCGTGATCGAAGCTGCTGAAATGCTGTCCTGGCTGAAGGTCAGGATGAGCGCGATGTTGACCACTGAGATGGCCTGGGCGCGGCGCAAAGCCAGTTTGATGAACGTCCCGCTCTGGCTGGCATCCATCCCCTTGAAGGCGATTTCGGTCAGCATTTCATCGGGCTGCATGATATTTTTCCGCACCCCGCTGTAAAACTCACTCAGTGGCACTTGCCTTTCCCCGCGGACGGATTTCAACACCACCAGGGCATTCAGCGCCATCAGCGGGGTGATGGTATCGTTTGCCGGTGAGGCTGTGATGAGATTTCCGGCAACGGTGCCGCGGTTGCGGATCTGCGGAGAGCCGACCTCCCAGGCCGCGCGCACCAGGGGATAGGCGCGTTCGCGCATCAGCTTCGAAGCGACCACATGGTTGTGGGTGACCATTGCGCCGATGTGCAACATGCCATCTTCATCGAGGCAGATCCGATCCAGGTCGGGGATGCGGCTAATGTCAATCAGGGTATCGATGCCCCTGCGGGCCTTGCGCTCCAACTCGAGAATTAAGTCAGTACCGCCAGCAACAATGCGCGCCTGTGCGCCTTTGTTTGCCAGGATCTGAACAGCTTCGTCTGTGGTTCGGGCGGAGATGTAATCATGCCACATGCTTTTCTCCTTGGATCAAGATAATGCAGTGATGAAAATCTGTTGCTTAATTTTACATCAAAAAGCAAAGGTCACGCGCTGGGCGTGACCTTTGTCTGACAAAGTCGTGATGATATTTTTGTGTTATGCGCCGCTTGCGCCGTTGATGACTTCGTAACGGCGTTCAAAGGTGGCAGTCGCTTCGCGTGCCAGGGTTACCACGTTGCGAATGGCGGCAGGCAGACCTTCGTCCTGGCCGATGTTGGCTTCAACGGTGTCGAGGGCGCTGTTGATCTGGTCGGCGATGTCAAAGAAGGCTGAATCGAAGGCGTAAATCTTTGCCAGTTCTTCTTCATTAATCTTGACCGCGTCGAAAAACCCCGAGTAGCCGTAAGTTGCATTGCGAATTTTATCGGCGAAGGTCCGAATTTGCAGGGTGGCTTTTTCGAGATCGTCTACATATTCGATGCCGCCTGCGCCGACGATATCGGCTTGCAGCCGCGAAGTGCGTTTGTAAAGTTCCTCGAAGCGGTGGGCTACGGTGTCGCGTACCAGTTTGTCGGCAGCGCGCCGGTTGGTGCGCTCAATATATCCGCTAAAGCCGGGGATGTAGGACAACAGTTTCTTGATCGGGTCCTGATCACCGGTAACACGTCCAAAAAAATCACTCATGGTTCCTCCTGGGAAAATGACGAATTTATGAGAATTATGTTCATTATAGCCTGACTTTATAGGTATAATCAAGTTGTCTTTTGGGCTACATGCTGATTTACGCGGCTCTTGAGCGAAAGTTGCAGTTTCCCCGCAGTGAGTTGCGGCGATAATTCTATAATTTTATGAAAAGGAAGGGTACGACCATGATTGTGACGACCAAGAAGTTATTTGCAGCAGCTTATGGGAAGTATGCCATTGGCGCATACAACATCAACAACCTCGAACAGGCGATGGGTCTGTTTCGCGGCAATATTGACAGCAAAGCGCCTTTCATTATTCAGATCAGCAAGGGCGCGCGTTCTTACACTCACAAGAAGATGCTGGAAGGCCTGATCACTTCGGCCAATGAAGTTTTTCCGGATGCGATCTTCGCTGTCCACCTCGATCATGGTGACGAAGAAACTTGCTATGACTGCATCAACAGCGGCTTCTATAGCTCGGTCATGATCGATGCCAGTCACGAACCTTTCGATAAGAACATCGAGATCACCCGCCGGGTGGTGGATGCAGCCCATGCCAAGGGATTGGTGGTTGAGGCTGAACTGGGCATGCTGGGCGGCGTTGAAGAGCACGTTGCTGTTGATGAATCGAATGCCTTGTTGACCGACCCGCGTCAGGCGCGTGAGTTTGTCGAACGCTCCGGCTGCGATTCGCTGGCTGTGGCGATCGGCACCAGCCACGGCGCTTTTAAATTTAGCGGTACCCAGGGGCTGCACTTCGATGTGCTTGCTGACATCCAGAAGGAATTGCCCGGTTTCCCGCTGGTGATGCATGGCTCCAGCTCTGTCCCGGCAGAAGAAGTGGAACGCATCAACAACGCCGGCGGCCAGTTGAAGGGCGCCAAGGGCGTGGATGACAACCAGTTCCTCAAGGCGGCTACCCTGGGCGTGACCAAGGTCAATATCGACACCGACGGCCGCCTGGTCTGGACGCGCGTTCACCGCGAATACTTCCGCGATAAGCCGTCTGAATTCGATTTGCGCCCGGTCGGCAAGATCTTCATGGGCGAATATGCCAATTTTATTGCCCATAAGAATGAGAAACTTGGCAGCGCCGGCCATCTCGATGAAGTGCGCGCGCTGGTTTCGTAAAGGGCCTGATCGTTTAGTCCCAATGATCTGTTTTGAAAAAGTGCAGGGCTGTTATCGCGCCCTGCACTTTTTCAAAGCTTGGGGGAAGAGTGTAACACTCATCAAAAACCCCAAAACATTTGTAAACTTTTTCTTTTTTCTTTGCCCAAGATTGTATACTGAAAAATATGCCTCCTAAGAAAATGATCGGACGTTACCAGATTAAGAAAGAACTTGGGCGGGGTGGCATGGCTACCGTTTATAAAGCCTTTGACCCAATGTTCGACCGCGATGTGGCCATCAAGGTTCTGCCTCGTGAGTTGCTCCACAACTCCCAGTTCCAGAAGCGTTTTGCGCGCGAAGCCAAAACCATTGCCAAACTGGAGCATGCAGTCATCGTGCCGGTTTACGATGTGGGCGAAGATAATGAACAGCCGTACTTCGTCATGCGCATCATGTCAGGTGGCTCTTTGGCAGATCGGATTGCCAGCGGTCCCATGTCGCTTAACGAGACAGCTGCCATTCTGGAGCGGATTGCATCTGGGTTGGATCATGCCCACAAAAAAGGTGTTATTCACCGGGATCTTAAACCGGGCAATATCCTTTTTGATGAAACAGGGGATCCTTTCTTATCTGACTTTGGGATTGCAAAAATTGCCAATCTCGCTCAACAGACCCATTTGACTGGCAGTGGCGGCATCATCGGTACAGCTGCTTACATGAGCCCCGAACAGGCTCAGGGTGAAGAAATCGATTATCGCTCCGACATTTATGCCTTGGGCGTTATTTTGTATGAGATGTTGAGCGGGAAATTGCCCTTTGATTCGAGCACGCCGATGGGCGTTGCTGTCAAGCACATTACCGAACCTGTTCCCCGTATTTTGGAAATTAAGCCTGATCTCCCACCAGCGATTGAAACGGTCATCGAAAAAGCTCTCGCCAAAAACCCGGAATCACGCTACCCCAGCGCCGCCAGTTTTGCATCTGCTTTTAGTGCTGCGTTGCGCGGCGAAAGCCCGGATCTTTCTGCAGTCGCGCTATCGCCAACTCGCGTTGCGCATCCCAGAGAAACGGGGGTGCCAGTTACGCCAACCCAGCCGCCTGTGCCGGCAGTGCAGCCCGTTTCGCCAAAGTTGTGGATGATCGGAGTGGGGATTTTTGCTTTTATAGGGATTATGCTTGCGGTTCTGTTTTGGCCTCGTCCCGCGCCGCTGGCCGAACCAGATCCTTCAACCATGCCCGCCGTTCTTGCGACCTCTTTCCCCACAGAAACGCCTGCGCCTACCCTTACGCCTGAACCAGTCTCCGAGCCGGTTGTGACTGTCCCGGGCGGGGCAGATCTGGCGGCATTCATCACAGCCAATGATATTTGGGTTCTTGACCTTGTGAACAATGCGCCGCCAACCCGGCTAACAACCAATAATCGTGAAAAAATGTTGATGCAATGGATGCCAAATGGCGAATCGCTGATTTACCGCGAAGGTCAATGTATCTATTCCATTAGCATCGAGGAGACGAACCCCCAGCCTGTGATTTGTTTGGAGAATACGGAGATAGAAGGATTTAGCGTTTCTCAAGATCTTTCGCAAGTGGCACTCACCTCGGACAGAATCCTTTATATTTTGCCGTTTGATCGCGAATCCATACTAAAGATGAGAGACCGCGCGGCGGTTGCCGATGCGGCGACTTGTTCCTATAACCAGGTGCCCGCCAAATCCATTCGCTGGAGCGATGATGGAACAGGGATTACGATCTCTTATGTAGCCCTGACCAATGACGGACGCAAGGATGTCATTCGTGTTTTAAATGTTAGCAACTGCCAGGCATCTGCGCCAGTGGCGATTCAGGATTTCCCGGCAGATATTTTTACGCCAGACGGCTATCTTGATAACCCGACCATCACGACGTTTGATTGGGATGGAGGAGAAGCTTTCTTGCTTAACACTTTCTTGCGCAATGAGGGCTATGGCGAACTGTATTTTTACGATATGGCATCCCAGCAAGCCCAAAAACTCAACCCGATTGATGGCGTTTGTTGTTACCGCGATGCCCGTTTCAGCCCGGATGGAACCTATATTATTTTTTCTTTCCAGGATGAGCGCCAGGGGTTGGATGTTCGCACGCAGTTATTTTATATTTCCCTGGCCGATGCCCTGGCCGGTGGACAAAGCTTCAAGCCTCTCAACTTGCCGGTGGATTTGTTGCGTGTTGCCCGCGATAAACCGATGTTGATCTTGCATCCGGCTGCAATAACCCCTTAATCATTCAGCCTGAAAAGGAAACTCTTGTGGCTGCAATCGAACAGAACCTGAATCTGGCTCGTTATCAGATCGTACCGCGTGTGCTGGTCTTTGTCTGGCGCGGCGAGTTGCTGTTGTTGTTGAAGATAAAAGGCAAAGGCCGCTGGGATGGCCGTTACAACGGCCTGGGCGGTCACATCGAGCGCGGCGAGACGCCGATCGAAGCCGCGTATCGTGAACTGATGGAAGAATCGGGCTTGCAGGCCGATCTGCGCCTTGTCGGGACTTTGCTGATCGACACGGGCGAAAACCCGGGCATTGGACTCTTTATCTTTAGCGGCGAGGCGCGTCCCGGTCAGTTGGTCCCGAGCGACGAAGGCGATTTGGCCTGGATTCTGCCCGGGGATGTGGAACATCTTCCGCTGTTGGATGATGTCCCGATCTTGCTGCGTAGAATTCGCGAAATGCGTTTTGGCAACGAGCCTTTTTCGGCGCGTTCCTTTTATGATGCCGATGGCAATTTACAGATAGTTTTTAGCGCTTGATTGGCTACGCTTTTGCGTGGAGAATGATTTTTGTTGTGCGGCCTGAAGATGCCTTTCGGCTTGTTCTTCCAACCCCAGGGCGGTAAACAGTTCGGCAGCGCGCAAGAAATAATGTTTTGCCAGGTTAGGCTGTTTGATGCGTTCCATCAGCCAGCCGTAGTTGCCGGTTTGGGCGGCGATGCTGTAGCGGTCGCCGATCTTAAGGTAAAGCTTGTTGGCTTGCTCGAGCATTTGCGCGGCAAGCTCCAGGTTGTTGTTGAGCAGTTCGATCTGACCTTGCCCAACCAGGGTGTTGGCCTGCCCAAGCCTGGCCCCGGCCTTTTTGTAGATCGCTTCTGCGCGCAGGAAGAACTGCCGGGCAGTATCGCGCTCGTTTTTTTGCAGGAACATTTCTCCCAGCCCGTAGTAGGTATTGGCTTCGCCCAACCGGTTTTTCAGGGCGCGATAGATGCTCAGGGCTTCCATATATCCCCGTTCAGAACCAATGTAATCTTCAAGACGGCGGCACAGGTCGGCGATGCTCTCAATGCAGCTGGCTTCGCCCAGGCGATGGCCGAGCGCTCGATAGCTTTCGAGTGCCCGGCCGTAGTATTTGCGCGCGCTGAGCAGGTCGCCTTGCAGGCGCAGGGAGTGGGCCAGCCCCTGCAGGCAATCGGCCTGGCCCAGCGCGTTTTCGATCTGGATGTATTGGGGCAGGGCTTCCTGATAGCGCAATTGGGCGCGGCGGTATTCGCCCTGCTGAAGCAGGATGTCTCCCATGCTCTGGATGCAGTTGGCGATGCCAAGCTGGTCCTGGGCGCGCTTGAAGATCGGCGCGGCCGATCGATAACGGTTTTCTGCCAGACTGTAGTCGCCTACCAGCCGGGCGTAGTCGCCCAGGCTGCGGATGCAAGCGGCGATCCCTGAAAGATCATCCTGTTCGCGGTAAATGGACAGCGCAGTCTGGTAACATTCCTCCGCGGTGGGGAGTTCAGCCAGCTGCAGGTGAACATCGCCTTTTTTCTGCAAACAGGCGGCCTGCTCAAGCGCCTGTTTTTCCTGTCGGTAGAGTTGGATGGCGCGCTCGTAATGGATGGCAGACTGATTATAATCATCGATCCAATAATGAACTTCGGCCAGGCGCGCCAGGGATTCAGCCTGTTTTTGGGCCCTTTTCAGATCTTCATAGAGTTGGGCGGCCTGCTTGAAGTAGGATGTGGCCAGTTGACGGTCTGCGAAACCGGGCAGGGCCGCGTATATATCGCCGATCTGCATCAGGACGTTGGCCAGCATGGGAGCTGGTTGGGCCTGGCTGGTCAGCACTTTGCGCGCTTTTTCGAGCATTTCCAGTTTTTGACGTTGTTTGGCCGAAGTGGTCGGCGGTTGGTGCGAGATGCCCGCCGCTGCAGCCTCGTTGCGCGCCGCAGATGGCCCCTGTGGATGAAAGTGAAACGTGGCGCTGTACCAGTCGAAAAAATCCGGGGCGTTGAGGTCGAGCCTGTCCATGGCCAGGTCGGTCATAAAGAGCAGAATGGGAAGCGGCAGGCCGTTGCGCAACAAATCGCGCTCGGCGTTCAGGGCGGCGGCAAAAGCCGGACGACCAGCGGGGGTGGTGGTTTCGATGAGATGTTCCATGCCGGTAACCGCCAGGGCGATATTGCGCGGTGATTGCAGCAGGCGGCGTCCTTCAGCACTGGCGTTGAGCGCTTCGCGCAGGTTGGCCGGGTGGCGGTTCGACAGATCCAGCCTGTGGAGTTGGATGCCATCCTGCTTCAGCGCGTGGCACAGGTTCTCGACGATTTCGTTGCGTTTGCGTGGATCGTTAACCCGCACCAAGCCCAGGCTGAATTGCCCCTGGTGGTATTCGGCGAAACGCTTGATGCGTTCAAACTCATCGATGGGTCTGGTCTTTTTGTCCATGTCAAAATTTTCCATCAGATGTTGGTTTCAAGCGCGCAGAATTGCGCCGTGCTCCCGGCGGATGCTTTCGAGCGATGCGCGGAACTCAGATGTTTCCCACAAAAGCGGGTGGACGCCGATCCAGCGGTCGGCATCGTATTCGAGCGCGGCGCGGCGATAGAGCAGAAAGCGGCCGTCATCGTCAGGGTTGATCGTTGTCTCGAGGTGGGTGCGCGCCAATAAATCGTAGTGCCGCAGGGTCAGTTTGCGGGCCATTTCGCCGCGCACGAGGCTGGCGGCGCGAGTTACCGCCCGAGAGTCGATCAACTCGTTCGATTCGAGCAGGGATTCTTTGAGCAGGCGCAGCAGATCGCGCGGACAACCGCCTGAGAGTTGTGCGATTCGTACCGCCAGGGCTTGCTCTGCGAACAGGGCCCGGTCCACGCGCAGGTAGATGGCTTGCAGCAGGGCGTCCACGCTCGGCTGGTGGATGGTTTGCGGGTTGCCACGCGGGTAGACCGGCAGCATCGGCAGGGTTTCGGGTTCAAAGCGATCCTCCACGGTTTCGCCGGGAGGGTTGTAGAGCAGCGAGATGGGCAGAACGAAGATGGTATGGGCCGCGATGTCGGTCAACAGGTCAGCATTGGTTAGAACGGCCTTGCTGATCATTTCAGGCGGGTAGCGATCAAGGTTATCGAGGATGAAGATCAACCCGCGCGGGTAAATTTGTTCGGACAGGCGGCGCGCGTCTACCAGCAGCAGATTGAGATTGTCGCGCAGTTGGTCGGGGTATTTTTCAACGGCCTGCTTGATCTGTTCGCGTTGAACTCCGGTTGTTTTGCGCAACAGGCTCAAGCCCGAGAGCAATTTGCCCAGCGGCGTACTGGCTCCCAGACCGGCTTCTCCGGAGAACGAGATCACCCGCTGCACCTCGCGTTCTTCAATGTGGGTGACATCGTGAAACCAGTCAGTGACAACTTTGACGGTTTTATCGGGCAAGGGCTTGAGCCGTTTATCCTGTTCGAAGGTTTCATCGAGAAGGCGCAGCATCAATAGGAACAGGTCGCCAAAGCCGATTTCGTTGGGGTCGGCCTGCTCGTTGACAACGGCGTAGAGCGGCAGGTAGCCCTCCGAGCGGGCCTTGTCCATGACCCGAGCCAGTTCGGTGGATTTCCCGCAGCCGCGATGCCCGGCCAGGGCGATGTGACTGTACTTACGTTCGGCCTCGGCGCCGCGCAGGCGGCGGGCGATGCGATCGTGCAGGTTGGTCCCACGCGCCGGATCGAAGTCGCACCAGCGCGGGTCGCCAGGGTTAAGGGGTTCATCCGGGTTGCAGCGACCAATTGATTCAACAATTTTGTCTTTCATGATTATGCCTCCATTTATGCTTCAAAAAATCCAATAAATTGGTGTGGAAACTTCTCTACACCGTAGATGTTGCAAGTTTTGTGCCATATGGAAGCCTTATCTGTGCCTGGATACCCAGTTCCCCCTGATTTGCATTTGTAATATACTGTAATTGTCTATTTAGAAAGAGGCGAGATATGGATAAAAAACTCGTTCTTGATGAGAAGACGTTGGCAAAAGCAAAAGAATTGCTGGCCGAACTTTTTACCATTCCTGGGCCATGGATCGCTGCGATCCTAGTTTTCTCTGTTATCAGTATGTTCGATATCAGCCAGACCTTTGGCGGGAAAGAAGGATCATCCCTGACCTTGGGATTCAAGGTGACGGCAACCACTGTTCTTATCTTATCCCTGATATGGTTGCCCGCAATATTGCGAATGATCGCTTTTTTTGGCGGAAAAATTAAAACCGGAGCGGGGGAAGCCGATACTCCGGGGCTGCTCAAAACTTTGATCGAATTGGTGGCGGTGGTTGATTCAACCAAAGATAAGATGGATGATTCCCAGAAAAAAGAATTTGAGCAAATCCGCGAGAAGGCTGAAAAGCAAATTGCCCAAAGTCTTGCGCCTGATGCGGAGGAAGCTCGCAGACAGGTGGTTCAACTGGCTCAAGAGTATGATGCAATCCGGTCAAGATTGCAAAAAGGCGATTATCGCACGCGCAAGATGAATACCCTGGTGACGCAGGTCCGGGCCCTGGCAGAGAAGACAGCTTACTCTATTCAGGAGATACAGGCACTTTATCGTTCTGGCAACGATGGACAGCGCGTGGCGGCCTTGGCCCTTCTGCGCGGGCATCCTGACGTGGCATGCTTTGATCTGGTATTGGATTCTATTGGGCATTCTCGCTCCGCTTTTGAGCAATACACTGCGCTGCGGCTTGCCTCCGATATGTTGGATAGCTTGAATGATGCCGATAAGCGCAAGCTTGCTAGCCTTATTGAAGATCAATCCCAGCCCGGGCCGGGGCGTTACCTCCAAGATACGGGCCCGGATCTTTCCCGTTGGAGAATTGCGCAGCAGATATTAAACAACATGAAAAAATAATGACATTTGGCGTGATGTTTGCCACTCTCTTGGAGGGTATAATCAAATCATGATAGCGATGTCTGACAATTTAATTGTCAGCGCCCTTTGGCGGTGGTCGTGCTATGTCTGGTCAGCAGATGGTTGCTGGCCAGTTTTGTTTAACAAGGAGAATCGATGAAACTCAGTAAACTTGCTTCTGAAATCGCAGAATCCCCGACGCTGGCGCTCAACGAAGAAGCACGCCTGCTGCGAGAGCGCGGTGAGCCGGTCATTCATCTCGGGATTGGTGAGCCGAAAAACAAGACCCCGATCGCGGCCATCTTGACCTCGGCTGCCAAGTTGACCAGCGGAGAAGTTAAATATACGCCTGCAGATGGCACGCTTTCGCTGAAAAAGGCGATTATTCGCTACACCGAAGAAAACTACGATCGCCTGGTTGCCCCTGAAAATGTGATCGTGACCAACGGTGCCAAGCAATCGCTTTTTAATATTTTTTACAGCATCTTGAATCCGCAGGATGAAGTTATTATCCTGGCTCCGTACTGGGTTTCCTACCCTGAGATCGTCAAGATGTGCATGGGCAGGCCGGTCATCGTTACGCCCGAAAACGGAACGTTTACCCCGCGCTTCGAAGATATCGAGCGGGCTGTCACCAGCTATACCCGCGCCATTCTCGTCAACAGTCCGAACAACCCGTCTGGGGTGGTTTACCCGCCTGAATTGATCGAAAAACTGGTCGATTTTTGTGAACGCAAAGGCATTTACCTGATTTGTGATGATATTTATCACAAGCTGGTTTTTGACCGCAAAGAGGCCGCGCCTGCCTACCGCTTTACGAAGCGCGATGTTGAAGATTCGCACATCATCGTTGTCAACGGCGTGGCCAAAGTTTACGGCATGACCGGATTCCGCGTCGGGTGGGTGGTCGCTCCGCGGCAACTGGTGCGGGTGATGACCAATGTCACAGCCCAGACCACCTCCGGGGTGTCGCCGGTTTCCCAATCCGCAGCCGAGGGGGCGTTAAATGGCCTGCAAAACGTGGTCGAGGCCTTGCGCTTGCAGATCCAAAATAACCGCGAGATCTTGTTGCAGGAGATGAAAACTTTCAACGGTGCGCGCCTGATCGTGCCGGACGGTACTTTCTATGCGCTGCCTGATCTGCGTGCTTTTAGCAATAACTCGGTCGAACTCTCGAAGTTCCTGCTCAAAAAGGCGCTGGTTGTGACCGTGCCGGGCAAGGAATTCGGCATGGAAGGGCACATCCGCCTGTCGATTTCGGGTTCGGTCAAAGATGTGACCGAGGGCGTTGCGCGCATCAAATGGGCGCTCGACCCGACCTCGCCAAACGAGATCTATATTGGCGACAAGAAGATGATCAGGGATTGGTTGTAGGCTGCAAATTGCAAGGGCGAAGCAACGCTTCGCCCCTACGGAGGATATAACTATGAATAACTTACTCAACATCAAAACCCCCGCTGAAGGCATTGCCCAGACCCGCAAAGCGGATTACAACCTGTCCAATCATGGCGTCGGCAATTTGCGCCTGGCCTACTGGAACCTGACCACCGAAGCGCTCTACGAGGAGGCGATTTTTCGCGGTGAAGGCGCGATGGTGGCGGGCGGCGCGTTTGTTGCCAATACCGGCAAGCATACGGCGCGCTCGGCCAACGATAAATTCGTGGTGCGCGAAACCGATTCGGAAGGCAACATCTGGTGGGGCGTCTATAACCGCCCGTTCGAAACTGGCAAATTCGATGAGCTGTACGCACGCATGCTTGGTTTTTTGCAAGGGCGGGATGTTTTCGTGCAGGATGTCTACGGCGGCGCGGATGAGAACTACCGCCTGCCGGTGCGCATTGTGACCGAACTGGCCTGGCACAGCCATTTTGTGCGCAACATGTTCATCCTGCCGCAGTCGCTCGAAGAATACAAGCGCTTCGTGCCCGAATTTACGATCATGGCGATGCCTTCGTTCAAGGCCGCGCCTGCGGTCGACAACACCAACAGCGAAACCTTCATTTGCCTGTCATTCGAGAAAAAGCTGGCAATCATTGGCAATTCGGCTTACGCGGGTGAGATCAAGAAATCGGTTTTTACGATCTTAAATTACCTGCTGCCGCTCGAGGGTGTGCTATCGATGCACTGCTCGGCGAATGTCAACCCGGACAACCCGGATGATGTGGCTTTGTTCTTCGGCCTGAGCGGGACCGGCAAGACAACTCTTTCCGCCGACCCGACCCGCCGCCTGATTGGCGACGATGAGCACGGCTGGAGCGACGAGGGCGTCTTCAACTTCGAGGGCGGCTGTTATGCCAAGGTGATCGGCCTGTCTGAATCTGCCGAACCGGAGATTCACGCCACCACCCATCGCTTTGGGACGATCCTCGAAAATGTGACTTTCGACCCGATTACCCGCCTGATCGACCTGGACGACGATACCCTGACCGAAAATACACGCGCTTCATATCCACTGGAGTTCATCAACAATGCCGTCCCTGAGAAAAAGGCCGGGCACCCCAAAAACGTCATCCTGCTGACCTGCGATGCCAGCGGCGTGATGCCGCCCATCGCGCGGCTGTCCCCAAACCAGGCGCTCTATCAATTTATCTCGGGTTATACCTCCAAGATCGCCGGGACCGAGGTCGGTCTGCGCGACGAACCGGAAATCACTTTCTCGGCCTGTTTTGGCGGCCCGTTCATGGTCCATCATCCCTACAAATACGCCGACCTGCTCAAGCATAAGATCGAGCGCTACGGTGTGACTTGCTGGCTGGTCAATACCGGCTGGGTGGGCGGGCCGTATGGGATCGGCAAGCGCATCAGCATTCGCTACACCCGTGCCTTGCTGAACGCCGCCCTGACCGGTAAACTGGCGGAGGTTGAGTATTATCAAGATCCGGTTTTTGGCTTCGAAGTGCCGAAAACCTGCCCAGACGTGCCCGAAAGCGTGCTGCAGCCCTGGTCATCCTGGCCAGGCCGCGCCGAGTACGACAGACGCTACAAAGATCTGGCAGCGCGCTTCCGTGAGAACTTTAAAAAGTTCGAAGACGGCACCCCGCAGGAAGTGATCGACGCCGGACCGAAGTTCTAGCGATAAACACAACAAAAACAGGGACAGGCAATCGAGCCTGTCCCTGTTTTTGTTGTTGTATAGAATCTTATTCTTTCAAATACCGATCAAAAAATTCAATGCTGCGGTTCATGGCGGTTGTGAAGTAGTTTGAAATATTGTGGTTATCGTTGGGGTAGGTATACAGCTCCACTGTGCCGCCAGCCGCATTGATCTGATCGGCCAGCTTGATCGAGAATTCGACCGGCACATCTTCATCTTTTGTACCGTGGTGTAACTGGATCGGGCCGGATAAATCTTGCAGGTAACTGTTGGACGAGACGGATGCCCAAAATTCGGGGTTGCTTTCGGGAGAGCCATATAATTCGGCCCAGCCAGTGCGCCAACTGGGACTGCGCGAACTGGGTGAAGGCGTGAAATTGCCCGTCCGGCGCCAGCAGCAGATCAGGTCTGGGTAAGAAGCCACTACGCCGGCCCAGATCACCCCGGCCTTGACATCGCCGGAGAGCACCATCGCCCGCAGGGTCAGGTATCCGCCCATCGAGTGGCCCCACATGCCGATTTTCTCGGGGTTTACATCCCTGTAGCGCTTGATCGCAGCCACAGCGTTCATCACGTCTGTCGTGTAGCCGGGGTGACCGTATGCGCCAGTGGCCTCGCCTTCAGACTGGTCGTGTCCGCGATAATCGATGCGGAATATAACGTAGCCGCTGCTGGCGAGCCGGTCCACGTAGGCGATGTAGCGTTCGGTGGTTTGGTAAACGTCGGGGGGGATGTAACCGTGGTTGAAGACGATCGCCGGCCAGCCGCCTGCGGGCATTTCGCCGCTGGGTACAGTCAGCAGGCCGTAGATTTTCAGATCTTCAGAGTAGTAATAGGCGTAATAACGGCGATAGCTCAGGGCGGCGGTCAGCTCGCGCTCGATGATGATATCGCTGCCGGGGTAGGCCATCGCCCGTTGGGCCGCGATGCTCATCGGATGCGGAGGCGGCCCAACGGTGGCGCTCGGGATGGGGGTCAGGGAAACTGTCGCAGTCGCGGGGAGAACGGTAGAGGTCGGCGGGTTAATCGTTGCCGATGAAACGGTAGCCAGCCCTTCGACGTTGCTCAGGGGGGTGAAAGTTGCTTCCGCAACTGCCGGAGGAGCGGGTTCAGCCGGTGCTCCGCAGGCGGAGAGAATCAAAACTGCCAGGATCACCAATAAGAGTGTTTTTTTCATTTGTTTGCACCTGAAAAGCGAACGGCACCGATAAAAAATCACCGCAGAAACGCAGGGCTCGCTGAGATTTTTATTTTCTCTGCATTCCCAGCGCTTCTGCGGCGAAAAGGTTTTTGGCTTGCGCTAAATGGCTTCGTAACGCGCGATCTGGGCCTCGAAGGTTTTGATGCTGTCTTCCCAGAACTTCTTGCTGCGGATGTCGATCCCGAAGCGCGCGGCCAGTTCGGCGGCCGGAGCTTCGCCCGTGCTGGCCAGCAGATGCATATAGTCGGGCACGAAGGCTGCACCGCGCTGGGTGTAGATTGCGTACAGACCGGTGGCGAAGAGCAGGCCGAAGGCGTAGGGGAAGTTGTAGAACGAAAGCTCGGCTGCGTAGTAGTGCGGCTTCCAGGTCCACATCCATTTTTGCAGGTAGCGTTCGTCGAGGCCCTCGCCGTAGGTGTCGCGCTGGGCTTTTTCCATGATCTCGCACAGTTCGTCGGCGCTCAGCTCGGATTTTTCGCGGCGCTCGAAGACTTCCTTCTCGAACAGGAAGCGCGAGTAGATATCGACGATGACCTGGCTGGCGCCGTTCAGCGATAGTTCGAGCACGGCCAGTTCTTCCTGCGGGTTGGCGGCGCGCTTGAGCAGGGCCTGCGAGGCGATGGTTTCACACATGATCGAAGCGGTTTCGGCCAGGGTCATGGGCGTGTCTTGTTGCAGGGCGGTCTTGCCGAAGCGAAAGGCGCATTCGTTGTGGAAGGCATGGCCGAGTTCGTGGGCCACGGTCGAAACCTGGTCGGGTGTGCCATCGAAGTTGGTCAGAACGCGCGACTCTTTGACCAGCGGAACGCCCATGCAGAAAGCTCCGCCGCGTTTGCCGGAGCGCTGCTCGGCGTCGATCCAGTTTTCGTCGAAGGCGCGCCGGGACAGCTCTTGCATTTCGGGCGCGAAGCTGCCGAACTGTTCGAGGATGAAGGTGCGGGTGTCAGACCAGCTATACTCGCTGGCGGTCTGGCCGACGGGGGCGAACAGGTCCCACCAGGCCAGTTTTTCTTTGCCGAGGTGCTTGGCCTTGGCTTTGAAGTAGCGCTGGAACATGGGGAAGGAGTCGCGCATGGCCTCGAGCATGGCTTCCAGGCTGGCGCGATCCATGTGGGCGTTGTCGATGGCGCTGTGCAGGGCATCTTCACGTCCGCGGCGTTTGTTGAGCACGTTGACCGTGCCTTTGATGCCGTTCATGGCAGCGGCCAGCGGTTCTTTGACGGTTTCCCAGGCGGCGTTTTCGGCTTTATAGGCGCGGCGGCGGGTGTCTTCATCTGGATGTGAGCGCAGGTTGATCAGGGCAGGCATCGGCAGTTTTTTGACTTCGCCATCCAGCTCGAAATCGACGCTCAGTTGGGAGGTAAGCGTGCCTTGCAATTTGCCCCAGGCTTGCGCGCCGCTCAGACTGAGTTCGGCGGCCAGGCCTTCTTCGCTCTCGCTCATCAGGTATTTGCTCTGGTCGGCGGCCAGTTTCAGAAAGTAGGCATGGCTGGAGGCTTCGCCGCCAAGTGAAAGCACCTGTGGCAGAACATCGGCCAGCGAGCCGATCCAGGCGGTGGTCTGGGTGACCAGCATCGAGAGTTTCACACCGCGCTGCTGGAACTCGGAGAACAGGCGCATGGCCTGCTTGTTATACGAGTCGGTGGCGATGAAGGAGTGCAGGTACGAGCCGAGTGTCGCGGCCAGGTCGGAGATTTCGTTCGAGTGCTTGATAACCAGGTTGACCAGTTCGTTGAGCTTCTTCGGATCGGTGCCGGCATTGGCCGGGGCGATTTGCGTTTTATAAAGAACTTCCATTTCGCCGATCTGGCGGTCAAGTTCGGCAAGCGCAGCTTTGAATTCAGATGAATCAAGGCCGGGATAAACGTTCGAGAGATCCCAGCGGGGTAAGGTTGCAGTGGTCATGTTTTCTCCTTGAAGATTTTATAATGCCCACGAGAGCATCAGCCCGAACAGGGCGACGATGATACCAAGGTGCAAGAAAAGGTTGCTGGTCACGAGCATCGAACCGGCGGGCAGGAAAATAGCCAATACCAGGTTGATGAATACCAGAAGAATCCCGACCAGCGGGAGCAGGCCTTTGCGATGCGCAAAATATTCTGAGGCCCTGTCTAAAAGTTTTGAAAGCCACTGGGTCATATTTCACTCTCCTGTTCCTGGGTTTCCTGATTTTTCTCGAAATCGCGGAATTGCGCCACCAGCCGCCCGGGGATTCTACCCTGAATCTTGACCCCGCCGCGAGTGTGTTCGATGCGTTCGACCTGCCCGGACTCGTGGAACTCTGAAATCAACTGTCCCTGCTGGTAAGGCAGGTAGATTTCAATCGGGATGTAGGTTTCGTATAGTTCAATCTGCATCAATTGGCGCAGCTCGGCCAGTCCGGTTCCTTTCATGGCAGAGACAGCCACCGAATGCGGATACTGGCGGGCGATCTCTTCGGCCAGGGCCGGGTCTTGCAGGCGGTCGGCTTTGTTGAGTACGGTCACGATCGGGATGTGCCTGGCGTCGATATCCTCGAGGGTTTGCTGTACCGATTGGTACTGCGCCATTGCATTTGGGTGCGAAATATCAACGATATGCAGCAGCAGATCGGCTTCGGCGATTTCCTCTAGTGTGGCGCGAAAGGCCGCAACCAGTGTGGTGGGCAGCTTCTGGATGAAGCCGACCGTGTCGGTCAGCAGCATGGCGTATCCGCCGGGCAATTCCACCCGGCGGGTGGTCGGGTCAAGCGTTGCGAAGAGCTGGTTGGCGGCCAGCACATCCGACTTGGCCATGCGGTTGAGCAGGGTTGATTTTCCGGCGTTGGTGTAGCCGACCAGCGCCACGGTCGGGATGCGGCTGCGCTTGCGTTGGGCCCGGTAACGCTCGCGGTGCGCGCGCACTTTTTCCAGCTCTTTTTTCAATTGCAGGATCTTGCGCCCGATCTCGCGTTTGTCGATTTCAAGCTGGGTTTCACCGGGGCCGCGCAAACCGACCCCGCCCACTCCGCCGGAGCGTCCACCACCGCCGCCTGCCTGGCGCGCGAGATGCGTCCACTGGCGGGTCAGGCGCGGCATGTAATATTCCAGCTGCGCCAGTTCGACTTGCAGCATGCCTTCACGGGTGTGGGCGTGCTGGGCGAAGATGTCGAGGATCAGGGCGGTGCGGTCGAGCACGCGCACGTTGGGGCCCATCAATTTCTCAAGGTTGCGCTGGTGGCGTGGGTTGAGCTCGCTGTCGAAGATGATGACCTGGGCCAGGGTCTCTTCGGACAGGGCGATCAGTTCCTCGACCTTGCCCGTGCCGATGAAACTTTCAGGGTTGGGCCGGTCCAGTTTTTGGGTCATTTCTCCAACCACGTCCAGCCCGGCGGTATCGGCCAGCAGGGTCAGTTCGGCGAGTGAATCGTCGAGCGTGAGTAGATTTTTTTCTTGAAAGAGTTCAACGCCGACCAAAAAAGCCCGCTCACGCGGCGGGGTGGTCGGTTCTGGGATTCGTTTAGCCATAGGGTTTATTTACCTGGGGTGCGTTAACTATAAATTTATTTGCCATCGAAACGCAGGAGCGCTGAGAAACAACTCTGCGTCTGTGCGTCTCGCGGCCAATTAGAAATCATCCGGTAATTGCGCCGGTGAATTCTCGCCCGCGCCGAATAACTTTGCCAGGTTGGGATCGCTGGGCTGGGTGCGCTGGGGCAATAAGACATGAAAAGTGGAGCCAGGACATTTTACTTCATCGTAACCTTCCGATTCAACCCATACCGAACCTTGATGGGCTTCGATAATACCTTTGGTAATGGCCAGCCCGAGGCCTGGCCCGCCGCCCTTGAACTTGGTTTTGCCGCTCGAGTGCAGCGAGACATCGCCCAACTGGCCGAACTTCTCGAAGATGACTTCCTGGTTTTCAGGGGCGATGCCGATGCCGGTGTCAGTGATCGTCACTTCTACGAAACCCGACAGGATGCGCCCGTCGATGATGATCTTTCCGCCATCGGGCGTGTATTTGATGGCATTGCTGACCAGATTTTTGAGCGCCTGGTACAAGCGCTCCGGGTCGGCAAAAAGCAGTTCTTCGCTGCCAGCAAAGGGCCGGATCTCGAGCGTGTGCCTGCGCTGCCCGATGATGTTGGTGAAATCAGCCTGGAGCATGTTGAAAAGCCGGTTCAACCACAGCGGTTGGAAGTTCAGAACCAGCAGGTGGTTGTCGATCTGTGAGACATCGATCATGTCGTCCACGATCTCGCGCATGCGGCGGATGCCGTTGTGCGTACCCTGAATGAGCATGTGCATTTGTTCGTTTTCCTGGGCTGCCAGGTCGCCGATCATGGCAGCGTAGCCTTCGATCAGGGTCAGGGGTGTTTTCAACTCGTGAGCCGCAACAGCCACAAAGTTTGATTTGCTCTTATCCAGCTTTTTCAGGCGGATCTGGGCGCTTTGCAGTTCGTTTGAGACATATTGCAGGCGGCTCTCGTTCTCAAGCGCCGCCGCTTTTTCGACCGCATGCAAGTAGATTGGCATCAGCCCGGCCACCAATTCGAGCGCATCGGCCTCGCTCAACATCTCGCGCCCCAGCTCGAGCGAGTAGGTGATAACCTGGTGCAGCAATCCGCTCAGGTTGCGTTCGCCCTGCTGCAGGTCGGTCTGGGTGCGGGCGTTGGACCATTCCTCTAAAATCGGGTCGAGCCAACTTGCATCCCCTGAAACCAGCGCCTGAGCGATCAGATCGAGAAAGCGCCCCAACTGCTCCTGGAAGTTTTCTCGAACTCCTGCGCCGCGCGCCAGGCTGTTGGCGACGCGCGTTTGCAGGGCCGGCCGAATTTTCTCCAGGCTGTCTTGAATGCTCATACGTATAGTTTAGCGTAGGATGGACTTTTTTGCAATTTCATCTTCGTGATGCCATAAAACCATCCAGCCAGGCCAGCAGCACTTCGCCTACAACCTGCAGGCTTTTGGCCGAAAGCTTGTCGGGCGTATCCTGGATGGTGTGCCAATAAGGATAATCGAAATCGATCAGATCGACAGCCCGAATGCCTTTTTCGCGAAAGGGGATGTGATCGTCGAGCATCGTGTACTTGTATTCGGGGATAAAGAACTGCTCATACCCGAGGCTTTTGGCCGCCGCCCAAAGCTCCTCGGTCAGGCCGGGGTCTGAGTTGTGCTCCTTGTAGATGTTCAGGTCGGCGTCCCCGATCATATCGAGCAGGATGACGGCTTCGGGCTGGTAATCGAGAGTTTCGGCGAAGGCGCGCGAGCCCAGGATCCAGTCCCAGCCGTCGATGCGTCCCTGGTCTTCGGCATCGACCAATAAAAGGCCGACCGGCGCATTGGAGGGCAAGACCCGTGCCAGTTCAAGCAGGACGGCGACGCCCGCCGCGCCGTCATTGGCGCCTGGCACGGGAACGGTGTGATTGTTCGGGTCGGGATCATTATCCGCGAAGAAGCGGCTGTCGTAATGGGCCATCAGCAAAACCGCAGGACGCTCCTGGCGTGTAGCCAATATATTGGTGATGGCATGGCCCATGCGTTCGGTTTGCTGCAGATTTACTTCCCAGCCCTGTTTCTCGAACTCGGTTTGGGCATAAACAATGAATTCGGCATGGGCGGCGCTGCCCGGCGTGCGCGGACCGAAACCATCCTGAGCCAGGACATGCGCGTAAGCCAGCTCGCCATCGAAGGCGGCAGGGGCGGCGGGCTTGTTTTGGAAGGCGTAGACCAGGCTGAGTGCCAGAATGATGATTGGGATAATCAGGATGATTAAAGAGCCGCTTTTTTTCATGGCAATATTGTACATGAATCGATCTCGACAGGGTGATTTTCTTGTATACTCGAAAATAATTAACGAGAACGTCTAACGTGGTCAGGGGCGATATCTTCCCTGTGCTGGTTGTGCATCTCGTTCAGTAAAATCTGTATGCCTTGGCGGTCCGCCTTTACCGGTGGGCGTTTGCTGGGCTGTAAACAAATCTGAAAGGAAAATGATGATGAAACACACCCATAAGATCCATCTGCTGTTGTTGGTTGGGCTGGTTTTTAGCCTGCTGGCGGCGTGCGGACCGCAGGAAACCGTTTTGGGCGAGGAAGATGCCGATGCGGTGCTGGCTTTCAGTGAGGAAAAAACCGACAACCTGCTGACCGCAATGAAAGCCGGCGACTATGCCGCCTTCTCGCGCGATTTTGATCAGCAAATGCTGGATGCCATGACTGAGGCCCAGTTTGAAGCCTTGAAAACAGAGCGGGACGCGACACTCGGTGCTTACGTTTCGCGCCAGGTCAACCGGGTGGTGCAAACGGGTGATTTCTACGCTGTATTCTACGATGCTAAATTCGAGAAGGATGAGTCCGTTGCGATGCGAGTGGTTTTCCGCGTTGCCGAGCCGAACCAGGTCAGCGGGTTGTGGTTTAACAAGTAATCTGCCAGCCGGATCGAGTCGGGATACGGCTGGAAAATCCCGCGTCAAGGCCCGTGGTTAATCTGAATTGTCTCTACTTGCGAATGTTCTGCATCGTGCCTGGGGTCGCTCCAGACGATTGTTTTTTGTTATTTTGTAATATAATATGTGTATACATGTAACACAGTTTGTATAGTTGCCTGCAAACCAAGGGATTGCCATGGCTAATTGTGAGAATTTATCAGGCTGTCCGTTTTTCAATGATGTCATCCCGAATATGCCGATCACGGCGCAATATCTTAAAAAAACCTATTGCACCAGTGATCCATATCAGTGCGCAAGGTATATGGTTTGCAAAGCTCTGGGCAAAGCCAAGGTGCCTCTTGAACTGTTCCCTGAAGAATATGATAAAGCCCAAAGAATCATCGAGATGCGCGCTTAAACGTGTAGTAAAGATAATTGTGCTGCAGCACTGCTTCAATCTTTCTTTTTCAGTAGAAAACCGTCAGGGAAAATCCCCTGGCGGTTTTTGATTTCAAGAATTCGATGTCGCAGCATGGGATCGGGAAAGGCAGACTTGTTTCTACTAGATGCAGTACAATCTGTTTGGCTTACCCCGTGTTTCTAAGGAGATGAGCCTGGAGAGCCCCATGAGCGCGGAACCACTTCTTGAACAATCAGGTAAAAAAAGCCAGCCTGCTTTGCAGTCAGTGAGTTTTCGCGCCCGGGTTTGGCGCCGGGCCATCTTGTTTTTATTATCGAAAGCACTGTTGATCGCGATCACAATCTTCCTGGGGGTTTTTATCACCGTTCTAATTGCAAGCAAGAGCGGACAGTTGGAAAGAAACGTGAGAACACAGGTTGGACGCTATATCGATCAGGTTCGGTATAGCCAGCCTTTTCCGCCGGGCCTGGACGAGACAGCACGTCTGGAAGCTCTTCGTTTGGAATTGGAGGAAGATGCGGGGTTGAATCTTCCGTTCTGGCCCCGGCAGATGAAGTGGACCCTGAATGCCCTGCGTCTGGATTTGGGTGAGGCCACAGGTTCAGCTTTCTTCTGGAACAAGCCCCAGACCAGGGTTCGGGATATCATTCTTTATTATTTGCCCAATACCCTGTTGCTGGCAGGTGCATCGAATCTGTTGATATTTATCTTTGGGATACCCCTAGCGTTGTACCTTTTCAGACGCTACGGCAGTTGGCTGGACAAGCTGCTCTCGATGCTGGTTCCGATTTCATCCATTCCGAGCTGGGTACACGCCATTTTGTTGATCTCGATCTTCGCGGTCGAATTGCGGCTGCTGCCTTTTGGCGGCATGTTCGACACCCTTCCGCCTGATTCCGCCCTGGGTTACATCCCGATTGTCCTGCGGCACATGTTCCTGCCGGTTCTGGCAATTTTCCTGAGCATGTTCTTCCAGCTCGTTTACGCCTGGCGCACTTATTTCATGATTTATGGATCGGAAGATTATGTTGAGTTGGGTCGGGCAAAGGGGCTTTCTGATCGAATTCTTGAGCGGCAATATATCCTGAGACCGGCACTTTCTTATGTCATCACCAGCTTTTCGCTGACCCTGGTCAGTTTCTGGCAAATGACCATGGCACTGGAAGTTGTCTTTGATTGGCCAGGTCTCGGCTGGCTTTATATCAAAAAAGCCTTGCCGAACTTCTGGAGTGAAAGGTTTTACCCGGGCGATCTCGCAATAGCGATTGGGATTGTTGTCATTTTTGCCTACTTGCTGGGCGCGGTTGTTTTCTTGTTGGATCTGATGTACGTTTTGGTCGATCCGCGCATCCAGATATCTGATGGTTCAAAGTCCGTGCGCCTGAAGCAGGTAAGAAGCTGGCCTGATCTTCGCTTTTGGCGCAGGCCTTGTGGGGTAAATTTACAGCCACACGAAACAGCGAAAAGAGCGAGCATTCGCAGGCCCAGGCCTGACCTGGCCGATTCTTTGGGGTCTTTCCTGAGAAATGTTGGGAGCGGAATAAAAGTTGCCTGGAGCGAAGTGCGGCGATATCCGCTGGCAATGCTTGGGTTGTCAATCATCGCTGTCTTGATCCTCGGCTCGATCTATGCTGTGGTTGCCATGCCGTATGAGAAGATTGGCCGCGTCTGGTCGCGGGAAGTGCTGACGGGGCGCTCGTATATCCCCAAACTTGCGCAGCCCGCCTGGGTAAATTTATTCAAACGCGAAAAGCTTCTTTCTGCGCTGATCTTTAACAATCAGGACAGTGCTGTTGTTGTAACCGAACAGACCCTGGCCAACGGAACCAGGCTGGTCTCGTTCGATTTTGCTTTTGATTATCCCTACGCTGAGCCCCCGAATGAGATCCGCCTGTACCTGGATGCAGATTATCTCGAGAAAAAGCCGTTTGTTGCCCTGACCTGGATCACCCCGGATGGCAGGCAGTTTAATTTGAAGGGTGTTGCCGTGGGGCCGCCGCAAAGCTATGACTTTGAAAAACAAATCCCGTACAAGCGGCTTGTCTCGGCCAATCAGCATTTACAGCAATGGTTTGTGATGGAGAAAGTTTTTCCGACACCGGTTCATTACCTGCTGTTCGTTGACCCGACCCTGGATCAGCCCGTTACAGTGCAGGGCACATATCACTTGCGGGTGGACGGGATGTTCTTCGAGAGCGAAGGCAATTTGCGCGCCGAGCTTGCTCTGCTGGGACAGGTTTATGGTGTTGCCGGAACAGATTACCTGCGGCGGGACCTGTTGGTGCCGTTGCTATGGGGGCTGCCTTTTGCGCTGATCTTTGGCCTGCTGGGAGCCTTCGTTACAACTGTTCTTTCGATGATCGCGGCTGCTTCGGGCGTCTGGTTTGGCGGCTGGGTCGACAATCTGATCCAACGGCTGACCGAAGCCAATATGATTTTACCGGTGCTGGCGATCAGTGTTATGGCGCATGCGCTGTTTGGGATAAGTGTGTGGATAATCCTGACTGTGATCGTGTTGTTGAACATTGTCGGCAGCCCAACCAAAACATTCAGGGCTGCTTTTTTGCAGATGAAAGGCTTGCCCTATATTGAGGCGGCCCAGACCTATGGTGCCAGTAATCGCCGTATCATCCTCCACTATCTTTTGCCAAGGATCATCCCGGTCCTGGTGCCGCAGTTGATAACCCTGATTCCAACCTATGTGTTTCTGGAAGCAACCCTGGGTCTGTTTAATATCAAATCCAATTACCCGACCTGGGGCACGGTGATCTACCAGGCGCTGACCAAAGGCGCGATGTGGGGGTCGCAGTACTGGGTGTTGGAACCGCTTGCCATGCTCTTGCTGACAGGCCTGGCGTTTGCCATGCTGGGCTCTGCCCTGGAGCGCATCTTGAACCCGCGATTACAGGATCAAAAGTGAAAATTTCGACAAGGTTGCTGCGATGCAAAAAATAAGCCCGAAGCAGTTCTTGCCGCTGATTGCAATAAGCGCCAGCGTTCTCTTGCCCCTTATTCTTTTTGTCGCGTTCAATGCTTTACCCGTCCCGCTGTTTTTGCCCTGTATCCATCCCGTTTCGCAAAAGGCCATCCTGGCGCTTGGCTGCGCGGCAATCTTGCAGATGGTGATCGGCCCAAAAATTCTGCCCGGAACCACAGGCAGGGCGGTTGGCATTACGGTGGCGCTGATCTTGCTGGCGTTCTGGATGGGGTCCTATCCGTTTTCGCCGCTGGGGTTTGCCGACGGGCGCATCCCCGTGCTGCGCGGGTTTCTGCTGACGACCCACAGCATGGCTGGCGCTGAAGTCGCGCCGGGAGAAATCGTCACGCTTTCGAGCGGTTCGGCGGCTTCGATCGAGCCGCTGTTGTTGGTCGGGGATGTTGAATGCACCTGGAGTTCTGTCAACCAGGGTGTTCTGGATAACCCGAATGACTGCACCATTGCCTATCGTCCCCCGCAGGCCGAGTATGACATTCTGAAAGTGCGCATCCAGCCGGCCTGCGGCCTGCCAGGGTCCAGCGCCCAGATCAAGATCAGCATTTTGCCGTAAAGCGGATACGCCTACGGTTTTTCAAGCAGATCATTTACTCCGAAAATCTTCTCGTAAACATCCAGCAAAGCGGCAGCTTTTTGCCCAAATTCTGCAGCGCTGGCTTGCATTTCAGCGAAATCCTGCGGGCGCTCGATGCGCGCCACCAGGCGCTCGCGGAAGTTGGGGTTTGGCAGGGCGGGCAAAAGCGGTTCCAGCTCGCGGATCATGTTTTTGGTCTGTTCGATTGCTGTCAGCGAATCGGGCAGGGTTGTCTTTTCAGCGATCACTTCTTTGAGCAGTTTGCACTTGTAAGCCCGGCAGGCATGCGGATAATTTTTGGATGTATAGATCGTGCATTGCCCCAGCCAGAGCGGGCAGGGCTGGTTAAAGCCGCGCTGGCTCGGGTCAGACCGATAAACCTGCATGCCAAGCGCCTGGGCCGGGTCGAGTTCGGCGGGTCTGAGTTTGACCCAGATGAATAAATGCCCGCTGCAGCATAATCCGCAGGCCTTGCAGAGCAGGTTTGCAGCAGATTGGCCGGTTTCATCAGGGCTGGTCATGTCAGGAATCATATCCCGGTCAGGCAAAACTGGCGATCAGGCTTCCCCGAAGGCCGCAAAGCGCAGGTCGGGATATTTCTCGGCATAGTAGCGCATAAAGAAGGAACCGTTAAAGAGTGCGACCCAGTTGTTGCGCGCATCGCGGGCGATGATGGCTTCGCTGCGCTCTGGCAGCTTTTCAATCGCGGATTCGGGTCCCTTGATCCAGCGCAGGTCGGTGTGCGGCATCCGCTCCAGAACAGTCGGGACGTTGTACTCGACCTGCAGCCGTGACTGGACCACATCAAATTGTAATTGCCCAACAACCGCCAGGATCGGTTCACGTTTGAAAGCGTTGATGTTGTAAAAGATTTGGACCGCGCCTTCACTTTCCAACTGCAGCAGGCCTTTGGCAAATTGTTTTTGTTTGTTCAGGTCAGTGTTGCGCAGCAGGGCAAAATGCTCAGGCTGGAAGCGCGGGATGGGTGCAAAACGAAGCGGCGCACCGGTGCAGAGCGTATCTCCGATCGCAAAATCGCCGGTGTTGGGCAGGCCGAGCACATCCCCGGCGTAGGCATCGTCAATGATCTCGCGCTCGCTGCCGAATAATTTATAAGGCCGCAGCAGGCGCAGGGTTTTGCCGCTCTGAGCGTGGATCAAGTCCATGCCGCGCTCGAAGTGACCGGAGCAGATCCGCAGGAAGGCGACGCTGTCGCGGTGCCTTGGGTTCATGTTGGCCTGGATTTTGAAAATAAAACCGGAAAATTCAGGCATCTCGGGGCTGATGATCCCGGCGTCGCTCATGTAGGGCTGGGGCAGGGGGGCAAATTTTACGAATTCTTCCAAAAACAGGCGCACGCCAAAATTGGTCAGGGCGCTGCCAAAGAAGACCGGGGTCTGTTTTTCCTGCAAGACGCTCTGGTGGTCGAAAACCATCCCGACCTCATCGAGCAGGTGGATGCTTTCTTTGAGAGTCTCTGCCCGGGTGCGCGAGAGCAGGCCGCTCGATTCGAGATCGTCCAACGGGATGAAGGTTTCGGCTGCCATGCGTTCGTTGCGCTCGGTGCGCTCAAAAACGTAAACGCCCTTCGTAGCGCGATCGTAAACGCCCTTGAAATCGACCCCGTCGCCGAGCGGCCAGTTCATCGGGATCGGCTCCATGCCCAGAACTTTCTTGATCTCATCCAGCAGATCGAGCGGGTCGCGGGCCGGGCGGTCCATTTTGTTTATAAAGGTAAAGACCGGGATGCCGCGTTTGCGGCAGACCTCGAATAATTTCAGGGTTTGCGGCTCGATGCCCTTGGCTGCGTCGATGACCATCACCGCGCTGTCCACGGCCGAAAGGGTGCGGTAGGTGTCTTCCGAAAAATCCTGATGGCCGGGGGTGTCGAGCAGGTTGATGATGTGCCCCTGGTACGGGAATTGTAGAATGGTCGATGAGATCGAAATGCCGCGCTCACGTTCCATCTCCATCCAATCGGAGGTGGTGGTGCGCTGGTTGCGGCGGGCGCGCACGTTGCCCGCCAGCTCGATGGCATTGCCATAGAGCAGCAGCTTTTCGGTCAGGGTGGTTTTGCCTGCATCTGGGTGGGAAATGATCGCAAAGGTGCGCCGGTTGGTATAGGTGTTTGTCGCGGCTAAATTGGTGGTGTCCATCGTTTTTCCTGAGATAAAATAATTGCTGGCGGCCCGGGTTTGCCAGGCATGTCGCATTAAAATTGAGCCTGCCATTGGGAAACAAGATTTCCTGCCCCATGCAGAGCCTTTGATTGTGGTACAGTATCTGCCGCTCAAACTATGAAAACGTGTTGGGATTTAAGCCGAAATAGGATTGGACGAACCGCGCCCCTGTTCATCGCGCATGGCAGAGCCTGACGAATGTGAAACTCAATCCTTGGTCATCATGAAGCACATTGTACCAAATTATCACAATTTGAATGAGAAAGCACACCATGAAAACTTTACAATCGCAAACCAGTCCTTCAACCCGCTTCCTGCTGGCCTCAGACATCGACGGAACCCTGCTCAGCGATCCGGCTGGCGAAACCTTGTTTAGGGAGTTCGCCGTCCGCCAGGATGAGCGCTTCATTTTGGCCTATATTACCGGGCGTTATCGCTGGTCGGTCTTGGATTTGATCGAGCAGGGTCGGCTGCCGCGTCCGCATTTTATTTGCAGCGATGTCGGCACCGATATTCTTGATCTGGATGACCCCGACAACCGCCTGGGCGAAGCCTATGCGGCCCAGGTTGCCCCTGGCTGGAATTTGGATGAGATCTACCGCCTGGGGATCGGGGAGGGGGTTACGCGCCAGGAATTTGACGAGGGCCCGCCGCGCTTCCAGGCCGGTTTTTACTGGGACGCGCGCCCCGAAACCTTCCTCGCGTTTAAGCAGCGCCTTTCCACACTGAATGGGATTTACATCCAGGCTAGTTACGATACCTACATCGACGTTTTGCCCGGCCCTTTGGGCAAAGGCCAGGCGGTTGGCTTTTTACAAAAACAATTGGGTTTATCTCACGGACAGGTGGTTGTCGCTGGCGATGCCGGTAACGACCGCCAGATGTTCGAGGTTGGCTATAAGGGTATCGTCCCTGTCAACGCGCTGGATGAGCTTAAGGCGCTGGCTTGCGAAGCCTGGCACTACCACAGTCCCTACCCGGCGGCGCGCGGCGTGCTCGACGGCCTGAGCCAGTTCGGATTCATCGAATCTTTTGCATGAATTCATCCAGCGCGCTTGATGCGCGTTCGGCATACAGCGCGGCGCGTTCGCGTTTGCCGGCTTTTCCGGCGTTTTCAAGTGCAGGCAAGATGCCAAAGTTGGATTTCATCGGCTGGAAGTCTTTCAGGTCGGCATGGGTCACGTAATGGCAGAGCGCGCCCAGCATGGTTTCGCGCGGCAGCTCGAGTGGGGTTTCGCCGCGCAGCAGGCGGGCGGCGTTTTGCCCGGCCAGTAATCCGGTGGCGATATTGCCCATATAGCCCTCGACGCCGGTGATCTGCCCGGCCAGGAACAGGTCGGCGCGGGCGCGGGTTTGCAGGGTTGGCAGTAGGATCTTTGGCGAAGCCAGAAAGGTGTTGCGGTGCATTTGTCCGTAGCGCACAAATTCAGCCTGCTCCAAACCGGGGATCAGGCGCAGCACCCGGCGCTGTTCGGGGAAGGTCAGGTTGGTCTGGAAACCGACCAGGTTGTATAAATTTCCGGCCAGGTTATCCTGACGCAGCTGCACCACAGCATACGGACGGCGCGCAACGCGCGGGTCGTTCAGCCCGACCGGGCGCATCGGCCCGTAGGCCAGGGCTTTTTCTCCGCGGTTGGCGATGATCTCGACCGGCAGGCAGCCCTCGAAGAAGGTTTCATGCCCGGCGGTCACGCCGCTTTCAAGCGGTTTTTCGAAGTCGCGCAGTTCGATACGTTCGGCTGTGCGCAAGGCCTCGACAAAGGCCAGGTATTCGCTTTTCAGGTGAAATGGACAATTGATGTAATCGCCATCGCTTTGTTCGCCCTCGTCCCAGCGCGAGGCGCGGTAGGCGATGTTCATATTGATCGAGCCGGCCTCCACGATCGGGGCAATCGCATCGTAGAAGTAGAGATGTTGCTCTCCGCTGAATTGGGCCAGGGCCTGCGAGAGCCGCGCCGAAGTCAGCGGACCGGAGGCGATGATGGCGGGTCCGCTGGGAATATCGGGCATTTCAGCGCGGATCAGTTCGATGTTGGGATGGGCGCTGATCCGCTCGGTGACGATTTCGGCGAAGCGCTCCCGGTCGACCGCCAGGGCGGCCCCGGCGGGCAGGGCGGTCTCCTCAGCGACATCCAGCAGCAGGGAGCCCAGTCGGCGTAATTCGGCTTTTAGAACGCCGCTGGCGCGGTCGGGTAGATTCGATCCGAGCGAGTTGGAGCAGACGAGTTCGGCCAGGTTCGGGGTCTGGTGCGCGCCGGTTGCCAGGACCGGCCTCATTTCATATAAGCGAACTTTAATATCGCGCTGGGCGGCCTGCCATGCGGCTTCACTGCCCGCCAGGCCCCCACCGATGATGATCAAATTATTTTGCATGTTTCACCTTTATTGAGTTGGTGCGTAATTTTATCATTGAGTTTCGGCCAATTTGTCTATCTATACGACGCTTATTGTATAATTCAGCCTATGACCAAAACCAGCCTTGTTGAGTCTGTGCTGAAGGAAGCCTGCGCGCTGACCGATGCCAGTTGGGCCGCGCGCGTCGCCTACAGCGCAAATGGCTGGCATTTGCTTGAATCGCATCGATTATCAAAAAAGCGGGCCTTGGTTTTGCATGATTTTTTGGAGAATAAGTCCAATTCTGCCTGGCTTGGGGGCGCGCTGACCGGAGGACACTCCCGTTCACGCGCCTGTATTTTTGCTGAAGATTCCTGTAAAATGTATGTTTACCCGGCCCTGGGGGGCGATGAGTGGTTGTTTATTGTTTCCATGAAAGAAAGCTCAACCAAAGAATCTCAACGGATCTGGCGGCTGGCCTCGATGCTGATTTGTAATGCTGCTCTCGATGTAACCAACCAGACCAGCGAGTTGATGCGGGCGGTCAGTGAACTCGAAGAGACCCAGCAAGAACTCAGGGCGCGTATTGCCGCCCAGCGCGAAGCCGAGTCGCGATTGGTTCAGGCGGCCAAGCTGGCGGCTGTTGGCGAGATGGCAGCGGGGGTTGCCCACGAATTGAACAACCCGCTGACTTCGGTGGTCGGTTTTACCGAACTGAGCCTGGATGCCCTGCCCTCGGATTCGCAGGTGCGGGCTGATCTCGAATTGGTTTTGCGTGAGGCCATCCGCGCCCGCAGTGTTGTGCGTCGACTGCTCGATTTCGCTCGCCAGCGCGAGGTGATGCGTGTCCGCGCGGATATCAACGAAATTGTCGATGATGTTGTCACCCTGACCAAACATCTCTTGTTGACCAGCAGTGTTGAGTTACGCCTGCAATTATCCCCCGGATTGCCCTGGGTGCTGATCGACCGCAACCAGATCAAACAGGTGGTCATCAACCTCGTTAACAATGCCCTGTATGCCATGCCGCAGGGCGGTGTTTTATCGATTCAGACCGATACGGTGGTTCGTCATGGCGTTTCATACCTGGCGCTGGCGGTGCGCGATAACGGCATTGGCATCCAGCCTGAAAATCTGGGGCGCATCTTTGAACCGTTTTTCACAACACGCGGCGACAAGGGCGGTACGGGCCTCGGCCTTTCCGTGACGTATGGAATTATTACCGAACACGGCGGCGTGATCGAGGTTGAAAGCCAGTTCAATGCCGGTTCAGCTTTTACAGTTTTGTTGCCCCTGGAGCCGCTGCATGAGTCATAGAAGCGTCATGGTTGTAGATGATGAGCCGGGCATTGCGCTTTTATGTGAGCGTTTGCTCTCGGCCCAGGGTTTTACCGTTTCGCTGCATACCGATCCGCGTCTTGCGCTGGATGTCCTGCAGCGCAGTCGATTTGATCTGCTCCTGGTGGATATTCGAATGCCAGAAGTGAGCGGTTTCGACGTTATCCAGCAGGCCCGCGAATGGCAGCCAGATATTGCGATCCTGGCCATGACCGGCTTCGGCACGGTCGAGACGGCGATCCAGGCCCTGCGACGTGGGGTGGACGGCCTCCTGCTGAAGCCGTTCGAGAAAAGCGATTTGATCCAGTCTGTTGAACAGGCGCTGGATGATCGTCAAAAAAAGGTGGATGTGGCCCGCATGCAGGCCTTGCGGCCGCTCTTTAGCGTTACCGAGACCCTGCTTTCTGAGACCAACCCCGAGATCTTGCTTACCCTAATCCTGGATACCGTTTCGAACCAGTTGCGCTGCTCTGATGTGGCGTTTTACCAGGCGAACGGTAAAGAAAAGCGGGTTGTGTTGCTGGCCGGGCGCGGAAAATTCCCACAGCCCGGGCCGATCGATGCAGATGGCAACCTTGTCCAGCGGGTTTGCGCGCTTGAGCAGCCCTTGTGGGGCGTAGCTGGTCAGACTGCCGACCTGCTCCTGGAACAGGAAATGCAAAAAATGGACTGCGGCAGCGCCATGGCCGTACCAACCCTGTCCATGAATATGCGTTCTGTGCTGTTCGCCGCGCGAGATACCAATGAACAACCCCTGCGCGAGGCTGATCTTGATATGTTCCAGATCCTTGCCCGACAGGCCTCCATCGCCATGGACAACGCCAACCTGTACGGAGAGTTGCGCGCTTACGTTCGGCGGGTCGAGGACTCCCAGCGCGCCCTGGTCCAGTCAGAGAAGCTGGCGGCTGCGGGGCGGTTAACCGCCTCGATCGCGCATGAAATTAATAATCCCTTGCAATCGGTGCGCAACTGCCTGCACCTGGCGGTGCATGAAGATCTTTCGCCTGAGAGCCGCAAAAATTATATCGATCTGACCGTTCAGGAAGTTGAACGCTTGATGATGACGGTCGAACGCATGCTCGATTTTTATCGTCCGAGCGCAGTCTTCAAGCCTGTCAATGTGCTCGATCTGCTTGAGCACGTGCTTAATTTGCTTGGAACGCAATTACGCGACAGGAACATCATTGTCACAACGGCCTGGCCTGCAAAATTGCCCAGTATCCAGGCGATCAGCAACCAGCTTGAGCAGGTTTTTATCAACCTGGTTTTGAATGCATTCGATGCGATGACGGAGGGGGGCGAGCTGTGGATTAATATTGCACAAAAACGTAAAATGATACAAATTATTTTCCAGGATAGCGGACCAGGTGTGCCGGACGAGCTGCGTGAGTCAATTTTTGAGCCTTTTGTCAGCAGCAAGAGTGGCACCGGGCTGGGTCTGGCTGTCAGCTACGATATTATTACAGCGCATGGCGGCCGGCTTGACCTGCTTCCATCCAAAGCGGGGCGCGGCGCGGCCTTCCAGGTGATGCTGCCAATCAAAGATGGCAAGGATGAGTAACCATGAAAATTAATATTTTGATCGTTGATGACGAACCCATTGCACGCCAATCGTTGAGCGATATTTTGCGCTTGGAAGGTTATAACGTAGCCTCTGTCCCAAGCGGTGAGGCGGCGGTTGATTATCTCAGGAATTATGCTGTTGATTTGATGATCGTTGACTTGAAAATGCCTGGCATGAACGGGCTCGATGTGGTGCAAGTTGCCAACCAGATTATGCCCGATGCCGAAATTATCTTGCTGACAGCTTATGGTTCAATGGAATCTGCTGTTGAGGCGCTGCGCCATCGTGTGCATGATTACCTGCTCAAGCCGGCTTCCCCGACCCAGATCATCGAAAGCGTTAAGCGTGGTCTCGAGCGTCGTGCCGCCCGACTGGCTCGACAATCTGACGGGCAGCCGGAATCGGCCCTGGTAAAGACTTTTGATGGGATTGAGATCGACCTGATGCGCCGAACGGTGTCTTCGAAGGAAGCATTGGAAAACCTGACCCCCGCAGAAGGACATCTGTTGAAAGTATTTGTCGAAAACCCGAGCAAGGTTTTCACGCATCGAGAGTTGGTGCTGCTGGTGCAGGGCTACGATGTCTCACAGCGTGAGGCGCAGGAAATATTGCGCCCGCTGGTGAGCCGCCTGCGCCACAAGCTGGAGAGTTTCCCCGGTCTTTATGAACGTATCGTCAGCGTGCGCGGCACAGGATACGTTTTTGAAACCGAATTGGATTAGGCGATCAATC
This sequence comes from Chloroflexi bacterium HGW-Chloroflexi-6, assembly GCA_002840685.1. Taxonomy (GTDB): domain Bacteria; phylum Chloroflexota; class Anaerolineae; order Anaerolineales; family Villigracilaceae; genus UBA8950. The sequence goes on along the minus strand of PHBU01000017.1, from coordinate 54,449 downwards.
TTCGAGATTCCATGGGATGGGTGCGATTTGTGGCGGATGGATCCATGCCAGCCAGCCGCCTTTGGGGCGTTGCAGATCTGGGTTTTCAAAAGATGCCAGTAACAGGGTTGTCCCCAATATTCCTGCGCCGGCCCACTGGATGAGAGTTAAACGCTCATCCAGCAGGAAGTAACTGACTAAAATTGTAATGAAGATTTCTGAAAGGCCGAGCAAGGCGGTTTGCACACCGCCTATTTTTTTTATGCCCAGAAAAAGGGTAAAGCGCGATGCAAAGGTGACCAACGTCAGCAGAATGACGGGCAGCCACATGGCTTCGCTGCCCGGCGGTTGCCTGTCAAAGATAAAGTATGCGGGTAGGGTGACAAGACCCATTGCAAGCAATGTGTAAAGAGTGACTGTCGGTGCGGGGATTTCGTAAAGGACGCGTTGGTTGATCGGGATGTGAAGCGCATACAGGGCGGCTGAACCGATCATCATTAAAACGGCTGAGAGTGGCAGGGCTGTTCCATTGGGGCTTATCAGCAGCAATACTGCCGCCAGCGCCAACACCATTCGCAGTATGGTCAGGCGGCTTATGGCTTGCTTGTCCAGGATCGAGAAAAACGCTACAAAAACAGGGTACACGGCATATAGCAATTGTCCCACACTGGCTGGCAGGTCACTTAAAGCCATGTAGTAAAGCAATGATCCCAATCCATTGATCGTACCTGCCAGGAAACAACCCGCCAACCCAACCGGAAAGATATATAAAAATTGGCGTTTGAATACCAGCATGATAATAAATATCATTGCTGCGGCCAGGCTGGTTCGGAGGGCGACCGTCAGCAGCGAACTGAAACCTGACAAGATCGCCCACCTGCCAAATACAGGCGCTAATCCCAATAAAAAAGCCGATGACAGAGCCGCGTAGATTCCCACGCTCTGTCTTTTATTGGCTGGCATGCAAACTCTTTCTGAATTTCCGGGAACCCACTTTTTGATTCATGGAGCTATTAAAACGGACAACGGGCTTTGCAAGGCTTTCTATTTCATTGCTAAACCGTATGATTATCGAATTAAGGCTTTAACTTCTTCCAGGAATTCGTCGCTCATGAAATCACCCTTTTGCATCAAAGCCTGGATTTGACCCTGCAAAAGATCTTTCTCGTCTTTGGTCAGCTCTTTGGCTGTGGAAACGATCACCGGGATGTGGGCGGTTTCAGGATTGTTCTTGAGCGCATCGAGCACGGCGAACCCGTCCATTTCAGGCATCATTAAGTCAAGGATGATCAGATCGGGGTGTTCGCGTTTGACCAATTCGAGTCCTTCGCGTCCGTTGGTTGCCTCGAAGATGGTGTATTCACCCTGGGACTGCAAAATTCGGCGGATCAGGCGGCGCGCATCGGCCGTGTCATCGACAATTGCCACCCGTGGGAAACGATCTGGCGCCACCCGGCTCAGGGCGGCCAGCAAGCCCTCGCCTTCTTTGGGAGCGGCAGAAGCATCGTCGCTTTCTTGCGGTAAGACAACATTGCGCGCCCAGCCTGCCCCAAGTACGAGCGGCTCGGCAGGCATGGTATGTCCGGTGCAGTTCACAACAACAGTGTCGGTGGATTTAATAATTCCGGCGCGCACCAGCTTGAAGAGACCCGCAAAAGCGGCAGCGGAGGCGGGCTCGGCGGAGACCCCTTCCATTTTTGCGAGGACGTGCATTGCCCTGAAAGCTTCCTCGTCGGTGACGCTCTCGAATAATCCCTGGTTCTGTTTGAATTCTTTGCGCAGCAACGGGTAAGCGCGCCCGGGGGTTCCGGTTGCGAGGGTTTCAATGTGAGTTTTGGGGTTGATCACGGCGCTGGCCTCTTCCTGGTTTTGTTTCCAGGCGTGCACCATGGGGGCGCATCCATCCGCTTGTATGGCAGCGATCGATGGGATGTTGCTGATGAATCCCATTTGCTGCATTTCATGAAACCCTTTGCTGACGCCAATTGGGCCAAGTCCGCCGCTGATGGCCTGGATATACCAGGTCGGTGTGCGCCAGCGGCTGCCATCTTCGGGAGGCCCGAGCTGGTCGGTCAGCTGCTCGACAATTTCATAAGCGATGGTTTTCATTCCTTCGACTGATGTGATGGTGCGTGCGCCCATATCGTGATAAAGGCCGCGCTGTTCAGCAAACTCAGCCGCGATTTTCTTGACCTGGTCGTACGATCCGGTTACTTTGACAACCTGGCTGCCATACAGAGCGATTTCGCGCATTTTAACGGCGGGCACAAGGCTGGTGACAAAAGCCCACAATTTGATGCCGGCGCGGGCTGCGAAGGCTGAATACGATATCGCGACATTGCCTGTCGAGGCGGCTACCATCTCGGTGATCCCGGCTTCTTTCAGGGCTGCAATTGTGACGGCTGCCTGACGGTCCTTGAACGAAGCGCTGGGGCCCTGGCGTTCATCCTTGATAAAGATATTGGGGCACCCCAGCATCATTCCCAGATTTACAGCCTGGATGAGCGGCGTGCCACCTTCGCCCATACGCAGGCTTAGAACGGGCTTGTGGATGGGCAGCAGCTCCCGGTATCTCCACAGATCAAACGGGCGAGTGGCAATCAGCGACGGTAATTGCTCGCGAATGGTGTCGTAATCGTAAATTGCCTTGCGCCATTGACTTTTGCATTTTGGACAATCGATTTCGTTTGGATGATAATTCGTTGTATGCCCACAGTCGATGCATTCGATCAAAAAAGACATTCTTTTTCTCCTGGCTTCAAAAAAGGCGCACCTTTTGTCTGGTACGCCTTTTTTTGTCTCATAGTGTTTGTAACCGTTTTAGCGCTTTTTCTAGCGTGCTGAACAATTCATCTTGTTCCAGCATTCCTTTTTGCATCATCGTTTTTCCTAAATTGGATAACTTTTGCTGCTGCTCTTCGTTAAGGTCCGCGCCACTGATAACCAATACCGGAATCTCGCGCAGATCTGGTGATGTTTTGAGCCTTTCAAGGATCTCGAACCCATCTATATCTGGCATGAACAGGTCCAGGATGATGGCGTGAGGCTTCTTTTGGCTGATGATCTCCCAGCCTGCCTTGCCGCCTTGCGCCAGAATGGGATGGTAAGCGTCCTTTTCTGAAATAATTCTCTCTATCAAGCGCAAATCATCAGCAGAGTCATCGATGATCAGCACTTCCTTGATGGTTCCATCGCCGTTTAGCCGGTTAAGCGAGTTCAGCAAATCATCCTGCAAGATTGGTTTTACGAGATAATCTGAAGCGCCGAGGCTAAATCCTTTTTCTTCCTCTTCCACGATGGAACAAACAATGACAGGTACATCGCGGGTTTCAGGATCGTTTTTGATATCTGCCAGCACTTGCCAGCCGTCAATCTGCGGCATCATGATATCCAGTGTCACTGCGTAAGGTTTGAGACGCTTGATGGTATCTTTGGCGTTGGCTGAATTGACGAGTGGGACAACCTGGTAGCCTTGCGGCTTAAGGTATCTTTCGTACAGGCTGATAATTTGCGGATCATCGTCGATACATAAGATGACTTTGCCGCCAGTTTCCTCTTTTACATTTTCCTGATGGAAGACAGGAACTGTGAAGTAAAAGGTGCTGCCTTCTCCAACCACGCTGTGAACGCCGATTCGTCCACCGTGCATTTCGATCATGCGTTGGCAGATGGACAACCCCAGACCTGTGCCGCCCGATTTTCTCGTTGGCGAAGAATCTACTTGCGAGAAAGCCTGGAAGAGCTTGGCCTGATCTTCTGGCGAAATGCCTGGCCCTGTATCTCTGACGCTGACCAGCACTTCGCGTTGTCCGGTTGAGCTTGTGTGCGGACCCGCCTCTATGGTAATTGTGCCTTCATCCGTGAACTTTGCGGCGTTTGACATCAGGTTGATCAATACCTGACGAATGCGCATGGCATCTGCTCGAATGGTGGGAATGTTTGCCGCCAATTCTTTTTCCAGGCGAACCGGTTTATCTTTCAGCAGACCGATGGAAGTGGACATCACACTGTTGATGGTATCGACAATGTTGATCTCCTCGATTGCGAGTTCCATCTTTCCGGCTTCGATCTTTGACAGGTCGAGCACATCATTGATCAGGTTGAGCAGGTGTTGGCCTGAGTTGTAGATGGCCGAAAGATCCTGGTGCTGCTGATCGTTGATCGGACCGTCAATCCCCTTCAGAATAACGCGTGAAAAGCCGATGATCGAGTTCAGCGGGGTGCGCAGTTCATGGGACATGTTTGCCAGGAACTGGCTCTTGATCCGGTCGAGCTCGCGCATTTCGTTTACGGCTTGTTGCGCCAATTCGTAGGATCGGGCGTTATCGAGGGCCACCGCAATTTGATCTGCGAGAGTTTCGAGAATGGCAATATCTGCGTCGAAGAAAGCCCCTACCTCACGTGACTGAATGTCCAGTGCGCCGAGGATGCGTGAACCAATTTTGAGAGGGATGCCTGCCTCAGCGCGTGTTTCTGGCAGAAGCGGGTTAGGGCGATGAATCGGGTCAATGGCCGTGTTGTTGACCACCAGGGTTTTTCCGTTGCCTGTTACATTACCGATAATTGATTTTGAACCGACCGCCAGAGAGTGTTTGCGGTTTTTCATTTCTTCCCCGGCTTCACCGGTTGATTCACGCAGGATCGTTGTGAAGCCGGTTTCTTCCACCGTAAAAATCGAAACGTGGTAGTAGCCAAAAGCGGAGCGGATCAGGTTTACCGTGCGCTCGAAGAGGGTAGGCAGGTCCAGGGTGGACGTGATCAAACGACCTACCTCGGTGGCTGTTGCCAGGTATTCATTTTGTCGCCGTAAAGCTTCTTCAGCCACTTTGCGTTCTGTAATATCTCTTGCTACCCAAAAAACCTGATTTTGGCTGAGCTTGGAAACGCTGGCATCGAACCAAAACTTTTGACCACCGATGTTAAGCGGGTACTCAACCTGGATGGTCTCATTCGTCTGCAGGGCGCGCTTGATAGAGTCGATAAAGATTTGATGCAGTTCAGGGGGAACCACCTCGTAAATGGTTTTGCCCAGCAATTCTTCGGCGGGGAGAGACAGACGCGATGGGTTGGTCGGCGCAATACGTATGTACCGGCCCTCGTTATCGTAAACCACGATAACATCATTCATTGAGTTGAAAAGCGCTCGCAGTTCGGCTTCAGATTTGCTCAGAGACTCTTCCGCTCGGATCTTTTCAACAACGGTGGCAATTTGGGGAGCCAGACGCTTTAAAATGTCAAAATGATTCTCAGTCAAGATCAGGCTGTCGTCGTATGTTTGGGTTGCAAACATACCCATGGTTTCCTTGGTTTTGAGAGGAATACCAATCCATTGCCTGGCTGGAGAGCCTTCCAGTTTTATTTCGCCTGTTTCGCTGAGTTTATCGATGTCTTCCGCGGTAGCAAATAGCGGATTTCCCGTCCGAACGATGTAATGTGTCAGGTTGTTTGACGGTTCGTGAGCTTCCCAAGGTTGGGACTCTTGCTCATCCATTTTGAATGGATAAGAAATGATGTTGTGTTCTCTGTCGTACATCGCGAAATAGATGTTCTTCGCCGGCACGATGTGTAAAATACTTTGATGGATCATCGCGAGGGCGTCGCTGATGTTTTCGGTTGAAACGCCTGCTCGCGTAATTTCCGCGAGAACCTCGTCAATCGCCTCATCCACGCGCTGCGTGGTGACATCCTTGCTGACGCCGCGATAGCCTACCATCGTGTCGGTTTCGTCGAGGATTGGCAAGCCATTGGTAAACAGGATGATCTCGCGCCCGTCGCGAGTCAGGTTGCGGTTTTCCAGGTCGATCATGCGCTCGGCTTTTGAGATCGCCTCGGCCATGATGGGAACAATTCGCTCCGCTTCATAGCTGGGCATGAAATCAGCCGGGCTTTTGCCGTACATTTCTTCAGGCCTGTAACCCAACACATCCAATACTTTGTCGGAACAGTAGGTGTAACGACCTTGCAGGTCAGTTTCCCACACCCAGTCAGCGGATGCCAGGGCCACATCGCGGAAACGTGTTTCGGAAATTTGAATATTTTGATATAAGCGGGCGTTTTGAATTGCGATTGAAACCTGTCCCGCCATTGCCGTGAGCAGATCTCGATGGCGTCCAGTGTACATGTTGGGGGTTTTTTCGCTTTGAACAACAATTGCCCCGAGCACTTGTTGACCCAGCGAAAGCGGTACGCCGAGCCAACATTCCGGGATGCTGTCATCACCAAGGCGCAATATTTCCACGCCGATTTCTTGGGCGCGTTCGCTGACTCGATCTGGGAGCAGCAAGGGCTGTTGGTCGTGCAAAACCTTTGCGGTCAGGCCATTACCGATTTTTGTTCTTTCTATGGGGCTGGGTTGTCCATCAAAATAAATAGCCGGGAACGACATCTCTTCAGTTTCCGGGTGATACATGGCAACAAAGAAATCGTTTACATCCATCAGCCTGCCGGCATATTTATAAACAGCCTGGGATACTTCTTCAACGGTTAGCAGCGATGAGATTTCACGCGCCATTTCATTGAGGATGGCAAGGTCTTCCCTTTGGGCCTCTGTTTGCTGGAAAAGTTGTGCATTTTGCAGGGCAATCGCGGTTTGGCTGGCAACGGCTACCAATAAATCTCGCTCCTGCTCTGTATAGAGGTAAGGAGTATCGGTGCTTTGGACAACGATGGCGCCCAGTGTTTTGTTACCAATGGCCAATGGTACGCCCAGCCAGGATACTGCAGGTTTGGCATTTCCAAGCGCAATAAATTCGATGCCAAGCTCGGTCATTTGGGCGGTTACATCCCCGTTTAGCAAGGTAACTTTACGGTTTCGCAGAATGTAATCGGTCAGCCCACTGCCCATTTTTCTGTCTGCATATTCAATGCGCTTGCCAGCAACAGTCACGATCGGGAAGGTTAGGGTTTCATTTTCGTTATTAAGAAGTGCAACAAAAAAACTGCGGGTATCGATCAGCTGGCTTGTATATTTATAGGCATTTTCAACAACCTGCTGAATATCAAGCTGGGTGGCGAGTTCACGCCCCATTTCGTTCAGGATTTCAAGGTTGCTGTTTTGTTTTTGGGTTTGCTGAAAGAGCTTTGCATTTTGCAACGCGAGAGTCAGTTGGTCTACGACATCTCGAACCAGGGCCTGTTCTTCATTATTCCACTTGCGATCTTTTTCATCGACTATTTCGAGATTGCTCCATGTGTCGCCGTCTGTGCTAAACGGAATCGAAAGAGTCGAAACACCATCAGTGGCTGATTCCGTCAATGTGACGGTGTTTACAGCCAGCTGTTCAGGCGGATGCAATATGCCAGTTTGCCGATTGGCCTTAATAGATGCAGATACATCAGCAGGCTTGCTCGCTTTTGGTGATTGCTTGCGAGCTGCTGGTGTTTTACCTTTACCCGGCTGATCCTTGCCTTGCGGCTCGGCGATATCAGTAAAGATCTGATTAAGTCGATTGCGAATCTTTTTGTTGTCTGACATATTCCATTAACTCCTCAGCCAGCACCCGGTATTGCTGTGCTCCTCGGCTTTTTGGTCTATACTGCGATATTGGCACGCCGATAATTGGACTTTCGCGTAAGCGGGTATCTATTTCGATAACTGATGAAAATAATCCGGCCCCAAAGGTTTGCTGTAATTGTTCGCGGATCGCGCGATGGGTTCGGTTGCGTTGATCTAACAATGTGATCAGGATGCGGTAGGCCAGATCTGAGTTGGTTTCCTTGCGAACGCGGCGAATCATCACCATCATATCTCGCAGGGCGTACGCCGAAAAATATTCAGACTGGGTTGGGATAATAAGCAAATCAGCCGCTGTGAGCGCGTTGACCGTGATCGCGCCCATCGAGGGTGGACAGTCCATGATAATGTAGTCGAATTCGGCCAGGTTGGCTTGTTGCAAGGCTTCTCGTAAAATAAACTGGTAGTTAATCCTTACTGGCAGGAAATGCTCTGCGTCAGACATTCTGGCTCCACACGGAATAATTAAAAGGTTATCCATGTTGGTATTGTGGATTGCATCTCGAGCCGGCATTCCTTCCAGCAAAACCTGACTGCTGTTTCGCGTGGCGTTTGCCGGTTCGATGCTATTGGCCAGGCTAAGGTTGGCTTGCGGATCCAGATCTATAAGCAAAACACGTTTGCCCATATCAACAAGAGAAGCGCCGAGCGAGAAGGTGGTGGTTGTTTTGGCGACGCCGCCTTTTTCATTGGATACTGCTATTACGTAAGCCATACTGCCTCCAGGCTGAGAAAGCACTCTAAATCGTTACAGATGTGCATCTAGGAATTGCTTCCTGATTGTGTTGGTGTTTCAGTTTGTTTTACGCGAATCTCTCGTGCATTCAGGGCATTTTTGATTTCGCCAATTGCAATTGCAAGCATTTCTTCAGGATCATTGGTGCTTCGGATCTTGGTTGTAATGCTCGAGACGGCTCTTTCGCGTTCAGCGCGCCGGGTGGTTTCTTCGAACAAACGGGCGTTTTCGGCGGATATTGCCAACCGGTCTGTGACCGATTGAATCAACTCGATCTCATCTTTGCTCCAGGATTTGTCTCCGGGCTGCTTGATGTTTACAATTCCTAAAATTTCGCCACGCAATTTAATTGGCACAATCAGTGATGATTCATCCTGCTTATCTTTTTCAATGGATATGTCACCCGTTTGCATGGCTTGATCAAACTCGGGGCTGACAATCCGTGATTCGAGCGCAGTTGCACCGGTAATCTTGTAGCGGAAGCCAGTCAACGCCGACTCGCCGGAAAGGCGTCCCCATTCTGAGCGCAGGTATTGACGATAGATTGTTTCAGACTCGGTTAGCGATTTCTGAGTGTTTCCAAACAAGCGCACATTTTCGATAGCAACTGCAACCTGGTCGGCCAGGGCGGTGAAAACATCGGTATCTTCTTGCGAGAAGGCATTGGCCTCTTTACTTTGGATGTCGATCACGCCTACAATTTGGTTGGAGACTTTGATCGCCACAGCCATTTCAGAACGAGTGCCGGGGAGATCTGGATTGTTAAAAAATGTGGCATCATCGCCTGTGTCGAGGGCTACGCGCGGAATACCCGTGGACGCAACATCACCAACGATGCCAGTTTCGCCGATTTTTAGGCGATGATTGCGTGCCAGCATCACTTGTCCGCCTTCGCTATTGGCTGCGCTCAAAATAGAGTAGCGGTTCGCCTCGTCATTTAAGAAGATGCCGACATGGTAATAGCCCAACTGCTTGCTGACTAAATCGGTTACTGTGGTGAACAGGGTCTCAATATCTCGAATGTTTGCAACAAAACGGGCAACATCTGCAATGGTTTGGAATTGCAAGGCGCGACGCTGGTTAGCCCTCACTTGCTCTTCTAATTGGCCTGATTTTGTCTCCAACTCGCTGGTGCGATCTGAAATAATCTGTTCCAGGTTTTGCTGCAATCTGAGCAGTTCGAAGTTGATTTCTTTTTGTTCAGAACCACTTTTTCGAGCCAGGGAAAGGCTCTGATCCAACCGGCTGATCAGCACAATCTGGATGATTGCAATAATAATGGGAGACAACACACCAATAAGAATAATGTCTGTCAAATCTGTTAGATAACTTAGTTTGTTAACGATTACGCCTGATGTTTCCAGTATTCCCATGATTATGACTGTGATCATGGTTATCCCTGAAAAAATCAGTGCTCCCTTGGCCCCCATTGTCAGGCTTGCAAAGATGATCACGACTCCAAAGATGACAATAGATGAATCGTGTACTCCATTTGCCCGCGAGGCGATAATTGCAACCGCAATAAGGATTGCCAGCGGAGATAAGAAGCGCGCCGGAAAAGTTATTCCCCTTAATAGCAAGGCACCGCTGATGTTCAATAACAACCAGAGCACTCCAAGAATGGCGGTTTGGATATACAGGCCTTGTATCAGCGTAAATATCGCCATCAAGATGGCAGCTATGTAGACGGTAATTGTGATATTACGCAACATGCGAAGATTGGATGGAGTATCCTGTTCAATCTCGGATGTTTCTCTGAACGTTTTTATAAACCAGTTTCGCGCAGCATTCCAAATTTGCATAACATTTACCTTTATTTTGCCTGGTTGTCTTGTTCGCGGAGTTGGATCACAATCTCAGAACCGGGCAGAGCGCGCCCCAATTCTTCCACAGTTGTTTGCAGAATGTTGCGCATATTGACTGAAGAACTGATTTTTGATGTAATCTGTCCGATGGTTTCTTCTTTAGCTGCTTTGCGCTGGGTTTCAGTAACCAGACGCGCATTTTCGGCAGCAATCGCAACGCGCTCGGCCACTGCACGGATGATATCAACCTCATCCTCTGACCAATTGCGATTGCTTTGGGCTTTCAGGCTTAGCACGCCAATGACTTCACCACGCAGCTTGATCGGCACGGCAATGCGGGATGCGTCATCGCGAACCATTTTCATTTCACCCGATAGTCGCGCGTCCAGGATTTCCTGTGCATCTTGCAGGTTGTCCAGCGTTTCCAGTTTACTCAGGTTATATTTGTAGCCAACACCTTTTTCATCTTTTTCAAATTCTGTCCATTGCGTTCTTAAGTATTGGCGGTAAATGTTTTGTGCTTCAATCAGGGATTTCTTGGTTTGCTCAAAAGTCCGCGCATTTTCGATGGCGACCGATACTTGGTCAGCCAGCACAGAAAGTAATTCTGCATCAGACTCGCTAAAGGCAGCCGCTTTTTCGCTTTGCACATCGAGTGCACCAATGATTTTTTTGCCTAACCTTAGTGGTACTGCCATTTCTGAACGTGTGTCAGGCAGGTCGGGATTGTCAAAGAAGAAGGCATCATCACCCACATCGAGAGCAATTCGTGGGGCGCCCGAACCAGTTACAAATCCAACGATGCCTGCCGCGCCAACGCGCAGACTGTGGTTGCGGGCCAGCATTTTTTGTCCGCCTTCGCTATTGGTGGCGCTAAGCACAGCCTGGCGCCTATCTTCGCTCAGCAGGAAGATGCCTACGTGGTAATAGCCAAATTGGTCACTGATAACCTTTGTGATACGGGGCAGCAGATCTTCAGCATTTTGAACAGTACTAATAATTGTGCTGACTTGGGCGATGGCTTGCAGTTGGCTGGCGCGGCGTTCTTCCTGGGCGGCCAGTTTTTCAAGATCCTCGCTGCGGCCGGTGAGTGCGATTGTTCGTTCTGCTACCCTGCCTTCGAGATCGGCGATCAGAGTGCGAAGCTGGTCACTCATTTTATTGAAGGTCTCTGCCAGTTGTCCAACCTCGTCTTTGAGACCGTACTGGACTTCCTGCGAAAAATCACCAGCGATAATGCGCTCTGCGCTTTGTGAAATGTTTTCGATCGGGCGCGCGATTGTGGTTCCCAGTACAAGCCCTACCAAAATCAAAGCCGGGATACCAATCAGCATGATTAAGAACCCGATATTCCGTATCTCTTCTTCTGCGGCTCGAAGCGCAGCGGCAGAGATGTCGACCCCGATAATTCCTTCGATTTGACCATCGGAGCGATAAAATGGGCTGTAGGCCGATAGCGATTCTCCCCAGCTGTCTTCATAAACTTGATCTTCAACAATTGCTTTTGTAAGAGTGCTCGCATTTCCCAATAATAAATCAGATGCATCCGGGTAAAACTCACCCAGGCTGGCCGGACCTCGCAGCAGAGATAAATCTTTGCCGACAACATCAACAACGAAGTAAATGTTTCCGTTCTCATCTAATCTCATCGTATAGATCGAGGTAATACCCGGATCGGCTTGTAAAAGTTGCAGATTGCGATTTTTTATCGCGGTATAAGCCGGATTGTTTTCATCGTCTGGGCTTACCAGGGTAGAGTGCAAATCACCATCTTGTTGGTTTGCGGCTATTCTGACCGCCAACAATGCGCGCTGTTGTATTTGGGAAATAATTTGGGCACGAATAACATAGTAGAGGCTAAAGGTTATAACGCCTGCCATCAGAGAGCCGATCATCAAAAAGCTGAAGGCGACTCTGATCCGAAGCCTGGGGGTGCCCTGTGGAGTTAGGAAAAAACGTTTCAACGGTTGCTCCTTTTACGCTTCCAGGTTTTCATGTTCGCCAATTTCAATCGTAACTTCCGAGTCAGAGATGACATGCCCGAGTTCTTCAACGGCAGTCTGTAAAATATTATCCAGATTGACGGAACGGCTGATTTTGTCAGTGATTTCACCGATTAGTTGTTCTTTCGAAACCAGACGCTGTGCATTTCGGAAAAGTCTGGCGTTTTCAAGCGCAAAACCAACTCGGTCAACAATGGATTGGAAGATGCGGATTTCCTGCTCGTTCCACGGTTGTTGCTTTTTACTCTTTATTTTTAAATTTCCGAGACTCTCGCCGCGAATCACGATTGGCAGCTCGAGCAGGTTTTCGTCATTTAATTCGTTTTTCTCGTATGATAAGCCGTTTGTTTCGGTAACCTTGCCATGTGCAAATTGAAACGCATTTTTCTCAGTGCTAACAATCTCGCTCCAACTATTCCGAACGTTTTTATTGAAAACAAGTTGGGCCTCACTCAGGGCTGCTTTTGTTTCATCAAACAGACGGGCGTTTTGAATGGCGATGCTGATCTGATCTGCAAGCAGAGAAAGCACATCTATATCTTCCTTCGCGAATGCCGCAGCTTGCTCACTTTGAATATCGAGCGCGCCGATGACGGCATTTCCCGATTTGAGCGGTAATGCCATTTCGGACCGTGTTTGGGGTAGGTCTGGGTTGTTGAAGAATGTGGCATCGTCACCTACATCCAGAGCGATGCGGGCTTTGCCTACACCGGTTACGAAGCCAACAATCCCTACCTGGCCCACTCGCAATCTGTGTCCTCGGGCAAGCATTCTTTTACCACCCTCGCTGTTGGCAGCTTGTAATAAAGCGTATTGTCCGCTTGGGTCCATCAAGAAAATACCCACATGATAATACCCGAACGATTTACTGATCTCTTCTGAAATTTGGGGCAAAAGTGTCTGTAAATTTTGCAGGGTATTAATGGCGCGGGCAATGTTAGAGACGGTTTTTAGTTGCTCGGCGCGTTGTGTAATGAATACGTTTGCTTGTCCCAGCGCTTCGGTGCGTTCTGTTACGCGTTCTTCCATATTTTGCAGAATGTTCCGCAGTTGCTTTATGGTCTCGTCAAAAACACGCGCCAGGGTGCCAAGTTCATCGTTGCGTGAGATACCAGATGAGAGATGAAGATTTCCTTTGCCAACTTCTTTTGCGACGAGTGCCAAGCTATTGATGGGAGCCGTAATTACGCCTGAGGTCATGGCAGCAGCGATCAACACTGCCAGCATGATAAGTGTTGAGATAACAATCGCCGGGATGTTGTTGGCAAGCACATCTGAAAAACTTATTGTTTCGGTTTCGCCGGCTATGATTTTCCAGTTCTTATTTCTGACCGGGGTTGTAACAAAGTTTTCCTTGACATCGCTGTTGCTTGTGAGCGTTGCAGAAAGCAGATTGTCCGTCTCGCTGACCTGCAGATATTGGGCAAGTTCTGTTAGTCCGGCAGAGAGCGATTCCGATGTGCCGGGAGGCAGTTGAGAGCTGGCTTGCAATTGAGCGATTAGTTCGCTTCCCAGTGGTGATAAGGTTTTTAAGTGCAAATCGGGTTGGGATGTATGAGCGATGATGATGTTGTTTGCATCGATCATGATAACGGTGAAGCTTCGATCAAAGCGGCTAATCCGGCTTGCCAGCATATCCCGTAAAAATTCTGCATCGTATTGAATGCTTAATACCCCGATAATCTCTTGGTCATCATTAAATACTGGCGTGCTGATGTAGAAAACAGGTCGTACCAGGTTTTCATCATACAAAATTTCAGAAACAAAACTAGCGCGTTGGTTTATTGTTTCCTTGAACCAGGCAGCCTCAGCCTGGTTTTGCCCAACTCGAAAGGAACGAATATCAAGCAGAGTTGTACCATCTGGTTTGAGCAGTCCGTAAGACAGGATAAATTGATTTTGCGCACTCAGGGCGGTAAATGTGTCCAGCAAAGATACATCTTCGCCATTCAGGAATTTTTTGATATCCGGAATGCTTGCCTGAACCTCGGCCTGTCTGATGAGGTTTGCCAGTTGTAAATCGACATCATCAGCCAATAGAATGGCGGTCTGCCTTAGCGCCAGGCTTTGAGTTGTTTTTAAATCCTGGCTTTGCGTAAGAAAGGATGTTGTAAGAACGGTGATCAGTGGGATAACTGCAATCGCGAAAAATGCTATCGAAAGTTGTGTACGAACTGAATCAAGTTCCAGAGCTTGTAACAGGTTGATTGTCACAAACAGTACTACCATCCCGGCCAGAACAATCATTGCTTGCTGATGCCAGGATGGCGACAGGAAGCGTTCGACCGTTGCTAGGTTGAGTAGATCTATCGCGATACAGGCCGCTGCGGCAATAATGGCAGTGGCTGTCATCGCGAGCGCAGGCCTTTCAGACAGCCCCTGCATGGCAATATCGATGACAATTGCCAGCACAATGATGGCCAGGATAATTCCAAGCCCAGCAATGTAAAAATTTGTTATTAAAAAAGAAATTTCTATCAAAACCGCGGTCAGCCAGACGGGGACCAGTTTTATTTTTAGGCGGGCCAGAATGTAGGAAATCGTCAGCCCGACAGCCAAAGCAAGATCGTTGTAAGCTAGGGCTTGAAATTGTGGCGCGTTTGTAAGATAACCGGCCAGTAAGTAGGCAGGTAAAGCCAGCCAGGCAACGATCATTCCAATCAAAGTGATGCCGGAAATACTTTGATTGCTTTTTTCTGAGGTTTCAGATGTTTGCAGCAAGAAGGTTTTGACAAATGAATACATCAGTCATCCTTGTTTTGGGTAAGCTCTACCATGATCTCGGCACCCGGTGCGAAACGGCTAAGTTCCTGGACAGTTGTGCGCAAAATGGTTTCGACATTGATTGAAGATCCGATACGGTTAGAAATCTCGCCGGCGAGGCGTTCACTTTCTGCCAATTTTTGTGTTTCAGAATATAAACGAGCGTTTTCAAGTGACATTGCCAGGCGATTGGAAATGTCTTCAACCAGTTTGACAGTATCGGCTGGCAATTCATCACTGGCGAACTCAAGATTGATGGCGCCTATGGCTTGTTCACGCACTTTTACGGGTATTGCAAGAATTGTTTTGTGTGAATTGCTGCTTGCATCTTTTTTGATGATGGTTTGTCTTTGGCGAATTGCCTGCAAGCTTTCTTTACTGGGCTCCTTGATTGGCACGATCTGAATTCCGTCATAACGATACCCAGATCGCTTTTCATCCTCTTCCGCAATTTCTCGCCAGCTTGAGATCGTGAAGCGTTGGTAAGCATATTCCAACTCTTTTAAGTTGCGTTGCAATTCATCTGAAAATTGTGCTTTTTGGATTGCGAGAGCCAGTTGGTCGGCCATGATCTGCAGTGTGGCGACATCTTCCTGGGTAAATGCTTCGGGTTGCTCACTTTGAACATCCAACACCCCGATGATCTGATTGTTTACTACCAGCGGCAGACCAAGCTCTGAGCGTGTATTGGGGAGAAGAGGATTGTTGAAGTAAACCACATCGTGGCCGGTATCAAGGGCGATTCTGGGTTCACCCGTCGCCGCCACGTAGCCCACGATACCTACCTGTCCAATTCGGAGGCGGTGTTCGCGGCGGAGCATTTCTTGCCCCGCTTCGGTTGGAGATGCTTTGAGAACCGCATACTCACGTTGAGGGTCGACCAGAAATACGCCAGTGTGGTAAAAGCCGAATCGGTCCATCACCAATTGGGCAGAGCGGGTTAATAATTCTCCCAAATCTTGTGATGTGGTTGAATCGCGGGCTACTTCTGCCGCCAGGCGCAGGCGATTGGCCTGCTTTTGCAGATCTTCTGTTCTGTCGGTAACTTTTTGCTCGAGGGTCTGGATGAGCGTTTGAAGTTCGACTCCGAGCGAGTTGAATGTGTTCGCCAGCGTTCCGATTTCGTCAGCCTGTTGAACGTTTATGCGCGCTGAGAGATCGCCCTGGGCCAGTTGAACTGCTTTTTTCGCCAGATTTACGATCGGTGTGCTGATGGACCGTGAAATAACAAGGACAATTGAGAGCGTCATCAAGGCAGTAAAAATACCGACGGCGATATTTGTGAAAAGCAGCTCCAGAATTTTTTGGACAACTTCGCCCTGTTCGATTTCTGAAACTGCAACAACGCCTAGATCTGGTAGATACCTGTAATAACCGAGCACTTGTTTGTTTTCATAATTCTGATACACATCAGCGCCGCTGATGTTTTTGTTTGTAAATGTGCTGATTGTTGCCTGGGTCTGCACCTGCGCATTTTGTCCGGCTCGTGTCAGAGTGAATGCGGCGAAATCATCACCGACCAGGTAGGTTTCAAGGGTTTGGCCCAGGCTGGATGGTTTTTCAAATATCGCGCGAATACTTCCAAAACCGACTTTTGTGCCGAGCGCGCCTATAAATGAACCATTTCTTTCAATTCTGGTCAAAATAATTACAGATTGCTGACTGGCAAATGGGCTGTTGATAATAATAAATTTTTGTCCTTTTGCCGCTGCCGCAAATTCTTTTTGGCCGGAGATCACCAGGTTTTCATTTTGCTTGAGGCTTGAAATAATAATTCTGCCACTATCATCGAAAATAAAGATTTCTTGAAAATCTGGTGACTGCGCTACTGTTTTTTGAATGGTATCGTTAACCAGTTCGTAATTTAACTGGTAAATCAGCGTGCCGGGATTCTGCTCCAATAAATAGTAAACCCTTTGCAAAACCAGATTATCTCCAATGATGGATCTGGTGGCGCTCTTTTCGTAATCTTGTAAGACAGAAAACATTTGATCAGATTTCAAATCTGAAACGACTTGTAATTGCTCCAAGGTTTGTGCCCTATCCCGGAAAAGATTGACGAGCGCAGACACAACCAGGGTCGATGTAGCTGAAACCAGGGTAACAAATGCAAAAGTAGTAATAAGTCTTCCGGCAATGGTTCGGAATGGAATTGCGTTTGTAACAACAAGGGTTACCATCACAACGATGATCGTGGCGTAGATGGTCAACCCAGCCATGCTCGAAAGGTTGGCCGCTTGCAGACGCTGATATCCCAGCCCAACGCCCAAAGCGTAGGTTGTAATTCCTACAATGACCGCTATGGCGGCGATCAGCAGCTTGGTGCGTGACTTAATCCCGGGAAGCGGAAGAAATACAATCGCCGGGCTGATGGCTGTTACCAAAAAAAAGATCAGCGGGCCAGTTCCTTGCCAGAAAAACATTTGAACCGCACTGGCTGTACTGTCCAGCAAGATCAGGCTCAGGATGACCGAGTTTACACGATTCTTTTTTAGCAAATTGGCAATCGGAATGTGCAGCAACGCAGTGACCAGTGAAACTCCGGCGACACCAAGCAGTTTTAGATCGGGAGCATCAAGCAGGCCGAGATACGCTAGCAGGTAAATGATTACAAAGCCAAACGCATTGAACGCCAGCATGAGCGGAATGTAGTTGACCGCGGCCACCAGGACGTTGCGTAGCGCACGCTGGTTTTGAGGAATATCATCCGTCTCAAATTCTGAAAAAGATAAGTCGAAAAAGGTAGGCATGTTCATAGGCTTGCTTGTTTCATCCTTGCTTTCGCGGTTCTTGAGGCGCAATCACAACCGTTGCATCTGTGACTTGTGGTAATTTGTGAAGTTCTAGAACTGCGTTTTGTAGCAAGTTTTCCAGATCTAACGAGCGGCTAAGCCTAGTTGTTAATTCATTCAAGGTTTGTTCCCTGGCGGCGCGCCGTTGAGAGTCTTCCAATAGGCGGGCATTTTCGATGGCTAGCGCAATCTGGGCAGCAATCTTTTCGGTAAATTCTTGTTCTTTTTCTGTCCAATCGGATTCGCTTGTGTGACGTCGTAAGGAAATTGTGCCGATATTTTGCCCGCGCAGGTTAATTGCCATTTGCAGACTTTTGTCTTCAGGGTTGGTTTCTTTTGTCGAATCCTCGCTGATGGGAGAAACATTCCCGGCACTATAAATATATCCCTTGCCGTGGCTGCTAATATAACTTTGCCAGGCATCCTGTACGGATTTTGATGTTGCAGCCTGTAGTTGTTCGATCGCCAGCTGGCTTTCCTCTAGGAGGCGCGCATTTTGAATAGCGAGCGCAACCTGATCGGCCATGGTCTGTAGAATAAACAAATCCTCGGGGCCGAATGGGTTTTGCTCAGTGGATTGAATATCCAGTACGCCAATTGCCTGGTTCTTGATCATGAGCGGCAAGGCGGCTTCAGATTTGGTTTCCGGCAAGTCGGGATTGTGGAAATAAACATTTTCGTGCTCGATATCTTGAGAGATACGTGCACGTTTTTCATAGACAGCATAACCAACTACGCCTTGACGGCCAATATCCAGGCTGTGCCCGCGCGCCAGCATTCTTTTGCCGCCTTCCGATGATGCGGCGGCCAGATACACTTTTTGACGCGCCAAATCGCTCAGAAAGATGCCGGTATGATAAAAGCCGAAACGATTTGAGATTTGTTCAACCACGCTATCCAGCAGAATTTTGATATTGGTGGTTTCTGCAGCAGAACGCGCTACCAGCGAAGCCGCTTCGAGCTGGGATGTTTTCCGGTCCAACTGCGCGGTGCGTTCACCCACGCGCTCTTCGAGAAATTGGCTGAGTTGAGAAAGTTCCTGGTTGGCTTTTTGTAGTTCGCCAAATCTTATTCTTTCAAGATTTTCTCTGAAAGTTTCCAGATAGATCAGTAAGAGTCCAATTGTTGTAATGACGCCCGCTGCCTGTCCTATGGCTTGAGATTGTTCGGGGTAAACAAAGGACAGAGAAAGGGTCGCGCCAACGGTCAAACCAGTAAAGAGAAATAATGCCCAGCGGTTGACCAGGCCGCTGGCCATAACCAGCGCCAGCGGTATCCATGAATAAATTCGCGATTCTATTTGACTATCTGAACTTGTTAAAATAGTGATATAAGGGATTGCGCTCATAGACAGCAGAAACAGAAATGCACCCCAACTAAAATATTTTGTGCGACTAATCAAGAAGGCCAAAGCACCGAGGCTAATTGCTCCAAGCAGGAAAACCCGGCTTTCTGCCTGGCCGGCAATTGCGCCAACGGCGCTTAATAAAGTAATGATGAGAATAAGTCCGGATGTGAGCTGCGCCCGCCTGCGGTCGCGAACATCTGTGACTGAATTGCTTGGCGAAGTGAGAAGATTGACAAACATATTCCAGTTTGTCAGAGGTTTGAGCTCTTCTTGTTGGGTTTGGCTGAATTGAGTCATGGATTTTTCTTTCGCAGCATCAATCTGCTTTTAACTCAATTTTGACTTCAGACGCGTCCAGCGAGCGGGCGAGTTCGCGCACTGCTGTCTGGATAATTGAGTCGACATTGTTGCCTGACCATACTTTTTGAATGATCGATGCGGATAGTCTCTCGCGCATGGCCGATTGCTGGCTTTCTTCGAGTAAGCGTGAGTTTTCCAGTGAAATGGCAACCTGGGTTGCCAAAGCCTCCACCCAGGCCTGGTCTTCGGCATCCCATTCCTGGTTGATTTCAAGCGAAATCTGTCCGATTTTTTGCTCGCGCAGATTGAGCGGAATCTCGATTTGTTGAACATCATCGCTATTGCTCAAAAAAGCCTGGTTGGTGCGGGATGTATGTTCGAGCTTGCCAGCTTTTAGTTTGTCCCGCCAGGCGGTTGTGACAAATTCGCGATCGGATTGGCGAAGTTCATCCAGCGAATCGTTCATTTCACGGAAAAGGCGCGCATTTTCCAGGGCAATGGCAACCTGGCTGGCCATACTTTGCAGTGTGGTGATTTCTTCAGGCAAGAAATCGGCTTCACGGATGGACTGCACATCGAGCGCACCCACAACCCGATCGCCGATTAATAAGGGGAGTGCAATTTCAGAGCGCGTATTGGGGAGCAGCGGATTGTTGAAACGCACCGGAGTTTCGCCAACATCCAGCGCGATACGTGCTTGTTTCGCGCTAATGGCTGTGCCAACCATGCTATTACCACCGATGGGGAGTCGGTGCCGGCGCGCCTTGAGCGCTTCTCCCGCAGTCCCTGTGGCGTCTTTTAACTCGGCCCAGTGTTTATCGTCACTGATAGTAAAGATGGCTGCATAGTAATAACCGAAGTTGTCGGTGATTAACTGGACAACCGTTGCAATCAGCTTTTCAGGGTCGAGAATGGAATTGGCGACCCCAGCTACTTCGTTGGATGCTTTTAGCTGGGCGGTGCGCTGGTCGACTTGTCTTTGCAGATCTTCCCGTTTTTCATGAATCGATACCGCCATCTGGTTCAAGGCCAATGAGACTTGTTCAAATTCATCGCCCGTTCTAAGGCTAAGCTCTGTCTTTGCGGTGCCGACTGTAATATCGTTGGCGAAATGGGAAATCTTTTGGAGCGGGCTGATAATAAGATAATTGACGGCTATACCAATTGCAATCAGGCCTATTAAAGTGATGCCAAGTCTGCTAAACTGGTCTGTAATATTGGCGCGCGTTTCGAGAGCAAGCCTCTCTGAATAATCCGTGCTGATTTCAGTCACGCCAAAAAAGGTTGCATCTGGGCCAAGGATGGGAATCATCAGGCTGGCTTGTGCCTGGTTGTTTTCCAGATAGATGGTAAAGATGTTCTCGAAAGTTGAAAAGGCCTGTTCTAGGTTGGCGCTTTCGGTTGTTATGCCATCGGTTTTCGTGCCGGCATAATAAATAAAGTTTTCATTAGGAGATGTAACGCTCTCCCCGCTAAATTCCACGCCGAAACGGGCAGTGGACGGCTTGTAAAACCAGATCACAAAATCGGCATTGGTATACTGCCTCATCAGGTTGGCGAAATCCTGCGAATAGTCAATCCCGATCTCAATCAGGCCAATGAATTTGCCATCGTAAAAAAGCGGTGCTGCCCCACGCATGCTTAAGCCGTCAATGTCAACTTCAAGCCCACCAGTAGGGTGGCGAGTATCAATTGTATTACTCACAACAGCATTATAAAAAACGTAATCATCGAATTTCTCTGGGTCATTAAGGCGAAGAATAACAACGCCTCGTTCATCTATTATGTTAAAGTGAACGATTTTATGCTGATCTTTTAATTGGCCAAACAGGGGGTTCAGTAAATCAGCCAGGGCCGATCTGTTTTTCTCTGCAGCTAATTTTTGAACATCCGGACGACTGGCAATGCTGGCGGCAACCATCAGGGCTGCATCTTTGTCACCTTCAACTTTTTTAGCCATCACTTCGGATGCCGAATCCAGTTCACTTTCGGCGCTATTTCGCAGATTTGCAATAATGGCCTGGTTGCTCTGATAAGTCGAATACCCAAATATTACAATAAATATAAACAAAGAAATGGCAATTAACTTAATGCCCAAACTGGCGCGTAACCTGGGTGCATTTCTTGGGGGTGTCCAGTTTCGCATGGAAAATTTTCTCCGTCTAAAAGCTTCTGCTTGTGCTAAAGATTGTCTGTTTCAGACATGTCTACCTGAATGGCAACACGTCTTGCCATCAGCGCTTTGCTGATTTCATCTGTGGTAATCGAGAGGATTTTGTCCGTGCTTGATGTCCGCCTGATTTTGTTGATAACTTCATATAACATTCGTTCGCGCTCAACCTGAGTGCGGAATTGTTCCAGCAAGCGCGAGTGCGCGATGATGGCAGCCAGGCTTCCGGCGAGTGTGCCGAGCATTTCTTCATCATTTTCGCTGTATGCGCCAATTCGTGGACTTTCCACGTTGAGCACCCCAAGCACCTCATTGCGGTAAATTAAGGGAATAGCAAGTTCTGAGCGGACCTTCGAGTTTACAGAAATATAGCGAGAGTCTTTTGCGATATCGTTGATGCGTTGTGGTTGGCGGTGCATTGCTACCCAACCGGTAATGCCCACCCCAAATGGGATTCGTAGTTTGGCCGATTCCTCGTTGGGGTATCCAATCGATGCTCGTACATCCAGGTTTTTTTGTTCTTTATCAGAGAGCAGAATGGCAATTTGATCGCCGCCAAGCGTAACTTGCAGGCCCTGGACAGCGCTGTTCAGAGCTTCATCGATGGTGGTGCTGGATGCGGCGGCTGTCGTAACATGGTGTAATAGGCGATGCTGTGAAAGTCGTTCTTGCGCTTCTGCGAATAATCCCGAGTTGACCACAGCTACAGCCATTTGGTCTGCCAAAATTTGCATTATTTTGACATTTTCTTCGGTAAAAACATAAGGTTTGATGCTTTGCACATCCAGAACGCCGATAACTTCATTGCCGACCCGCAGGGGCAGGGCGGCTTCAGCTTTTGTTTCAGGCATCAGCGGGTTGGAGTAATAATTTGGATCCTTGCTTGTATCATTGACCACCAGTGACTCGTTGCTTTGGGAAACGAATCCAACAATGGATTTTGAGCCAACGGCAAGTTTGTGCCCGGCGCGTTTCATTTGGGTGCCCGCTTCGCCGGTCGCTTCCCGAATGACCGCAAATTCCTTTGCATCATCCAGCAAAAAGACAGCCGCATGATAGAAGCTAAAACGTTCAACGGCCAGTTGTACGGCCTGGCGCAGGAGATTGTCTACAATTAATGAGCTGGATACTTCACGCGAAATCTCTGCAACCGTCTGCAGTTGCAGTGCGCTGCGACGGGAATTTTCCAACAGGCGTGTATTGTAGATCGCGCCACCGATTTGGGCTGAAAGCGATGTCAGGAACCTGAGATCATCTGGCGTAAAGCGATTTTCTCTTTCAACATCTTGCACGATAATGGCACCGACAGCTTCTCCGCCGATCACCAATGGGCAGCCTAGCCACGATTTGGCAGGCTTGCCGATGAATTTTGCGCCGAGTGCGCGCGCACGTCGCTCTGTATCATCCACCAGCATCAAGGGTTGCCGGGTGCGAATTAGAATTGAAACTAGGCCTTCTCCGAGCGGAAAAGGTTCAATCGTTTTGACCGACTCCTGGTTGTACATATAGGGCATTTCAATGGTCTGGGTCTCTGGGTCGAACAAGCTGATCGCGAATTCGACCTCGCCAATGGTTTCCCTGACCTGGGTGTGCAATACCTGATAGAGCTCCTGTAAATTACTTGAGGATGAGATCAATTGGCTCGTATCTGAGATTGCTTCCAACTCGCGCAATCTTTGCTGTGTTGCGCGTGCCGCTTTGATGTTTTCAAGTGTATGCGGAATGGTTTCTGCCAATTTGATAATCGGAGCGATCAGGTTTTTGTCAATGATTTGATCTTCTACTGCGCCCAGGCAAATAACCCCCATCGTAACCACATCGTCAGCCGCAGTAATGACTGCTATGCTTGTACATCCTGCTTTTTCAAAAACGGAAACCAGTCCGGGTGGCAGGCCTGCTTCTTCCAGCCGTGAAATTTTGACATTTTCTGAAAAGCAACGAGCCATCTCAGTGGCTGAAATTTCGAGTTTTCTTGTTAGAACTGGAGCCACTTTTTGAGTACGGGGATCCAGTAAAAAAGATAGTTCCAGGCCGGTATCCGTGGCAGTGTAATAGGCTGAAACAAAGGGCAAAGCTCTTAGCGAATTTTGAATGGAGCTGTTTAGCTCTTTTTCGCTTCGCGCCTTGAATACTTTGTAATTTGATTCGTGTAACTTGATGATCGTTTCGGCATTAACTGGAGCGGTTTGGCTCATGGGTGGATACTCTCATCGTGCGAATATACAAAAAAAACGAGGCTGTCTCTCGAACTTTCATCAGAAACCTCCTCGTTTTTGTTATCTTTCCTCGTAAGGGATTTCCCAGACAGGTTCACCTGTAAGAATTCGCTTGATTTGTTCTGGAAACTTATCAGGATCTAACGGCTTTCCCAGGAAACCATTAAAGCCTGATGCGCGCGCCTTGTTCATTTGTTCCAGGCTGGCTTCGGCTGTTACGGCTACGATCGGCACATTTTTAAGCCGCTCTGAAGCGCGGATTTTTTTTAGCGCCCCGTATCCGTCTTCATAGGGCAGGCGGATATCCATCAGAATTAAATCCAGCCGGGGCAGGGTATCTGCATATTCCACAACTTCGTAGCCTGATGTTTTCCATTCACAATGTATCCCCATAAATCCGAGCAGGCGTGCCACCAAAACAAAATTGGAAACATTATCCTCGACCACCAGAACGGTAGCGTCTTTGGGCATTCCGGGTTTGCGAGGGCTGTCACTATTTGGTGATGTGATGAGGTGGGCGGGGTTGTTTTCACTCATATTATCTCTTCAGGTAACGTTGAATTTGTGAGATGATGGTGTCAATATCGATTGGTTTTTGGATGTAACCGTCGCAACCCGCTTCCAATGATTTTTCCCTATCTCCCTTCATCACGTTAGCAGTCAGTGCAATAATCGGAATACCGCCCATGCTGGGCAGCTGGCGAATCTTTGCTGTCAGGGTATATCCATCCATTTCCGGCATGTTAATGTCCATTAAGATCAGGTGCGGCCGCAGCGTTTTTAGTTTTTCCAGAGCTTCAGATGCACTCGATGCTTCTTCGACAATATAATCCTCAGACATTAGCACGCGGCGAATCAACATGCGGTTATCAGGATTGTCTTCCACGTACAAAATAGTGATCGAGCCTTCTTCCATAGTTACCGATTACTCCACGCGTTTATTTTACTTGCTGGGGGGTGTTTTGTGACATAACAGCAACCTTACAAACCTATTTTAGTACAGAATTTAGAAAAGCGCATTAATTGGAAATCATAAAGCGGATATTGCTATCATTCGTTCCACCGCCTCTTTTAAAGTGCTGCGCGGGCAGCCAAAATTCACCCGCACGAACCCCTGACCCCCTTCGCCAAAGTCAGCCCCGTTTGTCAGGGCTACTTTGGCCTTTTCGAGGTAGAAATCATATGGGTTGGGTTCCAGGTGAAGAGCGCGGCAGTCGAGCCAGGATAAATAAGTTGCTTCGGGGACTGTGACGCGAATTCCGGGCAGATTCTGGCGGACTGTCTCCACCACAAAGTCGCGATTGCCGATCAAGTGCAGGCGAAGTTCATCCAGCCAGGCATCGCATGCCCCGGAGAAGGCTGCTTGGGCGGCAACTTGACCCAGGCTGGCAACGTGCATGCAAAGCCGCTCGGTGACGTGACGGAATTTTTGCCGCAAGGCGGGATCCGCGATGATGGCGAAGCTGGCATACAGGCCGGGGACATTGAAGGTCTTGCTCGGCGCGATCAGAGTGATCGTTTGAGCTTCGATTTCCGGTGACAGCGATGCGATCGGGATGTGCCGGGTGGGGGGCAGGGTTAGCTCGCTGTGGATTTCATCTGAAACGATGATTGTTTTGTTTGAGATGCAGATCTCAGCCATCTTGAGCAGTTCTTCGTGGCCGAAAGCCCGTCCGGTTGGGTTGTGCGGGTTGCATAGCAGGAACATGCGCGTGGCGGTTTCGGTATTGAACATCAATTCGAAATGATCGAAGTCGATCTCGTAGCGCAGGGTGTGCTCAGATTCGGTCACTTCGCGCAGCGGAGCATTCTGCAGAGTCAGGCCAACGTTTTTGTGGACACCCAGAAAGGGCGGATAGACCGGTGGTTGGGTCAAAACTCCCTGGCCGGGTTCGCAGACGGCCCAGGCGGCAGCGTTGAATCCGGCGATGATGCCCGGCGTGGCAACTATCCAGTCTGGATTAACCTTCCAGTTATATAATTTTTCCATGCGTGTAGCGACAGATTCTCGCAATTTTTTACTTGGGGATTCGTAGCCATGCACACCATGTGCCACGGCTTGTGCCAGGGCCTCATTGATGGCGGGCGGGGCCGGGAAGTCCATATCCGCCACCCATAACGGGAGCACGTCTGGCGGGTAGTGGGTCCATTTAGTGCTGTTGGTCTTTGAGCGGTCTGGGGCATGAGAAAAGTCGAATGGCATGAGATGTCTCCGGAGAATGTTCAAATTCTAATCGATTGTCAGGCTGTCTGTGGTTGCAATGCTTGAATTGGACTAGTTTTATCAGGTATACTGTGAAAACTCAAATCTAAAGGAGATTTTTGCCATGGCTAAAGATAAACGCGCGGTTTTCCCTGAAGGTGCTCCGAAAACGTTGGGCGCCTACTCGCCCGGGCTGATCAGCGGCGGTTTTTTGTTTGTATCGGGACAGGTCGGCCGCGCTCCCGATGGAACCCTGGGCAGCACGATCGAAGAGCAGGCTCGCCAAACGATTGAAAATATCGGGATGATCCTGCGCGCTGCCGGATGCGATTATGATGATCTGGTCAAGGCCACCGTTTTTATCGCCAAGCCTGAGTTTTTCCAGCCTTTCAACCAGATCTACTCGGAATATTTCTCCGAGCCGCGCCCGGCGCGCGCCACCGTTCTCTCAGCCCTGGTGGACCCTAATCTTTTGATCGAGATCGAAGCGATTGCAAAAATTCCGGAATAAATCTTGACGATTGGCGGGGACTGGTTGTTATGAATCCACCTTTTATTTACATTCTCGTGTCTGATTTGGCCGATCATAAACAGATTGAAAATGACTTGCGCAGCTGCTATGCTGATCGGTACCGTGTTGTGCGGGAAACTGCCGGCGGACAGGCCTTGACGGCCCTGGCAGAGCATCGCGCGGACAATGAGAATGTGGCGCTCTTGTTGGTCAGCCAATCTCTACCGGATATGTCTGGCACGGATTTTTTCGCCAAAGCCAGTGGGGTATACCCTGAGGCCCGCAGGGTGTTGCTGGCCGCGGCCAAAGACAGCGAGGCCGCGATCACGGCCATCAACCAGTTGGGAATCCATTATTACCTGGTGCAGCCCTGGGACCGCAAAAATCTCGAGTCGATCGACGAGTTACTTGAAGATTGGCGAGTGCAGGGCCAACCGTCTTACATGTACGTAAAAGGGGTTATGAATACACATGTTGCGCGCATTCGTTCAGACTCAAACCTGCATATTGCTGCTGAGATCGTGGCGCTTTCGGGTGTGAGCGATTTGATGGTGGTGGATTCATCCGGCGGGTTTGTGGGGGTGCTCTCTGAAGGGGATATTCTGCGCGCTGCCATGCCCGACATCGATGAAATCCTCGAGGAAGGCGGCACGCTGGAGGATGCCTATCAGGTTTTTCTTCGGCGCGGTGCTGAACTTTCCAACCGCCCGATTGCGCCGCTGATCATTCGCGAGCCGATCACATTGCTCCCTGAAGACCATGTTGCCAAAGCCACTGCGATCCTGGTCAGCAGGCAGATTCGTCTGTTGCCGGTGGTCAAGGAGGGGCGCTTGCTCGGGACAGTTTCGCGCGCGAATATTTGCGAAGCCGTGGTGGGGACGCTTTAGCGATGGAGACTATGATCCCTGCCCGGCGCGTGTTGACCCACGCCGAAGCCGAAAACCGCCGCCTGGGACATGAAAACCTGGGTTTTTTATCGGCTTCGCACGGCTTTTTGCCGGTGGAACCGCCCAGGCTGGCGCTGCCTGCTTCGCATCGGGCCTGGGACGAGGCCGCTGCGGAGCTGCCCGAACTCTTTCGCACGATCGGGCTGCGCCGCCGTCTCGAGCAAATGCCGACCCTGAGTGGCGCGCAGGATGAATTGCCGGATGGCGACCTTTACCGGGCCGCCGCGATCCTGGGGATATTCGTCCACGCTTATCATTATGTTGAGCCCACTTCGTATGCACACCTTCCTGATTCGCTGCTGAAACCCTGGGCGGAGGTCAGCCGTCGTTTGCAACGTCCGGCCCCGCATTTATCCTTTATTGACCTGAATATCTACAACTGGCGGCTGATCGACCCGACTCTGCCTGACCCGATGCGGATGGAGAACCTGCGTTTGCTGATTCCAATTGTTGGCAACGAGGATGAGAGGCGCTTTCAGTGCACTCCAATCGAGATCGTTGCCAGGTTCACACCCCTGCTGAGTTCCGTTATCCGCGCGCAGGAGGCGGCCGATCAAGATGACCGCTCCGCGCTCAAACGGGAATTGATCCTGCTGGTTGATTCGCTCAATAACTTGACCTATACCTCGTTCATGAAGGTCAACCCCAACGCCCATCACCCGCTGTATGTGGATCCGGTGGTGTGGGGCAAGACGGTGGCGCCCCTGGCCACCCCTTTCCAGGAAGGCAATGCCATCCCTGGGCCAAGCGGCACAGCTATCCCAACCTTTACCCTGATGGATATTTTCTTTGGGCGCGGCCACTTCTCCACAACCGTTGGCCATGAAACCGAACGGACGCGGGCCTGGTTCCCGCCGCACTGGCAGGAGTTGCTCAAGGCTGCTGAACAAATTTCCGTGCCGGAGTATGTCAAACGCATCGGGGATAGCGAGCTGACCGGTTTGTTCCAGCAAGCGCTGGAAGCCTATTCCGGTGAGACCGGCTTGATCGGGCGCCACCGTATCAAGGCTTATGGTTTTCTCGATCTGTCTTTCAAGGCGGGGCGCAGCCGAACCCTGGGTGGATTCGACGGTGGTTTTGAAGACCGCCTGTGGGACCGCATGGATGATGAACTGGAGCGCGCCCGCCAGGAGCGTTACATCCGCACTCCGGCCACCTGTCATTTTGTGCGCGTCAAACAGGTTGACACGCTGACGGGTGAGGGCGTCCCGCCAGTCAACAGGGTGGTGCTGGATACATCCGGCACCGGGATTCGCTATCAGCCGGGTGACCGCTGCGCCATCCTGCCGGAGAATGACCCTGAACTCGTCCGAAAGACCCTGTCAGCGCTGAGAGCGACCGGCGACGAACCGATCCCGCTGAATGCCGTCTGGCGGACCGCTGTGCAGTTACGCGACGGCTACCAGGGTGCGCTGGTTTTGTCGCTGCGGACTTTGTTGACTTTTGGGCGCATCCGCCCGGTGGCGCGTAACATCGCGAAAATCTTGCTGTCGGTCACGCATAATGAATCGCTCCACAAGATTCTCGAAGCCCGGGCCGAAGACCAGTGGGAATTGTGGGATCTGTTGAATTTACTGGCCGAAGGCGGGTTTAATCCGAAGCATGTATGGAAGGCCAAGCCCGGCGAACGTGAGCATATCACGCGCCTTGTCCCGCCGGAAACCTTCCGGACGTATTCGATCTCATCCGCGATGACCAACGATGAAGCCGATGAGATGCAGCTGACGATCGGCGGATTACACTACCAGACCCAGGAAACTCCGGTTTCACGTGCCGCGCTGCGGACCGGGACCGGCTCCGGTTTTCTCAGCCGGATCGCGGCATCCTCCGGCGCTGAATCTCGCCGGATTTCGATCAAGGTGATCCACCCGCCGCGTTTCAGCCTGCCGGTTGATCCGTGTCGCCCGGTGGTGATGTTTGCCGGCGGAACGGGCATTGCCCCGTTCCGGAGCATGTTGCGAGCCCGCGCTGCCCAGTCGGGGTGCGGTGAAAACTGGCTCTTTTTCGGAACACGCACCCGCTCAGAGTTGTTTTATCAGGCGGAATGGGAACGATTGGTAGGTGATCGCCAATTACATTTACAAGCTGCATTTTCGCAAGAGGATGTTTATCTTGCCACCCGGAATGGGCGTATGGAGTTTACTCCAGGGCCGCGTTCGCACATTGACAGACTGATGCTCGCCCCCGAGGTTCAAGCCAGCCTTTGGGAATTAATTCAGCGGGGCGCATTTTTCTACGTTTGCGGGCGAACCGGTTTTGCAAAGACCGTCATGGAAGCCATGCAGAAAATCATCATCGATCAGGTTGGTGAGAAGGATGGGCCCGGCTTTTTCTACCGGCTGGTAGGCGAAGATCGCTACTTGCAGGAAGTCTTTACCACCTATGGCGGACCGCAATTTGAGCAGGAGCAGGTCTACCTGGCATCGGAAGTGGTTCTGCGTAACAATCCGCAGGATGGCCATTGGTTCATTGTCAATGGGCGTGTGTATGATGTCAGCCAGTTTGCACATTTGCACGCGGGCGGTTTGAAGATCATTCAATCGTATGCCGGTATGGATGCCACGATTTCCTATAAAAAAGTGCAGCACGATATCAACCCGGAAGTGGATTCGCTGTTGGGCATGTACCAATTGGGTGCGGTCAAACGCTTGAATTTTGGCCCGGATGGCGGTGTTGCGATCACCCCCCACGGTTTGCAATTTGTCTCGCTGACGAGACTTTATGAGGCCTGGGTCCGCTTTCTGTATGCGGTGGTCGAGATGGAGAATGCTCTGCTCAACGATTACAGCATCCGCGCTGAACAGGTGACCCACGATGAAACCCGCGGCGAACCGCGTTCATCCCTGTATCGCGCGCAGTTACTCCTTCAAACACACGAACGCTTTTTACGCGATTATCTGGCCAAAGCCAGTGGATCGGCGCTTGAAGAGATCTGGGCGCTGACCAGCGGGTTGTGTTCTGATCGGCAGGATTACCGTTGGATGCGCCAGCAGATCGTGGAGATCGAAGCCAGCCCGGCGGCGCAGGCAGTTCGCGCACTTGGAACTCAGGCGCTGGGACGGCTGGCTGCCATGTCGCCGGATGATCTATCTGAACTCGAACAGTTGACCGATCGTATGTGCGAAGCGGACCGGGAATTCCTGAAACAAATGAAGCTCGGCCTGCGCAGGGGCTTGCAGGTTTTTGAGCAATTTGAAAAACAGACCATCGCCCAGGGCCATTTGGCGTTGCTCGAGGCCGCGCAATCCTTGCCGCGCGTGCTGGTGGATTATTATCAGCGGCTGAATTCGATAACATAAAACAAATGGCGGCGTTGAGTTGAGATCAAAAACCCTGCGATTCCCTTCCTCGCAACTTCAGAAAAGAGTCTGTAATCTCGGGGTCGAAATGTTTCCCGCGTTGTTCACGGATATATTCCAGGGCATCAGCATGCGACCAGGCTTTGCGGTAAGGACGGTCGTTTGTGAGCGCGTCCCAGACATCGATAACGGCAAAGATGCGAGCAACCAAGGGGATTTGTTGACCGACCAGGCCATCCGGGTATCCTGTTCCATCCCATTTTTCATGGTGGTAATGTGGAATCGCAAGCGCTTGCTTCAGGTAATCAATTTTCGAAAGCATTTCGTAAGAAATTTTGGGGTGTTGTTCGACAATCTTGCGCTCGCGACTGGTCAACTTGCCTTTTTTTAGCAGGATTTTATCTGGGATCCCCATTTTGCCGACATCGTGCAGTAAGACGCCCTGTCTGATCGTTATCAGGGCATTTTTGCTAAGACCCAATTCTTTTGCCAATTCAATGGTCAATTCTGTAATGCGTTCACTGTGCCCGGAAGACTCTCCTTCACGCAATTCCAGCGCGCGCGCCCAGCCGGTTATCGTAGCATCGTAGGCAAAAGCCAGCTCAAGGTTTTTGTGCTGCAAAATGTCAAACATCTGTGAATTATCGATGGCGATTGCCGTTTGATTTGCCAATGTTTCGAGAAAGTTCATCCAATCCGGGTCGTGGGCCTGGTTGGTGCGGTGGAATATTTCCAGAATTCCTTTCATCTGGCCTTTGGCGATTAGCGGTACGCCATAATAGGCGGAAAATTCACTGCCTTTTGTGAATGCTTTATCATTTTCTATGGCTTGCTGGTCTGTGATTTGCAGCAACCGTCGTTCGAGCATGATCTGCCCTGCAAACCCCTGTCCTGGCCGGATTTGAACTGTTTCAAGATCTGCATAGCGGAACCCCTGACTCATAATGTATTTCATATCTTGCGAGTCAGGGTCCATCATTAAGATTGCAACGGCATCTACTCCCAGTTTATGGATAGCCTGTTTGAGCAAAATATCCAGTGTAATTCTCAGATCAAAACTGGAGGTTATTGCGCGGTCGATGGTTCGCAACGCTTCCAATTCGGCAAGGCGCTTGTAAAGTACTTGCTCAGCACGTTTGCGCGCTGTGGTGTCGCGCGCCACGGCGATAACCGCTTTTTGTCCAAAATACCAACCCTGGGTCAGGTTGACCTCTTTGGGAAATATCTCCCCATCCTTTTTTATGCCCCAAAAGTCAAATTGCTGCGGTTGGCCTTGGTATGCGCGATCAACCATCTCTTTTATTTTCTCGAGATTGTTTTTGCCCGGCGCCGAGAGAAATTCTGATGTGCGGCCAATGAATTCTTCCCGGTCGTAGCCGTACATCGTTTGCGCCGCAAGGTTTACATCAAGGAAAGCCCCGTTCTGATCCTGAACGTAGACTGTTTCGGTGATGCTTCCGAGGATCCCCTGGTAGGTTTCTTGCGATATGCGCAGTTGCTCCTCGGCTTTTTTTCTTTCGGTGATATCACGCCCAAAAACGATTAAACCTTTTCTTGCGCCATCTTCGCCGAAAATGGGCGCTTTGATAACATCGTAAATTTTGTAGCCGCCATCCAGCGAGGGGATGGTTTCTTCTGCCCGGCTGACGGTTTTTCTTTGCCAGGCGGCCTCGTCAGATCGTTCGCAAGCCAAAAATGCTTTCCGATAAATGGGGTCGGTGAAATCTGCCAGCTCGGCATCGGTTTTCCCGCGATAATCAACCTCTGTCAGGTTGAAAAGGGCCAGGTCTGCGGCATTGGCTTCGAGCCAGTGGTTTTGTCCGTCTTTGAAGCAAATGATATCGGGAGTTGCGTTGATCAAAACACTCAGGCGGGTATTGATCTCGCGTGTTTCCTGTTCGGCTCGTTTTTGCTCGCTGATATCGGTAATGAACCCTTCAAGAAAGAGCAGTTGGTTTTGGTCGTCAAAAACCCCGCGCCCCTGCTCCCAGACCCAGTGCTCGATGTTCGATACATCAACAATACGGTAGGCGAATGCATATGGCCGGTAGGATTTGAGCGCGTCTTGAACTTCATCCCTGACCATCTGGCGGTCTTCCGGGTGGATAATCTTTCTGAAGGTAATGTTGTTCTGCCCCATCATATCCTTGGCTCGATAACCGGTCAGGGCGAAAACACCTTCGCTAACATATTCGATCGTCCAATCTAGATCGTTTTTGCAACGGTAAACCATACCGGGCAAATTGCTTATCAGGGTTGCCAGCCTGCGCTGGTTTTCTTTGAGACTGTTTTCTGTTTCTTTTCTGCCATGAATATCTCGCACGGAAACAACGAAACGATCCTGTCCACCGATGACAACAAAGCGCAAGTTAATTTCAACCCACAACGGATCACCGTTTTTTTGTTTGATCTGCCATTCGATGGTTTGAGAATCCTCGATCCTGGCTTTTTTTGCCCACTCGATCATTTTTTCGATCGAGTGGCCCGGCATCACATTTTGTAACTGGCTGACCGGTTTTCGAATGGCTTCATCGTAAGTGTAGCCAATGATCTCAAATAAGCGCTGATTGGTATCTACGATTTCTCCGCTTTTGGCATCGATCACCAGGATGGCATCGTTGGTCGAGTCCAGTACGGCTTTTAAATAATCATTGCTGGCAGCCAGGGCTTGTTGTGCTTGATGCCTTTCACGCGCCTCTCGCCTCCAACGACGTAGTTGAGTGTGCAAGAGTATATATAGCAAAACTGTGGTCGCGACCACAAAAAACAGGCCCTTGTATGTTTGCAGTTGGGTAAGGATAAGTGGATCTTTGGAAAGCAAAGAAATTACCCGATCTGACAGCAGTATCCACAGCCCGGCAAACAGGGCGTAGAGTGCGCTGGTACGGAAGGCGATATTTTTTAGTTTTTGAGCCATTTTTTATCTCGTTGGCCGAAATCACGAATAAGTCATCTTTATTTTACAACTTTTGTAACTGAACAAAAAAGCCGCCCCTATTTGGGACGGCTTGATAGAAGCTCTTCTTTTACAACTCAACCGGCTTGCCAAGCAATTCAACAATTAGCTTGACAGCATTTTCGACATCGCGAATGTCCACCATTTCACTGGGACTGTGCACATAGCGGCATGGGATCGAGATGCAGCCGACGGGCACACCCGAGCGCACGAGTTGCATGGCGCGCGCATCGGTCGTTCCGCCCAGCAGTACTTCGCGCTGGTAGGGGATTTTCGCTTTTTCGGCGGTACCGATCATCCAATCGACGATCCGTGGATCGGAGAGCATGCCGCCGTCTTTGATCTTGATCGCCGGACCTTTGCCGAGCGCCATCTCGAAGTTTTTACGCCCCGGCGTATCGCCCCAACCCGTCACATCGATCGAAAAGCCTAGGTCGGGGTCGATCCCGAAAGCGGATGTTTCCGCGCCGCGGGTGCCGACTTCCTCCTGGGTGGTGAAGACAACATACACCTCGTGTGGTGTGCTCTTGAGCGCGCGCAAAGCCTCGATCGCCACCGCGCAGCCGATGCGGTCATCCATGCTCTTGGCGACGATCCGGTTGCCCAGATCGAGGAAGGGGCGCTCAAACGAGGCCACTTCGCCCACTTTGACCGGGCAATCCTTGCGGCTGGTTGCGCCGACGTCGACGAACATTTTGTCCACGCTGGGGGTGTCGGTTGGTTTGTCAAGCGGCTCAGTGTGGACAATGCCCGGCGTGCCGCCGAAAAAACGGACGCGCGAACCCATCAGCATTTGGGGGTAAACTCCGCCGATGGTGGTGAAACGCACAAAACCGTTTTCATCGATGTGCGAGGCGATCAGGCCGATCTCGTCCATGTGGGCGGCGATCATGATTTTCTTGGCCGGGCCTTTTTTTGCCGAGCCTTTGCGCGCGATCAGGTTGCCAAGCGCATCAACACGGATCTCGTCAGCCAGGCCTTCCACTTCCGCGCGGATCACATCTCGAATGGCGGATTCATAACCCGAGGGTGAGAAGGTTTCAGTCAGTTTTTGGATGAGTTTTTTCATGGAGTATCGTTTTCCGTTTCCAATGCTTGAATATACAGAAATCGGGCGAATTTTTATGCGCTGCGTTGATTATACAAGGTTTCAGCCTGTCAGCCTGAAAGTTTCACCGGCGCTGTATGCCTGTGCAGTCTCGTTGGTGATGATATAGACCTGCTGGCGGCCCATTACTGTCCAATCCAGGCCGGGTTTTCCAACCAGGGCGGTATCTTCGTCCAGGCCGAGAATATACTCGCCTGCTGGTAGGAATTTTTGCAGCAGCGGTATGGACAGCTGTCGCCAGGCGATCATGCGGTCAAAGTGCGGCAAAATGTGACTTTTTGGCAAAAGCCCAAAGGCACGCTGTTGGCGCAGTCCTAGTGTGCGCAGGTCGGGCAGGAACTCGCCGATGAACATCGCCCCGGCAGAGCAGCCCGCAAAAGCAGCCCCGCGCGCGGTTGCCTGTTGAACCGCAGCCCAGGCTTTTGTGCCGTTCAGCGTTTCATAAAGATAGTGCGGTTTGCCGCCCGAAAAATAGATCAGGTCGGCCCGGGCAATTTGCTCTGCGAAATCGTCCTGTTCAGCTTCGTTTCGATTGGTAAGTTTCAGGGATGTGACCTGTGCTCCCAGACCCTTGAAATGTTCTTCGCCCATGCGCATCCAGCGCGAGACCGAGGCTTCGCCCTCTGTCCCGGCAGCGGTCGGCAGGCAGACCACGCGCGACGTTCGTCCGTTTGCGCCGCTGTTTTCGAGCAGGAAGCGGTCGATTTCGTTCATAACCGGCAGGTATTCGCCGGAGCCGAGCAGGGCCAGGGTACCATTCATAAGATATTTATCGCAACTCGTACCTTGATTGTGCTGAGGTACGAATATCGAAAATTTTAAGGTCTGTCTTCTGACAACAGGGCGGGCGTGATGCGTTTGAGGGCCGCTGTGACCAGCGCCAGGGTGTTTTTCCAGTCGTCGACGCGCATGGCCAGGGTTGATGTGTGCGCGTAACGCCCTGGCACCGAGACGGAGACGGAGGGGATGCCTGCCTGCTGGCGATGAATGGCGCCCGCATCGGTCCCGCCGCCGCCGGGCTGCCGGTATTGGTAGGGGATTTTTTCGCTGTCGCCGGTTGCCGCTAAAAAGCGCACCAGGCGCGGGTCGCTCAAGGTGCCGGCGTCGAAGGTGTAAAGCGCGGGACCAAGCCCGAGTTTTGTGTTGTAGAAAATATTCTCTTCATCGGCGAAGTGCGGCAGGTCGTTGGCTGGGGTGGAGTCGATCGCAATCGCCAGGTCGGGTTTGAAGTAGTTGGCGGCCACTTTTGCCCCGCGCAGGCCGATCTCCTCCTGCACCGAGAAGGACAGGCACAGGTCGATGTTTGAGGGTGCGCTCTTGAGCAGATCGACCAGGATGGCGCAGCCAACCCGGTTGTCGATGGCCTTGGCGAAAATGGAGGGGCCAACCCGCTTGAAGCGGGTTGCAAAAACGGCCCGGTCGCCTAGTTTGGCTTTGCCGCCGGGGCCGATGTCGATCCGCAGTTGATCGAGCGGAATCTTGCGCTGGCGCTCGTCGGCCGTTGTCAGGTGAATGGGGCGCGCCCCGATCACGCCGGGGGTTTTACTCTTGCCGACCAGCACAGCCTTGCCGACCAGTTGACGCACATCCAGCCCACCGACCAACTCGAAACGGTAAATGCCTTCGCCATCTTCGGCCACCAGCATAAACCCGACCTCGTCCATGTGGGCGTCGAGCATGACGCGCAGCGCATTGCTTGTGGCAGCTTTTTTTGTGACCAGCACGCTGCCGAGTGCATCCACTTTGACTTCATCGGCGTAGGGTTTTACTTCTTCCAGAATGATCTGGCGCACTTCGCCTTCATCGCCTGAAACGCTGCTGGCGTTGCACAGTTTTTCGAGCAGCTTGAATTGTTTTTCTGTGATATTCGGCATGGCTTAATCGTCCCAGACAATCTTTTCGACAAAATCAGGTTCAAGGGCGGCGATGAATTCAGCCAGCAGACGGCCGGCGCGTTGGATGTCTTTCAGCGCAACCACCTCGACCGGGGTGTGCATGTAGCGCAGCGGAATGCCGATCACCATGGTCGGAATACCCTCAGCGCTAACCTGCATGGCGTAGGCATCCGTGCCAGAGTGGCGCGGGATAACTTCGGTCTGGTAGGGAATTTCGAGGTTTTTGGCGAGCTCTTCGAATTTTTTAAAGAGAAATGGGTGCAGGTTTGGCCCAAAGCCGAGGGTCGGCCCTTTACCGAACGGAAAAGTTTCCCACCCGTTTGCGCCGGGGCCTTTGGCAAACGTCACATCGACGGCAACGGCCAGGC
The DNA here is from genome assembly GCA_002840685.1 of Chloroflexi bacterium HGW-Chloroflexi-6. Taxonomy (GTDB): domain Bacteria; phylum Chloroflexota; class Anaerolineae; order Anaerolineales; family Villigracilaceae; genus UBA8950. Next base: position 17,537 of record PHBU01000017.1, on the reverse strand, counting down.
TGGGGCGCAAACCGTGTGCGGATGTAAATGCTCCACCCAGGGTCACTTCCTCCTGTGCGGTGGCGACTGCCCAGATATCCCAGGTGTGGGTTTTCTTTTTCAATTCATCCAGCGCCACTGTCAGTACGGCGACCGAGGCGCGGTTATCAAGCGAGTGACCTGCCAGCGCATCCCCGGCCAGTTCAACCGGTTCGGTGGCGTAAGAAACCAGGTCGCCGACCTGCACCTTGGCGGCGACTTCTTTGGGCAGCAGGCCGGTCTCAATGAAGAGATGATCCATCGGAACCGGAGTGTCGGCCATCGATGCGGGTAATAAGCGCGCTGCCGGCTGAACAACGACCCCCGCCAGTTCTTCCGTTTTTCCCTCGCCGCTGGCATGGACGGTGACCGGCGTTCCGGGCAAAACGCGCGCATCCACACCGCCAATCTGGGTCACGCGCAGGAAACCATCCTGCACTTTTGTAACCATCATGCCGATAGCATCCATGTGGGCAGCCAGCATGATGCTTGGGGTAGCGCCAGGCGCAGCCGAAGTGAGGCTGCCTTTTTTGAGCGCCTCGAGTGAGCCAATCCGGCTGTACTGGATCTCATCCACAAGCGGACGCCAGGCGTCTGCAATGATCGTGGATGCCGGGGTTTCATAAGCCGAAAGGCCGGATGTTGTAAGCAGGGATTTCAGGAAAGGGGTCAGTTCCATGGGCGGGTTAAGTCCACTCTCTGATGCCGGGGTTACGGCGTCGCTGTTGGGGTTGGAGTTTCTGTTGGTGGTTCAGGAGTCAACGTAAATGTCGCTGATGGCGGCACGGGTGTGTTGCTCGGCGTAATCGTATTGGTCGGTGTGATGGGCGTGTTTGTGCGCGATGGGGTTATGGTTGGCGGCGGGTTGGTTGGTGTGAAGGTGTTGGTCTGGGGCAGGAATGGCGTCAAAGTAACCGTGGGTGTCCGGCTGGCGGTGGGGCTGGCGGTTGCGGTTGGTGTGAAGGTGATCGTAGCCGTCAACAGGTTGGGGGTCGGGGAGGGGCCGGCTGTGGTAGGAATGATCAGCAGTGTTTCAGTGGCCGTCAGGGTTGGCACGCCGATGGTCGGGGTGGGGGTTGGCGTGCGCTCACCGGGAGTTAACGATAAAGCAACAAATCCCAGGCAATAGCATGGGATTGTTGCTAAAATAATCGTCAGCAGGGTTGTCCTGCGGCGGTTACGAACATGGTCAGTGCTGTACACGTCGTTATGATACCACATCTAAATCAAAGGTACTGAGTGCTGCAAGCCACTTAAAGCGCAAAAATTTCCGTCTTCAGTCTAATTATTCTGCCCGGTTTAGAAAATCGGACAAGAGGCAGTAAAATAAGCCCATGATACCGATTCGGCTCAAACTCTCTGGCTTTCTCTCGTACCGCGATCCGGTCGAAGTGGATTTTTCGGGCTTCAGCATGGCCTGCATTTCGGGGCATAATGGCGCAGGCAAATCGTCACTGCTCGATGCCTTTACCTACGCCCTGTTTGGGCAGGCCCGCAAAACCGGCGAAGCGCTGATCCATAGTGCCAGCGACACGGCCGAAGTCAGCCTGACGTTTGACTACGAAAGCAATCAATACCGCATCCAGCGCATTTTGCCGCGCGGCAAAAGCACCACGCTTGAGTTTCAGGTTTGGGATGGGGAGCGCTGGCGGCCCCTGACCGAACGCTCGACCCGCGAAACCCAGACCAAAATTGAGCAAACCCTGCGGCTGGATTATGAAACCTTCGTAAACGCCTCCTTCTTCCTGCAGGGCAAAGCTGATCAGTTCACTCAACAGCGTCCGGGTGACCGCAAGCGGATTTTGGCCAGCATCCTCGGTCTCGACCAGTGGGATGCTTATCGCGAGCGTACTTCAGAACGCCGCAAAGGCCTGGAGCGCGAAGTTGACACGGTCGATGGCCGTTTGGCCGAGATCAACGCAGAATTAAGCGAAGAAGCCGACCGCAAGGCGCGCCTGGCCGAGTTGGAATCGCAGCTGAAAGAGATGGCCACCGTGCGCAAGGTGCAGGAAAATGCGCTCGAAACCGCCCGGCGGATGGCCGCCTCGCTTGCCCAGGAGCGCAAGCTGACCGAAACGCTGGCTGCCACACTGGACCGTTCACGCGCCACGCGCGCCGCCCTTTCAGCCCGCCTGGCCGCCAGGGGAGCGGAGCGCGACGCTCAGGCCGATCTCGTCCAACGCGCAGCTGATGTGGAGTCTGCATACCGGGGCTGGGGCGAGGCCCGTGAAGCACTCGGGGCCTTCGACGCGGCTGCGGCTCAATTCCGTGAACAGGAAAAGCGCCGCCAGCCGTTTTTGGATGAGATCAACAGCGAACGCGCGCGCCTGGAACAGGAAAAACACTCGCTCAATGAGCAGTATTCAGTCATCAGTAATCAGTTATTGGTCATTGGTGACTTGACGAAAGAGCAGGAGCGGGCTGCAGCTTCTTTGGCAGAAGCGGATGCGAAGGCTCACCGGCGCGAAGAGTTACGCGCCAGCTTGGATGAACTGCGCCAACGCCAGGCGGCTCTCAGGGCTGAAAATGACGGTCTGAAAGCCCAGATGCTGGCGATGGACGAACGCATCAAGAACCTGGAAGTAACTGAGGCGGGCAATTGCCCGCTGTGTGGACAGGAGCTTTCCCCGGAGCACCGCGCCATGACCATTGAAGGGCTGAAGAGCGAAGGCAAGCTCTTTGGCGACCAGTGGCGCGCCAACCGCGTCGAAACGGAATCAATCACCAGCCAGGTAGCGGAACTTGAGGCGCAGGTTCGCGGCCTTTCAGATGCGGAGACCGAGCGGGTGCGCCTGGCGGCCCAGCTCTCAGCCCTGGCCGAACGTCTCGAAACGGCCAGACAGGCCGCAGCGGCTTGGGAAGCGGGCGGGAGAATCCGCTTGCAGGATGTTGAAAATCAGTTAAACGGCGATTCCTTCGCAGCGCAAGCCCGCTCGCAATTATCCGAACTGGACGGAGAACTCGCAGCCCTGGGCTACGATGCTGCGGCGCACGATGCTGCCCGCCAGGCGGAGTTGAATGGGCGCGCCAGCGAAACCGAATATCGCAACCTGGAGGCGGCTCGCGCCGCGCTCAAACCGCTTGACGATGAGATCGCCTCGCTGCAAGGCCAGTTGCGCAGCTTGGACCTTGAAATTGAGGCCCAGGAAGATGCCTACGCCGAAGCCGCTGCGCGCCTGGGCGAGGCCGAAGCCAATACGCCCGACCTGGAAGCGACTGAGCGCGCCCTGTACGATCTGCAGGAACGCGAGAACCGCATGAACATGGAAGTCGGCGGGGCGCGCCAACTGGTGGCGGTGCTTGAAAGCCGCCGCAGCCAGAAAGCGCAGTATACAGCCCGGCGCGAGGAACTGGCCGGTGAGATTGCGCGCCACAAGATGTTGGAGCGCGCCTTTGGCAAGGATGGGGTTCCGGCGCTTTTGATCGAACAGGCGCTGCCGCAGATCGAACAAAAGGCCAATGAACTGCTCGATCGCCTGTCCAACGGCAGCATGAGCGTGCGCTTTGTAACCCAGGCTGAATATAAAGACAAAAAACGTGACGACTTGAAGGAAACGCTTGATATTGCCATCAGCGACCCGGCCGGAACGCGCGATTATGAGATGTTTTCAGGCGGGGAGGCCTTTCGGGTCAACTTTGCGATCCGCCTGGCGCTTTCCGAGATCCTGGCCCAGCGTACCGGGGCGCGCCTGCAAACCCTGGTGATCGATGAGGGTTTCGGCTCCCAGGATGCCCAGGGCATTCAGCGTTTGATCGAGGCGATCAACACCGTCAAGGGCGATTTTGCCAAGATTCTGATCATCACCCATCTTGATGAATTGAAGGATGCCTTCCCGAACCGGATCGAAGTCGAAAAAGTGGATGGCGGCTCGGTGGTGAGGGTGATTTGAGTTCCGTCAAGGAGCAGTTGATCACGACTCTGAAGCTCCTGCCGTTGATTGGCAGGATTTTGTTGATGTTTGTCGCTTCGCTGGCCCCGCTCATGTTCCTGGTGGGCGTGATTGCCGGGCTGGATCGGTATGGGCAGCACCGGCAGTTGCTCGAAAACTTGCAAGCGTACGGGATTGAGACAGATGCCGTAATTTCTTATATCGATGAAGAGAACTTCCGTAATGGCGTTGATTTCCTGCGTTCGGATGGTTCTCCCGGTTTTGCTTCGATTGACTGGCGTTATTATCCGCCTGATGTTTACCAGTCTTTGAAATACGGCCAGACGATTCGAATCGTCTATATCGATGCCCTGGTTTCCGGTTGGGATCGAGCTGTGCTGGCTGACCACTATCAGGCTGTGAAAGCCTATCCGCGCATCCCGCCCGACATTTGGTGGATTCTGGGTATCTCGCTGCTGCTGATCGTTTTCAACCCGCAGTTTGTCTTTTTGGGGATGGTTGATTTCAACGAACTGTTGTCTCCGAGTTTTGAGAAGTGAAAATAATCGAGTAAGGAGCGCATGGCTCGCAAAGCCGAAAAGAGCGCAAAGAACCCCCTTTGTTTTTCGTGTAATTCGTGAAATTTGTGTCCAAAATCACGCTTTTGCACCATAACCGTTTCTAAGACCAAACTTCTATGAACCTCGCCGCCAACCTCGCCATTGCCGCCGGAATCATCATTGAAATCCTGCTCTTGTGGGAAACATCCGATCGGCAGAAAAATATCCAACCCGCGCCAGGGATCATTGCGCCGGGCATCAGCCGTTTGCAGGAAATCATTGCCCTGACCGTGCTGGTTTCGTGGATCTTGATCGCTGTGGCTGAATTCTTTAATCCGCCGCTCAGCCTTATTGTGCTTAGCGGGATTCAAGGCGCCATTATGTTCCCGGCGTTTGCATTCCTGTTTGCGTATGGTATGGTGGTTCCAAAGCTGCTTCCGCGCGTCAACGAGCAAACGATTGTGGTTATCACGGCGATTGTTCTGCTTTCATTGGTGGGCCAGACTGAACTGACCTGGTACTCACTGGCTGCACTGGCCGTTCCGATCGTTGCTATTTTTCTGATGGCGCTGACGATGTTCATCATGCCGCCGGCACTCAAGAGCTTGTACTATTTCTGGTATCTGATCTGCCTGCTTGCGATGGCCTATCAGAGCAATTTTGATCTCTTTTTCAACTCTGCATCTGCGGACCCCCAGACATCCTTCGATTATTTCATTGCCGGCGCGGCGGGCATCTTCCTGCTTTTGCACAGTATATTCCTGGTGCGTTTCTTTCTGATGCTGACCGCCAACATCCTGCCGAAGAATCGCTACCTAATCAAACTCGCCATGCCGCAGCTATTCAGCGATGAGCAAATGCCGCGTTATAAATTCCTGGTCATCCTGTTGCTGGTCGTGATCGTTCTGTGGGCTAACCGCCAGTTCGGATTTTTCCCCGATCTGAGCCTTTCGAGCCTGTTGATTTTGTTCGCCGTTCACTTTATGGATCGCTCCTTCAAGATCACCGGGAAATTGTAAAAATGAATGCGCGTTGGCTCCCCACCCGTAGAGAAATCCTGATCGCGCCCTGGGTTTTTGTGGCATTTCTCGCTGCGCTCGTGCCGATCATGTTTTTGTTTTTTGTGATTGTCGGGTTGGATCAATACAGCCAGCATCGTGGCCTGTTGGCCGCCTTGCAATCGCATGGGCTTGAAGCAGATGCTGTCATCAACCAGGTCGACCCTGAAAGCGGGTATGGCTACATCTTCCTTACTTTGCCTGAGCAGCCGGAAGGCTACGACTTCGCCTTCATTGCGACCCTGTCTTTGTACCCGTCCGGTTGGTTAGAATCCCTGTCGCCTGGCCAACCCTTGCGCATCCGCTTTGTGGCCGCCGAACCAAACGAATATGCCCAGCAAGCTGTCCCGCTGGATTTATACCCACAAATCCGACGCAGCCCTGGGATCACGCCCGATGTTTGGGCCTTGTTTGGCTTTTTTCTCCTGATTGCCGTTGTTGCGCCTAACTTCCTTTTTCTGGGTATGATCCCACTTGAAGAGTTGCTGGCGAGCCTTATCCCTTCTCAACTATTGAAATGATCTATTTCATCTTATCAACCTTCCTTTTTCTTGGCGCACTGGTCATTGTCACCTGGCTGCACAATCAATCCTGGCTTGACATTCAAACCCCGCGCGTTCATCCGTTCGCCGGCGGCCCGCTAATCTCGGTCATTGTCCCGGCCCGTAACGAAGGCAAGAACATCCGGCGCTGTGTCGAGGCGGTCCTCGCGCAAGATTACCCCAAACTCCAACTCCTGGTGCTGGATGACCGCTCGACTGACTCGACGCCCGTTATTTTGACTGAGCTTGCCGCCCGCGACGCGCGTCTCGTTGTTGTGCATGGACGCGAACTCCCCACGGGCTGGGCTGGCAAACCGCACGCCTTGTATCAGGCTGCTGAGTCCGCTACCGGCGAATGGCTTTTATTTTTGGATGCGGATACGTTCCTGCACCCGAACGCCCTCTCCGCCGCCCTGGCCTCCGCCCAAAAGACCGGGGCCGATCTCTACACCGTCATGACCGAGCAGATCCTTGGCAGCTTTTGGGAAAAAACCGTCATGCCGCTGGTTTTCACCGCCCTTTCGGTCGGGTTCTCGCCGCGCAAGGTTAACGATCCCAAATCTCGTGATGCCATCGCCAACGGGCAGTTCATCTTCATCCGGCGCGCTGTCTACGATGCGATTGGCGGCCACGGGGCGGTCAAAGATCAGATCGTCGAAGACAAGGCTCTTGCCGAAAAGGTTAAATGGAGCGGCCAGCATTTGGTCATCGCCGACGGACGCGGCATTGCCCGAACCCGCATGTACACCGACCTGCCCTCGATGTGGGAAGGCTGGACCAAGAACATCTATCTCGGCTTGTCAGACCATCCCGGTATGCTATTGCTCGGCGCGTTTGGGGCACTGCTGGCCTTGATGGCGGCTCTCGTCTTGCCCGCCTGGCCGCTGCTGGGGCTGACTTGGTACGCCAATGGCGGCGGCTGGATGGCGCTGGCGGTAACGGCTGAAGCTCTCTTGGTTTGGGTTCATATTTTGTATCTACGCATGAAAATCAACCACCTGATGGGCATTTCGCGCTGGTACGCCCTGACCACACCGCTCGGTGCAGGTGTCTTTGCCGCCATGATGCTGACCTCGGCCTGGAAGGTTTTGTCCGGTCAGGGCGTGACTTGGAAAGGGAGAAACTATAAAAAATGAAATCAACCGTTGAACAAATCCGTCAGCGTTTCGATCAGGATGTCGAGCGCTTTTCCAATCTCGAAACCGGTCAGTCGGCCACCGTTGATGCGCCGCTGGTGCTCGAGCTGGTCACCCAGGCTGCGGCGGCCTGCACCCCCAAGGCCACCCATTTGCTCGATATCGGCTGTGGGGCTGGCAATTACTCGCTCAAAATGCTTCAGGCGTTGCCTGGGCTGAGCGTCACCCTGCTCGATTTGAGCCGGCCGATGCTTGATCGAGCCGCTGAACGGGTAGGTGCAGCCACCCAGGGTCAGGTTGTGACCTCCCAGGCCGACATCCGCGAATTGGAGTTGGGCGAGGGCCAGTTCGATATCATCCTGGCTGCGGCTGTTTTTCACCATTTGCGCGGCGATGACGAGTGGCGGACGGTTTTTGCGAAATGTTTCCGCGCTCTGCGCCCCGGCGGCTCGATCTGGATCTCGGATCTGATAGAACATTCCAGCCAGCCGGTCCAGACCCTGATGAAAGCCCGCTATGGCGAATACCTGGCCGCCCTCAAAGGCGACGTGTATCGCGAGCAGGTCTTCAGCTATATCGAACAAGAAGACACCCCGCGCCCACTCTTGTTTCAAGTGGATATGTTGCGCGAGGTGGGTTTTTCAACAGTGGAGCTTTTACACAAAAACAGTGTTTTTGCGGCTTTTGGCGGCTTGCGCGGGGTTTAGTCCGGGTAAACTTTCCAGCCGAGATCTTCCAGGTTGGCTGTGTCGAGCACTTCCTGTGGCACATCGATCAACAGGGAATTGGCTTCAGCCAACAGGGTTCCGCTCTCATCGTAGATTCCGGCCCAGCCTTCAGCCATCTTGCCCTTCGATTTGCCGCCCTTGCCGATAATTTTGAGCAGTTTGCCTGTCGGGACATTTTTGCGATATTTGACTTCCAGCTTGCCGGTGAACATAAAACGCGGAGCGGACGGGTCGCCCATGTGGGCCCGTCCGCTGATTTCATCCAGGATCGTAGCGACGATCCCGCCGTGTAGAACGCCAGGGTAACCCTGAAAGTGTTCCGGGGCGGTGTAAGTGGTCTCGATCACGCCTGGTTCTGTTTGGTAGATTTTCAGGCGCAAACCGACCGGGTTTTCCAATCCGCAAATGAAGCACATCCGGCTGTTGGGCTGTTTGATGATTTCAGTCATGTTTTCTTCCCTTTGCTTTCAGTGACAGCGACGATGTTTTTACGGCATGGGCGGGATACCATCCCGCCTTCCGCTGATTTTACGGCATGGGCGGGAAGTTGGGTTGCAGCCAGTCGATGATATCCACGCCCATGCTTTCTTCGCCGTTAAAAACGATCACATCCACCAGGGTGTGTTCGGTGCAGGCTTCGGTCATGCCGCACAATACCGCCTGGGTATAGCCACCCGACAAACCAACCGGAAAACTATCACCGCCTAGCGTGTAGGCAACGACATTGTATTTGCCTTCGGGTAGGTTATCGATCCGGTAATCAGCCTGGTTGAGCGCGGTTTCGACAAAAAAGAACTCTGAACCGCCAACGCGAAATGCAACCACTTTCAAGGGGGGAATGGCTTCAGATGGGTAGCCCAACCGCCCGGAGATGCTTCCGCCGCTTGCCAGGGTCGGAACAGGCAGCAAGTCGACCTGTTCGGGCACGAAGGCTGTCAGAGTTGCGTTGACAATCGCGGCCATATCCGGGGTAGGGGCTGCCGGGCTGTTGGCTGCGCAAAATGTCAGGAGCAGGGCCATCGGGATCAGGATCAGAAATTTTCGCATTTTTCCTCCAAATAGTTTCAACAAAAACCGCCGCCTTTTCTGGTGTTCAACGAACTCCAGGGTTGGCGGCGAGTTTGGGTTATCGAGTCTTGCTAAAACGGGTAAACATTCAACTTGCACCAATACTGGTGGATCATCTCGATCGCTTTCGAGAAGTCATCAAAATCGATTGCTTTCAAAACGTATGAGTTTGTGCCAAGCTGGTAGGCTTTTTGAACATCCTGAATTTGGTTTGAAGATGTTAAAACCACCACAGGCAGGGATTTTAATACTTTACTTTGTTTGATGGTTCTTAGAACCTCTAGTCCGTCGATCTTGGGTAGTTTTAAGTCCAGCAGGATAATCATCGGGCTCGGGAAATTACCCGGCCAGGTGCCCAACATTTGCAAGGCTTCTTCGCCATCTCTTGCCAGAAATATTTGCGTAGACTTATCCGTTTTGCGCAAGGCGCGTGAAATCAGGTCGGCATCTGCCGTGTTATCTTCGATTAAGAAAAAAGAACAAGGTTGTGAATTGATCATGGATTTGGCTGAATTTCTGTCTAAATACCCAATCTGTGTCAGAAAACTCCGTGAATTATAGCATGTTCGTTAATATCAAACAGGCAATGCTGCAAGGTGCAATTATCCAAAAACCTCCCATTCAGGAGGTTTTTGGATAAAGCGTGTTTCTCGATTATTCGCCTAAATAATCGCGTAATTTTCGGCGGATGGACGGGTGGCGCAGGCGGCTGAGTGCCTGGGCCTCGATCTGGCGGACGCGCTCACGGGTAACACCCATTTTGCGGCCAACCTCCTCCAGTGTATAGGCTTGCCCATCGAGCAGACCGTATCGCAACTGCAAGATGCGAACTTCGCGAGGGGGCAGCCCGTTCAGAACTTCGCTTAGGTGTTCGCGCAGCAGGTTGTAGGTGGCGGTATCGTCGGGCGGAGCTGCCTCGTCGTCTTCGATGAAATCGCCCAGCACCGAATCTTCTTCATCATCAGTAGGGGTTTCCAGCGAGAGCGGACGGCGTGCCACCTGGATCATGTTCTCGACCTTTTTGGGCGGCACTTCCAATGCGTTGGCCAGTTCTTCAACGGATGGGTCGCGACCCAGACGCTGGGTCAGTTGATGCTGAACGCGCAGCAACTTATTGATCTGGTCGCCCATATGGACGGGAACGCGGATGGTGCGCCCCTGATCGGCAATGGCACGCGTAACCGCCTGACGGATCCACCAGGTGGCATACGTTGAAAACTTGTGTCCGCGCCGGTAGTCAAATTTTTTGGTGGCGCGGATCAGGCCAATATTGCCTTCCTGAATTAAATCCAGAAAAGGCACGCCTCGTCCCATATATTTCTTGGCAACCGAAATCACCAGGCGTGAGTTGGCTGTGATGAGGTGCTCGCGGGCAGCCCAGCCATCTTCAATATCGGTGCGCAGTTCGATGCGGCGTCGGGTGTTGGTGATGCCCTTGGCCAGCTCTTCGCGAGCGGTTCGCCCGCTCTCGATGCGCTGCGCCAATTCCACCTCTTCCTCTGCATTGAGCAGCGGGACCCGGCTGACTTCTTTGAGATACAAGCCAATCGTGTCATCGGTATCAATATTGGCGAGATAATCGTCAATTGCTGCGAGGTCAGGCTCAGCTTCCGCGTCTGAATCGCCCGGTTGGACCAATTCATCTTCGCTGGGCTCGGTGGTGATTGAATCTTCGACAAACGGGATGCCTGCGCTCAATAAGGCAGCAAAGGCTTCTTCCAATTGCTCTACATCTTGTTCAGCTTCCGGAAAGAAGTGTAGGATGTCATCCAGAGTTACATAAGATTTTTGGCGCCCCAATTCAATCAGGCGCGCAATTGGGGAATATTCTTCTTCTTCTTCGACAATTAACAGGGGTTCTTCCATTCTTTTGTTATCATCCTTACGGTGAGGTCTAAATCAGCATACACTTTTTTGAGCCTTATTTCAAGCCCTTATTGTTCGGGTGTAGGCGTACTTTCAAGAGTGTCGGTTCTGATTACAGGCGGATTTTCAGGCAGCGATAATAGCTTTTCGAGGCTCAGTTTATTGATCACCAAGATCGTTTCCGGGTGTTCCTGATCCATTGCGTAATATCCACTGCCGGTTACGGTCGGCCTGCCGATCAGAACCTTGATCGATGTTCCATCGGAGAAAGCCGCTTCCATAACGGTGGCAGTTTTCTCATCCAGATCGAAGTCGGACAGGGTTTCGCCGGTCGCTTCGATCTGTGTCAGAATGCGCAGATCCTGGACGGTAAGCGCCGCTGAATCTGCGGCTTGTTGGTCCAGTGGCGTGAGTGATTCTTCGCCGCTCTGCCCTGACCATCCGCCTTCGGCAAATTTCAGGGTTAATTCAGGGCTGCCGGGCTTGCGGATGGAGAGCGATGTGACCGTCTTCAAGTAAGGCTCAACCAAATAGCCAATTGGCGCGGAGGTCGGGGTGGGCGTCCCGGCCAGAACGGTGCTCAGAACGTTATTTTCCTGGCGGGTGTACCAGTAGAGTCCGGCAACCAGAATGAAGACGATCAGGGCGACAACGGTCGAGCGGCGCATCTTAGCCTCGTTTTCGGCGCGCAGCCCAGGTGCTGATACCAGCCCCGGCGATGATCAGCGGCAAAACGCACAATGCGCCCAACAACATGGCAATTAATCCCAGGGTTCCGGGTTGTTTGTATAGGCGCTCGGTGCTTTCCTTCGGCGTCAGACTGATCTGATCATCCTGTTCGGCTACCCAGTCGATGGCGTTGACAACAATATCGCCGTTGCCTTGCTGGTAAATTGCATCGGCTGCCAATTCTGAATCGCCGAAAACAACCAGGCGGGCGCTTTTCATCCAATCTTCAGATGCAATTGCCAAAGTCAGCGGACCGCTTGTGTCGCTGCCTTCATCAAAGGCGGGGGTGTTGTTGTTGATCGACTCAAGATCGGTTTCGCCCCAGGCGTTGACCCCGGTAAAAGCCAGGGGAGTAATGATGATGTTTTCGGGAACGGTTAACGCTGAAAGCGAGCGGGCTGTTGGGAAGGCGGTGTAGAAGCCGGCCAACCCCTGGGTGATCGGGTGACTGGCGTACATGCTTGGGTCGGCCACTGCGATGCTGGCCGGGTTGACATTCGGATCGATCACAAAATCATTACTCAGGGAAATGCCCCATTCTGTCAGAATCTCATCCAGAGGGTCGCTGGTTGCGATCGCCTCAGCAGAAAGAGGCGGTTCTTTCATAACGATCAGCCCCCCGCCACGGTCAAGATAGGCTCGCAAGGCAGCCACTTCAGCTTCGCTAAATGGCGTTTGCGGTCCGGCAATCACCAGGGCTGCCGCGTTTTCAGGGACTTGCCCTTCGCTGAGCAGGTTCAGGTTGGCAACGGTGTAATTTTTGTATTCAAGCGATTGCTTGACCAGGGTATAGGCTGTCTCAGAAGGAGTGTCGATGGAGAGTTCTCCATGCCCTGTGACGAAATACACCAGGCGCTCGCCAGGGTTTTTGAGTCGCAAAATACCGGATGCAAGATCCCGTTCGCTGGCAAACGAAACAACTTCGCGTTGTTCTCCCATAACGAGCACGATCGTTCCGTCGCGTTCCACTTTGTCTTCTTCCGCTTGAACCGGGTTGAATTCAGGGTTGATGAATTCGTAATTAAAGTTGTCTTTGCTCGCCGATTTGAAGTTATCCAAAAGCTGTTTGACGCTGCTGGTAGGTGTTTGGCTGCTGAAGTATGCACGCGCCGTTACCGGGCTGTCAAGCGTTTCAAGAATGGCAACGGTTTCAGGAGAGAGCGTATTCTGCTGGTCTTCAGTCACGTCCCAGGTTTTGGGGTTGTCGAACACCAGGGCGTTGATAAAGAACAAAACACCCAGGAAGGCCAAAAGCAGGATGGCTGAGTTGCTGCCGTAGCGCGCCTGTCGCCCCGTGAAGAATTTCCGGACGCCTTCCGCATCGAGAAAGGCTGTTACGGCCAGGCCAAGCATGACAACAGCCGCGCTGGCCCATAAGCCGCGCGTGATCAGTTCTGGGTCAGGCAGGGTAACGATACGAGCCGAACTCAGCGCGCTCGTCAGGAACAATCCTATGGCGGCAAGCAACGCCAACCCGGAAATGACAAGTCCGAGCGGAGCGTATTTCTTAAATTTGTCGTTCATTAGCGCCACCTCCGCGTTTCGATGGCAGTTGTGCCGATGAATAGTCCGAGCGCGGTCAAGCTCAAGTAATATGAAATCGCCGCCAGTGTAATGCGCCCTTCGTTAAAACTTTCATAAAAATGAGCGCTCATGTCCAGGTACCGGAAAACTTCGGCTCCGCTGGGGATGATGTTGGCGGGTGCGCCAATCAGCCACCAGAGAATGACAAACGTGATCAGGGTTGTGAAGAAGGCTGCAATCTGGTTGCTGAAAATCGCCGAAATCCCCACCCCGATGGCGAGGAAAGCCGCCGCAAGCAGGATAATCCCGAGATAGCCTGAAACCATCAGCATCTGGTCGATGCCAGGGTCAGAGATTTGCTGCATCATTAAGGGGAAAACCAGGCTTGCTCCAATCAGCGTCAGCATGAACAGGAATGCGCCAAACCACTTGCCAACCACCAGCTCATGATCTCGGACGGGGGCGGTCAAGAGCAGCTCCATCGTTCCCATGCGTACTTCGTCGGCTATCAGACGCATCGTCAGGGCCGGGGTTGCCAGCAGCATCAGGAATGCCATGGGGCCGGTGACAATTCTCGGGTCGGGCGCGGGGGCAGGTCCGGGTTGGCTGAGCGTGATCGAAAAAATATTCAGGGCAAAGATCAGCCCGACAATGGTCAGAAAGAGCAAAGCCACGATATAAGCAATCGGGCTGATGAAATACAAATCGTATTCGCGTTTTGCGATCGTCCAGATATTGCGCATCGTCTATTCCTCACTCTTGGCAGGGTCGTCCTTCGTCAGTTGTAAGAAAATATCTTCCAGGCTCAAGCTGGCAGTTCGCATTTCGAGCAGATCCAGTTTGGCCTGGATGATTGCCCGCGCCACACTGGGGCGGATGTCTTTTTGCACATCGTATTGGAACTCGAGGTTGCTATCGTTTTGCAGGAGTACATCCTGGACGCCTTCCAGCCCCTTGATGGTTTCTGCCGCTTTGGCAGCTTCTCCGCGCAAGGTGAGCTGAACGCGCTGTGCACCCGCCAGCCTGGATTGCAAATTCCCAGGCGTATCCTCGGCGACGATTTTTCCTTTATTAATGATCAGAATCCGGTCGCAAATTTGCTGGGCCTCAGAGAGAATATGAGTGGAAAGCAATACGGTGCGTTCTTTGCCGATCTCCCGAATCAGGTTGCGGACTTCGAGAATCTGGGCCGGGTCGAGGCCGATGGTGGGTTCGTCCAAAATCAACACTTCGGGGCGGTGCAACAGGGCCTGCGCCAACCCGATGCGCTGGCGCATCCCTTTTGAGAGGTTGCCGATAAATCCGTTGGCCCGGTCGAGCAGGCCAACCATTTCGAGCGTTTCTTCGACCGCTTCATCCGCTTTGGGCAGTTGACGCAAGTCAGCCATGAACTTAAGGTAATCGAAAACGGTCATCTCGGTGTAGAGCGGTACGGTTTCGGGCAGGTAGCCGACCCGTTTGCGCACCTCGAGCGATTCCTTGACAACATCATAGCCCGCGATGTTGGCCGTGCCTTCGCTGGGCGGCATGTAGCCGGTCAGGATGCGCATCGTGGTTGTCTTCCCGGCGCCGTTCGGGCCAAGAAAACCAGTAATTTCACCCTGACGAGCTTCGAAATTCAAGCCGTCTATGGCGCGCCGCGCGCCATAATCTTTGGTTAAATTGGAAACCTGGATCATTCAGTCTCCCTCGATCTTAATGAATTTTGCGAAATTAAAGGCACAGCAGCCCGGCGGCGGCAGTGCCATAGTATATTTGTGAACCGTGTAACACTATACAACAAATCAAAATGAAAAGTCAAGTGGGATTCAAAATTCTAATACATTGCTAATCTATTTGTAATAGCAAAAATTATGACAATATTACTTTGACGCAATTTTTCTTGTTGGGTATACTATGATTTCTGTTTTTATTAATAAAAACATAATACAACTTTGGTCAACAACAACTCTGTATGAGTTGTTTAAAATCTATTTTTTGTTCGGAGGTAGTATGGATATTTTATGGTTAGGCAGCCGCCATGGTCTTAATGGCTTTGAGCAGGTTGCCATGGTTGCGGTCTTGTTTGCCGCGTTTATCAGCTTGCTGTATGCCTGGTGGCTGCGCAGCACAGTGCTTAAGCATGATATGGGCACCAATAAAATGCAGGAAATCTGGAACGCAATTCGCATTGGCGCAGATTCCTACCTTAGCCGCCAGCTCAAAACCATTTTGCCGCTGATCGGCGTACTGACTGTGGTCATGTTCTTGAGCGTTTATGTTGTCCCGCCCAGCCATGAAGCGCAGGAAGAATTTGCTGCTTTTGGCTCGCAAGGCACAACCCTGATTATCGCCGTCGGACGCACCATTGCTTTTATCATGGGCGCGTTCTTTTCTTTAACGGTCGGTCAATGGGGTATGCGCATGGCTGTTCAGGCCAATGTGCGTGTGGCATCCGCCTCGCGCCGCGGTTTCAATGAAGCCCTTTCGATCGCCTACTATGCCGGCACATACACAGGTATGTTGACGGACGGACTCGGGCTCTTGGGCGGTACGGTGCTTTTCATTATCTTCGGTAAGGCTGCGCCCGATGCTCTGCTCGGTTTCGGTTTTGGTGGCACCCTGATCGCGCTCTTCATGCGCGTCGGTGGTGGTATCTATACCAAGGCTGCCGACGTTGGCGCAGATCTGGTGGGTAAGGTTGAGAAAGATATCCCCGAAGACGATCCTCGTAACGCCGCTGTCATCGCTGACCTGGTTGGTGACAATGTCGGTGACTGCGCTGGTATGGCTGCTGACATCTTTGAATCTTATGAAGTGACCATCGTTTCCGGTTTGATCCTCGGCCTTTCCCTGGTGGCCATCACTGGCGACCTGAAATGGATCGTCTTCCCGTTGATCATCCGTGCTGTCGGTGTGATTTCTTCGATCATCGGTACCTTTACGGTGCCGATTTGGGAAAAAGTCAACCTGCCTTTCATCGGCCGCTCGCACGATGCTGAAGAGTCGATGTTCCGCTCTTATGAAGTCTCCAGCGTTTTTACCGTTCTGGTCTCCCTGTGGCTGGCGCTCACCTATGCCAATGACTGGCGTATGGCTGCGCTGACTGCCGTTGGCGTGGGTCTGGCTGTGGCCTTCAACCCGCTGACTTCTTACTTCACCTCGACCAAAAAAGCCCCGGTCAAGGAAATTGTCGCCTCGACCAGCACTGGCCCGGCTACAACCATCCTTTCCGGCCTTTCTGTTGGTATGGAATCGAGCGTTTGGGCGCTGGTCGTGATCGTGATGAGCTTCATTGCTGCGCTTGTTCTTTATAATGGCGATGGTCCCGTCTATGTGCTTTATGCGGTCGCCATGATCGGTATCGGTATGCTCAGCCACACCGGTAACAATGTTGCCATGGACTCCTTCGGCCCCATTTCTGACAATGCCAACGGTATTGGCGAGATGGCCTGGCATGGCATGGAAGACAAAGAAACGCTTGCTGCCCGCCAGATCATGGCTGACTTGGATGCCGTAGGAAATACCACAAAGGCCATCACCAAGGGTGTGGCCATTGCCTCGGCAGTGATCGCGGCTGTGTCTTTGTTCGCTTCCTACATTACTGATGTTGGTCGTGTTCAAGCCCAGCTCGGACAGGTTGTGATGGACGCCATCCGCATCTCGGATACGCGCGTTTTCATTGGCCTGCTGCTGGGTGGCGCATTGCCCTGGTTGTTCTCCTCGCTCTCGATCCGCGCTGTCAGCCGCGCTGCCGGGCTGATCGTTGATGAAGTTCGCCGCCAGTTCAAGATCCCCGGAATCATGGAAGGCACTGTCAAGCCTGATTATGCTCAGGTGGTTGGTATTTCAACCGCCTCGGCCCAGAAGGAACTCATTCCGCTGGCGACCATCTCGGTTTTGATGCCGATCGTGGTTGGTCTGGTTTTGCAGGTTGAAGCCCTGGGTGGTTTCCTGGCTGGTATTATTCTCTCAGGTCAATTGCTGGCAGTCTTTATGTCGAATGCCGGCGGCGCCTGGGATAATGCCAAGAAAGCCATCGAAGACGAACCTCGCGACCTGGTTGCGAACACCGGTAAAGGCTCCGAGCGTCACAAGGCGGGTGTTGTGGGCGATACCGTCGGTGACCCGATGAAGGATACTGCCGGCCCGGCCCTCAACCCGATGATCAAAGTTGCCAACCTGGTTTCCCTGTTGGCTGCGCCGATCATCGTTAAGTACCCCATTCAGGGCGCTGACGGCTCGATTAACTGGGTTGTGCTGGTTGTGGCGGTTGTTCTGTTGGCCGCGACTGTTTGGGCAATTTCCCGCTCGAAAGCTACAGTTCAGGCTCTGACAAAGTAGTTTTTGGGTTTTGATATAAAAACATGATTAACCCCGAATCTCAGGAAACGGGGTAATAGAAAAGAAACAGACCTTCTGGTAGAGTTTTGTGTAGCGAGCACAAACGAGCCAGGAGG
>PHBU01000016.1 GCA_002840685.1 Chloroflexi bacterium HGW-Chloroflexi-6 | reverse complement strand
CTCCACTTTATCGCCTGCGTCTTGCTCTTTCTTCCCTTTGGCTTGACGTTCGCCCTCACTCCCTGCCTTCCTTAAATTCGGGGTGAGTCATGTTTTTTTATCTTACATGATTTTTTACTTAACCTGCGCGCGCTTCTCCAGCCAACTGCCGCCGAAGCCAAAGAAAATCATGCCGGCCAGGCCGAGCCAGCCCATCCAATCGCCCAACAGGCTCGAGATCGTGCCCTTGCCGTCGCCGATCTGGACATCCGCCACCAGGGTGGCTTCGCCGCCTTCCGGGTAGGCCGCCAGCGCGAGAATCTGCCCGTAGGGGTCGATGATCGCCGAGTCGAAGCCGCCATCCGCCTTGACCATCGCCATCCGGTTCTCAACCGCGCGGAAAACAACGTGCGTAAAATGCTTGTCGGCGATGCTGCCCCAGTCGTTCGACGGCACACCGATCAACTGCGCGCCCTGCACCGCCAGCTTACGGGCCGTGTCGGTGTAATCCAGGTCGTAGCAAATGATCGTACCCAGCGTGCCAAGCGGCGTCTCGTACACCGGATACGTGCCGCGGCTCAGGCTGGTTTCGCCGCCAAAAACCACCGGGTGATCCTTGCCGAAGACACCCAAAAATTCTCCCTGCGGGTTCAGAATCGTGGCCTCGTTGCGGAAACCGTTTTCCAGAATAACCACATAGCCCAGCGCCAGATGCGCGTCCGTCTCGGCGGCCAGCCCGGCCAGACCCAGCCGGTCTTCCACCTGCGGGTCCCACAAAAACGAGCCTTCCGGCCAGACAATGAACTGCGCGCCCTGAGCCGCAGCTTCGCGGGTCTGTTCGATCATGCGCGCGTGGATTTTGGCCACATCCGCGCCCTGATTGGCACTGACGATCGGGGAAACCTCAGGCTGGATGGCGGCCACTTTGACGGTCGGCGTGCCAAGCGGCATGTTCCACAGTACGAGGCTGGTCGCCACCCACAGTGCGGACACGATCCCACCCGCGACCGTCCAGCCGCGCAACAGGCCGGGGTCCAGGGCCGGGGCGTCCGCGGCCAACTTCCAGCGTGAGTCGAGCCAACTCATCAGCCACAAGGCCAAAATGTGGTTGACGAGCATCACCAGCATGCCCATCCCGATGATCCCGAAAATGCTGACGGGTTGGATCAGCCACAGTTGACGGTAAAACGGATAGGCGATGAAAGCCCACGTCCCGGCAACCGGGATAAAAAGCCGGATCATCTCACTGCCCGACCAGCCGGCGATGCCGCCCAAAACGAACCAGCGATAGCCGGTTTTGGCGTGGAAGGAGCGCTGGCCGCTGTCGCTCAGCAGACTGATGCCCGCCGCGATCAGCGGCAGCCAGACCATAAAGGTTCCGACCGGGGCGAAAACCGGCCCCAGGTAGCCCTGCATCCAAACCGCGACCGCCACCGCCGAAGCCAGCGAGGACAATTTGGGCGGCATGATGCGATACTGCGCCACCAGCACCGGGATGAAGCCAACCAGCGCCAGCGGCCAGATCTCATAGGGTGGGAAGGCCAGCACAAACGCCAGGCCGCCCAAAACAGCCAGGAAAAGCCCCAAAATAATACGTACAGGAGTGGAGAGATTTGGTTGCGACATGAAAGCTCCCTATGATTCCATGGTTGGTAAACGATATTCGCCTTTGCGCAGGCTGGCAATCACAGTTTCGAGCCAGCGGGCCTGGGCCATGGCGCTGGCCAGGCCATAATCCACGGTCAGCATCCAGAAAAAACGTTCGCGCGGGTCATCTTCACTCATGCTCTCGCGATTTTCGTCCGGTATGGCGCTAAATCCCTGCAAACGCCTGCGCTGGATATTGAGTTGATGCTCGAGCAGGGCGATCACTTTTTCATCGCTGATCCGCCCGGCAAAGAAAACCTGGATCAGCCAAGCCAGGCGCACTTCGGAGGGCGGCTGGGGGGCTGCGAGCCAGGCCAGCAGCTCGGCGCGGCCCGTCTCGGTGATGGCATAAACCTTGCGCGGCGGACGCGGCTCCTGCGGGATGGTTTCAACCGTCAGCCAGCCATCGGCCTCCATCCGGCCAAGGGTTTTGTAGATCTGGCTTTGGACTGCCGGCCAGAAGTGGGACACCGACATATCGACCATCTTTTTGATGTCGTATCCGGTCATCGGTTCGTAGCTGAGTAGACCTAAAACTGCGTGTTCGAGAGACATGAGACTATATCCTTATACTTATATATCACCAGTGATATATTATCATAGTAACCCAAAAGCAGTCAAGGGATTAAAAAAAAGAGAAGGTTCGCGCGTTTTTGTGCGAACCTTCTCTTTACCGCTCAAACCAAAATTATTCTTGCGGCTCGAAAGCCAGAACCACAACCCCATCTGCATCCAAAATCAACAAACGGCCGTCTTCGATTTGATACGCCGCCGCAGATTGGAGCGCCGCCAGGT
This sequence comes from Chloroflexi bacterium HGW-Chloroflexi-6, assembly GCA_002840685.1. GTDB lineage: Bacteria > Chloroflexota > Anaerolineae > Anaerolineales > Villigracilaceae > UBA8950. The sequence continues at coordinate 115,165 of PHBU01000016.1, read as the reverse complement.
AGGCGGTTTCCTGTTCCATCGTTTCTTCGCAATACATCATGGTTGAAACCAGCGGCCCAAAGGTCAGTTTGCCGTTGTCCAACGTGTATTCGCCGCCAAAACTGTTGCACGAGCCGTTGCCGCCAGCCTGCTCCTCTTCAAAACTGAGGGTGGGGCTGCTGCCTGCCACAATCGGCTGGCCTGAGATCTCAACCAGCGCCCAGGAAGTACCTTTTAAATCTGCGCTGGGCGCCGCACCGCTGCAAGCCGCCAGCCCAAGAACCAGGGCCAGAGCAAGTAACGAAATCAATTTGTGTGTTTTCATCGGGTTTCTCCTGTAATTAAATTTAAAGTACAAGAGTGTGACGCCCCAGGTTACCCTTTGGTTCCATTATTGCGGGCTGACGGTCTGATCAAAGCGTTCCAACTGTTCCCGGTCGAGGGTGACCAGGGTCGTGCCAAAGCGCAGCGCCACCGCAGCATAGACCGCGTCACTGCCGCGCAGTTTATGCGTGGAGGCAGTCTGCGCCGCCAGACGCGCCAGGCCTTCATCGAGACTAATAAAGTTCAGGTTGGGCAGGTTGGCTACTTCTTCAGAGAAAGCCAGCCCTTGCTGCGGTTTGCCTTGCCCGCGCGCGATTGCGGCAGCAATTTCTGGCAAAACCAACGCAGGGGAAATGATCGGCGTACCGGATGCGCGCACATTCTTCATAAACGCTTTGCTGGCTTCGTGAAAAGGCTCCCCTGGCGTAAAAGCGCTGACAAAAACGCTGGCATCGATGGTTACGGGCTCATTCATCGGCGCATCTCCGAGAGAATTTCAACTGCGCTTTTCTCGTTTTTCCAATCCCTGGCAATTTCCTGGCCCAGTTGTTCCAGCCGCTCCCAAACATCATCGCCTGTGTCGTTGGGAGTTTCGGCATCCAGCGGAATGATCAAGGCTGCCGGTTTGCCACGCTGAGTGATGATGTAGCGGGCGCGGGTCTCTTTGACAGCCCGCACCACTTCAGATGCGTGTATTTTCAATTCACGGATTCCGATTTCCTTTGCCATAAACTGCTCCATGTGGTGCTTAATGTGATCACATTGATTATACCCGTCCCGGTCACAAATGTTCAACCTGAAATTGCACATTTTACAAGAACATGAAAACGCAATTTGTGACCACGGGCATTATATACAACAAAAGGCCCCGCAACTTTTACATCGCGGGGCTTGTGATTTACTTTTTACTGCCGGGTTTCGTTGCGGGCACCTTGGCTGCCGGGGCTTTTGCGGGGGGCGTTTTTGTAGCAGGCTTCTTGGCTACTGGTGCCTTGGCAGCGGGAGTTTTCTTGGCCGGAGTCTTGGCAGTGGGCGCTTTCGCTGCCGGTTTTTGGGCGGCTGCAGCAGATTTCTTTGCAGGGATCTTCTTTTGCGGCGGAGCCAGCAATTCCAATTGCTGCGGCTTGCCGCTATCGACGGTCGGCGCGTGTTTGGTCTGGCCCTTTCCACTGCCCAGGAAGCGTTCGATCGACCAGGCAACCACCAGGCCGAGCACAGCGTCGCCAGGTTTGACCTCGGTCACCACGTCGCCGCGGGTGGTGGCGCGTTTCTTGAGACCGGCTTCGTCAAGACGGGCCGATTTGGCAGCGGCTTTGAGCAGGTGGATGGTGATCATGCTGTTGGGTTTGCCGGTTGCGATCCCGGCCAGTTTGGTGCCGAGCGGCAGGTCCCAGGCGATGACTCCGCGCCCGTAACGGCCCTGAGACGGAAAATCTTTCAGCGCAACCCGTTTGGCCTTGCCATCTGAACCGATCAGGAAAACATCCGTGACTGCGTTTTTGTCTGCGGTTTCGGCAGAGAGTCCGCTAATCACTTCCGCGCCGGTCACTTCGTCGCCGACCCCCAGCTTAATGGCGTTGACTCCGGCGGCGACCAGCCCCATCGGGCGGACTTCATCTTCGCTGAAACGGATCGCCATGCCGAGGGCCGTCGCCAGCAGGAGCTCGCGCTTGCCATCGGTCAGACCGACCCATCCCAGGGCATCGCCATCATTGACCTTGACCAGCCAGAAGGTCTGGGAGGAGGGGCCGGGCAGTTCGCTGACCAGCGACTTCTTGACCATACCCCCGCGCGTGGTGGTGAAAACACAGGTTTCTTCAGGCAGGGACGATTTCTGGGCCGGCAGCACAAAGCCGCAGACCGGTTTTTCATCCGCTTTGAGCGGGCAAACTTTGTTAAACAGGGTCGGGCTTTCGGGCAGGGTGTGAACCGCCACAGCCGCGGATTTGCCATTCGCAGCCGAGAGATAGAGCGTATCGTGAGTCGAGCTCCGCACGAGAAAGGCCGGGGCGTCTGAGCCGCTCAGGCGCGGGGATTTGTCTTCAGAGGTGCGCGAAACCAGCCCGCTTTTGTCCATCCAGACCCAGACGCTCTCTTCGGGCAGCAGGTCGCTGGAGGTCAGCAGGGTTTTCATTTCCTTGCCCCCCGCCAGGCTGACGATCTGGGTGCGGCGGCGGTCAGCGTAGGCGGCTTTGATCTTGAGCATTTCCTCGGCGGCCAGGGCGCGCATTTTGGCAGGCGATTTGAGCAAGGTTTCGAGTTCCTTGATCTGCGCCTGCAGTTCCTTGTATTCGGTTTCGATCTTCTTGCGTTCGAGGGCAGCCAGGCGGCGCAACTGCATTTCCAGAATGGCGTTGGCCTGGATCTCGCTCAGTTTGTAACGCTTCATCAGTCGTTCGCGGGCGGTTTCAACATCCGGTGATTTTTTGATGATTTCGATGATCTCATCGAGGTGTTTCAAGGCGATCATGTAGCCTTCGAGAACATGCGCGCGGGCCCTGGCCTTTTCGAGATCGTACTCGGCCCGGCGGCGGATGACCGTTAAGCGATGTTCGACAAACACCCGCAGGGCCTGTTTGAGTGAGAGCATGCGCGGCTCGCCGTCAACGAGCGCCAGCAGGATGATGCTGAAGGTCGATTGCATCGGGGTGCGCTTGTACAGGTCGCGCAGGATGGCTTCGGGGTCGGCGTTTTTGGTCATCTCGATGACGATGCGCATACCCTGGCGGTCAGATTCGTCGCGCAAGTCTGAGACTCCGTCCAACTGGCCATCGCGGGCCAGTTCGGCGATGCGCTCGATCAGGCTGGATTTGTTGGTCTGGTAAGGCAGTTCGGTGACGATGATGCGGTTCTTGCCGCGCTCCATCTCTTCGAGGTGGGCGCGCGCCTGGACGGTGACCTTTCCGCGCCCGGTGCCGTAGGCCGCTTCGATGCCTTCGTCGCCGTGCGATTCGATGATCACACCGCCGGTCGGGAAGTCTGGCCCTTTGACGAAGCGCATCAACTGCGAAACATCGATATCGTCCAGCTTTTCCCAGTTTTGCAGCATGTAGATCAGCGCATCGCTGATCTCGCCCAGGTTATGAGGCGGGATGCTGGTGGCCATACCAACGGCGATACCGGTCGCGCCGTTGACCAGCAGGTTGGGGATGGCAGCCGGTAAAACGGTTGGCTCGGTCAGGGTGTCGTCGAAATTGGTAACAAAATCGACCGTGTTTTTATTGATATCGAGCAGGATGTCGAGCGCGGCAGGCGAAAGCCGGGCCTCGGTGTAACGCATGGCCGCAGGCGGGTCCCCATCGATCGAGCCGAAGTTACCCTGTCCGTCGACGAGCATGGCGCGCATCGAGAAATCCTGCGCCAGGCGCGCCATGGCTTCATAAACTGCCGAATCGCCGTGCGGATGATATTTACCAAGCACTTCACCGACGATACGCGCCGATTTCTTATAGGTGCTGTCGGCGCGCAAACCCATATCATACATGGCATATAAAATGCGGCGCTGAACGGGTTTCATTCCGTCGCGGGCATCGGGCAGGGCGCGCGAGACGATCACGCTCATGGCGTAATCGAGGTACGACTGCTGCATTTCGGTATCGATATCTATTTTACGAACGAGGCCAAGTTCCATACGATGATCCTTTTTTCGGAGTCCAATATCTCCCGATACTGGAAATTAAAAGTCAGGAAACCTCTGACTCCAAAAGACTGTAAATTTGTTCTATCGCGCTTATCTTATGTTGAAAGACACAAAGCGTCAAGTGCGGGGCTGAAAAAATGTATACTATAAATATGCGCTCAAATCTTTCTTCCATGATAATCATTTTTGCCATTTTCTCGCTAATTGGTTAACGCTGCAAGCCGGTACCTGTAAGACTGGTGAAAGGAGCAAACGTATGTCGCCTGAATTTAACGGTTTTTTCCGGGCCAATCCCATCGCGAAAAGTGCACAAGCTGTGAGTTGGCGCGGCATCAAAATGCCGATCGATATCCTGCTTGGCCTGCCGGGCTATGTTACGAACCAGGCCGGGTTTCCTTCCATCGCCTTTAATCTGACAGGAGCTTTGTCTATTTTGCTGCACAATCATGCAGAGGTTGCCAGCAAAATGCTCGTGCCGCATGTTTGGGCGCCCGGCCTGGACAATGCTGCCCTGGCCGCTTTTGCCGAAAGCGCGGTCAATGGCAGGCTTGAGCCGTTCATCTACGATACCAAAGGCCTGCGGGTGGCGCAATTTCCCGGTCAGGCCAAGCAACCGATACGGCGCAAGGATTACGAAATCATCCATTTTTGCGGAAAGGTCTCTCCGCAGGGTGAGTTGCTGCTCGATGAACAGGGCACAAACCTTTCGCTTGAATCTTTATCAAGCGCGCTGCGCGCCAGCCGCACCCGCCTGTTGATTTTTGACGCAATTGACCGGCAAAGTTTCGATAACGCGGCCTCGCTTGCCAGCCTGGCAGAAAGCCTCGGGCTGGCTGTCTTGCGCGTCCATGCCCGCTCCAGCGCGGCCCACGATGAGTACCTGATGGATGTTTACGCCAACCTGGTTCACAACCGGCAGTTGGTTGAAATGACAACGCCAGGCTACTGGTATGAAAACGAATTGCAGATCGAGCTAACCTATCCAAAAGGCGGCGAAGATATTCTTAACTTTAACCGCTGGATGGCAGCCCTTGAAAAACGCCTGGTGCGGGCCGAGAGCCGTGTCGAACGCATCAGCAAAATGGAAGAAAAAATCCAGAGCTATTCGCCTGTCTTGCACACAACTCAGTCAAAACGCCTGTTCAGTGAAAACATCCGCGAGGCAATCGATAATTCAACAGATCGCCTGCGCGAAAGCCTGGATACACTCCGCTCGATTCGCCATACAACCTGGGACCACGAACGGGACGGGGCAGTTTTCCTGCCCGCCATGGCAGAAGCCGCGCGCATGGTGGATCGCACAACGCTTGAAGCCGCGCTCAGCCTGCCACAAGCAGGCGCCATCGAAGAAGAGATCCGCAACGCCCCACGGGTGATCAATACCAATTTTGCCGAAGACAGCGGGCGCGTGATCCCACTCGAAGAATCGCTGCAAGCTGGCGCAACCTACGATCTGCTGGTCGATATTGGGCCGCGCTGGAATCGCTTCCCGAGCCTGTTGGGCGAAAACGCTGAATTTCCCGAAGAAGCGATTGGCGAGCTGGTCAGTGAAGAAGAAAAGCAGCAGGGCTGGTTTGATGTCGAGGTGGTTTTTGTCAGTGAGCAATTCAGCCCGAACCTGGTCAGCGCCCGCATGCGAGTGCCCCTCCTGGCAATCGGGCGCAGCATCCCGTATAAGGGTCAGAGCCAGGAACTGGCGGACAGACCCGGCCCGGTCCACTTGCGCGTCTCGGCCCCGCAAACCGCGCACAAGAAAGAAACCCTGCGCGCGCATGGACGGCTGTGCCTGTACTACGGGGCGCAGGTCATTCAATCGGCAGTGCTGGATATTGGCGTCCAGCGCCAAGCCGGCCAGGTTCAGGAGACGCTTAACAGCGGGCTGGTCGACTATGTGCTGACTCCCGGCTTCCGCGCGGTGGAGGAGACGATCGCCACGCGCCGCTTGAGCGAAAACGGGGAAGCTGTCCCGGTCAAAGTCGGGCTGATGCTCAACGATGACCTGTCCGGCAGTCACCGCCTGCTGCTCAAAATGCACGATACACAAGAGACCGAAACCGCCTCCCTGCCCCCGGCCTGGAAGTCTTATGACGCCGCGATGATCCAATCGGTGCTGGAGCGCGCCCGCAGCATCCTGGTCAACCCCGCCGGGCAAAACCTGGCCAGTTACAACAGCGAAACCTTCCTGCTCGATAAATTCAAAGACGACCTGACCGCACTCGGGAAATTGGGCGCAGAACTGTACAGCATTCTCCTGCAAGGCATCACCCCCGGCGGCAGCCTGTCGCCGCTGGCCTGGCGCAAAAAATTCCGCTCGGCGCTGCAGCCCGGGGATGTCATCCAGCTGGCGCGGACCGGGTCAGTGCCTTCCACGCACATTATTCCCTGGGCGCTGGTCTATGAAATCCCAATTGAACCCGGCCACAGCGAAAAACCATTCAAGATTTGCCGCGTTGTCGACGAGCAATGGGACAAAGTTACCGCGACCCGCAAACAGGCCCAGGGTTTTGCAGCCTGCCCCTACGAGCACGAACACGAAACCAACGTCATCTGTCCGTTTGGATTCTGGGGCTACAAATACACCCTGGAACAACCGCTCTCAGCCCTGCACAGCAAAGGCTGGGATATTGAACCCGCCAGGCGAACCCTGGCCGATATTCCGATCAAAATGGCCGTGGCGGCCACCGAAGATGTGCCCCGCAAAAGCCGCTATCAGACCCATTTTGAAACCATCCGCCAGGCGGTCAGCGCCGAATACCTGCCTTCCGGCCTGGCCCGCGAGCGCGATGAATTCCGCGACAGCCTGCGCGCTCCCCAGATCGTTTACATCCTGTGTCACGGCGGCAAGGACGGCAAAGTCACAACCCTGAGCATCGGCCCAAGGGATAAAGACGCCAAACATACCATTACCCCGGACCTGCCGGGCAACTGGGGCGAACATGATTATATTGATCTGGAAAAATGGGAGGAAACCCGTCCGCTGGTGTTCATCAACGGCTGCTATACCACCGACCTGCTGCCCGAGCTGACCCTTGATTTTGTCAGCGCATTCCGCGACCTGATGGTGGGCGGCGTGATCGGGACCGAGATCGAAGTCACCGTCGAGTTTGGCTACCAGGCTGCCGAACGATTTTTCGAGCATCTCGGGCGCGGAGCCGGCGTCGGACAGGCCATCCTGTCGATGCGCTGGGATCTGCTCAATCAGGGCAGTTTCATCGGGCTGGCCTACACCCCTTACGCCATGTCTGACATGCACCTGGAGCGGAATTCATCTGTAACACCCAGCCCGGCAACCCCTGCCGTGGCCATCTCAAACGATCACTAACCCCTGGCGAGCAGCGCTTCCAGATGAGTGCGCACCGCGGGCCACTCGCTGTCGAGGATGCTGTAATAGACAGAATCGCGCCGCCGGCCATCCGCAAGGAGCATATGATTGCGCAAAACACCCTCGCGCTGGGCCCCGATCCGCTCGATGCCGCGCAGGGAGCGTTCGTTGGTCGCATCGGCCTTGAACTGGACGCGGATGCAGCCTATTGTCTCGAATGCGTGCCGCAAAAGCAGGTATTTGCACTCGGTATTGACCCCCGTGCGCTGGAATTCGATCCCATACCATGTGCCGCCAATCTCCAGCCCGCGATGGGCCGGGCGGATATCGAGGTAGCGCGTCGCACCTGCCACCCGTCCACTCGGCTTGTGGATGACCGCAAAGGGCAGGTCGGTGTTTTCGCTCTGGCGCTGCAGGATGTCTCGCACCCAGGCCTCCATCGCGCCCGGCAGGCTTAGATTACCGTAGAGCATGTAGCGCCAAATAGCCGGGTCGTTCCCCGCCTCGGCCAGCCCTTCCGCGTGGACGAGGCTCAGCGGCTCGAGGCGCACCAGTTGACCTTCAAGAGTAATGGGGGAAATGGGGAAGTCGGTCATTTTTTACCCTGCGGAGCGCGGGATGCCATCCCGCGTTTTCTTCTCTTGCAAAAGGCGGGATAAGAATCCCAGACTAAGTTTTGTGTTTTTTTCTCACGCAAAGCCGCCAAGATCGCCAAGTTTTTTATTTTTCTTTGCGCGCTTTGCGACTTTGCGTGAAAATTCTTCAGCAAAATCAGGCTCAAAAGCCTACATCCGAATTCACGTTACATTACTTTCTGCGAACAATCCGTAAAACCATCTGCACTTCAGACACGCGCAATAAAAGCAGGCCCAGGCCGTAGACCAGGCCGCCCAAAGCGACCCCTCCCAGCCCGACCAGCCAGGGATTCATCCCGGCAGAAAAGCCAAGCCAGGCGGCCAGGGCCAGTCCCATGCCGAGAGCGGACAAACCAAAACGCAGCAGACCGTCAGCGATGCTTCGTCCCTGGACCCCCTGCAACTGTCGGCGGATCAGGTAGAAGAGCGCCAGCGCTTCGAGGGCGGTTGCCAGCGAATTGGCCAGCGCCAGCCCGCCGTGCGGCATCCAACCGATTTGGCGGAACCAGGCCGAAAAGGCAAAGCTCAAGAGAACGTTCAAGCTCATCGCCGCAACGCCGACCATGACCGGGGTTTTGGTGTCCTGGCGGGCGTAAAAGGCGCGCGTCAGGACTTCGAGCAGCGAGTGGCCGATCATCCCGGCCGCGTACCAGACCAGCGCCCAGGCCGTCATCTGGACGGCGATCTCATCGAACTCGCCGCGCTGGTAGAGCATCGAGACGATCGGCGAGGCCAGCAGGATCAGCCCCAGGCTGGCCGGGATCGCCAGGAGCAAGACTCCGCGCAGGGCCGCAGAGAGCGCCGCGCGCATTTCGTCGCGTTTGCCAAGCGCAAACTGAGCCGAAAAAGTCGGCATGACGGCAATCGCCACCGATTGGGCGATCACTGCCTGGGCCATGACCATCAGGGCGAAACCAAAGCCGAGCGTATTGACAAATCCGCTGCCCATTTGGGAGGCCAGGTTGTTGTTGACCCAAAAATTGAGCTGCACCACACTGGCGCCCAAGACGCGCGGCCCCATCAGGCGGATAACCTGGAGCAGGTCGGGGTTGTCCAGCCCCAGCGAAAGGGAGGGGCGGGCGGGTAGTTTTCGCACCAATCCCAACAAAGCCGGGATCTGAATGGCCAGATAAAATGCCGAACCGATCACCACGCCCCAGGCCAGGCCATAAATGCCCAGCCCAAACCATTTCGCCAAGACCAGGATGCCGAAAATCTGGCCGAGTTGGTAAACGGAAGCGGTCAATTGCGGGATAAAGAAAATATGATGGGCGTTAAGAACACCCACCAGCAATCCGCCCAGCCCAAATAAAACAGCGGAGGCCAGTTGAATGCGCAGCAGGTCAACAGTCAGGCTGAAAAGGGCCGGGTCGGCGTAGAAACCGGGGGCCAGTAAATAACGGACAATTTGTGGGGCAAAAATCGCTGCGATCACGGCGAACAAGCTCAGGGTCAGCGTGACCAGGGTCGCCAGCGAAGCGGCCAGCCGCCAGGCGGACTCGCGTTTGTCCTTGACCAAAAGTCCGGTAAAGGTCGGCATGAAGGCTGAACCGAGCGCCCCGGCCGCGATCAAGGTGAAAAGGGTCTCGCTGACGCGGTTGGCGGCAGAAAAAGCATCCCGTTCGACGTCAAGGAAGGCGCCTGCGAACAGCATACTGCGCAAGAGGCTCATGACCTGTCCGAACAGAATCGCAAAAGCCACCGTACCGGCGGCTCGAAACAAACTGGGGGTGTTGGTTTTACTCACGGGTGCGATTATAAAGCAATTCTTTGTGGAACAGGCGTGCTATAATTTAGCCACCTTCAGGAGAAATTATGTCAAAAAAACCACTTCTTGCCCTGTTTGGGCTGCTTCTTGCCAGCCTGGCCTGCGGAGTTGAAAATGTGCCGGTAATTGTAACGGCCGATGTCGAGCCACCCACCGTCGAAGCGGTTGAAACCGTGCTGGCCCCGCAAATTGGCGCGTATGAGATCCCGGTCGAGGTCGGCTACGGCTACAGCAATGCCTTTTACGAGATCTATTTTACAGATCCCTTCGATCGTTTCGCAGAAACGCAGGAAGACGGGATCGATGAACCGCTCGTGGCGGCCATCGACGAAGCGCGGCTCTCGATCGATATCGCCGCTTATAGCATGAGCCTTGAATCGCTGCGCGATGCCCTGCTGCGCGCCCAAAAACGCGGCGTAACGATTCGGATCGTGATGGAAAGCGACAACATGGAGCGGTCTGTGCCCGAACGCCTGTCGAGCGCGGGCCTTGAGATCGTCGGCGACCGGCGCGAGGGATTGATGCACGATAAGTTCATCATCATCGACCGGGCCGAGGTCTGGATGGGTTCGGCCAATTACACCACCTCCGGTTTTTACGAGGAAAACAACAGCCTGGTGCGCATCCGCTCGAAACAAATTGCAGAAAATTACCTGGAAGAGTTCAACGAGATGTTCGACCGGGACTACTTCGGGCCAGACATCCTGGCGCGAACCCCCAACCCAACCGTCACAGTGGATGGGATTGTGGTCGAAACCTACTTCTCACCCGATGACGGGGCCGGGAAGCGCATTCTGGAACTGCTCAAGGGCGCACAATCGAGCATTTACTTTTTGGCTTTCTCTTTCACCACCGATGATTTTGCCGAGATCCTGGTCAGCAAATCCCGCCAGGGGTTGATCGTAGCCGGGGTCATGGATGAAGGTCAGATCAGTTCGAATACCGGCGGCGAATATGACCGATTCAAAGAAGCCAGCCTGTCCGTCTATATGGACGGCAACCCAAGCAACATGCATCACAAAGTCTTCATCATCGATGAAAGCATCGTCATCTTTGGCTCATACAACTTCAGCGCCAGCGCCGAACGCAGGAATGACGAGAACGTTATGATCGTTTTCGACCCCGAGTTTGCCGCGCAGTTCCGGGCTGAGTTTGAGCGGGTATACGAACAATCACAGAAGTGATGGGTTTATACAAGACCTGACAGGTTTTATCGCGCGCCCGGCCTGCCTTGATTTTTGCGTGGGCATGGGTGCCTTTGCGCCAGGTTTCGCCGGAGACCTGTCAGGTCTATCTGAATTATGGAAATTAAAGAAAAAGGCCCGCCATCTTTCTCCAGATGCGAGGCCTTTTTCATTCACTTTTGGCTCATCCCTTGACATCCAGTTAATCGAGGGCCGCTCTTATTATTTGTAAGTCAATCTGCTATTTATGACGAAACAAATTCCGTTAGTAAATACCAACTATGACTTTTCCTGTCTCGTCTGGAACAGTTGCAGAAATTACATTTTCATTATCCTGAATCCACTCAGGATATAAACCAAGAAAGAGAGACTGCCCATAATGTTCTTTTAGTCTGGCTACTAATTCGTTGCCCGTTTCACCAATTATGCAAGAATGCCAAGAATACTTTCCTTCATGCGTTGGAATAGGGTTGAATATAAGGAACTCTGCGCCATCTGGAATGAGTGAAAGTGCTTGATTTATAAAATTATTATCAACTGTTCCGCGAATAGGTAATTGCGGGGTGCCGAAAACTATTATTGATGTTTGGGGCGAGAGAAGTGACAACCTGTGCTCAAAGGAAGCAAAAGAATTAAAGAGTTCAAAATCTTTGCTTCCCGCGGCTCGGGAATAACGCAACAGAACAAGAACTTCTTTATTCTGTTCAATCCAGTCTTTCACAGTCAACAAAAAAGCCGTATCACTTGATGCCCGAGGTTCCATAACTATCTGATTATCCCGATTTCTATGTTATCGAGCAGCGGCCCAATTAATGCATTACCCGCCATTTCAGCGCGAAACGGTTTGTGGACGGCTACAGATTAAACAGAGTGAGAAACTGTACTTATTCTAGCATGAGACGTTACCAAAACCCTTCCCTGAACTTTGTGCAGCGAAACCGGCTGAATTTTAATTCCAGCTTTCCCTGTCAAAACTCTCACCAAGAAAAATGGCCCGGCATCTTTTTCCAGATGCGAGGCCTTTTTCATTCACTTTTTACCCGTCCATTGTCGGTGCTGTTAATTGGTAGGCGTTTTTCTGTTGCGCAAAACTCGCTGGCTGAAAATAAGATGTGCCATTACCTGATAAAGGTTTTACACGGAATTCCATTTTTGGCTAGATAAAAAATATTAAACCTGCTTTGTTAGGTGCTTTTGTACTGACTTCTGAAATCGTTAAGCAAAGCAGTAATTTCATTTAGCGACATGCCGTAAGTGTCAGGCAATGCGCCTTCAAAGCCGCTGAGTGTCTTTGCAACGTGGCGCAATATTTCAGATTTTTTGTATTGTTTCGTGAAATTGAAGACAACCATTTGCCTTGCCCTAATTTGTGCAATCGTAAATAATTCTATATCTGACCAAAGGTATCGACGTTTACCGAAAGTGGAACAAACAATGAACCCCTCATAACTTAAACGAAGGTAATTTCTATTTGGGAGTAAGAGCATGATGGAAATGATAACATTCAATCCACCGGGGATTATAAAAAGCCAGCCAACTATGTTTCCAAGAGAAACCAAAAAGATAATACCCACTGCAATCAAGACCAAACCAACAATAAGATTGAAAAAATTGACTGTTGTTTTCACTTTGTTGGAAGAAAAGAGGATGCGTTCGTTTTTATTGTTCATATTACCTACCATCTTGATTATTTGCTATCGAATAAGATATGAGACAATCAAAGGAATCCTATATTTCATAGAAACACTTCTGTTTTGCAGGGAAGCCAGCCAACTACTGCATTACCCACCATTCCACCGCAAAATGTCTATACGCAATTTCAATAGCATAAAAAACTGTCCATATTTTACTGCTCATTGTGTAGTCTCTAAACTGAATCTTACAAGACCTGACAGGTCTCCAGCAAGACCTGGCGCAAAGATGCCTACGTCCATGCAAAAATCAAGGCAGGTCGGGCGCGCGATAAGACCTGTCAGGTCTGTCTGGATTGTGGAAATTAAAGAAAAAAGACCCGCCATCTTTTTCCAGATGCCAGGCCTTTTTCTTCACTTTTTACCCATCCATTTTCGGTGCGGGTAATCGGTGGGCGGTTTTTGCCCATTACGAAACTTGCCTAAAAATTAATACCACAATCGTATTCAATTAGTGGGTTGAATTTTACATCGAGTAACTGCATTGGATTATCCTTATCCATCACATACACATTTTCAAAAAAGCCACCCCATTTTGTGAAGGTCACATAACGAACAGTAACGTCGCTCTCGCCAACAATCACAACGGGGCTGAAATCTATTTCTTCTATCCCATTTTTCACGCCTTGCGGGAATTCAATTTCGAAGCCCTTCATATCAGCGTAAACATATTGCATATCGCTCGCATCACAAAGGATTTTTGCGTCATTATATAAGCCATGCCACCAAAGATAAAATTGGTCACCGAGAAATGCCATCGTAACAAACTCAAAATAACTTTCTGGCATTTTATCTATTTGAATTTTCTCCAGATAATCGTACTTGTGCCTTAACTCCCCATAGGATCGTTCTCCCGACATTTCTTCATCAAATGATTTGAGAAGTTCTGTATACGATTGGAAAGGAGCACTACTTGATTTGCGTGCATAAACAAGCGGTAAACCGCCTAATTCATCATTGAAGTAAATGTAGTCGAGTTTATAGCCCGACGTGAGTTTTAAGTGAGTGAGAACGTTGAAATATAAATTGGGGTTGAATTCAGAATCTAGCCGAACTGGATTTTCTGCTGTGAAATGATCAGGCAATCCTAAATCTTTTTTCAAGTTATACAATCCATCAACAACTGCCCGACATTCATTTGACATCGAAAGAGCAGACAGATCATTAACAGAAATTGTCGGTACGGGAGGCGTTGTTGCCGTAGGTGATGGCTCTGGAGTTAAAGTAACCGTTGCTGTTGGAACTGGCGTTTTGGTTGGAGTTGTTGTCGCCGTACTTGTAACCGTTGCGGTTGGTGTAGGTGTTGGGGCTAATGCAGTACAACCCAGCATGCTAATGATGCTCAAAATAATCACCAATGAAACAAGAACTTTACGAATCAACATCACCATGATTTCAATTTCCATCCTTTTTGTTTTGATGTGCGCAAGGCAAGCGCCTAACAATTGCATTACCCGCCATTTCACCCCGAAACGGTCTATGGATGGGTATGGATTAAAATAGCGTGGAAAACTGTTCGTATTTTACTGCTCTTTGGTTAAGTTTCTAAACTGAATCTGGCAAAAACAAGCTGAAACAGGCCGCCCTGGCTTGGATATTTACGCAATACTCGTAGCATAAGGCGTTTACATCTCCCTGAACCTTGCCCCTTGAAACCGGCTGAATTTTAATTCCAGCTTTACCCGTTTATGTTATAGTTATTTCATTATTGCCAAATTGGGAGCCATTCATGAAAGATACTCATTTCTACCTCGGCCGCATTTTTGACCCTGCCAGCGCGCAGGTCACCAAACAACCCCTGTACTACAACCCCACCGACCTGACCACTCACGCCGTCGTGACCGGTATGACCGGCTCGGGCAAGACCGGCCTGTGCATTTCTTTAATGGAAGAAGCCGCCTTGCAGGGCATCCCGGCCATCCTGATCGACCCCAAAGGCGACCTGACCAACCTGCTCCTACACTTCCCCGAGCTGGCCCCGGCTGATTTTTCTCCCTGGCTGGATGCCGACACCGTCCGCCGTCAGGGCAAAAGCCTCGAGCAGGCCGCCAGTGAAACCGCCGAACGCTGGCGCAGTGGCCTGGCCGAATGGGATATCACCCCCGAACGCATCCGCGCCCTGGCGAATGCCGCCCAATACAGCGTTTACACCCCCGGTTCAGATGCCGGCAAACAGGTCAGCGTGCTCTCCTCGCTCGAAGCGCCCGACCTGCCCTGGGAAGGCAACAAAGAGATCCTGCGCGAGAAGATCTCGAGCACCGTCACAGCCCTGCTGGGGCTGGTCGGCCTGAACGATGTCGACCCGCTCCGTTCGCGTGAACACATCCTGCTCTCGAACATTTTCGAAGATGCCTGGAGCAACAACAAACCGCTCGACATGACTGAACTGGTCATCAAAGTTCAAAACCCGCCCTTCGACAAACTGGGCGCCTTCCCGATCGAAAATTTCTTCGCGGCCAAAGAACGCACCGACCTGGCCATGACCCTTAACAACATCCTGGCCTCGCCCGGCTTCCAGAGCTGGCGCGAAGGACAACCGCTCTATATTCCCGACTTTCTCTTCAGCCCCGATGGCCGCCCGCGCCAGACCGTCTTTTACACCGCCCACCTAAGCGAGGGCGAGCGCATGTTCTTCACCACCCTGTTGATCTCGGCCTTTGAAGCCTGGATGCGCACCCAGAGCGGCTCGACCTCCCTGCGCGCCATCCTGTATTTCGATGAGATTTTCGGCTACCTGCCGCCTCAATCCAACCCGCCCAGCAAAACCCCCTTGTTGCGCATGCTCAAACAGGCGCGCGCCTTCGGCGTTGGGCTGGTGCTGGCCACCCAGAACCCAGTCGATGTCGATTACAAGGCCCTTTCGAATGCAGGATCGTGGTTTGTCGGAAAATTACAAACCGAACGCGACAAGCAGCGCCTGCTCGACGGTCTGCAAGGGGCCAGCGCCGACCTCGACCGCAACGCCTACGACAAAATCATCTCCGGCTTGGGCAAGCGCACCTTCCTGCTGCACAACATCCACACCGGCCAGCCGGTTTTATTTCAAACGCGCTGGGCGATGAACTTCCTGGCCGGGCCGTTGACCCGTGCCCAGATCCCGGCTTTGAACCGGCTGCACCCCGCAGCGGACTCAACCCAGCCTGCCTCCCGTCAAAATGCGCCATCCAACTCCCAGCCTGATCTCAGCAAGCTCCAGCCGATCAGCTTTTCGGCCGCCGAACTCGAACCCGACTTCGAACCCATGCCGGCTGTCGCCGCAGCGCCAGCTCCCGCCGCCAAAACGGCAAACGGCCTGCCCGGTACCCAGACCCGTCCGCACGCCCCCAACGGCATCGCCGAATTTTTCCTGCCGGTCAATTATTCCATCACCGAAGCCTGGCGCGCCGCCAACACAAATCCATCCCCCGACGGACGTATCGAAGCCATCTTATATCGCCCAACCCTGCTGGCGGCCGCCCGCGTCCGCTTTTTCGACCGGCGCTACGGAGTCGACAGCGAGATCCCGCGCATTGTTCTGGTTGAAGCCCTCGACCCGCGCGGCGTTGTGCGCTGGGAAAGCTCCCCCTACCAGGGCCCCGGATTGGACAAACTGGAACGCGACGCTTCGCCCCAGGCCCGTTACGAATCCCTGCCGGCCCCGCTCAGCGATGCCCGCCTGCTGACCAACCTGCAGCGCGATTTTACAGACTGGGTCTACCGCAGCACCTCCGTCAACGCCCGTGCCAACCAGGCCTTGAAAGTTTACGCCGGGCCCGATGTCAGCGCTGCCGATTTCCGCAAAGCCTGCGCCGACACCGCCCGCGACAACCGCGACCGTGAAATTGCAAAAATGGCCGCCACCATCGACCGCCAGTTGAACACCCTGCAAGACCGGCTCAGGCGCGAAGAACGTGAACTGACCCAGGACCAGGTCGAATACGAACAGCGTAAATGGGAAGAACGCGGCAATCTGGCTGAAATCGGCGCGAGCGTCTTTGGGATTGGCCGCAAAAAGAGCCTGACCACCCAACTGACCAAAAACCGCATGACCCAGCAATCCAAAGCGGATGTAGAACAATCGGCCCAGGCCATTCAGCAGTTTGAGCAGCAAATCGCCGAATTACAGGCGCGCCGCGCCCAAATGGTTGAAGAAAGCAACGAGCGCTGGGCCTCGATCGTCAATCAGGTCAGCGAAATCCCGCTCACGCCCAAAAAATCGGACATCTTTGTCGAATACTTCGGCATCGCCTGGAAACCCTGCTACCTTGTTTCCGGCTCCGGCCAGGTGCAAGAGATCCCGGCCTTTGGCCCGGAATAAGGAAAGCATGAACGGAACTCTTTTACTGGTAGCAGCGTCTGCCATATGGGGCGTGGTACACTCCCTGCTGGCTTCGCACGCTGCAAAAGACCTCTCGACCCGCACTTTTGGGCCAGCCGCAACAGGCAGGTTTTACCGTTTTGGCTATAACATTTTCTCAGTCATCAGCTTTTTGCCAGTCCTGGCCTTGCTCGTCATTCTGCCCGACCAGCCCCTTTACAGCATTCCCGCGCCCTGGCTATATTTGTCCCTGCTGGGGCAGGCGCTCGCGGTGGTGGCCCTCGTGGTTGGCGTGATCCAGACCGGCGTCTGGGAATTTATCGGCCTGAGCCAGCTGATTCGCGCTGAAAATGCTGAAAAAGCGCAACTGACCACCAGCGGACTGTATCATTATGTTCGCCATCCGCTTTACTCTGCCGGGTTGGTTTTCATCTGGCTGACCCCGGCAATGACGCTCAACCGCCTGGCGCTGTGGATTGTGATGAGCCTTTACCTTATCATCGGCGCAATCTTTGAAGAACGAAAGCTGCTGCGCGATTTCGGCCAGCAATACGCCGAGTATAAAACCCGCACACCGATGTTGATCCCGCGCCTGTTTGGTTAAATCAGCGATCCTTCAAGCACCAAATATCGAATAAAAAACAAACTTATGGAAAATACAACCCGCCGCTTCGTGCGGCACAACCCGCAAAGAAACCAGTCCGAGACCGGCATGGTGCTGGCGCAAATGAGCGCGGCCCTGATGGGCGGCATTTTCATCTTCGTGGCAGTTACCTCCCTGCTCTCATTCGGATTCCGCATCCTGTACGCCGGCCGCATCTTCCCCGGTGTCTCGGTGGCCGGGGTGGATGTCTCAGGCATGAACACCGCCGAGGCCGCCGTCAAACTCAGCACCGAATTGACCTATCCCTACAGCGGACGGGTCGTCTTCCGCGACGGCGAACAGGTCTGGGTGACAACACCCGCCCAACTGGGGCTGATCTTCGACCCCCAAGCCAGCGCCGACAGCGCTTTCAAGTTCGGGCGGGACGCCAACCCCTTCGCAAGCGTCAATAATCAACTGAACAGCCTGCGTGTCGGCGTGGATTTATCGCCGCAAAGCCTGTTCGACCAGCGCCTGGCCCACGCCTACCTGCAAAATATCGGCACGGAGATCAACCAGCCTCTGCAAGAAGCCCGTCTCGAGATCAACGGCACCGAAGTGATCGCCGCCTCGGGCCAGATCGGGCGCGTGCTGAATGTAGACAATTCACTCATCCTGCTCAATGCCCAACTGGCAGCCTTCCGCGATGGCGAAGTGCCGCTGGTGATCGTCGAACAGGCTCCTGATGTACTCAACATCGAAGAACAGGCAGATCAGGCCCGGCGGCTCTTATCCGCTCCCTTCACGATCAGCCTGCCCACCGGCGACTCCGGTCCCTGGCAAATCGCCCCGCAAGACCTGGCTCCCATGCTGCAGGTGCGCAAAATCCAGGCTGAGACCAATTCAACCTACCAACTGGAACTCGACCGCAACAAACTGCGCACGCTGCTCGAGCAAATTGCGCGCCAGGTCAACCGCCAGGAACAAAACGCCCGCTTTGTTTTTAACGATGAGACCCGCCTGCTTGAAACCATCGCCCCATCCAGCCAGGGCCGCGAAGTGGATTTGGAGGCTTCGCTGGAAGCCATCGAACAGGTCATCGCGCGTGGCGAACCCAATGCCAGCCTGCAAATCATCATCAAAGAACCGAAAGTCAGCGACACCGCCAACGGCGCCGAACTGGGCATCATCGAAAACGTAATTACCTACACTTCCCACTTCCGCGGCTCGAGCGCCTCGCGCATGCAAAACATCCAGACCGCGGCTGCCCAATTCCACGGGCTGCTGGTTGCGCCCGGCGAAACCTTCTCGATGGGCAACGCCCTCGGCGACATAAGCCTCGACAGCGGCTATGCCGAAGCCCTGATCATCTACGGCGGACGAACCATCCAGGGTGTCGGCGGCGGCGTCTGCCAGGTCAGCACCACCCTGTTCCGGGCCGCCTTCTTCGGCGGATTCCCCATCCCGGAGCGCTACGCCCACGCCTATCGTGTTTCTTATTACGAACAATCGGCCAGCGGCATCGACCCGACCCTGGCCGGGCTGGATGCCACCGTTTACTTCCCATTGGTCGATTTCAAATTCACCAACGACACCCCCTACTGGCTGCTGATGGAAACCTATTTCTCATCCCAGAGCCAGACCCTGACCTGGAAGTTCTACTCGACCCACGACGGGCGCAGCGTGCAGTGGGATACGACCGGCCCCCAAAACGTTGTCCCGGCCCCACCCGCTGCGTTGCAGCTCAACCCGGCCATCGGCGATAAAGATTTCAAACAAATCGATTGGGCTGCCGATGGGGCCGATATCACCGTTAACCGCACCGTTATGATGGGTGACAAAATCCACTTTGTCGATAGATTTACCACCAATTACCAGCCCTGGCGCGCAGTTTGCGAATACGGCCCCGGCGTCGAAGACCCTGAAAAAGAATCCAAGAAACGCAATTTGTGCTGGGATGGCCGCTAAGCATGGTAGAATTCTGGTTTTGTAAGATCAAAATTGAAGGAGAGCCACATGGTTAACTCTGAACTGCTCGAAATCCTGCGCTGCCCGGCCTGCGTCCGTGAAAAAGACGGGCTGCTGACCCTGACCCGCGAAACCTGGCTGGTCTGCCAGGACTGCGGACGCAAATACCCGATCGTCGACGATATCCCCGTCATGCTGATCGACGAAGGCGACAAGTGGCAGGCTACCGCCAGCGAAACCCTGCCTGTCCCGCCACCCGCCCGCTAAGCCCAATGAACATCCCGGCCTTGCTGTCCGAACTGCTTTCCGGGGACGATGAACGCGCCGAAAAAGCCGCGCTCACCCTGGCAGAAAACCAGCAAACCGCCCTGCCCGAACTTTACAAACTGCTCGAATCGCCCGACCCCGACCAGCGTTGGTGGGCCATTCGCACCCTTGCCGGATGTGAACCAGCGCAGCAAACCACCCGCCACCTGCTCGCCGCGCTGGATGACCCTGCCAGCGAAGTGCGTCAGTGCGCCGCTTTGGCCCTTTGTCATCATCCTGATCCCCAGGCCATCCCGGCCCTGATCCGCAGCCTGTCCGACCCTGACCCGATGACTGCCAGCCTTGCCGGTAACGCTCTGACCACGCTCAAAGACGAAGCCCTGCCCGCGCTGATAACCGCCATGGACGAAAAGCAAAACCCCATTGCCCGGCGCGAAATCGTCCGCGCCTTGGCTGAGATCGGCAACCCAAACGCCATCCCGGCGTTGATGAAAGCCCTCGAAAGCGATTCCGCCCTGCTGCAATATTGGGCCGAACACGGCCTGGAAAAACTCGGTCTGGGCATGATTTTCGTCAAACCTTCGTAATTTTTTGGAGAACCGGCAAAATCAATTTGCCTGAATAAAAAAATGGACAAAATACTATCCACCATGAAAAACCCCCGCCACATCATCCTGGCGGTTGTAGCTCTCGTGTTGTTTGTTGGCACGCTCCTTGGCGTACGCGCCTTTGTCAAAAACCTGAAAATCGTAAACCTGCCCGGCGTTGCCATTAATGAAGCCGAGCCGGTAACCGATGATGCTCCTGAACTCCCGACCCCGGGCCCGGTTGCCCCGCCGGTTGATCTGCCTCCGGCCTGGGATGGCGCCAGCCGCATCAACATCATCCTGCTGGGCGTGGACCACCGAAAAGATGAAGCTACCAGCGCAGGCGATGCCCGCGCGGACAGCGTGATCGTCGTCACCATCGATCCGCAAACCAAAACAGCAGGTGTACTCTCCATCCCCCGCGATATGTGGGTCAATGTTCCTGGGTTTGGTTACGGAAGAATCAATACCGCATATGCCCTTGGGGAAGGATCATCGCTCCCCGGCGGCGGTCCGGGCATGACCTCCCGCACAGTTGAACAGTTTTTGGGTGTACCGATTCACTATTATGCCGAGGTTGATTTCATGACCTTTGTCCACCTGATCAACCACCTGGGCGGCATTGATGTTGATGTTCACCAGAAAGTAAAGGTCGATCCGCTAGGGCCAGGCGCAGATGATCGTGTTATCCCGAGAGGCATTCAGCACATGGACGGCATGATCGCACTGGCTTATGCCCGGGCGCGTTATACCGCAGATGGAGATGTGGACCGCGCCAAGCGCCAGCAGTCCGTGATGCTCGCCATTCGCAACAAGGCTCTTGACCCGGCCAATTTTCCATCACTCGTAGCTCGGGCGCCCCAAATCTATCAGGATTTGCAGAGCGGCATCAATACCAATATGTCTTTTGATGACGCCATCGAATTGGCCGTCTTGCTGCAACAAATCGATCCCGTTAACATCAAGCGCGGCGTAATTGACTATACGATGGTTCTACTCGAAACCACTGACGATGGGCAAAGTATTTTCAAGCCCATCCCTGATAAAATCCGCGAACTGCGCGATGAAATCTTTACCACTGAAGGCGCTGCCAGCCCGGCCGCCCAGGGCGCAGACCTGGCCGACCTGATGCGACAGGAAAATGCGCGCATTTCAGTACGCAACGGCACCTTCAACGAGGGCTTAAGCTTACGCAGCGCAGATTATTTCAAAACCTTGGGCATCAACGTTGTTGCAGCAGACAATGCCAGTGAAGTGACCACCGTTACCCGCATCATTGATTATCGCGGCAGCCCGTATGCTTTGCAATACTTCAGAGAATTGTTCAAGTTCACTAGCGACAGTCAGATCATCAGCCGTTATGACCCCAATTCTCCGGTCGATGTTGAAATTATTTTGGGTGATGACTGGTCACTCAATAACCCAATGCCATAAGCATATAACTTGAATCTAAAACCGCCGCGTTGAAAACACCCAGCGCGGCGGTTTCGTTTTAATCCATTGGCTTACGGCTGGCGGAATTCCAGGCGCACCCCGCCAGGGTAGTCGCCGGCATCACCACTGCAAGAAGCGGATTGCAACCCTGAAATCCGGATAATCCCATCGTCAAGGCTAAGCACATATTCCACGCCGGGGGTCATTACAAAATCAGCATAGCCGTGACCCAGCTCAGGTTTAAGACCGCTAAAGAACTCTTCCTGGCCGCCCAGCCAGGTAATGGTTATCTCAACACCAGAGGCAGGGTCGCCCATCGCGTTTTCGAGAAAAACCTGTAAAAGCGCCGGCAGGTCGGGATCGCAAAATGTAGCCTGCTTGACCAGTTGAAAAGGTGAACCAGGGGTGGCAGTCGGGGTCAGGGACGGTTTAAGCGTTGCGGTAGCGATCGGCGTTGGCGAACGTTGCGGGGTGCGGGTGGCAGTTGCTGTCCGCAAACCCGGCTTGAGAGTTGGGGTCTCAGTCGCAGAGGGTTCTGGCAGGGGTGTTTCGCTGGGGTCAAGGATCGGCTCAAAAGGTGAGGTGGCGTCCGTTGGCAGGGATGTAAGCGTTCTGCCCGGGGTGGCTGCGGCCGCCTCACTGGTCGGCGAGACAAGACCCACATCCTGTGCGGGAGTATTCTCATCCACTGGCGAAGTCGGATTTTGCAGAATTTCAGCGAGATCCGCCAAAGCCCGAACAGCGCTGTTCGGAGCATCGGCAGCCAACAATCGTTGGGCCTGCTCCCCGAGCGCAGCAACCGGGTCAGAGTCACTCAACAGGGAAAGACGCGCGCGCGTACGATCGATGTTGCCGTGCACCCGATGAGAGGCCGCGATCAGATAGCGATATTCATCCTTAAAATCGGCGCGCAGGCTGGCGGGGGAAGTATCGGTATATTCAACAGGAGCGATCAGCCAGGCATAAACAATGCCGATCGCAAGCCCGATCAACAGGCCCGTTAACAAGTACCAGTGACCTCGTTTTTCACTCATGGCAATGCACCACTGGCATCATAAATTTGTAAAGCAATCACCAGGTTTTGAAGCAGGGTAACATCCTGGGCTGCATATTCATGCGACTCGGCAAATTGCAAAGCCTGCGCAACAATTTCAGCGGGTGGAAGCGCACTCCCAAGCAGAGTCAAGCGGCGGGATGCCAGAGCGGCATCCTGCTCGCCTTGATATAGTTCAGCCACCATCAATACATAATCAGCGCGATAGTCGGCGCGCAAAGAGTCGGGGGATGTATCGACATATTCAAGCGGGCTGATAACCCAACCATAAAGCAAACCCAAACCCAAACCGGCCAGGATCGAAAAAGCGAAAAATACCCATCGTTGAGGAGACATGCGGTTTATTTTGCCATAGAGCAAATAGAGTTGCAAGCCCAAAAAGAAACCGGGCAACAGATGTCACTCTGCTGCCCGGTCAATTGATCGTTAAAGGCTTATGTTTTTACTGAACCGGCAGTTCAGGGTCAGTCGGAACATATTCCATCCAAATATCATAAGTTGTGATATCCGATGCGGTGCGAATTTCTGCAAGCCAGGCGCTGAAAGCATTTTCCTTCAAGAGTTTGTAACGCTCTTCATCCACAGGGCGAGGTTCGCGCCCCAGAACGCGGATAATGTGCCAGCCAAACTCGGTCTGGACCGGGGTGCTGATTTCACCCTGCTGCATTTCAAAGACAGCATTTTTGAATTCAGCCACAAAGCTCACTTCGCTGTTGAACCAACCCAGATCGCCGCTATTTTGCGCGTTGGAAGTATCCGTGGATAATTCGGCAGCCAGTTTGCTCCAATCTTCACCCTTGGCAAGACGGGCAAGAACTTCGTTGGCAAGATCTTCCGAACCCACCAGAATGTGCTGGGCCCAAATTTGCTCTTCAAAAGGCTCAACATCCTTGGTGATTTCTTCGACCAATCTCTCGCGCAGATAAAGCGTTTCGAAGAAATAGCGATAATCATCGGCTGTCAGCTTGGTGTTTTCTTCCAGGTTGGTCAGTGTTTCGCTATAGCTGGTTTCAAACCCTTCCAGGGTATAAGGAGTCGCGGTCGGCAACGGCGTCGCGGTCGGACCAGTGGTAGGCACAGCCGTCGCAGTTGGGACAGAGGTCGGGGTGCTGGTCAGGTCGGGGGTGGCCACCGGGGTTTCTGTCGCGGGACCCGGCGTGGGGGTGATCGTTACGAGAACCAGTTGGGTAGGATTGAGAGAGGGCACAGCAAAAGGTGTCGCACTGGGCGCCGGCGTCGGTGTACCGTTGGCAAAAAAGCCAAATTGTTCCTGAATGTAACCATCAAGCTCTTCAGCAGGAACTTCGATGCCCAATTTTTTCGCTTCCTGGCGAATTAAACGTTCATCAACCAGCGCATCCAAGACTTGTTGGCCGACCTGCTCAGGCTGCTGAAGCTGCGCATAAATCTCCTGCAAAAATCCACCAAAGTTAGGCTCAGTGAAGGGATCTTCTGCGCCAAACATCTGGGCAAATTGGTAATACTGGCTGAAATTATTGATGAGTTGAATACGCTGGAGCCTGACGCGGCCCTGGAACTCATGCAACAGGATTTTATCGCCATTAACATTGGCCACAGCGCGGTAAGGCAGGAAAACACTTGTGCTCAAAATGCCATAAACGATCAGGCCGACAACTACGACAATAATTGCAAGCGCTCCATACTGGATGGCAAGACTCTGGCGGCGCACAACTTCGGCGTGGGCAACGTGCTTTTTGTTGATGATGTTCGAATTTTTAGGCATAGTTATTTACACAATTTCGGGGCATGGGGTTGGTTCCCATGCCCCGCTTTTCTTTCTAGTCATCCCGACCCTGGTAAACAAAGGGCAGGAGCGCAATTTGCCGGGCGCGTTTGATGGAAGACGCGATTTCGCGCTGGTGTTTGGCGCAGTTTCCGGTCTGGCGGCGAGGGCGGATTTTGCCGTCCTCGACAATGAAGCGCCGCAGCATATCGGCGTTTTTATAATCAATTACAATGTTCTTGTCGGCGCAGAACTGGCAGATTTTAGGCCGCGAAAAATAGCGGCGTTCTCCACCTTGGCCGGATTCGTTGTCTCGCATGTCATTCATGGACGTTTAACTCCGTGTCCGAAAAAAATTAGAAGGGGAACTCGTCTTCGCCTGCTGAGGAATCTTCAGGGGCTTCCTGTTCATTGGGCTGGTGGTTCGAGTCACGGCGGTCGCCAAGCATCATCATTTCGTTGGCAACAATTTCGACACTACTGTGCTTGTTGCCTTCTTTATCGTCCCACCGGCGGGTTTGGAGCCGGCCTTCGATATAGACCTGTTGGCCTTTTGTGAGATACTGCTTGCAAATTTCTGCCAGGTTACCCCAGGCAACCACATTGAACCATTCGGTTTCAGTGTGGCGTTCACCATCGACAGTATTCCACGAACGGCTGGTTGCAACCGTAAAAGTAGTGACCGGACGGCCAGAAGGGGTGTAGCGCATTTCAGGATCGCGCCCCAAATGACCGATAATCATGACTTTATTCAAACCGCGACTCATAGTTTCTCCTCGTAAGGCGCAGGTAAATCAAGACAAAATTACGCAACCACGGTGATCATGGCGCGCAAGATGGACTCTTGGAAACGCATGTTGCGTTCCAATTCTGCGGTAGCGGTGGGGGGCAGTGTAGCTTCGAACAAAACATATTGCCCTTCGCGTTGCTTGCGGATCTGGTAAGCCATTCGACGACGACCCCAAACATCTGTCTTCTCGATGGTACCGCCAGATTCACTGATCCAACCACTCACCTTTTCGACAAGACCTTTGAAAGCCGTTTCGTCAAGATCAGGGTGGATGATACAAACCAACTCATATTTACGCATAGCGGGGAAACCTCCTTTCCTCGGGATTGCTCCCAGTCAGCACCGTAGGTGAGCCGGGGGCGGAAAGCACCCGCCAGAACGGCGGGTGAATTAACATAAAGATTTTAGCACAGGATCAAGATTTTGGACAGTGCCGATTTGGCGGGCTACGGACAAACCAGCATCTCACGCGCTGAAGTGACCATCTCATCCCGCTCTGGGGCGGGGGCCGTTTCGCGCTCGATGCGCGCCCACAACGCGCACAGGGGCGGCCGCAAATAATCTTTCGAAACACGATAGGTTTCACGCGTCAAGCTGAGGGCTTTTTCTATCCGCCCGAGGTGCGCAAGGCCTTCAATAAAAACAAAATTTTCGGCAGGGTCATTCGGACGATCGCCCAGAGCCAGCGCCTGCTGGTAAAACTCGGCCACAGCGCGCCAATCCGCTTGCTGGCGGGCCAGTTCGGCCTGAGAAAAGTAATAGCACCAGTTACGAGGAATCTCTGGGGCGTAGAAATCGGGTAGCTGCGCCGGGTTGTCTGTCAGAATCGCGGCGGGGTTGCTCAAAAAAGCGGCGTCGCGCAAGTCCGGCGGAATTAGTTTGTTTAATGGGTCGATCTCTGGGTCGAGCACACGGAAACAGCCCGGAGGCGCAAAGTTGACCACCACCATCTGCGAGGTGTTTCCGCGAAAAACGGTGGCAAGGTAATTCTGCTCGAAAGCCATCCCCGGCTGGAGTTTGGCATCCAGAGCGCGACCTTCCTGGGTGCGGACGGAGGCAAAATAGAGGATCGTATCCATCCTGCCGGGGGGCGAGTAGATCCAATTCAGCGGGCCAGAGAGCGAGTTGTCGCTGAAAACCGTCAGCGGCAGATCGTTGGAAAGGATTGTTGTGCCCGGTTGCAAGGCCGGGATGCGCCAGGACATTTGCCAGAAGAAGGCGCGCTGGGTGCTCCAATCGCGGCGATAAATGGCATTGGTCTGAAATTGTTCCCCGACCGAGAAGCCAATCAGCAAAGCGAGCAGGGTGAGTTGTAGGCGCGGGTAACGGGATAAAAATCCCAGCAGGGCGGCCAGGATCAGGCTGGAACCCAGCATGAAGGACAGGGTAAACCTGTCCGCTGAAAAATGGAGCTGGGGCAGGGTGCGCTCTCCGACCAGCCAGAATGCGCCGCCGCCGAGGATCCAGACAAAGAAGCCGAGGATGAGAAAAGAGTAATTCGTAATTTGTGATTTTGGATTTGTGATTGGAGATTGGGGATCGGGGCTTCGGAAAAAGTACAAGCCGACCAGGAGAGTGGCGGCAAAGGCCAGCGTAAAGGCCGCGATAGTGGTGAACAGGCCCAGGGTGGAAACGTTCACCGGCTCAAAGGGCAGCAGCCAGGCTGCGGGAACGGTTGTCCAAAAAGCCTGGAACATGTTCCAGAGTAGTTTTCCGATCCCCAAAAAGAAATTGGCTTTCAGGTCTTCGATGGTCTGGTAGGTATAACTGGCGTTCTGGTTACTGAAGAAAAAGGCGCGCCAGAAGGTGACCGCGATGAAAGCGAATAAATACGGCAGGTAACTGAGAGCTGCGCGACGGATTTTAGCTTTGAAAGCATCGTCAAGAATGGCAAAAATGAGGAGAAAGCGGAAGAATTCGAGGAAATAGAAATATTCCATGGTCAGCAGGTTGGCCACGGAAAGCAGCAGCGCGGGAATATGCCAGCGCCAGTCGCGTTTTTGGATGGCAACAATGCTCAATAACAGCGAAAGCAAAAAAGCGTTGAAAACAATGTAAAAATGGGTGTACATCAGAGCGATGTAGTTTTGCCCCAACCCAGGGTAGACAAGGAAAAGCGCGCTGGCCCAGAGCGGCAGGCGCGATTGGGGGGCGAGGCGGCGCATGAGCGCCCAGAGCAGGACAGCCGTCAGCCAGCGCAGGAGAACCATCAGGAGTTGCCAGGCCCAGGGCTGCGGCCCAACCAGCGGCAGCATGAACTGGTAGATCAACCCCCAGAAGGGGCGGCTGGTCGAGAAGGTCTGGGTCAGGGCATCGGGACCGAGACGGTAGTATATCCAGGTCCAGGGGGCTTCATCCCAGTAGAAGCCGCGCTCCCAGAAGAAAGGGGCGTAGGTCAGAATCGCAAGGAACGCCAGGAAAGTGGCGGGATGGAAGATGAAAGAGGAAAGGCGTTGGCGAAAAGAGGACATGGAAAGTAGAAAGTGGTGGTTAGAGATCAAATTGCATGCGATGGCGGTGGTAACGGCCTTCGCGGAAGGTTTGGGTAATTGTAAAGCCAAACCTGGTGTAGAGGGCAAGCGCAGCGGGGTTGTCGGTTTCGACGCTGAGGGCGACGGAGGTGTATCCGGCGGCGCGGGCGGATTCGACGAAGGCCGCCAGGATGGTTTTGCCGAGGCCCTGCCCGCGGGCTTCGGGGGCGACGCCGATGTAGGTCAGCTCGATCTGGCCGGGTTTCAGGCTGTTGGCTTCGGAGGCAGTCAAAACGGATCGGGCCAGTTGAAGCACTACACCAGGACGCGAAAAGGCCAGCCTGAGCAATTGGAGGGCAAACCAGGTCAGCGGCTGGCGCAGTTGAGCGTTGAGAGCGGCCGGGTCGGGGGAGCCGAGGGCGTAGGCGATTGGTGATTGGGGCGAGGGCTGGGATGTTTCTAAGGCGCAAATCGCAATCACCGTCGGGTCTTTTTGGGCGAGCTGGTAATAGCGTAATACGAAATTATCGCCCAGGTCCGAGAGCAGGGTCGGCATGGTGGCTTGATGCAGGGCGGCCAGGGCAGGCAGAAGGGAGGCGGGGAGTTGGGATAGGGGCAGGAGCATGATGAGGAAAGAAGAAAGAAATAGCGGATGGAAAGTAGAAAGTAGATGGCTGACCCCCCTCCCGGCCTTCGCAAAATCATGCGAAGCGCGTCCCCCAAAATTCTACAGTTCGGAATTTGGGGGAGGTGCAAGAGGAGTCATGCTAATCCCTTAATCAAAAACGGCCCAAGCGGGTGGATGATGAAGGCGGGCAGGCGTTTCCAGAGCCAGATGGCAAGTTGGAATTTAGGATTTTTCTGGTTCAGGGCCGGAATATCCGTGCCGGGTTTGAGGGCGTACCAGTAGGCCAGCGGCTGGACACGCGGTTTCCACTTGAGCTTGAAAGTTTCGTTGCCGGAACCGATCAGACTGCGGCCAAGATCAAAAACTTGATATCCACGCCCGGCATAACGGCTGATGGCCTGCCAGTAAAGAAATTCTCCGGCATAATCGGCGCGATGGGCACGCAAGATATTAGCGTGCAAATTGGTGACAGTGTTGCCATGCAAAATAAAAACCCCCGCCCCGGCCAGTTTGCCATCCGGGGCGTAGAGCACGGCGAATTCGAGCGAGTCTCCGTGCAGATCGGCCATGGTTTTCAGGTAGGTCTTGGCATGATAGGGCGAACCCAGCTCGTGCATGGAGCGCGCCAGGGCCTCGTAGGTATTGTCGAGCAGGTCGAGGCAGCCAAACTTGACAGTGAAACCCTTTTTGAGCGATTTGCGGACGTGGTTGCGGTGGTCGGATGAGAAGGTAGCCAGCAGCGCATCAAGGTCAGGGGATAAATCCATCAGGTAGGTGTGATAAACAGGATGCTGGACCCAGCCAGGTGGCGGGGTTTGGTCGCCGGCCTCGAAGCGGATGTTGGCGTATTCCACGCCCAGTTCGGCGGCCAGCTTGCGGGCGGCCTCGAGCAGCAGGTCGCGGGCTTCATCGTCTGCGCAGGCAAAACCGCCGTAGGAGCCGAAGGGTGCCGTGGTCAGATAGT
Organism: Chloroflexi bacterium HGW-Chloroflexi-6; assembly: GCA_002840685.1. GTDB lineage: Bacteria > Chloroflexota > Anaerolineae > Anaerolineales > Villigracilaceae > UBA8950. Next base: position 85,835 of record PHBU01000016.1, on the reverse strand, counting down.
TGCCAAAGATGGGGTGTTTGACATGTGTCAGGGCCAGCAGGCCGGTGACAATCCCTTCGTCCTCGGTTTCGAAGCGGTAGATCGGATAGCGATAAATCGCGCGCACCAGCTCTGACCACGAGTCCAGCGCGGTGAACGTAGCGGGACCGGTAAGCGATGCCGGCCAGTTGGAGGGTTCGTCAGGGGAGAGTTGGCGCAGGAGGGGCATGGGAAACGTGGAAGGGTGAATGATTAATCAGAAATCAGGATGCAGGCGTTGAAAATGCTGCGTTTTGCATTCTGATTTCTTCGATATAAGTTAAAAGCGGGGAAACGGGTAAGTTCGCCAGCAAGGTTTTTAGGAAGTTGGATTTTTTCAACGTAAAGGGAAAAAGCAAAGGGTGCGAAGCCACGTCGCGCCCCATCCGGCGCAGGAAAGACTCAGGGCGGACGAGTTCGTATGGGTGCATGATGATGACCGGGCTGAGTCCGGCGCGGATTTCCCGCTCTAAAATTTTCAAGATCAAATTAGGCATTAATCCGATCATAAAACTGGAGCCGTACGGCACTTCGCCGCCCGCCAGCAGCCCGGGCGAAAAATGGCGCGGGGCGGTTAACTCGGCCGGTCGATTGAAAAGTGAAAGGGTGCTGACCGGAAGTTCGAGCATGCCGCTTTTTTCGATCAAATGCCCGCTGGGGGCATAGATGGATGAACTATAGCTGAAGCCGGCCTGTTTGAGCAGGGGGTAGGCGGCTTCGCTGATCCCGACCATTGGCGCGCGATAGCCCTGAACGTGATATTGCGCGCGCCAGGCTGCGGAAGCGGCCAGGTCTTTGGCAAGTTCAAGCTCGTCGACCAGCGGACGATGAAACTGGCAGTGCAGGCCAAGTTCGTGGCCGGCAGCGACAATTTTTTGCGGAATTTCGGGGTACCACCCGCCAATTTCGCCGACCAGGTAGAAACTGGCTTTGGCTTCGCCCAGCATCTCGAGGATGGGGTCGAGGGCGCGCAGGGTGAATCCGCCATCCAGGTCGCATCGCTGCTGCGGGTCGCCAAGAGAATCATAGCGGCGGGTCAGGGCGAACCAGGGTTCGTAATCGATGCTGAGCAAAACACGCGGGGAGATCATGGCGGCTGAATTATACCCGTCCCGGCCATTTTTATATCGCTTCATAAACGTTGACTAAATTTTTATAAAAGTGGTCTTGACAAGTTCTCAGGGCGAGTGCTAAACTACGCCAACTTAACCTATGAATACAACTCTCCGCTCCTACTTTTTTTGGTTTTATTTTTACGGCTCCCCCAAACGGACTGCCGTTAGCGGTGCTTAATCGGGCGAAGTGAGAAAACGAACCCCAAAGCGCGAGGCGACACGGCCTCGCGCTTTTTTGTTAGCCTCAGACCTGACAGGTTTTAGCAGGCGGCTCCCCACCAAAGCGATTTGCTAACCAGGTGCAGCCGGAAAAGAAAGCGCTTGCGGAATCCTGTCAGGTCTCCCCAAAAAGGAGATTTGGATATGCCTGTTCGTGGAATTCGTGGCGCAATCAGTATTGAAGAAGACCAGCCGGATTTGATCCTGGAGGCAACCAGGGAACTTCTGGAAGCGATCCTGCAAGCCAACCCCAGCCTGGTGCCGGATGATATCGCCAGCATCACCTTTACCCTGACCCCCGATCTGTGCTCCGTCCACCCGGCGCGGGCGGCCCGCGAAATGGGCTGGGGACAGGTGCCGTTGTTGTGCGGGCTGGAAATCGCCGTACCCAACAGCCTGCCCAAAGCGCTGAGGGTGCTGATGCACTGGAATACGGACCTGCCGCAGGGCGAGATCCGGCACATGTATTTGAGAAAAGCAATCATCTTAAGACCAGATCTGGTCAAAGAAAATTAACCGAAAAGCCAAAGGAGAAGTACCCTATGATGATTATTATGAAAACCGAAGCATCAGAAGTGGAAGTGGCCGGGGCAATCACCATGGTCGAAGAACACGGACTGCGCGCCCACATCGTCCACGGGGCAGAGCGGAATGTGATCGGCGTGGTTGGCGACATCCGCCGCATCGACCGTGAAGTGGTGGCCCTGCTGCCCGGCGTGGATCATGTCATGTCGATTTCACGTCCGTACAAGCTGGCCTCGCGCGAATTCCAGAAAGAAAATACTGTTTTCAATATTAATGGTGTCAAAGTTGGCAGCAACGAGATCCTGATCATTGCCGGGCCATGCTCGGTCGAAAGCCGCACGCAAATGCTCGAAATCGCGCAGGCTGTCCGCGAAGCCGGGGCGCATGCCCTGCGCGGTGGAGCCTTCAAACCGCGCAGTTCACCGTATGCCTTTCAGGGAATGGGCGAAGCCGGTCTGGAACTGCTGGCCGAAGCCCGCGAGTTGACCGGGATGCCGATCGTGACCGAGGTGATGGCCCCCGACCAGGTGGATCTGGTGGCGAAATTTGCAGATGTGCTTCAGATCGGGGCGCGCAACATGCAAAACTTCAATCTGCTGCATGCGGTCGGCAAGACCGAGCGCGCCGTGCTGCTCAAACGCGGCATGGCCGCCACCGTTGAAGATCTGCTGATGGCCGCTGAATACGTTATCTCCAATGGCAACCGGCGGATCATGCTCTGTGAGCGCGGAATCCGCACTTTCGAGACATCCACGCGCAACACGACCGATATCAACGCTGTGCCGGTGCTAAAGGCGCAGACTCACTTGCCTATTTTCCTTGATCCATCCCACTCGACCGGCAAAACCGAATACGTGACCGCCATCGCCCGCGCCGCCATCGCCGCCGGAGCAGATGGGCTGATCGTCGAAGTCCACCCCCACCCTGAGCAGGCCGTTTCGGACGGGGCCCAATCTTACAAACCCGAGCAATTCGCCGATATGGTCAAACAAGTCCGCGCGATTGCCGAAGTCATGGGACGCAAAGTCCCGCAGCACGAGGTGACATTATGATGATCATCATGCGCACCAGCGCAAGCCAGGAACAAATTTCACATGCCATTGCCTATGTCGAACAGAATGGGCTGAACGTTCACCTTTCGAGGGGCACCGAGCGCACCATCATCGGCATCGTCGGCGATATTCGCCGGATCTCCAAAGAAACCATCGAGCTGATGGATGGCGTCGACAACGTCATGCGCATCTCGAAACCATATAAGATCACATCACGCGAGTTCCAGCCTGAAAACAGCATCATCAACGTCAACGGCGTCAAAGTCGGCAGCGACGAGATCCTGATCATCGCCGGGCCGTGCTCGGTCGAGAGCCGCGAGCAGCTGCTCGAAAGCGCGCTCGCCATCAAAGAAGCCGGCGGGCACGCCCTACGCGGCGGAGCCTTCAAGCCGCGCACTTCGCCCTACGCCTTCCAGGGTATGGGCGAAGCCGGGCTGGAACTGCTGGCCGAAGTGCGCGAAATCACCGGCCTGCCGATCGTGACCGAGGTCATGGCCACCGAACAGGTTGACCTGGTTGCCAAATACGCCGACGTGCTCCAGATCGGGGCACGCAACATGCAAAATTTCAACCTGCTGCACGCGGTAGGCAAAACGGATCGGGTAATTCTGCTCAAACGCGGCATGTCGGCCACCGCCGAAGAATTGCTGATGGCTGCCGAATACGTGCTGTCGAACGGCAACCGGCGCGTCATACTCTGCGAGCGCGGAATCCGCACCTTCGAGACGGCCACCCGCAACACGACCGATATCAACGCCATTCCCGTCCTGCAAGCCCAGACCCACCTGCCGGTCATTCTCGACCCGAGCCATTCGACCGGCAAATGGGAATATGTCCTGCCGATCGCGCGCGCCGCCATCGCCGCCGGAGCCGATGGGCTGATCGTTGAAGTGCACCCGCATCCCGAAGAGGCCGTTTCAGATGGCGCGCAATCGCTCAAGCCCGAAAAATTCGCCCAAATGGTGCGCCAGATCCGCGCCGTGGCCGAAGCGGTCGAACGGAAAGTCAAATAATTTCGCGCAAAACCGCAAAGAACGCCAAGTTTTAATGTTTTTCTTTGCAGACTTTGCGACTTTGCGTAAAAAATATACTTCGCAAATGCTCATTCAACCCATCACCCACCGCCTCCATGCCAGCGTACGTGTCCCCGGCTCGAAATCGCTGACCAACCGCGCCCTGCTGATCGCAGCCCTGGCCGACGGCGCCACCCGCCTCGAAAACGCGCTCTTCAGCGACGACTCACGCTATTTCGCCGCCGCTCTCCAGACTTTAGGGTTTGACATCCGGCTCGACGAAGCCAGCCAAACGATGACCATCAGCGGTCAGGGCGGACGCATCCCGGCCAGCCACGCCGAACTGTTCATCGGCAACGCCGGGACGGCTGCGCGCTTTCTGAGCGCCTTCCTGACCCTCGGCAGCGGTCAATACACGCTGGACGGCGAACCGCGCATGCGCGAACGCCCAATCGGCGACCTGGCCGAAACGCTGGAAGCGCTGGGGGCGGTCATCCAACCGTTGAATCAGCCAATCACCAATCGTAAATCCATCTGCCCGCCCATCACCATTCACGCCAGCGGCCTGCCGGGCGGGCAGGCCAGGATTGCCGGGGATATTTCCAGCCAATTCCTTTCGGCGCTGTTGATGATCGCACCCTATGCCAAAAATCCCGTTGAGCTGACCCTTTCGACCGAGCTCAACTCCAAACCGTATATCGAAATGACTCTGGCCGTCATGCAAGAGTTCGGCCTGAGCGTCGAACGGCGCGGCTACGAGCAGTTCACCATCCGCTCCGGGCGCTACCAGCCGCGTGAGCGTTACATCGTTGAATCAGACGCCTCGGCCGCCTCCTATTTTTTCGCCGCGCCGTTGATCTGCGGCGGGAGCGTTTGCGTCGAAAACATCCGCCGCCAGTCGAAGCAGGGTGACATCGCTTTTCTGGATGTGCTCCGCCAAATGGGGGCAGAGATACGCCTTGGCTCTGATTCCGTTACGGTAACCGGCTCCGGCCCCCTGATCGGCCTGGATGTGGACATGCGCGACATTCCCGATACGGCTCAAACGCTGGCGGCGATTGCTCCCTTTGCCAATTCCCCCACCCACATTCGCGGCATCGCCTCGGCGCGGGTCAAAGAAACCGACCGGGTCGCAGCAACCTGCGCCGAACTGACCCGCCTGGGCGTGACCGTCGAGGAATACCCGGACGGCATGACGATCCACCCGTGCCAAGATATCCGCCCGGCAAAGATCCAGACTTACAACGATCACCGCATGGCGATGGCCTTCGCGCTCATTGGCCTGCGCGCGCCGGGCGTCGAGATCGAAAACCCCGGCTGTGTCTCGAAAACATTTCCGAATTATTTTGATGTTTTGGAACAAATGAAACGTGAAAAATGAAACATGAAGCCTATCGTCTCGGCTTAACTGGCTTCCCCCTCAGCCACAGCCTTTCGCCCAAGCTGCACAGTGCCGCACTAAAAGCAGCCGGGCTGGAAGGCAGTTATTCCCTGTTCCCGGTTGACCCGGCCCGCCCGGATGAATTGGCTCTTCTCTTGGGGCGCGTCCGCAGCGGAGAGATCCACGGGCTGAATGTGACCATTCCGCACAAGCAGGCGGTTATTCCGCTGCTGGATGAACTCTCCGAAACGGCCAAAGCCATCGGCGCGGTCAACACGATTTACGCCCGCGATGGCCGCTTAATCGGCGATAACACCGATGCGGCGGGTTTCTGGGCAGATTTGAGCCCCCACCTAACCTCCCCCAAATTCCAAAGAACGGAATTTAGGGGAGGAACAAATCTCCCCCTCCCCCATTTTCGAAACTCGAAAATGGGGGAGGGCGGGAGGGGGCTGGTTTTAGGCGCAGGCGGGTCGGCGCGGGCTGTCGTTTTTGCACTCAAAGCCCACGGCTGGGATGTTGCGGTAGCGGCCCGGCGCATCGAGCAGGCCCAGGCCCTCGTAACGGAATTCGGCTTGCAGGCCGCCCAAAGTCTCTATTCCCAAACAACCGCTTTTGAGTTGCTGATCAACACAACGCCGCTTGGCATGAGCCCCAACATCGAAACCTGCGCCTGGGATTGGGGTTTCCCGCCCAGAGCCTTTGTCTACGATCTGGTTTATAACCCGCCCGAAACCCTGCTGATGAAGCGCGCCCGTGCTGCCGGTTTGCAGCCATCCAACGGGCTGGGCATGCTGATCGAACAGGCCGCCCTGGCCTTTGAGCTGTGGACCGGCCACCCGGCAGACCGTGACACCATGCGCGCGAGCGTCTATTAAAGAAAAATCCGCACAATCCGTGCAATCCGCGTTCCAATGGACAATCCATGAAAACCTTCGCCACCCGCACCACCACCATCTCTGACCACTTCTTCGCCGCTGTTGATGTGCGCATCAACGCTTTGCGCGCCGATGGCAACCCGCTGCCGATCATCCGCCTCGACATTGGCTCGCCCGACCTGCCGCCCGCGCCGCATATCATCGAAGCCCTGACGCGCGCCGCGGCCCGGCCTGACAGCCACGGTTACCAGCCGATCAAGGGCACGCCTGCCCTGCGCGAGGCCTGGGCCGGGCTTTACCAGCGCCTGCACAACGTGACGCTCGACCCAACCGCCCAGGTTTTGCCGCTGCTCGGCTCGAAGGAGGGCATTTTCCACCTTTCGCAGGCGCTTTTGGAGCCGGGTGACGTGGCGCTGATCCCTGAACCGGCCTACATGAGCTATGTGCGCGGGGCGCGCTTTGCCGGGGCCGAGCCATTTATCGTGCCGTCCAGCCGCGAAACGGGATTCCTGCCTGACCTGGCGGCCATCCCTGCGGACGTTTTATCCCGCGCCCGGCTGTTGTGGCTGAACTTCCCCAACAACCCGACTTCGGCGGTCGCTTCGCGCGATTTTTTTGCATCTGCCATCGAGTTTGCCCGGCGCCACGACATTTTACTGGTTTCGGACGCGGCCTACACCCAGGTCACCTACGATGGCTACTACGCCGCCAGCCTGCTCGAAATCCCTGGCGCGCTGGATGTGGCGATCGAATTCAACACCCTGTCCAAGTCGCATAACATGGCCGGCTGGCGCACAGCGGTTGCAGTTGGCAATGCGGAGGTGCTCAAGACGCTCGGCACAATCGAGGCCAATGTCAATTCGGGCGGGTTCAAACCGATCCTGGAAGCTTCGATCGCCGCCCTGAGCGGGGACCAGTCCTGGTTGGGACCGCGCAACCAGATCTACCAGCACCGCCGTGACCGGGTCATCGGCCACCTGCGCGAACTCGGGCTGGAGGTCGATCTGCCACAGGCCTCGCTCTACGCCTGGTTCAAACTGCCCGGCGACTGGAAAGCCGTCGATTTCACCAACCATGTTCTGCAAAATGCCCGCGTCAGCCTGACGCCCGGAACCGTCTTCGGCACCGAAGGTTACGCCCGCCTGGCCTTCTGCTCTCCCGATGCAGAGCTGGTCGAGGCGCTTAATCGATTGAGTGATTTGGATATTTGGTAAAACGCTAAATCGATATTCGAGAATAGAAATATCGAGCGCCAATCCAAAATCAAAAATCGCCAATCCAAAATCTCAGGAGTCATTATGCCTTTACGTTTTCTCACTGCCGGAGAATCACACGGCCCGGCCCTGACAGCCATCCTCGATGGAATGCCCGCCGGGTTGCCGCTGACCACAGAAATCATCAATACCGAACTGAGCCGCCGCCAACAGGGGGCCGGCTCGGGCGGGCGGATGAAGATCGAGAAAGACAGCGCCGAAATCCTGTCCGGCGTGATGGCTGGACAGACCACCGGCGCGCCGATCGCGCTGCAAGTGCTCAACGCCGACCATGTCAAATGGAAAGACAAGCCCATCCCGGCCTTCACCATTCCGCGCCCCGGTCACGCCGACCTGACCGGAGCGGTCAAATACGGCTACGATGATTTGCGCCCTTCGCTCGAGCGCGCCTCGGCCCGCGAAACCACCTCGCGCGTGGCTGCCGGGGCTATTTGCAAACATTTCCTGGCCCAGTTTGGCATCCGCGTTGGCGGTTATGTGCGCAGCATCGGCGAGATCGACGCCGATCTTTCGGCCATCCCGCTCGCCGAACGCCCGGCCCTGGCCGAAAGCAACGACGTGCGTTGTCCGGATTTGCTCGCAGCCGCGAAAATGCAGGAGCGCATCCGTCAAATCATGCAGGAGCGCGACACCCTGGGCGGGGTTCTAGAGATCACCGCCACCGGCCTGCCTGTCGGCCTGGGCTCCTTTGCCCAATGGGACACCCGTCTCGAAGCCCGGCTCGGCGCGGCGATTCTCTCCGTCCAGGCCATGAAAGGTGTCGAGTTTGGCGACGCTTTCGAAAACGCGCGCCTGCCCGGCACCCGCGCCCACGATGCCATCCGCCTCGACGGCGAGCGCCTGGCCCGTCCCACCGACCGCTCCGGCGGCCTCGAAGGCGGTGTCACCAACGGCGAAGCGCTCATCATCCGCGCTGCCATGAAACCGATCGCCACCACACTTGTCCCACAGCGCTCGGTCGATCTCGCCAGCGGCCTCGAAGTGGATACCAAATACGAACGCTCCGATTTCTGTCCCGTCCCGCGCGCCGTACCGATCCTCGAAGCCATGACGGCCTTTATCCTGGCCGATGCCCTGCTCGCGAAACTGGGCGGTGACAGCCTGGCCGAGATGCTGCCGCGCTTCGCCACCTTGCGCCAACCCCGCCTCTCAGACTTGCACATTACCGGCGGCGAACATACCTTTTGGGCTTAATGTGGCGCGGGATGCTATCCCGCGAACCCCACAAAACGGCGGGATAACATCCCGCCCTACGAGATAATCATGAACATCTTCCTGTACGGCCCCTCCGGCGCTGGCAAAAGCACCCTCGGCAAAAAACTGGCCCGCGCCCTCAACCTGTCCTTCATTGATCTCGATTCTGAAATTGAGAATCGCAGCGGGTTCAAAATCCCCGACATTTTCGCTTCCAAAGGCGAATCAGCCTTTCGGCTTTTGGAGCATGAGACGCTCTCGACCCTGCTCCTGGATATCGTTAAATCCGACTCCGTCATCGCCCTGGGCGGCGGCGCGCTGCTCAAGCCCGAATCGCGCGCCCTGGCCGAAGCACACGGACGGGTTCTGCTGCTGACCGCCCCCTTCGACGTTTTGCTAAAGCGACTGAGCGAATCGAACGAGGAAAGGCCGCTCGTGGCTGGCGACCCTGCCCAAAAACTTCAAAACTTGCTGACTACACGCCGCGAACACTACACATCCTTCCCCCTGCAAATCGACACATCTTCCGCACCCCCGGCCCGGCTGATCAGGCAGATCCAGCGCCAGTTGGGCTGGTTCCACGTGCGCGGCATGGGGCGTTATGGCTACGATGTGCGCGTTCAGCCTGGCGGGTTAAATTCCCTTGGCGCAATACTCAAGGCGCGCAACTTAGGCGGGCCAATGGCCGTTGTCAGCGACTCGAATGTCGCTCCGCTGCATGGCGAACGGGCGCTGAAATCGCTGCGAGAGGCTGGTTACAGCGCCGAATTGGTGATCTTCCCGGCCGGGGAGCAAAACAAAACGCTCGAAACCGTGGCCGGATTCTGGCAAGCCTTCCTGGCCTTGGGTATGGACCGCAAAAGCACCGTTGTCGCCCTGGGCGGCGGCGTAACCGGCGACCTGGCAGGCTATGCCGCTGCCAGCTACCTGCGCGGCGTAGATTGGGTCGGTGTGCCGACCACGCTCTTGGCGATGGCCGATTCATCGCTGGGCGGCAAAACCGGTTTCGACCTGCCGCAGGGCAAGAACCTGATTGGCGCTTTCCACCCGCCACAACTGGTGCTGGCTGACCCTGAGACTCTCTCCACGCTGCCAGAACGTGAGCTGCGCTCCGGGCTGGGAGAAGTTGTCAAAGCGGGGCTGATCGCCGACAAGGGTTTATTTGAAATTTGCAGTCAAGGCTGGGAAAAGGTCAAAAGCCGGTTGGACGAGGTTGTACGGCGCTCGATGTCAGTCAAAATCGAAGTGATCGAAGCTGATCCGTATGAGAAAGGCTTCCGCGCGGCGCTCAACCTCGGGCACACAATCGGCCATGCCATCGAACTGGCTTCGGGATTCGAATTATTCCACGGCGAGGCAATTGCCATCGGGATGGTGATCGCCGCACAAATGGCAGAAAAGCGCGGGGTGGCGCGCTCCGGGTTAACGGACGAGATCCGCGAGACCTTGACGGGACTCGGTTTGCCGGTGGATGTTCCGGCCGGGATAAATCCCGAATCGATCATCAAGGCGGTCGGGGTTGATAAGAAAAAAGCCTCCGGGAAAATCAAGTTTGTGCTGCCGGTGCGCCCCGGCCTGGTGCAGGTGGGGGTGGATGTCGAAGGCTGGCAGGAGCTGGTAAAAGAAATGGCCGGTGCTGTTTAGCGCCGGCCATTTTTCTATTTTACGCGAACAAAGCGGCGTTTGCCAACTTGCAAAACACCAGGGTGGGGGAATTCCGCATCAGATTTATCGAGAACATTGCCATCCAGGCGGACACCTTTTTGATCGAACATGCGCCGCCCTTCAGATTTGCTGGCGACCATGGCGGCCGCGATCAGCACGTCCAGCACGGTTTGGCCGGGCTGCAGGCTGTATTCAGGCATGTCGTCAGGTATCTGCCCCTGCTGGAACTGGCGCACGAAGGCTTCCTGGGCATGAGTCGCTTCTGCTTCGCTGTAATAGGTAGCCGTGATCTCATGGGCCAGGCGCATTTTGGCATCGCGCGGGTGAAGCGCGCCGCTTTTCAGATCGTTTTCGAACTGGTGAACATCGGCGGGCAGCCAGCGGGTAACGAGTTTGGCAAACTGCGGCATGGCGGCATCGGGCACAGACATGACCTTGCCGTACATGTCTTCGGGGTTTGAATTGAGCGGAATGTGGTTGCCAAGCGATTTGCTCATCTTGACAACGCCATCGGTGCCAGGCAGGATGGCCATGATGATGCCGATATTGGGTTTTTCGCCCATGGCGGTCATGACTTTGCGGCCAGCCGTGATGATATTAAAGAGCTGGTCGGTGCCGCCAACCTGGACATCGGTGCGAAGGGCGTAAGCATCGTAACCCTGCATGATGGCATAGAAGAATTCGTGCAGGTAGACGCCATCATTTTCATCCCAACGTTTGCGGAAGGCCTCGCGGGTCAGGAACTGCTGGATGGTGAAGTTGGAACCAAGCTTGATCAGTTCAGCAAAAGAAAGCTCCGAAAGCCACTCATGGTTGTAGCGGATGGTGGTTTTCTCACGATCAAGCACCCGGAAGGCCTGTTCGGCGTAACTGTTGGCATTTTCCATGACCTGGTCGTGGGTCAGCAGCGGACGCAGTTTGTCCTTGTCGGAGGGGTCGCCAATCAGGGAGGTATACGTGCCAATCACAAAGGTTACTTCGTGGCCGAGTTCCTGGAACTGGCGCAGTTTGCGCATGGTAACTGTGTGACCAATGTGCAGGTCAGCAGTGCGCGGGTCGTATCCGCAATAGACTTTGAGCGGCCGGCCCTGTTTTTCGGCCTCGATCAGGCGTTCGCGCAGTTCGTTTTCCATCTGGCGGGTCAGGTTTTGATCGCCATATTCAGTTCCCTGCATAAGAATTTCGACTTGTTCATTGATGTTCATGGTGGTGCCTCCATAATTTTGCCCATAGGCAACATAAAATGATTTCAAATCCTGGCGAAATCGTCCTTCGACTTCGGCCTTTCGTTGTCACTCAAGGCCTCCCGCTCAGGACTGCACTCCTCAATCAAAAACGCGCCTGCTGTTTTGCGGCAGGCGCGTCCTGTCCTCACAGCGTGTGGCTTTAGGCGCGCGAATAATAAGCGTACTGTTCGTTTTTTTGTTTGTTACTCAGTCCGCTGGCCTTCAGGATGGCAGACAAAATTTCCCGTCCCTGGGCAAAGCCGACTTTGGTTCTGTTTTCACCTTTGAACTGCAACTCGCCGAGTGTATTAAAGGTGAAATGAGCCTGCGTGCCGATCACGTGGATCTGTTCTCCCCAACGGGCGGGCAAAATGCGGATTTCGTTAATATCAGTCCAGGCCAGTTTGACGTGGCGAAGACCGTTCTCGAAGGCGGTCCCGTCCGCGGAAAGACGCAGGGAGGTCTGGCGATCCATCCAATTGCCGAGCGAGATGCTGGCAGCAGAGAGCACGAGAACGATCACAAAAATCCACGAAAAGAACGGCACAACACCCTGGGAATGCAATAAAGCCAGGGCAAGGCTGGCAAGCAAAGCCAAAATCCAGGCATTGCGTTCACCCTGGCGCGGCAAGAGTTCTGGCCGGTAAATGCGTTCTTCTGAAAACATGGGGTGTATTATACAACAAAAGGGACTCAGGGCAAATCAGCGTATTTCATCAGCGCCTGGCGGCGCGTGAAAACCATCATGGCTGTGGCGCTGGCAATCGAGCGCACAACCGGCCGGTCCATTTCCATCAGGAAATCATGGGGCGCCAGCTTACCATCAAACATCAGCTGCGCCCTCTCCATAAAATATGTAATACTTTCGGGGGACATGCTTTTATAGATGAACAACGAGAGCGGAGAGTTCTTCATATCAAAACTGGCTTCATTGGCGCGACCCGATTCGAGCAGTTTGTAGATCACCGAGGAATGATCCACCCAGGAGGCGTCATCCAACTCGGGCAGGAAATATTCAAGACGTTTGATGCTGACACCCTCGCGTGGGACATCGCCCATGAACAACGACACCGGGGCGTCGCCGCCGGTGGCAATCGCCAGCGCTTCAAGAATGGTCATCGACAGGATTTTCAACTTGAGGTATTCGCGCGCAACACTGATGTTGGAGCGGGCATAGCGCAACATCTGGTTGTATTCTTCGTCCGATGGAATACCGCGGTACTGGTTAAAAACTGTTTCGGGGTCAAGGCTGGCAAAAAAATTGGCCATTTTCTGCAAAGCCTGGCGATAGGTTCCGATCGAGTAGACATCGGGCAGGCGCAGGGCGGCATTGCTTTCAGGGAGCAGCTTCCAGGTGTTGTCGAGGAATCGTCCGGGGTCGGTTTCGGCAAAATTTTCGATATCCTTGTTGCCAAACATCACTGCAATGCGCAAGGTTTCGATCAGTTCTTCCTGGCTCAGTTCCACGCCATGCCTGCGGGCAATCTCTGGCAGGCGCTGCTCCATAACTTCGAAGTAGCTTTCTCCATTGGCCGTCCGTCCACGAAAAGGGATCGTGGCTTCGATGCACAGATTCATGCGCAGAATATCTTTTTCGCTAAGCAGATCACCCAGTTGCTTGTTCATGACCATGGCGCTCAAAAATTCATTCAAAACCGCCATCGAGATAAGTTGTTGGCCAGGGCGCAGGGAGAAAACTTCCAGGGTTAGCAGCGTCAGGTGGTCGTCTGTGGAGATCTTGTCGCTTACACAAAAATCACCATTAATTTGCGAAATATAAGGTGAAATCAATTCCCAGATATGCGGGGCAAACCCCATATCGACCTGGTAATAAACAATATCGTGATAAAGCGAAGCCAGGGTGCTGATCGGATCGTTCGAATCGACAAATGCAAAAACATGCTCCAGGGTATGAAAATGGCGCGCCTGGGCCGTCATCCCGCGATGGATGGTGACAGCCAGCACTTCCAATCTTTCCAGCGAAACTTGCACATTCAGGCGCTTGAAAGACTGCTCGAATATCGAAATCAGTTTTTGAACATTTCCAACCTGCATGTCTCGATCCTTATCCCGCACAAATAAAAAAGGGCAATCTGATTAAGTTAGTATATATGGCAGCAAGGATTAATACAAGTCTTGAAAGGCATCATAAGCGCTCTCAAAATCAAAAGCAAAGCCTAGATTGACAAGCCGCTGCGGGATCACGAACTGGCCGGTCAACAACAAATCGCTCATTTCGCCCAGCAAAAGACTCATGGCAAAACCAGGGGCTGGGAACCAATAGGGGCGGTGGAGCGCACGCGCCAGCGCGCGCATAAAATTAGCATTGGAGGTTGGGTTTGGCGCGCACACATTAAAAACCCCGCGCGCCTTGTTGTTTTCCATCAAAAAACGAATGGCCCGCACCTGGTCGCGAATATGGATCCACGAAATACCCTGCTTCCCCGACCCGATCGGGCCGCCGGCAAACAAGCGCACCGGCAGGGCCATCAGCGGCAGCACGCCGCCATCGCGCGCCAGCACCAACCCGGTGCGCAGGATCACCCGCCGCACTCCCATCGTATCGACAATTTTTGTCGAACTCTCCCAGTTGATCGCCACGGTGGAGAGAAAATCGTCGCCTGCCGGCATTTCTTCGTGGATGGTTTCATCACCTCGCGGGCCATAATAGCCAACGCCCGAAGCCTGGAGAAGAACCGGCGGCCGGGGTGATGCTTTTTCAAAGGCCTGGGACAGCACCCGGCCCGCATCCACCCGACTCTGAACAATTGCTTTCTTGCGCACATCCGACCACGGCCACTGGCCGATCGTCGAGCCAGCCAGGTTAACGATGGCATCCATCTGGCTGAAAATCCCCAGCCAGTGATGATAAACGGTCCGGCCATCCCATTCCAAGGCATGCGCCCCCTGTGGAACACGCACCTTTTTAGGGTTGCGAGAAAGCAGCCAAACTTCATGTCCGTCTTCGAGCAAGGAATGGGTCAAGGCTGAGCCAATCAGCCCACTACCGCCTGCGATCATCACTTTCATCAGAAACCTCCCTGCAAATTTACGAAGCAGTCACCAACGATTAATCCAAAGCGGATTATAATTCGCCCAGTCTGGAGGCCAGCCATGGACGAGCCAGTCCTGGTTCTCAATGCAAATTTCGAGCCAATCCATGTCTGCAACACGCGCCGCGCCATCGGCTTGATCCTGAATGGCAAAGCTGACCTGGTTGCAAACGGTCGCGGAATGATACAAACCGTTTCGCGGGAATTCCCGCGTCCATCAGTCATTCGCCTCGAAAACATGGTTCATCGTCCCAGAATACGAGTCAAACTAAACCGTAGAGAAATTTTCCGTCGAGATAATTATACCTGCCAGTATTGCGGCAAACAAACCCCCACTCTGACCATTGACCACGTTATTCCTCGCCACCTCGATGGGCCGCACATCTGGACCAACGTTGTCGCCGCCTGCTCCGCCTGCAACCACCGCAAAGGCGGCCGCCGCCTGGATGAGGCCCACATGAACCTGCTGCACATCCCCCTCGAGCCGCCATCCAGCGCAATGTACATCTTTGGCCGCCACCTGGACGAAAACCAGGAGTGGCAAACCTTCATCCAGGGTTGGTAACAAAAACGGGCTTTTTCGCAAAGCCCGTTTTTGTTTTATCCCTGCCTGAAAATATGGGTCAGGATGGTTGCTCCGCTGCCGCCGATATTTTGCGTCATGCCAATTCTCGCGCCATCGACCTGCGTTTTGCCGCACTCACCCCGCAGCTGCTGGATAACCTCCACGATCTGGTACATGCCGGTAGCGCCAACGGGATGCCCGCGGGCTTTTAACCCGCCTCGGGTGCAGATCGGTACACGACCCGTCACCGTGATCTCGTTATCGAGACCAAGACGAGGCCCCTGGCCGCGTTCTGCAAAACCGCAGGCTTCCAGAGACAGAGCCGACATGATCGAAAAAGCATCGTGCAATTCAAAAATATCAATATCCGTAGTCGAAACCCCGGCCTGGGCATACGCCTGTTGCGACGAAAGATAAGCCGCCGAAAGGAAGAGCGGCTCGCGCCGGTCGTGGATGGCAATGCTGTCGGTAGCGGCGCCGCTGCCCGCCACAAGGATGCGTTTCACATCCCCGCGCAGCCTGTCTGCCGGGACGATCAAAGCCGCAGCCGCGCCGTCGCCGGTTGGCGAAGCATCCAGCAGGTTGACGGGGGTGGCGACCATGCTCGATTTTTCAAACTGCTCGAGCGTGATCGGTTCGCGTAAACGCGCATACGGATTGTGAACAGCGTTGGCATGGGCATTGATCGAAAATGGCGCAAAATCGGCATGTTTCCAGCCGTACTCGTGCATATAGCGGCGCATGACCAGCGCGTTCAGGCTGACAAACGAGACACCCTGATCGACTTCGTAATCGGCATCAGCGGCGGTTGCCAGCGCTGCGGTGACATCATGCCCGGCTTTGTCGGTCATTTTCTCGACCCCGACCACCAGCGCCGAATCGATCTCGCCCGACCCGACAGCCATCAGCCCGGCTCGAAAGGCAGCCGCCCCCGAGCCACAAGCCGCTTCGATCTTGACGGCTTCCGCGCCGCGAATTCCGAGCCAGTCTGCGATCAGGGTTCCCAACTGG
This sequence comes from Chloroflexi bacterium HGW-Chloroflexi-6, assembly GCA_002840685.1. Classification (GTDB taxonomy): domain Bacteria; phylum Chloroflexota; class Anaerolineae; order Anaerolineales; family Villigracilaceae; genus UBA8950. The sequence goes on along the minus strand of PHBU01000016.1, from coordinate 69,646 downwards.
TTCTGCCCGCTGACCAGGGGCGAGAGCATATTGCCCACGAACAACGCTTCAGCCGTTTCGCGCCCGGCATCCTGCAAGGCAGCAATCGCAGCTTCGAAGGCCAGTTCTTTGAGGGCTTTGTCCCAATGTTCATCTACTTTGGTTTGTCCAATGCCAATGACAGCAATTTCGCGCATAAAAATCTCCGTAGTATGTATCTTGCAAGACTAATTTTAATCGCTTGCGCTGTCAGGAACTCTCGAAAGCAAAGAGCAATTCTCAATATGCTGTGTTTCGTCCGAAAATTGAACTTTTATTGCAGAAAATATTGATATATATACGCCAATGACGTATAATTCAAATTACAATGCAGATCATTGAAACTTCCGTCTTCACCCGCCGCATGCTTGAATTGCTCGCAGACGATGATTATCGTCTGCTTCAGTCAATGCTCATCGTTCGGCCTGAGGCGGGAGCAATTATCCCTGGCAGCGGCGGCTTGCGCAAATTGCGATGGGCAGCCAGCGGCCACGGAAAGCGCGGCGGTGCACGTATCATCTACTATTGGTACAACCAACGGGAACAACTACTGATGCTGTATATTTACCCAAAGAATGAGCAAGACGATCTTACAGCGGAGCAACTCAGAGCATTGAAAAAGATTGTAGAAAGAGAATACCCATGAAAGAAGAACTCTTTACTGAACTCCTTGAAAGTGTCCGCGAGGGCGGTGAAATCTTGCGTGGTGAAAAGAACGCATCACGCACGTTCACTCTTGAAAAACCTGACGTGCAGAAAATTCGCGCCGGCTATAACATGTCTCAAAGCGAATTTGCCACCATGATCGGTATCAGCGTAAGTACCCTGCAAAACTGGGAGCAAGGCCGGCGAACTCCGCAGGGGCCGGCCCAGGTTTTACTTCAGGTGGCCGCGAAACATCCAGATGTGGTCTGGGACGCCGTGCGGCCAAAGAACAAGCGATAGATTCGGCCATGCAAAAACAGGCCTGGATCAACCCGCTTTTTGAAAAGCTCACCAACACGGGCGAAATTGGGCTGCAAACTGTTAATTACCTGCGCGAGAAACAGGTGTCGATCGCCTTCAGCAAAGACAACCCCGCGGTTGGCGCAGCCTGGACGATTACACGCTCGATCAAGATCAATACCGTCCATTTCGGCCCGGAGAAGATCGATCATCCGCGCCTGCTGAGCCTGATCGTGCACGAAACCCGCCATTTGCAGCAGGGACTCCTGACTGCCCTATCCGTGTATGGTGAACTGGATGCCTGGCAGGTCGATTTTAACTTCCAGAAATCGCTGGCGGGCAAATATCCTGCGCCTGAGATTGAAGAATTATGCAGCCTGCCGCTCATTTTCGACCGGCAGGTGTTGCAACACTCCCGCCGGCTGATGCAGGCCTATGCGGGCAAAGGCTACCGCATCGACCTGCTGCCGCTCTACCCGCTGCAGCGTGAGATCCGATACCGACTGACGGGGAAATAAATTTCAGGCGGTCAATGCCCCGCCCGCCAGCCAACCGGTCGTCCAGGCGCTTTGAAAGTTGAAGCCGCCGGTCAGCCCATCGATATCGAGCACTTCCCCGGCAAAGAACAGGCCGGGGATTTTTTTACTTTGCATGGTCTTGAAGTCGACTTCGTCCAGGCGCAGCCCGCCGCAGGTTACAAACTCATCCTTAAACTGGCCTTTGCCGGTGATCTGATAGCGCCCGCCAGTCAGTTCTTCGGCCAGCTTGCGCATGACCGGCTTCGAAACGTCGGCCCAGTTCTGGCTTTCGCTGATCCCGGCAAATTCGGTCAGGCGTTTCCACAGCCGGGCCGGAAGCGGGTCGAAAAGCGGATTGGCGCCCGGCTTTTTGCGGTTGTTACCGGCCGTTTCCTTGTAGTTTTGCAGGTTTTCCAAAACCTTTTCAAAGGTCAGCGGATAAACCCAGTTAACCAGCAACCCGGCCTGATACTGGTTGGCATACAGCCAGCGCGCGCCCCAGGCCGAAGTCCGCAAGGCGACCGGCCCGCTCAGGCCCCAGTGCGTGATCAACAGCGGACCAACCTGCGGCGCGATCTCGCTTTTGGAGCCATCGCCAGAGAGCAGGCGCAGTTGGGCCTTGGGAACGGACAAACCCGCCAGCTCTTCCAGACGCGGGTCGGGGATGTTGAACGTAAAAAGGGAGGGGACGTGCGGTTCGATGGTGTGACCCAACTCTGAGAGCATGGATTGGGTGTTGGCGTCGCTGCCCGTCGCAAAGAGCAGGCTGCGGGTCTGGAGGGTTTCCTCGACCCCGGTTTCGCTCCATCGAATGGCGACCGCGAAGCGGGGAGCGCGCTCCCCCTCTGCCGAAACGGTACGAACCGATCGCGCGGTAACCTGCGTCCATATCGTCACCCCGGCCCCTCGCGCAGCTTCATCCAGACAGCCCGCGATCGTCACCGATTCATTGCTAACTGGGAACATGCGCCCGTCTTCTTCTGTTTTGAGTGGCACACCGCGCGACTCGAACCAGCGCACCGTATCAGCGGGCTGAAAGCGGCTGAACGCGCCGCGCAAGGCTGCCGCGCCGCGCGGATAATAACCGACCAGTTGGGCCGGGTCGAAACAGGCGTGGGTCACGTTGCAGCGTCCGCCGCCAGAGATCAGCACTTTGCCGAGCACATGGCGGGTTTTCTCGATGATGAGCACGCGCGCGCCGGGTTGTTCTTCGGCCGCTCGGATGGCAGCGAAGAACCCTGCCGGGCCTCCGCCAATGATAATGACGTCATAAGGGTTTCTCATGGGGTGATTATAGTGGAGAAGTTTTTGAATTAGAATAGGAGTATGCCAACTCTGCCCATCCTGCAACGAAGACGCGAGCGTCGCATGCAAAGTGCCCGCTCCAACGGACAGCGCCTGACGCGCGCCGGGCTGGGCTGCGGGCTGCTCTTTTCGATGGCTTTGGGGCTGGCGATCATCGGCCTGGCATTTGGCTACGCCAACCTGACCAGCGATCTGCCCTCAGTGGAAGCTCTGCCGGCCCTGCTCGATTCTTCGGATGGTCTGCTGCACGAGCCGACCCGCATCTACGACCGCAGCGGAGAGCATCTGCTGGCAGTTTTATCCCCATTCAACGAAACCCGCGCCTATCTGCCGCTCGACCCCGAGCAGGAAGAGCATTTGCCCGAAAACCTGGCGCTGGCCACCCTGGCGCTGGCCGACCCGGAATTCTACAACCATCCCGGCTACGAGTGGAGCAGTTGGAGCGACCCGCAAAGCCACCCGACCCTGGCCCAAAAACTGGTTGCCAACCTGCTCTTGTGGCAGGAAACCCCCTCCCTGCGGCGCGCCTTGCGCGAACGCATTTTGGCAGGCCAAATCACAGCCCGCTTTGGGCGCGAGAAGATCCTGGAATGGTATCTGAACAGCGCCGACTATGGCCGCCATGCCTACGGAGCAGAGACCGCCGCGCGCCTGTATTTCGGCAAATCCGCCACCGATCTGACCCTGGCCGAAGCAGCCCTGCTGGCCTCGGTCAGCCAGTCCCCGGCGATCAACCCGCACGATGCGCCCCAGGCTGCCATCCAACTCGCGCAAGAGACGCTTAACGCCCTCCCGGCCTGGGCCGCTGCGCCGCAGGATGTTGAATCTGCCCGCCAACAGACACTCATTTTTACGCCCGCCGGTTCTGAAAACAGCCTGGCGCCCGCCTTCACCTCGCTGGCGCTTTCGCAGTTGGAATACCAGACACGTATCGAGCGCGGCGGGATGGAGATCATCACCAGCCTCGATTATGAAGCCCAACAACAGGCGCAGTGCGCCATTCAAACCCAGTTGGCACGCCTTTCAGGGCAGGATAGCCCACAAGATTGCACTCTCAACGTCGATCTGTCGCCCCTGCCGCCTGGCCAGCCGCTCGAAGATGTGGCCGCCAACGCCGCAGTCATTGACCCGCTCACCGGGCAGGTGCTGGCCCTGGTCGGGGAAACGCGCCAGGGGCTGGAATCCGCCCTTTTAACGGGACACAGGCCCGGCACCAGCCTGCTGCCGTTCATCTACCTGACCGGATTCAGCCGGGGCTTGAGTCCCGCTTCGTTGGTCTGGGATATTCCCCAGGCCGCCCCCGCCATCCCCAATCTGGACGGTATCTACCACGGCCCGGTCCGGGCGCGGGTGGCGCTGACAGGAGATTACCTAGCCCCGGCCCAGTCGGTGCTCGAGCAGATGGGGCTTTCCGCGGTTTTGCAAACGGTCAGCCCATTTGGCCTGCAACTGGGCGACACGCGCGATTTCGCATCCCTGCTGGATGGGCAAAACCTGGTTTCACCGCTGGCCATGGCGCGCGCCTATGGCGTTTTTGCCGCCAACGGCATGCTGGTCAACGAGACAATCACGGTGCTTTCGGTGCAAACCATCGAAGGAACACCCGTCTGGCAGGCATCCCAGCCAGATGTTTCGGCGCTGGTCAGCCCGCAGTTGTCTTACCTGGTTAACAATATCCTTTCAAACGAGGTGTTGGGCCGCCCGGCCGCGCTAAAATTGGGCCGCACTCTTGACGGAAAAGAGATCTGGGCCGCTGGCTACACTCCAACCCGCTCGATCGCGCTTTGGACCGGCGGCGGGGCCAGCCCGCGCGCTGTTTCGGATCTGTTCGCGGCCCTGACGCAGGCTGCCAACCAGGGTGAAGAGCCGCTGGGCTGGCAGAGACCACCCGGTGTCTCGCTGATCCAGGTTTGTGATCCATCCGGAATGTTGCCGACCCCGGCCTGCCCGAACCTGGTGGTTGATGTTTTTCTCAGCGGTTATGAACCAGTCCAGGGCGATACCCTCCACAAAACTTACGCCATCAACCGCGAAACCGGCCTGCTGGCAACGGTTTTTACACCGTCACAATTGGTCGAGGAACGCGTTTTTCTGGTTGCCCCGCCTGAAGCGCAGGAGTGGGCAGCCGCTTCGGGGCTGGCCGTCCCGCCAACGGTTTACGACAACATCCAGCAGCCGCCCGCCCGTGACGGGCTGGCAATCAGCTCTCCGGCCATGTTTGCGCAGCTACACGGGAAAGTGACGATCTACGGCTCTGCCGCCGGCGAGGGGTTTTCCTATTTCCGCCTGCAATACGGGCAGGGGCTCAACCCCGCCTCGTGGGTTTTAATCGGCGAAAACGTCACAAACCCGGTTACAGACGGGATTCTTGGCGAATGGGATACAGCCGGGCTGGAGGGCTTATACGCCCTGCAACTGGTGCTGATCTATGAAGATGGCCGTATCGAAACCACCGCGGTGCAAGTGGAAATGACGGATTAACGAAAACATCCCATTCCGGCCTGTTTTGTTATAGAATTAGACATCATGGAAGAAGAAATCGGTTTTTTTGATCGGCCAGTTGTGCGCGCAGTCATCATTGCTGTATTGATGTTTGCTGCTTATTTGGTTTTGGGCTATTACTTCACCTGGCAAGACAACGAAACAATCAGGGTGGAAGAAGCCCGGCTATCTGCCGAATATGGCGTTGAAATAAAATTATCCGACGATGATATAAATATTCTTCTCCAGCAATCCAGAATTCGGCAATTGAAGGCTGAAGCGACCGATATGGGGCTGCTGGTCGGCGGCCTGATCTTATGGACGATCTTCTTTTCGCAATTCATCTTGCCCGTGCGAAAACTCGGAGACCGCCTGGCGATCCTTGATCGCATGATGGCCTATTTTTCCGGGTTTCATGGCGCGGCTATTTTCGTTGAAAATGGCAACGTCCGCGCCCGACAGGATGAAAGGCAAAAAAGCGGTGTGGGGGTAGTCTGGCTGGACCACGCTTCAGCGGCTGTTTTGCGGACAGCAACGCAATTCACCAGAACAATTGGTCCCGGGGTTCACTTCACCAGAAAAAAAGAATATATCGCGGCCTCGGTTGACCTGCATACCCTGACCCAGGTTGTTGGCCCCAACGATAACGAAAACCCATTCACAGTATCCAAAACCGACGAAAACTACCAGAGCATGCAAGAACGGCGCTGGGAAACGCGCGCGATGACTCGCGACGGGATTGAAGTGGTCGCAGCCATCTCCGTAACATTTCGGATCGACTCCAAGCCAGGCGAAGGCAACACCCCCTACGGTTTCAATGAAGAAAATGTGCGCAAAGCAATCACCGAAGCGCTTGTTCAGGGTGCCAAGACAAACCAGCCAGTTTGGAGCCAAATGCCCGCCAAAATGGCAGTCGACGTCTGGCGCGAATATATTTCCCGCATTCGGCTGAATCAATTATTCGAAACGCCGCCGGGTCGCGACCAGACCACGCTGCAAATTATCGCTGGTCTGTTGCGCCGGCGGTTGAGCGAAGATGATGTTGAAAGTGTGGATGATTTCGGCAACTTTACTGGCGGAACAATGCTTTGCCCTGAAACCGTCAAACTTAAGCAAATGGGAATCAAAGTAATGGGCGTAAGGATCAAGCATGTGATCCTGCCTCCTGAAGTGGAAGAACGCCTTGTAAACCAATGGACAACATTCTGGGAGAAAAACGCCAAAAAAGAGCGCGACCAGATCGAGCGCTTGCGCCGCATCACCGAAGAAAACGCCCAGTCTGATGCCTTGACTGAGTTTGCCAAAATGGCAACCGCAGAATACCAACATACCCCGGCGCGCACCAAAACCCACGCGCTTTATCTGTTTGCGCATGGCACATCCCAATCGGTAATTCGCAACGGCAGCCTGATGAAAAAAATGGCCAAATCCGATACCAGCATCCTGACAGAGCTGGCACATTGGCTTAAGGATCGGTCCTGATGACGACCCCTGCTCTTGCTCAATCATCATGGAGTAGTCAAACCCTTGCCTGGATCAAGGGTTTTGTAGAATCCACCCTGAATTGGGTCTTTTCGTTGACCCATTCTGCTGCGCTGTACCGAAACTTGGTCCGCTCCAGCGCGGTGATTTTGCTTTATCTGTATTGGGTACTGACTCTTTATGATCTGAATGGTTGGGCCAGGGTGTTTGGCGCCCTGAATGAGGAGCCAATAAGCGCAAGCATTTTGTTCATTCGTTTCATGACGCTGCTCATCAGCATTTTCCTGCATCCTGAAGTGTTGCGCCATATGCTGGCCCTGGCGCTGCCCTACGTTTTGATCCACCGCCTTGCCTCGGTATACTTGGCCGATATTTTCGAGAAAGACACCGAAGTTGCCAGCCGCTTTATCAAACAGGCCGCCTTCGCCCAGGATTACCTGACGATTCGGATACGCGCTGGCCGCCTGCTCGAAACCAATTACGACTCACCCATTGTCCAGATTGGCGGCCCCGGCTACATTACCGTCGAGCTCGATAGCGCCGCCGTGTTGGAGTCACCCGATGGCAGTGTGCGGGTGATCGGCCCAACAGTCGGCGAACCGCGTGGTCGGGCAGTTATCGACGATTTTGAACGCCTGCGTCAATGCATCGATTTACGAGATACCGTTGATAAACAGGATGTTACCTCACGTTCCAAAGATGGGATTGTGATCACAGCGCGCGACATCCAGTATTCTTACAGCGTTTATCGCGGCCCGAATGCCAAGAAAACGCTCAAGTCCCCCTACCCATTTGACCCTGCCGCAGTTCAAAGATTGGTATATGATGGGACGGTTATTCCCATGTGGCCGGGGAAAATCCCGGAAAAATCAGCGGAATGGGCCAGGTCGCCATCGAAGCTATTTGTGAGCGTTAATATCGAGTTTTCCAATTTCATTGGCAGTCGCGGTTTAAGTGAGTTCTTTTCCAGCATTGGCGCACCCGAAGAAGAAGCGCTGCGCAAGCGCGAAGAAAAGTTACATCTGGATTCAATGGCGCTGGCCGGGAGAGAAGGCATTGACATCACCGAAAGCCCGCTTAAGGCCGTGCCCTTTACATCCCGTTTTGATATGGGCCAGCAGCTATTTGGCGCTGAAAAATTCAAGGATATTCTAAAAAACAAAGGATTCCAGGTCAACTGGATCGGGGTCGGTACCTGGGTATTGCCCAGCGAAATCATCCCAACCAACCACCTTGAAGCCTGGAAAACCAGCCAGGACAATCGCCGCCTGGGCGGGCCGGAACAGCTCAAACGCTTGTACGAAGACACTCGCATCATGACCCTGATCAAACTGATCAACGAAATGCCGATCCTGCTCTATTACCGGTTGTATGCCGAAATGGAAAAAGGCGAAAAAAGAGAACAAGATATCATTCAGGCCATGTTCGATGAATACGTCAATCGCCTGAAGAATGCCGCAAAACATTTTGATGATATTCGCGAAAGCACTCCTGAAAACATCGTTACGGCGCTGCAGATCGTGGATGCACTCAGCCCATACCATGAAATCGGCGCTGATTATTATGTCTGCACCCGGGTCACGTCACGAGCCGATGCCAGCATTCAAGGCGCGGTCGCCTATCTCGTTGAAGTTGCCCTGGCCAAGACCCGGCTGCGCGGTTACCGCTCAGAACCCATCGAATTCGATTTTGGCGAAAAAGAAAATGTGGAATTTGTCTTCTCGCTGGATGTATCAGACGGAACGATGGAGCCGGCCGGCCCACAACCAAGAACGATGAAACGTGACGGCGAGCTTTACACGCAAGTTGAATTTCAAATTATTCTCTTATCCGGTAGTGAAGCAGACGCCTGGATCAACATCTCACACAACAAAATCAGCCTTACCCAAGACCTGCCCGCCATTCGACTGACTGCATAAAGGGAAATCCTATGCAAAAAGCTCCCGAAGAACAAACTGTTCTGGTAATCGGCGCAGCTGGGATCGATATCGTTGCGCGCATTGATGGGAAAATCCAGATGGGAACATCCAACCCATCCCGAATCCGAACCTCGTTTGGCGGGGCAGCCCGCAACGTGGCTGAAAACCTGGCCCGTCTCGGGCAGCCCGTTGGTCTGCTTGCCGTACTCGGCAAGGATCGTCCCGGTGATGAAATGATCGCCTATACCCGCCAGGCCGGAGTGGATGTAACCCACGTTCACCGTGTCGACAACTATCCGACCGGTTCCTATGTAGCAGTCTTGAACGAAAAAGGCCACCTACAATACGCCTGCGACGATATGCGGGTGCTCGAAGAACTGACAGCAAGCTATTTAACCTACCACCAGGATCTGTTCGAAGCCGCCAGCCTGCTCTTTCTGGATGCCAACCTGCCCCCGGCAACACTCGAAACAGCCTTTGAACTGGCCGCCCGCTACAATCTACCAGTCTGTGCCGACCCAACCTCCCGTTCATTGGCCCCGCGCCTGAAGCCCTATCTCAACCGCCTGCGCTTGATCGTGCCAAGCGTTGCCGAGGCCGGCATCCTGACCGGCCAAACCTTTGAAGCGGCTGATAGAGAAGCGACTCTAAGCGCGGCGCGCGCGCTGGTCAACCATGGCGTTGGTATCGCCCTGATCACCATGTCTGAATTTGGACTGTGCTATGCAACGCCTGAAACCAACGGGCATATCCCGGCCCTCAGCACCACCGTCAATGACCCGACCGGCGCAGGCGATGCCCTGACCGCCGCCATCATCTACGCTCTGCTCAACGATATCGAAATTGACGATGCCGCCCAGCTCGGGGCTGCGGCCGCCGCCCTGGCCCTGCGCTATCCCGGAACCATCTACCCCGATCTTTCACTCGACAAACTCTACAAAGAACTCTCCATCTGAAACCAATCATGCAAAAATTACCCCCCTACTATCACCTTGCGGACGAAGTCCTGCGCGCCCGCCAGCTTGGAACGCCGCTGACTGCCCTCGAATCAACCGTCATCACCCACGGGCTGCCCCAACCCGAAAACCTGGCCCTGGCGCGCGACATGGAAAGTGCCATCCGCCAGCAAGGTGCAACCCCGGCAACCATTGCCATTCTCGATGACAAGATTCACATCGGCCTGACTGGCGCTGAACTGGAGCGTCTTTCAACAGCCCGCGATGTTTTGAAGATCAGCCTGCGCGACTTTGCAACCGCCCTCGTCCAGCACAAATTGGGCGGCACAACCGTTGCCGGGACGATGTTCGCCGCTCATCAGGCCGGGATACAGGTTTTCGCCACCGGCGGCATCGGCGGCGTCCACCGCGAATCGCGGCTGGATATTTCAACTGACCTGAAAGCGCTGGCCGAGATCCCGCTGATCGTGGTTTGCGCCGGAGCCAAATCAATCCTTGACCTGCCTGCCACCCTCGAATATCTTGAAACGATGGGCGTTCCGGTCATCGGCTATGGGACCGATACCTTCCCTGAATTTTTCTCACCGCCGGGCAAACTACCCGTCAGCCTGCGGCTCGATTCGCCCGCCGAAATCGTGCGCTTTGCCGAAACACACTGGGTATTGGGCATGAAGAGCGCGGTGCTGGTCTGCCAGCCCGTTCCCGCAGAGGAAGCGCTCTCTCTCGAAGATGCCATCCCGGCCGAGGAACAGGCCTCGCGCGAGGCCCAGGAACAGGGCATCGGCGGCCAAAAGCTGACCCCCTTCCTGCTCGGGCGTGTCAAAGAGCTGACCGGCGGCAAATCGATGCAGGCCAACCTGGCCCTGCTCAAGAACAATGCCGTTCTGGCCGCGAAAATCGCAGTGGAGATGGGGAAAACAAAACAGAATCTTTCCTGATTAAAATCGTAGGGGCAACGCAATGCGTCGCCCCTACTGTTATTATCGTCAATCTATTTTTTTGTCTTTTTTGCGGGCAATTCGCGCCCTTGCAGCAGCCCCCACCGGCTGGCGCCCAGGTATAAGATTTCCAGGATCAAATCCTCGTACGAAATACCCTCGGCCATAGCTTCCAGGCACAGGTCGCTGTAACCGGCCGTCAAGCCAGGCAGCGGATTGATCTCGATCAGCACCGGCTCGCCTTCGTTGTTCAGACGGATATCGGTCCTTGAAACATCGATGGCCTTGATCGCCATATGAGCCCTGACAACCAGGTTTTGCAGCTTGCGCGTCAGCTCGGGCGAAATCTCAGCCGGGCAAAAATATCCCGGAGCGCCCTCTTCACCCACCGATTTGGATTTGGAAACATGGCTGTAGACACCCGGCGTGACCGAGCGCGAGCTATCCAACTCAAGCACCGGGAAAACGTGATAGCCGTGCTTTTCGGTATACCATTCCGGGTGGCGCGAATAGCGTCTTGCATCCCAACGGCCCACCAGACCGCAGGTAAATTCGCGCCCTGAGAGAAAAGTCTCGACCAGCGCCGGTTGGCGATAAACCTGGATGATGTATTCGACCCGCTCGCGTAGTTCAGCCTCGCTGTGGACAATTGCCTTCAAATCCACACCCATGCCGGTGCCCTCGCGGGCAGGTTTAACAAACAGCGGAAAACGCAACTCAGACCTGAGCGACTCGTCGCCAACGATAAACTCCTGAAACGGGGCCACCGGCAACCGGCGGTCGCGCCACAGGCGCTTGGTTAAGGTTTTGTCGAGCGCTATGGCATTCGCCATCACCCGCGAATGGGTATAAGGGATGCGCAACATCTCCAACAGGGCCGGGGTTTGAGCCTCGCGGGCGTCGCCGCCCAGGCCTTCGGCAATGTTGAAGCAAATGTCGGGTTTGATTTCTTTTAGTGCGTAAGGGAGATTGCGGTCTGCCGGGATGAAAACGGTCGAATGACCGTCACTTTCGATCGCGGCCTGAATCGCCTGGATCGTCTCAATATGGTCATAGTCTGCCAGTGCATCGGCGGCAACACCATCAGGAAGATCAGCATCATCTTCTTTGACGTTGGCAAGCACGGCAACCCGCCAGGGACGTTCCGGGCGGATACTACTGGGAGGCTTTTCTGGCTCTTGGGCAGGTGTGGATGCATTCATGTGGATTTTTCTCCTTGATTAATTAAAAATCAACGCCGAAGTATAGTTCAATGTCCACAGATTACAAGCCCCGTTTGGTATACGTTTTACCACTGAATTTGAACCGTTGTCCCCACTTCGGCCCAATCGTAAAGCAGTTGAGATTCGTAACTTCCCAGAACCACGCAGCCATACGAGATCGGCGTCCCGAGGTAGCCAGCCCACAGGGTCGCACCGTTCGATAGAATCGGCAGGGCATGGATCCCATTCTCCAAATACCCCGACCAGTAAATCCCCATCCAATTCGGCATCCAGATGTTCCAGGTTGCGCCGTAGGCATTCGGGATTTTATCGAGCACTTCAAAGGTGCCAACGCGGGTCGAGTTGCCCATCCCGGTCGATGCCACGAAACTGTAAATCAATTCTTCTCCCTGGTAGGCATATAAATGTTGTTCAGAGATATCGACCAGGATCAGTTTTTCCGAAGAATAAGATGGCGGCGGGGCAATATATTCAACAGGCGGGATGAGCAGTTCAAGCCCGGGTTGGGCCTGCTCGGCAGACTCAAGCCCATTGGCCGCCAGCAGGGCCGAAACTTCGACCCCATACCAGACGGCAATGCTGGCTGCATCTTCACCCTGCTGAATGACATGGACAAGACGGGTTGGTTCGGAGGTCGGGGTGGGCGGCGGGCTGGTGGGGGTGGCTGGCTCAAAGGCCAGGGTCGCTGTCGGAGGAGGGGCCTGGGTCGCCGTTTCGATCGGTGAGGGGCTGGCAGAGGGCGCTGCCGTCAGCGTGGGAGTTTCCGTTACCAGGGCCGTATCGTCCACGGAGGCCAATTCCGTGGGGGTGGGGGATTCAACGATCGGGGTCGGTGAGGCGACGATAACGGCGCCCGCACTGTGGATTGGTTCTGAAGGCTTGAGCGTGGCATCAGCCCAAAGCTGACCGGCAACCGGCTGAGGGGAGTCTGCGCGGACCGCAGCCAGCCCAAAGAAAGCAAAAGCCAGCGATGCAGAGCAAACTGCCAGCCCAAAAATCGTCCACAGCCACCACAAAGAACGCTTTTTTTGCTTGGGGCGCGGCACAGCGATCGGTGTGGCCGCGGGGCGTTTGGCGCGCTGTTCATCGATCAGCCTTTTGCGCGCCCAGTGGATTCCTTTGCGGGCGCGCTGGCTGGCGGGGTTGATCTCGAGGGCGCGTTGCAGGTAGGCCAGGCTGGCGCGCGGGCCGGAACAGGCAGCCAACATCAGCCAGGCTTCCTCGAGCCCAGGAGCGGCCTGGACGGCAATAACCGCCCAATAGTGGGCGTTACGCCTGTCGCCGCTTTGCAGGGCAGTGTAGGCCCTTTGAATGGCCTGGGTGGGGGTTATGGGCATCGGGGCGGGTACCTGTGAAACCGTCCGTCGGCTATGCGACGTTTTCTCAAAACCTATTTTAGCGCACGTCTTAGTTTTTCTGCAACGGTACGCAGCACTTTGATACGCGAATAGAGTTTGTCGTTGGCCTCGACCAGCGTCCAGGGGGCATTTGGGGTGCTGGTTTTAAGTACCATGTCTTGAGCAGCGGCCTGGTAGTCTTCCCATTTGGCGCGGTTGCGCCAGTCTTCATCCGTGATTTTCCAACTTTTGTAGTTGATGCGCTCGCGCTCCTGGAAACGAGCCAGTTGTTCTTCCTTGCTGATGTGCATCCAGAATTTGAAGATGACGCCGCCAAAGTCGCTGAATTGGCGCTCGAACTGGTTGATCTCGCTGTAGGCGCGCTTCCAGTCTTCCTCGGTGCAGAAGCCTTCGAGGCGCTCAACCAACACCCGGCCATACCAGGAACGGTCGAAGATGGCGATCTGGCCCTGTTCCGGCAGCCGCCGCCAGAAACGGTACAGGTAGTGGCGCTCGCGGTCGTCACCATGTGGGGCGGCGATCGGCCAGACAACGTAGCCGCGCGGGTCCATTTTTTCGGTCAAACGTTTGATCGTGCCGCCCTTGCCCGAGGCATCCATGCCTTCGAAGACAAGCACAACCGGAAGTTTTTGCAGGTAAACCTGATAGGTCAACTGGTGCAAGTCGGCCTGCAGGATTTTGAGCCACTTTTCGTATTCTTCGCGCGGCATTTTCAGGGAGGGGTCGAGGCGTTCAAGCATTGACAGCCCCCTTCATTTCTTGTTCACTGCGCTGGAGGGCTTCGGGGCTGAGACTCGATTCGATGGCATGCACGATGGTTTCGAGCACCTTGACACGGGCGTGGTAACGATCATTGGCCTCGACAATCGTCCACGGGGCATGCGGCGAATCGGTGCGGGCCAACATGTCTTCAACTGCCTGGTAATATTTGGGGTACTTTTTGTGCTGCAACCTATCCGATTCGCTGACCTGCCAGGCCGTCAACTCGTCTGAAAGCAGCTTTTTTAAACGCTTCTTCTGTTCTTCTTCGCTGATGTGCAGCCAAAATTTGAGAATAACCGTACCGTCAGCGGCCAGTTGCTCTTCAAATTCAGTGATCTCCTGATAGGCGCGTCGCAAATCATCTTTGCCGATGGTTTTGCTGATGCGGTCTAAAAGAACACGCCGATACCAGGAAGTGTCAAAGACGACAATTTGTCCGCGTGCCGGGATTTTTAGCCAGAAGCGCCACATCCACGGGTAGCGGGCTTCAACCGTGCGGGGCGGGGTAATCGGCACGACGCGGAATCCGCGCGGATCCATGCGCTCGGCCAGGATCTGGATCAGCCGCCCTTTTCCGCAGGCCGACCAGCCTTCGAAAACGATCATAACGGGTGTTTTACTGTCAAAAACAGCATGTTCGAGTTCATACAGGCGCTGTTGCAAATCGCGAATACGCGTCTGATACTCTTCGCGCGGCAGGCTCTGGTCCAGGTTCAGGTATTCGAGCATGGTTGTCTCATTAATATTTTTCTTTCAGTTCCCTGATTGGCAGGGTGATCTGGCCTTCTGCAGAATCGCCCAGCAGGGTGGTTTCATCGGGTTTTGTGGCAACCAGCCAGGCCGTGTGGGCGGCTGCCAGAGCGTCAAGTTGTTCGGGGGTATAAAGCAGCTCAAGCGGCAAATTGCCCTTGAGAATTTTGTGACGGGTTAACTCTTCGAAAAAATCCATCGGGTCGCGAATACGCAGACCTTGCTCAGAGAGGATCAACTGACGTTGCAGGCGTCCCTCGAGGCTGGCGCGTGAGAGCGGCAACTGCCCGAGCAAAACCGCAAAACAGGCCTGCGGGTGAGTTTCAACAAAAGTGCGGTTATTTTTTTCGTTCGAATGGAGCTGGTAGCCCAGTGTCGCCAGGCGGCGGTAAAAATCAAATCCGCTCTGAACCCAGGCCGAACAGTACTCGCGACGGGCCGGGGTGGCCGAAACGTTGATGCCTCGTTCGCGCAGGTTGTGTTCGGCCATGCGCATGTCCTGGGCGCGGCCCGATTGGTGCAGGAGCGGCAAGCTCTGGCGGGTCTCACGGACCAATCCGCTGTTGGGGCGCTGTGGGGCGTTAACGGCCACCAACGCGGCTTGCTGCCCGCCCAGAAAGGCCAGAACGTCCTCCATTTCGCCGTCGGCCAGGGTCAGCAGATGGCCCTGGGCATCGAAAGCCGCATAGGTGAAGGGTTTGCGCCCCCCGGATGGATCAACGCCGATGAAAGTGTGGGTATCAAATAGCATGGCTGCGCATCTAATGAAGTAGAATTTGTCTGTTTTATAAATCGCCCCGATTACACCGATCACAACCCGGTGTCTTTGCGGGATGGCTTGAATTTGAATTTCTTATCCGTTTATTAACTATAGAGGCAAAATAAATTTTATGCAACATTTTCGACAGAATTGGGGCAGTTTGCTGGTATTGGTATTGGCCCTGGGTTGGATATGGGTCTCGCGCGCCCCGCAAGGCGCAACAACTGCCGGCAAAATCCCCGCGCCGCAGGTTGGGTTTCTTGCGCCCGCTTTCAGCCTTGAGACGCCTGACGGACAGAAGATTGCGCTGGACGAGCTGCGCGGCAAGGTGGTGCTGGTCAACGTCTGGGCAACCTGGTGCCCGCCTTGCCGGGCAGAAATGCCGGCCATGCAACAGGTCTATCAAGAATATCAGTCACAAGGTTTTGAAATCCTGGCGGTCAATTCGACCGTGCAGGATACGCTTTCAAACCTTGCGCCCTTCGTAAGTGAATACGGGTTGAGTTTCCCAATCCTTCTCGACCGACAGGGCGAGGTGACGCGACTGTATCGGGTGCTCTCTCTGCCGACTTCGTTCTTTATCGGCAAGGATGGGGTAATCCGCGAAGTGGTGGTTGGCGGACCAATGGATGAAGCCCTGCTCAGGGCACGGATCGAGAAATTATTACAGGAGCAGCCATAATGTTTCCCATCCTGCAACTTGGCCCACTGGCGCTGCCCGTTCCAGCCCTATCCCTGCTGTTGGCGCTCTGGCTCGGGCTTTCCCTGGCCGAAAAATTCTCCCAGAAACGCGGTCAAAATGCAGATGCGCTGTATAACCTGACGTTTCTCACGCTCCTGAGCGGGATCATCGGGGCGAGGTTGTTTTTTGCCCTGCAGAATTTTTCCGCATTTGTGCAAACTCCCCTGAGCCTGTTCTCGCGAGAAACAGGCTCGCTTGACCCCTTTGGCGGATTCGCATCTGCCCTGCTGGCGGCGCTGATCTACGGACGCCGCTCCGGGCTAAAGCTTTGGCCGACGCTCGATGGGCTGACTCCGTTATTTGCAGTGTTGGCGGTCGGGTTGGGCATCTCACACCTGGCTTCGGGGGCAGCCTTTGGGATGGAAACATCGCTGCCGTGGGGCATCGAACTGTGGGGAGCGATCCGCCACCCGACCCAGGTTTATGAAATCGGGCTGGCGCTGGCAATTTTGCTCTTTCTTGGCTGGAAGGTCAAAAACAATCCACTCAAAGACGGCTCGTTATTTCTGCTTTTTGTGGCACTGACGGTGGGTGCGCAACTGTTTGTGGAAGGTTTCCGCGGTGATTCCACATTGCTCCCAGGCGGGATCCGCATTGGGCAGGTATTAGCCTGGCTGCTGCTGGCAGGGGCCCTGTGGGGTATGCAGCGAATGGCGCAAACAGAAGAAAATGAACCAGCGGATACGGTGAACGGACTTTGAAACGGACAAACGGGAAAACCGAAAGGCGGCTACACGACATGGACAAGGTTTTTATCAAGGATTTGCGCATTACCGGCATCATCGGCATTTATGAGCATGAGCGCACCACCCCACAAGAGATGGTGATCAATGCAATCATGCTGACCGACATCCGCAAAGCGGCAGAGTCTGATGAGATCGTCGATTGTGTAGATTATGAAAAAGTAGCCAACCGCATCAGGGAACACGCTGAAACCGTCCGCCGGATGACGGTGGAGGCTCTGGCAGAGGATCTGGCCCGATTATGTCTGGAAACACCGGGGGTGCGGGGGGTGACCATCCGCGTGGAAAAGACCCAGGCGATACGAGATACAGGCTCGGTTGGAGTCGAGATCTCACGCGAAAAGGCTTGAGCGAGAAAATTGCCCGTGAATAAAAAAAACGCTGCCACGCTGGCAGCGTTTTCCATTTTCTAGATCCTGAGTTGAGTTGCGCCCCGCGATATGTTGTCGAGAAATTCCTGGCGGGTGGCCAGGTTGGCGCGGAATGCGCCGTGCATGGCAGATGTGGTCATGCGGGCATCGTGTTTTTTGACACCGCGCATCATTGAGCAAAGGTGCATGGCTTCGACGACGACCGCCACACCCTGTGGTTTGAGCAGGTCACGCAAAAAGTCGGCAATCTGACGGGTTAGGCGCTCTTGAACCTGCAGACGGCGGGCGTACATATCGACAATACGCGGAATTTTCGAAAGGCCAAGCACTTTTCCGTTGGGAATGTAAGCGACATGGGCGCGGCCAATGAAGGGCAGCATGTGGTGTTCGCACAGGCTGTAAAATTCGATGTCGCGAACGATGACCATTTCATCATATTGCACATCAAAAATGGCGCCGTTGATGATGTTTTCCGGGTCGGTGCGATATCCGGCCAACAGTTCGGCATACATACGGGAAACCCGTTGGGGCGTACGAGCGAGACCTTCCCGTTTGGGATCTTCGCCAAAAGCAATGATCATTGTTTGAACAGCCTGCTCAATGGCTTTGAAGTCGAGTTTTTCTTCCCAGCCAGGTTCAAGCAAGGCATCATCAAAATCAAGGTTATCCATGGAATCTCCAAAATAAAAATGGACTGGCTCCGAGTGGAGCCAGTCCATTTTACTCGTTTTCAATTGTTTTAGCGGACGCGCGGCTCGATCAGACCGTATGTGCCGTCGCGGCGGCGATACAGAACATTGACTGCCCCGACTTTGGCGTTATAGAAGACAAAGAAGTTGTCGTGCCCGAGCAGCTTCATCTGCTCGATGGCTTCTTCTTCCGCCATCGGGATCAGGTCAAATTCCTTGCGCCGGACAATGACCGGGGTTTCTTCGCTTTCAAGTTCAGCCATAATTTCGGGCTCAACATCAACAACCTCGGATGCTGATTTGCCATCCCCACGATTATTAAAGTGCTTGCCTTTATAGCGGCTTACCTGGCGGTCCAGTTTTTCGAGAGATGTATCAATTGCAGTACGGATATCATCTGCGCGTTCCTCCGCGCGCAGGATAAAACCCTTGCCGCGAACGGTCATTTGGGCAACATAACGATCAATGGCACTGCGAGCTGATTTGACGTGCGACAATTCAATTCGAGTTTCGTCAATCATACTCAGATGCCGATCAAGCTTGGTTACTTTTTTTGTCACATATTCAGTAATGCGCTCAGTTACTTCAAAATCTCTTCCAACTATCTCTATCTTTTGCGTCATGACAGCCTCCTTGAGAAAGGTGAGGTGGTTTATGCACACGCTGCCTTGCTGGGCGAAGAATCAGGCATCTTTATGTGAAAGCGCCCGGGCAACGGTGTAAGCATATATCGATTTCGCACCCGCCTCCGAAAGGGCGCGTGCTGCATCTGCAAGCGTGGCTCCTGTGGTACTAACATCATCAATAACCAAAATATTCTTTCCACTTACCAGGCGAGGATCTGCCAGAAAAGCATTTTGCAAGTTATGTTTACGCTCTTCAAGCGTCAAACCAACCTGTGAACAGGTATGCCGCGCACGGCGTAACCCACGCGGAAGGTAATTGCACTGTTGAAGCTGAGAAAGCGGGCGGGCAATCAACCCTACCTGGTTGTATCCGCGTTCACGTTTGCGCTGCTCGCTCAGTGGAATGGGTACGATAGCCTGAATAGGCCAGTTGAGCCTTTGCAATTCAGGTGACATGGATTCTGCGAGTGCTTGTCCAAGGCTGATATTATGTCGATACTTTAAGGAATGTAAAGCATTACGCACAGGTTGTCTAAAAACAGCCCATGACCGCAACTGGGTGTAAATCGGCCGTGAAGAAACACAACGGCTACATAGTGAATTATGAGATGGGGAACCACAAATCTGGCAAACCTCGGCGGGCATACGAACCGCAGATTTCTGGCAACTTTCACACCAACGATAGCCTATAGTCTGGCAACCGGGGCAGGTCGGGGGAAAGATCAAATCGACCACATTCCAAAAGGAACTTTCAAGCCAATACAAGAAGGGCTTTTTGAGTCTCAAATTCTAATTCCTTTTTGAACGTACAGAAAAGTTGAAAGTTTGCTTAGCGGAAAATCTCCACTTTCATCATACGCAAAACGGCGGGGGTCATCAAAACGATAAAAATGGATGGGAAGATCAAACCAACCATTGGCAAAAGCATCTTGATCGGGGCCTGGTGAGCCAGCTCTTCTGCGATTTGACGGCGGCGCATACGCATCTGGTCAGCCTGAATACGCAAAATCTTTGACATGCTAACACCCAATTGCTCACTCTGGACAACGGCCGCAACAAAACTCGTCAGATCAGACAGATCAATACGATCTGCCATATCGCGCAAGGCGTCACGGCGAACTTTTCCAAGCTGGATCTCACGAATTGCCCGAGCGAACGCCAGGGAAAGTTCGTTATCCCATTTTTGGGCTACATTGGACATGGCAGCATCGAACCCTAAACCAGCTTCTACACAAATTGTTAGCAGATCAAGAGCATCAGGCATCGCTTTCTGTACTTCTTTCTGACGCTTTTTTATTTGTTCATCTAGCCAAAGCTGCGGAAAAAAGAATCCAATGGCCAGGGCAATCAAAGAATAAAGAACAGCTGTTGCGAAGGGTTGTTTAACCGCAGAAAAAAAAGTGAAAACAAAAAAAGCAACAAGCCCAAAGACCGCCGCAACCACAAATCTCAGGGCAAGAAACATTGGGGCGTCAATCCAGCCAGCCCGACCAGACCTTTCCAATTTAATGGTAACTTCTTGTAATGCATTCTGCGGGGTAAAGCGAGTGGTCATTTCGCCAAATTGCCTGAGCAGCGGATAAATAACCCGCTCCTGAAATGATTGTGACATTTCAATCTGCTCAAGCGAAACGGTCTCGCCGCGTTGGGTAAATTCGGTAAGGCGGGCTTCCAGAGGGTCCTGGTCCTCGCGAGGCACTCGCGAACCGACGTAAATTAAAACAGCAGCGATAATAATAACCACCACAACCAGGGCAAGTAGGATCGTTGAGATATTTTCCATACTAAACCTCGATATCAGCTATTTTCATCATAACAAAATAGCCCATAATAATCATGAGTACTCCAACCCCAATCGCTATGCCACCACAGAGCGGGTTATTAAAAAATTCCATCATATAATCCTGGTTAATAAACCAGATGATCACAAAAATAGCAAATGGAATGGCTGATAAGAGGGTGCCCGATGCTCTAACCTGCGATGTCATAACTTTGATTTCACCCTTAATACGTACTCGTTCACGAATAGTATAAGCAATAGTATCTAAAATTTCTGCCAGAGGACCGCCAACTTCGCGTTGAACATTAATTGAGGTAATCACAAAATCAAGATCCTCGCTCGGAATACGCCGAAGGAGGTTATCCAAAGCTTTATCCATGGGAATGCCAAGTTGCATTTCCTGCACAACACGGCGAAACTCTTCATTGATCGGTGCAGGAAGTTCCTTGCTGATTGCCTCCATCGCTTGCATGGTTGAATAACCAGCACGCAGGCCATTGACCATCAGGTTAAGCATATCGCCAAGCTGGTTGTTGAATTTACCCAGGCGACGCCCCTGCTGTGAACGAACATAAAAGATTGGTATGGCAATTCCCAATACCAAACCAATAATGCCAGAGACCGCTTTGGCAGTAGGGTCAGTACCCCCAATAAACCACGCAAGTCCTCCCAGCGAAATGGCAATAATGAAAATAAACGCAATGAATTCGCCGGGTTTGAACTTTAAATCAGCCCGGGCCAAGCTGCGAGAAAGATTTTCTCCCCATGAAGACTTCTCGACACGTCGGTTTACCCACTCCGTCAGCAAGGTGGATGACTTATCACCCCGCTTGGATTTCTGCGGCTGGTCCTCTTCGAGATATTTGCCCAGGCGCTCTTCCATCATGCCTCGTTCGCTAGTTGACGAGACATAGACACCAATTCCTACCAAAATCAAAAGAACTACTACTCCAACAAGGATTATCCCTAAAGTCATACTGTTTTCCTTCAATTACAGGAATTCATCCACGAGTTTACGAACTCAGGGGTCTCGTACCAGAACTTCCTTACCTTGTGGGTAAAAGCGGCTAAAATGCGCTCTTTTACCCTACGTTTTTATAAAGTTCCGGCGCTCTAGTAGCGTTTGCCACCAACCCCAAAGACACTGGCCGGAAGATGGATGCCTGACCCTTCAATTTTTTCCATAAACTTAGGCCGCAAACCTGTAGGACGCAGGCGGCCGACCACCCTGCCATTCTCAAAACCAGATTGCTCGAAGATAAAAATATCGGTCAGGGTAATTACATCACCTTCCATACCATTCACTTCGGTAATATGGGTGATCTTACGTGTTCCATCACGCATACGCTCCTGTTGAACAATGAGTTCGACAGCTGCCGCAATCTGCTCACGGATGGCGCGCACTGGCAGATCCATGCCGGCCATGAGTGTCATCGTTTCCATACGGGCAAGAGTATCACGTGGACTATTTGCATGGGCAGTAGTCATGGAACCATCATGGCCTGTGTTCATGGCCTGGAGCATGTCAAGCGCTTCAGCGCCGCGGCACTCCCCTACAATAATCCGTTCAGGGCGCATACGCAAGGCATTGACTACCAAATCGCGGATGGTGACTTCGCCACGTCCTTCAATATTGGCCGGACGAGACTCAAGCGTAACCACATGCTCCTGGCGGAGCTGCAATTCAGCGGCATTCTCAATCGTCAGAATTCGCTCGTCATTAGGAATAAAACCAGACAAGATGTTGAGCAAAGTGGTTTTGCCAGAACCGGTACCGCCCGAAACAACAATATTCAAACGACCAATAACACAGGCTCTTAAAAATTCAACCGCTTCAGCCGTCACAGTACCAAACTGGATCAATTGGTCAACTGTAATTGGGTTTTTCGAGAATTTACGAATGGTAAGGCTGGGACCAACCAGCGAAATCGGCGGAATAACAGCATTGACACGCGAACCATCAGGCAAACGGGCGTCAACATATGGGCTGGACTCGTCAATGCGGCGACCTAAAGGCGCCACAATACGATCGATAACACGCATAACATGATCGTTGCTCTCAAAAGTAATGGGAACGCGAACAATCTTGCCTTTACGTTCAACATAGATGTTTTTTGGCCCATTTACCATGATCTCTGAGATCGTATCATCTTCCAACAAGGGCTGGAGT
This sequence comes from Chloroflexi bacterium HGW-Chloroflexi-6, assembly GCA_002840685.1. GTDB lineage: Bacteria > Chloroflexota > Anaerolineae > Anaerolineales > Villigracilaceae > UBA8950. The sequence goes on along the minus strand of PHBU01000016.1, from coordinate 47,110 downwards.
GGGCCAAACCCCAATATTTCTGCAGAAATTTGTTCAAACAAACGCTGTCGTTCAGGACGAGAAAGAATGATATTTTCTTCGTTAAGTATCTGTTCGAACAATTCCATGATCGTTCGTCGAACTTCTTCTGTGCGACTAATATCAGTCGAAGGATCTAACTCAGACAATAGCTTGTTTTGTACACGAGTCTTTAGGTCAAAATATGTACCGGCCTGAGGTGAAGTTGAAGGTGCGTTAATACGCTTAGATTGGACAGAAGATAAGCCTCCGCCGGATGATTCGCCACCAGACGAAGATGGTTTTTGCTGAGAGTCGTTAGAGCGACCCTGACCCTGTTCAATACGCTTAAGCAAAGACATTGTTCAACCTCCAGATCTCACGAATAAAAGCTTAACGGTCATATTTTTCAATTTGCTTGCGCACCGCTTCTGCCAACGAAAACACTGCTTTTGAACTTGGTTGAGATTTATTGTCGATCATGAAAGGCACGCCGCGATTTACAGAAGGAATTACCACGCGTTCATCAAGCGGAATAACGCCCACAACTGGTTGTTTCAGATTTTCCCCAACTTTTTCAGGCGTAATGGAAATACGCTTGTCGTATTTGTTCATCACAAAACAAACTCTTTGGCGCAACGAACCAATAGTATCCATTAAATCAAGAAAAAGGCGGCAGTTCTTAATCGCAGGAATATCTTGTGTAACAACCAGAACAATAATGTCGCTGTTATCCAAGGCCGTCAATGTAATATCATCAAGCCCGCTGGCTGTATCAATAACCACATAAGCATAATTTTGACGCAAGTATTTAATCAGTTTGGTAAATTGGTCAGCACTAACCTCTTCGGCTTGCTCAGGGCGGGTTGGCGCAGCTAAAACGCGTAAGCCAGAAGCTGCGTGTTTAATCACAACACTTTCAACCACTTCTTCATCCAACTCATCGGCACGCGATGTCAGATCTAAAATGGTATTTTTGCCCTGCTCGTTGAGAAAGACTGCCACGTCACCATACTGCAACTTCGCATCCACCAGTACAGCGCGAGTCTCATCATTGTGCAAAGTGATGGCCAGGTTAACCGCCAACGTAGTAACCCCGGTGCCACCCTTGGGACTGTAAACTACAATTACCTTGCCGGAAGATAACCCTGAAAAACTAGTCTGTGGGCTACTAGCCGATGCCGCCGGCGATAAATCTACTTGAACACTCTTTGCTCGTGTTGCATGAGCCATTTGACCCGCGCGACGGATGGCTGAAATCAACTCATCTGCCATCGGCGGTTTAGTGAGAAAATCTCGCGCGCCTGCTAACATGGCTCTGCGCATGTAATTAGGATCGCCTTGAACAGATAAAATTACTATCTGTGCAACCTGGTCTCGCTGACGGATGGTTTCCGTAGCAGTGATACCATCCATATCAGGCATATTGATATCCATCAAAACCACATCTGGTTTGATGTCAAAAGTCAACTGAACTGCTTCTTTGCCTGTGCGGGCAGTACCGACCACTTCGATATCTGTTTCAAACTGAAGCAGTTTGCGAACATTTTCGCGTGTTTCCGCAACATCATCAACGATTAAAACGCGAACTTTATCAGCCATTTATGGCAGCTCCACGAAAAGGATACGACGGATTGAAAAGTACAACCAACGAGCGAGTTTATGTAACAGAAAAGCCGTTTGAAAAAATCTAAAAACAGGGCATAGAAAAATTACGGGGTTTCCTGCTCCACCGGCAACAAATCATCAATACGAGGATTCAGGCCATAAGGTAATTTGGCCGGAAGGGCAATATTGTACTGGCTGATCAAGTATTGAAGGGTAACCGACTCGGTATCGAGCAAGTTGGGGTCATCGGGTGAGCGCAGGGCCAAGGTAATGTTCGCCTCACTATATACGAGATAGGTTAGGGCAATCGCTTCCTGAGGAGAAACGATCAAAGTAACCATATCGGGATCGGGAACTTTTGCCTGCTGCTCCTCGCCTGTGGCTTCTGCAGCAGGATCTGCAGCGGGATCCGCAGCTTCAGCAGCAGAAGCTGTTTGATCACCAGACAGATTGAACGCTCCAACATGTAAAACCTGTATATTCTGCAAAATCATTTGCGAGACCAAACGCGGACGCTGCGGCTCAGAAGGTACAAGATAAATAGCCTGATTTAAAGTCGACTCCAGTTCAGCGCGCCCCTGGATAGAAGCAGAACCACCAGAATTGATCGCTACAGTCAGGTTGGGTAATTGTTCAGGTAAGAAACCTGTGCCGATAACACCCGCGGTGTAATTAGGCAACTGGCTCTGGAACGAAGTGTCCAAATCGACAAACGAAGTGGTGACAATAACATTAACACGGTCACCATCCCGAATGGAAAAACCCACTGCACCAAGCCGCGAAATTGGCAAGCTGATGGCTGTCATGCCAGCAGGAATGGTTTTGGCAACATCTGAGCCTTCCTGCAAAACACCAGGTCGTTCCGAAATCAGTTCACGGGTTAAGGGCTGTCCCTGAACAAGCGGATACTTTGCATAGTAAACGTTAGCAACTTCCCCTTTGGTACGGAACATGGATGCCGTGATTTTCTCTTCCGGGTAGGGAATTTCTTCCAGGGCCGCCTCAACGATCAAATCGTCACGCGCGATTGGCTGGGTAAGCACAACAATAGTGGAAAGCTGCGGAGGAGGCGTCTCTTCAGCGCTGCCGCCAATATTTAGATTGCCCCCAATAACAAAATATGCTGCAACGCTCAAAACCAGGACGAGAAAAACGATCACCAGCAGGAGTATGCCGCCACGTCTCATAGAATTTCTCCTTAAGTCAAATTGGTCACTTTTTATGATTATACAGTAAAAACGGTAGAGTAGTTGCTATCGATTGTACTCTTAGTACTATCGGACATTAATTAATATGTTTTTTCAATAAACTTGATCTGCTTAGCAACATTATTTTACGAGAAGATAACCAAAACTCCATGGGTCTGGTTGAGTACCGAAAGTTCGATCGGCATCGTATTTTTAATAAATGTGAAAGCAAAAACAAACTGGCCCCGTGAGAGTAAATATTTGTGATTTAAAACAAGCGTTATTTTGCCAAATATCGTGTTCAAACTTCCTTTTAATAAGAGCCCATTGATGATCACATGCATCACCGAAATAGCATACAATTCCATGGAGATCACCAGGTAGGAAAACGAGTTTAATCACGAATAAGCATATTATAAGACGCAAAAACATAGCCTTCAATAGCATGTGCCAGGCAAATCTGTCATCTTTCAAAATGCCTTTGCCGGGTTGGCAATTGTTGCAACGCTATCTAGCCGTATAATGAATGGGTAAGCTCTCCAATTTTGCATCGCGCAAAGCAAACCTACCCATCCTATTGTTCCGATGGTTTTCCAGAAAACTGCATAGATAAGGATAAATACCATGAAGAAAACAGACCGCAGTGCCCTGATCGTTTTTCCCGTCTTAATCTTGATCGGGCTTTTGTTCGCTTTTGCCGGCAGCCAGGGCGGGACTTCGGTTGCCGGAATCCCCCTGTTTGCTTTGTCGGTCGGGTTGGCCTTCATCATTCAATGGCTGGTGTTTATCCCGGCTTTTTTGCTCCAGACTGAAAAATTCTTCGATCTGACTGGCAGTCTCACCTATATTTCCGTCATTCTCATGGCTGTGTTTTTAAGCAAGGATATCGATGCGAGATCGATCCTTTTGGTGGCTCTGGTCGTGATCTGGGCCGCCCGCCTGGGGTCTTTCCTGTTTCGGCGCATCCAAAAAGCGGGCAAGGATGATCGTTTTGACGAGATCAAACCTTCCTTTATCCGCTTTCTGAATGTCTGGACCATTCAGGGCTTGTGGGTGGCTTTTACAATGGCCGCCGCATTGGTCGCGATTACAACCAGCAATCGCAAAGAATTGGATTTATTTGCGATCATCGGCTTGCTTGTCTGGGTTGTCGGATTTGCAATCGAAGTAATCGCAGACTCTCAGAAAAGTCGCTTCAGCGCAAACCCGGAAAACAAAGGCAAATTTATTCAAACGGGTTTGTGGTCTCGCTCACGCCACCCTAACTACTTCGGCGAGATTTTGCTCTGGATCGGCGTGGCCATTATCGCTCTGCCCGTGCTGCAAGGCTGGCAGTGGGTGGCCCTGATCTCTCCTGTTTTTGTAACCTTGCTCCTGACCCGTGTCAGCGGTGTTCCCTTGCTTGAAAAAAAGGCGGATCAGAAATGGGGCGGTCAGGAAGATTATGAAGCCTATAAAAAACGTACGCCGGTCTTAATTCCCCGGCTGTGAAACCCGTTTAGCCGAAACAATTTTCACAAATCGGCGTATGATATGTGTAATGTCGCCACACAAGTTTTGATAAAATAAGGTTGTCCTTGATTTGTGAAAGGTTTTAACCATGGAACTTCTTACCGGAATTTTTTCCGCTTTCGGCTTATCGGCCAGCGCCGGGCTGAATGCTTACATCCCATTGATGGTCATCGCTGTGATCGCCCGCTACACTGACTGGTTCAAACTGCAGGCCCCCTTCGACACGCTTACCAACCCTTGGATCATGATTCTGATCGGCGTATTAATTATCATCGAATTTCTGGCCGACAGTTTCCCGGCAGTCAACCACATCAACGATGCCATCCAGACCTTCATCCGCCCGGTCGCCGGAGCCATCGTTTTTGCCGCCTCGGCTCAGGTATTGACCGATATTTCCCCGGTTTTCTCGCTGGCCTGCGGCTTGCTTGTCGCGGGCGGGGTACACACCGTCAAAGCGGCGGCGGTCCGTCCGGCGGTCACTGCCACCACTGGCGGCGCGGCCAACCCACTGGTCAGCCTGACCGAAGATGTTGTCGCCACGGTTACATCCGTACTGGCGATGTTGATCCCGGTGCTCATGGCCGGTCTTGTGATTATCATGACATCCCTGCTCATTTGGTGGCTTGTGCGGCGCATGAACCGCACCACAACCGCATCATAAACATAGAAAGCGAAAAAAATGACAGACGACCCCCGCACCCAATTGATTGACCAGCTCAAACTGGCTCGCGCAGAAATGATCGCCCTGCTCGATGAGATCGACAAAAACCGCAAGATTTACCCGCTTTGGACGATCCGTGAAATCCTGGCGCACATTGCTGGTTGGGATGATGCCATCATCGCCTCGCTCAGCGCCCATGTGGCCGGGCGTGAACCCGGCACCCCGGCCATGCGCGGCGTCGATGTTTATAACGCTGAAACCGTTGCCACCCGCGAAGGACTGGATTATGACCACATCTATCGTGAATACATCCGCACCCGCGATATCCTGATCGATTTAATTGGCAACACCCCGCTTGACAAAGCCACCCAGCCTTTCATCATGCCCTGGGGTGAACAAGGCGATATGAAAAGCTTGCTCACAGTTTTCATTGACCATGAATTCGACCATGCTGGCGACGTGCGCAAACTTATCAGCGACGCTCTCAACGCATAACCCCAAAAAATATTAACGCAAAGACGCCAGGCCGCTAAGAGTTTGAAAAACCTTTGCGCCTTGGCGTCTTTACGTTAAAGATGTCTGGGGGTTATTCCACAAAAATCTCGACGTGCTCGCCGTCTTTTTCATCGATCACATCGATGATCTTGCCGGTCATACCCGAGCGCAAAGCCTCCATGATGGTTGACATATCGACCCCATTTACCTCCGCGGCAAAATGAGCGCCGATCTTCATCCCTGCGTCGAGCAGGTTAAGCGGCAACTGCACCGTCGCCTTGGCGCGGCCTGTTGCAACGTCAGTCACGCGCACTCTTAACCAGCGCGCGCCGCCAAACCCGCGCGAGATATTGGTCCCGCCAGCCGGGCGGCGGTTTTCGCTCAGGGTACCGAGCAGTTTCGCGCCTTCTTCCGCACTAATTTTGCCTTCATCGATCATTTTCAAGATTTTCATTCGTTCTTCAGCGGTTGCCATGATGCACCTCCTACCCGATATAGACGTTCACTTTGTTGCCGTCTTCGCCTTCATCCACCTGCACCACGATTGGTTCCTGGCTGGTGGTTTCATTCATCACTTGCAAAACCATGTCCGCCTTTTCGCGTTCTCCATGCGGAATATTGCTCTTAAACGTATTCATCAACCAGCGCGCCAGGTCAAGCGGGAACCCAAGCATGATTCGGCCCGGCTTTTCGCCTGGTTTTTGTTGAATATCGACATACATCCAGCTTGATTTCTGGCTGGCCGCCCCCACCGACAATAGAAAGATCCCGAACAGCAAAGCCGGGAAGAGCAAGCAGTAGAAAACAACGCCCATTGAACCATTATTGATGGATTGGTACATCAACCAGGCAAACAAAATGGTCAGGAACACCCCGCCAAACAGGGGAACGATGTAAAAAGAGCGCACGCGCCGTTTAAGCCGTTCCACGACCGGGTCGGGCGGAGCGGGCTTCCATTCGGCCTCGCCGCCTGTTTCAGTTTCGAGAAAAGGGGTCTCTGCCTCGGCTTCTTGATCCTGGGCCAGGGCCTGCATTAACGTCAGGCCCTGTTCGGCGGTAATTTTGCCATCTTCGATCATTTTTAAAATTTGGGCGCGTTCACTATCGGTCATCTCGGCCTCCTGTTATTTGCCTTCCAGCGCTGCCAGCAATTTTTCGGCATCTTGCAGGCTGATTTTTTTCTCTTGCAGCATCTTCAAAATCGTCAGGCGTTCTTCGTCACTGACAGGCTCAGCCTGGGGCGCAGCAGGCTGGCCGCCAAAGTTAATGTTGACATTCTTGCGCCCGCCGCTGGCCACAGAAAAGCGCTGGCGCTGCTCAGCGGCGCGAATCTTTTGTTCAGCGCGGCGCATGGCTGCTTCAGTGCGGCGGCCAACATCTTCCATGCGGCGGCCCAAACGCTCGTTGATTTTTTCGCTCAAACCCGGCATTCCCGGGATGGGCGGAATTGGTGGGATCGGAGGAATAGGAGGAATTGGGGGGATGGGCGGCACACCCGGAAAATCGCGCGAGTTCCAGGCATCTGGCCCAAATTCGGCCATCGACTGCCACTCCTCAGCGCGATGGGTGACAACGATCTCCGCGCCGGCCGTCAAGTTGATTTCAGCCTCGCCCTGGCCCAGGGTCAGGTGGCAGGGGCCGTGCATTTCTCCCAGTTCGACATCGGGAAAATCGACCCGAACTGCATCCATGCCGCCGCCGGTCAGGTTAAGATCAACGCTGGCATCCAGTGGCAGGCGCAAAAGGATGTCGCTCCCGGCAATGATGCTATATTTCAAACCTGTCAACGGGTGAATGAACAGGATGGCATCTGCCCCGGTATGGGCTGTAATTGCGCCGCCAACATCACGGATGTAAAGATCGGCGCCAATGGCTCCCAACTGCACATCGCCGCTGACATTGGTTAACGAAGCATCTCCGCCAACCCTGTCTATCTGGCAAGAACCCTGAACAGAGCGACTGGTTAGATCGCCGCCGATGGTGCTGATCTCCAGGCCGCCAACGCTATTGACCTGCAAATCGCCACCAACGCTTCCGATCTTGACCGCTTTTTCCAGGGCACGCAGATCCATATCGCCGCCAACTGCCCCGATTTCAAGCACAACCTGGCAGGGCAGGTATAAAATCAGGTCATCATCACACTGAATTTGGCAACCGTCATCACCTTTTTGAATCTCCAGTGTATTGCCGCTGGTTTTGGCAGTAATTTCAGGCCGGTCCCAACCGGTGATTTGCAAATCACCATCAACCGATGTGATTTGCAGGGTAGCCCCTGGCGAACAGTTAAAGGTCTCGTAGCGCATTATTCCTCCTCGCCACGCAAAATGCGCATGGCCGCATCAGCAGAAATTTTACCGGTGTCGAGATCTTCCAAAATCTGGCGACGGCGCACTTCACTTACATCCTGGCTTTCATCTTTGCCGGGTTCGTAGCCCAGGGTGCGGATCACCTCATGCAAACGGTTGCGAATCGTCGGGTAAGAAAGTCCCAGTTCCGTTTCCATGCGATTGATTTTGCCTTCGCAACGGATAAAGACTTCGATAAAATTGAGTTGTTCTGTGCTAAGATGGGAAAAAGGTCCGCCAGTAAAACGCCCTTCAAGCGTAGTGTCGCAAGCCTCGCAGTGCAGGCGGGTAACCAGCAATTCGTTTTCACAGACCGGGCAACGGGTGAGCGATGTATTCATGGCAGCTCCTAACGGGTTCGAAATGTTGTGCTCAGGTGTGGCATGGCGCCTTGTTTAATCTTTGTTCCGCTTGAAATAAGCAGGTCGGCAAAAAAGATCAACACGGCAACATGCCACACAATTGCGGGCTTAATGGTGTCTGGGCCGAGAGTGTTCTCGAGAAATCTCAGATAATCATCCTCGCTGGCTTTGAAGGCCAGCCGGGTAGCTTCATCAGTACTGCAAAACCAGGGTGCATACATTCTTAACTCCTGTTTTTGACCACTTCTTCAAGTATCTAAAAACATTATAGCAAAATATTTAATATTGTCAATAGTAAAATCAATAAATATCAAACAACAAATTGATAATATTAAAAACGGTTTCTTTATTATTGATTTCATGATCGCGAGGCATCCATGATCCGTTCACTTTGTTATGTTCCCGGCCAGGAGATTCGCACCGATATCCCGGTAAAGGAGTACGACGATCTGCTCAAAATCCCTGACGCTTTGTTGTGGATCGATTTCGAGGCCGAGCCAGACGAGGCAACCGAACCAATCCTGACTGGCATCTTCCGTTTTCACCCCCTGGCTGTAGACGACGCCCTGGAACAATCACACTCGCCGAAAGTGGATGATTGGGAGGAGTATCTCTACATTGTTCTGAATGCTCTCGAACTGGGAGATGATCTTAAAGCAAAAATCAGCGAGTTGGATGTTTTCCTCGGCAAAAATTACGTTGTTACCCATCATGATTACCCGTTGTCGTGTGTCGAGAAAACTTACCAGGCCAGCCTGCGCGATTCACGACACGTTACACATGGCGCGGATCATCTGCTCTATAAATTGATCGATATGTTGGTGGCCGATTACATGCCCAGTGTCGAAAAAATGGATGACAAAATTGATGAAATTGAAGATAAAGTGCTTGGTAACCCCCGGCAAGAAACGATCCAGGAAATTTTCGCCCTGAAGCGCGCTTTGCAAGTAATGCGCCGGATTTTGGCACCCCAGCGCGAGGTGCTCAACAAACTGGCTCGCGATGATTATCAGTTGATCGACCCCAAGGATCGTATCTTTTTCCGCGATGTTTATGACCACTTGGTGCGAATGCATGATCTTAACGAATCAATGCGCGATCTGGTCAGCGGCACGCTGGACACCTATCTTTCAGCTGTGAACAACCGCATGAATGAAATCATGAAAATTCTGACCATCATCACCACCCTGTTCATGCCGCTGACTTTCATCACCGGTTTCTTTGGTATGAATTTTTTCGGGCCTTCTGCCGATTTGCCAGTCTGGACAGGTCGATTGGTTTTTTCTCTGACCCTGCTCGTGATGGTGGTCATGCCGCTTGGCATGTTCCGTTGGATGAAGCGCCAGACCTGGTTATGAACCATTAAATGCACAGCGCACCGATAAACTGGTGCGCTGTGCGGCAGGGGAAGATGGTTCTTACTTGGGCAGGATGACGCGTGAGTCGTCACAATCCTGCTTGCTGAACAGGATACTCGCCAGGCTGATGGAAACAAACAGCAAAATAAGCACAGACATCACAATAATGATAATGGGATCCATAATTTAGCTCCTCGTCAATTAACATATACGATAAATTTTAAGAAAAGACGCAAAGAGTAATAATTTTGTTCCCTGCATTTATTAAAACCCCATTCCTAGAAAACCGTTCATTACAGATTCGTTGGGCCTGAGTTTCAAGGTCAATTTTTGCAATATTTAATCCCCGGAGTCTTGCCATGAAAATCATAGATCTATCACCCGGACAACCCGATCTGATCGAACAGGCTGCCCGGCAACTGGTGGACGGATTCCGCCAGCATTGGCCAAATGCCTGGCCGGACATGGAATCCGCCCGGCAGGAAGTTCACGAGGCTCTCGAAGCGGGTAAGATCGCCCGCGCTGCGCTGGATGACGAAGGCAGGCTCCTGGGTTGGGTGGGCGCGATGCCCGAATATGATGGTCAGGCCTGGGAGCTGCATCCGCTGGTGGTCGACCCGGCCTTTCAGGGGCAAGGGATTGGGCAGGCGCTGGTGGCCGATCTTGAGAATCAAGTCAAAACATGCGGCGGCGCAACCATCTTCCTGGGCACGGACGATGAAGACGATATGACCAGCCTTTCGGGCGTGGATCTGTATCCAAATGTCTGGGAGCACATTGCCCGCATCCGCAATTTGAAGGGGCATCCGTATGAGTTTTACCAGAAGCAGGGCTACGCCATTGTTGGCGTTATCCCCGATGCCAACGGGGCAGGAAAACCCGATATCATCATGTCAAAACGAGTGGGTTAGTTTTCTTCTTCGTGATAACGCGCTGTCAGCAATGGGCATTCCATGGCTTCGGCAACTTCAGCGGTGACATTGGGGGTAAAAAACTGCCGCAATCCGTGTGAGCTGTAGGTGGAGCCCATACACACCAGGTCATATTCCCCCGTCTTGATTTCGGCCAGGATCTCCTCTACCACGATCCCCTGGCGGATTTTTACCAAAGCCTCGACGCCCATCTCACGGGCGGTTTGCAGTCCGGCCCGCAAATAGCGCCCGGTCAGTGTATCGCTTTCGAGCAGGGTATCGGGTGCGGCACGCATCCGCCGCGCTTCGGGATAATCAAACTCGATCGGCGGGATAACCGTCAAAAGCGTGACTGTGGCCGCATGGGTTTGGGCGATCTGCATCCCCAGGTGTTCGGCGGTCACGCTGTAGCCTAATCCACCCATGCAGACCAATACCTTTCGCACCGGCAGCCGCCGGGAGGGTACAAATAAAATCGGCGACTTGATCTCGGCCATTAGTTGGCGAAAAGAACGGCCAGCCAACAACCTCTTCAACGGCGAGCGACCGAGTGGCCCAAGAACGAACAGCAAATCATCTTGCTGGCGGTCGAAGGCAACAATGCTGTCTTCGGCCTGGCCATTTTGTACCAATAATGAATGTTGAATATCTTCCTGATTGAAAAGCGCCACAGCCTGGCCAAACATCTCCTCGACCGGGTGATCGGCATCGTTGTCTTCAACAATCCCCAGCAAGGATAAATGACTGTGCATGTTTTTTGCAAGCCAGGCAGCGTACTCGATTGCTGCCCAGCTTGCTTCGATTCCGTTTGTAACAGCCATTAAATGAAAGTTCATTCTCTTCAACCCTCTATCGAAACAAGAATACGCCCAAAACACCAGCCCCAAGCAAAACCAACGGCGAAGGAACATCCAGCAACAGGGCTGCCAGGCTCAGAACAGCGATGAACACAGCGCGTTTGGTTACTTTCTTTGCACGCCCTGCGCGGAATAACTCCCAGGCCACCACCACCATCAAGGCCGCCACGGCCGGACTCATGCCCGAAACAAATTTGTCCAGCCAGGCTTCCTGTTGGAAGTGTTGCAAGATGGCGGCCACAACCAGCATCATCACTGTCGGGGGCAAGATCGCACCGAGCAAGGCCGCCGCCACCCCCGAAATTCCGCTTGCGGCGTAACCAACGAACATGGCCAACTTGAGGGCTTCGCTGCCCGGCAGAACATTCGAAAGCCCCACTGCTTCTACAAATCGTTCTTCGCTCATGATCTTGCCGACCGCTTCATCGTAAAGCAGGCCGATCGAGGCCGGGCCGGAGGGTGAAAGCAGGTTCACTTTCAAAAACATCCACAGCAATTGCCGCCAAACTGCAAGTTTTGGCACATTCATTGGATGAGAAAAATTCCGAGCAAACCCGCTGCCAGCACCACGATGCGTGCCGGAGCATTCAAGAACATCGCGACCAGGCTGACCAGTCCGATTCCCCAGCCCAGCAAGCCAGTCTCGCCGCCGCGTTCAAAGATCTTCCAGGCGGTAACCATCATCAGAACCGCAATGGCCGGGGCCAAGCCATCCACAAAACTGCTCAACCAGACCTCGCGCCGCAGTCGCTGTAAAACCATGACCGCCCCCAAAATCAACAGAAAGGGCGGCAAAATCGAGCCAACCATCGCCACCAATCCGCCAGGGATGCCCGCGGCCGCGTATCCGATATACATCGCCAGTTGAATGGCGTCGCTGCCCGGCAGAACGGATGAAAAGCCGACCGCCTGCACGAATTCGCCTTCGGTGACCAGTTTGCCGACCGTCTCCTGGTAGAGCAAACCGACCGAGGCCGGGCCGGAGGTACTTAACAGGTTAACCTTAACAAAGATCCACAGGATTTCGAGAAGACTCTCCATCACAATCACCCGAGCGGCTTGACCAGATACAACTCGCCGCGCTCGAAGCCGCGATCAAGGTAATATTTGCGCGTGCCAATCGCCGAAATGACAGCCATGCGCTTGAATCCGCCGGCAAGGGCAATTCGGTCTGCTTCTTCGAGCAGGCGTGTGCCAAGGCCAATATGCTGGGCGGCCCCGCCCAATTCCGCGCCGACCGGCAGGGATTGTCCGTAGACATGCACCTCGCGGATCAGCGCTGCGCCTTCCAAATCGGTCAATCCGGTTTCAGGCGCATCCGCCGCCGGGAGAGAAAGGCGGATAAACCCGGCCAGCCCATCTTCGGGCGTATCGAACGAGATGAAATGCTCCTCGGCATTCGCCGCCGGGTAGACCAGGTCAGTCAATTTCAGCGCCGAAACATCGACAGTTGCTTTGCGCACCTCGCGGCAGCGCACACACTGGCATTTCGTCCCGCGCTGCGCCATTTCGGCATGGATATCCTGCCGCAGGCTGGTGCGTTTGTTGCCCTCAACAACGTTGGTCGAGGGGATATCCCGAATGACGCGGTTGATGCGGCAGTAACGCGGCACGGTCGGCTTGATATCGGCGATCAAATCGACCAGTTCTTCGGTCCTATACGGATGAAACTCTCCGCGCTGCCAGACTTCATATAATTCGGCATTCGCCAGCAATTGATTCGGGTAAATTTTGATCTCGTCCGGGCAAAAACCGTCCCACAGGCGCGCAAAATCAACGCGATCACCCTGCGGGGTTGCGCCGTGCAGGTTGGGCATCCAGTGCAGCACGATCTTGAACCCGGCCGCGCGCAACAACGCCACCGCCCGGCGCGTCGACTGCACATCGTGGCCGCGCTTGTTCATTTCAAGGATACGGTCATCGAGGCTTTGCGCGCCCATCTGAACCTTGGTCACACCCAAATAGCGCAACCAGGCCAGTTCTTTGGGCGTGATCTCATCGGGACGGGTTTCGATCACCAGACCCACATTGCGGTGTGCTGTGTTTTCGTTCAAGGCCTGTGCCGCCGCCAGTTCGCCGGGGAGACAGACTTCGGGCCCACCGTTCCCCCCATTTTCCGGGGAGGCCAGGAGGGGGGTATTCATCGCATCAAAACAACGCTTGATAAACCATTCCTGGTAATCGCGCCGGTAGGCGCTCCAGGTGCCGCCCAAAATTAGCAGTTCGATCTTATCCGTGGGGTGCCCGACCGCTTCCAGTTGGGCAATCCGTGATGCAACCTGGGCATAAGGGTCAAAAGCATGCTCCAGGCCGCGCATTGCACCCGGCTCGTCAGGCAGGTAGCTCTTCGGCATCCGCACATCGGTCGGGCAAAAAATGCACTTTCCGGGGCACGGATAGGGCTTGGTCAAGACCGTCACCGTTGTCACCCCGCTCAAGGTCCGCACCGGCTTCATGCGGATCATTTCCAGCAGCGCCCTGTCCGGATCCATCTCACCCGCTGCGACCATCTGCTGGTAAGCGGCCACCAGCACCGACTTGCCCAACAGGCCACCATCCGCCGCAGGGTGGGCGCGCATCGTTTTTAAAATATCCTGCCCGGCGCGCAGTTCAGACAAAATCTGGCGCGCCAGGATCATTTTTTCATCGGTCAGGGCTTTGCGGTCCCGCCAGGATTGGTGTTTTTCGGTAATTTCCATTGTTTTACCAGTCAAAAGTTATAATCAAACTATGCAGACCGAAACAGCCCGCAAACTTATCGCACTTAATCGCCAATTCTACCAGACGTTTGGCGCGCACTTTTCGGCGACCCGCCAGCGCGTCCAGCCCGGTGTGCGCCGCATTCTCGATGAACTGCATGGCGGCGAAAGAATCCTCGACCTGGGCTGCGGCAACGGCGAGCTGGCCAACATCCTCTCGCAAAGCGGCTTTCGCGGCGCATACACCGGCCTCGATTTCAGCGCTCCACTGATGAACACCGCCAACCGTACCGCCGCCGACTTTCCGATCGATTTTGTAGAAGTCGACCTGACTGCCGACTGGGGACTGGATACAGAACCCTTCGATTTTATCTGCGCCTTTGCCGTCTTGCACCACATCCCCTCCGTGCCGATACGCCTCGCTATGCTCGAAAAAACGAGAGATCTGCTCAAACCCGACGGGCGCTTCGCGCTTTCCAACTGGCAGTTTCTCAACTCCGACAGGCTGCGCGAGCGCATCCAACCCTGGGAACGCGCCCAACTTTCAGCCGCCGAGGTGGACGAAGGCGATTACCTGCTCGACTGGCGCAGCGGCGGCGAAGGCTTGCGCTACGCCCATCACTTCAGTGAAGCCGAAATGGCCGACCTCGCCGGTCAAAGCGGATTCAGCATCCTCGAAACCTTCTATTCTGACGGCGAAAATGGGAAGTTGGGGTTGTATCAAATCTGGCAAAGGAATGACGGATGACTCATCCCTTCTGGCGTAAAACCGTATTTGATATTGTCCTGTGGGCCTGCGGACTGTTTGCCCTGCTAACGGTGCTGGCGATGTTCTTTTACCCAGGCGGCACTTTCAGCGACCCCGCCACTATTGGCTATTCGTTTTTCGAGAATTTTTTCAGCGACCTGGGCATGACCGTTAGCCACGCTGGTCAGCCCAATCCGATTGCCAACAGCCTGTTTACGCTGGCCCTGACCCTGGTCGGGATCGGGCTGATGCTCTTTTTCGCGGCCTTTCCGCAATTTTTCTGGCGGCATGCGGGAGCAAAAAAACTGAGCCTGATCGGATCGGCGATTGGAATTGCAGCTGGCGTTTGCTTTATCGGCGTGGCTTTCACTCCGCACAATCTGTATCTCGATGCCCACACCGAATTTGTGATGTGGGCCTTTCGCCTGTTTCCGCTGGCAGTTTTGTGCTATACGGTTGCCATGCGCCAGGTGGGAACTCCGCGCCGTCACCAGATGATCTTCGTTGTTTTCTTCGGGCTGTTAGTGGCTTACATGCTGCTGCTCGAGTTTGGCCCGGGCGTCGATACCTATTCCGGGATGCTGATCCAGGCTGTTGGCCAAAAGATTATCGTTTATGCTTCGATCGCCAGCGTCATGGCCCAGGCGTTTGGGGCGCGCAATAATAAGCTCAATTAATCACAAAAGTTTTTTTGACAAAGGGAGCTGGATTATGATCCAACTCCCTTTGTTTTTTTTAACCGGCCAGCTTTTCAAGTTGTTCCAGCTTTTCATCCCGCATCCGGATCGCGATCGGCGCATCCAGGTAGCGCTGAATGGCAGCTGCGCTCAATTCGGGTTCGTAATAATCGCGCATCGATTCGGGGATCGAGATGCGCTCCGCGCCATAAAGTTCAACGGAGACCGGGTCACCTGCTTGCACCTGTCCTTCACGCAAAACGCGGCAGTACAGGCCGGGGCGCTCAGCAGCGCGGAAACGTTTGACGAATTGCGGGTCACCCATCCGCCCGGCCAGGGTGCCGCATGGGATGCGCGGGGAGGTTACCTGCAAAGTCACTTCACCTACCTGTAAGATGTCGCCAATCGCAAACTCAGCGCTGGACAGACCCTCAATCGTCAGGTTGTCGCCAAAGGTTCCGGGAGAGAGTTCCCTTCCCAGTTCCGCTGCCCACCATTCGTAATCCGCTTCACCATAGATGTAGAGCGCCTGATCGGGACCGCCGTGATGTTTTTTGTCACCGATAAAGTCGCCGGGCAGTCCGTCGCGGGTAATCTGAACGGGGCCAGCCAGCGGCTGTTTGAAAATCCCGGTTTGCTCTGTTTTATTGGGCCGGGTAAGGGTTTGCTCTCGCCCGATATTGATACTGGTTAGCTTCATATTTAACTTCTCCTGAAAGTGAATTACCCGATTATAGTGCTGTGGCGAAGATAAATCCATAATCTGACATGATATACTCGAATTAGTCCAGAAACCTTTTAAACTCGGCAGGGTTTTAATATTCAAACTTCTGCCGGTAGGAAGAATAACTACGTGGCCGAAGAAAAAATCAGTGATGAAGCCATTCTTGCCAGTGCGTCACACGGCGACCGGGATGCTTTCGGGATGCTCTATGAGCGTTATGTTGACCGGATATTCAACTATATTTATTACCGCACCGGTAATGTGGACGACGCCGAAGATCTGACCGCGCGGGTATTCCAGCGGGCGATGAATCACATCGTAACCTACACCGACCGGGGTGTGCCATTCTCGGCCTGGTTGTATCGGATCGCTCACAATCTGGTTGCCAACTGGCACCGTGATCGCTCGCGGCGGCAGGAAATTCCGATCACTGAAACGCCGATCATCGCCCGGGATGCCCTGCCTGAAGTTTCACTGGTGCAGACCCAGGAGCGGGATGCCCTGCTCAAGCTGATCCGCGGTTTGCCTTCAGAGCGTCAAACCTTGCTGATCTTGAAATTTGTCGAGCATATGTCGAATGCAGAGATCGGCGCAATTATGGGACGCAGCGAGGGCGCTGTAAAAAGTTTGTATCACCGCACCCTGACGGCTTTGCGCGATCAGGTTGAGAATGTGGTCGATTTCGAATAACAGGAGACTGGCATGATCCATATTGTGACGGACGGGGCTGCCGATATGCCCAAGGAGTGGTTGAAGGAATTTGACATCCATGTCGTTCCCATCAACATCCAATTTGGCGAGAAAACATACCTGCAAAACGTAGATCTGGATACCGAGGGCTTTTATAAACTGGTGGACGAGACCCGCAAAGTGCCCAAAACTTCCCAGCCAACCCCGCACCAGTTTGTTGAGTTCTACAAGAAGATCGCAAACGAAGGCGATACCATCCTTTCGATCCATATCACCAGCAAACTTTCAGGAACCTTCGATTCAGCGGTGGCCGCTGCACGCGAACTGCAAAGAACCTTCAATGTTATTCCTTTCGATTCAACTTGCGGCTCGGCGGGGATCGGGATGCTGTGTCGTGAAGCCCGCATCTTGGAACGCGCCGGGCGTGGGGCTGACGAGATCGTCAAACAGTTGGAAGCCATGCGTGAGAAGATCGACATTTTCCTGACCCTGGATACGCTCAATTATGCCCGCATGAGCGGGCGGGTGGGCGCAATGCAGGCAGCGCTGGCCTCGGTCTTGAATGTCAAGCCGATTGCAACACTGGGGAATGGCGTTCTGAATATGACCGAGAAGGTGCGCACCCGCGGCGCTTCGCTGGAGCGGCTGGTGGCGATGGCCAAAGAGAAAGTTGGGAACAGGCCCATCAACCTGACCGTGGTACATGCCCGTGACCCGCAATCAGGCCAGAGTTTGTTGGAAAAAGCATGTGAAACCCTGAATGTCAAAGAATCCTACCTGACGGATCTTTCGATTTCAATTGCCGCCAACCTTGGGCCAGGTACGGTTGGATTGATTTTTTACCCTATTGAGTGAGTTTATGGAAAAAGAACACGAACAACACATCGAATCTCGTTTGTCGCAGGCTTTGCTGCGTGTGACACCTTCGCACGCTTTTGTTAATACGGTGCGCGGCCGCATTCAGGATTCCGCGCCGCAAGTGATGGTGGAAAAATTTTCAGAACGGCGCAAGGCAGTTCTGTTCACGTTGGGCGGGGTGCTTTCGGCCAGTCTGCTGATCTTGACCCTGGCGCGAGTAGCCTACTACCTGATCGGGCGCTCCAGGCAATCTGCTTAGCATACCGAATAACATCAACCATATAAATGGAAAGCGCCACACCCGGAGCAGAAAATCCGGGTGTGGCGCTTTTTGGGGAAAGTTAGAAAATCACCTTACTCTGGCAACAGGGCTTCAGCAATCGACTCGGCTTCTTTAACGAGATCAACATCAACGGGCAGCTTGAACTGCTCGTTGACGCGCAAGGTCAGAGATGCCGCAGACTGGCGAACGGCCTCGGGTTGTGAAACATCATCCATCAACAGCTTAAGAAGGTCAAAAGCGCTGGGGATGGTAATGGGTTTCCCCTGCCGCCGATAATATTCACGGATGGCAACGCCAGCAGCGCGCCGGGCGCAAACCCGCGCCTGGCCTTCATTGTTGCGTTCACGCGCTGCGGCTGCCAGGGCCAGTTCTCTTTGGTAATCGCTTTTCCACTCGCTCATGCGGCGGATTATAAAGGAAGAAGGCCCATTTCAGATATAATGAGGCCGAAAAGGAGAAAATATGAACATTCGTCATGCTTTAGTGTTACTTGTTTTTGTCTTTTTGTTTTCCGCTTGCATGCCACAAATCATTTCCGAGCCTGAAGTGGTGGTTGAAGCTACGCCAGCCTGCCCGGAGCTGCCAGAGACTCCGGCCTGCACTGGCGCGGATGAGCCTTTCCAGATCAGTGGTTCTTTTGAATATTCCAATTCAATTATCACAACCTATTACGACCAGCAAGCAGTAGCCCTGGTTGATATGTATGCTTTTATCACCCGCGATAAAGAGTGGGAAATTCCGGTGGCTTCGCAAACATTGGGATTTTTGGATCTCGACATGGAGGCGATGACGGGCGAATACGTTTTGCAACTGCCTGCCCGCCCGACCGCCACCCAGGCCGACGTGGATAACAACGGACAGGAAAACACAGGGGTTCAGGTTTTTGCGGTTTCGTATTGGCCCAACCTGATTTCAGGGCCTTATTCTGAAGGCGATGACCGTTCGCGCGGCTGGCCTTCTTATCTGGCTTCAGTCAAAACCGATACGGAAAATCAGGATGAGGTGATTGGCGGGCAGCTGGTAGTTTGGTCGCCAGATGCCGGGCAGAGCTTCCCGACCGATTTTGGGGCCGATGGGCTGTTGTTCACATCCGATGATCCGGTTGCATCTATCTCAGCGGGTTACACAATTGTCGACCTGGATGTTTCACCTTTCCGTTTTTTCAAGGAACCTGAGCCAAAACTGTCCTTGTACGAGCCAGAGGATGTTGAAATTAAGGATTTCGCTGCGCTCGGCTATGTTGAGTCTTTCGAAAAAATGTTTGCCTTTGTCAAGCTGAACTATGCTTTCAATGGCATTGAAGGTAAACAGCCAAACTGGGATGCCCTGTACGCTGACCTGAAACCGCGCGCCGAAGATGCCGAAAAGAGTAAGGATGCCAAGGCTTACTATGAAGTCATCCGTGATTTTACGTTTGCCTTCAAGGATGGTCATGTTGGTTTAACTGCCGGCGATTACGCGAACCAGGATTTCAGTGAGCGCATCGCAGGCGGATATGGCTTCGCCGTGCGCGAGCTGGATGACGGCAGCGTAACCGTCATCTTCCTGACCGAGGGTGGTCCCGCCCAGGCAGCCGGAATAAAGGTTGGCGCGGTTGTGACTGAATTTGGCGGACAACCAGTTGCCGATGCGATTGACGCGGCCCAACCCTTTGTCATTTCTTCGAGCGATTTTGCCCACCGCTACCAACAGCAGCGTTATTTCTTACGGACAGCAGTTGGCACCGAGACTGCTGTTACTTTCCAGAACCCCAACGAAGCAGTTAAAACCGTTAAATTGACCGCGACTGCAGAACGCGATTCGTTTTCCCGCACCTCGGTTTACTACAATGTCGATCTGGATAATATGCTGCCGGTTGAATTCGATATTCGCCAGGTTGGCAATGTTGAAATTGGTTACGTTGAAATTAACAGCAATTACGATGACCTGGGCCTGATCATCGAACTGTTCGAGCGTGCGCTGAAAACTTTTGAAGCCCGCGAAGTAGCCGGCATCATTATCGATATGCGCTATAACGGCGGCGGCGCCCACCTTGGTCTGGCCGGTTACCTAACCGAGAATGAAATCCCGATGGGACAGTTGGAATATTTCAGTGAAGCGACCGGAAAATTCGAACCGGAAGGCCTGCCCGGCAAGGTGATTGCCAACGAAAACCAGTACCGCTTCGATAAAATGGTTCTGCTGGTTGGCCAAACCTGCGCGAGCGCTTGCGAATTGGAATCGTATAGCTTTAGCCAGGTGCCAGGGATGATCACAGTCGGCATGTTCCCAACCGCCGGCATAGAAGCGGAAGTTGCGCGCGGAAAGTTCGAACTGCCCGAGGGCTTTTCTCTGCAAGTGCCGACCGGGCGCATGACCCTGCCCGATGGTTCCATCTTCCTGGAAGGTGTCGGCGTTCAACCGACCGTCCGCGTACCGGTCACATTTGAAACCGTGACCAGTGAAGAAGATGTTGTTTTGCAATACGGCATTCGCGCCATTCTGGAGCCGCTCGGCACAGGCGTTGTCCCTGCCGAAGCGCCGAGGTTGCTCAGCCCCGCTCAAACTATGGCTGATCTTGATGCCGGAAAAATCACCCAGTTGGAAGAAAAAGCCCGCGAAAGCTATGATGCCGAAGCGCTTTCAGCCATGGATACCACCTTCCCTTACACCATTGTGTTGAGTGAATCTGAGCCGCTTTTGTGGGCCTGGGGTTGGTGCGCCAAGGATGATGCCACGCTTGAGAACAACCTGGCAAAAATGAAGGTGGAGTTCAGCCTGAATGGCGAACCGGTTGCCATCGACCAATTCGCAACCCTGCCGTATACCACCGAGGACAAGCGCTCTTGTTTTGCCTACTTTGCGCAAGTGACCGATTTTGCGGGTGGCGAACACCATCTTGTCACGACTGTCACCCTCACCGGCGCAGTAAACGACGGCGAAGCAACCTACCCTGCCGGTCAGCAAGTCTTCGACTACGCAGTTTTTATCAAACCATAAAACCAACTAAAATGGCGAGGACAGATTGTTGTCCTCGCCATTTTTTCACCCAAAACCATGCATACCAATGTCAATCCTGATGAAGTAGCTTTTGCAGCTTGTGGCGGACGATTAGATACCCCGCAGCGCTATCCTTCTGCCCTGTATCGCGAGCAGCGTGTTTATTTTTGTACAGAAGCTTGCTTAAAGGCCTTTCAAAAAGATCCGGATCGTTTTATGGCTGGCGAGATTGAACATCCAACCGAAGAAGAAGGCCTGTAATAAAAGGAGAACCATGAGACGCTACCCCATTCTGTTCTTATTGCTTCTGGCTGTATTACTAAATGCTTGTAGCGGGTCTCTCCCTTTCAGCCTCGACTTCTCGCCCACGAGCACAAAGCCAGCGGGAGCACCAACAGCGACATTTGCCCTGCTGCCCACAAAAACGGCAACTGCCACCCTGACACCTGCTCCAACCCGGCGTTCGCCTTTCCCGGTTACATTGAGAACGCCTCTGCCCGACCCCGGTTTCCCAAAGATCGGCAGCGGCAATGTCACCTTGCTAAAAACGGTTTTTAGCCACACTGCGACCCGCCGACAGGTATCGCTGATCAGCCCCAACCAGCAACGCATCATGATCGCATCCACGGGTGGTCTTTTTCTGTTGGATCGCGAAGGTAATACCCTTGTCAGCTGGCCCGAGTTACGGCTTTTTGATGTTGCCTGTCAATATTGTATTTCTATTAATTTTGACGCCAGCCGTTTTGCCATGCTTATCCGCATCCAGGGAGCCTGGGAAGTGCAGGTATACGATGTGATCGATGGGCAGGCCAACCTTTTCAAGACTATCCCGGTTCCAGACTTGTTCCGATATGAGCCCGACCCTGTCCAACTGGCGCTTTCAACGGACGGCAGCCTGCTGGCTTACGGCTTTGGCAAAGAATCTTTTGTGGTTTATGACCTGACTGTTGACCAGAAAATCTTTGAATTTAAGGGGCAGACAAAAGCGCTTCGATTTTCGAGCGATGGCTCGAGCTTGCTGGCTCAGCGTGGCAACGAACTCTTGCTCTGGAATGTGAGCGATTTGTCGGCAGGATTCAAAAACCTGCTTTTGCCCAATGAACGTGTTCCACTGGCTTTTTCGCCGGGCGGTGAATTTTTCGTAGTCGCGCTGCCTGCCAAAATTCGAGTCTACAACGTTGCGTCGGCCCGCTTGCTGCGTGAAATCAGCGTCCCCCCCACCTATGTCACCGACCGCGCCTGGCAGATCGCATTTACCGAAGACAACCTCCTGAGCGGGTATGGCTTGCAGTGGGATAAAAATTCCAATTCAGGCACTGTTACCCGCGCAGTGTGGGATGTAGCCAGCGGAGATACCCTTGAACTCGAAGAGACGAAAACCGACTCCCAAAATGGTTTTGACACTTTCTGGGGCGTTAAATTCACTGAAACAGACCTGGTGGGCAGCCTCGGATTAAGCGAATACCGCGACCTGCGCTTTATCAACACCGATGAATTAATTGTTAACAGCCTGAAAGCCGCCTGCTCATTCAAACTTGCCACCGGCGAGAACCATTGCCAGGAACCAGGTGATGATTTCTTGCACACATCTGATGGTTCAATTTTTCATGAAGTTCGCAAGCCTTTCAACACCTTGCTTATCAACGCTCTGGGTGAGAATATCTTCCAACTTGACCCCTACCCCATCAGTTGGATCAGTCGCAGCGCCGACTTTTTGTTACTCGATATCAACGGCGATACCACCGACCTGTATCTTAAAAACAAGGGGCGGCCCGTCCAATCGGTGCCCGGAGCTTTTCGTTCGGCTTCGGAAAATGCCAACCTGCTTGTTTTCCTGACAAAACAGAAAAATGAGTTGATGTATATGACCATGGTCGAGAAAAGCACTCAAAAAGCGCTTTTCCAAAAACGTGAAACACGCCTGTTTGACCCAATGGTTATGACGTTTGATGGCTCAACCTACTTCATGCGCGAAGACATCGACCATAACCAGGCTATTCTCAAGGTTATTCCGCCGGGCACAGATGAAGTCTCTGATTTACTGCGCATCGACCTGTCCGCCAAGCCGCTTTCGATGGCAGTTTCATCCCAAAACATCCTTGCGGTTGGGATGCAGGATGGCAGCGTCACCGTCGTTTCGCTGGATAGCTTAACACAGCAAACTTTCCAGGCGCAGCAAAGTCCGATAGATAAAATTGCCATCAGCGCCGATGGACGCTACCTGGCTGTGGCCGGCAAAAATGGCATCAAAGTCTTTGCAGTGATTCCCTGATGAAGCGTGATCTTTACTTCACTTCGCAACATCTCAATACCGCCGGAGTTCTCGGGTTCGATCCGGCGCGTTATTCCAGGCAAGAAAATGCCCTCAAACTGGGCGCGTTTGTAACCAATCCACTTAGCCTGAGATCGCGCAAGCCGGCAGAACACCCCCAATTGCTGGAATATGCGGGCGGATTTCTGCTCCACAGCGGGTTGCCCAACCCCGGCCTGGATGCCGTTCTCAAGCATTACGCCCGCAAGTGGAACGACTCAGCGATACCTGTCATAGTGCATCTGATGGCCGATCGTCCTGAGGAAACTTCTCGCATGACGCGCCGTCTCGAAAATATCGAAAACGTGATGGCTGTCGAATTAGGCTTTGCCCCCGGCCTGTCGGACGATATCTTGCGTTATGCACTTCAAATGTCGTTGGGGGAATTGCCGATCATTATGAACCTGCCGTATGAACAGGTATTAAGCCTTGGCCCGGCGCTTGTCCAAAGCGGGGCATCGGCGATCAGCCTGGCTGCCCCGCGTGGGGCGCTGCCTGCGGACGGCAAACTGGTTAGCGGGCGCATGTACGGCCCCGGGTTGCTGCCGCGCAGCCTCGAAATCGTCCACGCTGCCGCGCGGCTGGGGCTGCCGGTCATCGGCGCGGGCGGTGTGTATACGCTGGCAGACGCCGAGGCAATGCTCTCGGTTGGTGCACTGGCCGTCCAGTTCGATGCGGTCTTGTGGAAACCAAAAGTCAGCTAAAAACGCCCAATTCCCCATTAAGCCAAAAACGTTCATCATAATTGAACTTTGCCGCGTATTCTTGCGCGATCAGCGGAACGCGCCGCACGAGTGTCTCTTGCGCTTCGGGGCTGTTGATCCAAAATGAGAAGGTGCCGATCATGCTGGCAATGTACAGACCTTCGAGCAGCCTTTGCCAGTTCGCAGGCAATTTCATATGTTTTTGATATTCTGCCAGCACAAGCGGGCGAAGATCTTCGCGCGTGTCTGAGAGCGCAATCGCCAGCTCGAACAGGGTATAGCCAAAGGCCGAAAGCGAAAAATCGATCAGCGAAAGCCGGCCCTGATCGAAGATGAAGTTGCCTTTGTGAGCATCACCGTGGATCAAGCCCCAGTTCTGGCGAGTTTTGCGCAAGCTGCCCAGTTGTTGCTGTAATGTTTGCAGGGCGGTTTCAAACTGGGAAAAGTCGGCATAGGCAATGCGTCCATCTGCAATGGCTGGGCGCAGGGTATCAAGTGTGGTCTGAAAAGCAGCGCTGCCCCGCTCGGGACGGCGGAATCCTTTGGGCAGCCGCCAGTGACTGGCATGTTTGTGCAGCCGTCCGATCAGATCTCCCACCTGGATGGCGGTTTCTTCGCTCTCAAGCTCGCGGGTGTAGTCGATGCCGTCGAGCCAGGTCAACAGCGTGGCGTTGAGCGGAGCATGCTCCCACTCAAGGCGGGTAACCCGCTCTCCCGCGCGGTTGCGAATTCCGGTCGGGACGGGCATTCTGGCGCGTTTCAGCGCATCCAGCCAGTTCAGCTCTGATTCAATCATCGCCTGGTCTGCGCCATGCTGGCCCATTTCGATCGTCAGCGGCGTGTGCAAACGCAGCAGCAGGTTTTTCGGCCCATTCTCCACCCGGAAAGTGACGTTTTCACTGTGCTGCAGGAAGCTAAAAGAGATACCCTGCAAGCCGTAAGCGGTCAGGGCTTGCGCAGCCAGGGGAGCAAAATCAGTGGTCATGCCAGCATTTTAGCACAATCCCTTATTGACGAAAAATTGCTTTGAGTATATACTCCTGTAAGCGCTTACATGAAGGGAACGCCAATGGATATTCCATCCCACCCCAATAACCCTGCTACCATCGAAGATGTGGCCCGCCTGGCCGGGGTTTCGATTGCCACGGTCAGCCGCGTGGTGAATGGCAAGTCGCCGGTTGTGCCTGCAACGGCCCAGCGCGTGATGGATGCCGTCCGCGAATTGAATTATGTGCCGCGCGCGGCGGCCCGGATTTTGGCAAGCAAGCGCACCAATACGCTTGGGCTGATCGTGCCGGAGATCAGCGGTGAGTTTTTTGCGCCGATGCTGCGCGGGATCGAAGCGGCGGCAGGCGAAGCCGGTTTTGACCTGCTCATCCACACGACCGCCTACAAGAAACCGGAAATGCGCCGTCACACCCTGGGCGAGCATAATACGGACGGGTTATTGGTTTTCATTGGCAGTGTCCAACTGGCCGAACTGACCCGTCTGCACAGCATCGGGTTCCCGGTGGTTTTCCTGCACCAAACCGCGCCGGAAGGGCTTAACATTCCAGTGGTAACGGTCGAGAATAAAAAAGGGGCTGCGCTGGCGGTCGAACACCTGATCGAGACACACGAGTGCCGCCGGATTTTGTACCTGAGCGGCCCGGAAGGCAACGAGGATTCGAGTTGGCGCGAACGCGGCTACCGGCTGGCGCTTGAGAAACATGATATTCCGTTTGACCCGGCGCTGGTTGCGCCTGGCTATTACTCGACCAAACGCGCCGCCCAAACCATGCGCGAACTGTTGGAGAGCGGCCTGACCTTCGACGGGATTTTCAGCGGCGACGATATGGCCGCTGTCGGCGCACTCTCAGCCTTGCGTGAAGCGGGCCTGCGGGTTCCCGAAGATATCAAGATGGTCGGTTTCGATGATATTCCGCTGGCGCGCCACCTGACGCCGCCGCTGACCACCATCCACGCCCCAACCGAAGAAGTCGGGCGGATTGCAACTGACTTGCTGGTGCGCCTGATACGGCACGAAACGGTCGAAATGGAAATATTGCTACCCACTGAATTAACCATTCGGCAATCATGTGGATGTAAAATTGTATAATCAAACCTTAACCGTGTAAATCAAGGTTGTCAGGGAGTGTGTGACTATGGCTGAACTTGAAATTTCCATCAATAATTTTACGAATGCGCCGGAGAAGGATTTTCGCGCTCTGATCGGTCCTCTGGAAGAAAAAATGGGCATGCGCATCCATTGCAATGTTGTCGATTGGGGCGACGCCTGGACCGAGATGATGAAAATCGTGCTGTACAAACACGGGCCGGTGCTTTCCCAGGTAGGTTCGACCTGGATGGGCAGCCTGGAATCGACAGAAGGGGTGCGCCCCTTCTCCAGTGCAGAGATCAGCCGCATCGGCAGCGCATCCAACTTTCATAAAGGAGCCTGGCAGACGGTGATCTCAGAATCCGGCAGCCAGATCATCGGCGTGCCCTGGTTCCTGGATGCTTATATGCTGTACTATCGCAAGGATCTGTTGGAGCAGGCTGGCGTGGATGAGTCGACAGCCTTTTCCAGCCTCGAAAATTTGGACGAGACAGTTAAAAAATTGCATGCCGCCGGCAGTCCGATTCCGTTTGCTTTGCCAACCCGGCGCTCATCGCGGGCCAGCTTGCATCATATTGCAAACTGGGTCTGGAGCTATGGCGGAGACTTTATCTCAGAAGACGGCCAGACCCTGCTTTTGAGTGAAGCAAAAACACGCCAGGGCATGAAAGCCTACTTTTCACTGCACAGATACCTCCCATCCACTGCCCAAGATCTTAATGACGCCGAGTGTTACAGCACATTCCTGCAAGGGCAGGCTGCCATCACCCTGCGTAATAGTGGAATGCTCTATGCCATAAAAGATAACGCCGAATTTGCCCCATATCGCGACAAATTTGGGGTGGCGGCCATGCCAGGCATCAATTTTGTAGGCGGTTCGAATTTGGTGTTGTGGAAACATATTCCTCCGCAAATGGAACGGCATGCGATTAGTTTGATCGAATACCTGGCCTCACCCGAGGTGCAGTTTGCGCACCTTGCCCGGTCGGCGGCTTTGCCTGCCCATGTTGATGCCCTCGAAAGAGTGCGAAAAGAAACCGAATTTGCACCTATCGTAGATGCAATCCTGAAAGGGCGCTCTTTTCGTAAATTCCGTCTGTGGGGGCTGGTGGAAGACAAGCTTAGCGTGGCAATTGGTAATATCTGGGATGCGCTCTATAGCAAGGAAGATCCCAACATCGAGACAGAGATCGCAAACGTACTCGACCCGCTTGAACATCGTTTGCAATTGACCATATCCAACATTTAAAAAGGCCAACATGACAGTATATCGTTTCCCATCCAATTTTCTGTGGGGCGCGGCGACCGCATCCTACCAAATCGAAGGCGCATGGAATGAAGACGGCAAGGGCGAATCGATCTGGGATCGTTTCAGCCATACCCCCGGCAAAATCACCAACGGTGCCAACGGTGATGTAACCTGCGATCATTACCACCGTTACCCTGAAGACATCGCCCTGATGCGTCAGCTTGGTCTGAAAGCCTATCGTTTTTCGATCTCCTGGCCGCGGGTCATCCCAAACGGCATGGTCCCGGTAAACCCCAAGGGCTTGGATTTCTACGACAAACTGGTCGATCGACTGCTAGCGGCCAACATCCAGCCCTTTGCCACACTCTACCACTGGGACCTGCCGCAAGCGCTCGAAGATAAAGGCGGCTGGCGCAACCGTGATACTGCCCTTTACTTTGCCGATTACACGGCAGTGATGGTCAAGCGCCTGGGTGACCGGGTCAAGCACTGGGCAACTTTCAACGAACCGCTCGTGGCCGCGTTTGCCGGTCACCTGTGGGGTGAGCACGCCCCCGGCATCAAAGATCAAAAAGTGGCCTTGCAAACAGCCCATAACATCCTTGTGGCACACGGATTGTCCGTTCAGGCCATCCGCAGCGTCGATGATGGCTTGCAAGCGGGCGTCGTTCTCAGTTTGTGGCCGGTCGAACCGCTTGAAGATACCCCCGAAAATGCCGCAGTCGCAGAAGCGACCTGGCAAAAAGGCGGGGACATCCTTTTCCTGGATACGATCTTCAAGGGACACTATCCCCCCGCAGGCTGGGATGCCGCCGGCGACCAGGTTCCGCAGGTTTTAGCGGGCGATATGGCGCTCATCAGCCAGAAACTTGATTTTATGGGCGTCAACTATTACTCGCGCCAGTTGGTCAACGCCAGCGGCGAGCGCGTCTGGCCTGAAGGGCCGGAATATACGGAAATGAATTGGGAAGTCTGCCCCCCGGCCTTCTACCGTTTGCTGACCCGAATCAACCGCGAGTACCGTCTTCCGCCGCTCTACATCACCGAAAACGGGGCCTCGTTTAAAGACGAGGTCAGCCCGGACGGTAAAATCCACGATCCGCGCCGCGAATCTTATCTGCGCGAACACTTCATTCAGGTTCACAAGGCCATGCAAGACGGCGTTGATCTGCGCGGCTACTTCGTCTGGTCGCTGATGGACAATTTTGAGTGGGGCCACGGCTTCACCAAACGTTTTGGCCTGATCCGCGTCGATTACGAGACCCAGCAGCGCACCCTGAAAGACAGCGCCGAGTGGTACGCGGGTGTCATCCGGGAGAATGCCGTAGAGTAAACAGTATTCAAGCCCTCCCGAAGGACGCCGGGATGGTGTCCTTCGGGAGGGCTGTTTTGATAAAACCAAATAGGAACAAAAAGTTATGAAAATTACCGTGATCGGTGGCGGCTCGACCTATACTCCTGAAATCGTGACCGGTTTTATTGCCCGGCTCGAAACCTTGCCCGTGACCGAGCTGTGGCTGATGGACACCGACCCCGAGCGGCTCGACATCGTGGGCGGGTTCGCCCAGCGCATCGTCAAGGCCAAGGGTGACCCGTTCAAAGTTGTTCTCAGCACCAACCAACGCCAGGCCATCAGCGGCGCATCCTATGTTGTTACCCAACTGCGCGTGGGCATGATGCCCGCCCGTCGCAACGATGAGTATCTTGGGATGCGGCATGGCCTGGTCGGGCAGGAAACCACCGGTGTGGGCGGCATGGCCAAGGCCCTGCGGACGATTCCGGTGATTTTAAGCATCGCCAAAGATCTGAAAGAAGTCGGTGCACCGGGCGGTTTGCTGGCGAACTTCACCAATCCGTCTGGCATTGTCACTGAAGCCTTGTTCCGCTACGCGCCAGATGTGACCTCGGTCGGCGTTTGCAACGTGGGCATTACCGCCAAAATGGGCATGATCGAGCTGCTCGAGCCAGCCCTGGGGGTCAAAATCGACCCGGATCACGCCGAACTGAACACCCTCGGCCTGAACCACCTGACCTGGCATCGCGGATTCAAGGTCGATGGCGAGGAGATGTGGCCGCATATCTTCCCGGCTTTTGTGGATGAGCTCAAAAAAGAAGAACATCCCGAATGGGACGTGCGCACCATCGAAACGCTGGGCATGATCCCCAATTATTACCTGCAATATTTCTATTACACCGACAAAAAGCTCAAAGAACAGCAAAAATGGCCGCCTTCACGGGCGGACGAAGTTATCGAGATCGAAAAAGCCCTGCTTGAGCAGTATGCCGACCCAAAGCTGGTCGATCCGCCTGCCGATTTGATGAAACGCGGCGGAGCCTGGTATTCGACCCTGGCGACCAAGGTCATCAATTCACACTATAACGATCTGGGGCAGACCCACGTGGTCAACGTCCGCCACGATGGCGCGGTCGAAGGCCTGCCCCGGGATTGGGTTGTGGAACTGCCCGCCAGAGTGGACAAAAGCGGCATTCACCCCTTGCCAACTGCCGCGCTGCCGATGGCCGAGTTTGGGCTGGTTTCTGCCGTCAAAATGTACGAATTGTTGACGGTCGAGGCCGCCGTGCATGGCGACCGCAAGGCCGCCTACGAAGCCCTGCTGGTCAACCCGCTCGGCCCCAAAGCGGACAAGGTCCAGGCTGTGCTGGACGATATGCTGGAAACCAACAAACAGCACCTGCCACAGTTTTTTAAGTAGACCCAAAACATTAGCCACAGAGTTCACAGGGATTAAGAGAAGTTCTCTGAATTCTCCCGCTGTTCTCTGTGGCTAATTCATCTTATCAGGGAGACTCATCATGAAAATCGGCGTGGTTGGTGGGACAGGCAATATCAGTGAAAGTTTTGTGAAGCTCCTGCTCGAACAGGGGCATGATGTGGTTTGTGTCAATCGCGGAGCGCGCAAACCTGTCCCGACTGGCGCGCGATTGCTGGCCTGTGACCGCAGTGAGCGTGAGAACTTTGAAAAAACGATGCAGGCCGAAAAGTTCGATGCGGCCATCGACATGATCTGCTTCTCAGCCGAAGATGCAGCTTCCAGCCTGCGGGCTTTCCGCGGCGTGAGCGTTTTCGTGCACTGCTCAACCGTCTGCACCTACGGCATTCAATCGGACTGGCTGCCGATCACCGAAGATCACCCCCTGCGTCCGATCACCGGCTACGCCCGGGGCAAGGCCGAAGCGGACGCGTTCTACCTCGAAGCCTGGTACCGCGAAAAATTCCCGGTTGTGATCATCAAACCCTCGACCACCTACGGCCCGCAGCAGGGGCTTGTCCGCCAGGTGGCCTGGGATTTCACCTGGATCGACCGCATCCGCCAGGGCAAGCCAATCGTCGTCTGCGGCGACGGCAACGCCCTGCACCAGCACCTGCACGTGGATGATGCCGCGCTGGCCTTCGCCAATATCTTGACCAAACCGGTCGCGCTCGGTCAGATGTACAACATGACCCGCCGCGAATTTGTAACCTGGGCCGATTACCACCGCAGCGCGATGAAAGTGCTCGGGCGCGAGGTGGAACTGATTGGCGTGCCCTTTGAGACCCTGAAAAAATTCGACATCCCCGGCTTTGGCATCACCGAGGAAATCTTTGCCCACCACGTCTTTTACAGTCCCGAAAAACTGATGCGTGACGTGCCCGAGTTCCAGCCGCGGGTTTCGCTCGAAGCGGGCATGGCCCAGGTGCTGGAAGCGATGGAACGCGAAGGCAGAATTCCCAGTGCGAGTGAAAATACCTGGGAAGATGAAATTGTCGAAAAGCAGAAAAAAGTAACCAAATAACGAGGCCCCCATGAACCCCAATCCCGTTCTGAAAAAACTTGGCTATTCGGATGACGACAAGCTGGTCATCATCCATACCGACGATATTGGCATGTGCCAGGCTTCGCTGGATGCTTTTGCCAACCTGTGGGATTTTGGCACGATCTCCTCGGCGGCGGTCATGGTTCCGTGCCCGTGGTTCCCGGCAACAGCCGAATGGTGCCGCAAAAATCCGGAGGTGGACATGGGCATCCACGCCACCCTGACCGCGGAATGGGACAGCTACCGCTGGGGCCCGATCAGCACCGTCGAGCGCGCTTCGGGCCTGTTCGATGATGAGGGGTACTTCCATCACCTCGAACCACCCGTTCAGGCCGGGGCGACGCTCGAAGCGGTCCGGGCCGAGGTTCAGGCCCAGTTCGATAAGGCCGTCCAGTTCGGGATCTTTCCAACCCACATCGATGCGCACATGCTGACGCTTTTACACCCGCGGCTGATATCCGCTTACATCGAAACGGCGACCCGGGCCAAAGTCCCGTTCATGCTGCCACGGATCGACTCCGAAGCCGAGATGGGCATGGGGTCCGATGCCCAACCCGCATACGAATTTGGCACCCTTGTCCAGCAGTTGGAAGAACAGGGCATCCCGCTGGTCGACAGATTCGACTGGATGCCGCTGGATGACCCGGACGACCAGATCAATCTTGCCAAAAAGAAACTGCGCGAACTGCCCGCCGGGATCACTCATTTCGTTTTTCATCCATCAACCGATACGCCTGAGCTGCGCGCGATCTGCCCCGACTGGCCCAGCCGCGTTGCCAATTACGAGGCCTTTATGAGCAAAGAGCTCAAGGATTTCATCAAAAACGAAGGCGTGCAGGTGATCGGGTATAAGGTTTTGCGGGATTTGATGCGGGGTTAGAATGCGCTATTTTTTAGGGATCGATGTCGGCTCAAGCAAAACCCACGCTCTGATCGTGGACGAAGAGGGGCGCTGCCTCGGTTTCGGCAAGGCCGGGCCGGGCAACCATCAGGGAGTCGGCTACGAGGGCACGACCCGGGCGATTTTGGATTCGTTTCACGAGGCTGTCAGAACGGCAAGAATTGATCCACAGCAGATCGCGGGCGGCGGATTTGGCATCGCCGGTTACGACTGGCTCTCCGAACTGGGTGAGCACACAACCTGCATCCGTGCGACGGGCATCACCTGCCCGATCGAAGTGGTCAACGATGGCGTCAATGGTCTGATGGCCGGCACAACCCACGGTTGGGGCGTCAACGTCACCGCCGGGTCGGGGGTCAACGCCCGTGGACGGGATCGCCAGGGCCGCGAGGGACGCATCGTCGGCAATGGGCCGGATTTTGGCGAATATGGCGGCGGGATCGAGATCGTTGGCAAAGCCTTGCAGGAAGTCAACTACGCCTGGATCAAACGCAACCCGCCAACCGCCCTGACCGGCATCCTGCTCGAAGCCACCGGCGCGAAAAGCGAAATCGACCTGATGGAGGGGCTTTCCAACGGCTATTATGATCTGTACCCGGCAATCGCCATCAAGGTTTTCGAGGCCGCCGAGGCAGGCGATGCGGCTGCGCGGCGCGTGATCCGCTTTTCGGGCGAGGAACTCGGACACCTGGCGGTCGCCATCATCCATCAGCTAAATTTTGAGAACGAAGAAGTGGAAGTTGTGCAGTCGGGCAGCGTTTTCGATGGCGGCGCGCCGATCAGCGACCCAATGCGTGATGTCATTCTGGCAGCGGCCCCCGGGGCTAAAATCATCCGCCTCGATGCGCCTCCAGTGGTGGGCAGCCTTTTGCTCGGCATGGTGGCTGGCGGCTTCGACGGCTACCCGCTGCGCAAGAAAATCATTGCATCAACCAATGGCTGGCTGCAACAGGAATAATCGGCAAAAGTTGTTATTTTGAGCGGTTTGGCGCAAATAAGGCCAAATCCTGGCAGGTTATGCATGTAGCCTGGTAATGGTTTTGCAATTTATCTTTTTCTGTTGCAAAGCTCCTGCAAGGTTTATTGCTTTAAATTAAGGTAATATGTTTATACACATCCGATAAAGGCAAACCCGGCGAAAGCCGGCGACGCAAAGCTATGGGTCTACCGTCACTTGATGACTACGACCGCCAGGCCGCCGAAGAATTACAGTGTACAACTGTGGTTGATTTGGCCTGGCTTAAAATAAGCCAGGCTTTTTCTATCGGGTGGTTAGTAACCTTCAGGGACGCCTGTCCCAATTATCGCAGCGCCGGAGACCCCGGCAAAGCAAAGGAGAACCCCATGTTCCGTAATTTCAAAGTTTTGCTGTTTGCCCTGGCGATCGTTATTATCGCTGGCGGCGCCTATGCCTTCGCGGCTACCAATACGGTTGATGATAGCGCAGCAGGTTATAAGGCCAGTGTCGTCCCTGGTTATACCGTAACCAACATCGCGTACGATCTGAATGCCACCGACCCCACCCTTGTCGACAATATCACTTTCCTCATCTCACCCAGCAGTGGCACAGTCGTGGCAGCCGTAGTTAAGGTACAAACCGTAACTGGCGGCGCTTGGACGAATTGTGTTTTGGTTGCTGGCACCGCACCCTCGATGACTGTTACCTGCACCCCCGTCGGACTCGAACTGATAGATGTTACCGCTCTGAACATTGTTGCCAGCAGCTCCGCCGACGCACCGTAAACCACTCACAAGAGATCTTGCGCTTTACTCACAAATACTAAAAATAAGGCCTGGGGCTGCCAGGCCTTATTTTCAATAAACTCGAAATAGCGATTTTCCCGGTTGCGCCTGATGAAAAACCCACTCCGTTTGCCCGCTCTATTGGTTGATCTGCTGCTCCTGGCGGGGTTGGCTGCCATCTGGATCGCCTTTGCGCCGTCCAAAATAGGCGGACAGGTGGCTTACATCCTGGTAAACGGGATCAGCATGGAACCCGGCTTCCATACCGGCGACCTGGCGCTTATCCGCCAGGCCCCGCACTATCAGGTTGGTGACATTGTTACCTACCGCGATGCTGAAATGGGCGCGTACGTTATTCACCGTGTTATTGAAATCTTACCGAACGGTTATGTTTTACAAGGCGATAATAATTCATGGATCGATGCCTATCAACCGACCGATTCTGAGATTATTGGCAAACTCTGGATCCACGTTCCAAATCTTGGCAAGGCTTTTCAGTGGCTGCGCGCGCCCCTCAACATGACGCTGGCCCTGGGGCTGCTCGGAGGTGTTTTTATGACCAGCATGTTTTCACAACCACAGCAAACCAAAAAAACAAAAAGTAAACAAAATGGAACTTCAAACGGCAGTGTTTTTGAGATGGCGCTGTATGGCGCGGCCGTTTTGGCGCTGGCTTTTTTAGCGCTGACCATTTTTGCATTCAGCCGTCCGCTGACCCGAACCGCAGACAACATCCAATACCAGCACAACGGTGTCTTCTTCTACTCTGCTGCCGGCGTGCCAAACATCTATGACACCGACATGGTGCGCACCGGGGAACCGATTTTTCCGCAACTGACCTGTTCGGTCAATGTAGGGTTTTCTTATTCGATGACCAGCGCATATTTGCAAGAATTATCAGGCAGCCACAACATGATTGCCCGGATCTCCGACGAGCAGAGCGGTTGGCAGCGCACCATTGCGCTTACGCCGCAAACCGCCTTTGATGGAGATTCGTACTCGACCGCATCCGAAGTCGATTTATGCAGGGTGCAAGCCCTGGTGGCAGAAGTTGAAGACCAGACTGGTTTTCGCCCGAACACCTATACCTTGACGATCCTGCCGCACCTGTCGGTCATGGGGAAAATCGGCGGGCAGAACATGCAGGATACCTTTGAAACGGCTCTGGTTTTCAAGTTCGATAAAGTACATTTTTACCTGGCATCAACCTCCAGCGATGGGACAAACCCAATGGTCCGATCGGCGCAGGGGTTGGTCAGCAACACGGCCAGCCAGCCAAACAGTTTCAAACTATTTAACTTTGAATTTATGATTGCCGAAAGCCGTCTTTTTGGCCTGGCCGGGCTGCTAATTTCAGTGGGCGTTCTTGGCCTGATCGGATATTCCCTGATCAACCTGGCGCAGCGCGACCAGGATGCTTTCATCCGCGTCAAGTATGGCTCCTTGATTATGGATGTTTATGACAGGGGCATCGAGACTCTCAGTTCAGCGATCGATGTCGCTACGATTGATGATCTCGCAAAATTGGCCAACCGTCAAAACGCAATGATTTTGCATACCCTGCGAGAGTTCAGGCACTATTATTTTATCCAGGCTGATGGAACAACTTACCGCTATATCGCCGGTGGCATGCGCCGCAGCCCCGGCGCGCCAGAATCATCCCAGATGCCCCACCCTGAAATCCTTCATGGAGGCCCCTCATGAGCAGACGATTATTTGCCAAAATTTTCGCCCTTGGAATGGCATTACTCATTTTTGCCAGTGTTGCCAGCGCTTTTGCGGCCAATCTGGAAGTTGCCCCATCCAACCTGGGTCAGACCAACCAGTCGGTGACCGCCAACCAGCTTAAACCCTCTGAGTGCACCCAAAACCTGAGCGGCATCGTGCGAGGCGCCGGGGAGATTTTCGGCACGCAAGGCAACGATCTGATCATCGGCAGCTCGGGCGACGATACGATCCAGGGCAACGGCGGCGATGATTGCATCCTGGGCGCGGCCGGCGACGATAGCATTTTTGGCGGGGATGGAGCGGATGTCTGCTTTGGCGGCGATGGCGCAAACCTTTTCGAAGCGTGCGAAACCGAAGTTCCGTGAGAGTTTCACAAAAAAGAATGCTTGCCCGACCGCGAACGGGACCCGAATTAACCAACGAAAAAGCCACCCTTTGATTGGGTGGCTTTTTCGTTGTGTGGGTTATAATCTTGAAACAATTGGTGCCGAAGGAGGGAATCGAACCCTCACTCCTTACGGAACACGATTTTGAGTCGTGCGCGTCTGCCTGTTCCGCCACTCCGGCAATTCGGGCGCACCAAAGTATACCACTCTCACACATAAGGTCAAGATGAAACTCGGAATTATCGGATTACCCCAATCAGGAAAAACCACGCTCTATAACGCGCTGACCCGCAACAACACCCCCACCAATGCCTCGGCCGGACGCATCGAAGTCCACAACGCCGTCGTCGATGTGCCCGATCCGCGCGTCGACAAGCTCTCGAGCATGTTCAATCCCAAAAAGACCATCTACACCAAGGTCGCCTATGCCGACATCGCCGGGCTGGACGGTTCTGCCGGCAAAAGTGGCATCTCGGGCACCCTGCTCAACACCCTGACCCAGATGGACGGCTTCCTGCACGTTGTGCGCTCTTTCACCGATGAAAACGTACCGCATCCCAACGGATCGGTCAACCCGGCCCGCGACCTGGAAGCGATGCTGACCGAACTGCTGCTGAACGACCTGATCGCCGTTGAGCGAAAGCTGGAGAAACTGGTCGACGAACGCAAAAAAGGCGGGACGGATAAGACGATCAACGCCCGTCAGACCGAACTGTTCGAAAAACTGCTCGCCACTTTGAACGAAAACAAGCCGCTGCGCACCCTGAGCTTTACTCCCGATGAATTGAGGGAACTATCCAGCTTTGGGCTGTTGACCCGCAAACCGGTGCTGACGGTTTTCAACCTGGGCGAGGGCCAAAAAGCCCCCGATCTGGCGCTCGATCACCCTTCGGTGGCGCTGATGGGCAAACTGGAAATGGAAATTGCCCAGCTTGGCCCCGAGGACGCCGCCCTCTTTATGGAAGAATACGGTATCGACGAACCCAGCCTGAACAAGATGATCCGGCTGTCGTATGATCTGCTCGGCCTGCAATCCTTCTTCACGGTCGGTCCGGACGAATGCCGGGCCTGGACGGTGCGGCGCGGTGCAACCGCCCCCGAAGCCGCCGGCGAGATCCACTCCGATCTGCAAAAGGGCTTCATCCGGGCCGAGGTAACCGCCTACGACGATCTGATCGCCCTGGGCGGGTTGGTCGAGGCCAAAGCCAAAGGCAAGCTGCGGCTCGAGGGCAAGGAATACATCGTCAAAGACGGCGATGTGCTTAACATCCGCTTTAGTAATTAATCTTGTTCGATCCGCTGGCCTACCTGCTCGAAAACATATCCTGGTACGAACCGATCTATAACATTGCCTGGGTGCTGTTCATGGTTTATGCCCTGACACTGCCCCCACTGCTGCTGGCGATCTTCAAGCTGCCGGTACTGCGCGATGTCTTCCCATCCCGCCCGTGGAATCACCAGCGCGCGACCTACCGATACCTGGTGGGCGCGGCGCTGGTGATTTTTGGTTTTCGACTGATCCCGTACTGGATCTTCAACGACAAGATCTTGCATTTCCTGGGCGGCGGGATCGCCATCGCGCTGGTCTACCAGTATTTTGTGCTTAATTTTGATCTGGAAAACGGGCCAGGGATCGTCAGTCTGCGCCATCTGCGTGACAAGAAACCCGCTTTGCTGGCGGCCAATTTGATCCTGCTGCTGTTGTTCGCCTCGTTTTTTAGCGTTTTCTCGGAGTTGTATGAGTTCGTCTCGAAATACTTGATGGGCTATCAGTTCGACAGCAGCGGCTTCGACACCTGGCTCGACATCCTGGCCAACCTGTCCGGGGCGCTGCTGGGCTATTTGGTCTTCTGGGGATGGAAGGCAATTTTATTTAGGGTACGTTTATCGTATAATAATCCTGAAAGGAACAGTAGCCATGGATCTGACCCTCACCGAAAACTCTGAAACACTCGTTACCTTGCACATCAAAGGCAAGTTGGATGGGTCGAACTACGAAACCCTGATCGACGAGGCCCAAAAGCTGTACGACAGCGGGCGGCGCAACCTGCTGCTCGACATGAGCGAGTTGAGCTTCATCAGCAGCGCCGGGATCTCGGCCCTGCACCGCGCGGCACTGATTTTTCGCGGCGAAAAACAAACCTCCCACGAAGAAGGTTGGGCCTCCTACCGCGCCATCGACCGCGATCGCGGCAGTGGGAAACAGGAGCACATCAAGCTCTTCGGCCTTTCGGAAAGGGTTCAGCAAACCCTGGAAACCGTCGGTTTCACCGGGTTATTTGAGATCTTCACCAATCTGGATGCGGCAATCGCTTCTTTTGGTTAAAACAGCCCTGCCAGGCAGGTTTCGTTAGACAAGACGGGCGCTCCTTTGGGAGCGCCCGTCTTGTCTAACAGCCTCTATTCTTCGCCCGGCAGCATATCGGGCAGCTCGTCTTCCAGGTTGCGGATGTGCGGGTTGGCGTAGACCAGGGCGCTGACCAGCAGGCCGACCAGGCCCGAGAGCAGGAACATCAACCCGACGCCGCGCCCAACGCCCGTGCCCAGGAATTGCCCGATAAAGGTCTCCGCCAGCGCGCCGCCCGGAAGCATGAGCGGCTCGAAGAACCGGTCGGCCAGCGGGCCGGCGGTCAGGAAGGCGATCGGCATCATCGACTGCGAAATGGCCGAACGGACCGAGAAGACCCGCCCCTGCACATCGCGGGCAACTTTCGACTGAAAAATTACCTGACTGTTGCCGGAGGCGAGCGGGATGAAGAACATCAGCACCAGCACACCTGCGCCAATGAAATAAGGGTCGGCGCGCAGGCTGGCGATGATGAATCCGAGCACCGCCAGGGCGATAAACCCGATCACGGCCGGGATGCGCCGCTTGGGACCGCCCCAGGTGCTCATGACGATGCTGCCCGCCAGCATACCGACACCCATCACGGTCTGGATGATGCCCAAGGTGCTGGCGGAGAAATTGCTCAGCACCATCGGAATGAGCAAAACCGCCGACCAGTTGAGCAGGAAGTTGACCATCGCGAAGTACAGCAGCAGCCCGAGCAACCCGCTGCGGGCCTGGATGTAGTTCCAGCCAAAAGCCATATCCTGCCAGATGTTCGAATCTTTGTGTTCGGGGGCCCGTTCGGGCTGGGGGATGCGCACGAAGAGCAGCGCTGCAACCGCAAAGAAGAAGGTCACGAAGTCGATCATCAGGATACCGGTAAAACCGATAAAGACAAAGAGCGCGCCGGCCAGCATGGGGGTCAGGACGGAGGTGATGGCCTGGCCCATCTGCACCAGCCCGTTGGCGCGGCCCAGTTGTTCTTTGGGCACGATCATCGCCATCGAGGCGCTGGCGGCCGGTTCCTGGAAGGCGCTGAAGATCGAACCCAGCCCGGCGATCAGGTAGATGTGCCAGAGCTGCAGGTTGTTCGAGCCGAGCAGCAGGAAGATGGCCAGGGTCAGCACGGCATTGGCCGTATCCGCCAGGATCATGATCAGGCGGCGGCTGTAGCGGTCGGCGATCGAGCCGGCAAAGGGCAGCAGCAGGATGCGCGGCAGGGAACCCAGTAAAACGGTAATGGCGAAGGGGGTGGCCTGTTTGCTCTGGTCGTAGATCCAGACTCCCAGGGCAAAGTTCGATAATCCCGAACCGAGCATCGAGATGAGCTGCCCGCCCCAAACGATAAAAAAGGTTTTCATGTCGCGCGGCGCGGATTGGGTGGCTGTTTCTGTCATTCTTTGGTCTCCTTTTCGGTTGGCTGGTCGAAGTGGAAGCTCGGGTAGAGCGCCACGGTCAGGGCGTAGGGTTGGTCAGCGGGCCGGGAGGTTTTGTCTTCAGCCTCGAATTCTTGCAAAAGTTGGGCCAGGCGTTCCTGGAATTCGGCGATGCGCGTTTCGGAAACGTGGCTGACCAGGCGGTTGATGATCAAGCGTCGCGGCTGCTCCTGCGCGCCCTGCCCCAGTTGGAAGCGGCGCGCCTGCAAACTGCGCAGCAGATCTTCGCGGGTGGCGTCGATCGTGCTGGCAAGCAGGATGGTAAGCGGCTCGTCCTCGCCTTCCTTCGAAAAATTGAAGAGCGACGGGTCGACCTCGAGCAGGCTGGCCGTGCTGGTGAAGGTTTTTTCGAGCATGTTGGCAACCATGCGCGTCTCGGCCACTTCGAGCAGGCCAATCTTTTCGAGCGCGCCAAAGTGGTAGTAGAGTTTGCTGGGGGCCAGCCCGAGTTTTTCGGCCACCTGTCGGACGGTGAGCGCCTGGCCTTCGAGTAGTTCCAAAATCTGCACGCGCAGCGGGTCCGAAACGGCACGCAGGGTCTCCAGATCGGAGATGTGGAAGTGATTGGGCGTATTTTCTTTTTCCATGGAAATTTTCCTTCTATCGTTAAAATATTTTTTAACGATGAGTAAAATTATATTTATGTTTTTGCAGATGTCAAGG
Organism: Chloroflexi bacterium HGW-Chloroflexi-6; assembly: GCA_002840685.1. GTDB lineage: Bacteria > Chloroflexota > Anaerolineae > Anaerolineales > Villigracilaceae > UBA8950. Next base: position 6,795 of record PHBU01000016.1, on the reverse strand, counting down.
GGTTAAAAGAAAAACCAGTAATTCCAAATCTGAAATTCGTTTTTAGAAAATAAGCGAATTTTCCTGACAACATGCGCTTTTGACTGGTATTTTAGCCCCCATCCCCCACCTTCCCCCAAATCCAAGAACGGGATTTAGGGGAAGGAGCTAAAAGCCTGATGGAAAATGGGTTTCCCCTCCCCTAAATTCCCCGGTTTTGGGAATTTGGGGGAGGCGGGAGGGGGCTGAGTGCGGGCAGAAAGTCATTCTGTCTGTAAAAACTGCGATTAACAGTCACAAACTGGCTTGAATACTAACTTTTGGCTGCTCAAGTTTTAGATTTGGAATTGCTGAAGAAAAACAGGCGCGCTTGGGCGCCCGTCTGGAACAAACCCGCCCCTGCCCTTCTGGGCAGGGAACTTACAAACCCTGGTAAACAATAAAATAAACGATGTAAATGCCGATCGAAAAGATGGTGTACAGGGCCAGTACGTTGTTGACGTAGTGTTTCTCCTCGATCAGTTCCGGGCGCATATAAAGGGGAACGATAAAGGGCGGCGGCAGCACCAACAGCGTGAACAGGGCCGCCTCGAAGATCGGTTCCAGCCCGAGCCAGCCGCGGATCACAAAGTAGTTCATCCCCAGCGCCAGCGGCACCAAGACCGAGATGCGTAGCAAGACCGTCGGCAGGGCGGCGCGGACTCCCTGGCGGTCGAACTGGATGCTGTAGCCGACGATCAGCAGGATGAGCGGCACGACCAGGCTGCCGAGGAACTGCAAGACCGTCATCAACGCCCCGCTGACGGGAGCCTGGCGCAGCAGCTCTTGCATCCCCAACAGGTTAAAGAAGATGCCCGCAAGAATGGCCAGGATAACCGGGGACTTGAAAAAGGTGCCGAATAGCTGGCGCGAATCTTGGATCCCGTCGCGTTTGGTCAGCAGGAAAGCCAGGAAGACGAACCAGATAAAGATCTCATGGCCGAGGGCCAGCACGGCGATCGTCCCGAGCTTTTCCAGGCCGTAGGCGCCGCCGAACAGGCTGACGCCCAACATGCCGTATTCGAATCCGGTCATCAGGAAGGGGAAATACTCGCGTTGCGGAGCGAAGCGGCCTTTGAGCAGGAATCCCAGCCCGAGCAGGGCCACGCACAGGGCAAAGATCAACCCAAACACCACCAGGTAGGTCAGTTTGAGTTCGATCTGCAAAAAGGTGACGAAGAGCACCGAGGGCAGGGCCAGGTTGACGACCAGCTTGCGCAAATCGTCGATCGTGCCCGCGGACAGGAATTGTCGCCGCCGCAGCCAACTGCCGAGCAAAATCAGCAGGATGATCGGCAGAACGCGGTTGAGGATCTGGGTGGTTTGTTCCATGGTGGCTCCGGTGGGATGGGGATGACAGCGTATTGTATCAGCCCCCCTTTATGCTTAAACAGAACCGGAAATTAATATTCTGTTATTTCTAACGCGATGCAGTCAAGAATCTGCTATAACGCCATTCCAGGGCATTTTGACTTGGCCACTGATTTCGAGAAATTGGCAATGTTAGTTTAGATTGATGCAACCCCTTTAACCCATGCTGTAAAACAGGGCCATCTTCCTCTTCTAAAATATCTTCACGGACATGAATCACGTAATCAGGTGTGACACCCAAGATAAAACTGTCATAAGCAGAATGATGTAACTTGCAGAGGGAAATGCCATTATTTATGTCTGGATAGCCTTCCGGTAAATTGTCTGGAATGATGTGAGCGGCATCCAGTAACTCACGATGTTTCAAACGGCAAAAAGAACATTGTGATTTATATGCATCAAGAACTTTTTCTCTAAAAGCACGCTGATACAGTCTGATTTTTACGGTGGCGGTCAAATATGCGTGCCTTGCATCAGAAACTTCCGCTATCTGACGTGAAATGTTCGTTGCAGAATATTCAAAAGCAGGAAGTGCATCATCGACAGCAACTTTAAATGTAAGATTGTTTTGATCGTCGCCGATAATGTAAACAGGCCAGGTAGCGAGGTACTTTCCAGGTTCGATCCCGTGAAAGTACACCAGCGGACGTTTTAACGTAAATACTTTTCGCAAACCCTCATTATCTCGGTGATTGGGATCAGTACCCCTATACCGATAAATCAGGAAATTATCTTTTCCAAAATAATCATCGTAAGGGCCTTTTGGGGCCGTGGTTATTGAAATTGGCAGATCAAGAATTTGGGGTTTAAAAATACCTTGCGGAGCAACCAGTGGAATCCGCTGACCTTGAAACTCAAAACCTTGCTCGAGTAATTTTCGGGGCAAAACATCGCCATGGGAACTGACTTGTTCTGAAAGCCAATTAAAAGCACTCATACGAACTTGAAGATCAATATCCATAGAGAGATTTTACACTATCTGAGAAAATTGTCCTGACCAGGCAGGTTTAGGTGTGAACAAAAATTTCAAAGAACCCCCGGTTTACTTTTTGCGCTCTTCGATCTTGCGCGCCAGCAGCGCTGCCAGCTCGGCCTGCGAATAATTGTGGACGGGGTTGTCGTTCTCGTCGAGCAGCTTCTCGATCAGAGCGTGGATGACCCGGTCGCCTTCCCATTTCGTCCCGACCAGGTAGCGGAATTTGGGCGCAGCGGAGAAAAGCGCATCGACAACGGCCTCCGTCACCAGCGCGGGCGGGGACGGTTTGCGGTTGCTCTCGGATTCTTCGCCGCTGGCGGGCGGCTCGGGCGGGGCGTTGAAGGAGGCCAGCACCGCGTCAGCTTCAGCCTTGAAAGGCGGTTGGGCGCGCTCGAAACGGCGCAGCATCCCGGCAAAGGAATTTTCGCCGATGCTGGTCTCCACGCCGCCGGGCTGGACGATGCTGACCAACACACCATGCGCGGCAAGTTCATCCCGGACCGCCACCGAGTAAGCCTCCAGGGCGTGCTTGGTCATCGTATACGGGCCGTAATATTTCTTCGAGATCATCCCACCCTGTGAACTGATCAGCACCACCCGTCCGCGCGCCTCGACCAGCAGCGGCAGCAGGGCATTCGTCAGGCGGAAAGGGCCGAACACATTGACATCGAAGATGTCGTGCAGTTCCTCGTCCGTCCAGGTGCTGACCAGGCCCAATTCCCCGATCCCGGCGTTGTTGACCAGACCGTACAACCCGCCCCCGTTGCGGGCAACCAGCTCGGCGGCTTCGCGCACTTGCTGCGGGTCGCGCACATCCAACCGAACGGGGGTAACGTTCTCGAGGGCGGCAAGCGCTTGCAGGTCACCCTCCTTGCGGGCCGTGGCATAGACGGGATGTCCCTGCGCGGCCAGGCGGCGGGTGATATCCAGGCCGATGCCGCTGCTGGCTCCGGTCACAAAAATGGGGCGATTTTGCATGACAGACTCCCTGAGTATAGATTATGGCGCGCTGATGCGGCCCGTTCGTTAGCGTTCGCCCTGGCGGCGATGGTGGTGCTCGCCTTTGCGCCCGTACATGGCGTCATCGGCCATCCGGATCACCGTTTCGATCGAAAGCCCCGGCTGGCTGGTAGCTGCCCCGAGCGATATGCTCAAGAGCGGTTCGCGGTAATATTTATTGTTCAACTCGACCAGCGACTGTATCTGCCGGATCGCTTCCTCGGCAGCCTGTTGATCGGCGTCGGGCAGGAAGGCGGTAAACTCATCCCCGCCGATGCGGGCGGCCACGATGCCCTCGCCCAGGGCGGCTTTGATCACCTCGGCAGCCCGGCGGATCAGGCTGTCGCCGGCCTGGTGCCCGAGGCTGTCGTTGACCTTTTTCAGTCCGTCGACGTCGGCGATCAAGACGCTGAGCGGGTCGCAGCGCTCTTTTTCGAGGCGCAGTACAGTTTCTTCGAAATAGGTGCGGTTGTACAGGCCGGTCATTACATCGTGGGTGCCCAGGTAGCGCAGGTAATCCTCCGCTTTTTTGCGGGCGGTAATATCTTCGATCGCCACCAGCACCCAGCTAAAATCGTGCTCGTGGCCGGGCATCACCTTAAAATTCAAGTGGATGCTGACCGGCTCGCCATTCAGCGAATAGTTGATGCCGTCGCGCTCATAAGACAGTTTGCCATTCCACAGATCAACCAGTTCCCGGGCGAAGTGAATACCCATTTCATCGCGGAAAACCCTGTCCAGGTTGGACAGCAACTGCTCTTTTGAGTCTGCGCCGAACAAATCCAGCGTTCGCTGGTTGACATCCAGTACACGGATGAGACTCATGCAGTGCGAAACCGCTGCCGGGTGCTCTGCGAAATAGGACTGCAGATCGAGCACACCTGTTTTGCGCAGGGCATCGAAATGCTGCTTGAGCGCACTGTAGTCTTCCTCCCAGAGCGAGATCGGCGAGGCGTCGAACAGGCGTTGCAGCCGCAGTTCGGCCTGTTTGCGGGCGGTGATATTTTCGATCGTGACCAGCACCCGCTCCCAGCTTTGCTCGAAGCCCGGCAAGATCCGCCAGTGCAGTAAAATATCGATCGCTTCCCCGTCCAGGGCGTAGTTGATGCCCTCGCCCGACCAGGCCAGGTCCCCGTTCCAGAGCGCCAGCAACTCACTACGGAAGTGGTGACGCATTCCATCCCGAAAGACCCTGTCGAGGCCCGCCAGCAATTCATCCTGCGAAGCGGCCTTGAGCATCTCGAGGGTTTGCTGGTTAACTCTCAAAACGAGCATCTCGCGCATGCAGGCATCGAGAAAATCCGGGGTTTGATCCAGATAGGCTTCCAAAGACTGGACTCCCTGCAGGCGCAGCGCATCGAACAGGCGTTTGATGCCGCTGTAATCTTCTTCCCAGAGTGAGATCGGCGCGTATTCGAACAAAGTTTGGAAATGCTCCCGTTCGTCAGGTGTGGTCATGATCGTTCCTTTCCGAGAAAAGATCGAAACCAAGTACATTTCCATTATACATTTTTTGCGGGGGTTGTCTGAACCCTGATAAAATCATCCCGCTATGCTCGGCGTCACGCAGCAATGCAGCCAACCCAAACAACTGGTAAAATCACCCCGTTCCAATCTATAATCAAAATTTCAAAATCTGAAATCGAAAAGAAAAAACATGCCTTCCGATACCCAAGTTATTTACTCCATGATGCGCGTTGGGCGCATACACCCACCCAACAAACAGGTTCTGCGCGATATTTCGCTCGGCTTCTACTACGGGGCCAAGATCGGCGTGCTCGGCCTGAATGGCGCAGGCAAATCGACGCTGCTGCGCATCATCGCCGGCCTCGACGAGAACTACATCGGCGAAATCGCCCAGAGCAAGGGTTACACTATCGGCTACCTGCCGCAGGAACCCGAGCTTGACCCCGAGAAAACCGTCATCCAGGTCATTCGCGAGGGCGTCAAGCCGATTGTTGACATGCTGGCGCGCTACGACGAGGTCAACGCCAAATTCGGCGAAGCAGATGCCGATTTCGACGCCCTGATCGCCGAACAGGCCAAGTTGCAGGATGAACTCGACAAACACGATGCCTGGAACCTCGATTCTCATCTGGATGTCGCCATGGACGCCTTGCGCTGCCCTCCGGCGGATGCCGTTGTCAAGAATCTCTCCGGCGGCGAGAAAAGGCGGATCGCTCTGACCCGCCTCCTGCTCACGGAACCCGACATTTTACTGCTCGACGAGCCAACCAACCACCTCGATGCCGAATCGGTGGCCTGGCTCGAGCATCACCTGCAGCAATATAAAGGGACGGTCATCGCCGTGACCCATGACCGTTACTTCCTCGACAACGTCGCCGGCTGGATCTTGGAACTCGACCGCGGCTACGGCATCCCGTGGAAGGGCAATTACTCCTCGTGGCTCGAACAAAAGCAGGAAGCCCTGCGCCAGGAGGAGAAATCCGAGTCGAAGCGCCAGAAGACCCTCGAGCGCGAGTTGGAATGGATCCGCATGTCGCCCAAGGCGCGCCAGTCCAAGGGTCAGGCACGTATCACCGCTTACGATAAGCTGCTCTCACAGGAAGTGGAAAAATACCGCAGCGAGCAGGAGATCTACATCCCACCCGGCCCACGCCTGGGCGATGTGGTCATCGAATTAAACGGGATCAGCAAAGCCTACGGCGAACGCCTGATTTTGGATAACTTCACAGCAAAGATCGAACCCGGCTCGATCGTGGGCATCGTCGGCCCCAACGGCGCGGGTAAAACCACCCTGCTGAGAATGATCACCGGGCAAGAAAAGCCCGACAGCGGCGACATCCGCATTGGTGAAACCGTCAAGCTGGGCTACGCCGACCAGAACCGCAGCCTCGACCCCGAAAAAACGGTTTACGAAGAGATCACCGGCGGCGCGGAGCAGTTGGAACTGGGCAACCGCAAGGTCAACGCGCGCGGCTATTGTTCCTCGTTTAACTTCGCGGGTGGAGACCAGCAGAAAAAGATCAGCATGTTGTCGGGCGGCGAACGCAACCGCGTTCACCTGGCCAAGATGCTCAAGGAAGGCGGCAACGTGCTCCTGCTCGATGAGCCGACCAACGACCTGGATGTCAACACCCTGCGCGCGCTCGAAGACGCGCTGGAAGAGTATGCCGGCTGCGCCGTGGTGGTTAGCCACGACCGCTGGTTCCTCGACCGCATCTGTACCCACATCCTGGCCTTCGAAGGCGATTCTCAGGCGCGCCTGTTCCTGGGCAACTGGTCTGACTACGAAGAAGATTTCAAAGAACGCTACGGCAAAGATGTCAAGCCAACGCGGGTCAAATACCGAACGTTGAAGCGCTAGACCCAAACATGATTAACCCCGAATCTCAGGAAACGGGGTAATAGAAAAGAAACAGACCTTCTGGTAGAGTTTTGTGTAGCGAGCACAAACGAGCCAGGAGGTC
>PHBU01000029.1 GCA_002840685.1 Chloroflexi bacterium HGW-Chloroflexi-6 | reverse complement strand
GTGGTGTTATTCGCTCCCATTGTTCATTGGTCAAGTCGCCTCGATTTGTCATGGCGACAATTTAACCACTATTTTGTATTTTGCATACAGACCCTAGTGACATTTGTCACCAGGCATCAAGCTTTTCAATATCAAAAGGTGGGTAAGAAAAATGCGCTACTACAACATAAAGTTGCAATAGCGCATTCAAATGCAGGTTTACTGTAGCGCAAATCTTGCGATTACAACAACTACTTGATCGCCGGCACCATCGCTACGGCGCTGTATTCGATTTCGCGCTCGTGCTTGAACTGCTGGGTGTACAGGCGGTAGTAGTGTCCGCGTTTACGCAGGAGTTCGGCGTGGGTTCCCATCTCGGCGATCTTCCCGGCCTCGATCACCACAATTCGATCGGCGCGCTTGATGGTCGATAAGCGGTGCGCGATGACGAACGAAGTGCGGCCTTGCATCAGTGCGTCCATTCCTTTTTGGATGAGGGCCTCGGTCAGTGTATCGACGCTGGAGGTGGCTTCGTCCATGATGAACAGCTCCGGGCGGGCGAGAACGGCGCGCCCCAGGCTGATGAGCTGCTTTTGCCCGACGGAGAGCAGGTTGCCGCCCTCGCCGACATTTTCATCGTAGCCCTTGGGCAAGGTCAGGATGAAATCGTGGGCCCCGGCGATTTTCGCCGCTTCCTCAACATCAAGGTCTGATGCCTCCAGCCGCCCGTAGCGGATGTTCTCGCGCACCGTTCCGCTGAACAGGTGCGGCGTCTGAAGTACGATCCCGATCCGGCTGTGGATGCTTTGCAGGGTGTAATCGGTGTAATCATGGCCGTTGATGCGGATCTGGCCTTCGGTTGGCTCATAGAAACGGCACAGCAGGTTGACGATGGTTGATTTGCCGCCGCCGGTCGGGCCGACCAGCGCGATCGTCTCGCCGGGTTTCACTTTGAGCGTGAAATCGGTCAGTACAGGCTTGCGGTCTTCGTAGTAGAAGTGGACGTGGTCGAATTCAATCTCGCCCAAGAGCGTGGTGGCACTGATCGATTCGAGTTTGTTGTGAACTTCGGGCGGGGTATCAACCAGTTTGAAAATCCGCTCCGCCGAGGCGACCGAGTGCTGCATTTCAGCGTAGACTCGCGCCAGATCCTGAATCGGCCACATCATGAAGGTCAGATACGAGACAAAAGCGTGGATACCGCCAACGGTCAGCAGCCCGATCCCGGACTGGATCCCGCCATACCAGACGATCGCGCCCAGCGCCACCGCCGAGGTGATCTGAACCACCGGCAGGAACAAAGCCGACAGCCAGGCTGCGCGGTAAGATGCGCGGTACATGTTGCCGGTCAATACCTGGAACTCGCGGGTGTTCTCGTCTTCACGCCCGAGGGCCTTGACCACGCGCACACCCTGAATGTTTTCGTTGTAAGCGCCGGTGATCTTGGAGTTGGCGCGGCGCGAGTTGCGGAACTCGACCAGGATGCGCTTGCGGAACTGGACGGCGATCACCATCAAGATGGGCAGGATGACCATCACGATCAGCGCCAGTTGCCAGTTGATGATCAGCATGAACACAACCGACGTAATGATATTCGTCGCTGCCCAGGTGCTATCGAGCAGGCCCCAGGTCATCAGGTCGGCTACGCGGCCGGTGTCGGATGTGACGCGCGCCATCAATCGTCCTACTGCGTTTTGCGAGTAGTACGAGAGCGAGAGTTCCTGCAAGTGGTTGAACAACATCTTGCGCAGATCATACTGGATGCGCTCACCGAGCACGCCGGCCAGGTAAATGAACAGGAATACCAGGCCCGATTGCACGATCTGGAATACACCATATAACATGGCCAGATTCCAGATTGCCTGGCGGTCGCCGAGAGCGATACCCTTGTCGATGATGTTCTTATTGATGTAGGTGAACGCGCCATCCAGGGCCGATGTGAACAGGATCGCGAGGAAGAACCCGACCACATATTTCCAGTGCGGCCGCAGCAATCCAACGATCCGATTCAGGATCGGGCCAGTCAGTGGACTGGTGTACTCTTCTTCTTCAAGTTCGATAATTTCGTCAGACATTTTGACTCCAAATGCAGAATACAGAATGAAGAATTCAGAATTTAGAACAATGAACGGTTAAGCTTTATTCATCATTCTGCACTCATCACTCATTATTGAATGGATGAAATTTCCGTTTCCAGTTCCTCGTCCACCCGGGTCTGGATGTCATAGATCTTGCGATAAATGCCATCCTGAGCAACGAGTTCATCATGTTTGCCCGCCTGAACGACTGCGCCCTTGTCGAGCACAAGGATCAAGTCGGCTTTCATCACCGATTGGATGCGGTGGGCAATGATGAAGGTGGTCCGGTTTTCCATCAGATCGTTAAGCGCCTGGCGGATATCCGCTTCGGTTTCGGTGTCCACGCTGGAGGTTGAATCGTCCAGGATCAGAATGCGCGGATTTTTGAGCAGGGTGCGGGCGATCGTCACGCGCTGCTTCTGTCCTCCGGAGAGAGTCACACCCTTCTCACCGACCAGGGTATTGTAGCCATCCGGAAACCCCACGATAACCTCGTGCACAGCAGCGGCTTGCGCGGCACGTTCCACTTCTTCCTGGGTCACGGCGCGGCCAACCCCGTACATGATGTTCTCGCGGATCGAGCGGCTGAACAGGAAAGGCTCCTGCTCGACGATGCCGATCTGTTTGCGCAGGTACTCGCGCGGGTAATCCCTCAGCTCGACACCATCCAGCTTGATCGAGCCGCCGGTGTAATCATAGAAACGCGGCAACAGGTTGACCAGGGTGGTTTTGCCTGAGCCGGTCGAACCGATCAGGGCCACGATCTGCCCCGGCTTGAGCTGGAAGGAAATATCTTTCAACACCGGCTGGTCTTTTTCATACTCGAAGGAAACCTTGTCGAAAACCAGTTCGCCTTGCGCAGGCTCGGTCGGATGAACCTTGCCATCTGTCAGCGGCTCACGCTCCTGCTTAACCATCTCCATCAGACGGCCATACGAGACCAACCCGGTCGAGGTTTGCACGATCAAACGGCCCAGATTGCGGATCGGCCAGATCAACCAGACCACCAACCCGACATAAGCCAGGTAAGTGCCGATGCTGATCGTGCCATCGATCGCCAGGAAAGCCGCGAAGATGAATCCGCCCAGCATTTGGAAACCCAGCACGATATCCGAGAGCGGCCAGAACAGGGAATGCATCAGCAGCAGGATCTTCCCGCGCAGGAATTTCTCCCAGTTGTCCTTCTCGAACTTGCCTTTTTCGTACTCCTGACGCGCAAAAGCTTTCACCACGCGCACCCCGGTCAGGTTCTCCTGCAGCGTGGTCGAGAGCACGGCCTCCTGCTCCTGATATTTCTCGTAAGCGGCGGTCACTTTTTTGAAGAACCACAGCGAAACCAGCAGAATGAACGGGATGACGATAACCGACACCAGCCCCAGGGTTACGTTCAGGGTCAGGATCGCCACGAAATTGATCACGAAGAGCAGGATGATGCGTCCCACGCCGATGGCTTGTTCGCTAAAGAAACGGCGCAGGCTGTCTACATCGGATGTGCAGCGCTCGATCAGGTCACCCGTCGGTGTTTGGCCGTGATAAGTGAAACTCAAACGCTGGATGTGATCGAACAAGAAGTCGCGCACCCGCTTCGTTACTGACTCGGCCGTATAGGCGGCCAATCTTCCGGAGAGAAACGAGAATGTGCCCTCGAACAATGCCAGTCCGACAAATCCCAGCGCAATATAAAGATAAGTGGTGTGCAGGCCAACGGCCAGCGGTTCGGCATCGCCGCCGACCAGGTCGGCAAAGTAGCGCAAAAGAAACAGGGTGGCGGTCTTGGCCAATGCCGAAACTGCCAGTGTTGCTGTCGCACCGGCATAGGTCCAGTGATAGCCGGAGAGGATTCGCCATACACCGAGCAGACGATTCTTGGTTTGCGCCTGGCGCAAGTCAAACACAGGTTGGGATGGGGTTGCAGAGATGTTCATAGTACTTTCCTTGAAAAATGGGACAAAAAAACCGTGTGCGTTGGTGCGCACACGGTCGAAAGACGACTTCGGGTTGACTTTACAAGTCAACAGGCGCACTCCAAGAAGGAATCAAAACAGGGCTGCCGAAAACAAGAACACTGGCCGGGGTTTTGATGTAATAGTTATCCATGAAGTACGCTCCTTTCCTTAGATTTAGATTAACGTCGAATAGTTTATCATCCCGACTTGGATATTGTCAAGGATAATCATTACGAAATTGTATTTTATTATCGACCAATGCTCGTGTAAAATCTTGCCAGAGCAAAAGGAGATATAAATGAAACGTTTCGTAAGCCTGATGTTGGTTGCAATTTTCTTGACAGCCCTGCTGCCAGGGTGTGGTCTGGGTAATGAGCAATCCATTCGTATTGGACTGATCGCCTATCTGGAGGGGGACAGCATTACCATTTCATCCTCCGGTACGCCGACTTTGAACGGCGCCGAACTGGCGGTCAAACAAATCAACGAGAGAGGCGGCCTGCGAATCGGGGGGCGTTCCTATCCGATTGAATTGGTGATTGAGGCCATTGAAAATGATGCCGAACAGGCGGTTGAAGCCACGCGGCGCTTGATCGAAGAAGAAAATGTAGTAGCGATTGTTGGTCCGCAGTACAGCGGAGATGCGATTGCCGCGGGGGAAATTGCCGAGGCTGCGGGGGTACCGCTTATCAGCGGCACATCCACCAACCCGCGCACAACCGCGGATCGGCGCTTTGTTTTCCGGGCAACATTCACAGATATTTTTCAGGCTGAGGTTCTGGCCGAACTGGCTTATAACGATTTACACTCAACCCGGGTTGCTGTTCTTTACGATAGTACGGATACATACTCCTCTGAGTTGGCTTTATTGTTTTCGGCCAATTATTCCAATCTGGGTGGAGAGATGGTTGCCAGGGAGACTTTTGAATCGGGCAACTGGCACATGGAAGAACAATTCAATCGTATTATTGAATCTCAACCTGACCTGGTTTTTCTGCCTGTTTACCCCGCCGAATCGATCTATCAGGCTGCGGCGCTGCGAAAATTAGGCTATACCGGTAGATTTTTGGGGGCTGACGCCTGGGATGCTCCGGCGCTGGTCAGCCTGCCCGCTTTTGAAGGTGCTTATGCCACAACCACTTACTCGGCTACTGTCCGGTCACCAGCCAATCAAACATTTATCCGTGACTATGAAGCGCTATACAACAGCGCGCCTCTCGATGCCGCCGGCCTGACTTATGACATCTTTCGAATACTCTTTTCTGTAATGGAGCAGGAGCAATCTTTTGAACCTTCCGCCATTCGTGACGGGCTTTACAGCCTGCCCGCTTACATTGGCGCTTCCGGCCCAATCGATTTTATAGATAGCGGCGACCCGGTCAAGCCGATCAATGTTCTGCAATTCGATCGCGGTGAGTTGAAGTTCTATAAAGCCATCCAGCCGGAGCAATAGAATATAACAAAAACATGGAAAGCAAGAAGCAGCCTTGCTTTCCATGTTTTATTTTTGCAGAACGAGTCTAAGGGTTATGTGATTGCCTGTGCCAGGTTGTTGATCCACTTGCGAGAGAAAAAGCGCCACAGGCCAAAAACAAACTTGGTGATTTCCTCGGTCAGCGCCATCAGATAAACCAATTCCACCGGCCAATGCAAGACGAAAGCTGCCAGAGCTGCCAGCGGAACGCCAACGATCCAAATGACCAGCCCATCCAACGCCAGCGAGAAGCGTGTATCGCCACCCGCGCGCAGGATGCCGACGATAATCACCATGTTGGCTGCCCTGAGCCAGATGGCTGCCGCCATGATCAGCAACAAGGCGCGGGCGCTTTCGATAACGTTTGGGGAAACATTGTAAAGGTTAAAAATGCCATCGGCAAACAGAATGACCAGCAGGCCTACCAGAATGCCAGCCAGGATCTGCAAACCCAGCGAGCGTCCGGCATATCGGATCGCTTCATCTTTGTCGCCTTTACCGATCAGGTTGCCAACCAGAATGGCTGTGGCATTGCCCAGCCCGATAAAAGCCACAAAAGCCAACTGGTCGATCGCGCCGACGATGTTGATCGCTGCGATCGCCTCTGTCCCAACCCTGGCATAGATGGCGTTATAAGTGGTGATCCCCATCGACCAGAGAAATTCATTGGCAATCACCGGCAAGACCGGTACCATTACTGCTGCCGCAAACTTTGGGTCGAACTCAAAAACATCGCGCAGGCTGGCTGCTGCAGGGTTTTCCCGCTTTCGATAAACCATCACCAGCATCAGCAAGCATTCCAAAACCCTGGCGATCAACCCGGCCCAGGCCGCTCCGGCCACACCCATTTTGGGCATGCCGAAATTGCCGAAGATCAGCCCGTAAGCCAGAAAAGTGTTCAAGCTGAGCGCAAATATTGTGACAGCCATCGGCAGGCGCACGTTGCCGGTCGACCGTAAAACAAAGGCGTAGGCAAAGGTCACCGCAAAAAACGGGTAGGACCAGCCAAAGATCCGTAAAAAATCGGCCCCAAGGGCCACCACAGCTGCGTCTTCGGTGTAAAAACGCAGTGCGGCTTGCGGCGCAAAAATTGCCAGCGCCCAAAAGATCCCGGAGCCTACCAGCCCCAGCTTGAGCGAAAGCCCCAGCACGCGCCGGATATTGGGCACATCACCTTTGCCCCACAACTGGGCGGTGAACATGGCCGCGCCGCTGCCAATGCCGAACAGGATCAGGTTGACCAGAAAAAAGATCTGCCCGGCCAGCCCGACTGCTGCCAGTTCGGTTTCGCCCAATTGACCGATCATCACCACGCTGACCATGTTGAGCGAAGACATTACCAGGCTTTGGGTGGCAATCGGCAGAGCGATTCGTACCAAACTGGCAAAATATTCACGGTCGCGGTAAAAATCAAGCATTTTTTGCAGGAAAACCATTTTTCTCCAAAAATAACGGACTCCAAAGTTGGGAGACTTTGTAAACAGACAAAACCCGAAAATCTGGAGATTTTCGACTCCAGAAAGCGGTGGAAAATTATAGCCGATGGGAGTATGATTCCAGCTATGAAAACTTACCAGATCAGCCCCGATGGCGCGCGCGAATTAGCCCTGACAGCTAGGAATCTCGATGAAGTCAGCCACCAACTGCCCCAGGGACTTTACACCACCTTCCGCACTTATTCAAATGGCACACGCGTGCTCGGCCTGCAAGCTCACCTGGACCGTCTTTACCAGCCGGCTGCCGTTCAGGAGATCACACCAGCCGTTTCAGAAGTAGAATTGAGACGATTTCTGGCTGAGACCTGCCGCCGGGCTGGCGGCGAGTCGCGGCTGCGGCTGACTCTCGGGGTATCAGACTCACCCGGGGCTGTCTTTGTGACCATCCAGCCGTTTACGCCCCTCAGCGCGGAAACCTATCAGGGAGGCGTGCATGTGGTCAGCGCCGAAACCGCCCGTAAATCGCCGCGCCTGAAATCGACCGCCTTCATCGAGTCCAGCGCCGATCTGCGGAAGTTGGTGCGAGATGATGTCTTCGAGGTGCTGCTCTGCCGAAACGGAAGCGTGCTCGAAGGCATGACCAGTAATTTTTATGTGATCCAGGCTGGGGCGTTGATCACGTCCCGAAGCGGAATCCTGCTCGGGGTGACACGCCGCACCCTCATCCGCCTCGCCCGAAAGGCCGGGCTGGAGGTCGAGTACCGCGCTCCGGACCTGGACGAACCTTTCAGCGAAGCCTTCCTGACCAGCAGTTCGCGCGGCATTGTGCCGATTGTCGCTATTGATGAAAAGTCGTTGGGAAATGGGGTTCCGGGGGTATGGACAAAGACCCTGATGAGCGCTTATGATGCTTATGTTGAGAAATATTCACAAAAGATATAATTTATTCTATTTTGCGAGAATGGTAGGCGACAATGACACAAAAGAAAATAGCGGTTATTACGAGCGGCGGCGATGCGCAAGGGATGAATGCTGCTGTGCGAGCGGTGGTACGGACCTCACTGGAACGCGGTGCTGATGTTTACGCGATTTATGAAGGCTACCAGGGCATGGTCGAAGGCGGCGAACGCATTCGAAAAATGGACTGGGATTCAGTTGGCGGGATCTTGCAGCTTGGCGGAACCACGATCGGCACCGCGCGCTCAGATGAGTTTAGAACGCGCGATGGCCGCCGCCAGGCCGCCCGGAATTTGATCGAACACGGAATTAATGGGATCATCGTTATCGGTGGTGACGGCTCGCTGACCGGGGCGAATATTTTCCGGCAAGAGTGGGCTTCATTGGTGGCTGAACTGGTTGAGAGCGGATCGATTTCTGCCGAGACTGCGCAGGAACATGCCTGCCTTTCGATTGTGGGGCTGGTCGGCTCGATCGACAATGATTTTCATGGCACCGACATGACCATCGGGGCTGATACTGCGCTACACCGTATCACTGAAGCCATGGATGCTATTACCAGCACAGCGGCCAGCCACCAGCGCACTTTTGTGGTCAAGGTCATGGGGCGCAACTGCGGTTACCTGGCGCTGATGGGGGCGCTGGCCAGCGGGGCCGACTGGGTGCTTATCCCCGAGGCGCCGCCTGATGTGGATAATTGGGAAGATGTGCTGGCTGAGCGGCTGCGGGCCGGGCGCAAGGCAGGCCGCAGGGATAGCATTGTGATCCTGGCGGAAGGCGCACAGGATCGGCATGGAAAATATATCGGCAGTACGGAAGTGCAGAAAGCCCTCGAGGAAAGGCTGGGCGAGGAGGTGCGCGTCACGGTGCTGGGGCATGTCCAGCGCGGCGGCCGTCCAAGCGCCTTTGACAGAAACCTGGGCACATTGATGGGCTACGATGCGGTTGACATCATCCTGAACGCCAAACCCGAAGATGAGCCCGTCGTGATTGGCATCAAAAATAATCGCATGAAGCGCCTGCCGTTGATGGAAAGCGTACTAAAAACACAGGCGGTTGCCCAGGCAATTGCCGAAAAGGATTATGAACGCGCCATGTCCTTGCGCAGTTCATCTTTTTCAGATGCGTTCAAAACCTTGCGGACGATGGTCCGCTCCCTGCCGCATCCTGTTGACCCGGGCAGGAAACATTTTCGGATTGCAGTCCTTAATGCCGGCGCGCCTGCTCCGGGCATGAACACTGCCGCTCGCGCAGCTGTCCGTTTTGGGCTCGATCAAGGCCATGTCATGCTCGGCATCAACAACGGCTTTGAAGGCCTGGCCGCTGGCGAAGTGAAAGAAATGAACTGGATGAGCGTCAGCGGCTGGGCATCGATGGGCGGCTCGATGTTGGGCACCAATCGCAAGGTTCCCAAAGGCAAAGACTTTTATGAAATCGCCCGCGAAATTGAAAAGAATCATATTGATGCAATTCTCTGCATTGGCGGTTGGACTGCTTATGAAGCAGTCCACGCGATGATGGTCAACCGCGCCAATTTTCCGGCATTTAATATCCCGATCGTTTGCCTGCCGGCCTCCATTAACAACAATCTGCCGGGTTCCGAGTTCAGCATTGGGGCCGATACCGCGCTGAATAGCATCGTGGAAGCTGTGGATAAAATCAAAATGTCGGCCGGGGCAACTCGCCGTTGTTTTGTCGTGGAGGTAATGGGGCATCACTGCGGATACCTGGCGCTGATGGGAGGTATGGCAACCGGGGCGGAGCGCGTTTACATGTCTGAAGAGGGTGTTTCGCTTCGGGACCTGCAAAACGATGTCGAATTGCTGAAAAGCGGGTTTCAGGCTGGCAAGCGTTTGGGATTGATGATCCGCAACGAATATGCCAATCCGGTTTATACAACATCCTTTATGTGTTCACTGTTTGAAGAAGAAGGGCACGACCTGTTCGATGTGCGCCCAGCCATTCTGGGGCATTTGCAACAGGGCGGCGACCCATCTCCCTTTGACCGTATTCAAGCCAACCGTTTTGGATGCCTGTGCGTGGAATCGCTGCTCAAGGAGTGCGCCCGTAACGGGACTCAGGTCAGCTTTATGGGTATGAAAGATGGGAGCATTCAGTTTAACGACATGCGCGACTTCGAGCGCGTCATCGATGCCGAGCACTTGCGCCCCAAGGAACAGTGGTGGTTGGAGTTAAAACATATTGCAAGCTTGCTGGCGCAGCAGGGCCCTTCGCAGTCTGCTTGAGCCAGGATCGGTCCAGATCCCATAAAAGGGAGGGGTTATGATTCTCAGAATGCGCTTTTGGGTTGTGTTTGTTTTGTCGTGCGCATTGGCCGCCTGCGCGGCCCCAATCACTACTGAGCCGCCTGCGGCACAGGAAATACCACAGACCCAGGCGACGGAGGAGATGCCGATCGCCGCGTCGGATGATCTGACCACACCGGTAGCGCTTCCTCAGCAGGCAACTGTGCCGATTTGGATCGATCACAGCGCTACAGATGCCAGCAGGATCCCGGCCGAATGGCTGGAAAAAGCGCGCACCGAGATCGTGCTGCTCTACGGGCATACCTCGCATGGCAGCCAGCTGGAGGCGGGCGCTGATTATTTGCGCTCGTACGTGGATGGTGAACGCTATAACTTTGTCTGGAACTGGGGCATGGTCCCGGACCAGGTGCAGCCTCCCGCCTTGCGCCTGGCGTATGATGATAGCTGGGCCTGGGATGCCAACACCTTCTTGCAACAGGCGCGCCACTACCTGGATGACCCGGCCAATGCTGCCGTGAATGTGTTTATGTGGTCATGGTGTGGGCAAATGTCCAACGCGGACGAGCCGGATGCGGTTCAACAATATCTGGACAGCATGGCGCAACTGGAAGTGGAGTATCCGCACGTGCGCTTTGTTTACATGACCGGGCACACTGATCAGTGGAATGCCGATCTATTAAACCGTAATAATGATCTTATTCGTGAATATGCGCGGGCGAATGCCAGGCCGCTGTATGATTTTGCGGATATCGAAAGCTGGCGGCCAGACGGGTCTGCTGTGGAAAATCCGGGTGACGATTGTGCCTGGTGCGAAGAATGGTGCAGCGCGCACCTGGAGCAGTGCCAGAATCTGCCAGAATTTGACAATGGTTGCGCACACAGCCATGGTTTTAATTGCGCGCTCAAAGGAAACGCTTTTTGGTGGCTGATGGCGCGCCTGGCCGGATGGGGCGGTTAATTTTTGGAGAAGAAAATGTTTCAAATCTCTGATGGCTGGAAAAACATTTACCCGCAAGCGCATGTTGGCGTATTGGCCATGCGTGGCGTTATCAACCCGCCGCATCATGCCGAATTGGAAAAGCAAAAGGCGGCGCTCGAAGAGCAAATCCGTGCCCGGTTTGCAGGCCAGGGACGCCCGGAAATTGCCAAACACCCCGTTTTACAGGCTTATGAAGCCTACTACAACCGTTTCAAGAAAACCTACCATGTTCAATTGCAGCTTGAGTCGATCCTGCTCAAAGGAAAATCGATCCCGAGTGTGGCGGCATTGGTCGAGGCAATGTTCATGGCCGAAATGGATGACCTGCTCCTGACCGCAGGGCACGACCTGGACGCATTGCGCTTGCCGGCAACCCTGAACGTTGCTGCAGGTGATGAAAAATACACCACAATGCGCGGAATCGAACAAACCCTGAAAGCCGGGGACATGTTCATTGCCGACGGCGAGGGGATCATCTCGAGCATCATCTATGGGCCGGACGATCACACGCAGATCAGGCCGCAGACCAGGAATGTTATTTTCACCGTCTATGCCCCGGCGGGCATCGAAATCGTGACCATCGAAGAGCATCTACAAAAAATTCAGCAGAATGTTCTGACGGTTGCGCCGCGCGCCCAAACGGAATTGAGCAAAGTGTTTGGCGCCGATTAACCGGAGAATGCCGTGTTCGACCCGCTCAAATTACCCATTTTCATCCTGGCTGCCCTGACGCTTTTGCTGACTCCCGGCCCGGCGGTGCTTTACATTGTGGCACGCAGCATGGACCAGGGCCGGCTGGCTGGCATGGTATCTGTACTCAGCGTGGAAGTCGGCAATTTCGTGCATGTTGTCGCTGTCACGTTGGGGCTTTCCGCGCTGTTGCTCTCTTCGGCATTGGCTTTTACGGTGATCAAATATCTGGGCGCAGCTTACCTGATCTATCTCGGCTTGCGGCGAATTTTTAGCCACGAAACGGCGCTTTCAACAACCAGCATCGAAAGTCAAAGCCTGGGTCGGGTTTTTTCGCAAGGCGTTGTGGTGGCAGTTCTGAATCCGAAGACCGCCTTGTTCTTTTTGGCCTTTCTGCCGCAATTTGTAGATCCTGCGCGGGGAAATTTGACGTTACAACTGTTTACACTGGGTAGTATTTTTGTATTGATGGCGATTGTGACCGACAGCCTGTACGCTTTATTGGCCGGGACGGTTGGGCAGTCGCTGAAAAATGCGCCTTATTTTCTAAAAGTGGAACGGTATCTGGTCGGCAGCGTGTATGTCGGGCTGGGACTGATGGCCGCTTTTTCAGATATCGGTCATATATAGTTGAATTCTTTGGGAATGTGTGGGAAGTACGAGAGTGATTTCAACCACTCTCGTACTTCCCATTTTTTTATGCCAGAATATTCTGCCTACAAGATCTGTGATCAGCCTCCATGCACGCTTTTGATGACATCCACAAGGTTGAGATTGTTCACCAGAATATGGGCGGTCACCAATAAACCGGCAACCCCAACTGTAATGATCAGAATGGATATAATTTTCTTTCTCATTTCATACTCCTTTTAGATGTATGCGAGGGTTTCTCGAATAGTTAATTGGGAAGCTTTCCAGGCCGGGTAAGCGCTGGCAGTGATCGAGCCGATGATGATAACCATCAGCCAGATAAAGACGGCCAGGGGTGACAAAATCAACGGCAGCGGGAAGCGAAAGGCCAGGTTTCCGATCAGCGTTCCAACAGCCAGGGACAGGGGCAGCGATACCAGATTGGCTATCCCCCAACTCATCAAGCCGATGAATAATCCTTCGCTGATGATGTTTCGCAAGATCGCCTGGGATTTGGCCCCAATCGCCCGCATGATACCGAATTCACGAGTTCGTTCGATGACGCTGGTGCTCATGCTTGACAAAAGGCCCAGCGCGCCAACCGCTGCCAGAACCAGCGCCATCAAAAGCAGGGCAATGATAAAAATATATACATGTCCACTGGTGGCGCTTTCAAGCATGGTCTCTGAGATGACAACTTTCATGCTGATATTTTCTGCCATCAGGATGCGCTCGATCTCTCCAGTGACAGCACTGCGCACGGCCGGGTCCTGATCTTGCAGGACAATGCGGATTGTATTGGTAGATTCCAGGGGTTGGCCGGTAACGCTGGCAAACGTTTCGGGGATGACGTAGGCAGTTGCCGGAGTCAGGAGTTCGCGCACAATCCCGATCACGCGAAACGTCGCGGGCTGGCTGTTGATCGTCATCTGGATGGAATCACCCACCTCGACGTTTGGGAACAATGCGGCTGCCAGATGATTGAGCACCACGCCGCCGCTATCGCCCGGCTCAAGCCTGCGTCCACTTAACAGATGGAATTGGAGCATTTGGCTTTGTGGCAGGGCTGCGCGCAGCGTAAAACTGCCGTGGCCGCCATCCGGGTAGGTGCGCACAATGTCCAGCCCATCCGGGCGGAAGAGGGCGGCCGGGATTAAATCCCACGGTTCCACCTGTTTCACATTGTCAACACCTGAGACCAGCGCAAGAATTCTTTCTTTTTGAACTGGCGTGTTCAGGCGAATCTCCAGATCATAGTGGCGATTCGATGCGGCATCCTCGAGATAGGTTTCCCAGGCTGTTTTTACATTGTTACTGGTCATGAACATCCCGCCCGCCGCGGCCAGCAACCCCAGGGTTAGCAGTAATCGTCCGCGCCGGCGGAAGGTGTTGCGCAGGGCCAGGATCAGGGTATTATCGACGCCCCGAACTTTGCTGAGCAAGCTGTCCAGCTTGTTGGTTCCAAAAGAGTCGCTGCTGACCCCGTAATCATTGATAATTTCACGGACGGTGGTTTTCATTGTTTTGATGATTGGGTTCAAAGCCACCCCAAGCGGGACGAGCGTTCCCATCAGCGCCAAAACCGCATACACCCAGAGCGGAATGGCTTGGCTGTACAGGGTGAAGTTCAAAAGCTGGGCCACCACGCCGGCAAATCCACGCCCGGCCAGAATGCTCGGAGGCAAACCAATGGCGATGGCCACCAGGCCTACTACGATGATCATGGCTAGATACAAACCGGTAATCTGGCTGGACCGTGCGCCAATGGCCTTCATCATCCCGATCTGGCGGATCTGTTGCGCCAGCAAGCCCGAAATCATGGTTGCCGTTAGGATGGCGCTTAACACCAAAGCCATCAGGCTGAAGCTGAGCAGCAGCACCAGAATGGCGGTCATTTGGCTTTGATGCGGATGTTTGCCAGGCGGGGGGATGCGAATTTCTTCGACAGCATAGCCTTGCTCTTTCAACCAGCCTGCCAGGTTGCTGGTTGTCGCATCAATTGCGGCCACATTGAGCGGCTGGTCTTTAACGATAATTTTCAGGATGTGCAGATCGCTGCTTTCTCCCAGCCAGACCAGTGTTGTGGGCGTGACATATCCGTAAAGTGTCTGTTCCTGCCAGGCGGGGGCCAGCCCGGGGTCATGCACAAGACCTGAAATCGGCAGGGTGTGTTTTGGGCCGTTGGGCGTCTGAATCGTGAGGGCATCACCTACTTCAAGGTTGGCGAGCTTTAGCGCCTCGCGCTCCAGCAAAATGGTTCCTTCAGGGGGAGGCCAGTCACCCGATTCGGGCTGGAAGGTGTTGATGCGCTGGGTATCGAAATCGCGCACAACGAACAATAGCAGCGGCATCCACTCATTTGGCTTGAGTTCCACTCTGGATACGAGCCAGGAGCCGGCTTCCGCATCTGCGATTTCAGGACGGGCTCGGACTGCCTGAACCAGGGAATCGTCCACCCGGTCCAATTCCAGGAGGGCTGAGGCCGGGTTGGTATTGAGATAGTTCCTGCTGATCTCACGGGTCAGAATGGTGTAGGCGCTCATGATGGTTCCCACGCCAAAAATGCTGACGGCAATGGCAACCACCATCATTACCATGCGCCCCCTGGCCGATTGCAGGTCGCGCAGTAGTTTTTTCCAGCGCGGGCTAATCATTTGAGCTATTCCTTTCTGTTACAACTTCCCCGTCGGCCAGCAGGATGGAACGCGTGAAGTAGCGGCTCAGGTCACGTTCATGCGTCACCATGACGACCGTTTTCCCCTCCGCGGCAAGCGCGGCAAATAATTGCATGACCGCATCTGAAGTGTGCGAATCGAGGTTGCCGGTTGGTTCATCTGCAACAAGAATGGGCGGGTCGTTGGCCAGAGCCCGGGCAATCGCTGCCCGCTGCTGTTGACCACCCGAGAGATCTGATGGGAGTTTGTCGGCCTGCTCGGCGATACCAACCTTCTCCAGCAGGGAGATGGCCCGTTGGCGCCGCTCACGCGCCGGGTAGGTGTTGCAAAAATCCATCGGCAGGCTAACGTTTTCCGCTATGGTCAACGTCGGCAGCAGCTGGAAAAACTGAAAAACGATCCCTACGTTTTTTCCGCGCCAGACCGCCAACTGCTCCTGGTTTAGAGCGTGGACGGCCGTTGCTGCGACAGAGACTTCTCCGCTGGTGGGGGTGTCGATACCAGTAATGATATTGATCAGGGTGGATTTCCCGCTTCCTGACTTCCCAACGACCGCCAGGAATTCTCCCGCGCCGATTTGCATATCGATCCCTTTCAGCGCCCAAAATTTGCCGGCAGCGACAGTGTAGGCTTTGGTTACGCCACGCAGTTCGATCAGGCTGCCTGTTTGGATGGGTGGGACAGCGCCTTTGATTTGATGTTGAGTTGCCAGTTGGGATAACATGTTGAAATTCTCCTTTTCTTTTTCTCGTAAATGATGTACACTGTATTTAATAATGAACATGGTGTTCATTTACTTGTGTTATACAAGCCTTGGGAGAGTGTGTCAACAATCAACTCTGATCAAATCGTTCAATAGTGAACATTTTGGTGACTCATGTTCAGGAACTAGAGGAGCTTCAATGGTAGGAAAAGTGGGTGTCGACCGACGCATTCAGCGCACGCGTCAGATTTTACAAGATGCGCTCATGGCGCTTATTTTGGAAAAAGGGTATGATGCGGTAACCGTGCAGGATGTGATCGATCGCGCCAACGTTGGGCGGTCAACGTTTTATTCACATTTTCAAGACAAGGATGCATTGTTTTTGAGCGGATTTGAGTCGTTGCGCGAGCAATTCGAGCAGTACCTGTCAGACGGAGCTTCAATGAATGGAGACCCGTGGAATTTGAGCCTGCAAATGTTTCAGCACGCGCAAAGCCACCTGCAGCTTTACAAGGCATTGGCAGGCAAACAGGGTGGCACAGTGGCGCTGGAACACATCCACAAATATTTAACGGCTCTTATGCGCGAACACTTTAAATCCCAATTTTTAGAACGAAAAGATATGGATGTCCCCCCGGATGTTTTGGCGCATTATATGGTCAGTTCTTTTATGGCTTTGCTAACCTGGTGGCTTGACCATGATGTGCCGTATCCGGCCGAGCGCATGAACGATATGTATCGGCAATTAACACAACCAGGTATCATAGCTGTTCTGCGATAGCCAGACAATCTCTTTATTTGTAACCAATTTTAGATCAAGGAGCCCATGGGATCTTCCAATAAACTTATCACTACTTTCGATAAATTCCTGCTTGCCGGGTCGGGCTGCGGAATAATTGTTATCTGCGCTGTGCTTGGTGTGTTTATCTACCTCTGGCAAAATCCATCCGTATCGCGCGCACAGCCTACATCCGTTGAGGTTTCGAGTTCTGCAACTGTTCCACCAATCTCCACCGCGCCAGAATTTGATTTCCCCACTGCAACTCTCGCGGCAACCCTGGCGCCGGCACTGACCGAGGAGCCTACCCTGATGCTGATCCCCTCGCCAGTTCCCGGTTTCGGCGACAGTCCGCTCCCGTCTGGCAAAATTGTGTTCACCTGTTATATCAAACAGATCGATCAAATCTGCATCATGAATGCGGATGGGTCGGGGCAAGCACAAGTTACAAAGCTTGAAGCAACCACTTTTTACGCTTCGCTCTCTCCGAATGGGGAAACGATCTATTTTTCATCCCGCCAGAGCGGAAACTTTGAGATTTATTCCATCCGGGTCGATGGCAAAAAGATGGAACAACTGACCAAGGGGCTTGGCGCACTGTATGCCCCCGAGTTGTCTCCTGATGGGCAACAAATCGTATTTACAAACGGTTCATCGGGAATATGGGCGATGAATATCAATGGAAAGGCCCGGCGCGCCATTACCGACCAAAATGATATCGACCCCACCTGGTCACCGGATGGCTCAATGATTGCGTTTGCCTCATCCCGGCAGGGAAAGCGGCAGTTGTTTATCATGAATGCAGATGGCTCGAACATTCGCCAGGTAACAAATCTAAACGATATGGGTGGGCGCAGTACCTGGTCGCCGGATGGAACCAAGCTGGCCTTTTATGCCGGGCCTGCCGGAGACCATAATATTTACACGATCAATATTGACGGCACGGGGTTGGCTCAGCTCACTCAGGGCGGAGACAACCTCGGCCCAAGCTGGTCACCGGATGGAAACTGGATCGCTTTCACCTCGTTTCGGGACGGTAACAACGAAATCTATATCATGCACCCGGACGGGACAAACCCGATGCGCTTGACGAATAATTTAACTTCGGAGTGGCAGCCTCGTTGGGGAAGATAACAAAAGTATTGTGAGCATAAGACAGCAAAGCGCCCCGGCCAGTGTTTGGCTCGGGGCGTTTTGCTGTTCAGATATCTCGATCTCAGCGCTGAATTCTGGCCGAGCCGCCCTTGGCAAAGGCCCTGACCTGGTCCAGGCTGGCCATGGTGGTGTCGCCGGGGAAGGTGGTCAGCAGTGCACCGTGCGCCCAGCCCAGGTTGACCGCTTCCTGTTCGGATTCGCCGCTCAACAAACCGTAGAAAAAGCCCGAGGCGAATCCGTCCCCGCCGCCGACCCGGTCGAAAACGTTCAGTTCACAGGTTGGCGAGACGAAGGTTTTGCCGCTACTTCAAGGTCGGGGACGCCCAGGCCAAGCTGCAAGTCTTCCTCGTTGCCAACCAGCACATCCACGTTCTCGACAATGCGACGCACGACCGAAACGGCTTTTTCCTGTCCGCCCCAGATGTTCCACGGTTTGGCGCGGTAGTTCAGATGAAAAGAAGTTACCGCATCCTGCAGGACCAGGCGCTTTTAAAGAACACATCTACCAGCATTGCAGAGATTGCCTATCAGGTTGGGTTCAAGGACCAGGCTTATTTCAGCCGGGTATTCAGCAAACAAGTGGGGGTTTCGCCAAACGAATTTAAGAACGGGTAGCCTGTCAAACCTGATTAAATGGATAAGAGGGGCCTAAAAGAAAAAGCACTCTCGCGTATGATAAAACGCGTGCGAGATAATGATAAAAGTCACTAAGAAATAGCCTTGTTTAGACTATACTGAATTAATCGCGGGGGGATACCTGCCCTAAGCTTCTTCACTTATTTGACTTGGAGTCATCATGAAAAACAAATCGCACCTGCTTCAGACCATTGTGGCCATTCTTGTCGTGTTCTCCCTGCTGTTCACGAATATCCAATCGGCGCTGGCCGGGCAGGGACAGTCAGCAGCCCCGAATGCTGCCGGAAAGGAAGAAACCGTCCGGCGCGATTACCATCCCGAGACCGGCAAGCTGGCCTTCCTGGGAGCCCAGCCCGGGGGGGAGATCGCGGTCGATGATGCCACGAACCCATCTTTTGGGCCATCCGAGCGCGCCGAGTCCATGCTGGCGGCCTACGCATCGGAGTTCGGCATCCGTTCGGTGCGCGATGAGCTCAAGCAAAAAGACATCCGCCAGTCTGGCGATCGTGAAATCACGCGCTACCAGCAGGTGTACCAGGGCATCCCGGTGATGGGCGGCGAACTGGTGGTG
>PHBU01000015.1 GCA_002840685.1 Chloroflexi bacterium HGW-Chloroflexi-6 | reverse complement strand
CGTGATCGCCGCTGTCAGGGTCGTCTTCCCGTGGTCGATGTGTCCCATCGTCCCCACGTTTAGATGCGGTTTGCTGCGGTCAAATTTCTGCTTCGCCATGTGGATAATCTCCTTGTGTTATACGTAAGAAAAAATTACTATTTCAGAATTCCCTGCGCAACTGCATCGCTGACAGGCGCATAATGGTCAAATTCCATCGAAAATACACCGCGTCCCTGGCTTGCTGAACGCAACTCGGTCGCGTAACCGAACATTTCGCCAAGCGGTACCATTGCGTTGACAGCTTGAGCATTACCCAGGCGGACTTCCATACCCAAGATCATGCCACGCCGGCTGTTGAGCTGACCGATCACATCCCCGAGATATTCTTCAGGGACAACAACTTCTACTTTCATGATCGGTTCGAGCAAAACACCGCCACCACGTTGGACACCTTCTTTGAAGGCCATTGAAGCAGCCATCTTGAAAGCCATTTCGTTTGAATCAACTTCATGATAAGAGCCATCGATCAGGGTGACTTTCAAGTCAACCACAGGATAACCGGCGATGACACCGCTTTCAGTTGACTCGCGAACACCTTTTTCAATAGCGGGGATGTATTCTTTGGGAACACTACCACCGACAATCTTATTTTCGAAGATAACGCCAGAGCCACGTTCACCCGGCTCCATCATAAAAACAACATGACCGTACTGACCGCGTCCACCCGACTGCTTCGCATATTTATGGTCAATTTTATCGACCTTGCGGGTGATGGACTCGCGATAAGCAACACGCGGCCGACCAACATTGGCCTGAACCTTGAATTCGCGCAGCAAGCGATCAACAATGATATCAAGATGTAACTCGCCCATGCCCGAAATTTGGGTTTGGCCGCTGGCTTCGTCTGAACGAACCCGGAATGTTGGGTCCTCTTCCGAAAGTTTGCGAAGCGCCTCACCCATTTTCTCTTGATCGCTGGTGGTTTTTGGCTCAACCGCAATGGTGATAACAGGCTCGGGGAATGAAATACTTTCCAAAACAATTTCTTTGCCGCTACAAAGCGTATCGCCAGTGCTTGATTCTTTGAATCCAAGCGCAGCGGCAATATCACCAGCCGTGACCTCTGTGATATCTTCACGGCGGTCAGCGTACATACGGATCAAACGTCCAATACGTTCGCGTTTTCCCTTGGTGGTATTGTTGACCATCGTGCCCTGTTCAAGCGTACCAGAGTAGACACGAAAATATGCCAGGCGGCCAACGTAAGGATCTGTAACGATTTTGAAGACAAGAGCGCTTAATGGAGCGCCATCTTCTGGCGGAAGATCGATGTATTCTTCCAGGTTATCTGGGTTGTAGCCGCGCACAGCGGCAATATCAAGCGGAGATGGCAAATAATCGATGACAGCATCAAGGACTGACTGAACACCCTTGTTCTTGAGAGAAGAACCGCAAAAAACAGGGTTGGCTTTACCCGTAATAACAGCCTTTCGCAAAGCAGCTTTCAGCTCAGCGACCGAGATCTCTTCAGCTTCAAGATATTTCAGGGTCAGATCATCATCGGTCTCTGCGATCTTTTCGACCATGTGGTGGCGCATTTCCTTGGCTTGGGCAAGCAATTCTGCCGGAATTTCACCTACACGAGGTTCACGGCCCAATTCATCTTCCCAGAAGGTTGCTTCCATCTCTACCAGGTCAACAACACCCTTGAAGGTTGCTTCAGAACCGATTGGCAATTGCATAGGAATCGGGTTGGCGCCCAGGCGTTGCTTGATGGATTCGATTGAGCGCTCAAAAGACGCTCCCACGCGATCCATCTTATTGATAAAGCAGATGCGCGGCACGCCATAACGATCAGCCTGACGCCAAACGGTTTCAGACTGCGGTTCCACACCCTGCACTGCGTCAAAGACAACAACGCCGCCATCCAAAACACGCAGAGAGCGCTGAACTTCAGCCGTAAAGTCAATGTGTCCGGGGGTATCAATTAAATTAAATTGATAGCCCTTCCACTCGGCAGAGACTGCGGCAGAAACAATCGTGATGCCACGCTCGCGCTCTTGGGCCATCCAGTCGGTAACGGTAGTACCGTCATCCACTGAGCCAATGCGGTGGGTTTTACCAGTATAAAAAAGGATTCGCTCGGTAGTAGTCGTCTTACCGGCATCGATATGTGCAATGATACCGATATTACGATATTTCTCAAGCGGGTACTTACGAGCCATTAAACAAGTCCTCTACTATTCACGCCTAAGCGCGATAATGCGAAAAAGCGCGATTGGCTTCTGCCATCTTGTGAGTTTCTTCACGTTTACGAATAGCAGCACCCTGGTTGGATGCGGCATCCATGAATTCAGCAGCCAATTTTTCGGGGAACGATTTGCCAGAACGAGCACGAGCAGCGGAAAGAAGCCAACGAATGGTCAACGTCATGCGACGATCAGTGGGCACTTCCATCGGCACCTGGTAAGTTGCACCACCCACACGGCGTGGGCGAACTTCCATTAGCGGGCTAACGTTCTTCATGGCAGAATCGAAAATTTCGATACCGGGCTTTCCAGCCTTTTCCTGAATCAAATCAAGAGTTTCGTACATCAAACGCTGTGCAAGACTCTTCTTACCACTCAGCATCATGTGCTGAATAAAAGTGGCCAAACTCAGGCTGTTATAGCGCATATCAGGCGCAACTGGTCGTTCAGGGGGAGTTCCTCTACGCATTGCTTTTCTCCAAAACTAACAAAATTACTTGGGGCGCTTGGCGCCATATTTCGAACGGCTTTGGCGTCGCTTGTTGACACCGGTTGTATCCAATGAGCCGCGCACAATGTGATAACGTACACCTGGCAAATCTTTCACACGACCACCGCGCACCAAGACCACGGAGTGCTCTTGCAACTGGTGACCTTCACCGGGAATATAAGCCGTAACTTCGATACCATTGCTCAAACGCACACGGGCGATCTTACGCAAGGCTGAGTTAGGCTTTTTAGGTGTCATTGTTTTGACAACGGTGCAGACACCACGCTTCTGCGGTGCGCCAGCAGCGCGGCGTACGCGGCGCTGACTCATCGAGTTGAAAGTGTATTGTAATGCGGGTGATTTCGACTTGGCCTTCTTCGATTGACGGCCTTTGCGAATCAGTTGGTTAATTGTGGGCACGTTCGCCTCCGAAAAAATATTGCTTATTAGTTGAAAAAAGTACAATCGACAGTCAAACAGTGAGGCCATCTTTCTCTTGCCAGATGGCCTCACTTGTTTTGCACAATCCGGTTATTCTAACCTTTTAGGGCAACGAACTGAGATTTTATCACACGCCCTGGTTAGCGTCAAGAACAATTTGCGATCAATTTTATTTGAGTTTCTCGAGATCCTCGCCGATGGCAAGCAAACCCGTATCCATCTTCGGAGGATGGGCCTTTTCTTCATCCTTACCAAACTTGATCACATCGCCACTCTCATTGACCGCTTCAACGGCCAACCCAAGGCTTTGAAGTTCTTTGACAAGAACACGGAACGAGGCCGGGATGCTTGGCTCTTCGATCGGTTCGCCCTTGACGATTGCTTCATAGGTATTGACACGACCCTGAACATCATCCGATTTGACGGTCAACATTTCCTGCAAGGTGTAAGCAGCGCCATACGCTTCCAGCGCCCAAACTTCCATTTCACCGAATCGCTGTCCACCGAATTGGGCTTTACCACCAAGCGGCTGCTGGGTTACCAGCGAGTATGGGCCGGTCGAACGCGCATGGACTTTATCCTCAACCAAGTGATGCAGTTTGAGGATGCTCATCACACCTACTGTCACGGGCTGGTCGTAGGGGTCACCAATCTTGCCGTCTCGCAAGATCTGCTTGCCCAAAGTCGGAACAGGAACGCCGGTCTCGATCATCGCCTGGTTGGCACGTGCAGCCAGCGTTTCATCGGTCACATTTTCATTGATATCAAGGCTCTTAAGCCAAAGGCGTAAGCAAGCATTGATAGCTTTGGGATCTTTCTCATCTTCTGCACGGCTGAATGGAACATGGTCAAAGCTGATCAACTCGTCAGGTTTGTATTCATTCTCAGCCAACCACTGGCGAGCAGTCATCATGCGAGCGTAATATCGATCGCTAATCAATTTGGCAACATCATAGCCTTTATCGCCCAACCAATGTTCGAGGTAGAGAAGGCGAACTTCATCGTCATCACGGATGGATTGAGGATCGTATTCCTGTGACTGCAGCCATTCCCAGCCCGCAGCACAAGCCTTGCGCCAAGCCTCATCCACCAGCCAGGCACGCGCCAGCTCAGCCTCAATTTCCATTTCGTGCGCACCATCAAAGACAGGTGTCACAGCGCGGAAACCTAGGCGCTTGGCCGCCCAACCCAGGTGTACTTCAAGCACCTGACCGATATTCATACGACCAGGAACGCCGAGCGGGTTCAGGATGATATCGACCGGGGTGCCGTCTTCGAGATACGGCATGTCTTCAACTGGGACAACGCGCGAGACGACGCCCTTGTTACCGTGGCGGCCTGCCATCTTGTCGCCAGCGGTGATTTTTCGGCGCTGAGCAACCGAGACGCGCACCATCATATCGACACCGGCCGAAAGATCGTTGTTATCTTCGCGGGTAAAGACCTTGACATCCACCACTTTACCGCGCTCGCCGTGCGGCATGCGCAAGGAGGTATCTTTCACGTCGCGGGATTTTTCACCAAAGATGGCGCGCAGCAAGCGCTCTTCAGGGGTGAGTTCTTTCTCGCCCTTGGGGGTGATTTTGCCCACCAGGATATCGTTAGGCCCAACTTCGGCGCCAATGCGGATAATACCGCTTTCATCCAGATCTTTGACCGCTTCTTCGCCGACATTCGGGATGTCGCGGGTAATTTCTTCAGGCCCAAGCTTTGTATCGCGGGCTTCAACTTCATACTTTTCGATATGAACCGACGTAAAACGATCTTCCTGCACCAGCCGCTCAGAGAGCAGGATGGCGTCTTCGAAGTTGCCACCTTCCCAGGATAGGAAAGCAACCACAACATTCTGACCCAGCGCCAATTGGCCGCTTTCGGTCGAGGAAGAATCTGCAATAATATCGCCCTTCTTGATGATCTGGCCTTTGATGACAGCCGGGCGTTGGTCGATACAGGTCGATTGATTGGAGCGTTGGTACTTGCGTAACTGGTAAACACGGACAGTGCCATCGTTATCGCGGACGGTTATATCCTTACCCGTGACGGAAATGACCTCGCCGTTCGATTCTGCAACGATTACCTGCCCCGAGTCGAGTGCAGCAAAAAATTCCATGCCGGTCGAAACAGTCGGGATTTCGGGCCGCACCAACGGAACAGCCTGCGCCATCATGTTCGAGCCCATCAAGGCACGGTTGGCATCGTCATGCTCCAGGAAGGGGATCAAGGCGGCGCTAATACCCACAACCTGGTGCGGAGCAACATCCATATAATCGAGGTTTTCAGGTGTGGCAAAGATAAAGCCGGAGTGATAACGGCAGGAAATACGTTCGCGTACGAATTCATTGCTGCCGGTCAGGGGTGCATTGGCCTGAGCAATAACAAATTTATCTTCGGCATCAGCGGACAGGTACTCGACCTTGTCAGAGACAAAAGGCACAACCAAAATTTCGCGCCCGAGAGCTGCCACACTTTTTGCCTGCGCAGCATCGAGCAGATCACCCGATTTGGCAATCACTGCCCCATCAGCGGTGATATCTTCGCGCAAGGTGCGGCCCAGTAAGACTGCCACATCTGGCTTGACGCTCTTGATAACCTTGCGATAAGGGGTTTCGATAAAACCATATTCATTCACCCGCGCAAACGATGCGAGGCGACCGATCAAACCAATGTTGGGACCTTCAGGCGTTTCAATTGGGCAGATACGACCGTAGTGCGAGTGATGCACGTCACGGACATCAAAGCCGGCGCGTTCACGGCGCAGACCGCCAGGGCCAAGCGCGGAAAGAGTACGCTTATGACGCAGCTCAGCCAGCGGATTGGTCTGATCCATAAACTGCGAAAGCTGGCTGGAGCCAAAGAACTCACGCAAAGCGGCAACCACAGGCCGGATGTTAACCAACGTCACCGGGGAGAGTTGCTCCTGGTCGCGAATCGACATACGTTCTTTGATAACCCGCTCCATACGGCGCAGGCCAATGCGAAGTTTGTTCTGAATGAGTTCGCCGACAGTTTTGACGCGACGGTTACCAAGGTGGTCAATATCGTCGGGCGGCTCAACTTCATTATTAATCAAAATCATGCGCCGTACCAGGCGGATAATATCCTGCTTGGTAATGTTGCGGTGCGTAATCGGTATTTCGAGATCGAGCTTTTGGTTGAGCTTATAACGACCCACACGCTCTAGATCATAGTGTCGTTGATCGAAAAGCTGCTCTTCCAGGAAGGCGCGAGCATTATCAAGCGTGGCCGGGTCACCAGGGCGCATACGCTTGAAGAACTCGATCAGAGCAGCTTCGGCAATCGAGAGGTTGCCGCTCAAATCCCATTCGGGTTCCTGGCGCAGGGTCGAAGTGATGAACATGCGCTCAGGGTTGTTGTCAACATCAGAGAAGAGCGAAATGATCTCTTCGTCCGTGCCGTGCTTGAGGGGCGAATCGATGATACCGTCATCGACCGCGGCAAGAGCGCGCAAGAAAACAGTGATCGGAACAGTGCGCTTGCGGTTGAATTTCAGGATAATGTAATCGTTTTTACGGGTTTCAAATTCCATCCACGCGCCGCGATCGGGGATCAGTTTGGCCATCGCGAGGCGACGGGCGGTAGCGCGATCGGTAGGAGCTTCAAAGTAAACGCCTGGGGAACGGATCAGCTGCGAAACGACAACACGCTCGGTCCCGTTAATGATGAAGGTACCCTTCTCGGTCATTTCGGGGAAATCGCCCAGGAAGATATCCTGTTTCATTGGCTCGGGCACATCCGGCCCGGCCAACAGCACAGACACGTACAGGGGGCTGGAATAGGTCAGATCGCGTTCGACGCACTCTTCGATATTATGTTTGGGATCGCCAAACCAGTATTTGAGACCCCACTGTTGTGATTCGGGGCCGCGACTGGGAAAATACAGCTTCATGCCTTTGTTATATGATTCGATCGGCGAAATCTCGTGGAACAAATCGCCAAGACCATCGCGCTTGAGCCGCTCAAAAGAATCCAACTGAATTTCAATCAGGTTGGGCAGGTTTAGATCTACATAAATACGGGCATAGTTTTTGCTAGGCAGGGCAGGCAACATCGAACGCTCCTAATATCATGTTTTTCTTTGGAAAACAATACAACCACCATGCTACGCTGCATGATGGCAAAAAATCATTTTACCGCAAAATGCTATTTCGTCAAGCACCTAACGACAAATCAAGACCGGGATTTTTGACTCTTTGAGAACCAGGTTGACGTTGCTGCCAATAAAAAATTCTTTGATGGTCATACCGCTGTACCCACCCATCACGAGCAAGTCGATCCCGCGTTGACGGACAACAGCGCGAACCGAATCGGCAGCGCCTTTTTTGATCACATAATCAGCCTGGATCTCGTGCAAGTCCAGGTAGGCGCGGGCTTCATCTTGAACGGACCCGGACAACCTGCCACTTTCAAGCGCAGTGAAAACCGTCAGGGCGATGCCCCATTGCTCAGCCAGGTAAGTTGCCAAAAATAAGGCCTCTTTGGAGCGCGAACTGCCATCAAAAGCCAGCAAGGCATGTGTCGTCCGAACAGCCTTGTCCGGAACAGCCAAAATGGGTCGCGGCACTCGGGAGATGATCATCCGCAACGGCGATGTCAGGCTTGCAATCCCGGTCTGCGGAGGATACGAGACCTTGATCACCAACAGGTCGGCAAGCCGGGCACGCTCTAGGATTTTTTCAGAGGTTTCACCCACTTCAAGGGCCAGAGCCCCCTTCAGATTTGCGTCCCGGCACATTTTCTGGAATCGATCACGCAAAATACCGGCTTCTTCACCTTCAAGGTGCGCCTGACTGTCTTCAATGTGCAACCCGTGAAGCGTGGAGCCTTCCTGCTGGGCAACGAATAAAGCTTGCTGCATTGCCTGCCAGCCATCTTCAGTGTGGCTCAACGGGACGAGAATATCTTTGAAAAGACTCTCGGTATAGCGCTGCATCAATTTCGATTTACGCCAACTGCCGGTCTCGGCTTCTGCTGCCTGGTCAGTCTTGGCTGCCAGGGCCTCGGCAACAGCCTCAGAGCGAATTTGCCAGCCCAATTCTTTTTGTAGCGCGTCGCGATGTTCTGTAACCCACAAATAAAAGTCGGTCACAGTCCGGTCGGGGAACCAGCGCAACAAACCACGATCGCGGATGGTTTCCACCAGGGGGATGTAGATGGAATCATACCAATCAAGCATGGCCTCTTCAAATGACCAGGACAGGCTTCGGTCGACCCAGGCGTAATAACGATGAACTTGAATTTGCTGGAGCAATTTCTCGTATTGACCGGGGATGGTAACCCCTAAATCCACATTCGGGCGATATTCGTGAAGACGAGTTTCTTCCAAGAAATCAGCATATTCTGATTTGACGATCAACTCATCAGGACTGGTATCCGGTGAAAGCGGAACGTTGCTCTTGACCTCGATCACATTGGCCTGGATGGTGCTCCAACCCTCCTGGCGGGCCACCGAGACACGGTGGTTGCCATCCAGCACAAAATAAACACCGCTGACTTTGTAAACATCAATCGGCGGGAAGCCGTTCTCGTCCAGGCTGGCCTTCACCAGTGCCCAGCGTTGCTGGTCGCTCGGGTTACGAGGCAGGAAAGTGCGGGTGAAATCGCTGTAACGCCCAACACTGCCGACAATCGCTTCCAGGGGAATGGTTTGGACACCCCGTTCAGAACGCGCCTGAAGTTTTAATTTCTTTGCAATTTCTTCAAAAGACAAGAGGGTGTTTGGTTTGCCTTGCAGGCGCGCAAGTACTTCTTCCACGGTCGCTTTTTGATGCGCGGACTGGAAATCTTCAACAGCAGATCGGTAATGAGACTCTTTATTCAAGAACAACTACTCCAAACAAAAATATTCGCGGGATTTGCTCACATCGCAAAGCCCACTAATCTTACTCTGTCTTTTGGTTTCCGGGTTGTAATGTATGGCCATTCTTAACAAAAAAATGACTGATGATCTGGCGAGGAATGTTAAAGATGCCAAAATGGGCCATCATCAAGAGTGCGATCAGCATTATCAAACCAAAAAAATAGACATCTCCGCCGATATCTTCCTGGTTGCCATTCATAAAAACATAGTGCACCACCATGCCAGATAGATGCATGACCCCGCCAATCAGAAACGGGATCGAAAAAGGCCGCAGGTCGTGGTCTTCTATCAACAAGTGCAAACCAACCAACACCGCAAAGCCTGCCCCCACAGCAATAGAGTAGCGAGTGTAATGCACATTTGCATCGAAAATTTCACTATACAGCTTGTAAACAACCCGCGCGTATAACACCAGGATTCCACTGGCGGTCAGGAAAACGTAGAAATTAATGATCAAAGGCAAAACAAGGTTGCCAAGCGCTCGAATACAAACAAGCGAAACGATCCAGCCCAAGAGAAAGGCCAGTCCCAAGGAGATCACCTTCGCTAAAAGTCCGGCCGATGCCAGCCCATCTGTTAGAATATCCCACAATAGTTTTGCGCCGCCAACCATGGCGACCGTCAATGCCACCCAACCCAACAGCATGGTAATGGAACTCAACCCCTGGCGTTTCTTTTCTTCACCGGTCGATCTTACAATAGGTTTGGTGGGTGTATTATAAAAAGGTGGCGTACCGTTTCCGGTATTATTGGCCATAACCCCTCCGCTCTGTAATGGAATTGCAACGATTGTACCACTTAGCTAAATCAAGCATATCAGGCTATTTTTCCTATTTGGAGGCTTCAAATGTTTTCCTGGATCGAACATAACCGTCTGTTGACCCTGGCCCGTCAGGCTGCGCGTTTGCCGCACATCCTGATTGTGCTCCTGCTCGGGTTGGCAATCGCCTTATTATCACAATTTGGCGCCATACCTGTGATTATGGCACAGGTATTCATCTATGGGATTTCAGAAAACGCCATAGATACATCCGAAATGAGCGCGCTTGTTTCAGGTTCCTGGATGGCAGCCACCCTTCTCAGCAGCTTCGCGGGCATTTTCCTGTTCCTATGGTTATGGACGCGTTTTTTCGAAAAACGTTCCTTTTCCAGCCTCGGATTTGAGCTGCCAAACGCGTTGATCAAATACCTGCGCGGTTTTCTGATCGGAATCATCATTTTTGGCGGGGCGGTTGGCCTGTTGGCCGTGACCGGCTTCGCCGAGATCGAGCAGGGTAACCCGTCCATGCAGGGGGTGACCGCGCTGGGCGGTGTGCTGGTCGTTTTGGCCGGCTGGCTGGTGCAGGGAGCGGCCGAAGAAACCCTGACCCGCGGCTGGATGCTGCCGGTGCTCTCGGCGCGCTACAAGCCCTGGGTCGGGATACTCGTCTCATCCCTGTTTTTTGCGGTCCTGCACAGTCTTAACCCCAACCTGAGCGTGATTGCGATGGTCAACCTGGCGCTTTTTGGATTTTTTGCGGCTTTTTATGCCCTGCGCGAAGGTTCGCTGTGGGGAATTTGCGCCCTGCATTCTGTTTGGAACTGGGTACAGGGCAACATCTTCGGGTTTGAAGTCAGCGGCGGCAGTTTTGGCGGTGGCACGCTGCTCAACCTGATGGAAACCGGCCCGGACTGGTTGACCGGCGGCCCCTTCGGCCCGGAGGGCGGCCTGGCGGTCACCTTCGTGCTCGTGGTCGGGATGGCCTTCATCTTCTTTTGGCCTGTCAAAACGCAGGAAGTATCCCCCGAAAGTGTGCAGGAATAATTATGAAATCGATTTGTGTCTATTGCGGTTCGGCGGAAGCAACCCGCCCGGATTTCAACCTGGCTGGCCGACAAATGGGTCGGATCCTGGCTGAGGGCGGCATCCGTTTGATCTACGGCGGCGGCAAGACCGGGGTCATGGGGGCTGTCGCGGACGGCGCTCTCGAAGTGGGCGGAGAAGTCTACGGCGTGATCGTCGAAAGTATGAACACCCCGGCCCTGGCCCATTATGGTTTGACACGGCTGGAGGTGACCGCCACCATCCACGAGCGAAAATCGCGCATGTACGAACTGGCCGAAGGCTACATCGCCCTGCCCGGCGGATTTGGCACCTTCGATGAACTCTTCGAAACCATCACCTGGGGCCAGATCGGCATTCACCAAAAGCCGATCGGGCTGCTGAACATGCTCGGGTACTACGACCCGCTGATCGAAATGATGGACCGGGCCGTCGCGGAGGGATTCATCTTCCATGAGCACCGCAACATGCTCAGCATCGCCGCCGACCCGCGGGAATTGCTCGAAAAAATGAACCGGCACGCACACCCGGTCGAGGCCGTCAAACGCTGGATGCGCCAGGATTAAAACCGTAGGGCGGGATCGCAATAGCGTCCCGCTCTTTTTCTTTATCAAAAGCGGGACGCTATAGCTGTCCCGCTCCACATTCCTTACAAACTAACCCCCAGCTCTTTCTCAACTTCATCCAATATTTCACCGCTCTTGACCAGCGCCTTCATGGCGTTGTGATCGTTAAAGAGCGGGCGGTCGACTTCCAGATGGGCCACATAGCGGCGGATCACTTCGCGGGCTTTTTGGGTACCTTTTCCGGGGGTAAACTCGCGGAAGTCAAGCGCCTGGGCCGCGGCCATCATTTCGATGCCGAGCACACCGTAGGCGTTATCCAAAATTTGCAGGTTTTTCAGGGCTGTGTTCATGCCCATCGAAACAAAATCTTCCTGGTCGGCCGCAGCCGGGATGGACTGGATGCTGGCCGGGGCCGAGAGAATGCGCTGTTCCACGATCAGCATGTCGGCAGTGTACTGGCTCAACATCAGCCCCGAATAAAAACCGGGTTCGTGGGCCAGGAAATCGGGCAGACCGACGCTCAAGGCCGGGTTGGTTAGACGGTTCAGGCGGCGCTCCGAGAGCACGCTGACCATCGTGACCGCCGCGCCAGCCATATCCATCGGCAGAGCCACCGGCGACCCTTGAAAGTTGGCCCCGGTCAGAGTCAGCTTTTCTTCGGTGACAAAGATCGGGTTATCGGCAACCGCGTTCAGCTCGATCTCGACCTGCGAACGAGCATAGCCAATGGCATCCCAGGCTGCGCCGATCACCTGCGGGGTGGAGCGCATCGAGTAGGCATCCTGCACTTTGGTTTTCATCTTGCCGGTGGTCAGGTCTGAGCCTTCAATCACCTGGCGCAGAATTTTCGCCGAGCGCTGTGCGCCTTTAAAGCCACGCAACTCATGCAGCTTGGGGTTATAGGGCTTCATATTGCCAAGCAAGGCTTCGATCGACATGGCGGCGCCGATCAGGGCCTGCTTCAGCCAGCGCTCCATGTCATAGATCGTCAGGGCGCTGATGGAGGTCAGCAGGTTCGAGCCGTTGATCGCGGCCAAGCCGTCGCGGGCCTGCAAACCTGGGATCGGAATCCCGGCCCGTTGCATGGCAACCTTGCCAGGCAGCCTTTCTCCCAGATAGAAGGCCTCACCTTCGCCCATCAGCAACAGCGCAGCCTGAGCCATCGGGGCCAGGTCGCCGCAGGCTCCCACCGAACCTTTCTGGCAGACGACCGGCGTAACACCCTTGTTGAGCATGGCCACATAGGTAAGCGTGATCTCAGGGCGGCAGGCCGAATAGCCACGGGCATGAACGTTAATCCGCGAGGCCAGCGCCGCGCGGGCATGTTCAATGGGGATCGGATCGCCGATCCCGGCGGCGTGGTTATAAACCAGGTAACGCTGGAACTCCTTGACCTGGTCGTCGTTCAATAACTTCTCGGAAAACTCACCGATTCCGGTGTTGGTGCCGTACATGGTTTCATGGGCAGCCAGTTTTTCTTCCAGCACAGCACGGCAGGCTTTGATGCGCTCCAGGGCGGCGGGGGCAAGTTCCACTTCTTCGCCGAATCGGGCAATTCGGACGAGTTTTTCAATGGTCAGGGACGAACCATCGAGGGTTATGGTCATGCTTTTCTCCTTGGTTAGGGAATGGGTAACTCAATTGTACTCCTGCGCACAAGCCGCTTACATCTGGCAGATGTCATATTCAGGGAGAGGCAGGAAGTCACAATCTTGAGCAGTTTCTCAAGCAGCATGATCGATTAACTGGCGATGTTCTTTTCGTTTTCTTTATTGTTATGGTATTCTGACAACAGGCAAACAATCAAATCATTGAGAACAACCATTTTAAAAGTATCAGAATGACCGCGAAAAGAGAGGAGCCTGACCATGCATGATGTACCTTTGCTCATCAATATTACCCTGGCGCTCATTGTCGCTTTTGTAGGTGGTGTGATCGCCCGTCGGATTGGCCTGCCAACCATTGTGGGCTATCTGCTTGCCGGAATAGCGATCGGGCCCTTCACCCCCGGCTTTGTCGGTGATATTGAAACCATCCAGCAACTGGCAGAGCTGGGCGTCATTTTCCTGATGTTCGGTGTCGGCTTGCACTTTTCGTTTCAGGATCTGTGGAATGTGCGCGATATCGCCATTCCCGGTGCGCTGATCCAAACTGCTTTCGCCACCCTCCTTGGTTTTGGATTAAGCCAGCTCTGGGGCTGGACCCCGCTGGCAGGGCTGGTGCTGGGGCTGGCAATTTCGGTCGCCAGCACGGTGGTGCTCTTGCGCGGACTGATGGACAACTCCCTGCTG
Source organism: Chloroflexi bacterium HGW-Chloroflexi-6 (assembly GCA_002840685.1). GTDB lineage: Bacteria > Chloroflexota > Anaerolineae > Anaerolineales > Villigracilaceae > UBA8950. The sequence continues at coordinate 113,755 of PHBU01000015.1, read as the reverse complement.
AACACATCCCATGGGCAGGCAGCGGTCGGCTGGCTGGTCATGGAAGATATTCTTTCGGTGCTGATCCTGGTCTTGATGCCGACCTTTGCCGCAAGTGCTGGCACATTTAACGGGCGAGACCTGGCAATCACGCTCCTGAAAGCCGCGGCCTTCGTGGCGATCATGTTTTTCGCCGGGACGCGCCTGCTTCCCTGGTTACTGGAAAAAATCGCCCACACCCGCTCACGCGAGTTGTTCATCCTGGCAATTCTGGCGATCACGCTCGGGACTGCCATGAGCGCATCGGAGTTGTTCGGGGTTTCGCTGGCCCTGGGCGCGTTCGTTGCCGGAGCCATCATCAGCCAATCACACTTGAGCCACCAGGTGGGCGCGGATTTGTTCTCATTTAGGGAAACATTCTCGGTGCTGTTTTTTGTTTCAGTCGGCATGCTCGTTAATCCCGTCTTTTTATGGCAAAACATGGGGCAGGTGGTTTCCCTGGGCCTGTTGGTGGTGTTTGGCAAAGCCATCATTGTCATCCTGATGGGGTTTTTCTTTCCACGCCCGGCGCGCACCTTTCTTGTTGTGGCAGTTGGTTTAAGCCAGGTGGGCGAATTTTCATTCATCCTGGGGCAAGGCGGCTTATCCTTGAACCTGCTGGATAGCAATCAATACTCGCTCATTCTTGCGGCTGCCCTGATTTCGATCACCGTCAACCCTTTTATGTATAAGCTGCTGCCCTGGTTGGAAACCCAATTACGTAGAATTCCGGGGTTTTGGAAAAAGCTGGACGCAAACAGCCATATTCTGGAAATCAAAAAAGACAAACTGGTTGATCACGTTGTCATCATCGGCTACGGCCGGGTCGGAAAACATATGGTGGATGTGCTTGAAAAATTGTCTGTGCCCATGCTCGTTATCGAAGCAGATGCAGACCGCATCACCAGTCTCAACCAGAGAAAAATCCCGACCCTGTATGGAGATGCCAGCAATTCCGAGGTAATAAACCACGCCCACCTCGATCGCGCCAGCGTACTGGTCGTCACCATCCCCGATGAAACATCGGCGGAACTGATTGTCACGGCGGCTAGAGACCTGAATCCCGATTTGCCAATTGTGGCCCGCGCCGCATCCGAAGATGGCGTGAAGTTGTTATCAGAACAGGGGGCCAACCACACCATCCACCCGGAATTGGAAGGCGGATTGGAAATGGTGCACCATACGCTGCTCAGCCTGGGCTACCCTTTGCAGGAGGTTCACCGTTATGCAGAAGCTGTCCGCAAGGACCGTTACGATTTCAATATCACCACAGATGAAGAACACCGCTCTCTGCATGAACTGCTGGTGGCATTCCAGGGCATCGAAATCGCCTGGCTGACGCTTGCTGACAACAGCTCGCTGGTCGGGAAATCGCTGGCAGAAGCCAATATCCGCGCCCAGACCGGGGCATCTGTGGTGGCGCTGCTGCGAAACGAGCAATTGGTTGCGAATCCTAAATCCATGACGGTTTTTGAGATTGGCGACCGGGTTGGTTTTATCGGCGAGAAAGAGCAGCTCGAAACCGTTACAGCGCTCATCAGCGACGGCTCCCCCCTATAGATTCACGTGGATTGTTTCAAAAGCTTTCAGCGAATCTTTACTACCCAGATTCGGATAAGTTCTGTATAATTTACTTACTCCGATGGGGAGTAGCCGCCCACTTGTGGGTTGTGTAGCCGTCAATACGGAACTTTGTTTCCCGGTTGCTCAGCAAAAGGCAAGACCATCGCCACGCCGTGGCGGTGGTCTTTTTGTTTTAGAATAAATTGCTCGAAGAAGGAATAAAAACTTAATGCAAACACCCAACCATATTGCGCACCACGAAGAATTAATAAAGGAATCGCTCGGAGAAAAATTTGAGACGATCATTAAAGATCTGCCCAGCGGCGAGATCAGCCTGATCGAGATTTTGGAAATTTTCGAGGAGGATGGGCTGCTGCTGCTCTCGATCTTCTTTGCGCTGATCTTCCTCGTGCCGATCTCCATTCCAGGAGTAAGCACCGCGTTCGGGACAGCGATTTTGCTGATCGGCGTTGCGCGCCTGTTCAATCGCCATCTCTGGTTGCCCAAACGGATCGCCGAGCGGACGATTGCCGCCGAAAAACTGGTCGACGGACTGAACAAAGCGCTGGTCTGGTTCCAGCGCATGGAAAAAATAAGCCGCCCACACCGCCTGCCGTGGTTTACCACACACACCAACATTCACCTGATCCACAAACTGGCTTTCATCCTGGCCGCGATCTTGTTGATGGTTCCGTTTGGGTTTATTCCTTTCAGCAACACCCTGCCGGCGCTCGCCCTGGTTTTCCTGGCGATTGGCGAGGTTGAAAAAGATGGGGTCAGCATCCTGTTGGGGCACCTGGCAAACCTGGCAACCATCCTCTATTTTGGGTTTCTGATTGCCGGCGGCGGCTTTACCATCTTTGAAGGCTTGCGCAATTTGCCATTTTAGAAGTATCCTCTGCAGGCAATAAGAGCATCATCAAAATAATGAAATCAACCTTTTTGAATGAAAGCAAATCATGGATAAAACCAGCTTCGAACAAAATATTTATCGTAACTGGGCCGCTCACTTTGGCCAGGCAGCAGAGATCACCAGCCAGCCCGGAACAACGCTCATCCGCGAAGAAAAATATCGCGGCGATCAAGATGTTGCGCTCTGGTATATCGGGAAGCATACCTTTGCACAGTTCGACCCCGATTTGACGAATATGGTCGAAGGCGCGCTGGCCCAATTCCCGGCGGATCAGTCGCTGACGGCAGACGCCCTGGCCGTCATCCTTGGGTCGAAACAAATCGCAAGCCGCGACAAGGGCCGAATGCTGTATCTCTACCCGGGCGATCTGCCCGCCTATATGCCACCGGCTCCATACGTTCTCCGCCCGCTGACGCTGGCGGATGCCGGAGCGTTGCTCGCACTCAAGGGATTCTTGACCGCTGAAGAAGTGGAGGATGGCTATGTGGAAGTCAACCACCAGATCGCATTCGGCTGTTTTGATGGCAATAAACTGGTTGCCGCAGCCAGCGGATATGAACTGGCCGGGTTCATGGATATTGGCGTGTTGACCCATTCCGCGTTCCGGCGCCAGGGGCTGGGGAAAGCTGTCGTGGGCGCGTTAAGCGCCTGGGCCATCCAAAACGGTTACATCGCGCAATACCGTCACGATCTGACCAATATCAACTCAGCGAGTGTTGCCAACAGCCTGAACTTCAGTCTGTTTGGCGAAGAAGAAACGCTTTGGATCAAATGATGCGTCCGCACAAAACTCAAGATTGACAAACAAAAACCCGGAGACTGTTGCTCTCCGGGTTTCTCATATTCGTCTGATATTTTGGGTTATGGTACGTTAACCAAAAAGTCAAAACTTTGGGTCATGGTCACGCCGCCCTGGTAACGCGCTCCGGCCACCACCGCAACCGGGACCGCGCCGCCAAACTTGGCGGTTGAGCCTTTGGCTGTGAACGTGACTTCCAGCAGGGCGCTCGTCCCGCCGGGAGCATGGTCGCCTTTGTTCCCGACCACACCGCGGCCCGGGAAGTAGGCGGTTGGCAGCGCCTGGGCAAAGGTGAAGGGCTGGTCGCTCTCGACCAGGATAACCACCGTGTACGATTCGCCGACATTCATCGTTTCGGGCAGCCCGCTAACAAGCGTAAAAGTCGTCACGGGAACGGGCGCGGCGGCAGTCAGGACACCGGTCATCAGTACCAGAAGAACGGTCAAAACAAGGAAAGAAAAAATTCGTTTGGTCATTGATCCACCTCCATGGAATAGAATAATAATATCAGCATTCAAAAATATTACAAGAAGATATGCTTTCTCTTTCTGCCCGATTGTTTTACATCAGTGTCTTGTTGAATCGCTTCAATTCTTGTATATTGGTATACGATGCACCCCTAACGAAGGAAAATATCTCATGAGTGAAGAAAAAGAATTTATCCCAACAATTGCCATGTCGATCCATGCCCACCCTGACGACCAGGAATTCACCGTCGGCGGGACACTCGCCAAATGGGCGGCAGCTGGCTGCAAGGTTATCTCGGTCATCATCACCAGCGGCGATGCCGGCAACAACGACCCGGACAAAGACGGTTCGTACAAACCCGTCCTGGCCCAGATCCGCGAGGGAGAGCAGACCGCCGCCAACGAAACGCTCGGCATCCAGACCAGCATCTTCCTGCGCTACCCGGATGGCGAACTCGAACCAACCATCCCGCTGCGCAAGGAACTGGCCCGCCTGATCCGCCTGCATAAACCGGATGTGGTCGTAACCGGCGACCCACAGGGTGTTTTCTACGGGAACGGCTACATCAACCACCCTGACCATCGCGCCGCCGCCCAATCGGCACTGTACGCGACCTTCCCCTCAGCCGGAACGCGGCTGATCTTCACCGACCTGCTCGAAGCGGGGCACGATCCGCACAACGTTAAACGGGTTTACATCCACGGGTCAGAAAAACCCGATACATGGGTCGATATTTCGGGGAGCATCGAACAAAAAATCGCCGCCCTGAAAAAACATGTTTCGCAGGTTGGCGATTGGCAGGACATGGATAAAGTCATCCGTGAGTGGGCTGCCGATGACGGCAAGGAGCACGGGATGGAATTTTCCGAATCGTATAAAGTGATGATTCTGGTCGAGGAACGTCCCGAGAACTAATATTATAAAAACGGCGTTGATGGATTGCATCCGTCAACGCCGTTTTTGTATTTAACAATCAAGGTTGGTCTCTTTGCCCCAACGGATTTTGCGGGGCCAGCAAGGCTGCAAACTGGTGCAGGGATGAACGGCGCACCAGAGCCAATACTTCATCCGCAACTTCAAGACGGGTGTCGCCATGCGGCACAACCAGCTTGTTCTTGCGGATAATGGCCGTGATGGTGCATTCCTGCGGCAATTGCAATTCTTTGAGAAGTTTATTGACCGCAACCGAATCAGGATGGACTTTTTCTTCGATCAACGAATACTCGCCCCGGCTCAACTTGAGCAAGGTCATCATATCACCCAGTGACATTTCCTCGGCCACCAGGTGCGCCAGGATGTCTGCCTGGTTAAGGGCCACATCGACACCCATCTCGGCCGTAAACAGCCAGGCATTCTTGGGATTATTGACCCGTCCGATGGTACGCGCCACATTGAATTCAAAGCGCGCCAGAGAAGTAATAACCAGATTGGTTTCGTCATCGCCCGTTACGGCAGCCAGAACATGCGCCTGGCGGATGCCAGCCGCATCCAGCACGGATGGCGCAGAGCCATCGCCATGAACCACGACTTCATCAGGCAGTTCAATGTGAAGTTTTTCGAGCAACCCCTGGCGCGATTCGATGACCCGCACAGTATGCTTGCCCTCCAGCAGGATTTTCGCCAGGTAAGAACCAGTATTACCGCCACCAACAATGATCACATACATACTTAGTTCCTCCTTTCGAGGCCGAGCATTTCTTCAAGGCGGGTCATGGACGTTGCCAACACCGCCAAATGCAAAACGTCGCCCTCGCGGAATTCTGTGCCGGCAGTCGGGATGAAAGCGTGATCGTCGCGCGACAAGGAGAAAACTGTCACCTCTCCGGGGATATTAAGATCGCGCAGGCTGCGCCCTGCCAGATTAGTATCGACTTCAATTGCCAGGACCGAAACCTCGCCACGCCCAAACTTGTAGAGCACGTTCAGGTCGGTGTGTGTCACCATCTCATAAATTTGGCGGACCCCCAACTGGGTGCCCGAGATCGTGCTCAGGCCCAGGCGCTGGTAAATTTCGGCCCGGCCCGGGTCATACATGCGCGCCACAACACGCGGAACTCGGAAAACATTTCGTGCAATTCGGGCTGCAACAATGTTGGCGTTGTCTGAAGAACTGGCAGCGATAAAGGCTTCTGCACTGGAAATGCCAGCCTCGGTCAGGACATCGCGGTCGAAGCCAAGGCCGTGCAAGATGCGTCCCTTGAAATTCGGACCAAGCCGGGTGCTGGCATCAGCATCACGATGATCGATCACCGTAACGTTGTGGCCGCGTTGGGAGAGCAGGTTACTTAGTTGCGAGCCGACCCGCCCGCAGCCCATCACAATCACTTTCATAAGAACCTCCTTGTTAGCCAGCGCGCAGACGCGCAGCCTGTTTACGAATCCACTCTAGGCTATAAAGAATCAGCCCAAAAAAAGCCAATCCAATCCAGAATTTTGGCGGGATCGCCTGGTGTTCAAACGCCTCCGCCAGGGGCGGAAAATATACCATCAGGAAAATACTCAGCACTTCCAGGGACACGGCAAGCAACAGGAAACGATTACTCGCCCAGCCAAGCTGCGAATTGCGGTTGGTCTCAGAGCGACAGGCAAAAGCGTTGCCGATCTGGGCCATCACCACCCCGGCATGGAAAACTGTCACTGCCATCACCTGCGCATCTGCCGGTGAAAGCGGATTGGCAAAAAAAGCGGGGATGGGCAACTGCGCCAGCCAGGGCAACGCGCCAATGGCACCGGCATTGCCCGAAAACCAGTAAACTGTAAAGAACCCGCCGAAACACAAGACTGCTTCTATCATACCCAGCCACAGAAAAGCGCGCAATAGCAGGTTATTATCGATCAGGCGCTGGCCACGTTTGCGCGGGGGATGCATCATCACATCCGGCTCGGGCTTTTCACTGCCCAACGCCAGGGCCGGGAACAGATCGGTGCCCAGATCGATCGCCAGAATCTGTTTGACGCCCAACGCCAGCGGCACACCCGGCAGGCTGGCCGAAACGATGAACGGCATCACTTCGGGCACGTTGCTCGAAAAAATATAAGTGACAAACTTGCGAATATTATCGTAAATGGCGCGGCCTTCTTCAATGGCCGAAATGATCGCGCCAAAATTATCGTTGGTCAGGATGATATCGGCGGCTTCCTTGGCAACATCGGTGCCAACCAAACCCATCGCCACACCCACATCGGCTTTGCGCAGGGCCGGTGCATCGTTGACACCATCGCCGGTCACAGCGACGACATCGCCGCGCGCCTGGAAAGCCGCCACCAGGCGCAGTTTATGCTCAGGAGCCATACGCGCAAAAATCGTTTCACTTTCCAACAGGCTCTGCAATTCGATATCCGACATTTCGTCCAGCTCGGCGCCGGTCAAAATACGCGGATTATTGCTCTCCAGCATGCCCACACGCCGCGCCAGCGATTCGGCGGTCAGACCATAATCACCGGTGATCATTGCGATCCGAATCCCGGCCTGGCGGCAAACCTGCATCGCATGCTCCACTTCGGGGCGCGGCGGATCCATCATCGCCATCAACCCCAGGAAAACCAGGCTGTTCTCGACATTTTCAACCGCAAAAGCGCCCGGAGCCTGCGGCGGCAAACTGCGCCGGGCAATCGCTAGCACCCTCAGGGCTTTGCGGGCAAATTTGTCATTGGCTGCCATGATCTCGGCCCGCAGGGTTTCATCCAAAACGATCACCTGGCGGTTGAGCAGGATGTGCGTACACAGCTGCAGCACTTCGCGCGGTGCACCTTTGGTGAAAGCCATGTCGCCGGTTTCGGTGCGATGGATGGTAGTCATCCGTTTGCGGCGCGCGTCAAAGGGGATTTCATGTACCCGAGGAAAAATCTGCATCAACTGGCGTTCCTGAATGCCATCCTTGAGCGCTGCCACCTTGAGCGCGGCTTCGGTCTGGTCGCCCAGGCTGGTCCAGGTTGGGTGTTCGAGCGAAGGCGGATTGACCCGCGCGTTGTTGCAGCAGGATGCCGCTTCGAGCAGGCTGGTCAGATCTTCGTCCCATTCCTGCCCATCGGGCGCGGGGACGAACTCCCCCTGAGGCTGGTAGCCGACCCCGGTCACGCGCAAACGCTGACGAGCCACCCAGATCTCGCGCACTGTCATCTGGTTCTGGGTCAGGGTGCCGCTTTTGTCGGTGCAGATGACCGAAATGCTGCCCAGGGTCTCGACCGTGTTCAGTTTTTTGACCAGCACACCCTTTCCGGCCAGGCGTTGGACTGCCCGCGCCAGCGAAAGGGTCAGGGTGGCAGGCAAGCCTTCAGGGGTGGCAGCCACCAGCACGCCCAGCGCAAAAATCCACAATTGCTGACGGCTCAGGTTGAAACTATTCTCAAAAATGCCGATCGCCAGAACCAACAGGCCAAGCCCAACCGCAACAAATGTGGTTACGCGCACAACATAGTTCAACTCACGCTGAAAAGGACTGGGCTCGTCGGGCACGCCCTGGGTCAGGTGGGCGATCCGCCCAAACTGGGTAAACATCCCCGTGGCAAAAACCACTGCCCGGCCTGTGCCCGCCGCGACGGAAGTGCCCGCAAAAATCAGGTTGGCCTGTTCCAATTCGCTGATGCCCTGCTGGTAACAAGGCTCGGAAATCTTGCGGGCTGCGACCGACTCACCGGTCAGGGTGGCGTTGTTGGTGCGCAGGCCGTACTCTTCGACCACCCGCGCATCCGCCGGGATGTTGTCGCCCTCCGCCAGGATCAAAACATCGCCCGGAACCAGTTCACGGGCCGGAATGTGCATCTCCTGCCCATCGCGCAGGGTGTGGGCATAGGCGGGCAAAACATCCTGCAGTTTGGTGGTGGCCTGTTCAGCGCGATATTCACGCCAGTAAGAAAAACCGGCGTTGGCGAAGGTCAAGGTCCAGATGACGAGCGCCAACACCCAATCGTTAAAAACCGCAATGAACCCCGCAGCCAGCAATAACAAGGCCAACGGGTGAGAAAAATGAGCCCCGACTTTCAACCAAAGCGGATCTTGTTTGTGTTCGCTGAGGATATTCTCCCCGTAGAGCGACAGGCGCGAATCAACCTCAGCCCGTGAAAGTCCTTCCGGGCTGGTTTCGAGGGCTTTGAAAACCTCGCTTGATCGCAACGTGTATACAGGCGTGATTGCCATAGGGGTTAGATAAATAAGAGGCGACCCGCTGGCGCAAAATGGGCGCTTTTGGCCAGTAAAACCAGCCCAAAAGCATCCTTTCCAGCCTTAACGGGTCGCCCCCAACAGCTATTGCAACTCGTTCTCGTCGACCGGCCCGGTTTCTTTCGGGGCGCCACCCAGCCGAGGTTCAGACTTGGGTTGATTGGCACGATACTCTTCAAGATAAGTCATTTCCCCAGAATGGTGCAGTGCTTCTTCAAATTCTCCGGCAGGTGAAGGAATTGATTTCTCGAAGCGACTCGGCTTCATCACGCCAAAGATGGCAAAAAACCTGGCAACGAGCATCAATACGTTATAACGATATTCCTGCATTTTGAGAGATTGCCACTCAACAATATTGCCCATCATACCTTCTACACGCGATTTATCTCGAATGATACGGTGAATATCTTCGGGGTCGCGGTAACCTGCCGGTGATATGAGAATAATGTGGGCAAGCACAATCAAAACGCTGAAGACAATCAGAACTACCCAGCCACCTTCATCCCATTTGGTAACGATTTGCCCAACAAAAATAAAGGTTGAGAGCGCCGCCGCAAAGGTTGTTCCAATCAGACCCCATTTGCGAGCAGATCCGGTACTGGTTTGTTGAACGTGGCGGCGCATCGCCAAAGCCATGATTGCGATTGGCATAAAAACGCCGACACCATAGTAAGGAACAGCAGCGCTGGTTTTGCCCTGTACCAAAAACTGAATGATGATCGCAACAATGGCAGCCGCTGTCACTGGCCGGGTAAAAGTACCTTTTGGGTTACGATAGACCACAATTTCAGGGATTTCACCAATGGCAACATTGCGCCAGGTAATGGCCTGTAAATCCTGAAAAGCGGTCATGGACGCGGCGGTTAATAAGGCTACCGCTAAAATTTGATATGCCCAAAATAGAATAACACCGCCAGGGATCTGGCTGAACCCGATAAAAGCCAGGTTGCCGACCAACGAGCGCCCGGCCACGCCTCCAAAAGCCTGAAAATGATTGGCAAAATAGGTTAGGAATAAAGTGGTGATAGCCCCGTAGAACAAAAAGCTGGTTTGAACCACGCGCCCGATACCGGCCTTTCCACTATAGAAATGCCAGAGCCAATTCAATTTTTTGAACTTTTTCTTGCCCCACTTTACAAATGGCGCATCTTCGTCGATGACAAATTGAATACCATTCGACATGGCCTCAAGACCTGTCAGCGCTACCAGGCCCTTCATGGATGCAGCCAGGAGGTGAAAAAGGGCTTCTCCAATGGATGTGACTTTGGCAGTTTCTTCTCCGGGTAAGGGAGCAACGTTGCCAGTCTGAGCGATCACCAACCCAACGGCCATCACAATCGTCATCAGCACAAAAACGCCCAATCCGGCAAAAACCACCTGAGCCGATTCACCGCGTCCACGAATGGTGATGTACCAGGTGATGGCAACCAGGCTGGCCCCAATCAGAAAGTGCCAACCCCAAGCAATGTTCCCTGCATTTTGCAGCGAAAGTAACTGATCTACGCCCGAAAGAGTGGAGACGACAATGGTGAAAATATAATCCAACAATAAAATTACGGCCACAATCAGGCTAAGGGAGGGCCCCAGATAGCGCATGGCCGCGGTAAACGAGCCACCACCCTCATTAAAAACACCCAATGAATACATATAAAGCCCGCCAAAAACGATATTGGCGAGAGCAATAACAGCAACAGCATAGTAAGCCTGGTGCTCCAATCCATAAGGGTGAAGAGCGTGCAGCATCTCGTCAGTAGCGTAAAAATAGGATGTGAAATAATCCACACCGAAGAGCGCCAGGGCCGCCAAAAGGCCAACCTGGCCCGCGCCATGGACATGCGCATCTGCTTCGCTCTCGCGCGGGGCAATCCGCCACGAGAGATAACCGATAACGATAAGTAAACCGATCGAAAATAACATGGGAAAAACCTTTCAGGCAAGCCAAACACCGCCAATGCTGCGCGAAGCAAACAATGGCGGATTTCGGGAAAAATCAGTCAGATACAGAATCAGAGGAGAGGAAGGCCTGTTCGAGCATGGCCAGTTCTGAAAGCAGGTGGCGGCGGGTAGAGGGGTTAAAACGCGTATCCTGCCCGACCTTGGCTGCTTCCTGGCGCACGGCGCGAACAACAAAGGCTGGCACAAACATGATGCGCCCGGCGGGAATAACCTCAAAGTTCGAGGTTTCCATTTTTAGTTCCTGATCGTTGAAATAAGGCAGGCTCAGGCTCAGGCCGCGATTGAGGTTATTGGCTTCAGCCCGTTCCTTGATCTTTGCGATGATTTCGCGGGTCTTGTAACGCGCCAGGGCGCGCCCCTGGTTAACCATCTGTCCCAACATGCCGTAACGCTTTTTCTGATATTCAGCATCGGCCACGATATAAGCAGCTAACGCCGAAGCGGCATGCAGGATATTGGTAAAATTTTGCATTGAGGCCAGGTGGGCTTCAGCTTCTTTGAGCGAACCAACCAGTAGATTATCTTGATCATCGAAGGCCACCCACTGCGGCAGGTAGAAACGACGCGCATAAGGCACAAACGGCACCTGGAGTGTGCCACGTCCCTCTTCGCTATCGCCTTCCTCAGCGATCGCATCGGTGCTCATCGTAATGGCGGACTCTGGCTCACCCTCGCCCACCGGAATGCACGGGATCGATTCACCATCCTGGGCCTGGTAAGTTACAGTCCGGCCTGAAGGCAGCATGTTGTAAACCATGTGCAGCACCGCGCCATGCCGCACCAGGCTGGCAGCCACAGAAACGGCCAGGTCTGGCGATTGCTCCAATTCGGCCAGGCGATGGCGCAGGGCTTCATCCAGATCGCCGCGCGAAAGCCGTAAACGCCAACCGCCAACGTTATGTTCGCGGGCAGCCTGCGGCACACTGATGGTTGCCGCCTGATCGATCTGCGGGGCCTCTACCACCACCCGGTCTGGCAAATTGAACCGGATCTGAACGGCCCGGCCGAGCAATCCTTCGGTCACGTGCCGCCCCTGAACTTCCAGGAATCGCTGTACGATATTGGGCTGGGCCTGGTACAACGCCTGCTGGCGCTGGTATTCCTGGTCGAGGATCCTACTCGGATCGGACTTCTCATCGCTGGAAATGTGAAACTTTGTGTTCTCCATATTGCTCCTTTAGCGGGACTTTATGAAAATGCAGGGCAACAAATAAAGTATGACATTTTTGCCCCACACAAGCAAGTAAGTCCAGACACAAGTGGCAAATCATAATCCCAATTCAATCCAGATACAAGGTGATTTTTGTCCTAATCCGCCCGTTAACCAAGACCCAGCCAGCGCCGCAAGACGATCAGCAAACCGGTCCCCAACGCCCAGACCGCATACCCACTCAATAAGATCGGGACGAGCTTCAGCCCGGCCCGCGCCGCCAGCCAGATGGTAACGGCAAAAGCCAGGGTCGGCAGCAGGCTGAGCGCCAAACTCTGGGTAAAGTTGGTCACGGCCGCCTTTTCGCCTCCTGACGAGGAGTAGACGATCCACAGCGCCAGCGGAATGGTCAGCGGCATGGTAGCCGTGATCGCCGCAAACAACTTGCTTTGCTTCTCGAAGACCGCCACCAGAACGATGATCAGCACGGACAGAACAACCGGCAGGATATCTTGCAGTTTGAGATTCATCCGATGGCCTTAAGATGAAAAATCGCCCAGGTTGGAGAGCAATTCGCCAACCAGTTCGAGCATCGATTTGGCAACCTCGGCGGTATCCACCATGCCGGAAAGATCGGGCATAGCCGCCTGAACGGCTTCCACCGCAGCACCGAGATTTTCGACAATTTCTTCCGGTTGCAGGCTGCGGTCATCCAAAACCTTCTGGAGGATCTCGAACAAGTTCCCCAAATTGGGGTCGGACAGCAGATCGATCGGACCGGAAAGCTGATCCAGTTGTTTCTTGAATTGCTGGCGTTTGATCTCATTCATAATGGGTTTTCTCACTCTCAGGCATCGCCGCTCTCGATAAGGTTCTTCGCCACCCGATTGATCTCATCCATGCTTGCGCCGCGCGCTTTTTCGAGCCGCGCCGAACGTTTGCTGAACTGATCCATGGCGTAGTTGATAAAATCTTCTTCCACCAGCCCAAACGGGACGGTTTCATAAGCGGCAAAAGCATCGCCGATAACCCCAATCGCGGCAGGCAGCAGGCTGTTCATCTGGGTTTGCAGTTCATCCCACAGATCAGGGTGTTCGGCCACCAGGCGCGATAGCAGGTAAATGCCATAAGCAATGTGGCGCGATTCATCTTGTTTCAACAGGGATATGCCCTTGCGCAGGCCGGGCATCAGGTTGTTGCGTTCGAGCGCGCTAAAAAAGGCGTGGTAGCCGGTCTCGGCCAGGACACCCTCGACAACCATGTTATAGGTGACCGAAGCGCGCACCTGGGCCGCCGGGGAATTGTCGGCTTGCAGCCCAAGCAGGGCATCGGGCAGGGCTTCATAAAAGATGAACTTGTAATTGTCACTGTGATAGCCTTCCAAATCGACCCGCGCCCCGGCAACATCATCGAGGAAGCGCCGGAAGAAATCGGTGTGCTTGGCCTCCTCGAACAGGAAGGTCGTCAGGTACATTTCTTCCTCGATGCGACCCTCCGCAGCTATCACCCCGATCAACGGCAGCAGGTCAAGGGTGACTGCTTCCTCCCCGGAGACGAACAAAGCCAGCAGACGCCAGATCAGATCCTGTTCATCAGCCTTCAGGGCGGCCCAATCGACTTTATCCTGCGAAAAATCAATATCGGACGGGTTCCAGATGCCGAGCTTTTTCGCGCGTTCGTACAGGCGCATAGGCGGCAGATCACGGTTCAGGCCGCGGGTGGTCGTGGCAAAGGATGTGTGGGACATGGTTGGCTCCTTTTGGCGAATAAGGCTATCTTAACGCAAAGGCGCAAAGACGCAAAGTTTTTCAACTTATCTCTGCGTGCTCTGCGCTCTTTGCAGTCAGCACTATGCCATGAATGCGAACGGGTCAGTCATCCTGCTGGATCTGCGCCGCGCGCAGGGTATTCTTCATCAGCATGGCAATCGTCATCGGGCCAACGCCGCCGGGGACGGGGGTGATGAACCCGGCCACTTCTTTGGCCTCTTCAAAATTTACATCGCCAACCAGTTTCTGGCGCGGTTTGCCGGTCTTTTCGCTGATAAGCGGGCTGCCATCTTCATTAAAGAGCGGAATGCCGTTGATGCCGACATCGATGATCGCTGCGCCGGGTTTGATCCAGTCGCCGCGCACCATTTCAGGGCGGCCGATCGCTGCGATCAGGATATCCGCCTGACGCACAACCTCCGGCAGGTTTTTGGTGCGCGAATGACAGATCGTGACGGTGGCGTTCTTGCCGATCAGCAAGAGCGCCGCAGGCATGCCGACGATATTTGAGCGGCCCAGCACAACCGCATTGGCGCCTTCAATTTTGACGCCCGATTTCTCCAACAGGTAGATGCAGCCGTAAGGCGTGCACGGCACAAAAAGCGGATCGCGGCCTTTTTGGGCCAGCCGTCCGATATTGATCGGCGAGAAACCGTCGACATCCTTCTCGAGGCTGATCAGTTGCAGAACACGCTCCTCGTCCAGGTGGCCGGGCAGGGGCAATTGCACCAGAATGCCATTGATCAGCTCATCGGCATTTAGTTCCTTGATGACCCTTTCGAGTTCATCCTGGGTAATTTCGGCAGGCAGGGGGTGGTGATACGAAACCATGCCCAATTCGTTACAGGCTTTCTGCTTCGAAGAGACATAAGCAGCCGAATCGACCCGGTCGCCCACCAGCACAGTCGCCAGGCCGGGGCGCGGCTTGCCGGCCTCGACCCGTTTGGCAACTTCGGCGGCAACCTCATCGCGCACTTGCTGGGCGATCAATTTTCCATCAATCAGTTGAGCGGTCATGATTTTCTCCCGTGAATAACTACAACGCACCGAACAACTTCATTATACAAGCCGGAGCGCGCGCCCCCATAGTGACAAACATCCTGTAGAGTAGAACAATTTGGCAAAAACTCCTACAGATCGCCCATCATGCCATCCCCCTCCAGGCCGGTCAGGCGGATGGGGTCGATCTGGTTCCAGCGCGGGGCGGGCGCAAGCGTTGTAACGCGGATGTAGTTGCCAGACAGCCCCTCGATCTTCCAACCGGCGGCGGTCAGCTCGCTGGATGCTTCCCAGAGTACCGGCACAAGCTGTCCGATGAACTGCTGGCGGTAGGCCCGGCTGGATTCTTCAAGGGCGACGCGCAGCAGGCTGTTACGCTGTTTGCGAACTTCACGCGGGAGCTGATTCTTCATGCGAGCGGCCGGGGTGCCGGGCCGGGCGGAATAAGTGAAGACATGCCCGCCCGCGAACTGGATCTCGTTAACGAAGCTTAAGGTTTCGCTGAATTCTTCGTCCGTTTCCCCCGGAAAACCGGTGATGATATCGGTTGTGACCGCGATCTGCGGGCAAGCTGCGCGGGCCGCCTCGACCAGCGCGCGGAAGGAATCGGGCGTGGTCTTGCGCAACATGCGCTTCAAGACCGATCGGCTGCCCGATTGCAGCGGCAGGTGCAGGTGCGGCATCAGCCGCGAGTCGTTCCAGAGCGAGAAAAAGCCCTCGTCCAGATCCCAGGGCTCGAGCGAGGAAAGCCGCAGGCGCGGCGCATCCGTCTCAGCCAAGATCAAGCTCACCAAGTCCCGCAGGTGAGCGGCCGGTGAAAAATCCTGCCCCCACGAGCCGAGATGGACGCCGGTCAGAACGATCTCCTGCGCGCCGCCCAGGAGCGCCGCGTGGATATCGGCCAGCACCTCCGCCACCGGGCGCGAGCGGCCGGCCCCGCGCGCGACAGTGGTGATGCAAAAGGTGCAGGCGTTGTCGCAGCCGTCCTGAACTTTGATGAAGGCGCGCGTGCGCTGGCGCAAACCGGGCAGGGACAAACGCGCCAGCGGCTCGAGATCGAAGATTTCCCCTGAGTCGATTGAAGGGTCGCGCGGCAGACCAAGCAGGTCTGAGACGAGGTTGTCTTTGGCATCGTTCAAAACAATGCGCTGCACCCCCGGCATGGACAGGGCTTCGGCGGGCGCAAGCGAGGTCCAGCAGCCGGTCGGGACAACCTGCCCGGCCCCATCGCGGGCCGCCTTGCGGATCTTCTGACGAGAATCGGCGGCGGCGGCACTGGTCACGGAGCAGGTGTTAATGACCACCATATCCGCTGTCCCGGCCGAAGCGGCGATCTCATGCCCCCGGGCGCGGAACTGGCGCGCCATTTGTTCGATTTCGGCCTGATTGAGACGGCAGCCGACCATGTCTAAGAAGATTTTCATAAGGTACCTGTAAGGGAATTGATAAGTGTATAGGTAATAAGCGAAAAGAGAAATGCCAATAGTCTCAATCAACCGAACGCAAATTCTCTAGCCTGATGGATTTCTGTAATTCAGTACCCTTTGGGATGTACTCCATACAAGATAAGCACAATCCATTTTTTGCGTCCGCTATCATATTCCCACAATTTTTACATTCTTCTATTTTATAACGATAGTTTCCTTCGCAAAAAATACAATGAACCAAATCAAATGGCGATAAGCCGGGGTCTAAAATCTGCGCAGTAAACAACAGGATATTGTCATCATCACTAAAATCAAAACCAAATTCACCCGCTCTGACCGAAAGACAATGCAAACAAAGATAACGATTCTCACTTTTCTGAAATTCAAAAAAACGTTTACCATGCTCAGGTGCTAAATATTCTATGGCTGTCATAATTTCTCGTTGCAATTGCTCCAAGTGATAAGCGATTCTTTCATCGTCGCCTATTGGAATATCTTGAAATAGATATTCATCTGGGGATTTCATTAGGTATTGACTTCTGACATCTATCCATAAGCGAGGATTAATACAATAATCGGAAGCCTCTAATATTTTTATCAAAACTTCTTTATCGGTAATGGCAATCGTTTTATCTACTGTATGCATTAGCTTGTTTCTTAACTTACGAAGTTCGTCATACCATTGATGAAATTCATCTGATAAACGCACTTCACAAAAGGTGTCATACACCCGTATGAGATCTTGAGCATCAATCGTTCGGAAATCTGAAAAAGATGTGTTTTGCTTATTACTATTTTTGGGAAAGCCGGACGGTTGACCTGCCAACAAAAGATAAGGGCTAACTTCTGCTATTTTTCCTTTGAGAAAAAATTCGACCCCCTGCTGAACCAAAGCCAGAGACGATGAAAGAATCGGTTGGGAAGCTTTCCAATATCTTTCAGTGACAAGTGAAAACTGACTAATATCACGATAGTCACTGCGTTGGATTAGCAGAGATATAGTTGAATCCCAAGCCAGGTTGAGAAGATTAATTCCCGCGTTCTTAAAATCAACAGATGTAGGAACATCAATTATCATTTTTCAGTCTCAAATAGTTCAAAACTTATGATGAATTGCGGGGTAATTTTTTTTACCCAACAGAATAGTTTGCGGTTTCAGCCCCGCCCGGACATTAATGTCCGGGCTATTTTTACGAAGCCCGCTGAAGCGGACTGGAATCGGTTTGAAAGTCGCCTTCAGGCAGTTTCGCAGGAGTAGCCGGGGAATTCAATCCCCGGCGGGGTTGTTTTCCAATGATAATTCATTATCAGATTGGGGCGGGGTAGTTTGGGATTTTACAGCATTGTTCACAAAGCCCCAGTCGGCATTAGAAAAAAGAAACCAAACAAACAGAGCCAGCATTCCCTTCATAAGCAAGACTGTAAGCAAACCCAGGTTTACGCCAGAGATGATGAGCGCCTCACCTGATACTCCCATTTTAGTGCCTATAAAGATAAGAAAATATATAAAAAACAGGAACACCCCCGGCCAGAGCTTGCCAAATAAAGCCCTGCCCAATCCGGGCGCAATCACAGCCAGGATTTTTCCGATAATTTCAAAATGGCGCTGATTATTTTCTGAATGAAAATTATTATCAATATTTTTTCTGCCAAGAAAAATTAAGGATAGGATGCAAAACGAAAAGTAAAACAATATATAAGATGAGCGCAGTTGGGCCGGCCATCCCCAAGAAGGGTCAACAGACAAGCTCGATAAATTAGCTGTAACAATAAAAGCCCATAATATCAACGCGGCGAATAAAGCGGCAGAAACAGATTGGAACAAGAAGTAAATCAAAAGCAACCTGCGCCCTATAAGTTTTAGTTGTATCGTCTGGTAACCGCCATAAATGGCAACAAAGGATAGAACGGTATCACGAATTATCCCGAATGATAATGCCGATGGCTCATAAACAATATTCACGATAACGCGATAAAGCCCAACAATACCAAAAACGATGGCAAATAGCGCAGAGAGTCGAATAATCAAATTTTTCATAATATTTCCCTTTTGATGAAGGAAATTTGCGCACCGAACTAAAAAATTCCTATTCCAGCCCCGCCCGGACATTATGTCCGGGCTATTTTTACAAAGCCCGCTAAAGCAGATTGGTATCGGTTCGAAAGTCGCCTTCAGGCGGCTTTGCAGGAGTAGCCGAGAGTTTGAATTCCCGGCGGGATTGTGGCAAGGAAAACATCACGGTTTATAAACCACAAAATTATCAAACAGCACATCCACGCCGCCCTGCTCGAAGGAACCGGCCAGCAGGCCGACATCGCCGCGCTGAAATTCAGAGTCCATGGCCGAGCCGACCAGGGTGTCGTTAACGTAGAAGATCAAGAGTTCGGCGATGCAATCCGCACGCAGGCGATTGACCTGACCGTCGGTGTGGATGGCCTCGTGCTGGGCCATCTGTTCCATGCCGAGGAAGGAAGCCTGTCCGTCTTTGGCTTTGCCAATGCCGTAGTAGCCATCACTCGAGACGACAAAAAAGTAAAAGTTCTTGTCATCCACCAGGCGGCAGACCAGGCCCATCCGCCCGGGGGCCGTGTTTGGCAGGGGCGCCGCGTCCACTTCAAGCTGCACAAACGAAAAAGCCCGGCCGGGATGCGCCCAAAAATCAACGCCGGGAGAATCGATCCGAAACCGGTAGGCGCCGTCCGAGTAACCGGCCTGGCCGAGAAAAACCTGCGCTTCACCCCAGCCGCTGTCGGCGCGGCTGAAATCGTCCTGGTACAGCACGCCGCCCGGCGGGGTGGTGATCTCCGCCAGCGAGGGGCCGGAACAGGCCGTCAGGAGCAGGATGGACAAAAAAAGAAGGGGGAAGGATTTTGATTTCACAACCTGAATTGTACCAAACCCGGCCGCTCAAATCAGTGTCGAAAGAGAAAAGCATCACCGCAAAGAGGCCGGGAACGCAATGAGATCATTAAAATCTCAGCGAACCCGCCCTCTCCACGGTGAATTTCTGTTCTGCTTGTGCAGATCGAACGCGATGAGCTAGCGCACGAACTTTTTGCCGGTCGCCAGTTCAACGCATTTGTAGGCGCCGTCGTAGATACCGATGCTCTTGTTCTTGACGATGTGTTCGCAGTACATGGTCAGCAGGTCGTCGGCCTCGGTCAGCAGGTCGATGGCTTGCAGCGTCTGCGGAATGGTGCGGGTTTCAACGGTGCTGTCGCCAATTTCCGCGCCGCGGATCGCCCCCCACATCTCGTGACCGCCGACACGGGCGTTGAAGATCTTCGGGATGGGGTAGAAAGCCAGTTCGGAGGGCTTGGTGATCATCACATCCATAACGCGCATCAGGTAATTGGTGGCGTAAACAGCGTGGAAGGTATTGTCGTGCAGGAAAACGTGCAAGCCGCTGGCCGCCTTGTCGCGGATGCTGTCGGCATAGGCCCGGGTATCTTCCCAGGTGAAGTGGGTGTGGATCATATCCTTGTGCTGGGCCAGTTCGCCTTCCAGCCATTCCCAGTTGTTCTTGTGATCGCCCAGGTTAATGAACAGGGCGATCTTTTCTTTTTGAACGAGCGGCAGGGCGTGTTCGATAATGGCTTTGAACAATTCACGCTGCGCCCCGGCCCCGCCCATGGTGACCATGAAGCGGCGTGGTTCTTTAGCTTTCATGCGGCGCAGACGGGCATCACAGTCGACTTCGATATTTTCCACCAGTTCGTGATCGACGTGGTGGCCAACGTAATGCAGCGCATCGCTCGGAACGGGTTTCATAACCTTGTTGCTCTCGTCGAAGCCGCGCATCACGCGGAATCCGTAGTAGCCGGAGGGCGACTGAACAGCGTGCTTGGCGCCTTCGGTCAATTGGAAGGCCATCGGCCAGTTGTCGAACATCATATCGACCACGTTGGTCATCCCGCCGGAGACCGCGCCCATGCAGTTCCACATGTGCGAGGTCAGGGTCGGCATGTCCGAGGGCAGCGTGCCGTACAGGTTCTTGAATAGCTCGCTCATTTTGTAGTCTTTAACTTCGGTCTTAAGGAAGCGCCAGGGCCAGGTCACGATCCAGTTGTTGAAGAGCGTGTTCAGGCCGGGCAGCGAGGGCTCGCCGGTCGTCAGGGATTCCCAAACGTATTTGTCAAACCAGGGGTAACGCTGCGAAATGCGCGAATATTTGCTGTAATTGCTGTTGCACCAGTTGATGACATCGGTGGTGATGCCCGGCACGGAAAGCAGATCTAGCCAGTAAGGGGTGAATCCCATGGCTTTGGCAGCCGAGACGCCGGCCATGGCAATGCGGTAGTGACCAAACCCCATGCGGATGGTACTGACGATAACACCGTTCTCTTTCTTAAGCGGTTCGCCGCCCCCATCGCGGACGATCTCTTTCAATCCAAAAATCCCCCCGCCGTAGGGGTGGTCTTTGACGCTCAGATCATATTTCTCGTTCGGATCATACTTAAACTTTTTGGCAAGCATCTCTTTCCATTTGTCCGCGGCGCGGGTCTGCGACTCAGAAATGGCGTTGCCGTAAACCTCGTAACGGCCGTTCACTTTTTTCATAGCTGCGTTTCTCCTTAATGAAGTAATAATTGCTCAATAAATTCGATCGTCCTGTCTGCGATTTCATCCAATTCTACATCCAGGGTCAGGGTGTGGTGGGATTTTTCCATCCAGTAACGGGTTTTGACGGTCGAGGCGACACCATCCAAAATGATATCCCCGGCCTTGGGGGCAACGGTGGTGTCGAAACGCCCCTGGAAGAGCAACAGCGGCTGGTGGATCTTCGACAGTTGGGCGCGAGTCGCTTTGCCGAAGGCCAGCAGCTCGATCGCGCCTTTGAGCGGCAAGCCCGGGTAACCCTGCCAGCTTTGGCCGTTATCGAGCGAAGCGCGCGGCACCTGGGTGACAAAGGGCGCGCCCAGATACAGTTTTGCCAGGTCCGCAGGCCCCATGTTGAGGACGATCGCCGGGGCATACAGCAAGAGCCCGGCCACTTTGGGGTTCTGGCTGGCCAGGGTTAGCGCCAGCAGCCCGCCCATCGATTCTCCGCCGACCAGAACCCGCTCACAGGTTTCAAAAAGGCGATCGAGCGTATCCTGCCCACAGCGTGCCCAATCCTGCCAGCGGACGCGGTTCAGATCTTCGGGGCTGGTTCCGTGACCCGGTAACAGCGGCGCGGCCACAGTATAGCCTTTTTCATGCAGTTTCTCAGCCAGCGGGCGGATTTCTGCCGTTGTGGCGGTGAACCCGTGCGAGAGCAAGATGCCTGTCCGCCCGGCCGGCCAGAAAAAGGCATCGCCATCCAGATGCGGATTGTGCAAAAACGGATTCCCCTGTGTGCTCATGGCTTAGCCTTTGACGCCGCTGCTGGTGACACTCTCGACGAAGAAGCGTTGTCCGAGGATGAAAACGATCAATGGCGGGATGATGGCGATCGCCGCACCCGCCAAAATCAGGTTGGGCGTATCCGAGGCGCGTCCGCGCAGTACGTTTAGGGCCAGGGTCAAAACATGGTTTTCAGTCTTGCCAACGTTGATCACCACCAGCGGCCACAGGAAAGAGTTCCAGGCGTAGAGAAAGGTGAAGGTAGCCTGGGTCGCCAGGGCCGGAACGCTGGCGGGTATGAAAATCTTCGTCAGAATTTGCAAGCGCGAGGCGCCATCCAGCAGGGCCGCTTCTTCAATTTCCTTCGGAACAGTGATAAAGAACTGTCGCATCAGGAAAGTCCCGTAGGCGGTAAAAATCCAGGGGATGATCAGCGCCGCGAGGCGGTTTGTCCAACCGATCAGAACCATCAACTGATAAAGCGGCACGATCAGCATCACAAACGGGATCATGATCGTGCCGAGGTAGATCACAAACAGGCTGTCGCGCCCGGGGAATTTGAGCCGCGCAAAGGCGTAACCGCCGATAACCGAAGTCGCCAGTTGGCCAATCACCACCAGGATCGTGACCAGGGCCGTATTGGCCAGGGCGCGGTCGAGGCCTTGCAGCTCAACCACCGCCGAGTAGTTTTCGGGGTGCCAGGTCAGATCTTCGACCGGTGTGCTCAGGCGCACGTTCTGATAAATCCTGGAGGCCGGGTTTCTGGGGTCGACGAATTCGCCAACCGTGGTCTGGCTGACCAGGATCATCGGGACGATCTGGCCATCGACTTCGACATCATACAGCTTTTGTTCTTCACCGGCGACTGTGACGGTTTTCTGGTCCATCGCGCCACCCGTCGGCTTGGCTTCCGTTAAACGGCGTTCGACCGTCGCGGAGGGGTCATCGGCCGGGGCGTAGGTGCCAACTTTGATGTTGCTCTGCACCAGGGCGAATTCGCGCTGCATGCCGCCATAAACAACCTGATAAAGCGGCAGGGGTTCATCGTACCCGTTTACGCTAACTGTGACCTGGTCGCGCGGCAGCATGCGCGGCGGGTAGCGAAAGGTATCTGCCGGCACCTTGAAGGAGGTCGAAAGCATATACAGGAAAGGAAAAAGCATGAAGAAGGCGAAAAACGTCAGGACCGCGTAAACCGCCAGGTTGCGAAGCAGGGTGGTGAAACGATACGATTTATGTTTCATGCTCTTATCCCTCGTAAATGCTGGATTTGCGCTGGCGCTGGAATTGCAGCAGGGTCAGGCCAAAGATGACAATAAACAGCACCCAGGCAATGGCCGAAGCATAGCCCTGTTTGAAATTCTGGAAACCGCTGCGATACAGGTACAAGACCAGCGAAATGGTCGAGTTGCCGGGGCCTTCGGGCGGATTCATCAGAATGAAGATTTGCTCGAAAACCTGCATGGCCTGGATGGTGGTAGTGGTGACGATGAAGAAAGTGGTTGGAGCCAGCATGGGGACGGTCACATTCCAGAATTTGGCCCAGGCTCCCGCGCCGTCGACCGTGGCAGCCTCATAAAGCTCGCCGGGAATGTTCTGCAAGCCTGCCAGGAAGAGCACCGTGTTGAAGCCCATCGTCTGCCAGGCGGCCATGATGACGATCGACAGCAGGGCAGTATCGCTGTTGGAGGTCCACTGGATCTTGGGATCGATAATTCCAAGGGCAAAGCCGGAGTTGATAAAATCGACTCCGAGCGTGATGAAATAATTAATGTAGCCGATCGTTGCGTTATACAGCCACTGCCAGACCAGCGAAATGCCGACGATGGCCGCGATACTTGGCATAAAATAGACCGCGCGGAAGAATTTCATGCCGGGCAGCTTCATGTTGAGCAGGTTGGCCAAAAACAAAGCCGGGATGACACTCAAGGGCACAGCCAGCAGGGCAAAAACCAGGGTGTTGCGCAGGGCCAGCCAGAAGAATTTATCTTCTGCGCCAAATAAAATCCCACCGTTGCCAATTCTCAAACGCCCAACTTCATCGTAGACTTTAATATCAAGCGCTTCGCGCGCCGGTTGTGCGAAATCGCTAAGAGGCTTGAAGGTGATGTTCAGGATCTTGGCATAATTCTCAACACCAACCCAATTGGGCGGGTTGAAGGCATCAGAATCGGTGAAAGAAAAATAGAATGAGAGCAGGAGCGGCCCGGCAAAGAAGATCAGGAAGCCGATCAAGTTAGGCGACAGGAAGAGCCAGCCGCTGATCATTTGTTCGTGACCGGTTTTAGCGTTGAATGCGTGGGCGCTTGACGAACGCCACATGGCCCACAGCGCCAACCCCAACAGGATCGCGCCCAGGAGCAATCCCAGCCCGGTCGGCTGCATCAGGCGGGTGATGAAATTCCACAGGCCGGTAAAAACGTTGACCGCCAGCAAAAAGGCCGCAAAACCGAGCGCCATGATGATTTTTCCGGCATTTTGCAGGGATTTCTGGCGTTCTTCCAGGTTTGGGAACCATTCACTGGCAGCGCTGACCAGGTAACCGACCAGCACCACCCCCAGGAATGGCATGCCGCGTTGGAAAACCGCACCAAGCGAATCGATGCCAATGAAAACCTGCCCGACCTGTAAAATTCCCAGGATGCAGAACAACAAACCGAGATAATCGAGCACGAGCGAAATCATGCGCCCCTTATGGTCGCGACGCAACAAATAGGGCAACGCAACCAGGCTGGCCAGGGCGGCTGCCCCGAGCAGGACCGAGAATAAGACCTTGAGCGCAAAGGCAAGCTCTTGCGCCCACAGGCCAAAAATCCCGGCCAAAGCTGCCAGTGCAAACAAAATTCGCCAGGCAGGCATGATTTTAAGGATAAGTTCGGTCTGGTGCTGGGGTTTCTTGAATTCGGTCATGGGTCACTTCCCAAAAAAACGCGCACAGGTCAGAGAATGCGGGGCAGGCAGAACTGCCTGCCCCGTTTCGAGCTTGCAAAACTTAGGGTTTGAAAACTTTGTTGGCTTCGTCGCAGATAGTCGCGCCGAAATCTTCAACGGTCTGGTTGCCAGTCAAGACAGACTGGATGGCCGGGCCCATGATCTTGTCGAATTCGGGCCAGGAACCGGTCCACAGCGGGCCTTCGGTGGCGGGGCTGTCGGCCAGGCCATTCAAGAAAGCCTGGTTGTTGGCGGGCGGGCTGAAGGTCAGGAAGGCATCGAAAGCTTCCTGGCTGACGCGGCTGGGGATGTTGGCGCCGAGGGCGGCAACTTTGCCCTGGGTTTCAGCGGTGGTCAAAGCCTGAACGAGCGCCCAGGCCTGTTCGGGGTTGGCGGTCTTGGCGTTGATCACATAAGCGCCCCAGAACAGCCAGTTCCCCTGCGAGCCACTCGGGCCCTTGGGCAGTTCAACTACGTCCCAGTTGAATTCCACGGTGCGGACGCCGGGGGTGGCCCAGCGGCCATTCTGGAACATGGCAACTTTGCCAGCGCGGAAGGGCGGTTCGGGGTCTTCACCGTAAGGGGTGGCGACATCGAAATCAGCATACAACGAGCGTTGGAAATCGAGACCAGCCAGAGATTCGGTGCTGGCGAGACCGCAGGCAGAGCGGTCATCGGTGAAGAAGCCGCCACCGGCAGCGTTCAACCACACGCCGTAGGGGCCCCACCAGGCGCTAGCGCCGTAACCATAGATATCCGAGCCGAGGGCGCGGGTTTTCTGGGCAACATCGAGGAAAGCATCCCAGTCCCATTCGCCTTTGGCAGCCAGTTCACGAGGATCGGGCGCGCCAGCTTCTTCGATGAGATCAAGGTTCAGGTACAGGGCAAAGGTCGAAACATCGCGGGGCAGACCCCACAGAGCGCCAGAGTCAGCGCCGCTCTTGGCAGTTTCAGGGTTGTAGGTCAGGTGAGACATCGGGCCTTCGTAGAAGGCATCCACAGCAAAACCATCGGTCGTGGCAGCCAGATCAGCGGCATTCAGGATCAAGCCGCGCTCGGCGAAATCAGCAATATCGGTGCCTGGGATCCAGAAGACATCGGGAGCAGTGCCAGCCGCAACTTCGGTGCGCAGTTGGTCCTGGTAGTTCGAGCCTTCGGTACCACCCGGTTCGTAGACCAGTGTGATGCCATCCAGTTTGCCATCCAATTCCTGGCTGATGGCGTTGTAGACGTCAATTTCTTCCTGGTTATCAGGGCGGGTGCGCCAGCGGACGGTAATTTCTTCACTTGCAGCGGGTTCGATAGCTTCTTCAGCAGGGGCTTCGGCAGCAGGGGCTTCGGGCTGGGCGGCAGGAGCGCAGGCCGAAAGAACAAAGCCAGCAATGACCAACAGGCTGACAACAAGCATAATTGATTTGCGTAACATTTATCTTCTCCTGATATTTGTTTGGTTTGAGAAACGAAAAACGGGCACTAATAAACTGCAACTTGCGAGAGCAACCACCTCCTTTTTCGGCAAATAGCAACAAAAAACAGACCGATCCAGAAATAAATTCTGTCGGGATAGGCAAAACAGGCGCAAAACAGGTTAGATTTTTTTAACCGATTGGCGCATGACCAGTTCGGCAGGAAGTTTCATTTGGCATTGCTGGTTTTGAGCGCCATCAATGGCGTGGATCAAGATGCGGGCAGCTTCCATTCCGATGCGCGGCATATCCTGGCGCATGGTGGTCAACGGCGGGTCATAATGTTGGGTCAGCGGCATATCGTCCACGCCGATCACGGACAAGCGTTCGGGCACCGCTATTTTCAAATCGCGGGCAGCGTGCAAAACGCCCATTGCCATGCGGTCGTTCTGAACAAAAATCGCGCCGGGCAGGTCACCATTGGCATGAAGTTGCATCAGCGCGGCCTGGCCTGAAGAAGCGGACCAATCACCTTCGATGATCAATTCAGGCAGGAAAGGCAAGCCTTGCTCTTCAATGGCTTTCTGGAAACCGACCATACGATCCATGGAACAGTCTTCGGCCATCGGGCCAGTGATCATACCGATCCGCTGGTGGCCGCACTCGATCAAATGCCTGGTGGCGTTGTAAGCGACCGCTTCATCGTCCAAACAGACCGAGCAGGTATTCTCACCGCGCGAACGCGCGCCCACAAAAACCGTCGGGAAGGTTTCCGGCAGCAGCTGGTAGCGCTCATCAGAGTACGGATTCATGATCAGCAACCCGTCCACCCGACGATGACCGACCAGTTCGTCGACCAGGCTCTTGAAACTCTCCGCATCGCGCGCCGAAGACGAAAGCAAAAAATAACCCAAACGGCGGGCTTCGATCTCTGCGCCTTCAATGATGCTGGCAAAGGTGTAATCTGTCAGGTTGGGGGAAATGCAGGCCAGGGTGTGGGTCTGGCCGCTCGCCATCGAACGCGCAATCGCATTCGGACGGTAGCCCAACTCGGCAATCGCAATTTCCACTCGCTCGCGGGTTTCGGGAGTGACATCTTCGCTGGCATTAATGACGCGTGAAACAGTCTGGTGCGAGACACCAGCCTGGCGGGCAACATCACGAATGGTAGGGTTTGTTTTACTCATAGCGGCCTTTTGCGACATGGGCTATAATGTTACCGGTCATGTGACCGGTAACATTAGTTTACAGGATTGTCATACAGATTGTCAAGAGGCAAATTTTACGCTATTTGGTAAAAAAATGCCTGTTTTTTTTTGACCGTGAACGATAACATGAAAAGTACATTCTAAATTAAAATCGATTAACCCTATAAAAAGGAAATTTGCCATGTACGATTCCCCGCACCGCCGATTTAATCCGCTGACCCGTGAATGGATCCTGGTCTCACCGCACCGCGCCAAACGCCCCTGGCAGGGGCAAGTCGAAAAGACCGCCCCGCCCTATTTGCCCGAATACGATCCGACTTGCTACCTGTGCCCCGGCAACGAGCGCGCCGGCGGGATCAACAACCCCCAATACAGCGGGACATTTGTGTTCGACAACGATTTTGCAGCGCTCCTCCCAGATGTTGAAGGTTCAACGTTGAAGGTTGAACGGGAACCCGACATTAAACCTTCCAACATCCAACCTTCAATGCTCTTTCGAGCCGAGCCCGAATCCGGCGTTTGCAAGGTGATCTGCTTTTCGCCGCGCCACGATCTGAGCCTGCCGCAGCTCTCGCTCGACGAAGCCGAAGGCGTGATCAACACCTGGACCAATGAAACCGCGGCGCTCTTTAAACGCCCCGAGATCGCCTACGTGCAAGTTTTCGAGAACAAAGGCGCGGTCATGGGCTGCTCGAACCCGCATCCGCACAGCCAGATCTGGTCGCAATCGCAGATCCCGACCGAACCGGCCAAGGAACTCGCCAGCCAGAAAGATTACTTCGCTGCCAACGGCCGCCCACTGCTGCTGGATTATTTGGCCGAGGAGCAAAAACGCGGCGAGCGCATTCTGGCCAGCAACGAACACTTCACCGCCCTGGTTCCATTCTGGGCAGTTTGGCCCTTCGAGACCATCGTTATCGCCCATCGCGCCGCGCCCAGCCTGCCCGCCCTGACTCAGCCCGAACGCCGCGCCCTGGCCGAAATCTTCCAGAGCGTCACCATCCGCTACGACAACCTGTTCGAGATCTCCTTCCCCTACTCGATGGGCTTCCATCAGGCCCCCAATGACGGCCTCGAGCACCCTGAATGGGTGCTGCACGCCCATTTTTACCCGCCGCTCTTGCGCTCGGCCACCGTCCGCAAGTTTATGGTCGGTTACGAAATGCTCGGCATGCCCCAGCGCGACATCACCCCCGAAACCGCCGCAGCCCGCCTGCGCGAACTGCCCGAAATTCATTACAGTAAGGCGAGATAATATCTCGCGCTACCGGAGACAACCATGCACCCAAAAGAACTTGTTACCAGCACTTTCCGCCAGCGATTTGGCAAAGAACCGGCCTTTGTAGCTTTGGCGCCGGGCCGCGTCAATATTTTGGGCGAACATGTCGATTTCAATGATGGATTCGTCTTGCCGGCAGCCATCGACCGCGCGACCTACATCGCCTTCGCCCCGGCCGCTTCGCAGCGTTCAACCCTTGTGGCGGCCGATTTTGGCGAGGAAGCTTCGTTCACGCTGGCAAGCATCCCAACCAAAACCAACGCGGACGGGGCACCGCTTGCAGAGTGGGCCTATTACCCGGCCGGGGTGGCCTGGGCGCTGACCGAAGCCGATTTGGCGGTACCTGCCATCGATGCGGTTTTTGCATCCAACGTGCCGCAGGGCTCGGGCTTGAGCTCCTCGGCTTCGATCGAAATGGCCTTTGCCGTCGCCTGGCAAACCCTGAGCGCAGTCGAAGGGACTGGCTGGGTTCTGCCTCCGATGCAGCGCGCCCTGCTCGGGCAGAAAGCTGAAAATAAATACGTCGGCGTCAACTGCGGCATCATGGACCAGTTTGCTTCGGCCTGCGGCGTGGCGGATAAGTTGCTGCTGCTCGACTGCCGCTCGCTCGAATGGCAGACTTTGCCGGTGCCGGAGGATGTCGCCATCGTCATTGCAGACACCTCCGTGCGGCGCAAATTGACCGACGGCGAATACAACAAGCGCCGCCAGGCCTGCGAAGATGCGGTCAAGATCCTGTCGCAGCATCTGCCAAACGTCCGGGCGCTAAGAGACGTCAGCGTGGACGATTTCAACCGGCTCAGCGACCAGCTTCCGGGAGTGGTCGAGAAGCGCGCGCGGCATGTCGTCGAAGAGATCGAGCGCTCGCGGCGCGCCATCCCGCTTCTGGAGCAGGGCAAGATCCGCGAATTCGGCCAGATCATGAACGAGTGCCACGCCAGCCTGCGCGATCTGTATGAAGTTTCGATCCCTGAGTTGAACGTGATGGTCGAGATCGCCCAAAGCCTGCCCGGCTGCCTGGGCGCGCGCCTGACCGGGGCCGGATTCGGCGGCTGCACCGCCAACCTGGTCGAGAAATCGGTTGCCGAGGCCTTCGCCACCGAACTGGCGACGCAATATGAACGGAAAACCGGCCTCAAGCCGGAGATCTACATTTGCAAGGCCTCTGATGGGGCCAGGTTGATGTAAGCACCAAAAACAGGCTGGCGAATTCGTCAGCCTGTTTTTATTCAAGTATCTCGGCCGTTCCTACCGCACCATCCACCTGCACCCGATCGCCGGGATGCTCAACTTGCGGGCGACAATCGCGGCATGGCTAGGCAGCGCGCGGGAAAAGCTGAAAGGGAAACTGGTTACTTTTTCTTCTGGAAGAATCGCCACAATAGCCAGCCAACAAAAACGAATGGCGCCAGAATAGGCAGGAAAACCAGAACCAGCCAGATCAAAATTTCCGTAATGCTCTGGTACGATTTTGTCAGGGTTTGCCCGGCCTGGCGAACCGTTTCACCAGGCTGCCAGGGTGTGGATGTAGCCGTTGGCAGGGGGGTAAAGGTGGCCGTGGGCATGGGTGTACTTGTTGGGGTAATAACAGGTAGATCAGGAGAAAGCGTAATCAAAATCGTGGAAAAAGCAGATCGACCGGACAGGTAGTTCATCCGTCCTTTTACTTCTTCGATTTCCGCTTCGACTTTAGAAAGTTCTTCGTTGATGGTCAGGGCCTCTTCCACAGTTTGGGCCTGATCAAGAAAAGTGCGAATACGGTTACGAGTTGCCTCCAGGTTAGTCAGTTTCGATTCGAGATCGACAAATTGATCGGTAACATCCTCCCCGGTTGCCTGTTCATCCAGCACACGAATGGAGAGACCTCTCAAGCGGCGCAGGGCTGTCTCGAACTGATCGACCGGGACGCCAATACTGATACTGGCAGATTTGTACCCGGTTCCATACCAATCATCATACCAAACCCGCGAGCTGATGATATAACCGCCAACATCACGCACAAGCTGGGTTACCCCATCAATGGCGACTTCGGTATCTTTCACCAACAAC
This sequence comes from Chloroflexi bacterium HGW-Chloroflexi-6, assembly GCA_002840685.1. Taxonomy (GTDB): domain Bacteria; phylum Chloroflexota; class Anaerolineae; order Anaerolineales; family Villigracilaceae; genus UBA8950. The sequence continues at coordinate 83,333 of PHBU01000015.1, read as the reverse complement.
TTGATATCCCCATTCTTGATGATCATGCGTTCAGATTGCTGGCCGATGTTATAGTCCACCAGCGCGAAAGTCTCATCCGTTGTTGCGGCCGATTCAGCGGGCGGCTCAAGCAGGTCCGCCGCTGGCTCTTCCAAGGCGGGTGGAGCAGGCTCGACCATGGCATATTCCTCTGCAAATTCTTCAGGCGGAGCCGCTGGGCCGCAGCCAACGATCAACAAAGCCAGCAGGGCAAAAATGGATAGCAGTTTCGTAGGTGATGACATTTTTCCTCCAGGAAATAATTTCACAGGCGGCGTCCTGTGTATTTTTAGTATAGAGCAGTAAAGCCATACATACAAGCTCATTGCGGATGATGCGCTCGTAATAATTGCGCTGCCAATTCTTATTTCCACAAACCTTACGCCCGCGTTAATCTTTCACACACTGAGCAAAGGCCGTTATAGTATCAATTTTTTGCTCGCCTGAATCAGCGATAACTCCTTCAAGAAGGCCCGGCCCAGCTTCACCAAGCGCTTCATACCGCTGAACAGCAAGAGCGCAATCATCGTTAAACGCATACGAATCGATTGCCATCCGCAAATGATCTTCTTGATACACATTTGCAAGAGAACTGGGGGGCATATCGACCCACTCAACCGGGAACACCAACCAGCCCAGCGCAAGACCAACGGCAACCCCGAGCAACAAAGCCATTACAACGAAAAAAATAGCTAAAATAATCAACGCTGAACGATCTTTAAAATCTTCTGTTTGCATGTGCTATCCATCCTATTTTTGTATTTGCAAGGCGAAAAAATCGCCCTAATCGACAATAAATAACTTCACCCCGGTCGGTGTGAAAGAACGATGCGGCTCGGCCTGGTCGGCCACCTGGTAGCTGACCCCCGGCGTGAGAACAAACTTGCGGCCATCAGCCAGCTCGGTATGCAGTTCGCCTTCCAGACAGAGCAAGATGTGGCCTTTGGTGCACCAATGGTCGGCCAGGTAGCCGGGACTATATTCCACCATGCGCACCCGAATGTTATCGAATTGCTGCGTGCGCCAGGTTGCCGTGCCCGTTTGCCCGGCATGTTGTGTGGGTTCGATCTGCGACCAATCGCTAAGGCCAAAGGGAATGTTCTTCATGTCCATCTTTATTTTCCTGACCTGGTTTTGAGCGGGCGCTTCTTCAAAAGCAGCAATTGTTCAACGTCCCGCACATCTTCTTCTGTGGTGACCGGGATGAACAGCCATTTACCATCATGCAGTTGGGGCGTATTCCTTAGCATACCCCCCGCCTTCGCGCCCAGTTCGAGCGCCAGCGCTTTTTCAACCTGTTCTTTCCCCAGAACAACCTGGGCGACGAAACTTCCGCTTTGTGGATACAGCGAAACCAGCGATTTGCCGCTCTTGCGATACCACAAATTCCATCCATAGTTTTTGCCGCCGTAGCTCAAATCTCCCGCCATTTGATAGTTCTCAGCCAAACAGTTAACCAGCCTTTCCCACAATGGAAAAGCGGAGCCCAAAACCGATTCGATTTCGCGCGCCACAGGCTGCGCCGACTTGTCTGTAAAATAACTGATAGCCATGCAGAATCCTTCTTTCAACTGGCAACCGAATTTCAAAACAGAATCAGCACCTAAAACACTATACCAAAAATCATCCGCCCAATCATCTGACATTCGTCACGAAAATGGTTCGATACAGAGTCTACGCGCGATGCTCGTAATCGTTCCCATCAGATGTATAATTTTCCTATGCTTCCGCTCCTGCGCACCAAGATCACCGTCCCGCCGACGCGCCCCCGGCAGATTGTACGCCCGCGTTTGCTGGAGCGGATGCGCGCGGGGGCGCAACGCGCCCTGACTCTGGTCGTTGCCCCGGCCGGGTTCGGGAAAACGAGTCTGGCCGCCGAGTGGGCCCAGACTCGCTCCATGCCGGTGGCCTGGCTCTCACTACAAGCCAACGACCACTCCCGCGAGCGTTTTCTCTCCTATCTCATTCAATCTCTGCAAACCATCAAATCCCAACTCGGGCAGACCAGCCTGGCGCTGATGCAGGGCGGCTCGCCCGAGGGAGTGTTGTTTGCACTGGTCAATGATCTGGCCGAAGTTGAAGATGACTTTGCTCTCGTTCTGGATGATTATCACAGCGTGGATAGCCCCGAAACCGCTGAAATCCTGGCTTTCCTGCTCGAACAGCGCCCGGCGACTTTCCATCTCGTGCTCACGACGCGCACGATCCCCAGCCTGAACCTTTCCCGTTTGCGGGCCCTCGACCAGGTGACCGAGATCACCACCGCCGACCTGCGCTTTACTGAGAGCGAAATACGCCTCTTTCTCGAAACCAGTATGGATCCTTCGGCTTTGCACCTACCGGCCGAAGCGCTGGCGCGCCTGAACCAATCCACCGAAGGCTGGGCGGTTGGGCTGCAACTGGCTGCCCTGGCCCTGGCGCGCCAACCCGAAGCCTGGCAGGCCCTGGCCGGGCAGGAACATATCTTCGACTACCTGGCCGATGAAGTCTTGCGCCGCGAAAGCCCCGAAGTGCAGGAATTTCTCAAGATCACGGCTTTGTTCGATCGTTTTTGTTTGCCGTTATGTGAGCATATTATCTCCTCTCCTATTTTCCAAAGAACGGAAAATGGGGGACGCGCTTCGCATGATTTTGGCGAAGGTAAGGCGGGGGCATTGCTCGCCCACATCGAACGCGCCAACCTGTTCCTGGTGCCCCTCGACTCAACCTGGTATCGCTACCACGCCCTGTTCACCGATTTTCTGCGCAAACAAACTGCGCCCGAACTCTCTGCGCTGTGCTATCGCGCCGCCAGCGACTGGTTCGAACAAAACGGACTGCTCGATGACGCCATCCATTACGCGACCCATGCCGCGGATTATGAACGCGCTGCCAGACTGCTCGAAAGCCATTACATCGACATGCTCCAGCGCGGCGAACAAACCGCCCTGGCCGAGTGGATCGCATCGATGCCGCCCGAACTGCTCGAAAGCCATCCGCGCCTGTGGCTGGCCCAGGGTTGGGCCAGCGTGATCGGCCTCGATTCTGCCCGGGCGCTGGATTGCGCCACAAAAGCCGAGGCGCTCATCCCCGCCGGTAAAACGGGCGATCAAATACGGGGCGAAGCTAAATCCCTGCGCATCCTGAGCGGTATCTTCGCCGGGCAGGTCGCCGCCGCTGATGAAATCTCCGAAGCCTTCGTCCTGCTCGCCGAACAGGATCATTTCCTGCACAGCCTGCTCCATTTCAACCTTGGTCTGCACCACATCATGCGCGGCGAGACCGCCGGAGCCGTCGAAGCCTTTAGCGAAACCCTGCGCCTGACCTCGGTCTTTAAGCTTCCGCTTGTGACCATTGTTGCCCATGTCATGCTCGGTGAAACGCGCCAGATGCGGGGCGCACTCGGGCTGGCTGAGCGCAACTTCCAACAGGTCATCCGCTACGCAAAAGAAACCCTGGGCGAGCACACCTTCCTGCTTGGCATGCCTTACATCAGCTACGCTGAGTTGCTGCGCGAACAAAACCGCTTCGAGGAAGCCATCCGCTACGCCGAACAAGGGATCGATCACTGCCATATCTGGCAGCCGGTTGCCAGCATGGATGGGCACATTACGCTCTCCCGCCTGCTGGCTGCCCAAAAACGCTGGGATGAAGCCCTGGCCCACCTCGAAAGCGCCATGGGCGAGGCCGAAACCAGCGTCTCGGTGCTGGACGATACCTTTATCGCCATCCAATTGGCGCGCCTGGCACTCATGCGCTCCGACTTACCCGGGGCGCTTCAAATCATCCGGCAGTACGATCTGGAAAAAGCCAGCCAGGGCATGTACTACCATTTGTCAGAAATGACCCAACTGCTGCTTTGCCGCGCCAAAGTGGCGGGGCTCGCTTCCGACCCGTCAACGGCCATGCCGTTGATCGACGACTTGTCCACGCTGATCGCTGAATCCGAACGCCGCGAGCGGGTCACATCCGTCATCGAAGCCTTAATCCTGCGCGCCTATGCCCTGCACGCCGCCGGGCGCCACACCGAGGCCGCTGAAAGCCTGACCCATGCCCTGAGCCTTGGCGCGCAAAGCGGTTATGTGCGCATCCTGGCCGATGAAGGTAAACAACTGCTGCACCTGCTTGAACAATACCGCCCCCAACTCCACGCTCCCCGCTCCTACTTTGACCAAATCCTGGGCACCCTGCGTCGCGAAAATGCTCCGCCCCCCATTCAACCTTCAACCTTTAACCCTTCGACTCAGCTCAGGGCAGGCCTTCAACCCAGTGTTCCCCTCACCCGCCGCGAGCTCGACATCCTGAGCCTGCTGGCTGCCGGCAAAAGCAACCAGGAGATCGCCGTTGACCGTGTGCTGACCCTGAATACCGTCAAAAAACACGTTGCCAACATCCTGTCAAAGTTGGGCGTGGTTAACCGCACCCAGGCCGTGGCCCTTGCGCGCACGATGGGTTGGGTGAAATAAAAAACAGACCGCATTAACCCTTATTCATAACAATCACGAGGTAAAAAAATGAGTGAAGATCCTCCGTTCGACCCCGGCAAAAGCCGTATTTATTTGAGCAGCCCGGTCAATGCCCTGGTAGAAGGTATTTACGAACAAAACGTGCCCCTGTCTGAAATCCGGAAACACGGAGATTTTGGTCTGGGAACTTTTAACGATCTGGACGGTGAGATGGTCATGCTCGATGGGCAGATCTACCGCGTCGGGGGCGATGGAAGCGTCAGCCTGGTTGACCCGGAAATCAAAACACCCTTCGCCTGTGTCACCTTTTACGAGTGCATGAGCTACGAAAACTCCCAGGTCGAGATGGCCTACCCCGAATTTTTGGAGTGGCTGACCAGCCTGATGCCATCGCCCAATCTGTTCTGCGCCTTTCGGATCGAAGGTGAGTTCAAGCAGGTTAAAACCCGTTCCGTGCCCAAACAGGAAAATTACCGCCCGCTGGTGGAAGTGACCAAAGACCAGCCGGAATTTTATTTTCACGATGTAGCCGGAACCCTGATCGGATTTTTCACCCCGGCTTTCATGTCCTCCTTGAGCGTGCCCGGCATTCACCTGCACTTCTTGTCAGATGATCGCCAGAAAGGCGGACATTTGCTGGCATGTCACACCAAACAGGTGCGCGCCGAGATCCAGTTATTGTATACACTGGAGCTTTCCCTGCCGCTCAGCCTGGATTACCTTACCTGGAACTTTCAGCGTGACATCAAGAAAGATTTGGACAAAGCAGAGAAGTAACCCGAAAAAATAATCCTTTTCTAATCCTTTCGAGCGCCGACAAACTTCTCCCCGGAGAGTATCTTTAGAGAAAAGATACATCCGGGGAGTTTGCTTTCCCCCAAAGGAGCCTCATGACCCATCTCATTGACCTGAACGTTGTTACAAAATCGTACCAGACCGACGCCGGGCTGTTCAATGCCTTGAAAGGCATCGATCTGCACGTTGAAGCGGGCGAATTCGTAGCCATTGTCGGCAAGTCAGGCAGCGGCAAAACGACGCTGATCAACATGATCACCGGCCTCGACCGCCCCACCAGCGGAGAGATCCTGGTCGGCGGCGCAGCCGTGGAAAAACTGGGCGAGAACCAGCTCGCCGCCTGGCGCGGACGCACCATCGGCGTGGTTTTCCAGTTCTTCCAGCTTTTGCCAACCCTGACTGCCCTCGAAAACGTTATGCTGCCGATGGATTTTTGCGCCACTCCCGCTTTCAACGAACGCCGCGCCCGCGCCCTGGAATTGTTGGCGCTGATGGAAATCGACCAGCACGCTAACAAGCTCCCGGCCAAACTGTCCGGTGGGCAGCAGCAGCGCGTGGCCATCGCTCGCGCCCTGGCCACCGATCCGCCCATCCTGGCCGCGGACGAGCCAACCGGCAACCTCGACTCGAAAACTGCAGCTGCCGTCTTTGCCCTGTTCGAACGCCTGACCAGCCTGGGCAAAACGATCCTGATGGTCACCCACGATCCGGACCTGGCCCGCCGCGCCGGGAGACAACTCCACATCGCGGATGGGGCAATTGTGAATGATGTGAATGGCAACGGAGGCAAAAAATGACCCGTTGGATAAAAGTTTTCCGCGACCTGTGGAATAACCGTGCGCGCACCATCCTGATCATTCTCTCGATCGCCGCCGGAGTCTTTGCAATTGGCCTGATTGGGATGGCGCAGCAGGCCTTGACCGCATCACTCAGCGCCCAATACGCCGACATGCACCCCGCAGACGCCATACTCCTGACAGAGCCAGGCCTGGATGATGATTTCGTTGAAAGTATCCGCCACATGCGCGGTGTGGGGGCAGCCGAAGGCCGCCGCTCTCTGGCCCTGCGCATCTCGCTGGACGGCAAGGGCGAAACCTGGCGCGACCTGACTCTCTACGCCCTGCAAGATTACAACGACCAGCGCCTGTTCCTTATCGGTCAACAGGATGGCGTCTGGCCGCCCGAAAAAGGCCAGGTTTTGCTGGAACGCGCCTCGCTGCCTTACCTGGGCGTGGAACCCGGCCAGCAGATCCTGGTCAAAACCCCCGATGGGCGCAAATTCAAGCTGACTGTCACCGGGCGCGCCCATGACCTGTACCGCATCCCGCCTTTCCTCGAAGGCTGGGCCTATGGTTATGTCAATATGGAAACCCTGCGCTGGATGGGCGAAGCCGAAGGCTATAACGAACTCTATCTCAGCGCCAATGATCCCACCCAGATCGGCGCAGTAGCCGATAAAGCCGCCGACCGCATCGAGGGTCAGGGGTTGCCCGTTTACCAGAAAACCCTGCCCAATCCCGGTGAACATCCGCTCAATTACATTATTTCCACCGTGCTGATCCTGCTGGGGATGGTGGCAGTGCTCTCCATGTTCCTGAGCGCCCTGCTCGTCATCAACGTTATCTCGGCGCTCTTGGCCCAGCAGGAAAAACAGATCGGCATCATGAAAGCCATCGGGGCGCGTTCCTGGCAGGTTATCGGCCTGTATTTTGGAATGGTGCTGCTGCTGGGGCTGATCGCCTGCCTGATCGCCATCCCGTTCAGTTACCTGGGCGCCAATGCCCTGGCCGCTTTTGTTGCCGAACTGATCAATTTCGACCCGCCCCAGGTGGAATTTACGCCCCAGGCCTTGCTGTTCCAGTTGGGGGTCGGGTTGCTGGTGCCGCTTTTCGCTGCCGCACCCGCCATCTTGAGCGGCACCAGGGTTTCCCCGGCCAGGGTCTTGAGCGAATACGGCATCAGCCAGGTTTGGGGTGGCGCGGGCCTCATGGACGCCTTCCTGCAACGCTTCCCCTTGCTCACCCGCGACCTGCTGCTGGCCCTGCGCAATCCCTTTCGCAAACGCGGACGATTGATCCTTGCGCTCATCACGCTGACCTTTGCCGGAGCCGTCTTTATGGCGATTGTCAACCTGCAAGACTCGCTCAATGCCACGCTCAACGAGATGTTCGCATTCTGGCGTTACGATACCTGGGTGATGCTGGATGGGTACGTTCCTGCCGAACGATTGCTGAACGAGGCTGAAGCCATTCCCGGTGTCGAAAAGGCCGAAGTCTGGGATTTCACCCTCGGGCGCTACGTCCGCCCGGATAATTCGGAGAGCAACAATCTGTACCTGATGGCTCCACCGGCCGGCACGCAGTTTCTCGACCCGCCCATCATCGCCGGACGCGCACTCCGGCCTGGCGACACCAACGCTGTCCTGGTCAGCCCCGGCTTCCTGGCCGTTGAACCAACCCTGCGACTGGGCGGCCCGATGAAAATCAAAATCGAAGGCCGCGAACAGACCTACACAATCGTTGGGCTGGTCAACATGATCGGGAATGCATCCATCGGTTATATGACCATCCTGGATTACTCCGCCTACGCCCGCCAGGTGCACGAACCCAACCGCGCCAACAGCATCGTCATGACCCTTTCGACCGACTCGACCGTTGAACAGCGCGCCATCACCAGCGCCGTTGAAAAGCAGTTTGATCGCGCCGATATCGAGGTTGTCAACACCTTCCTGGTCAACGATGAACGCGAGGAAATTGATGCGGCCTTTGGCATACTGGTTGCCCTGCTGATGATCATGACCGTGATCCTCGCCACAGTTGGCAGCCTGGGGCTGACAGGCACGATGAGCCTGAACGTTATCGAGCGCACCCGCGAAATCGGCGTCATGCGCGCTTATGGCGCATCCAGCGCAGCAATTTCCCGTATTGTCATCATCGAGGGTCTTTTGATTGGGATGCTAAGTTGGATTCTGGCAATTGTTCTTTCCCTGCCCATCAGCGTTTTACTGGCCCGCACCGTTGGCCTGGCATTCATGGACTACCCGATGACTGCCACCACCTCGATTGGCGGAATCCTGATATGGGCAGCCCTGGTCATCGTCATCTCTGTCCTCGCCAGCCTGTTTCCGGCCCTGAATGCGGTACGGCTGACTGTGACGGAAGTGCTGGCATATGAATAACCCATCCATGTCCTGAGCGGAGGACTGAGCGTTCTTTGCGAAGTCCGCAGTCGAAGGACGGTTTTGCCACAGAATCGCCCTTCGACTATGGGCCTCACAAAGAACTTTCGGCCTGCCGCTCAGGGCTCGTAGATAATAAAAAAAGGAGAACCCTATGAAAAAACTCACGCTCACCCTCGCTGTAATCGCCCTCCTGCTGACTGCTTGCACTGGGACAGCCACCCCCGCTCCAACTGTGGAACCTGCCACCCAGGCCGAGACCAACCCCAGCGTTGTCACCGCTGAAGGCAAGTTGCTCCCGGCCCCGGCTGTCGAGCTGGCCTTCGCCCAGGGCGGAGTCGTGGCCGAAGTGCTGGCCCAACCCGGAGACAAAGTCGCCGCCGGGGAGGTGCTGGCCCGCCTGATCGGGATCGAAACCGTCCAGGCCGAACTGGCCGCCGGGAAACTGGAACAGGTCAACGCCCAGGTTGTCCTCGATCAACTCCAGCGCAACGCCCTGTTGACGGCCTCGCAGTCCGAAAAAGCTCTGCTCGATGCTCAAAAAGCCTACGAGAGCGAGTCCAACGGCTGGAATCTTGGCAATATTGACGATGCGACCGACCTCGAACTGACCCTCGACGATTATGTCACCGCCGAACAGGATTACCGCGATGCGCGCGACAAGCTGACCAGCCTGCTGGACAAAGATGAGACCAATCGCGAGCGCAAAGATGCCCAGGATGACTTCGACAGCGAGAAGAAGGCCCTGGCCGAAACCTACGCCGACCTGCTCGAATCGATTGCGGACAATGACCAGCCCCTCGACGAGGAACAGGTGACACTCCTGAATGCCATCGCCGCCCTTGAAGTGGCCCGCCAAAACCAATCCCGTCTCGATGCGCAAAACCTCGACCCCGAGAAACTGGCCGCCGCTGAAGCGCGTCTCGCGGCAGCGACCACCCACGTGACCGCTGCCGAAGCCGCCCTCGAGCTCTACGAACTGCGCGCCCCATTTGCCGGAACCGTGCTCAGTTTCGATCTGACCGCCGGAGAAGCCGCGCTGCCCGGCCTGCCGGTCGCTTTCCTGGCCGACACCGCCGTCTGGACCGTCGAAACCAAAGATCTGGCCGAAATCGACATCGCCAGCGTGAGCCTCGGCCAGACCGCCAGCATCAAACTGGATGCCTTCCCCGGCGAGGAGTTCCCTGCCACCGTCACCGCCATCGACCCGGTCGGCCAGGAATACCTGGGTGACATGACCTACAAAGTCACACTGACCCTCGACGAGGGCGATCCGCGCTTTATGTGGAACATGACCGCAACGGTCAATGTGGATGTGAAATAGCACAGGCCAGCTCCCGCATTTGGAGTGGTGTCTACGATGCTAAAATGGTTATGCAATTTTTAGCGCAGAAAGGAGTTCCGATGACTGAAAAACGCTCCAACTTGTTTTGGGCCGCCATCCTGCGGGTTGGGATTGGGATGCCGATCATTGCCCTGATCATCATCCTGCCAGCCGGGACCTGGGCTTACTGGCAGGGTTGGATGTATATGATTACGCTCTTCCTGCCGATGTTCTTTGTCCTGCCCTACTTCCTGCTCCGGAACCCGGCCCTGCTCGAGCGGCGAATGCGCATGCGCGAAAAGGAAAGCGCCCAACGCAAAATCATCGCTTTCTCATACCTGTACTTCCTGCTGGCTTTTGTTCTGCCGGGCATCGATATCCGCTTTGGCTGGTCGAACGTTCCGCCGCTGGTCTCCATCCTCGCCGATGGCTTCGTGTTTGGCGGTTACATGATCTTCGTCTGGGTGCTGACGGTCAACAGCTACCTTTCGCGCACGGTCGAAGTGGATGCCGGTCAAAAAGTTGTTTCCAGCGGCCCGTATGGGATCGTCCGTCACCCGATGTACTTTGGCGTCACCATCATGTACCTGGCCTCCCCGCTGGCGCTTGGCTCGTACTGGGCGCTGATCCCGGCTGCGTTGGTCATCCCGCTCCTGGTGGCGCGCCTCCGCAACGAGGAGCAAGTCTTGCTGCGCGACCTGCCCGGCTACGCGGAATATCGTCAGAAAGTCAAATATCGTCTCCTGCCGGGTGTTTGGTGAAGAGAAACGAGTTTAAAGTAAAAGACAGGGCTGACTCTCTCGTCAGCCCTGTCTTTTTTTACCACGACGGTAACAAAGGCGCACGACGGAAACCCGTCTTTTTTTTCGCACTCCGTCGTGATGAAGTTTTTTAAGCGCCAGGCCAATGAACTACATCGACTGGCCCTTGCTGACCTGCCCCAGATCGACCTTGAAGGCCGAGCGCAGGCCGGGGATGGCCGCCAGGAGCACGATCAGCAGCACGGCGGCGCTGGCCAGCGGCAAGGAACGCGGGTAGAACATCGCCACCAGCCCGTAGAAATCCATATCGACCGAATGCGCCACCTGGAAGCCTGCTTCGCGTCCGAGTGGGATGCCAAGCGCGATCCCGAGCGCGGCCAGGATGAGAATCTCGGTCAGGACCGAGACAATGATCTCGCGGCGGGTGATGCCCAGTGAGCGCAAAATCGCCAGATCGGCCTGCTGCTCCTGCAAACGGGCATTGACCGTGTTCAGGATGACCGCCAGGGTCAACAGCGCGCCAAAGACGGCAAAGGCCCACGAGTTGATCCGCCAGAAAGCCAGGTAATTGTTGACATCCCGGACGAAGGCCGGGTAATCCTCGACCGAAACCACGCCAGGGATTTTTGCCAGGGCTTCGCGGGCATCGGCCATGCGGCCAGGCTCGGCCCGTACCAGCGCTGCGTTGCTCAACGAGGCGTCACCCGGCATCCACTTGTTGAACAGGCTGCGCGGCACAAAAACCGGGCTGCCGAAGGTCTGTGAAACGATGCCCAGGATCTGGGCCTGTTTGGTTTGCTCATCGACCGTCAGGGTCAGCGTATCGCCCACTTCGGCCTCGAGCACTCGCGCCAGGTTGTGACCGATCCAGACGCCCTCCGCGCTCGAAAAAGCGGGCGCGCCCTCCAGGGTGGTCAGCACGATATAGGGGTCTTTCTCATCCAGCACAAAAGCCAGGGTGTCGAAGCTTTTCGTGGCGCTTTGGGCCGTCACCAGGCCAAACAGCGCCGCCTGGGCCGAGCTGACGCCTTCCGCCTTTTCGGCCCGCCGCTCGAGGCTGTTGGCCGAAACCGGCTGGCTGACCATCAGGCGCAGGTCATAGTGATTCGAACCGAAATAATCGCTGAAGCTGAAATCCATCGCATCGGCCAGGCCGACCGCCGCAAAAACCATGACCGTGCCCATCATCACGCCCAGGGCGGTGGCAAGCGAGCGCCCCGGCGAGCGCAGGATGTTGCGCATGGTCTGGCGCAGGAAGAGCGGCAAAAAGCCCAACGACAGGCGGCTGACCGCGTTCGGGGTGCGCGGCGTGGGCGGGCGCAGGGCAATCCCGGGCGGCGTGCCCGATTCTGTCCAGGCGGGGTAAGCCCCGGCCAGCGTCGTCCCGGCCACCACCAGCCCAAAACCGAGCAAAATGAAGGGGAACTGCGGGGTGTTGGCAAAACCGGGCAGGTAGCCGCCCGCAATCGCGTCCACGAAGGGGTACATGGTGGTGAACGAGGCGAAATAACCGAGCACACTGCCCACCAGCCCGCCCGAAACGCCGATCAGCAGGCCAAAGGTCAGGTAATGGGTCACCAGTTCGGGGCGCGAAACGCCCAGGGCGCGCAGGGTGCCAATTCGCTGGCGCTCGGAGCCAACAAACTGCCCGAGCAGGATGAAGGTCACGACCAGCGTCACCACCAGGAACAGCCCCGAAAACATGGCCATGACCTGGAAATTGCCGTTGATATTGGCCTGGACGACGCCGCCCGAGGCGGTTTCCTCGCGTTCGCGCAGTTCGAGATTGTCCTGACGATGGAGCGCCTGCTGCAGGTCGGCCTTGACCCTGGCCCGCAGCGCGCTCGAATCGTCGGCGGATTTCACCCCCAGGCTGATGACGACATCGTTGACCAGACCGTCGGCCCCGAGCAGGCGCGCCAGCGCCCCATAGCGCACCCACGCGACCCCGAACGCGGAGGGCGCCGGGAAGGGCGACTCGCGGCTGCTGCCGGAGACCAGATACTCCGGGTTGAAGGCCAGCCCGGCCACCGTGAGCTTGTGCTTTTCGCCGTTGATCCAGATCGTGACTTCGTCGCCGGGACGCAGGCCGTGATAATCGGCAAAACACTTGAGCAGCAAGATTTCATCGTCAGACCGGATGTCGCGCCCGTTGGGGATGTCGTTGAAGTTGACAGTCAGCTGTCCGTGATTGGGTACGGTCACCAGGCGCAGGGTGGTCAGGGATTTTCGCTCGGGGTCGAGTTGAATGCCGCTTTCCACCACCAAACGCCCCTCGACGGCGGTCACTCCCTCGATCTCCCGAATCTTTTCGATAATCGAATCGGAAGCCGGGTCGAAGCGGGCCTGGAAATCCATGTATTGCTGTTTGTCGTACATGCTGTAGACCGAGGCCAGCACGCTTTGGCCGGCCGGGTAAAACGCGCCATAAAAGGCGGTGCCCATCACGACCACAACCCACACCGCCAGGAAACGCGCGCGGTGCATTTTCAAATCGCCAAGAATTTTACGGCGCAGGCTTGTCAGCATGGGTCACCAGGCCAGCGCGCGCGGCGCGATGGGGTTGGGATTGGTCTCGACCCGCTGGACTGCGCCATTGCTGACGTGCACGACCCGGTCGGCGATTTGGGCGATGGCGGCGTTGTGTGTGACGAGCACGATGGTCTGGCCGGTTTCGCGGTTGAGATTGTGCATCACTTCGAGCACGTCGATGCCGGTTTCGATATCCAGGCTGCCGGTCGGTTCATCGGCCAGGACCAGGGCCGGTTTCTTGGCCAGGGAGCGGGCGATCGCCACGCGCTGCTGCTGTCCGCCGGAAAGCTGGCCGGGGTAATGTTCGGAGCGGTCGCCGAGTTTGACCTTTTCGAGGATGGCCTGCGGATCGTAACCATCCTGGGCCATTTCGGCGGTCAGGGCCACGTTTTCGAGGGCGGTCAGGGTCGGCAGCAGGTTGAAAAACTGGAAGACGAAGCCCACTTTGCGGCGGCGATAGTCGGTCAGGGTGGCTTCGTTCATCTGGTTGACCGCTTCGCCGCCGACCAGGATCTCGCCGCTGTCGGCATGTTCCAAGCCGCCCAGAATGTTCAGGAAGGTGGTTTTGCCCGAGCCGCTCGGGCCAAGCACGACGACGAATTCGCCCTGCTCGATCTCCACGGACAGGTTGTTGAGGGCGTGGATGAGATTGTTGCCCATCCGGTACGATTTGCAGACATTTTTGAGATGGATGTGGCTCACTGGGGCTCCTGCAAGAATCCAAAATAAGTCTTAATGTAATTTCAGTAAATCACAGATTCAATATGTCATGGGTGCAACTCTCAAAATGCAACCCAGCCTGTCATTTCGAGCGGTAGCGAGAAATCTTGCCTGTTAGGGCGCAGATTTCTCCTCGCTGACGCTCGTCGAAATGACAAATCAACCAACGCGCAACGTTTTCAGAGTTGCACCCAAATGTCATTCCCGAAGAACATCGGGAATGACATTTGCAACGGCTTTTTTGATTATCGGTGAGTAGATACCATTAACATCGCTACGTTTTTATCCATATAGCAGGCCTTACTCCACCTTCATTACTCTTTGTAATGTGGTGAAGCGTATTGAATGACGTTTTTGATATACCATTTCCTTGGATTCCAATATTTCCATCTCCATGGATATAAACAGCCACTTTATTATTCTTACCCGGAGTTCGTGTCCACCACCACCAATGCGAATCATTGAAAAGTGCAGCTCTATTTACGTTATTATCATCTTTACGATCAAACCAATATCTTTGATTTGGTTTTGGATTATCAAGTAATCTGCTACTATCACCAAAGTACAATCTAACAACTTCATCCAAGGATAGTAAAAAAACTCTATCAACGGTATCAGATCCACCAAAGCTTCCATACCAAGGATTATCTGCATTTATATTATTTGTGGTTAAAATTCTTTCTTTGTCTGATGAACTGAATCTTTCAAGAAAACCATTATTTAGATAATGTCTAATTTCTGAATGCTCCCAGGTAATAGTTTCCTTTTTATCATGATAATCACGCTGTTCGATAATCTGATCAGAAATGATCAACGTTTTTTTCTCTTTGATGTCCAGAACTTTCCATTGATAATCACCAAAAACTATTACGTTTCCAACATTCATTTTACTAATCCTTAATATCTATTATTGCAATAATCATAGAGCATATATTTAAAGCCGCGGTATAAATATCGGCAATAAAATCTAAGCAATTAATTTGCTATAATTTTATCCGTCCGCCGCAGTTGCCGGTCTAACGAATTAAGGATTGTTGCGGCGGAAGGGGAGAAAGTCTAAAGAAAGGCAGTTAATCGCCGCTACACATCGTCCCAGTCTTTTCGGGATCTGTCCGAGTTGGATTAAGCCGCACGCCTGAAACCGCAACCTGTCAGGTATTTGGAATTTAATGGCAATTCACCCCGGTTAAATTACTCAGCCAAAACAATCCCCATTACTATACCAAAAATCCCAGGCCCAAATCACCTGACATTTGTCACCTTCCGCGCCGGTGGGCTGTCTTGTCTATTCCGCTTTTTCAGACAGCCGCGACAAAATTCCGAACAGCCTGCGCGCCACTTTCGCTGCAAGTGTGGGCAACGGTGTCCGCGCGGACTGTCCCGGTGTTTTGCAGGGTCCACGTGCCGCGGCGCTAGCGTTCTTTATTGCGCAAGACTTGATGGTTGATCCTTTGCACCCTTAATCAGAAGCCACAAAGTAAGCCCAAATTCCCCAATAAAACCAATCGCGAAACTTAGGTAAGATATTACTTCGTAGGTTGGGAAAAGGAAAAACTGAAAAGGATACATGAGCCAGCCAAAACACTCAATCATCACTATCACGCCCAGAACCTTGGGAAGGTAACCTGACTTGAAGATCAAATAACCAAGTGGAAAGAGCCATGCGGCAAAAAAGAACTGGGCAATCATAAATCCATTTTTATGTAGATAGAGGAAGAACATTGCTAAAGTTTGCAATTGATCTATTTGGAATACTTTCAAGTAATCAACGCCGCTCAAAAGCAACACGGCGGAAAATAGATTAAGCATATTTATACACTGTACAGCCACGCCGCCCAAGTTTAACAACAAGAAAAGCAAAGCGATGTTTTTATTGACTGGTTTTAATAACACGTATAAAGCCCAAGCCGCCAAAAGGAAGAGAACACCAGCGAGGACATCGCTTACAAAACCAACACGGAATAGCCACTCAGAAGCCAGAATATTATTGGCTGTTGCTATGGCATCTCCGAACACGATAAGTTTAGTGCGAGATGCGTTTGCAAACATAGTGGCTACTATATAGATGAAATACAGAAATCCTGCTATTCTCGCGGTCTTATTGTTTGTATCCATTTTTTTTGCATCCTTTGAACAGGAAATAGCATTAGGCTGTCTTGTACAGCCTTTTGTATAGATAGCCAATAACCATTCCAAGAAAGAGAAATCTTGGTAGGTCAAGCATTATGCCGATCAGAATGTAATACAAGATATTACTTTGCCCAAGAAAACTGTGGGGAATCAGGGTCAGGATTGTGGCAATGATGAGGGTGATGAAGCTTATTATCACGGATTTTAGGATTGGATTCTTTGTTGGAACCTTGTCGAAAAAACGGAGTAAAGAATAACTGACACAGCACCCCATCATCAAACCAGCGGGCAAAGAAGCAAACCAAACCGTCTGAATACTCGCTTGTGAAAAGGAAGTTCTATACTCCGCTGCGATGGGAAGAAGGGAAATTGCGATGGTGGTTATCCAGAATACTACTCCTCCCCCAATAATTAGTTTGGACAAATTTAGGAACCCCGCCATTCTTGCAGTCTTTTTGTTTGTATTCATTTTTATCTCTATTTTGAACAACACGAGACCAGAATTTTGTTTTGCAAAAAGCAACATGGTTTTGGAAGACAAAGACCCAACTATGGTTTAAACAGACGGTCTGTATACAACCCTGATTTGTCATTTTATACAGCCAAAGGGCTGTATCGTGGCTTCTATCTTTTAAAAACCATCCCTACTACTATAGCAAAAATCCCAGACCCAAAGCATCTGACATTTGTCACCTTCCGTGCCAGTGGGCTGTCTTGTCATTCCGCCTTTTCCGACAGCCGCGACAGAATCTCGAACAGCCTGCGCGCCACTTCCCGGCAAGTGTGGGCAACGGTGTCCCGAATCTTTTATGGGAATGTCCGCGCTGGTTGTCCCGATGGGTTTCGGGGTCCGCGTGTCGCAGTGTTGGTCAGCATTTACGGAAAAGCCCTCTGTAGAAACTAAGATAGAAACTATAAAAAATCGTTCCGCGAAAATCACGGCGATCACATAATCTAGAACCGATTCTGATACTAACGTTATTCCACAATTCATCAGCTGGCATTTTCACCTGTGCCTGCCTGTCCTGGCGGACTGTCCAGGGCGGCAACGGTGCAGGCAAGAATTGTGTCCACGACGCTTGAGAGGGGTGCCGTAGCATCGATTATGATTGCGTTCTTGGGAAGCCCCACTTTTGTCGCATGTTGTAATCGTGCAAAGGATTCCCCTTCCTGGGCCGTTCCACCCCATTCGGTTTCAGGTCGGGCGGCAAGACGTCGGTTCAGCGTCTCCAGATCGATCTCAAGAACAAAAACGTCATCGAACAGACCGATGAAGCGGTCAGAATTCCTGGAACCGCCACAAAAGAATGTTGCCGCATGGTTTTGATCGGCCACCAAAGCTCTGACCTTCTCAGCGTCCCATATCCAAGTACGTTGCTCGTCAGAGTTACCATCCGCGGGTCCGCCGATTTTTGGATCACCCCAATAGGCCAGTTCCCTATCGCCGTGGATAACATGGTATCCGCGCCTTTGCAGCTCGTCGCAGACCGTAGTTTTACCGGCGCAAGAAACGCCGTCAATTAAGTAGTTCTTCACGCCCATGTTTCGTTTCCAATAAGAAAATCAATGATGCCCAACTATGTTTTATACAGATGTCTGTATAACGGCTTATCTCTTTCAAAATCCATCTCCATTACTATATCAAAAATCCCGCGCAAATCATCTGATATTTGTCACAAAAAGCAGGGCCGACCCATTCGTCAGCCCTGCTTTGGTTTCACTCCACAATCGTCACCACCCCGCTCGAACCATCCACTCGCACCCGTTGGCCGGTTTGCAGGCGCGTCGTAACCTGGCTGACACCGACCACCGCCGGGATGCCGTATTCGCGCGCGACGACCGAGCCGTGCGTCATCATCCCGCCGACTTCCATTACCAGGCCGCCCGCCGCCAGGAAGAGCGGCGTCCAGGCCGGGTCGGTCGCCGGGCAGACCAGGATCTCGCCGGGCGTAAGCTGGACTCCGTGCGGGTCGAGCACCACATGCACCACTCCCTCGACCGTGCCCGCCGAAACCGGGCTGCCCGAAAGGCTGTTGGCGGTATCCGCGCTGGAGGGGGCATCGTAAAAAGCGGTCCCATCGCTCAACATCACCCGCGGAATCCGTTTGCGGCGCAGTTCGCGGGCATAGATCGCCCGGCGTTCGGCGGCCAACGCCTTCCAGTCGCGGGGTTCGCCCTGCCCGAGCGCTTTCAACTCCCACAGATGCAGGAAGAAGACATCCTCGGCCTCGGCCAGCCTCCCGGCTTCGACCAGTTTACGACCAGCGGCCAGCAGCGCCTCGCGGAAAGACCCCAGCAGGCGCACGATGAAAAACTTGGGCGTTTCGCGCAGCCCGCCCAACTCGCGGAAACGCCGCAGCATCATCCGCAGCAGCGGAAGGGGAAGTTTTTTGCCAGATTGGCGAAAAACCTGTTCCAGTTGGGTTTGTGCCTGCCCGGATTTTTCGGCCCCGCGTTGGAAAAGCGCCTCGGGCGAAGCGGCCGGATCGATTTTCAGGTAACTCTTGAGCGCCTGGAACAGCCCGGCCGGGTTCTCACGCCAGCGCGGACGGCCCAGGTCGATCTCGCCCACGCCGCGCATGCCATAGACAGCCAAAAAGCCCCTGATGGCATCCTGCGCTGTAGCGGGCAGATTCCCGGCATGGAATTCGGCCGCCAACGCCTCGATTTCCGTCTCAGAGAAATGCGTGGCAGCCAGCTCGTCAGCGCGGATTACCTGGGAGGTGCGCCAGAGCGCCAGATCCATTTCGGTGGTGACATTGTGCGGCAAACCGCGCGCCACTTCCATCAGCAACTCCGCGCCGTTGGGGAGGCTGCCCGCCTGGCGCAGCAAAATTTGGTAGGGGGCCTGCCCGGCGGCGATCCCGCCCACCAGGCACGGCAGCATCTCTTTTGGCATGGCCTTCGCCATGGCTTCGACGGTCTCGATCAATTCCGGCAGGGTCGCAGCCGAATCGCAGCCGGTTTGGGCCTCGCTCAGCGCCATCTGAATCTGCTTTTCCAGCCGGGCGCGCCCGCGCGCGGGCCAGAGCAGGTTGTAAAGCACATTCCCAATCAACGGGGCAATTCCGCGCAAAAACCACAGCCGGTCTTCCAGATTAAAATCGGTCACACTCCCCAGCCGGGGGTCTTTCAACAACCCGCTCAGGATCCTGGCGCTGATCGGGTCGACCGCCGGGATGAAAATGCCCGCCACGTTGCGCCCGAGCGGGTTCTTGAGCATCCCGGTCAGGTTCACGAACAGGCGTTCCGCGGCGCAAAACAGCGCGCGCTGTTCCCTGGCCTTCACCTCCATCCCGAACATCCTGCCGATCCCCACCACCAGAATGCTGAAAACATCCTGTCCGATGGGCGTATACGGGGCGAGCATCCCCTGCCAGACGCCAAAAGAAAACAACACTTCAAACGGTTCGTCTTTCAGCCCGGCGGGCAGCGGGAAGAGGGAGGTCACCGGGCGCGACTGCACCACGTACAGTTTCCCCTCCGCCCAGGCCCATTCCATATCCTGCGGGCTGCCAAAATAAGCCTGCGCCTGCTGACCAAGGCGCGCCAAAGCCAGAATTTCTTGGTCAGGCAGGGCCTGGCGCTCTGCGGCGGATTGCTGGAGGCTGATCGTCCCGCCCCCGGCCTGGCCCCGAATGGAGAGCGCTTTCGCCCCGAGGGTTTTGCTCAGCACTTTCTCCCCGAGGCCTGCCACCACGTAATGATCGGGTTCCACCTGCCCTGAGACGAGCGCTTCGCCCAGCCCCAGCGTGGCATCGATCACCGTTTCGCTGCGTTTGCCCGTCAGCGGGTTGACGGTGAACAGCACCCCCGAGGCTTCGCTCTGCACCATCTGCTGGACCACCACCGCCAGGGCCACATCTTCATGCGAAATGTTGTTGCGCGCCCGGTAGCCGATCGCGCGCGCCGTCCACAGGCTGGCCCAGCAGCGGATAACGGCCTCGAGCAAAGCCTCCTCGCCCAGGATGTTCAGGTAGGTATCCTGCTGGCCTGCAAAAGACAGGTCGGGCAGATCTTCAGCAGTGGCGGATGAGCGCACGGCAACGAATAGGTGACGGTCACCTATTACCCGGTACGCCCCGCGGATCTCCTCCGCCAGGGCCGGCGGCATCTCTCCGTTCCGGAAACAGGTGCGGATCGAGTCTGAAGCTTTTTCCAACGCAACGGGGTCGTCCATTTGGGTGGAATCCAAGATTGGTCGAAGCTCCACATCCAGCTTGTTCCTCTCCACAAAAGCCCGATAGGCCGGGGTGGTGATGCAAAACCCCGGCGGAACCGGCAGCCCGGCGCGGATGAGTGCGCCCAGGTTGGCGCCCTTGCCCCCGGCCAGCGCCAGATCGGTTCTGTCCAACTCTTGCAGCAGCTTGATGTGGGTCATATTGTCTCCTTGCAGTAATACATTGGTCTCGATATGGCGGGAAAGCGCCGCCTACTCGACCAACGATCTATCTCTGATGTTCAACCCCTGGAAGTAAACATCGAGCAATGCCGCGGCGGCCTGCTGCGGGGTCTGGCTGCGTTCGTTGACCAGATAGGCCATCGCAAACGTGCCCTGGATCATGGTCATCAGCACGCGGGCGGCATCGGTTGGGTTAACCGGCCGGAAAATGCCCGCCTCCACACCGCGCTGGATGGCTTCAGCCAGCAAGGCCATGTATTCCTGAAAGAATTTGGCGAAACCGCCCTGCATCTGGTCGCGCCCGCCGGGGATTTCGCGCCGGACGATCTGCATAATATCGGCGGATTCAAACAGGAAGCCCACGCTGGCCTCGGCCGCCACCCGGATGCGACCGCGCGGATCGCTCTCGGCCCGCACCAGCTGCATGGCTTCATCCATGCGGCCCAGGTTGTGGTTGAGCAGCGCCATAACGATGGCCTGTTTATCGGGGAAGTGGTGGTAAATGGTGGCTTTGCCGATCCCGGCACTCTCGGCCACCTGGCGCATCGAGGTTGCGGTATAGCCCTGCTGCACAAACAGGCGGCGGGCTGTGGACAGGATCTTTTCGTACGTTTCAGGTGCCATTTTTGCTCCGTTTTCGACCGACCGGTCGGACGGAAATAGTATAAAGCAGGAGGCGGATAACGTCAAGCACCCTTACTGACATTTGTCACCAAACACAACCCGACAAACAGAACTGCACCACAAAGACCAATTGCGGTAGACTCAGCCCATGCCCAACCTGACCAAAACCCCCATCACTCTCGAACAGGCCCGCGCAATTGCCAGCGCCCATTTCAACCAGCCCCTGCTCGCCTTCAGCGAACTGTCAGACGGGTTCTTCAACGCCACCTACCGCCTCGACCTCGCGGATGAAGCAATCCGCGTGCTGAAAGTGGCGCCGCTCGGTGAGGTGCGCGTGCTGCGCTACGAAAAGAACATCATGCAGGCCGAGGTCGGCGCGCTGCGCCTGACCCGCGCCCAAACCGAAATGCCCGTCCCGCAAATCTATATGCATGACACCAGCCGCAGCATTTTGCCGACCGACTACTTCATCATGGATTTTGTGCCGGGGGTCTCGTTCTGGAACTTGCGCAAGGATTTGCCCGAAGCCGACCAGCAGGCCATCGAGCGCGAAGCGGGCCGCTACTTGCGCCAGATGAACGGCATCCGCGGCGAGGCTTTTGGCTATTTTGCCAGCCCCGAGCGTTTTGCGAACTGGCCCGACTGCTTCGACAGCATGCTCCGCGGCGTTTTGCAGGATGGTCAGGATGCGGGCGTCGCCCTGCCCCTGACCGATGCCGAGCTTTTGGCGTTGGCGCGCTCGAAATACGATTCACTGCGGAGCGTTACCACCCCCAACCTGGTCCACTGGGATCTGTGGGAGGGCAACATCTTTGTCGACCCCGCCACCCGCAAGATCAGCGGCATCATCGACTTTGAACGCGCCCTGTGGGGCGATCCCCTGATGGAGGTCGGATTCGGCGCATTTGGCGACAATCCACACTTTCGGGCTGGCTACGAGCTCGATCTGCTGGCTGCGCCTGAAGCCTCCACGCGCAAAATGATCTACAACCTGTACCTGTATCTGATCATGGTCATAGAATGCACCTACCGCCAGTATGAGACCCACGACCAGGAAAACTGGGCGCGGAGCATGCTGGCGGCAGAGTTGGAAAAACTCAAAGGACTCTAAATTTACGGTCTGGCGGGCCTTAAGCTATCCGGAATTTCGCGGTAAACATCGTCATAAGCCTGGTAGCCGCTGCGCACCACCAGATCGAACAGGTTATCCGGGGTCAGCACCTGCACCGGCAGCAGAATGCAGAAAATCGTCCCGTCAAAGGCCGGGTCACCGGTCAGGTCGGCCATCGTGCAGCGCTCCAGATCGAGCAGCGGCTGCTCTTTAAGCAATCGGTCGAGCACCTTAACGGCCAACGGCGGCAGGTCGCGCGTGTCGCGATAGACGGACACAAAAATGCTTCCGGCGGCCACACGGTTGCTGACCGTGATGCTCGTTTCCTGCCCGGCCACCAACACCACGCTCTCCAATTCGGCAGCCTGTAAAGCATCCAAAACACCCAGAGCGATGGCTTCATTCGAGACCAGCACCCCATCCAGCCTGTTGTTTTCTTCTTTAAGAATATCCTCGATCAAACGCTGGGCAGAGATCTGCTCACGGGCGTCAAGGAATTCATCGGCCACCAAACGAACCTGGCGCGAGGCATCATACGGCGCGAGGGCTGCATCCTGCCCCAGGCGATAGAGATTGACATTATGGTCAATCGGATCCCCTGAGATGCGCACCAGGCGCACCTGGCGCCGGCCCGCCGGCCGGTTTTCCATGTCCATGGCTGCGATCAAGGCACTGGCTTGCAGCTGGCCCGCTTCACGGTTATCAAAAGATAAATACGCGCTCAACTTGGCGCTTTTGACCAGCCGGTCATAGGCCAAAACCTTAATATTGGCGGCAATCGCCCGCTCAACCGCCGGAACCAGCGCATCGCCATCGACCGGGACGATGATAATGGCTTTGACGCCTTCACCGATCAAGGTATCCACCTGGTCGGCCTGCAGGCGCGCATCCAGGTTGGCCTGCAAACGGATCGCTTCATAGCCTTTTTCAGCCAGCAATGTGGCCAGCATGGCTTCTTCTTCTTGATAGCGCTCGCTTTCAAGATCAGGGAAAAGCACCCCAACCTTGACTGGCGGACCGCCGCCACAGGCGGTTAAAGCTGCCAGCAATATCGCCAGCAAAACCAGTTGATATAATCTCTTGGACACATTGAACATTTTAGGATCCTGACGAAGTTTGAAATATTGCGCCTATTATACGCCAGCCCAGATTCGGAGATTTTCCCCATGCCCAAACCCACCCCGCAACTGCCCTGGGAATGCACCCACAGCGAACCCGGCCCCGACATTTTACTCTTTCGCGCCCGCTATAACTGGATGCGCAACCCGCGCAATGAAGCGAGCCTGAAAACGCTCGTGCTCGAAAGCAACGATTGGGTTAATGTGGCCGCCGTCACGCCCGCAGGGAAAATTGTCATCGTGCGCCAGTTCCGCTTCGGAACCGGCCGCACCACCAGCGAGCTGCCCGCCGGCCTGGTCGAGCCGGACGAAGCGCCGCTGGCCGCAGCCCAACGCGAACTGCGCGAAGAGACTGGCTACACGACAGAAGATTGGATCCCGCTCGGCAGCGTCGATGCCAATGCCGCCTTCATGAACAACCAGTGCCATATGTGGTTGGCGCGTAACGTTATCAAAACTACCGAAACCGCCCTGGATGCCAGTGAAGATATCCTGGTCGCAGAACTCAGCCTGGATGAACTCAAGCAAGAGATCCGCGCGGGGCATTTCAGCAATGCCCTGTCGCTGCTGACCGCCTACAAAGTTTTTGATTTGAAGGGATAGACCGGGTAGCCGCTTCAATCCACGCCAAAGCGTCGAAAATAACAAACAAAAAATAACCTCTTATTCTGAAACGCAAAAAATTGCATCAATCTGACTCGCTGTTTGGCTTGATACCCCATCCAATCCACGCAAGGCAAGACAGGCTTGTTGGCGCGCAAACTCATCTTTCATTTGTGCGCCAATTTCAGTTAAACGTTCGGGTTCCCCAAGCAGAGCTTCCGCCTGCAAGAAGGGAATCCATTCAATTTCATCGTAGGGGCTGAGATTTTTCAGGCGGGCTTCGCTGCCCAGGTTCAGGACTGCCTGCCAGTCGCCATACTGACGCGCCAGGGATGCCTTCTGGTAATAATAGCACCAGCCATGTTCAGGTTCAGCGCCAAACGCAAAGTATGGAGGTGTGGGTTGACCGCTCCCCGCCTGAACCCGCTCAATTTCAGAAAAAGGCGCCATTTGAATAAAAATATCCGCATCCAGGGCAGAAATATGGGCGGCATCAGGCCCAAGAATGCGCACACAAGATTTTGTCGTCGGCTGAACCAGCACCAGTATATTGCGATAGTTGGCATACGTGATGATATTCCGGCGCTTATCGTATTCCTGTCGCTCGCGCGCCAAAACTTTTTGCAAAGTCTCATCCGTAGGGAGCGCCGCAAATAAGGCTGGCTGAATATCTTTATCGTAAAGTTTTTGAGGGTAGTAGATCAGGTTGGCCGGGCCCCACACAAAATAATCTTCCTGCATCGGCGCCAGTGGGTATTGAGCAATGAGCGTTGAGTTTTGCTCCAGCATCGGAGCGCGCCAGGCCACCTGCCACCAAAAATCGCGCATGGAAGCGGTCTCGTTGGCAGCGTTGACCGAATTGGCAAAATGGGTCAGGATCGATAAAAATATCAGTGTAGAAAAAAATATTTGGCGTAATTTTTGCCCCGGCAGGCTAAAAACCAGGGCAACAGCCATCATCGCCACGCCGGTGGAACTGATCAGCGTATAGCGTGAATAATAAGGGAATTCGACGCTGCGATTGGCAAGCACAACCGGAATTAACCCGCCCACGACAATCGCCGCGCCCAACCAAAACACTTCAACGCGCCAATCCCGGTCTTCATTTTCGTTATTTTTTAAAGCCAACCCTGCGACAAATGCGCCCAAAATTCCGAGAACCAAACCCGCTGCAATCTGCCAGGCGCTAAGCCTCCCCCAGAGTTGTGCAAGCGGTAGTACCCAGGCCATCAATACGGTCTGAAAAATATCCTGGAATAATCCCATTGCCCAACCGAGAGCAGCCCGCAAAGGGGATGCTATTGCGAGCGCCAGCTGCGCGCCGGCATCGGTTGCTTTGCGCTCACCGACAAAGATGAATACCCGCCAGAAGACAAAACCGAACGGCACGACAGACAACGGCAGCCAATCGATAAGGGCTTTTTTGACCCGCTGAGGCCAGGGAATCTCAGCGCGCAAGGCAAGCAACCCAACCAGCAAGGCGCGGACCAGCTCAAAGCCAATGTAATATTCCATCAAACCGAGATACAGCCATCCCACAACAGCGCTCCCGATCAGCATGGCAATCCGCTCCAGCGTGGAATTGGCCGCAGTGAATGCCTTAACCGTCAGCGCCAGCGAGAACATGGCCAAAGCCAGCGCAGCGATGTGGGATTGGTAGTCAATGGCATTCGGCTGGGAGAGAAACCCGGGGTAAATGACAAAGAGCAAGGCCATGCCCATCGTTGCCGTCTGGGCCCGGGGCCAGAGCATCCGCAGCATCCACCAAAACAAAAAAGCGCCAGTCACACGCAGGGCAAATGCGCTCAAGTTGTACCAAAGCGGGTTTTCGCCAAACAGCAGATAGGCCGGAAACATCAAATAGGCGCGCAGGGGGCGGTCGATACTAAAGATCGGGAAGAAAGCCTGTGGGCTGTAGGCTTTGGCGCTCCACATCAAATACCAGTCGTCAAAGGCATAGCCGAATTTTGCAAGGAGCGGCAGGTAAGCCAACCCGGCAATGCCAATGAATAAAATAAATATCAACCAGGGTTTACTTTTCATCACTCGCGCCTTTTTTGTTTACAAATAATTCCATAATGATTCTTCTGCCATTGGTTTTATCTATCGCAATAGTCGGTTGACGCACACAAATTTTCAATTTCATCGGGCGAAATTTTATATATCAAATAACTGTATGCAATCGTATCTGTCGGCTCAAAATTATTGCGAAGCCAGGCATATTTTTCTGGCTCGGCGGTTACACCGACAAGATCATTTACTCTCACAATAAGATGCCCACTCCTGATATTGGATGGCTTATAGAGGGCGTCTGGATGATCCAATAAATACTTATCCAATTCATTTTTGTTTTGCCCCCAATCAATATTTGAATCAGCTAAATATTTATAAGCTTGTTTCCGATCCAATATAATTTCGTTAAAGTAGCTGATGTGGTATGGGTAGTAAGACAAAACAGATATCGATAGGTAAATAATCGCAACGTAACTGGATGCTTTCTGAAAAAAGGTAAAATCTTTCCAGCCGACAAACAAATTACCGGCAAATATGTAGAGCAAGGGGAATACGGGCAGATAGTATCGAATACCAACTTGCGTATTAAAAAAGAAATTGAAGTAAATTGTGAAGAAAAGAACGGGAACCAGTAAAAACATTTCATTTTTGACCAGGTTTTTCCGAAATTCTTTTTTTGAAAAATATGCAATAAAAGCTATGAGCAACACAATTTGGGTGGCAATCGGAACTTTCAGCAATGAAGCGATAAAAAAGTAACCCGGGAATCCGTCCAGGGTGCTAACTTGCCCTAACAGGTAAATGTTACCCGAAAAATTGCCTGTTTGCTCGGTGCTGATCATGTAGTCAAACCCTTGCAGGTATGGATAGGGAACAGGTATGGGTAAACCGTGCAGCATTGGAAGGCTTGATTGGATATTTTTTAGCACAGATGAAATAAAGTTGTACTCGCCAAAATAGGTGAAGGTATTGTTGAATAAAAAACCAATATTAATCACCAAAATCACGACGACCAATGTATATATGCCATATTGGGCATATTTTCGCCCCATGCTGCCAAAACTTTTTCTCTCTTGAGAGATTGTTTTCCAGGCAAAAGCATCAAAAATGAACAAAAGAATAATGAATAAGGGGAACAATACGATCGATGTATATTTCGCAACCTGGCTCAGGCCAAGCGCAAGCATGCAAATCACCCCATTGCCAATGGTTCGATTGTTTAAAAATTTCCAAAGGGAAAAAAACGCAAAACAAATTGCCAGGATAACGTATAAATCTGTTGTGACAAGCTGGGAATGGGCGATAATATTGGGGTCAAGAATATAAAGCGCCAGCGAAAACAAGGCTGGAATAAATCCATATAACAAGCGCGCCCAGTAAAAAACCAGGAATGCCAGAAGACACGAAAATAATATCGTTACTGAACGAGCAACGTAAAATCGTGATAATACCTGTTTTATTTTCCCATCATC
Organism: Chloroflexi bacterium HGW-Chloroflexi-6; assembly: GCA_002840685.1. Taxonomy (GTDB): domain Bacteria; phylum Chloroflexota; class Anaerolineae; order Anaerolineales; family Villigracilaceae; genus UBA8950. The sequence continues at coordinate 56,087 of PHBU01000015.1, read as the reverse complement.
TAAAAAAGATGCAATTTTTTTTGGCAAGGCATTTAGCCCGGTGACCGGCATTTTGCTATCGTCAAAGCGTGTTGAATCTCCAGATGCGATCCTTTCGCCGTATAGATAATGCTTATCTTCATCATTGGTTTTGGAAAACTCTCTGCGCACGCTGGAAAGGTTGAGAGTTGCAAACATCAGAATCATCAAAAGGGGAATCAGATTTTCTGTCTTTCGAAAAAAACGAAAAAAAGTCATTTGAAGTACCTGCCGAATTTTATTCTTCCTATGGTTGGAGACAATAAGTTTCATCAATTATCTCTGTAACATCACTTGCCAGAGAAGAAAGATTTTTAAGGCTGTGACAAACTTGCTGAGAAACATATGGAACATTCATTATGGATGGAGATAGTTCTTCCAGATATTCTGAATTGCCAGTATGCGCAAACGCTTGCAAGAAAGGCATCCACTCGATCGGGTCGCGCGCAGAAAAACCGCCAGCCCGGGACTGTTCATAAAGATCTATAATCTCATCCCATTCCCCGCGCTGGCGTGCAAGGGATGCTTTCTGGTAGTAATAGCACCAATCATGGGCAGGTTCACTGCCAAACAGAAAATCTGGCGGGGTTTGGGCCGGTTCATCCACAAGAATATCATCAATTTTAGAATAACTACCCAGCAGCAGGGCGGTATCCGGCGCATTGGCCGAATATTCCGGTGCGCTGCCATCAATAACTTGCACGCAAGATTGGGTCGCAGGCTGAATAGCCAACAACAGCCTGCGATAATTGCGGTAGGTTTCCACGATGATTTCCTTACGGTAAACCTGGCGCTCACCGTTGAATGCCCGCAAAACCGTATCGTGATTGAGCAATGCGGCATGGACTCCGGCCTGAACCTTTTCCGGGTCGATACGGGTCGGATAATAAATCTGATTGGCCGGCCCCCAGACCGAAGAACTTTCCTTGATGCCGCCACGCGGGTAATACCCTACAATGGTCGCCCCTTGCTCGAGTTGCGGAATGCGCCAACTGACCTGCCACCAAAACGAACGCAGGTCAGACCAATAGACGGCATGAATTGCGCCATTGGCATAATGGGTCATCCCCGCTGAAAAAAGCAGGAAAGACAAAAACCCAACCTGAAAACGTTGCTGCGGAATTTGAAAAAGCAGAACAACCAGCAACAAGATCGCTCCGGCAGCGCTGACCATGCCATAACGGGAATATTCAGGGAAAGTAATCGCCCGATTTGCCATAACCACGGCAATCAACCCGACAATCAGCCAGGCAAGGCCAAGCCAGAACGCCTCGCGTTGCCAGTCCGAAGGCGCATCTTCCACGACCTTGCCCTTTTTGAAGAAATACCAGAGTCCGGCAATTCCCAGGCCCGCCGCAAACAAGCCGATCAAGATCGCCTTTAATACATCCGAAATAGGCAGTGAGAAACCGATATCCGAAAGTGGGACAGCCCAGGCAAGCAGCAGAACGTTTAGAAAACTTTGAACAAACCCGAAAAACCAGTTGTAGAGCGTCAGGGCTGGTTCGCTCAATAACTGTCCAAGTTGGGTGGCCAGATCGGTCGTTTTGCGTTGGTTATCGAAGAGAAAGATGCGCCAGAGCAGATACAGGCCGGGAACAAGCGCATAAGGCATCCACAATTGAACAACTCGTAAAATTCTGGGGAGCAGTATCCCCTTCGTCGCGCGTAAAACGATGAGTGCGATGATACAAACCCGCACAAACTCAAAGCCAATGTAGTACTCCATCTGACTCAAGTATGCCAGGCCGGTTAATAATGAGGCCGCATAGAAAAGCCATTTCTTAATTCCAGCCGCGCCGAATGCCTTCAGCATCAACGCCAGGGATAGAAATGCCAGCAGAATCCCAATCAAGTGCGATTGAAAATCGATCGCGTTCGGCATGTTGAGAAAACCCGGATATGCCAGAAAAAGCAAGGCAACAACGCTATTTTGTGTTTGCTGTCGCGGCCAAAGCAACTTCAATAACCAGAGCAACACAAGCGCCCCGCCTACCCGTAAAGCAACCGCCAAGAGGTTGTAATAAAGCGGAATTCCCTGAAACAGGATGTACAACGGCTCCATCACATAGGCGCGTCCGGGCCGATCGATCGCGTAAACCTCATGGAAAATATCAGGGCCGGCGACCCTGGCCGCATACATCGAATACCAGTCATCGTTGTAATAGCCAAACTGGGTTGCAAACGGCAAATATAAAATGCCCCCCAGCACCACAAAAAAGATAACAAGTAATAATCTTTGCAACCTCATTGGCTAACCCTGCACAAAGCTTTCTATTTATGGACAGAGTGGAGAATTTCTCGCCGCAAGGGCCATTTCCAGTGCCCTGACTCCATCCTCAAGTGTGCAGATCGGAGCGGACTCACCGGCAGCGACCTTCAGGAAATGTTGGGTCTGCGCCACGAAAAGCTGGTTGCGCTCAAACCCGTCCGGGAGCGGGTAACGCGTTTCGATGGCAGCGGCAGGCTGGGGGTAGATCCCGCCGAAAGCATCCGGCATCTGGAAGTGGATCAGCATCCCGTCGGCATTATCCCAACGGAGCGTGCCCGCCGTACCGACAATTTCCAACCGGTGAACCGCCGGGCGCTGGAAGTAATTGACATGCACCCCGCCAATCGCGCCGGAGGCAAACCTGAGCCCGATCTCGGACACATCTTCCACACCGCTTAATTCGAGCGGGGAAATCTGTCCGCTTAAAGCGTGGAGCGAAACAACTTCGCCCAAAAGAAAACGCAAGTAATCAAGCGGATGAGTCAGCGTGCGAACAACGCCGCCGCCCAGGTCGTCGCGAGCGGCATAGCTGGCGCGGTAATCTTCCCAGGGGTGCCAGTTGGGCAAATACTCCCCCCAATGAGCATGGGCGGTCAGGATCTTGCCCAACGCTCCGGCTTCGATCAATTCTTTGGCCTTGTTGAGGGTCGGGTGAAAACGAAACTGAAACCCGACCAGGATGCGACTGCCATTTTTCAGGGCGGCATCGCGCAATTCAGCGACCCGAGACAAATCATCGGCGATCGGCTTCTCCAACAGGACGGCGCATCCGGCCTGCGCCGCAGGGATGGCAACCTCCATATGAAGGGCGGTCGGGTTGGCGACGATGACAGCCTGCGGCCGGTGCTTTTCCAGCGCTTCGGCCAGGTCGGTCTCAACGGGATAGCCCGCCAATTCATCATCAGACAGGGTCGCCTTGTGTGTGCGATACAGCACGATATCCTTCTCGCCCAGGGCAACCAGGTTGCGAAAATGTCGTCGTCCGATCGAGCCAAGCCCGGCAATCAAAATTTTCATAAAAAGTCCTTTGCGCCAACTTTGAACAACGCTATTTTAAGCCATATTACGCTTTTGCCCGGACAGCAAAATCAACAATGCGCCAATCATCAGCGCGCAAAATACCAGACACATACCAAACCCGAGTTGCAGGCCGATCAGGTCACTGGCAACCCCAATCAGCCATGGGCCAAGCATCCCGCCCAGGCCGGCAAAAGTAAAGAGCAACCCCAAAATCGAACCCTGGTTTTCGGTGTGCTGGTCAGAGACAGCCGCGGTGATGGTCGGGAAAATAATGGAAAGAAAGAGACCGCTGATGGGGATGAAGAAAAAAAGCTCAGACGAGCCAAAAATGCCAATCGCAATGCTGACAAAGGCTCCCAGCGAAGCGAACAGCATGACTTTGAGATACCCGACCCGTTCCACGAAAAAGCTGCCGGCGAAACGCCCGGCCATCATCAGGCCGAAATAAAGCGAAAGCATTTGGGTGCTAAAGCCAACAGCGAGCCCCTTTTGGGTTTGCAGAAACTCGACGATCCACGAAGCGACGCCAAGTTCTGTCGAAACGTAGATGGCGATCAAAAAGTAGTACCAGATGCTGTCGCCAGTGAAGGCTGTTTTCATCAACTTCTTGAAGGAAATTGATTCGCTTTTTCGTTCGGCCATACGCGGATATTTCGCCAGCAGGGTATAGACGAGCATCAAAGCAACCAGCACCAAAGCGCCCTGGTAAACCTGTCGCCAGGAAAACCCGGCAGAAAGCATGAAGCCGGCATACAGGGGGGCGGTCATCGATCCCAAGCCGTGCAGGACCGACATCAGATTCAGATATTTGGCCTTTTGCGTGGTGTGCAAATCCACAATCATATTGTTCGCGCCCAGTTCGATCGCGCCCAGCCCCAGACCAAGCACCAGCATGGAAAGGGCCAGCGGCCAAAAGGTGCTGAAGGTGCTAAAGCCGAGGATGCCGAGCGTCAGGCAAGCCGCGGCGATCAACAAAACAGTTTTTTTGCCCGCAATATCGGCCAGGATGCCGGTCAGCAGGGTTGCGATCAGGAAGCCGATATAAATTCCGAGCAGGATGCTGCCACCCACCGAGTAGGAAAAATCCAGATCGCGCAAAAAAGCCGGGATGGTTGCGCCTTTCAGGTTGTCGGAAAATCCGAAGACGAAGAAAGCGAAGAAGCTGGCAATGGTCCAGACCCAGACAGCGTTTTTAGAAGTTGTTTGCATAAGGTTCCTTTTTTAATTTGCGCGCCGCCAGCCCAAAGCTGAGCAAGCCAATACAATAACCGGTCAATGAGAGAGCGTACAGCCAGCGCGCACCAACCGCGTCGAAAATCGCTCCCGAGACCGGCGCGGCCAGCATGCTGACCAGGCCGGCAATCGTAATGGTATACAAGGCCAGCACGGTGCCCGTCTCACCGGGTTGGGTGCGACTGGAGATCAGCCCGATAAAGGCAACCGTGTAAAAGCTGAAACTTGTTCCGCCGATGAAACGCGCGATCATGATGCTGGCAATGGATGGGAAAAGCAGCACCAACAGACGCTGCAAAATGATGATGACGAAGGCCAGCAGCATCAGCCGCGGAGCGCTGATCCGGCGCACGATTTTATCGGCCCAGAGCATGAACGGCAGTTCAACCACCGCGCTCAAGATGCCGGCGACACTGATCAGGCTTTTGCTCGCGCCCAATTCAGAAAGATAGACATTCTCGAACTGCAAAACGCCATTGTTCAGGAATCCGATAAAGATCAGCGCGATCGCAAACGCCAGCAGGATCGGGTCACGCGCGACGCGCCCAACGGTGACGAACAGGCTGGCTTTGGGCTGGCCGGATGCCGCCTGCACCCCGGCAAAATGGCGCGGGTGGATAAAAAAGACGAGCACGCAGGCTGCTACAAATCCGAAGGCCACCCCGCCAAAACCGGCCGTGAACCCCAGGCGTTCGATCAACCATCCGGCGGCCAGGACGCTGAAAATCCAACCCACCGACGACCAGACTCGCACACTTCCGTAGCCTGTCCCGGAGGCATTCGCCACGCTAACTGCCATCGAATCAGAGATCGGCACCAGGCCAGACATGGTCATCGCCTGGAAAAAGACAATCACGATGATCGGCCAAAAGGATGTTTGCTGCCCGATCAACAGGTAGGCCACAGCTCCCAGGGCCAGCGCCCATTGCAGGTAACGCTCGGGGTTGGGCCGTTTTTTGACTTCGCTGACCAGGACAGGCGCAAGCACCAGCCCGACCAGCGAACTGGCGGCTGAGATCGTGCCGATCTGCTTGCCGTTCAGCCCCAGACCAACGTAAAACAGATTGACAAAAGGCAGGATAAATCCCCACCCACCCAGATAGGCAAAATAATAAGCGCGGGCAAGAAGCAGGTCGCGCCGGTCGAGGGAAGTCGGTTCAAAAGTATTCATCGATTTAATCCGAGCGAGTATATCACCCGGATTGTGCAAATAGACTTTCAATCGGCTTAGAATCAGGCGAATCGCCCAAGCATGGATTCTTGTTGTATACTCTGCAGCGCAGAAAAAAAGCGCCTGGACTGCGAATTTCCAAATATAATTTTGAAAGCCGCCACATGAGAGTCATCTATTTTTCACTCGACTATACTCCCCACGATCATCGTTTCTTGTCTGCGCTATCGGCAAGTTCGCACAAAATATATTATGTCCGCTTACAGCAAGGCCCGCGCCAGACCGAATCGCGGCCAGTGCCTGAAAATGTCGAGATCGTTCAATGGGCTGGCGGGCAAAAACTCTTTGCCTGGAACGATCTGCCGAAACTGACCCTGGCCTTTCGGGATTTGATCAAAAAAATCAAACCCGACCTGATCCATGCTGGGCCCATCCAAACCTGCGCCTTGATCGCTGTTCTCTCAGGTTTTCGCCCGTTGCTGACCATGTCGTGGGGCTTCGACCTGATGAAAGATGTCCATCGCGGCAAGTGGTGGGAATTTGCAACCCGTTACACACTCAAACGTTCCACTTTTTTCACATCCGATGCGCAAGTGACGCGCGACATGGCCGTCAAATATGGCATGGACCCCGCCAAAACAGTCGTTTTCCCCTGGGGTGTGGATTTGGAACGCTTCAAACCGAGCCAGGATGCACACCCGTCAACGGATTTCACGCTCTTCTGCAACCGCTCCTGGGAAGCCAATTACGGGGTCGACGTACTCGCCAGGGCATTTGTAACGGTAGCCAGGCAGCGGGAAGATGTCTCGCTAATCCTGCTCGGAGGCGGGTCGCAGGGCAGCCTCATTCGCAAGCTCTTGCTCAGCGGTGGAGCTGAAGGCCGCGTCAGCTTTCCCGGTCACATCAACAACGCCGACCTGCCACGCTACTACCAGATGGCGGATCTTTACATCAGCCCATCTCATGTTGACGGCTCATCCGTTTCTCTGATGGAAGCCCTGGCCTGCGGCCTGCCCTGCCTGGTCTCCGACATCCCGGCCAACAAGGAATGGGTTCAGGAAGGGTATAATGGCTGGCTGTTCCCCGATGGCGACCACAATGCCCTGGCTGAAAAGATACTCAAGGCCATCGAGCAGCGCGAAAAATTATCCGAAATCGGTCAAAAGGCCCGCGCCACCGCTGAAGAAAAAGCGGATTGGCCGAAAAATGTGCAAATTTTGCTGGAAACCTACGAAAAATGCCAAAAACTGTAGCCATCATCCAGGCCCGCATGGGCTCTTCGCGCCTGCCCGGTAAAGTCCTGCTGGAACTTGCCGGGGAACCGATGATCCAGCACGTCATCGAGCGGACTCTGCGCGCCCGCAGTCTGGATTCCGTTGCCATCGCCACCACCACCGACCCCGCGGACGACCCGGTGGCCGCATTCGCCGTTTCGATGGGCGTAGCCTGCACCCGCGGCAGCCTGCACGATGTGCTCGACCGTTACTATCAGGCCGCCAAAACCCACAGCGCAGATACAATCGTCCGCATCACCGCCGATTGCCCGCTGATCGATCCGGATATCATTGATGAAACCGTCAGGCTCGTTGTTGGGTCTTCTACCCTCAGCGCTCAGCATTCTGACTTTGCCTGCAACCGCCTTCCGCCGCCTTTCAGCCGCAGCTTCCCGATCGGGTTGGATGTCGAAGCCTGCACCTTTGCGGCCCTCGAACGCGCCTGGAAAGAATCGACAGAAACTTTTCATCGGGAACACGTTATGCCGTTCCTCTATGAAGGCGTTTCTCTGGCACCTGAAACCTCACGCGTGACCCGCGGAACCTCCCCTCGCGGATTCCAAATCGCCCAACTCCACCATACCCCCCCGCACGGTGATTTACGCTGGACGGTGGACACCCCTGAAGACCTGGCCTTCATCCGCGAGATCTTTGCCCGTCTCAACGGGAAAACCGACTTCACCTGGTACGATGTGCTCGAAATCGTTCAACAAAACCCCGAACTGGCTGAAATCAACGCCGGGGTTCGCCACAAAACCATGACCGAGATCGATCATCGCGCTTCATCCCGCTCATAACTGATGTCCTTGATCACCATTTTTTCCGCCCCCAAACCTTTCAGCGATCCGCACATCGCCACGATCCAGTGCAACGCCATTGCCTCGTGGACGAAGCTGCCGGATGTGAATGTGATTCTGCTTGGAGACGAACCCGGCCTGGCCGAAGCCGCTGCAGATTTGGGCGTGGTCCACATCCGAGAGATTCCGCGCAGCCCGAGCGGCGCGCCGCTGATGGACGCCATGTTCCGCCTGGCAAGGCAAGCCAGCCCGACGCCGCTCTACGCCATCGTCAACGCAGACATCATCCTGTTCGATGACTTTGTCGAAGCGGCGAAAAAAGCGTCGGCCCAAAAAGACAAATTCGTTCTGATGGGTCAACGCTGGGACATGGAGATCACCGAACCGCTCGATTTCGCTCAAGATTGGCAGGAACAGCTAAGGTTAAAAGTCAAAAGTCAGGGTGAACTTCATCGGCCTGCCGGTTCCGACTATTTTCTGTTCTCAGAGCTCTGCTATTCTGATCTCCCCGCCTTCATCATTGGCCGCGCGGGTTGGGACAACTGGATGATCTACCACGCCCGCAAAAATGGCTTCCCCGCCATAGACGCCACCACCGATGTGATGATCATCCACCAGAACCACGATTACGCCCACCTGCCCGGCGGACAGCCGCACTACAAACACCCTGAAACTGATGACAATATCCGTTTGGCGGGTGGCCGCCCAATGACGCGCTTCACCCTGCTCGACACCGACAAACGCCTTGTGAACGGCAAAATTCTGCCGCAAAGGCTCAACGCCGCCCGCCTCTGGCGGCGCATCGAAGCCTGGCCGCTGCTGGCGCTGAATTCCACACGGTTATCGAACGCCCTGTGGCGCTTTAAACAATTGTTTCGTAAAACCTGAAATGTGAAACCTGGAACCTGAGACCCATGCGTAAAGGCCAAAATCCCGCCAAATTTGCCAAAACCGTTGCCAAGCCCGAGCGGATCACCGTTGCAGTGCTGAACTACATCCCCTTTCTGAGCGGATTCTATTCCGAAGCGTTGGACGTGCTCAAGGTCAGCCTGGAAACGATGCGCAACGATCCCGGCCTGCCCTTCGACCTGATGATCTTCGATAACGGATCCTGCCCCGAAGTGCGCGACTGGCTCATCGGCGAAAAAGAATCCGGGAGAATACAATATCTCGTTCTCTCCGAAAAGAATATGGGCAAGGGCGGCGCCTGGAACATCATCCTGGCCGGCGCGCCGGGTGAGATCATCGCCTATGCTGACTCGGACATTCTCTACTACCCCGGTTGGCTGACGCGTTCGGTTGAGCTGCTTGAAACCTTCCCGAAGGTCGGCATGGTCACCGCTCGCCCCTTCCGCACCAACCCTGAGTATCACAGTTCCACCCGCGAGTGGGCCCAGCAAAACGCCGCGCTCGAAGAAGGCCAGTTCATCCCCTGGGAAAATTTCTGGGAGTTCAACCGCTCACTCGGGCAGGACGAAGCCGAAAACCGCAAGGTGTATACGGAGACGCAAGACTGGCAGATCAGCCATCAGGGCAAAAAAGCTATGGTTGGCGCGTCTCACTGGCAATTCGTTGCCTACAAATCCACGCTGGCCCAATTCCTGCCCTTCGACATGGACAAACCGATGGGCCAGGTTAAACAGCTCGACCAGCGCATGAACGCCGCCGGTTACCTGCGCTTGATGGTAAGCGATCCGCTGGTGATGAATCTCTCGAACACCACCGATTACGTGAAAGGTGTTTACGCCGGCAAACAACCTGCGCCCAAACAAGCCAGCCTGGTCAAGCGGCTGGTCCAGGCCGCGCCCATCAAAAAAGCGCTGCTGGCGGTTTACGATCAGATTTTTAAGTGGTATTACTCTTAACTCGTTGGTCGAGTAGCCGCGGGTTGTCGAGTAACGAAGTGTATCGAGACATAGCGGCGTATCGAGACCAGGATACAAGTGAAAACAAAAATAATCATAACCAGAATGTGGTCTCGATACGCACCTCGTTGTCACTCGGCGCTACTCGACCATCGTGCAGGATAAGGAATTTCATGGCCTAGATGTATATCCTCGAGTGCGCAGACGGCTCCTATTATGTCGGCTCAACCAAAGATATCGAACGCCGCTTGTGGGAACATCAATCCGGCCTGGGCGCAAAATATACATCCCGGCGTTTGCCCGTAAAATTGGTTTACTCTGAAGAATACGAACGCGTATCTGACGCCTTTTATCGAGAAAAGCAAATCCAAGGCTGGAGCCGGGTCAAACGTGAAGCCCTGATTAAAGGCGAATACGATTCGCTTCCGGCGCTGGCAAAGAAAAAGTTCGAGAAAAGGAAATGATGGCTGAGCAAGTTGGTGGTTGAGTAGGCCGAAGGCCGTATCGAAACCACCGTGCAAACCTGTAATAATCGCTTTCCACGAAATGTTGGTCTCGATACGCTTTTCGCAAAAACCGCTCAAGGCTACTCGACCAACGCTGAAAAGGTTTTATGACCAAAAAAGTCTTCATCTCTGCCGACCACGGCATGGCCATCATCTACTTCCTGCAATCCGACCTCGTCCCGAGTCTGCTCAAGGCGGGCGTGGATGTCGTTGTCCTGACCGACGACGATACCAAAGACAAGATCGCCGCAAAATTCTCCGCCCTGAGCGGAGGGTCGAGTAACCGCGAAGCGGTGTATCGAGACCCGCACCCCAAGAGCAGCCTGACCTTCGAAGGGCTGCGGCTCAAGCAAGCCAACCAATACGCCAACACCGTCCAGCCGCGCTGGCAGTGGCTGCTCTCCTCCTACCTGCGGCGCGTCGGCGGCTCGTGGCGCATCAACACCGAAGCCATGGACAGCAACATCTGGGAAGTCTGGGCCGAAAACGGCTGGAAATTTCGTCTGGGGATCTGGATTCCCTCCGCGCTGGCGATTCTGATCCTACGCTCGAGTCGCCTCGCCCGCAAAGCCCTGATCAAGGCCCAGATGCGCTTCACCCCCTGCCTGTATACCGATTTATTGGAAAAACACCAACCCGATTTGGTTATCGCCTCGACCGCCGGCTGGCGGCTTGATCGCTACCTGCTGCGCGAGGCCCACGCCCGCGGAATCCCGACCATGGCCGCCATCGTCGGCTGGGACAACTCATCCAGCTACACCATCCCCGGCGCACCAATGGATTACGCCACCTGCTGGTCGGAACTGCAAAAAGCCGAACTCGTCGACGGCTCCGACTGGGACCCGCAGCGGGTGCACATCGGCGGCATCCCATCCTACGATGGCTACCTCCGCAAAACCTGGCAGATATCGCGCGAAGACTATTTCCGCCTGCACGGCCTGGACGAAAAACGAAAGTTGATCTCCTACGCCTGCAGCTTCGTCCACTTTGCCCCCAACTACCCCAACGTTGAAGCGTTGGCCCGGCTGGCGGCCTCCGACTCGCTCTCGGAGCCATCCCAGTTGCTGATCCGCCTGCACCCCAGCCACTTTCAAGACAAACCCAGGATTTTTGCCGAGGAACGCGAGCGCATCTTTGCGCTCGAAAAGCAATATCCGCACGTTCACGTTGTCCACCCGGTGGCCATGGGCGGCTCGCTCGGATACTACGGCGGCGAAGACATGGACGAAAAAGCCTCGATGATGGCTCACTCGGATGTTTTTGTAACCGTCTACTCGACCATGGTTGTTGAAACCGCCGTCCACGACACGCCCATAATCGGTGCGGTTATCGACACCCCCGGCGGCTGGAACGTGCCGGGCAAGTTCTCGCTTTCACTCAAAGAAATCGGCGACTGGCCAACCCACAAACGATTCCGCGAGGCCAAAGCCGGGCGCGTCGCGAAAGACGAAGCCGAACTGCGCGCAGCGCTGAATGCCTACCTGGAGAACCCGGCCCTCGACTCTGCCGAACGCCGCAAGTTCACCGAAAACGAAATCACCTTTACAGATGGCACGTCCGGTAAAAGAACCGCAGAGTTTATTTTGACGGTACTCAAAAACAGTTGAACAAAATGAAAGGCCCAATAAGAGATGAAGAAATCCCTGAGCAAAAAAAATTTCGAAGCAGCGCTTGTGCTGGTCATCATCATTGCCGCTTATTTTAATAATTTGCAACTCGTTCAATTCCATGGTGACGAAAGCTGTTGGGTAGGGATCAGCAACCATTTTGAGTATTTCTTAAAAGGCAAATTCGACGACCAAATTTGGAAAACAGATTGGCCTAATTTATACACTCAATCCATAACATATTATGTGATCGGCGCCGCCCGCCAATTGGGTGGATGGAAATCAAATGAGTTAAATGGAATTTATAACTTCTCCCAATCCTATGAAGAAAACCTGCAGGCAGGCAATGTGCCCAATGACAGCCTGCTATGGTGGAGCCGGGCAGGGGTTACCAGCATGGCCGTTTTGGGTGTCTGGCTATTATTTATACTGCTGCGCAAACACGGCAACCCGTTCGTTACTTACGGATGGGTTGCGATTGCCATCACGAACGAGTACCTGCTCCTGCATCTACGGCGCGCCATGAACGAAGGTATATTATTTGGCATGGTCATGCTGGTTATCTTTTGCCTTTATCAGGTTTTGGCGGTCTGGAAAGACAAGACCCGCTCAGGGAATATCAAACTGATCGTCTGGTGCGCCCTGGCTGGTATGTTCACCGGTCTGGCCGGGCAAACCAAGCTCAATGGTGTGACCCTGGGGTTCGGCATCTTGCTGGCGTTATTCCTGGTGGCAATCAGGGAATTTCAGACAGTTAAGCATGAAATTCCCAGGCTGTTTGGGGGTGCGCTTATTGCTGGCGTTTTTGCGATTGCATTTTTTATTGCTCCCAACCCCGTGTTTTATCAAGATCCGGTTGGCGCCACAATTAGAGTGCTTGAAGCGCGCGCGGTCACAATGACAGAACAAGCAAAGGCAACCCAAGATAGAACTTTCATGACCTTGAGTGAAAAATATAATATCGGCCCGCTCGTCCTTAACAAATACACGCCCCTGGCGCAGACCAGGTTGAACTTCTTGTTTTTTGGGGTTGGCGCTAGCCTGCTGTTTTTACGAACCAAAGGCTGGCTAAAAAAGCAAAATGATCAGCACGTTTTGATCGCAATCCTGACAATAGGCCTGACCGGCAGCCTGCCAGCCTTTCTCTCGATGATGGACTGGGATCGATATTTCCTGTTGCCCGTGATTTTTAGCACAGTAATAATTTTGTTCGGGATTGACTTTCTCGTTCGGGTGACCTATGAAAAAATGAAAGTTTGGGTCGCTGACCAGGGGAAAGCATGAATCAATCTTCTACTTGCAGCGCTGAACGCCGCAAGTTCATCAAAGATGAGATCACCTTTACAGATGGCGCATCCGGCAAACGCACAACCGGGTTTATTTTGACAGTGCTCAAAAACAGTTAAGTAATCTATAAGGCCCAATAAGAAATGGATCAGATTCAAACAATCTCAGCGATTCGTGGTAGAAAGATGCTCGATTGGGCCGATCACATCGTTTCTGTAGCTTATAGGCGCTACGGCCTGGAAGTATTTGTATTTCTTATCGTTCTGTTTTTTAGTTTCTTTTGGTCGTTCGCGTACAAATTTCCGATGGGCTATTCCGGCTTATATAGTTTGATGGCAGAAAAGATCGCCCAGAACGGTTTCATACCTCCCCAATCGATCGAATTTTATGGCCCCGGTAAAATTCCGTTTGCTTACCCGCCTTTGGCATTTTATATCAACGCTTTTGTCGTCACTTTTTTCGGGGTCGAGCAATTCACCTTCCTGAGATTCTTTGCCCCCTCCATCAGCATCCTGACCTTCTTTGCCTGCTATCTTTTGTTTCGCCAAATTACATCCAGCCGCCTGGCTGCTTCGATCGCCATCCTATTATTTCTGACAACCCCAGATTATCTGAACTTGCATGTTAAATCAGACGGGATGGTCAGAGGACTTGCCTTATTATTTTCGATTTTGGGAATTTATTTTTACTATGCTTATCTCAGTCATAAGAGCTTTTCGTTTAAGAGCATCTTGCTGGCCGGGTTGTTCCTGGGCCTGAGTTTTTTGAGTCACTTAAGTTACGGGGTGTTTTGTGTTTTCAGCATCTTTGTGCTGGCTTTCTGGAAGGTGCAAAATCTTAAAGAGCTTAAGCAACGCGCTCGAGACTTTGTTCTGATCATGGTAATTGCCTTGCTTGTATCCGCGCCCTGGTGGCTGCTGGTACTGAGAAGGTTTGGCCTGGCTCCCTTTATCAGCGCGTTGAACTCGCACGCCACCATACCCGGAGTGATATCTGCATCCATAGTGCCCAGTTTAATTGCCGCAAAAATAACCCTGATGGATAAGTTTCTTTTGTATCCACTCTTCTACATGGTTGCGCTCCCCTACTGGCTCTTGAAACGCGACTGGCATAAAGCGATCTGGGGGCTGAGCACAGGTATTTTCCTGGGAGAATCCGCTCGTTTTATGGCATTGTTCAGCGCGATCGCAATCGCAGAATTATGTGTCGATCTGCTACGCCATGCGAGCCATCCACAAGGAAGCACAGATAAAAGAATTTTTGTCAGTGCTGCTGCCGTGTTCCTGGCGCTTTTTTTTGTTCTGATCGGCCGGTTTGACAATTTAAAAAGCGACAAACCGTTCTTGACCGACGAAGTACTAAAAGTTGCCGCCTGGATGAACGATAACACCGATCCCAATGCAAAATATCTCTTTATTTCAGACAATATGAATGGAACAAATGAATGGATGCCCTACCTTGCCCGGCGAACACCGGTCCTTGGCCATTGGGGAGCAGAATGGGTCGGAGATTATTACTGGAAACATGAATTAATGTCCAAGGCAGCCTGGTGCGCAAAAAAAGATTCATGGGAGTGTATTCAACGTGTTGTTGAAAAATATGCCAGCCGCCCGGGCTACATCATTTTTTTTCGCAGCGAGTTTGAACACATGGAATCAGAAATTAATGCCCTGGCCTATTGGCAAATTGCCTTTCAAGACGATCAAATGATCATTTATAAAGATCTGAGATGATCTGTTGTTTGTAAATAAAAAACGTTGTTTCACTTTTGTTGGATATAATATTTTTGTTGGCAAATAACTGCAAAAAATAAGGATATAAATGCAATTCATCACCCGTCTGAAATCCGCCGCGCGCATCTTGCTCAAGGGCGAAGCCGCCAGCCATAAACGCGCCGAAATCCCGGCCATCACCCCCGAGGAAGTGACTGAGATCCGACAGTTCTTTGCGCGCGAGAAGTTCTTCATCATGGGCCACGCCCGCTCGGGCACGACCATTCTGATGCGCCTGGCGCGCCTGCACCCCGAAGTGCATTGCAACTACCAGGCGCACTTCTTCACCCGCGCCCCGATGCTCAAATCGTTGGTGGACAGCCCCGAAGCCGCGGACTGGCTCTCGCGCAAATCCAACCGCTGGAACCAGGGCCGCGACCTCTCACCGCTGGTCATGCGCGCCGCCGCCGACTTCATCCTCGAGCGCGACGCCGCCCGCGAAGGCAAACGCATCGTCGGCGACAAAAGCCCCTCGTCCACCATCCACGGACAGGTGGTGCGCGATACGCACGCCATTTATCCCGATGCCAAGCTGATCTACATCGTCCGCGACGGGCGCGATGTGCTGATCTCCGAGCGTTTTCGCAATTTCGTCGAAGACTCCAAATTCCTGACCGCCGAAGACCGGCGCATCATCGAGGCGCTCAAAGTCGATCAGACACCCTTCACCAACGGAACCCGCTCGATCTTCACGGACGCCTTCATCCGCCAGATCGCCCAACGCTGGGCAGACGATCTGAACGAGATCGACAGCGAGTCCAAACGGCTTTATCCTGATGCATACTTCTCTCTGCGCTATGAAGACCTGCTCGCCCAACCCTTTGCCGAGATGAGCAAACTATGGGCCTTTCTCGGCGCGCAGGCCGATCCGGCCCTCGAAACGGACATCCAGGCCGAAATGGGGCACAACCTCGACGAGGAGTGGCAGGCCCAACGCAACGGATCGATCGCCAGCTTCCTGCCAAAGGGAAAATCCGGTAACTGGCGCAACATGTTCACCACCCACGACCGCCAGATCTTCAAAGAAGTCGCCGGAGATGTTTTGGTAAAGTGGAATTACGAAAACGATCAGGATTGGTAGTTTTTTGGCCTTCCTTATCCCCTGCGGCTGTAGTATAATCAATTTGTTATAGACAGCCCTCATTAATGATTTATTTCAAGCAGTGAAGGGAGTTGCGCAGGAGCGAATGATTTTTCTGGGATTTTTTTCTGGTTCCTTCATCCCCTGCCCGGCTGTGTCTGTGACACCCGCCGGTTTTTTTATCCCTCGCATAGAAGGGAGGTGAAATAGCATGACCGCAGTGTATTTACGTCAAAGTGAGTCCCAGGACCAACTGCTCAAACGCTTCCGCAAAAAGGTAGTCAAGAGCGGTGTCTTGAGCACCGTGCGCCGCAAACGCTGGTTCGTATCCAAAAGCGAACAGCGCCGCATGGAAGACAAAAAGGCTATTCGCCGTCTCAAGCGACGCCAGGTAAAGTCCTTTGAATAGGACAGAGTTAGTTGGAGGTTTGTATGGCAAAAGAAGATGATAAGCTCGTCGTTGAAGGAGTTGTGATCGAGGCCCTGCCCGGTACACAATTCCGTGTAAAGTTGGATAATGACCACATTGTGCTGGCCTACCTTTCGGGCAAGATGCGCAAGTTCTACATCCGCATCCTGCTCGGAGACCACGTCAAAGTAGAGATGTCTCCCTACGATCTGACGCGCGGCCGCATTACCTACCGCCAGAAGAAGACCGCTAGCGGCGTCAACATCTTTGCAGACGATTAGTTCAGCCATACATCCAAAGGTTTAAGCCAAAAAAGAGTCGGATATCCTCCGGCTCTTTTTTTGATTGATATAATCAAAAGATGGACTATGCGCGCGTTGCCGTCAACATCCCCACCCTGAGCGGCATATTCGATTATGCCATACCTGCGGAAATGTCCGCCAGCATAGCGCCCGGCCACCTGGTTACGGTTCCGTTTAACCAGCAGACGGTGCAGGGTGTGGTAACGGCGCTGCCAGCCCAGCCTGCCGTGCAAAACCCCAGGCCGCTCTCCACGCTGTTAGATTCGCTACCCGTCCTGACGCCGCAGCAGCTTTCCATGGCTTTTCACCTGGCCGAAGCGACATTAAGCCCGCTGGCAGCCATCATCAACATGATGCTGCCGCCCGGCCTGGCCCAACAGGCCGACAGCCTGTATTCCCTTTTCTCAGAAAAAACATCCCAACTCGAGCTCTCCCCGACCCAGAAGCGGATCATCGCCCTGCTGGCCGAGCGCGGCCCGCTACGCGGACGCCAGATCGAGCGTCATTTCAGCCGTGTCGATTGGCGCAAATCCGCCGACGCGCTGGTCAAACGCGGCTTTTTGGGCAAGGTCAGCGTGCTGCCGACCCCCACCGTGCACGGAAAATTCATCCGCACCGCGCAGTTGGCAGTCACCCCTGAAACCGCCCGGACCGCGATGGATTCGCTCGGCAAAACCGAGTCCACCCTTAAACGGCGCGGAGCCGCCCTCGAATTCCTGATCAGTGAACCGGAAGCGGTCAACGTTTCGTGGGTCTATGCCGCCGCCGGCTGTACCCTGGCCGATCTGCAGGAACTGGCCGAGCGCGAATTGATCGTGCTGCGCGAAACCGAGATCTGGCGCGATCCGCTTGAGAAGGTTAAGAGCAGCGAGAAAAAGCTGGGAGAAATTGTGCTCTCGGCGGCGCAAGAGAATGTTTTAGCCGGTGTTCTTGCCTCTTTCCACTTGCCGCTTTCCACTCTTCAACAAACCCCGGGCAAGCCGTTTCTGCTCTATGGCATCACCGGTTCGGGGAAGACTGAGATCTACCTGCGGGCCGCCGAGGAAACCCTGCGGCGCGGCAGGCAGGTTTTGGTGCTCGTACCCGAAATCGCCCTGACCCCGCAAACCGTGCGCCGCTTTATGGCGCGCTTCCCCGGCCAGGTTGGCATTTTACATTCCAAACTCTCAGACGGCGAGCGCTACGACACCTGGCGCCGCGCCCGCAGCGGAAAGATCTCCGTGCTGATCGGCGCGCGCTCGGCCTTGTTCACGCCCTTCCAGAACATCGGCCTGATCGTGCTGGACGAGTGCCACGATAATTCCTACTACCAGTCTGACCCGCCCTTTTACCATGCGGCGGCTGCGGCGGAGGCCTATGCCCGCATGTGCGGCGCGGTCTGCCTGATGGGGTCGGCCACCCCAACCATCGAACAGCGTTATCGCGCCGAGCGCGGTGAATTGACCCTGCTCGAACTGCCAGAGCGGGTTGGGCTTTCGATCGAGAACGAATCGACCGATTTTGAGCTGCCGCCCGTCGAAGTGGTCGATATGCGCGAGGAACTGCAAGCCGGCAACCGCGAGATCTTCAGCCGGGCGCTGTCCGAATCGCTGGCTGAGACATTGTCGCGCGGCGAACAAGCCATTCTCTTCTTAAATCGGCGCGGCACGGCCACCTATGTTTTCTGCCGCGCCTGCGGAGTTGTCTTGAAATGCCCGCACTGCGATACTCCGCTGACTTATCACCTGGAGCAGACCGGCAAACCCTCCGGCCAGCCCTCCGATTTTTCGACCGGGCTGTACTGTCATCGCTGCGGATATAGCCGCCAGATGCCCAAGAGCTGTCCGCAGTGCAAGAGTCCCCACATCCGCGCTTTTGGCCTGGGCAGCGAGAAAGTTGAAAGCGAAGTCACCCGTCTTTTTCCATCGGCGATCCCGCTGCGCTGGGACTGGGAAACCACCCGCCAGAAGGATGCCCACGATATCATCCTGACCCATTTTGCCAACGGCAAAGCCAATGTGCTGGTCGGCACCCAAATGCTGGCCAAAGGCCTGGACCTGCCGAACGTGACCCTGGTCGGGATCGTGCTGGCCGAGGTCGGGCTGAACCTGCCGGACCCCTTCGCTGCCGAACGCGTTTTCCAGACCCTGACCCAGGTTGCCGGGCGAGCGGGACGCTCACACAAAGGCGGTAAAGTCATCCTGCAAACCTTCCAGCCCGAGAGCAAGGTCATTCAACGCGCAGCGGGACACGATTTCAGCGGCTTTTACGCCGACGAACTGGCGAACCGCCGCCAGTTGGGCTATCCGCCTTTCGAGCGGCTGGTGCGTCTGGAACGGCGGGAGCGGGATGCGGCCAGGGCCGAGGCCGAGGCCCAGAAACTGGCGGCCCAGCTAAAGGGTTGGATCGAATCCGAGGGCCGCGTCCAGACCGAAATGATCGGCCCCGTCCCATCGCCTTTTCCTAAAATTGCCGATATTTATCGCTGGCAGATCATTTTACGCGGGCCAGACCCGGCCAGTTTGCTGAAAGGAAAAAGCCTGGCGGGCTGGCGGGTTGAAGTGGAGCCGGTCAGTTTGCTATAATACTTTGAGCGAGGTGCGCCATGATGAATTTTTTGACCCCGAATGTGACCAACATCCAAAATCCCGAAGAGTTGCAGGCCAACCAGCGCGGCGAGATCACCGATGCGCAAAATTCGCGCCTGAACGCCAGCGTTGGGTTTCAGAACGGTTGTGGGGTATTGGTTGTGGCTTTGTTTTTAATTCCTTTTTTTTGCAGTTTCAGTTTCGTTTTCAGCGAAGTGTTTTCATCCTGGCCGGTTGGCTTGCTGATCGTTGGCGTTATTTTGTTGTTGATCGTGGCGCTGATCTTGCGCAGCGCCGGGATTCTGGACATTTGGAATCGGTGGAATGCACTCAAACGCGATCGTGAAAACCGCGCCATCCGCCAGGTGCAGGGACAACTGGCCTTTGAAAAAGGCAAATATGTCGTTCAGTCCGCCGGGCAAACCTTATTGCTGCCAGCCAGCAACAATGCCTGCGGCCTGACACCTGGCGCGACCTACCAATTTTATTACCTGGAAGAGAGCGGTTTTGTGCTTTCTGCTGATGAATTATTCCCGGCCAGCCCCTCCCAGGCGCGCAATTCACTGCTTGAGATCCTGGCCAGCGCCAATAAATTCAGCATGGAAGACTTGCAATTGAACAGCACCGGTGAAATGACTTCAGCTCAGCGCATGCGGGCTCTGCCGCAAATGCTGATGGGCCTGCTGTTCGGGGTAGTCCCGCTCGGTTTTGGTTTGGTTATCCTCTTGAATACATCCAGACAAAGCGATGATCTGGCAGCAACCCTGATTCCGTTGATCTTTTTGGCGGTTTTTGGTCTGGTTGGCGGCTATCTGTTCCTTAATTCAATGCTCGACATGATGGCCACATCCCCACTGGTCACCGAAGGGGCCGGGCATAAGGAAAAACGTACCAGCGGCGGCAAGCATCGCCGGACGATCTATTACTATGTTGTTGAGGGCGTCTCTTTTCAGGTCAGCCAGGCCGCTTATCAGGCGTTGGTGGACGGGGAAAGGTACCGGGTTTACGCCCTGCCGCGCACCAAGCGCTTGTTGACGATCGAACCACTATGAAATCGCTTTAATGGGAGTTGTTCTAAATGAGTCCAGAAAAACGGGTTGTGCTTTCGTGGGAAAACATTGATAAATTGATCCACCAGATGCTGCCGCAATTTCGGCGCGAGTTCACAGCGATGGTCATGATCACGCGCGGCGGAATCATCCCTGGCGGGATGCTGGCCGAGGCGATGGGCCTGACCCACATCCTGACGGCCGCTGTGGATTTTCCGTTCGAGCAGGCCAACCAAAAACAGAAATTCATGGCCTGGCCGGAGTTTATCCAGTTCCCGGTCGAGGAAAACCTGCGCGGGCGTTCGGTTTTGATCGTGGATGATGTTTGGGGTTCCGGGCGCACGATCACAGCTGTCAAAAATCGCGTTTCGGCGGCGGGCGGCTTCCCTGAGACCTGTGTTTTACACTTCAACCCTTATCGCAACCTGTTTGGCACAGCACGCCCCGATTATTTTGCCGATGTGATCGATGCGTATGTTGTCTACCCCTGGGAAATCGATCGCGGGCAAGATTTGGCGTTACTGGGAAAATCAATGTAAGCTTATGAAAACCTTGAGCATTGAGAATCAGAAAAAGATCGACATTTTGCGCAAAAATCTATTCTTCCAGGGTTTGGGCGAGAAATCACTTAAAGAATTATCAGTACAGACCAATTTGCGCCAGTTTGAACGCGGCGAGGCCCTGTTTTGGGAGGGCGATCCGTGTTCCGGCTTGCATATCCTTGAAACCGGGAGCGTCAAACTTTTTCGCGTTTCGCCGCTGGGCCGCCAGCATATTTTGCGTGTCGTTCAGGAAGGCGAAACTTTTAACGAGGTGCCTGTCTTCGACAATGGGGAAAATCCGGTTAACAGCGAAGCGCTCGAAACAGTGACCGTCTGGGTGGTCGATGCGGGCGCTGTCCATACTTTGATGGAAAACGACCCGGAATATTCGCTGAGGATCATCCAAAACCTGGGGAAGATGCTGCGCCACCTGGTACAGATGGCTTCAGAAATGGCTTTCCTGCAGGTGACACACCGCCTGGCGCGCCTGATCAACGAGACACCGGCCCAGGAACTAAGCGGCGAAAGTGGCGCACGCTGGACCCAGGAACAAATGGCCGCCCGACTCGGGACAGTGCGCGAGGTAGTGGCGCGTTCCCTGCGCGAACTGGAGCGCAGCGGGGCGATCTTGGTCGAGAATCGCCGCATCAGCGTTTCAGATCGGAATGTTTTACAGGAATGGGCGCAGTCCTGGAATTAACATCAAACAAGAAACAAAAAACGGCATACCCTGTTGGGTAACGCCGTTTTTTGTTGAATTGAAGAAGCTGTCAGATCTGTTCGAAGCGATCGACCGGAACAACGAAAACAGTGGCGCGTTTTTCGCCGGTCAGACTGGGGGAGAGCTGCTTGCGCACAATTTCAATACAGGCATCCACCCGTTCGCTTTCGACGCCAATAAAGAGCGTTGTACTGCCCTTGCGGAAAAAGCCGCCCGTGGAAGCCACCCTGGTCACGCGGAAATCTTCAGCCGTCAGGGCGTGCACCACCGCTTCAACATCATCATCTCTTAGAATGGCGACAATCATTTTCATGGCTAAAACTCCTCGAATCGCTCTACCGGGGTGGTAAAAATCGTTGCGCCACCCACAGTTACAGGCACCGGGGTCGGCATGGGCAGGGGTGAACCTTCAAGCGGCAGGGCCAGATATTCGATACGCTGACGGCAGGAAGCCTGCAAGGATTTAACCACGCCCTCTTCTGAGCCAACCGTCAGGCCGATCAAAAAAGTAGCGTTGCGGCGTCCGAGAAAACCGCCTGCGCTGGAAAAATGGATCACCGGCAAACTGAGTTGCTCCACTGCGCGCAGGGCAAGGTCGGCGTCTTGCTCCTGCACAACGGCGATCATCAAAGCACGAATAGGGTTGGTTTGCGACACACGTACCTCCTTTCAGCAGTCTGGTTAAGGGATTGAAACCAGTGTATCCGCCGGGTGACTGACCTGAGTGGATTGCCCGTTCGGGAAAATCACTTCAGTATGATCCAACAAGCGCGAAATGGTCAGGCCTCTATATTTTACCGTAACCGGCCAGGGAAATGGGTTCTCATCCCAAATTCTTACCTGTTTGGGTGACAAAATCTCAACGCCCAGGGTTTGCAGGAACAGACCCACCGGAGCCAGCCCGCGCAGCGAGTCGCGCTCGCCCTGGCCTGCGCCGGTTTCGGCGTGGTAAGCACGGTAAAAAGATTGCGAGCGCTTCAGGTTCGAGATGATGGCCGACATGACATGCACCACCAGCCGGGCCGCTTCGCGGCGGTAGCCATACGCCAGCAAGCCTTCGGCGATCAGGTGATTCCAGGGAACGTGCACGCTCAGGCAAACCGGGTCAGCATCGCGCACAAAAACCCGCGGCAGGGCTGAGACACCGTAAGGGTGGTCGAAGCGGTCCGCATTCAGAATGGTGCGATGAACCAGGGCCCCGGCCTGCTGCTCGTCCGGGATCCCGGCCCACAGCGGCAGGAGCAGGGTCTGATCGGAAATGGTCAGGTCAACCGTCTGGATGGTGATGCGGTCGCGACGGGTCAGCCCCTCGAACTCAAAATGGCCGACAGAATCGTAAACCTTTTGGCTGGTAGTGACCGCCCCGGCAGCGCTGAAGCTGAAATCGTGGCGGTCAAGGCTTTCGCTTTGTTCCCTGCCATCCAGCGTGCCCGTAATGGTCACGCGCGGACGCTTGAGCGCTTCACCATGCCCATGAATACGGATGATCAAGCGGCAGGCCTGTTTCAAGTCTTTTTGCAGATCAAGTTCAGATGCAGCCTGGCGATCACTCAAGATCTTCCCCGACGGGCTCAAATGGGTATCGCGGTCGGCATAATGATAAAAGAACGATTCGGGATCCCAGCAGGCAGCGATGCCTTCGCGCAAAGTCTCCATCTGCTTTCTGAGCAGGGTCAAATCGGATGTTCGCCCGAGCAGGTCTGCCATTTTACAGAGCAGGCTGGCTTCACGGTACAGCGCAGCCGACAGGGCCGGGCTTTGGACGGTGGTAATGTCGACACCCTGGGCCCAGGTGTGCCAGCCATCGAAAAGCGGATTATCGTCAAAACCGGTCTGTGAAACATGCTGCCATTCGGGCAGTCCGTTACGGTCATGGTCGCGGCGTGGAGAGAACCACGACCAGAAAAATTTATTCAGACCCGGGTAAACCTGTTGCAGAAAGGATTTATCCGGGTGGCGCTGGTGACAGTTCCAGGCCAGGCTGGCGAGGTAAGGCGCAGCCAGAAAACGGGTGCGCTGGCCGGCCAGGCCAGGCTTGGCATCAATTTCACCATCCTGGTCCTGGGTAGCCAGGAAGTTCTTGAGCAAGCCGCAAGCCAGTTCTGGCGAGCCAGGGATGACCGTGCTCAGATAATAACTTTCGAGCGGGGGCTGGCCGTTCCAAAAATGTTGATGATCTGAGCCATCCCCCAATGGCGAGTAGCCCAGGTCGGGCTGGCGCACCAGGGCAAAGCTATTGTGCGGCAGGTGTTCGGATTTTCCGAGAAACAGGCCAAAAGCAGCCTTCTGACTGAAAGCCAGGGCGGCGTCCCAATCCTTGTCGCCGGTGTGGATCTCGACGGTCTGGCTCTGGGTCAGCAGCTCGATGCGGGCGCGCTCGGCATCAAACGGACGCGCAGCAGTGCGACGCGCCAGATCAAAAGAGTCTTGTGGATCGGGCAGGGCGGCCAGCGCCCAGGAAAATTGGCGGCTGTTGCCGGGAGGCAGCTCGAGCGGAAGCACCAGCGCAGGGTACGGACCCGGCCCGGGCTGGGGGCCGCCCGTCAGGAACAAAACCGGCGACAGGTTGGCAACTTTGCCCTCCAGCACGCTGACCGATTGGCGCTGGGCGGCCGACATCGGCTGGCCTTCGATCGGGATCAACTGCCCGGCCAGTTCGACGCTGATCGAAAGCGGGGTAACGGCCCGGTTCGAGAGCGTGATCCGCCCGGCGACCACGTTGGAGCCAGCCACCCAGTATTCGGCGCGCACATCCAGCCCGACCAGCGGCGAAAAGTCCACATCCAAAAAATTAGGCGCGAAAAAACGCACGGCCGGGCCGCGCGCAAAATCGACAGGGTCGTTGATTATTTTGCCATTCTGAAAAAAGCGGGGAAAAATGCGCATCAGACGCGCGCGCAAACCATAAGTAGTGCGCAGCCCAAGCGCGGAGGGGTCGCCGCCGCCCAGATCAAGCTGCCAGATGTGGTCGTCGGCATAATTGGGGTCAGACAGACGCGCGTCAGCCGCGATGGTCAGTTGTAATGGGTCGCCAGCAGTCAAATTCCATTCTCTCATACGGCGCTTATTGTAAGGTGTGTTTGGCTGAAGGTCAAATCAAAACATTTGTGCTATAATTACTGATTGCGTTTTCTTCCCTATTCCATAGCATACCCTTTGGGTATAGCGAGGTGCTATGTCTGCAAATGTTATTCGTGTGGTTGGCGCCCGCCAACACAACCTGAAAAATATCACCGTTGAGATCCCGCGCGAGAAGCTGGTTGTCATTACCGGGCTTTCCGGCTCGGGCAAATCGTCGCTGGCTTTCGATACCATTTTCGCCGAGGGGCAACGTCGCTATGTCGAGTCGCTTTCGGCCTATGCGCGTCAGTTCATCGGGCAGATGGACAAGCCGGACGTTGATTACATCGACGGCCTGTCGCCGGCAGTTTCGATCGACCAGAAATCAACCAGCCACAATCCGCGTTCGACGGTCGGCACCGTGACCGAGATCTATGACTACCTGCGTCTTTTATACGCGCGGGTCGGGATTCCGCACTGCCCGATCTGCGGGCGGGTGGTGGTCAAACAGTCGGCGCAGGAAATCGTCGAGGCGATCGAGAAGCTGCCCGAGGGCGAGCGGGTCTTGATCTTGGCCCCGGTCGTGCGCGGACGCAAAGGCACGTACCAGGCTGTTTTCGAGGAGATCCGCAAGGCAGGCTTCGTGCGCGCCCGGGTGGACGGAACGATCGTCAGCCTGGATGATGAGATCGAACTCGACCGCTACAAACAGCACAATATCGACTCGGTTGTAGACCGGCTGGTCATCAGCCACCCGACAGATGAATCTGAGCGCAACGCCGCCCGCACGCGCCTGACCGATTCGATCGAAACGGCCCTTAAGTTTGGGGAAGGCTATGTTACTGTCAGCATCGTAGAGAGTAAAGAGAAGAAAGAAGAGAGCAGCGGCAAAACGGCAGCCAATAACGCTTCCCCAGCATCTGATCTGCACTTCTCCGAACATCTCTCCTGCCCCGAGCACGGCATCTCACTGGGTGAGATCGAGCCGCGTACCTTTTCGTTCAACACCCCGCAGGGAGCCTGCCCGGAATGCCAGGGCCTCGGCTCGAAGCTGGAAATCGACCCTAGCCGGGTGATCGACCCCGAGAAATCGCTCAATGATGGCGCCCTGGTTGCGATGGAGTGGAACAACGTCCGCGAAGACGGCAACCCCGGTTATTACTGGCAAATGCTCGAAGCGATGTCGCACCACTATCACATCGACATGAACAAACCCTTCAGGGAACTGACTTCAGAGCACCAGGAGATCATCCTGCGTGGAACGAAGGGCGAGCGCGTGCGCGTCCAATACCGCAACCGCGATGGCCGGACTGCCAACTTTGATGCTGCCTTCGAGGGCATCGTCGGCAACCTGGAACGGCGCTACCGCGAAACCAACTCCGAGTACATTCGCAGCAAGATCACCGAGTACATGAGCGACCGCCCCTGCCCGACCTGCCTGGGCAAGCGCTTGCGTCCCGAAGCCTTGGCGGTCACGGTGGCAGATGTCAACATTCTGGAAGTAACCGGCTGGCCGGTCAACCGCTCGCTTGAATGGGCGCAAAAGCTGGCCGCCACTGAAACCCCGCTGACCCCGCGCCAACAGGCCATTTCAGAGCGGATTCTGAAGGAGATCAGCTCACGGCTCGGGTTCCTGGTGAATGTCGGCCTGAATTACCTGACCCTGAACCGTTCTGCCGCCACCTTGAGCGGCGGCGAAGCCCAGCGCATCCGCCTGGCGACCCAGGTCGGCTCACGACTGGTGGGCGTGCTGTACGTGCTGGATGAACCGTCGATCGGGCTGCACCCACGCGACAACGACCGCCTGCTCGAAACCCTGCGCGGATTGCGCGATCTGGGCAATACCGTGCTGGTGGTCGAACACGACGACGAAACCATCCGCACCGCCGACTGGATTATCGATCTCGGCCCCGCTGCCGGGGAACATGGCGGCCAGGTTGTGGCCGAAGGCACCCCTGCCCAGATTTTGGCAAATCCAAACTCGTTGACAGGGGCCTATCTCTCGGGGCGCAAACAGGTCGAGATGCCGAAAGAGAGACGCGCGGGAAACGGCAAAAGCTTGAAGATCGTCAACGCAACAGCCAACAACCTGAAAGGCGTAACCGTCTCGATCCCGCTCGGGAAATTGGTCTGCATCACCGGTGTTTCCGGCTCGGGCAAATCGACCCTGATGACGGATGTGCTGCACGGCGCGCTGGCCTCCAAACTGATGGGCGCGCGCACCCAACCCGGCGCGCACGAACGCATCGAGGGCATCGAACACCTGGACAAAATCATCAACATCGACCAGTCGCCGATCGGACGCACGCCGCGCTCGAACCCGGGCACATATACCGGCCTGTGGGACGAAATGCGCAAACTGTTTGCCGAACTGTCCGAAAGCAAGATCCGCGGCTACAAACCGGGGCGCTTTTCGTTCAATGTGCACGGCGGGCGCTGCGAAGCGTGCCAGGGGCAGGGCGAACTGCGTATTGAAATGCAGTTCCTACCCGATATTTACGTTCCGTGCGATGTCTGTCACGGCAAACGCTTCAACCGCGAGACCCTGCAGGTTGCGTTCAAGGGCTACAACATCGCCGATGTGCTCGGAATGACAGTAGACCACGCGCTGGAAACCTTTGGGGCCTTCCCGCAGATGGTCAATAAGTTGAAGTTGTTGCAGGAAGTCGGGCTGGGATATGTGCGCGTCGGGCAGTCTGCCAACACACTTTCGGGCGGTGAAGCCCAGCGCGTCAAGCTCTCGAAGGAACTCTCGCGGCGCGCCACCGGACGGACGTTGTACGTGCTGGATGAGCCTTCAGTCGGCCTGCATGCCGCCGATGTACACAAGCTGATCGAAGTGCTGCAACGCCTGGTCGGCACCGGCAACTCGGTCTTGATCATCGAGCACAACCTCGACATCATCAAGATCGCCGACTGGGTCGTGGATCTGGGCCCCGAAGGCGGCGACGGCGGCGGCGAGATCATCGCCGAAGGCACGCCCGAAGATATTATGAAGGTCGATGCCAGTTACACCGGTGTATTCCTAAAGGCCCACCTGGCAAACGCCGGGCATTAACCCCGTTTTTAAAACACAAAGGGCACGAAGTACACGAACGAAAACATTCGTGTCCTTTGTGTCTTTTGTGTTTAATTTTGCAGTTTTTGATCTATAAAATCTTTTACACAGCTAAATCATTGCGGAACTGCAAGCAGTAGTGGTGGAAGGTGTTGCTGACCCAGGCACTGCCCAACCCAAACGGGGCCAGGGGCTGGTTGTCCTGCATCCAGATCTTTTCATCCTTGAGCGTATAAACCTTGCCCAACTCGCGCGCCAAATCCCAGGCCAGCGGGTAGATCTTGCCGCCCTTCTTGACGTTCTTGACGATGATCGTCAGGTAGGCGCGCTCCTTCAGCAGCGGCTTCAGCCCGGCGTAAATCTCGACCAGCAGGGCCACAAACGCCTCGTAATCGTGGATATTCCCCAGATCGTGCGGGTCATCCGAATAGACCACATCCAGCGCTTCGGTCTCGCGGCGCTTTTTTTGATTTTCCGCGCCCTTGGCGTGCAGCATATCCCAATAAGGCGGGGAAGTCAGGACATAATCGACACTCTCAGGCGGGATTCCGTAGCTGACGGCTTTGGCCGCGTCCCCGTGGATGACGGTCGCAAACAACCCGCTTGCTGCTTCCCCCAAACCGGCCTGTTCCTGCCCGATAATTTCAGCCGCGATCTCCGCGTATTTGTCGTTCAGCTCGATACCCCAGGCGTTACGTCCGGCCCTGAGCGCCGCCACCAATGCAGAACCGGTCCCGGCCATCGGGTCGAGGATCGTCCCGCCTTTTTTGGTGAAAAACTCGATGAAATCTTGCGCCATCGTCTCAGGGAATTTGGCCGGATGCACCAAAACGCCCTTCTTGCGCGGGGGAGGGTTATGGATGAACCACGATTTTTGGAACTTCAGCCAGGTTTTGGGCTCGAGATCGTTCAGTTTGTTGTTGGGCATGGGGGCGATGATACCAGATTCCGGGAGCACGTAAACCCCCACTTAAACTGCAAGAGCCAGGGTCTTGGCCCTGGCTCCAGCATAAGGAGGAGAAGAGAAGTCACTGTTCGCTGCATTTACTATATCACCGCGGGTCGCAGAGTGCTTGACGCTTGCCCTATGCTTGCCCGATGATTACCCGACAATCGGATTAAGCCTGGATGAGAGTAAAATATCCCCATGCCCACCATCGACCTGGATCAACTCACCCGCCACCGCGCCCAAACCTATCACCTGCCGCCCACGCCGCGCATCAGTACACCCGAAGCGGCCCTGGATTGGGTCAACCAGCGCGGCTTTGTCTACTTCTGGCCGATCAGCGGCATCGACCTGCCCAGCCTGTGGACAACTGTCGCCGGGGAGCGGGCGGTCGCCGATGCCCATGACGATCCCGGTCACGTCACCTGGGGCTGGAAAGATTCCGCGCTCGACAAACGCCAGTGGTATTACGCCAAAATCCTGCGCCGCAAGGCAACCATGATCTCGCTCGAGATCGCTCCCTATTTCTATGCCCTCTCTGACAACTACGGTTCGCCCGAAGAAGACCATATCATTGCCTACCAGGAAGGCCGCCTGACCGTGGAAGCCAAGCAGATCTACGAGTCCATCCTGGACAAAGGTCCACTGCACACGCTCGACCTGCGCCGCGAAGCGCGCCTGACGAGCAAGGGCAGCGATTCGGTTTTCAACCGCGCCCTGGAAGTCTTGCAGTCCGGATTCAAAATCCTGCCGGTGGGGGTGGCCGAGGCCGGAGCCTGGCGCTACGCCTTCATCTACGATCTGACAGCCCGGCACTATCCCGATTTGCCGGAAAAAGCGCGGGGGATCGGAGAGTCTGAAGCGCGGCAAAAGCTGCTGGAACTGTACTTCGCCTCGGTCGGGGCTGCCCAGTTACGGGATGTGATCCGTCTGTTTGGCTGGGGAAACGAGTTGACCGTCCGCGCCCTGAAGCGTTTGACAGACGGCGGACAGGTGACGGGTGGCGCGGCCTGGCCGGGAAAACCCGGAGAGTGGTACACGCTGTCGAAATTGATCACCTAAGGAGAGTAAAATCTCCCGAATTAAGTCCAAATTCAATCCTTGACGTACTGAACAGATGTGCTATACTCTCGTTATCGTTACCTTTAACCTCGTTTTGGAGAAAAAACATGGCTCGTAAATCAAACTCTCAAGCTCAACCAATGCCGCGCGTCACCAACATGGATGACGCAAAACGCGCAGTGCTCGACAAAGCCCTTGGCGATATTGTCAAACGCTACGGCGACGGCTCGATCATGCGCCTGGGCGAAGCCCACAGCATGGTCGTGGACGCCATCCCGACCGGCTCACTCTCGCTCGATATTGCCCTGGGCGTCGGCGGCCTGCCGCGCGGACGCATTACCGAAATCTACGGGCCTGAATCTTCGGGCAAGACCACCCTCTGCCAGCACATTGTGGCCGAGGCCCAAAAAATGGGCGGCACGGCGGCTTTTATCGATATGGAACATGCCCTCGACCCCGGCTACGCCGCCAAAGTGGGCGTGGATATCGACAACCTGCTCGTCTCGCAGCCGGATACCGGTGAACAGGCCCTCGAAATCGCTGAAACGCTGGTCCGCTCCGGCGCAGTGGATGTGGTGGTGATCGACTCGGTCGCTGCCCTGGTTCCGCGATCGGAACTGGAAGGCGACATGGGCGATTCGACAATGGGCATGCAAGCGCGTCTGATGAGTCAGGCCCTGCGCAAGCTGTCTGGCGCGATCAACCAGACCAAGACGATGGTCATTTTCACCAATCAGTTGCGCCAGAAGATCGGCGTGATGTTCGGCAACCCCGAAACCACCACCGGCGGTCAAGCGCTCAAGTTCTACGCCACGGTCCGTCTCGATGTGCGCCGCATCCAATCGATCAAATTGGGCGCAGAGATCATCGGTAACCGCACCCGCGTGCGCGTGGTCAAGAACAAAGTTGCGCCGCCCTTCCGCACCGCCGAGTTCGACATCATGTACAACGAGGGCATCTCGAAAGAGGGCGACGTGCTCGATCTTTCGACTCAGTTGGAAATTGTCCAGAAGCGCGGTGCTTTCTTCTCGTATGGCGATATCCGCCTCGGGCAGGGACGCGAAAACTCGAAAGAATTCCTGCGCCAGAACCCTGAAGTGGCCCTGGAAATCGAGACCACCATTCGCCAAAAAGCCCTGGGTGGTGAGATCGTCCTGCCAGTTGACATGGGCAGCGAAGACGATGGCGGCAGCGACGAGTAAAAAACACTTTTTTGAGATGAAACGGAATGCACGGTACGCCTGGCGTATTGTGTATTCCGTTTTTTTGTTCTTGCTGGCCGGCTGCGGGCCGCTCGCAGCAGAACCCATTTTTATTCCGCCAGCGCCAAACGCCAGCCCGACCTCCGCCGCGACAACCATCAGCATGTGGACGGCAACCCCCGGCGAAGAGAGCCTCCCCACCGAAACGGCCACAAACACTGCTGATCAACAAACCCCGCAGCCGGAACTCAGCCCTACCGCGAGCGCAACCGCCGCCGAAACCTGTCTCAACGATCTGAAATTCCTGGCTGATCTGACGGTGCCGGACGGCAGTCCGATTAATCCCAATGAACGCATCGACAAGCAGTGGCGGGTGGTCAACAGCGGTACCTGCGATTGGGATGCAGGCTACCGGCTAAAGCTGGTGGGCGGATTCGCTCCGCTGGGTGCGGAGATCGTCCAGGCGCTGTTCCCGGCCCGGGCCGGCGCGGAAGTCACCATCCAAATCTTTTTCACCGCCCCGCCAACCAGCGGCGTATACCGATCGGCCTGGCAGGCCTCCGACCCGCAGGGCCAGCCCTTCGGGGAAACCATTTATATCGAAATTGTTGTGCCGTAATAAACGCAATCTCCCCCAACAAAAACGAGGCGATCGTCATCGCCCTTCTTTATAAAACACCATTTCGAAATAATTATCGACAAAGATCTGTCTTTTTTGTCCAATTATTTCTATAATGGTGTTTTGCCTATATAATAGACTTTTATTGATGCAACTGCAAAAGAAAGCATCAAGTCGATCTAATTCTTCAACCCTTTTTGGGGGCAATTTGCGACTAATATCATGAATCATCAAACGATAAACCTCAGTATTCTCAGTGATGAAGAATTGGCACACCTCGCAAAAATGGGAAACCAGGATGCATTTACCTTGTTGTACGAGCGGTTTTTACCTACTGTGTATGCCCGTGTGCGATTTAAAATACCGGAAATCGATGTTGAAGATATCACGCAAGAAATATTTATTGCAATGCTGAGATCTTTACACAGTTTTCGTTCTGAATCTAAATTTGGCACCTGGATCCGCGCCATTGCCAATCGAAAAATTGCTGATTACTACCGAGCAAAATCTGTCACACAAGTGGACGAACCTGACTATGAGAACACCGCCAGCAATAGTCAACACGATCAGGCAGAACAATTCAAGCAACAAGATGATCTTGCCAGCATCCAACATGCATTGACTCAATTACGCCAAAACCATCAGGATATTCTCTTAATGCGTTTCGTGGACAACATGTCTTTTAGTGAAATCGCGCGCCAAAATGGGCAGTCCCTTGAAGCGACCAAATCTCTCTTCCGGCGTTCAGTAGCTGCGCTTGCAGAAAAGATGCAGGAGGATGTATTAGAAAATGACTAACCTAACTGAAGATTCCCAGTTTAACGATCGGATTGCTGAGTTCACTGACATGGTGCTGAGCATGAATAAGGATATCGATATGCACGATTCCTACCAACAAGATGAATTTGTCAAATTGCAAAAAACGATCCTTCAAATGAAAAAAGCGGTACAACTTGCTCAGCCAGATGCTTCCACCAGCGCGCGAATTCGCAAAAATTTATTAATCGCCAGAAATAAATCAAACTATCCAATCCAAAATAGTAAGGCAACCAATCAAAAAAGGATGCGTTTTTTTGCTATTGCGAGCAGTTTTGTTTTACTTCTTCTCATCGGAGTTCTAACCCTGCCTATGGGTTCATCTGATGTGCCGCTGATGGGCGCAGCCGATGGTATATCACCCTTAGAGGGGATCATCCTTGTTGCCGGTATTATTTTGATCGCTATCATTATCTGGTTAAATCGCCAACGTTAAAACATTCAGAATGCTTTCATTCGCGGCACATAGCTTAAAAATGACAACGCATCGCCGCTACCCTTTTAATATAAGGCGGACATTACAAAGCCTGATTTCCACATATATTTCTTTGTGCATTTGACACTCATCTAAGAGCAATTTTAGCCCGATGGGTGTCTCTTGTTTTTAGCCTTTCTGTCCAATTGGCTCTCAAGGTGTGCAGATACATTCTATTAGAGAATTTCTTAGTTTTGCAAAAAGAGTGTATATTAAAGGCTATGCTCATTTTAATTCCTGCCTATCTGA
The DNA here is from genome assembly GCA_002840685.1 of Chloroflexi bacterium HGW-Chloroflexi-6. Taxonomy (GTDB): domain Bacteria; phylum Chloroflexota; class Anaerolineae; order Anaerolineales; family Villigracilaceae; genus UBA8950. The sequence continues at coordinate 23,107 of PHBU01000015.1, read as the reverse complement.
TCGCCCTAATTATTCCGGTCGGTTCGTTATGGCTAATCTACACACTGGATTTTTATAAAACCGGCGAGTTTCGCACCATCTTGCTGTGCTTTGTGACCAGTTTGGTTGCATTTGGGCTGGCAAGTGAGTTTAATCGTACAACATACAATGAAGGCTGGCTCGAGCGCCTGGATATTATCCGCTACTCGGCTCCGGTCATCGAAGAGATATTGAAGGGGCTGATCCTGTGGTACCTGGTCAGTCGCCCCAAATTTACCTATTTTGTTGAAGGCGCAGTTTATGGATTTGCCGCCGGGGTAGGCTTTGCTATTATCGAGAATTTCCAATATATCCAGGCAGCGGGCGATTCAGGCGTTATGCTGGCAATCAGCCGCGTTATTTCAACGAACTTAATTCACGCTTCAACAACCAGCATTCTTGGCATTTTTCTCGGTCAGGCGCGGTTCGAGCAAGGCTGGATCCGCCGCATCGGGGTTGGGATGGGCGGCTTGTTGCTGGCCATGCTAATCCACATCGGATTCAATAACATTGTCACACGTGTCGATGATGGCATGTTATTAATCTATGCCACGGCCTGCGGTCTGATCAGCGCGGGATTGATTGCATTTGTCATCATGCGCGGCTTAAAAACAGGCAAAATCTGGCTCGAAGAAAGCCTGGGAATGACGGACCGGGTCACCAGCGGTGAAGCAGCCGTTGTCACCCGCATGGAAATCATCGATGATATCTTGGAACCGCTCGCAGAGCAATTTGGCAACGAAAAAGCCAGCCAGATCAAAGATTTTCTGACCAAGCAGGCCCGGCTTGGATTTATGCGAAAATCAGTTGAACGATTAACCGATGAACGCATGAAGCGCGGCATAGAAGAAGAAATTGCCAAGCTGCGCGATCAGGTCGATGTTGCCCGGCGCAAAGTCGGCAGTTATGCCATGCTTTTTCTGCGCCTGCGCTATACCTTCCCCGAAGACTCCAGCCCGTTATGGGGGCGTCTCGAAACAGTGATACAGGAACGAACAGCAGCCCGGCCAACCATTGGCGGTGTAAATTTATGGGCCACGCTTAAATCTCGACAGGAAGAGAAAATTAAACCACCCAAACAGGAGAGCGAAGAATGAGCCAAATTATTTCGATCCATTCTTTTCGTGGCGGCACGGGAAAATCCAACGTAACCGCCAATCTGGCCGCGCAAGCAGCCCTGGCAGGCAAACGCGTTGCCATTGTCGATACGGATATTCAGTCACCAGGCATCCACGTGCTGTTCGGATTGGATGAAAAGAGCATGAAGCAAACCCTGAATGATTATCTGCACGGGCAATGCCCCATCACCGATGCGGCCTTACTGGTGGGGCGCGAATCCACTGCCTTACCCGGCGTCCGTCAACTGGCCGATAAATTTATCTGGTTGGTACCCTCCAGCATCAAAACCGGCGAGATCAGCCGCGTCTTGCGCGATGGATACGATGTCAATGTTCTGAATAAGGGATTGAAAACCCTGCGCAAAGAACTGCAGCTCGATTACCTGTTCATCGACACCCACCCCGGCCTGAACGAAGAAACCCTGCTCTCGATTGGCATCTCAGACGGCATGGTCATCATCCTGCGGCCCGACCAGCAAGATTTTCAGGGGACAGCCGTCACGCTGGATGTCGCCCGCAGCCTGGATGTGCCAAGCATCCGCCTGTTTGTGAACAAAGCCCTCTCAAAATACGATCCCAATCAGATCCGGGCGCACGTCGAAGAGACCTTCCAGGCCCCGGTGGCAGGGGTCCTGCCGCTGAGCGAAGACATGGTCGATATGGGCAGTGCGGACCTGTTTTCACTGCGCTATCCAGACCATCCCTGGTCGCTGGAACTCGTCCGGGCTGCAAAAACCATCCTGGGACTTCCCTAGTTTTTTATTCAACGGAGAATTGATCATGAAATGTTGGTTCTGTGAAGAAAGCGCTCGCGCAATTTGCTCCTTCTGCGGCAGGGCAGTTTGCAAGGATCACGCCAGCAAAATGTCGGGGTTTATCACCATGTTCCTGGGTGGCAACAATACCCCGAAAGGCCTGGCGGTCGCGGATGTTATCTGGTGCGGCGAATGCCAGCCCCAACCTGAACCAATTCCGATGCCGGAATTGTTCTGACCCCCCCTTGCGAGGAACCATGAGCGGAATATTTGACCGGTTACAAAAACGGCTGGAAATAGAATCGCGGGATGACGGTATCAGCCCGCTCGATCTGGCGGCCCTGCCTCCCTTGTTGCGCAAAATCATGCGCTACATGCTGCGCGAATATGAGTTGATGTATTCAGAAATTCTGGAATGGGTCGAAGACCTGCCTGAAGCGGAGCGCCCCAGCATAGCAGATCTGGATGCGGCTCTCCAGATTCTTACCAAACAATTCTGGCTGATCCGACGCGGAGAAGGGGAACGTGTGCGCTACCAGGCCAACCTGCGCCGCAAAGCCGGGAGCAAGCTGGCTCAGGGCGTATGGAATGTGCTCGACACGAAAATTGCGACCCAGGCTGCCGAAGCTGCCGCCAGGAAAGATGAGCCAGCGCAAGAATAAGCGTTTGGTTCATTTCATCCAAAATATATCCCCCGTTCATTCATCTACTTCTAAAAAGCTGGTGTTTCGACCTTTCAAGTCAGTTTAGAATCGGTAAACTGACTTGAAAGGTTGTGCCGCGACCTTGTTCGGAACTGACGGTAATACCGCCCCCATGGTGTTCCACAATCCAATAGGCGATCGAGAGCCCCAGGCCAAATCCGCTGGTTTTGGAGCGTGTGCGCGATTTTTCGCCACGATAAAAACGCTCAAAAATGTGTGGTAAATCCTCAGTCGGGATGCCCGGTCCGCTGTCGCGCACGGTTACGCAAACCTTCCCATCCGCTTTGGTGATGCCAACAAGCACTTCCCCACCCTGAGGGGTGTATTGGATGGCGTTCGAGATCAAGTTCAGCAAAACCTGCTTCAGCCGGTCGCGGTCGCCATTGACCAGCGCCTCGTCGATCTCGGTAAGTTTCAGATTCACCTTGCCCCCGGCCAGGACATGCATCTCCTGGAAAACTTCCAGAACAAGCGCATCCAACTCAACGGGATTAAGGCCCAGGCTGAGTTTGCCCGATTCCGCCTGGGCCAGCAAAAGCAGATCACCGACCATGCGTGTCAGGCGGTCCGCTTCATCTTTGATCGAATTGATCGATTCTTCATCAGGCCCGAGTTTGCGAATTAGATCTGCATTGCCCTTGATCACGGTCAGCGGCGTGCGCAGTTCATGTGAAACATCAGCCAGGAAACGCTGTTGGGAGGTAAAAAGCGTTTCAAGTTGTTCAAGCGAACGGTTAAAGGCGCCCGTCAGGGTGCCAATTTCATCATTGGGCGGCCCGTCATACGGAATGCGGCGCGAAAGATCGTCGGCCCGCGTAATTTGTTCTGCGATATCGGTGGCTGTTTCTAGCGGCTTTAGCGCCTGTCGCAGGCTGAACCACGAAGCCAGGGCAGCCAGCGCTACAGATGCCAGGGCAATAAAGATCAAGGCATACAGCAGGCTGTTGCGAATCGTATCGACCAGTTCGAGATTGACCGCAGCCTGGATTACGCCGCGCTGGCGGGACCCAGAGAGAAAAGGCGCAGAAAGTACCCTCAGGTGATCGCCCTGGGCGTTATATATACTGCGAAAAATCGGGCTGCTTACCGCCCGGGCCGGCGAATCAATCGGCCGTTGCGGATCGAGATAATCACTACTCGCCCCCAGCAAACGGCCTTCTCGCGACCATACCTGCACAGAAACATTGGTGGAAACCCTCAGGGACAGCAAGTTGATTGTGCTGATCTCCTGGGCCGTCTCAAACCCCATGGTGTTGGTGATGCGCAAAACAGCAACGCGCAAGTTGTTGTCGATCTGCTCAAACATCACCACGCTGACAACCACATAGACCAGTACCCCAAACAGAAGCAGGATACCGCCCAGGAGGGTCGAATATAAAAGGGTCAACCGTGCGCGCAGCGACATAAAAGGTCAGGGCATCTCGCGCAAAACATAACCAACCCCGCGCACCGTATGGATCAAGCGCGGCAACTGTTCGTTCTCTTCCAATTTCTGGCGCAAATAGCGGATGTAAACTTCAAGAACATTGCTCTCGCCGCCAAAATCATAGCCCCAGACCCGGTCAAAAATCACCTCGCGCGTCAGAACCTGGCGCGGGTGGCGCAAGAACAGTTCCAGCAGTTCGTGCTCCTTGGCAGTCAGTTGGATCAGCTTGCTGCCGCGCGTTACTTCGCGCGTGCTGGTATCAAGCGTCAGATCGGCAAACTTGAGCACCTGAACCCGCTCAGTCTGCGTACGACGCAGCAGGGCGCGCACACGGGCCGTCAGTTCGTCCAGGTTGAAGGGTTTGACCATATAATCGTCTGCGCCCGCGTCCAGGCCCTGTACGCGGTCCTGGATGGTGTCTTTGGCCGTCAGCATCAAGATCGGCACGGCCCCACCCAGCCGCAAACGATGGCAGACATCCAACCCATCCATGCCCGGCAGCATCCAGTCCAGGATCACCAGATCGGGGTTATGATCGCGGGCTATGTTCAACCCGCTGCGGCCGTCGGTGGCAGTATCCACTGTGTAGCCTTCGTAAGCCAGCCCACGCTGAAGCAATTTCAGGATCGCAGGATCATCTTCAATAATTAAGATTCGCTCATTCATAGTGGCTCCTTATTAAGATTATACCAACTCTGGTAGAATTTGAGCCATGCGCTCCCCCCTGCTCAAACGAATCTTTGATATTGCTGTTGCCGCGCTCGGCCTGCTACTGCTCTCACCCGTATTGCTGGTGGTGGTGGCGTTGGTGCGGCTTTTTCACGGCAGCCCGGTTTTGTTTGGGCAAACCCGCCCCGGTTTTAAGGGGATGCCGTTCCGCATTTACAAATTCCGCACGATGACGAATGCCCGCGCCGCGGACGGGAGTCTGCTACCAGATGCGGAGCGGCTGACGCCCCTCGGGCGTTTGCTGCGCGCGACCAGCCTTGATGAACTTCCAGAGCTGCTTAACGTTCTGAAAGGGGAAATGTCGCTGGTGGGGCCGCGCCCACTGCTGGTGCAGTACCTGGAACGCTACTCCCCCGAACAGATGCGCCGTCACGATGTTTTGCCCGGCATCACCGGCTGGGCTCAGATCAATGGCCGCAATGCCCTGACCTGGGACGAAAAATTCCGTCTGGACGTATGGTACGTGGATAACTGGTCGTTCTGGCTGGACATCAAAATCATCTTCCTGACACTCTGGAAGGTGGTCAAACGCGAGGGAATTTCCCAGCCCGGCCATGCCACCGCCGAAGAGTTCATGGGCAACCAATCTGACAGTTAATTAAAGAACCCCCACCAGCCCCAATTCAGGCGCAATGCGCCGCATGGCCGCAATCACATTGCCGACATGTTCTCCCCACAGATCAACGCCGAATTCTTCGGCGGCTTTTTCCATCCCTGCGCGGTCGGTTCCGGCGGCAAAAGCTTTGTCCTTCCATTTTTTCTTGACCGAGGACGGCTCCAGATCGAGGATCGAGCGTGAAGGGCGTACCAGCGCCACCGCAGTGATCAGGCCGGTAATTTCATCACAGGCATTGAGTGCTTTTTCCATGGCTGTCTCACGCGCGATGCCGGTGTTGTCGCCATGGCTGAGAATGGCGCGCACGATCATTTCGTCCACACCACGCTCGCGCAGGATGGGAGCGCCTTCGATCGGGTGCTGCTCGGCTGTCGGGTGAATCTCCCAATCAAAATCGTGCAGCAAACCAGCCAAGCCCCATACATCGACATCTTCTCCAAATTTCTCGGCGTAAAAACGCATCGCTGCCTCTACGCAAAACATGTGGCGTATCAAAGACTCGCTTTTGACATATTCGTTTACCAGAGAAAGAGCTTCTTCGCGGGTCATTGTAGGACAGTCTCCTTGAAAATGGGTTCGGGTTCCCCCAAAATCGGCAGCGGCCGGAGGATATGGACATCGATCAAGGCGGTGACGGTGGCGGCCAGTTCGCGGGCATTCCAAAAGAGCAAAGATGAGCGTCGATAGTTGAAATTTTCGGCAACCACACCCACCCCATCAACACCCAGCGCATTACATAGATAAACGGCGCGCGGCATGTGAAACGGCTGCGTGACCAGAATGGCGGAATCCACACCAAAAATAGCGCGAGCGCGATAGCAGGTATCATAAGTGCGCCGCCCGGCATAATCGAGCACAATCGCTTCATCCGGTATGCCCAGGCTAAGCGCAAATTCGCGCATGGCGGCCGGTTCGTTGTATTCAACAGTGCTGTTGTCCCCGCTCATCAGCAGCTTTTCAACTTTTCCGGCAAAATACAGGTTTGCCGCGGTCTGGATCCGGTCACGCAGAACCGCCGTCGCTCCTCCGCTGCGGGTCAGACCCGCTCCGAAAACGATGGCCACGGGCCGGGTAGGAACGTCGGGCTCTCCATAAGTGCGCACCCACCCCACCAGGCCAGTAACAATCCGCGAAATGGTGAGAATCCCCATCCCGGCCAGGAGTAAGTACCAAAATAGTTTTGTGATTTTTGCGATTATTTTTTTGAACATGGGCAGGATTGTACCAAAAAACAGCGCCGGAAAATTCCGGCGCTGATGAAATTCTAATGCGCAAATCTGATTGGGTTAGACGACCCGCTCGCGCAGTTCAGAGCTGATGTAATCCATGAGCGAGACAACCACCGCTATCGCCAGCATTTGAGCGCTTGCGCCGCGGTAGTTGAGCAGGTTGATGTTCTGCTGGAGCAGGAACCCGATGCCGCCGCCGCCAACGAAACCGATGATGGTCGACATACGCACGTTGATGTCCCAACGGTACATGGTGTACGAGATGTAAGGCGGGATAATTTGGGGGATGACCCCGTAGACGATGGTCTGCAGGCGATTGGCGCCGGTGGCCTGGATGGCCTCAAGCGGACCGGACGCGATGCTTTCAACCTGCTCCGAGTAGAGCTTTGCCAGGCTGACGATGGTGTGCAGGCCGAGCGCCATAACACCGGCAAATGGGCCGATGCCCACCGCGATGACAAAGACGATCGCCATCACCAGCGCTTCCACCGAGCGCAGGCCATTCAGGAAGGTACGCGTGACCGTATAGATGACCATACCAACCGGCAAGGCTTCCCTGGCTTTGGTGACAAGAGCCAGGGCAATTCCCAGCCCAGCGCCCACCACAACCGGTCCCCACAAAGTATAGGCAGGGTTGCCAATCTGGTAAAGCCACTCGATCAACTGGCCAACCAAGCCTAAAATGGTCGCACCCGCCAGACCAGCCAAGACAACATTGATAATCTTGAGGGGGGTCAGCGGCCATTTTTCGGTGGCCTGCTGGCCCAGGCGCCCAAGGAAGCTGCTGAGCGCCGCGCCAACTGCCAAACCGCCCAAAACAGCAGTGGTGATCGCAAAAATATCACCGACCTGGAAGAGGAAGTACCCCAGGAAGCCAAATGAGCCTAGAGCGGTCTGCAAAACCTTTCCCAAATACATGGCCAGGCTGGATAACTGGAAAAGCCCGAAAAAGCTAATCAGCATTACCAGAAATAGAACACCCAGGCGCGCCAACTTAAGAGATGTTGTTGGGATTGTTATTTCTTCCTGGGGAATAGCCCAGCGAAGGCCTGCAAGGGCGATCATCGGTGTGACGATCACGCTCAGCAAGTTAATCCAAATATTTGAACCGGCCTGGGCGCTTAGCCCCCCAACCCAACTAAAAACCATATAGCCAATAACCATCCCGACTGGCCAGCCCAAAATAGAAAGGGCAATGCTGGCAAGCGGACTCTTAACAGGTTTCATCAGGTTACGCGCAGCGATGAAACTCAGCGGAATGGCCAGCATGGTTCCAAAAACTGTTGCAAGCAATGCCAGGAAAACAGTTTCAATAATTTTGTCCCAGGTATCATGCGCGGTCTGGGTAAGATGCGGGCTGCCTACATTGCGGCGCAGGGTGGCGCGGATAAACTGTACTTCATCGCTGGGGCGCTTGGGCAGTACCAGGTCCAGGGCAAAATGGCCGTCATCATCGGTAGTTGCATTGTCGCGCCCCAATGAAACGGGGTTGGTTGAATCGCTACCCGGAATGAAACGCACCGGCCCTGTGGTGTTGGGGGCGAAATTAAACCCTTCCACCCGGACAGTTTCACCAGGCGCGGCACAAACCGGGGCAATCACCACATAAGGATCTGAACCTGTTGCTTGTACCGGCTCAGGCAGGATGCTGCTATCAGCCGGGCAGGGAACATATAACTGGGTATTGACCACTTCCTCTACTTGTTCGTATTCAAATAATTCAGGCTGCGCCAAGGCTCGCGCAACGCGAACCAGGCTTTCCTGGCGGTTTTCGCTGCGCAATTCTTCGAGATCAACCTGGGTGATTTCAAAGCCATAAGCAATGATCGCCATTCCCAAAAATGCGAACAAACCGGTTCGCAGCGATTTCCAGATGGAAGTTTTTTTTGCGTTCTTCATGCTGCTACCCTACCCGCTCTGCGTCACGGCCATAGATGTCTTTAAATTTTTTATCATCAATATCTTTGGGAAGCCCTTCGAAAACCAACTCGCCTGCATTCAGAGCAACAACCCGGTCCGCATAGCGATGCACCAGATCAAGAAAGTGCAGGCTGCAAAGCACCATGACACCGTCATTTTTATTGATGTCTTCCAGATGCGACATGATGCTATGCGCCAGGACAGGATCAAGGCTGGCTACAGGTTCATCTGCCAATATCATTTTAGGGTCTTGCATCAAGGCGCGAGCAATGCCCACGCGCTGTTGTTGTCCACCACTGAGTTCATCTGCGCGTTGGTATGCTTTGTCAGCAATGCCAACCCGATTTAATTGCTGCAGCGCTTTGTCAACGTCTTCTTGTGGAAAACGATTGACCAAACTCCAGGCCGGGTTGATGTATCCGAGCCGGCCAGCCAGTACATTTGTGATTACTTTGGAACGATGCACAAGATTGAAGTGCTGAAAAACCATGCCTATCTTACGGCGAATGCGGCGCATTTCTTCATTCGAGGCGCCGGTGATATCTTCTCCATTCCAAAGGATCTGTCCATCGGTGGGCTCAATCAGGCGATTGATACAGCGCAAGAGTGTAGATTTACCCGAGCCGCTCAAGCCGATGACGGCCAGGAATTCTCCGTCTGGTACTTCAAAACTAACATTATCGAGCGCTTTCACGCCGCCATCGTAAATTTTGGTCAGATTTTTGATTTGAAGCATGGCGAATATCCTGAAAATGTGATTGTGGCGCATACCCGCGCCCAAGCCTTGGATAAAACCAAAACAATTGGAATTAGCGCAAATTTGGGGCAGGGAGATTTCCCTGCCCCAAATTTTATTACAAAAACATTGTGAGACTACGGCTCAATTTCGTAACCGGTGGCTTCAACCATGGCGCGAACAATATCATATTCAGCGTCGGTGGCTGCTTCAATACCGGTCCAACCGTAGAAATCGTTGCTACCAATGGACTGGCCCCAGGCTTCGGTGCCGGCGAAGGCAAGCAAAGCTTCTTCGATCTGGGCGCGCACTTCGGCCGGGAATTCGGGGCCAAAGGACAGGGTGTCGTTCGGGATGGCGGATGAAACAGCCAGGATGCGAACTTTCTGCATCACATCGGGGGCTTCCGTGCGGATGTTCGCGCGGGCATCGAGAACGCGCCAGCCGTCGCAGAGAAGTTTCTTGCCTTCGGCATCGGGAGCGCAGTTCGGGATCACCTCAGCAGGAAGTTCGTACATATCTTCGGTAACTTTACCTTCCTGGTACTCAGCCCAGGTGAAGACTGGCTTGCCATCAGCATTCAACGGAACGCTGTAGAAAACGGTACCAAAGTCAACTTCGCCATTGTAAACAGCGGTAACGGTCTGGTTGTGGCCGCCGGTCTGAACCTGTTCGCCGGGGGTTACACCCAATTCAGCAAGTTCAACAAAGGGAACCATGTAACCGGAGGTTGAGCCCTGATCGCCGAAGCCCCAGGTAGCGCCTTCAAGATCTTCCAGGGTCTGGAATTCGCTGTCGCGGGCAACAATGTACTCAGCCCAATAAACAGGGTAGCCAAAGCGGATCGCTTTGAAGGAAACATCCACGCCGCACAACTGGCTGGCGATGGCGTAACCCAGGCCAGGGATGAAGGCCATGGTGTCTGTGGGGGATGCGCACATCTCTTCGATGGTGGCCGCATAAGAAGTCGGCACAACCACTTCAAAGGTCAGGCCAGTAGCTTCATTAAGCGCCTGGGCCATCACTTCACCACCGGTCACGATGATGTTGGCGTCCACGGAAGGGACAAACAACACTTTGATGGGGTGTTCCGGGCTGCCAACGGCGGGCTCAGGAACAGCGGTCGGCTCTTCGGTGGGCGGGACAGCGGTGGGCGGAACAGCGGTCGGTTCTTCCACAACCGGGGCTTCGGTCGCCGGAACTTCGGCGGGGCCGCAGGCCGCAAGCACAAAGGCAAACACAGCCAGGACGGCGAACAACATGTATATCGAGCGTTTCATTTTTTTCTTCTCCTCTAGAAGAACTTGGTTTTTAGCCTGTTCATACAGGCTTACATTTTTGATAATAATGCCATTTCGCGCATCTTGCAAGGCTAATATGTTTTAATAAATATGGGTGTTAATAAAATTGATACACCCTAAAGGTATAATGAAACCATGAATAAACTATCAACACTGTTCTTCCTTATCTTTGTAGTGGTACTGGTCGGCGCGGCATATTATCTGGTCACATCCATCCAGCAGAGCGCCGAAAGTGCCATTGGCGGAGCTGTAGCTCCCTTCCAACAAAGCAATGCCGCCTTACAAACCCAGGTCTCGAGCCTGATGAATCCAACTCCCACCATCATCCCCGACCCTGTAACGTACATCAGCGAAATACGCGCCTTGGCGCGGCTTGAAACCATCCAGTACAGCGTCGAAAAGGTTATCACAGCTGAAATTGGCCAGGGTAGCTTCGGCTTTCTGTTCGGAGACAAATTGCTCTTCGTAGCCCACGGCATCGTTATCGCTGGGATTGACATGGAAAAAATCCAGCCAGGTGATATGCAACTGGTCAACGGCGTGCTCCAGGTTAGATTGCCACCGGCTGAAATTTTCGTTGCCACTCTTAATAACGAAAAATCCTACGTTTATGACCGCAGCACTGGCATACTGACAAAAAGCGTGCAGGACCTGGAAACCCTGGCCCGCCAGGCTGCTGAACAGGAAATACTTAAAGCCGCCAATGAAGACGGTATTCTCACACAGGCGCAACAAAACGCAGAGTCGTTCCTGTATAAATTTTTCCAGGCGCTCGGCTATAAAGAAGTAATCTTTGTAAAATAAAATTCACGAAATAAAAAAACGCAGGAAAGTTAACATCTCTCCTGCGTTTTTTATTTCTGGTGGCTGTTACATCAGCCTATGGCCTGACATCCAGGGTTTGGGTAACACAAGTGCCCTTCAGGTTTTGCTCAGTACAAACCATGATGATCGCTGTCAATCGCTGATTACGATGATCTTTATTGAAGCGCGGACTATCCAAATGCCCGGTCTGACCTGGTAAGAGCGGCGCCACATTTTTGGCGATGATACATCCCTCTGTCAGGTCAAAGGCGTTCAAGCTTTGCTCTTGCACCTCGCCATTCTTGGTATTGGTTACCTTGATGTATGCAGAGCGGAATTGAACATCACCCGTATTGGTTATGCTAAAACGCGCAAAATAACCACCCTTGCAAACATCAAAATTCTTAAAAGCCACCTGAAAAGCCGGTGCGCTGGTCGGCGAGGGCATCGGGCTAAGAGCAGGCAGCAGGGATGTGTTTCCAGTGACTTTGGCATTTTGCGCCAAAAGCCAGCAGCTCTGGTCAGGATTTTCCGGGTTACGAATAAACCAATAATACCCGGCCCCAAGATCTGCTCCAATAATTTCTACAGTTGTGCCGGGGGCAATGATCGCAACGAGGTCATAATTCCCGGCCGGCCCGGTGCGGCAATTCGTCTCGCGGAACACTTCTGCGGTCGGGATCTCGGGAGTAGGCGTTTCAGATGGGGCGAGAGTCGCAGTCTCGGTCGCGGTAGCAGCCGGGGTTTCAGATGGCGCCAGCGTGGCAGTCAACGTCGGGAGGGGAGTATCCGAAGGCAGCAACAGCGCGGTTTCTGTTGGCGCCGGTTCCGTTGGGACATTTCCAGGCAAATTGCAACCAAACAGCCCCAGGCAAAGCAACAAATGGCAGACGATGATGATGAACTTTTTTGACATGCTTTTCATCTCCTGAACAATGATATGAAAATCGTGCTACATAATCATACAATGGTTTATGTTTGATTTTAACAAAAAAACAGGAGCAGTCTGTACAAACTGCTCCTGTTCGTCTACTTGTACTTTTTAATCGCCAGCCAAGCTTTCGGGCATTTCTGGCAACTGGGAAATCGGGGTGTCAGGCAAAGCCTTGTCAAGCTCAGCAAACCGCCCGTGGACAAAGCCCGTTCCAGCCGGGATCAGTTTACCAATGATCACGTTCTCCTTCAAGCCGAACAGCGGATCGGTGGTCGAGGCAATTGCAGCCCCAGCCAGTACCTTGATGGTGTGTTGGAAAGACGAAGCGGACAGGAACGAGTCAGTAGAGAGCGATGCTTTGGTGACGCCCAACAGGATTTCAGCATAGCGGGCAGGCTGTGTGCTCTCAGCCAGCAAGTGCTCGTTGATTTTCTTGATTTCCAGATGATCGATGACATCGCCGGGCAAGAAACGGGTATCGCCTGGCCGGGTGATCTGCACTTTGCTCAACATCTTGCGAATGATGACTTCAAAGTGTTTGTCATGGATGTTCTGGCCCTGTGAGCGATATACCTTCTGGACTTCCGTCATCAGGTACATCTGGCAGGCATCGCGACCCTGCAATTTCAAGATGCGATGCGGGTTCAGCGAGCCTTCGGTCAGCGGTTGACCGGCTTTGACATGATCGCCATCCTTGGCAAGCAGGCGCATGGTGGTCGGAATTTCATTTTCGACCTCTTCACGCTGCTCATAGGAAACGATCACCTGGCGTCCTTCGATCCGCACCCGACCGCCATGCTGGGTCGCGATGGTGGCCTCGCCCAGAGTGGCCAGGGTATCGGCGGCCTTCACTTCATCCTCATCCTTGGCTACGATTTCCCATTCTTCCGGGATATCGTAGGTATCCGAAACCATCTCGGAATGCTCGATGCGGACCAGGCGCAAGTCAGAGTATTTTTCAGACTGAATGACGTGGATCACGCCATCGATCTCAGCAATGAAAGCTTCACCCTTGGGGGTCTTGCGGGCTTCAAAAAGTTCTTCCACGCGCGGGAGACCGGTCGTGATGTCGCCGCCAGCCGCCACACCGCCGGTATGGAAGGTGCGCAAAGTCAGCTGCGTACCTGGCTCACCGATCGATTGGGCCGCAACAATACCGACAGCCGAACCCATTTCAACCAGAGTACCACGTCCCATATCGAGGCCATAGCATTTGGCGCAGATCCCGTGGGTTAATTGGCAGGTCATTGGCGAACGAACTTTAATGTCCTGAACGCCTGCGGCGGCAACACTGCGAGCATGGTCATGCCCAATAATCTCATTGGCCTCGACCAGGATCTCGCCGGTGCTCGGATCAACGATCGGAGTGGCAGTCAAACGTCCGTAGATGCGGCTGCTGAGTGATTGCCCGGCCACATCGTCGGCTTTGTGGATCCAAATGCCTTCGCTCGTGCCACAGTCGATTTCGTTGATGATAATATCCTGGGCAATGTCAACCAAACGACGGGTTAGATAACCGGCATCCGCAGTACGCAGAGCGGTATCCGCCAAACCCTTGCGGGCGCCGTGGGTTGAAATGAAGTATTCCAGAGCGGTCAAACCTTCACGGAAGTTCGAGCGGATCGGCAGCGGGATAATACGGCCAGAGGGATCCGCCATCAAACCACGCATACCAGCCAACTGGGAGATCGGGCCGAAACCACCTTTGGTAGCGCCGGAATTGGCCATAGTTGAAAGGTTGCCGTTCGGATCCATGTTGGCGCGAACCGCCTTGGCAACATCGATCGTGGTTTTTTGCCAAATTTGAATGATGCGCTCATTCTGTTCCTGCTCGGTCAGCAGACCGCGCCGGAAATCACGTTGCACCAATTCGACTTCTTTAAGCGATTCAGCAATGATGCCCTGCTTTTGGGGAGGAACGGCGATATCCGAAATGGCGATCGTTGTCCCAGAGCGCATGGCATACTCAAAGCCTAAACGTTTGACTTCATCTGCCGTACGGGTTGTCTTTTCCTGCCCGCAGATCTCATAGACATCCGCGATCAGATCTTTGACACTGCCCTTTTCAAGCAATTCGTTGACAAAGCGTACTTCGTGAGGAATAACATCATTGAATATGACACGGCCAACGGTGGTGTCAATGATCCGTCTCACAGGCTCGGCAAGGCGTGTACCATCCTCAGCATAGTAAGTTTCGATCCTTACTTTGATGTTGGAATGGACTTCAACCTGCTTCAGCTGATAGGCCATCAAGACTTCGTCCATTTCACCAAAGATGCGGCCATCGCCGAGGTGCGGACGATTATCGGTCATGGTCAGGTAATACACACCCAACACCATGTCTTTCGAGGGCGAGATAATCGGTTCGCCATCGGCAGGTTTGAGCAGGTTCTTCGAAGCCAGCATTAGCTTTCGGGCTTCATTGACCGCTTTTTGTGAAAGCGGCACGTGCACAGCCATCTGGTCACCATCAAAGTCCGCATTGAAAGCGGTGGTAACCAACGGGTGCAGTTGGATGGCTGAACCTTCGATCAACAGCGGTTCAAAAGCCTGGATACCAAGGCGATGCAGGGTCGGAGCGCGGTTCAGCAAGACCGGGCGGTGCTTGATGACTTCTTCGAGCACTTCCCAAACTTCGGGGCGGTTGCGCTCGATCAGACGGCGCGCGCCTTTGACATTCGCCGCGTAATTGTGTTGTACCAGGCTGGCAATGACAAACGGGCGGAAGAGTTCCAGCGCCATAGCTTTGGGCAGACCGCACTGGTATAGCTTCAACTGCGGACCAACCACGATCACGGAGCGGCCGGAATAGTCCACGCGTTTACCGAGCAGGTTACGGCGGAAGCGGCCTTTCTTACCCTTGAGCATATCGCTCAAAGATTTGAGTTCGCGACGTCCGCGGCGGCTGAGGGCCTTGCCGCGCTGGGAGTTGTCAATCAGACTGTCGACCGCTTCCTGCAACATGCGCTTCTCGTTGCGGACGATAACATCCGGCGCGCCCAGTTCGAGCAGGCGTTTGAGGCGGTTGTTACGGTTGATGACGCGGCGATACAGATCGTTTAAGTCGGATGTAGCGAAGCGGCCGCCGTCAAGCTGAACCATTGGGCGCAGGTCGGGCGGGATGACCGGCAAAATGGTCATCACCATCCACTCGGGACGGTTGCCAGAACGACGGAAGGCTTCCACAACCTTCAAACGGGTGGTGGCCTTCTTGCGTTTCTGCTTCGACTTGGTGGTTTTAACTTCTTTCCAAAGTTCTTCCGAAAGCTTGTCCAGGTCGAGGCGCTTCATAATATCGTAGAAAGACTCGGCACCCATATCGGCGCGGAAAACCTGTCCCCAACGCGATTTAAGTTCGCGGTAGCGGGTTTCGCTTAAGAAGGTAAACGGACGCAGTTCCATCAGCTCTTCGCGTACGCGGCTATTCTGGCCCTGGCTGGCGCTTGACTGGTCTTCGAGCTGGTTACGGAAGGATTCCATCGTCTCGGCAGCTTCAGCCTTGACGCGCTCAATTTCCAACTTGATGTGCTCAATCTCACGCGCTTTTTGATCCTTGAGTTCGTTCTCAAGGCCTTCAAGGCGTTCTTTGACGTTTTTCTGGACTTTGCTGATGTGGCTGGCAGCAACAACTTCGCCGGCAGCAAGGATTTGTTCGCCGGTCGCCTGGAAATAAACAGCCTTCGCAGCAGCAACACCCATTTTTTCTTGGAGGTCAGATTCAAGGCGCTGACCTTCCTGAATCACAGGCTCAATCTGCGATGCGATCTGCTCATCATATGAATGCTCAAGATCAGATTTGCGCTGGTTAAGCTCAGCCACTTTTTGGTCGCGGCCAAGTTTGACTTCAGCAATTTTCGAGTTAATGACCCCGGCCTGTTCGCGCTCAGAGACCGAAATCTCATCTTGAAGTCGTTTAAGCGCCTTGCCGCGAGCATCTTCATCAACATAAGTGACGATATATTGCGCAAAATACAAAACGCGATCAAGATTGCGGCGCGAAATATCGAGCAAGAGGCCCAGGTAGGACGGAATACGACGGGTGTACCAGATGTGAGCGATGGGTGTCGCCAATGAGATATGCCCCATGCGTTCACGGCGCACAGCCGCGCGAGTCACTTCGACACCGCACTTATCGCAAACAATACCCTTATAACGAGGGTTTTTATACTTTCCGCAATAGCACTGCCAATCGCGGGTGGGGCCAAAAATGGCCTCGCAAAACAAACCATCTTTTTCCGGGCGCAAGCGCCGGTAGTTAATGGTTTCGGGTTTCAAAACTTCACCATACGACCAACTGCGAATGGTTTCAGGTGAAGCGAGGCTGATGCGGAGTGCGGTTAAGCCTTTGGTTTCCACTGTCACGTCCTCCTGTGGGGGATTTGGAACGATGTCGATGCCCATCCCGTCTGCAAGCGTAGCTGACAGACGAATAAATGCAAGCGCTGGAGAAAACTCTCGCGCTTGCACCTATAGGCTAGATTTTAATATTTTTCATCAATCGTATAATTATACCGAATAGTAAGGGGTATAGTCAAGAGTGATTTTTCGACGATCGCCCATCGATTTCGTTAGCCTTGCCGGGATAAAAATATTTGCTCTTTTGCTGGTGATGATCGTGTCAATTTAAACCATCACTGCAGGCATCACCTGCTCAGAATTGATGTTACGTTGGCAAAATTTTCCAAAGCGTAGGCAATCGCCTGGTCTTGATTCAACGTTTGGCCGAGAGCCCACTCCTTTGCAAATACCGTTTTCCCCAGCTTCTGGATAAGGGTATCTTCCATCAATTTGTAATTAAACGGATTGTCGGCATCTTCTGAATTTTTTATATTTGGCAATCCTCGGGAAACCAGCATCGCATCGGCTGCGCTCAGCAAGCGGGTGGCCCGGTCGAATTGATCCTGCTCCAAGGCTATGCTCGCGATTTCGATAAGTGAAAAAGAAATTCCCCTCAGGCTTTTTATTTTACTGAATTTGGCAAGAGATTCCGTTGCCACACTCAAAGCCCGTTCAATATTACCCCGCAAACGCGTCACCCGCGCAAGTTGATTCAGCATCCACGCCACATCACCTGGATCACCGACCAATCCTAATAATTGCAGAGCCTGAACGAATAATTCATGGGCTCGGGTTAAATTGCCCTGTGCCAGGGTGGTGTGGGCAAGGTTTTTGAGCACAATCGCAGCGCCCCGGTCGTCTCCCAACTCCCGAAATAAATTCAAACTTTCTGTCAAACCAAGAGCAGCACGATCGAAATCTCCAAGATTTTTTGCCAACACCCCTAAATTATTATGAACCCAGGCTCTGGCTCGCTTATCTTGTGTGCGCTGAAGTAATTCCTGGGCATCTTCCAAAAACTTGGCCGAACTTGCGTAATCTTTCTGGCCGAGAGCCATTTCTGCCAAATTGTTTAGTACCCACACAAGATTCCAATCCGCATGTACGGGCCTGAACAGATTTAAACTCTCTGTAAATAAAGAGACGGCTAATTTTTGATCGCCGCGTAACTGGGCCACCTGCCCAAGGTGATTGAGCGCCCATGCGCGCCCCGCATCATCGCCCAACTCCTTTGATAATTGCACACTCTCATTGAGCAACATCTCTGCAGCTTCAAGATCGCTTTGAGTCCAGGCCAGAAACCCTGCGCCGTTCAGTGCTTTCGCGCGCAACAACGTTGGAGCGGCTGCAGCCGGCACAGAAAGAATCCGTTCCAGCCAATCCCGCCCTTCTGATTCGTATCCCCGAACCGTCCAGAATTCCCAAAGCAAACCAGCCACAAGAAGGCCAGTCTCTATGTTTTCATCGGCCAGGCAGCTCCAACTTAAGACCGCGCGCAAGTTGTCATGCTCAAGCTCCAAATACGCCAGCCAGACAACTTGATCAGCTCCGCGTATCTTGGGAATAGCATCTTCCATAAACCGCGCAAAGTAAGCAGCGTGCCGAGCTTGCATGGTTTCAAGCTCATTGTTCTCGCTGAGAAGCTCTATCGCGTATTCACGGAGCGTCTCAAACATGGTGAAACGCGGTCGCCCATCCGGGCCATCAATTTTTCGCAACAGGCTGTGGCCCACGAGCGTGGAGAAATCATCCAAAATCGCGCCCCATTGCGAATATGTCCCCACTTCTCCACACACGGATTGCACAGCATCGAGCGTGCAGCCGCCGACAAATACCCCAAGCCGCCGAAATAAAGTTTTCTGGGCATCGTTTAAAAGGTTATAGCTCCAGTCAATGGTCTGACGGATCGTCTGCTGTCGCACAGGCAGATCTCGGGGTCCGCCTGCCAGTAACTCCAATGAACCAAGCCGGTTAAACCTTTTTAGCTGGGCCAATAATTCTGCCGGGGACAAAACTTTGCTCCTGGCAGCCGCCAATTCAATCGCCAACGGTAAACCATCAAGATAAATGCAAATCTCAGCGATCGCAGCAACATTCTTCGGATTTAATACAAGCCCCATATTTACCACCTGTGCGCGTTGGATGAAAAGCTCGATCGCAGGCAGTCGTAACAAATTATCGGTATCGAGTAGTTGTTTCAAGCTCGGAAGTTCAAGCGGCGGAACAACATATTCCTTTTCCCCTGAGATATATAACGTGGCACGGCTGGTGACCAGTATCTTCAGAGTACCAACGATTCTCAAACAGTCAGCAATATCCACACCCGCAGACAGAATCTGTTCAAAATTATCCAATACCAACAAAATCTTCTTGCCCAGCAAATAAGCCAGCAGGCTTTCACGCAACGGGTGACCTCGGGTCTCACGAATACCCAGGGACTGAGCGATCGTTGGGATTACCAAACTGGGATCATTAATGGACGCCAGGTTGACAAAATGAACCCCGTCCTCAAATTCAGAGAAAAGAGACTCGGCCACTTGCAAGGCAAGGCGTGTTTTTCCCGTTCCACCGGGACCCGTTAAGGTAACCAGGCGCACTTCCGGCCGGCGAAGCCAGCCACAAACAGCCAGGATATCCAACTTGCGGCCTACTAATGAGGTGGCCGGCACAGGCAATAGGTTTTTGTAAAGGGGAAAATTGTGTTTAGTAGAAAGCGAGGCTTTGTTTGAAGGATCGCTTTCCTGCTGGGATAAAGGTAAACCGTACCGCGCCAACCGCAGGAAATCGGCCTGATCCTTGGGCAAAATTTGCAAATAAATCGCCATTAATTCGGCAATTTGATGAGATGGTCGGCGCTGGCCAGCCTCAATCTTTTTAATCAAGGCCGTTGAACAGGCTACCAGATCAGCAAGTGCAGCCTGGGTTAGCCCCAAAGCTTTTCGGCGCTGCTTAACCCACTCACCAAAAGTCAACACGGTTTCTGCCATCCAAATTTTCGTATCCGTTTTCTACAAACAAGGCACTCTAATTTTTCAGATATATACATACGAGAAGTCGATGAACAGATCAATTGTTGGCTATCTGGTGAACAATCAAATCTTCTGCTAGAAATACTGAAGCCATTCCAAGTATTCGCCCAGTTTTGGCTTAATTTCTTGTTACCCTTGATGAAGTACCACGTTGTGAGTATTTTACACCGATCTTGAATTTGCAATCAGTAATAATGTGCTTGGATGGGCATGATACATTAATTGTCCAAAACATTGTTCAGGTGACTTGCCAAGGGATCAAGATATTTATGCAAACAAGAATCCAGATCCTGGCTTGGGTTCGCAAACAAATCCGCCCAGATATTTCTTATGCAAACAACCAGCTTTTCTTCGATGGAACCCCATAAGCGGATGGTGGGAAAACTTCGTCCGGTTTGCAGCGCTTGCAAGAAAGTGCGTTCAAATATATCGTTTTTGACCGACGGCAGATTTAAGGCTTCACAAAGTGTAGGGAGTTCACTCCCCTGGGGGCTGGCCGGAATAGACAACGAGTGAGACGACAAGTAGCGCACCAACTCGAATGCCGCATCAGAGTTCTTTGAATAATTCCAGATAACAAGACTGGCGCCGCCGACAAAGGTTATCCCTGGAACAGGAGCAATCCCCAGATTCTCTTGCCATTCCGGCTTTGATTTGCGCTGCACAATTCCAAAGTCAGGACCCCCGAGATGTATCGCAGCATTTCCCGTAGCAAACAAATCGCCCACAAACTCTACGCCCAGCGAATCGGGTGAAATATACGGCAGCAAACTAAAATAATTTCGCCAACCCTGCATCGCATCTGGCTGGGTAAAAGTGACATGTCGCGAATTGCTGCCAACGAATTTTCCACCGGCAGTCCACAGCCAGTGCGCCGCCTCATGCAAGACAACAGGATTAATCCCCGTTGTTGTTAAAGCCAGGGGATATTTGTATCCCGCCTTTTGTAATTCTTTGAGAGTTTCCACAAAAGCAGCATCCGTAGAGAACGCCGCCTGGGTATCTTTTATACCGGCCTTTGCCAATGCATCTTTGAAGTAATAAATTGCTATGGCATCGCCAAGCCAGGGAATTCCATAGGGGGCTTCTTCATCAGGCAAAAAACCCGATTTCCAACTCGGTTTAAAAAAAGCTTCTTCCCCACCCAATGCGCGAACCTGTTGAAAATTGAAAGGCCTTATTGCCCGCATCGCCGCCAGACTGCCAAGCCAGGTCGATCCGACACAGGAAACATCGGGGCCGCTTCCAAAAATGCCGAATTTCGCAATGTCAGACCACCCGGTGATCCAGCTTATACCCGTCAGCTTCACACGGATCTGGTACTCCTTCTCAAAAGCTTCAAGCAAGGGGAGCATCTTTTGAGCTTTGCCCGGTCGACCTTCCATCACGGAAAATTCAATCTCTCTCATTTTTGATTTCTCCACAAATAAATACTGTCATTAAGGTCCATATTGTCTAATTCAAAATAGTATAGCACTTTTTATCAAATCGTTTTGAGAACAACAGCTTACGAGTTTGTAAGATGGAACTTTGAGAAACTGAGCACAAGCTTCACACCAAGTTCAGAAGACCCTATCGATCAACCTACTCTATCAACGATATGCCCGGAACTTCCTTTACCGCCTTACGGATAATTTCGCAATCCATTTCTCCACGAAAGCCGCTGAAAGCAATTGCTAGTTTCGTTCCATCTGAAAATTCAGCAGGGAGGCCGCCATCCCATCCGATGAATTCAGGTTTCGGAATCCCATAATCTTGCCAATCCAAAGCATTACTGTATACGAGCTGCTCATATTTGCCCGTTGCTACCCCTGTGATCCATACTTGCATTGCTTTCTGCATGGCGATGCGGCATGAACCGCGTTGCCTATTCACATCCGTTCCAAACATTTTGCCAGAGATATGCCCTTCGCCAGTGACCACACAAAAAGCCAAATTCCCGTCAGCAATGCTTTTGTCAATTGGATCGCTCATAAACAGTGGAAGAAGTTTTTCCACCTCATCGGTCAAATGTTTGATCAGCTCTGTTTCCTGTGTGTATTCCATAATTCCTCCTTTGTTGTGAGCACCGATTTCTGGGGCAAAACAATTGTGACTCTTCATTTCTGGTGGGATAGCTTTTGCTCTTTCCCAATAAAATGGAGAGCCACAACTTTAGGTTCGTCAAATATTCAAGAAAAAAGATTTCTTAAAGATTCTACTTTAGTTTTTCAAGATCTGGTCGATCCTATCCAATTCATTCTGGGTAAATTCCAAATTATTGAGCGCAGCCACGTTTTCATCCACATGAGAAACAAATTTCGCGCCTGCCAATAATGAGGCAACCCTGCCATTGCGCAATGCCCAAGCTAGAGACATCTGCGCCAATGTTTGGCCTCTTTCCACGGCAATTTGGTTCAAAAGCCGGGCCTTGACCACTCGTTCTTCAGTAATGCCAATTTCTCTTAAGCTTTCTGCAGATTCTTTGGGGATACCGCCCAGGAACGTATCTGTGAGCGCCCCGCGCTGAAGAGGTTGAAAAACGATTGTTCCAACGCCTTTTTTCTCCAGCAAATCCAAAAGTCCATCCTCGATCCAGCGGTTGAAAAGGGAATAGCTGGGCTGATGGACCAGGCAAGGAGTGCCAAGATCATCCAGAATTTTAAGGGCTGCTTCTGTCATTTTTACATCGTAATTTGAAAGACCGATATACAAAGCCTTTCCCTGGCGGACAAATAAATCCAGGGTAGCCATGGTCTCTTCCAAAGGTGTTTCAGGATCTGGTCGATGAGAAAAGAAAATATCTACATAGTCCACGCCTATTCTTTTTAAGCTTTGATCCATGCTTGCAACCAGGTATTTTTTGGAGCCCCACTCACCATAAGGTCCATCCCACATGCCGTATCCAGCTTTGGTGGTAATAACAATTTCGTCCCGGTAGCCTTTGAGATCGGTGCTCAGAATTTTGCCAACAATACTTTCGGTTGAGCCTGGTGGCGTTCCATAGTTATTGGCCAGGTCAAAGTGAGTAATTCCCAGGTCAAATGCTCTGCGCACAATAGCTCTGCAGTTATCGTATGGGTCGCTCGCCCCAAAGTGCTGCCAAAAACCAAGCGTGATTGCAGGTAACTTTAAACCGCTATTGCCGCAGCGGTTATATTTCATAATCCCTTTATAACGATCTGAACTTGGTATGTATTGCATATTAACTCCTTCAATTTTTTTCTAATTTATCAAACTGATGTAAATAAACACCATCGGTATTTCAGATGTGGCTATTTTTCAACGCCGGTAACCACCACGCCTTGCATGAAGACTCGCTGGGCCAGGAAGAAAACCACGATCGGGACAACCGCCGAAATGAGGGAGGCCGCCTGGATCAGGTTGGTGGACTGCGAATACAGGTTGTTGAAAGCCGTCAAACCCACCGTGATCGGGAACTTCTCGGGGTTGCCCGCCAGGTAGATCAAA
>PHBU01000014.1 GCA_002840685.1 Chloroflexi bacterium HGW-Chloroflexi-6 | reverse complement strand
ATGGCGAAGCAGAAATTTGACCGCAGCAAACCGCATCTAAACGTGGGGACGATGGGACACATCGACCACGGGAAGACGACCCTGACAGCGGCGATCACGAAAGTGTCGCAACTCATGGGTAATGCTGAATTCAAAGCCTATGACCAAATTGACAACGCGCCCGAAGAAAAGG
Source organism: Chloroflexi bacterium HGW-Chloroflexi-6 (assembly GCA_002840685.1). GTDB lineage: Bacteria > Chloroflexota > Anaerolineae > Anaerolineales > Villigracilaceae > UBA8950. The sequence goes on along the minus strand of PHBU01000014.1, from coordinate 219,632 downwards.
CGCGTGGTATCACGATCAACATTGCGCATGTCGAATATCAGACCGCCAAGCGCCACTATGCCCACGTCGATATGCCCGGTCACCGTGACTACATCAAGAACATGATCACCGGTGCGGCCCAGGTCGATGGCGCCATTTTGGTTGTGGCTGCCCCCGATGGTCCGATGCCCCAGACCCGCGAACACGTGCTCCTGGCCCGCCAGGTTGAAGTTCCCTCGATCGTTGTGTTCCTGAACAAAGTGGACATGATGGACGATCCCGAACTGCTGGAACTGGTCGAACTGGAACTGCGTGAACTGCTGACCAGCTACGGCTTCCCCGGCGACGAGACCCCGATCGTGCGTGGTTCCGCTAAAAATGCCCTCGACAGCACCTCGACCGACCCGAATGCCCCCGAATACGAGTGCATCCGCGAGATCCTGCGCGTTGTAGATGAATACATCCCCGAACCGGTTCGCGAAACCGAGCGCCCATTCATGATGGCCGCTGAAGACGTGTTCTCGATCAAAGGTCGCGGTACCGTTGTGACCGGTCGTATCGACCGCGGTATCATCAAAGTTGGCGACCCGATCGAGATCATCGGTCTGCGCGACACTCAGAACTCAGTTGTGACCGGCGTGGAAATGTTCCACAAGCTGCTCGACGAAGGTCGCGCGGGAGACAACGTTGGTTTGCTGCTGCGCGGCATTGAACGCTCCGATGTGGAACGCGGCCAGGTGTTGGCCAAACCGAAGAGCATCACCCCGCACAAGAAGTTCCTGGCAGAAGTGTATGTTCTGAAGAAGGAAGAAGGCGGACGCCACAAGGCCTTCTTCAATGGCTACCGCCCACTGATCATCCCGGTCGCGCTCGAGCAGGGCTCCAAGTTCGCCATTCGCGAAGGCGGCTTGACCGTCGGCGCGGGTGTCATCACCAAGATCATCCAATAGGTGCAGACATGTCGAAGCAGAAAATCCGCATCCGCCTTAAGGCGTATGACCATCGCGTGCTTGACCAGTCGGCCAAGCGTATTGTTGAGACGGCTGAACGTTCTGGTGCACAAGTAGTTGGCCCCGTACCCTTGCCAACTAAGAAAGAACGGTTTACAATACGTCGCTCTGCATTTATTGACAAGGACTCGCACGAACACTTTGAGATTCGCACTCACAATCGTCTGATTGATGTTCTTGACCCTGATTCAAAGACGATTGATATGCTGATGCGGCTTAATCTGCCTGCCGGTGTCGATATCGAGATCAAGATCTAGTAAAAAAGTAAACAGTTCGGTTAGTCCTCTTGAAAAAGAGGGCTAACCGACTAAAAACGGTAACGTAAGCGCGGGTCTGTTCGTGGACCCTACTAAAGTGTGTGTCGCGGCAAATTCGCGGACTGCGCTACCGGGAGATGATGCAGCCACAGCCCTGGCTGACAGTCTCGTCGTAGGACGGCTTTTTTTTGCCTGTCCCACAAAGACTTTATAAAGGAGAAAACAGAGTATGTTGAAAGGGCTTCTTGGTAAGAAGATTGGTATGACCCAGATCTTCGATGATGCCGGTGCGGCTTTTCCCGTAACGCTTATTGAAGCTGGGCCTTGCTATGTTACCCAAGTACGACGTCCAGAGAAGGAAGGTTACTCTGCGGTGCAGCTGGGTTTTTCAGAAGTTCACCCAAAGCGTTTGTCTGGTGGTGAACTCGGCCACTTCAAGGCTTCTGAATTACCCTCGATGCGTTACCTGCGAGAGTTCCGTTCCAAAACCCTGGACGTTTCTGTTGGTGATGTGGTCAAGGTGGATATGTTTACCCCCGGTGAGCGCGTGGATGTGATTGGCACGAGCAAGGGTAAGGGTTTTGCGGGTGCTGTAAAGCGTTACCACTTTCGTGGCGGCCCCAAAACTCATGGTCAGTCTGACCGTCATCGTGCGCCTGGTTCTCGCGGTTCTGGTACCACTCCAGGGCGCGTCTACAAGGGTGCGCGTGGACCGGGTCACATGGGCGATGACCGTGTGACAGTGCAAAGCCTGAAGGTCGTTCTGGTTGATGTGGAACGTAACCTGATTGGCGTTCACGGCGCTGTTCCTGGCCCCAAAGGCGGCCTGGTAATGATCAAGGAAGCGCGCAAGCAGTAAGCGCGATAAATGGGAGCATGTGCTATGAAGGTTGACGTTTTCAATATGGAAGGCCAGAAGGTGAAGCAGGTTGAACTGCCTGCTGCCATCTTTGAAGCCCCGATTAATGTAGATTTGATGCATCAAGCGTTTCTGCGTCAGATGGCGAATGCCCGTTTGGGTACGCATGACACAAAAGTGCGTGGTGAAGTTGCTGGTGGTGGCCGCAAGCCTTGGAAGCAAAAAGGCACAGGCCGCGCCCGTCAGGGTTCGACTCGCGCAGCCCATTGGGTTGGCGGCGGTCGTATCCACACCCCGCACCCCCGCAAATACACCCAGCGGATGCCGCTTAAAATGCGCCGCGCCGCTTTGCGCTCAGCTCTGTCCGCTAAGGCTGCTGATGCAGGTATTGTGGTCGTGGATGTGCTCGCTCTGTCTGAACCCAAGACTAAGCTGATGGTCAAGGCTCTTAATAGCTTGGCTGGTGGCGCAAAAACCCTGGTGCTGATCCCTGAGAAGAGCGCGTCGTATGATGTTATTGTTCGGGCAACCAACAATATTCCGAGCGCAAAAGTTCTTTTGGCCGGTTATATCAACATTCGTGATTTGCTCGGTTATGACAAAATTGTTATGCCTATGCAAGCCATTGATGTGCTGACGGCTCACTTAGGTTAGGAGTAGACATGACAACAATTTATGATGTCTTGCGCCGTCCCCTGGTGACAGAAAAAACCAGTTATCAAAGTAAGCTCAATCAATACACTTTTGAAGTTATGGGCAGTGCCAATCGTACTCTGGTTAAAGATGCGGTTGAGAAACTGTTCGATGTCAAAGTGGTTAATGTGAATATTATCAACACTCCGGCCAAGCGTGGCCGCCGCCGCAATCGCCGGTTACTGGTTCGCCGTCCTGGTTACAAGAAGGCAATTATCACGCTTGAAGCTGGTCAGACACTCTCGATCTTTGAAGGAGTGCAGTAATGGCTGTCAAGAAGTATAAACCTGTAACCCCTGGTCAGCGTGGCATGACTGGTTATTCGTTTGATGAAATTACCAAATCGAAACCAGAGCGCTCGTTGATCAGTCCGCTGCGTAAGACCGGTGGCCGTAATATGCACGGGCGTATCACTGTTCGCCATCATGGTGGTGGACACAAACGTTTCTTGCGCCTGATCGATTTCAAGCGCGACAAACTTGGTATTCCGGCTCGTGTTGCAGCGATCGAATATGATCCGAACCGGACCGCCCGCCTTGCATTATTGAACTACGTTGATGGCGAGAAACGTTACATTCTTGCTCCCGTAGGCTTGAAGGTTGGAGATACTGTCGTTTCTGGCGCTACCGCTGATATTCGTCCTGGCAACAGCCTGCCGATTTCCAGCATTCCTGTCGGTACGATGGTGCACAACATCGAGATCAAGCAAGGCAAGGGTGGCCAACTGGTTCGCTCTGCCGGAACCGCTGCGCAGTTATTGGCGAAAGAGGGCGATTATGCCCAGATTCGTATGCCTTCTGGTGAAGTACGCCTGATTAAACAAACTTGCTATGCTACGGTTGGGCAAGTTGGCAACCTTGAACACAGCAACATCAAGTTAGGTAAAGCCGGGCGCAAAATTCACCTGGGTATTCGTCCGACGGTGCGTGGTACTGCGATGTCGCCCCGCGATCATCCGCATGGTGGTGGTGAAGGCCGTCAGCCTGTTGGTATGCCGGGTCCGAAATCACCCTGGGGTAAACCCACCCGTGGTTACAAAACCCGCACCAATAAGCAGACCGACAAATACATTGTTAAACGCCGCAGCAAGACCAGCCGCTAATGCGTAACATGTAAAGCGTAACGCAAAAGAGAGTAAAAACTATGTCGAGATCGCTCAAAAAGGGGCCTTTCATTGCCCCAAAACTGTTGAAGAAAATTGAGATGATGAATCAGCGCGGCGAGAAAAAGGTTATTCGTACCTGGAGCCGCCCGAGTGTCATCTTCCCTCAGATGGTGGGACATACCATCGCCGTGCATGACGGTCGCCGTCATGTGCCGATTTACGTGACCGAGAATATGGTCGGTCATCGCTTGGGTGAATTTGCCCCTACGCGCACATTCCGTGGACACGTCTCGGAAAAATCAACGAAAGGGAAGTAAGCCATGGCAGATATTCGCGCTCAATTGCGCTTCCTCTCCGTTTCGGCCCAGAAAGTTCGCCTTGTGGTTGACTTGGTTCGCGGCAAGGATGCGAATACCGTACTTGAAATGCTGCGATTTGTACCCAATCGCGCTGCGGAGCCGGTACTCAAGCTGATCAAATCAGCTGTGGCCAATGCCGAAGAAAACTTTGGCGTTAGCCGCGATGACCTTTATGTGGCGACCATCTTTGCAGACGAAGCTCCCACGCGCAAGTGGCGTCGTTTTGGCGCTCGTGGTCGTTTCAAGCCCTTGTTGCGTCGTTCGTCGCACGTCACTGTTGTCCTGAGCGAACGCAAAGATTAGGAAAGGTACGGAATAAACTATGGGTCGTAAAGTACATCCGATTGGATTTCGTCTGGTCGTGAGCCGGGGCTGGCAAGGCCGCTGGTTTGCCGAAGGCGCCCAATATCGTGATCAACTCAAGCAGGATATGTCCATCCGTGAACTGGTGCAAAATATCGCGCCAAAAGCTGGTGTTTCGCGTGTCGATATTGAACGCTTCCCGGGCAAGGCAAAAGTAACAGTTCACACTGCCAAGCCGGGTATCCTGATTGGCCGCAAAGGCGAAGGCGTCAAAAAAGTTCGCGAAGGTTTAACGGAATTGGTTGGTAAAAAAGTTGACTTGGACATCAAGGAACTTGCCAGCCCCGATACTGACGCCTATTTGATTGCACGAAATATTGCAGACCAACTGGTTCGCCGTATTGCTTATCGCCGCGCTATGAAGCGTGCCATTCAACAGGCCATGCGCCAAGGCGCTTTAGGGATCAAAATTCAGGTGTCTGGCCGTTTGGCTGGCGCCGAAATGGCTCGCACCGTGTGGCTGCGTGAAGGCCGTGTACCCCTGCAAACGCTGCGTGCCGATATTGATTTTTCCCGCGCTGAAGCTCTAACAACCTACGGCCGTATTGGTATCAAGGTCTGGGTTTACAAAGGCGATATGAAGCAGGAAATCGAAGAAAAGGTCGAATCGACCGAAGGTGTTTACGTTAGTGAGTAGGGAGTGGGGAGTAGGTGATGAGCGCTTCAAGCTCTTCCTTACTCACTGGTCTCTAATCTCTATCACTTTGAAAGAGGTTTAGCCATGTTAATGCCGAAACGTGTTAAGTGGCGCAAGCAGATGCGCGGTCGTATGAAGGGCAAAGCCCTGCGCGGCGCTGAGATTTCTTTTGGTGAATGGGGCCTACAAGCCCTTGAGCCAGGCTGGATAACTGCCCGCCAAATCGAAGCTGCCCGTCGTGTCATCGTCCGCGAAATGAAGCGCCGTGGCAAGGTCTGGATCCGTATTTTCCCGGCCAAGCCTTATACCCATCGTCCTCCCGAAACCCGCATGGGTAAAGGGAAAGGAAATGTGGAGTACTATGTTGCCGTGGTCAAGCCCGGCAGAGTCATGTTCGAAATCGGTGGTATGACTGACGAGGAAGCCTTGAAGGCCCTCAAGATGGCCCAGTACAAATTCCCGATTAGAACTAAAATCATCACCCGCCACGATGCGGTTGCAGGAGAGTAAGGAATGAAAGTCAAAGAAATCCGTGCTCTTTCCGTTGATGAAATTTTGGTCAAGACTGCAGACATGCGCGATGAGATGATGAAACTCCGCTTTCAGCAGGTTGCCGGTCAGTTGACTGATACCAGTCGTCTACGTATTCTGCGCCGCCAGATCGCCCGTATGGAGACGATCTTGACTCAAAAGAAACACCTGGCGGAATAGGAAGGTTTGTCATGAATGAACGTCGTCGTATCACTGGTGTAGTCACCAGCAACAAAATGCAGAAAACAGTGGTCGTGGAAATCAAGCGTACCTTCCGCCACCCGCTGTACCGCAAGGTTGTTCACCTGAGCAAGCGTGTTAAAGCACACGATGAAATTGGTTGCCAGGTTGGAGACCAAGTGCAAATTGTCGAAAGCCGCCCGATTTCCAGAGAAAAACACTGGGTGGTAGAGGCAATTGTCAAGCGCGAGACCAAGACCGCCGATAGCGGCGTGGAGGTGTAATTATGATCCAACAAGAGTCTCGTGTAAAAGTCGCTGACAATAGCGGCGCTCGTGAACTGCTCGTCATTCATGTTCTTGGTGGTTCCATGCGTCGTTATGGTGCTGTTGGGGATGTGGTGGTTGCAACCGTGAAATCTGCTGCCCCGCAAGGCGCTGTCAAGAAGAGCGAAATTGTTAAGGCCGTTATTGTGCGTTGCGCCAAAGAATGGCGCCGCGAAGATGGTTCTCACATTCGCTTTGATGACAATGCCGCTGTTATATTGGATAATGATGGGCAAAATCCTAAAGGTAGCCGTATCTTCGGGCCTGTTGCGCGTGAACTGCGCGAAAAAGGCTTTATGAAGATTGTTTCACTGGCGCCTGAAGTGCTCTAGGTTGTATTGGAGTTGACGCCATGAAAGTAAAGATCAAAAAAGGTGATACCGTTGAGGTTATCAGCGGGCGTCTGGAAGACAAAGGTCAGCGCGGAGAAGTAATCAACGTTTTGACTGATGAACTGCGGGTGGTTGTGCAGGGTGTAAACCTGCGTATCAAACACCAGCGACAGACGCAAACCCGTCAGGGGCGCACTATTAATCCGGGCCGCATTAAGCTTGAAGCACCCATTTCGATCGCAAACGTGATGTTGGTTTGCCCGAAATGCCAGAAAGCTTCTCGTTTGGGTGTTGTCCGTGACGATGATGGTGCGCACCGATTATGCAAAAACTGCCAGGCCTTGATCGATTAAAGGCACTGGACAGGAGAGCGATGAAATGAACAGAATGAAAGAAAGTTATCTGAATGAGGCCGTCCCGGCCTTGCAAAAGGCTTTCGAGTATGGGAATGTCATGGAAGTTCCGCGCATCCAGAAGGTCGTGATTAACATCGGCCTGGGCGAAGCGATGGACAACCCCAAGGCGCTGGATGCGGCAGTAGGTGATCTGACTACAATTTCGGGTCAGAAACCGATCCAAATCAAGGCTCGTAACAGCATTGCCAACTTTAAGCTGCGAGAGGGTCGCATCATTGGTGCGAAAGTTACTCTTCGCGGTGAGCGCATGTGGTCTTTTCTTGATCGCCTGATCAATGTTGCCCTGCCTCGGGTTCGCGACTTCCGTGGGATTTCGCCGGACTCTTTTGATGGCCGGGGTAACTACACCCTGGGGTTGCGCGACCAACTCATTTTCCCCGAAATCGAGTATGACAAAATCGATAAATTGCGTGGAATGGAGATTACTGTCGTAACAACTGCCAATAACGATGAGCATGCGCGCACGCTGCTCAAATTGCTTGGAATGCCTTTCAGGAAGGAAGCCTAAATTATGGCGAAGAAATGCATGACCTATCGTGAATCGCGTCGAAAATACCCGACCCGTGTTCGTAACCGCTGCAGTCGCTGCGGACGTCCTCGTGGTTATATTCGTCGCTTCGGCCTGTGCCGGATTTGCTTCCGTGAGTTAGCCCTGGAAGGCAAAATCCCCGGTGTTGTGAAATCATCCTGGTAAACCGGGTGGAGGTGCTGGAATGAGTGTTTCTGATCCGATTGCTGATATGCTGACCCGTATTCGTAACGCTGTTATGGTTGGTCAGCCTAGTGTAGCGATGCCTTCTTCAAAGGTCAAAGCAGAAATTGCCAAGATTTTGAAAGAAGAAGGTTTTGTTGAAGGTTTCGAAGTTGCTGATTCAGAGAAACCCGGGCAAAAAGTGTTGCGCATCAAGATTAAATATACAGGCGAGCGCCGCGAGCGCAAAGCTGTGTTAACTGGTCTGGTACGCGTCAGCCGCCCTGGTCGCCGTGTCTATACTAAGAAACAAGAGATCCCTTGGGTGCTCTCCGGAATGGGCGTTGCCATTCTGTCGACCCCGAAGGGTGTGATGACCGGCCAACGTGCCCGCCAGTTGGGCGTGGGCGGTGAAATCCTTTGTAAAGTTTGGTAAGGAGGTGGTACTGTGTCTCGTATCGGACGCATGCCTATCACTGTCCCCGCTGGTGTGCAGGTAGATATCAAGGGTTATCAAGTAAAGGTAAAAGGCCCTAAAGGCGAACTTCAGCGTGAATTTTCCCCGCTGGTTGACATCGCCATGAACGGTGCCGAAATTACCATTGCTCGTCACTCTGATCTTCCCGCTGAACGTGCCTTGCATGGGACAACACGGGCTGTTTTAAATAATATGATCCACGGCGTTAGCGCCGGTTTTGTCACTATTCTGGAGTGGGATGGCGTTGGCTATCGCGCTGAGATGTCTGGCCTCAACCTTGTACTTCATATGGGTTTTTCTCATCCGATCGTGGTTGAGCCTGCTGAAGGAATTTCCTTTGAGGTTGATATCAAGACTCGCCAGATTAAGGTAATGGGCTACAACAAAGAAGTTGTTGGTCAGGTAGCGGCTAATATTCGCAAAGTACGTCCTGTCGAACCGTACCTGGGCAAAGGCTTGCACTATCTCGGCGAGAAGATCCGCCGTAAAGCCGGTAAATCTGGGAAAGGGAAGAAGTAACCTATGGCGAACAAATCTCGTTCTGCGGCGCGTGTTCGAAGGCATCTGCGGGTGCGAAAGACTGTTTTCGGTACCCCCGAGCGCCCTCGTCTGTGCGTTTTCCGCAGCTTGAATGATATTTATGCTCAGGTGATTGACGATATCGAAGGTCACACCTTGGTCTCGGCTTCCTCTATCGATGCTGAACTGCGCGGCAAATTGTCCGGCCTTAAAAAGGCCGAACAAGCCCGCGAGGTTGGTAAAGCGGTAGCTGAACGTGCCAAAAACAAGGGAATTGCAGCGGTCGTTTTTGATCGTGGTGGTTTCCGTTACATGGGCCGCGTAAAAGCCCTTGCTGATGGCGCGCGCGAAGGCGGCCTGGACTTCTAGGCTGGATGGAGAACGACAATGTCGGACTACGAAAAGAAAGTATTTGAACAACAAGCTCCAGAATTCGACGAGCGCGTCATTGAAATTGCGCGTGTTGCCAAAGTGGTCAAAGGTGGCCGTCGCTTCCAGTTCCGCGTAACTATTGTCATTGGCGATAATCATGGCAAGGTTGGCATGGGTATTGGTAAAGCCAATGCCGTGCCGGATGCGATGCGCAAGGCTACAGAGCGCGCCCGTAAGGATATGCGTCAGGTAGCAACGATGGGCACTACTATTCCGCATGAGGTCTTGGGTCGGGTTGGCGGTTCACGCATCCTTCTCAAACCGGCATCTCAGGGAACTGGCGTTATCGCAGCTGGTGGTGTTCGCGCGGTGCTTGAAGCAGCTGGCGTGCGTGATATCCTGACCAAATCGCTGGGCGGCTCGAATGTGCTCAACAGCGTGATGGCCACCTTTGGTGCCCTCGATGCGCTCAAATCCCCGGCTGTTGAAGCGGCTCGCCGCGGAAAACCCACCGAAGATTTGATGCCCTTCTGGGAGCGACGGAGGAAAAATGGTTAAGAAATCTGAGAAGAAAACCACCGTACGCGTGACGCTTGTCAAGAGCCCGATCGGGTTCCCTGACCCTCAGAAGCGCACCGCCAAGGCGTTAGGTTTGCGCCGTATGAATTTGACCGTTGAGCATCAAGATACCCCCGCTTTACGCGGCATGCTCAATAAAATTATCCATCTCATTCGGATTGACGAGTAGGAGACACAATGAAACTCCACGATTTAATCCCCAATCCGGGTTCAAAAAAGAACCGTAAACGTGTGGGGCGTGGTATCTCTGCCGGTCAAGGTAAGACCGCTGGCCGTGGTACCAAAGGCGAGGGATCACGTTCCGGCCAGGGCGGTCACCTGTACCGTCAGGGCGGTAACCTGCCTTTTTATCGCCGTCTGCCCTTCATGCGTGGTGAGGGGTTCAGCTCACTCAACGATGTTGAGTACAACGAAATTAACCTGGACCAACTCGCGGATGCCTATAAGGCAAACGACGAAGTCACTCCTGAAACCTTGGACGCTGCCCGGCTGGTGCGCGATATGCGCAACCCGGTGGTTATCCTGGGGCGTGGCGAAGTGACTGTCCCCTTGAAAGTGCGCGTTCACCGTGTGAGCGCGGGCGCCCAGAGCAAGATCGAAGCCGCTGGCGGCTCGGTCGAACTCATCGCCTAAGGAGAATCTGTCTATGAAAAACACATGGTTGGCCTGGCGCTACCTGTGGAAATCGGAAGACATCCGCCGGATGTTGTTGGCGACGCTTGGGCTGCTGGCGATTTATCGTCTTGCAGCCAACGTCCCGGCGCCTGGTATCGATGTGGCTGTGCTGGCCCAGTTGAAGACGTTGATTTCGACGCAAGGTAATTTTGTCCAGTTCTTGAATCTTCTTTCAGGCGGCACGATTTCCAACTTCTCCATCCTTTCGATGGGTGTTTATCCTTACATTACTGCCCAAATCATTCTTCAGTTGTTGGTTCCCATCATCCCTGCTTTGCAGAGAAAAATGGAAGAAAACCCGACTGAAGGTAGAAAATGGATGGAACGCACAACCTACTACCTGGTAGTGCCGATGGCGGCTCTTTCAGCCTATGGTCAGATCAATATCTTTAATAACCTGACCCTGAGCAGCCCAGCAATCGGTAAAGCCGTACTCGATTTTGGTTTTACCGGCGACAAAATTATCCCGTCGTTAACTGCCTTGATCAGCATGGTGGCCGGTACAATGTTTGCCATCTGGATCGGTGAGTTGATTTCTGAGTACGGCATTCGCGGCCAGGGTCTCTCCCTGGTCATCTTTGCCGGTATCGTTTCTCAGATGCCAGCCAACCTGCTGCAGATTCTTGCGGACGAGCAAGGGCGCTACGTTCTGCTGGTTTTGATGGTTCTTGTGATTGTTTCAACCATCTTTGCCATTGTTTATGTTCAACAGGGTCGCCGCTTTGTTCCCGTCATGTACCCTGGCCGTCGGGTTGGTAACCGCATGTCAATGCCGGTTAAGGCTTCCCTGCCGTTGATGGTCAACCTGGCTGGTATGATCCCGCTTATTTTTGCCAGCGCGATCTTGCAGTTTCCGGCGATTCTTTCTTCCTGGTTCCTGACGAACGAGAATGAGACCATTCGTCAATTTGCTATTGGAACCCAGAATACCTTCTCGCCCAACAATTCGGCCTACTGGATCATCTACTTCTTGATGGTGGTGCTGTTCTCGTTCTTCTACACGGATGTCATGTTTACCCAGCAAAATTACGGTGAAAACCTGAAGAAGGCTGGCGCGCAAATCCCGGGTGTTGAGCGAGGCGCAAAAACCCAGAACTACCTGAGCCGAGTACAGCGCCGCATCACCTTACCGGGAGCGTTGTTCCTGGGTTTGGTGGCCGTGCTTCCATTCCTCGTTAGCTTGCTTTTGCAGGCGATCGGTATTGGCGGCGGATTGGGCTCTTCTTCGAGCTTGTTCCTGGCCTCATCTTCCGGCTTGTTGATCGTGGTTGGTGTTGTTCGTGATACTTTCTCTGTGATCGATGCAGAGTTGAAGTTGCACGGTTATCAAGACTCAATTCTGGTTCGCTAACGAGAGGTGCTTAATGCCCACTTACATCGTTCTGCTAGGCCCCCCCGGAGCGGGAAAAGGCACGCAGGCGAAGGTTCTGGCTGAAAAATTTGGCCTGCCGCACATCTCTTCGGGAGATATCTTCCGTGAGAATATCAAAAACAACACAGAATTGGGTAAGTTGGCCCAAACATACATCCATCAAGGTGAACTGGTGCCGGATGATCTGACGATCGAGATGATTCGAGACAGGTTTTCCCGCCCGGACTGCGACAACGGCGCTATTTTAGATGGCTTCCCGCGAACACCTGCCCAGGCGGATGCTCTGTGTAAAATGCTTAAAGGTTTTGACGGCAAAGTCGACTTGGTGCCTTTCATTTCTGCTCCGCAGAATGTGCTTATAAAGCGCCTTGCAGGTCGCTGGACGTGTCGCGCAGTGGGCGGTCATGTTTATCATGATAAGTTCAACCCGCCACACAAACCCGGTGTATGTGATATCGATGGTTCTGAACTTTATCAGCGAGATGATGACAAGGCTGAAACAGTTACACATCGTATTGAAGTTTATTTGAATCAGACTACTCCACTGATCGATTACTACAAAGAACGGGGTGTTCTGGTGCAAATTAATGGGTTTGCCTCTATTGAGGAAGTTAGCAAGCAACTGCTCTCTGCTCTCAGCAAGCCCATTGAGTGAGTTTAGTTTTTTAGGTTGGTGAACAAAATGACTTGGGATCGTGATATTAGTTTGAAAAACCCGGCTGAAATTGCAATTATGCGCGAGGCCGGACGCATTAATGCGACAGTGCATGCAACGATCCGTGAACTCTTAAAACCAGGTGTTTCGACTGCTGATCTCGACGCGGCTGCCGAGGAAGTACTCAAGAAACACGGGGCTGTTTCTCCCTTCAAGGGATATGGGCATCCGCCCTTTCCGAATTCCATCACCACAAGCATTAATAATGAATTGGTGCATGGAATTCCCAGTCCGCAGCGCAAGCTTAAGGAAGGCGACATCATCTCAATTGATTGTGGCACCTTTTTTGAAGACTACGTGGCAGACTCGGCTTTTACTGCTGGGGTGGGAGAAATCTCTGCCAAAGCGCAGAAGTTATTGGATGTTACCGAGCAGTCGCTTTTCGTGGGAATTGCCCAAATGCGCGCTGGCAATCGTACTGGTGACATCTCTGCGGCAATACAGCAGTTTGTTGAAAGCCATGGCTACCACGTGACACGCGAGTACACTGGCCATGGGGTTGGACATACCATGCACGAAGGACCACAGGTGCCTAATTACGGTAAAGCTGGAACAGGCATTCTTTTACGCGCGGGTATGGTAATTGCACTGGAGCCGATGGTCTTGGTGGGCACCCACCGCACCAAAGTTGGCCCAGACAAATGGACGGTAGTATCTGCTGATGGGTCACTGACTGCCCACTTTGAACATAGTGTGGCAGTTACCGAAGGAGAGCCTCTTCTCCTGACTGTCCTCTAACCTTTCAGTTTGGCGCCGCTTATAACCCAACCATCGAGAGCGCAAGTTCTGAAATAGATTTGTTTTATGTCTAGACGGAATTGGCTCGAGCAAGTATAATCAAGAATTTGATTGCCCATGACACTAAAGTGTCATCAGTAAGGAGAAAAGCACTCATGAAAGTAGCACCTTCCATCCGCAAACGTTGCGCAAAGTGCAAAGTTGTCAAGCGCAGCGGCAGACTCTACATAATCTGCGAAAATCCCAAGCACAAGCAGCGACAAGGGTAAACAAACATGGCACGTATTGAAGGTATTGACTTGCCGCGCAACAAGCGCGTTGAAATTGGCCTGACCTATTTATTTGGGATTGGCCTGACCCGTTCCCACCAGATTCTGGCGGCGACCAAAATCAACCCGGATACTCGCATCAAAGATTTGAGCGAGACCGAGGTTGCAGCCTTGCGTGAATACATTACCCAAAACTTTGTTTTGGAAGGTGATTTACGCCGCCAAGAACAGTTGAATATCAAGCGGTTGATTGAAATCGGTTGTTATCGTGGAATGCGACATCGCCGCAACCTGCCTACTAATGGGCAACGCACCCGCACGAATTCGCGCACTCGCAAAGGCCCCAAGAAGACTGTGGCCGGTCGTGGTCGTCGTCGCGGTTCTAAGAAGTAATTTCTACAAGGGTATAAAGACTTATGGCACAAAGTGTACGTCAGGCGCGTCGCTCAGGTGGCGCAAAAAAAACCAAGCGCACCTTATCCTCGGGGCAGGTTCATATCTTTGCCTCGTTCAACAACACCATTGTCACGGTGACAGATTCGGCTGGCAATACGGTAACTTGGGGCTCCGCCGGTTCGGCTGGTTTCAAGGGCTCTCGCAAGAGCACTCCGTTTGCTGCTCGCTTGGCTGCTGAGCAGGCCATCAAGGCTGCGCAACAAATGGGTATGCAAGAAGCCGATTTGATTGTCAAAGGCCCTGGCCCTGGTCGTGAGTCGGCGATCCGTGCCGTTCAGTCCATGGGCATCAAAGTCCGTTCGATCGTAGATACGACCCCCATTGCACATAATGGGTGCCGTCCTCCGAAGAAACGCCGCGTGTAATTTGTTGTTGGAGAGGTAAGACAAATGGCAAAGTATATTGGTCCGGTATGCAAACTATGCCGGCGTGAAGGTGAAAAATTGTTTCTCAAGGGCGACCGCTGCTTTACTCCAAAGTGCGCTTTCGAGCGCCGCAGCTACGCTCCTGGTCAGCATGGCAAATCTGGTGGCAAAAGCCGGGGCGGCATGGGCCGTGAATCCGACTATGGCCGCCAGCTGCGCGCCAAGCAACGCGCTCGCCGCGTTTATGGTGTGCTTGAACGTCAGTTCCGTAGCTATTACGAAACTGCTTCGGGACGGCGCGGCCTGACTGGCCTCAATCTTTTGCAGATTCTTGAATCTCGCATTGATAATGTTGTTTATCGACTTGGCTTCGCCACCAGCCGCGCTCAGGCGCGTTTGTTGGTGACCCATGGTCATTTTACAGTCAATGGCCGTCGTACAGATATTCCCTCGATGCTTTTGGCTCCCGGTGATTCTGTACAGGTCCGTGAAGGCTCACGCGTGGGTTCCTATTTCAAGCAACTTTCCACCGAAGCTGAAACCCGTACGTTCCCTGCCTGGATGAATCGTGACCTCCGCAACATGGTTGGAACGGTTCAGCGTTTGCCTGAACGTGCTGAAATTGATGGCAGCCTGGACGAACAGCTCATCGTTGAGTATTACTCACGCTAATGCGCTTCGGCAGTCTCAATATTGTGGATGGCTTATGCCATCCTTCTCAACAAGGGAGAGGTGAACTGTGACCGGCTTAATGAATATGGTCATGCCGAAGATCGAGCGCGAAGCAGAAGCTCGAAATTACGGAAAATTTATCATCGGCCCGCTCGAACGCGGCTATGGCAACACTGTAGGGAACACCCTGCGCCGCGTGCTTTTGTCCTCGCTTGAGGGCGCGGCTGTTACCTCTGTGCGTGTTTCGGATGTTTTGCATGAATTTAGCGACATTCCAGGCGTACGTGAGGATGTTATCCAGGTGATGCTTCAGGTCAAGCAATTGCGTTTGAATCTGAATGGTGTTGAGTCGACTCGCATGCATCTTGAGGTGCGTGGTGAGGGTATGGTTACTGCGGCAGACATCATTGCGCCTTCTGAAGTGGATGTTATCAACCCTGATCTGTACTTGTTCACAGTGGATGATCCCAAGACGCGCCTTGATATCGAGATGACCGTTGAGCGTGGACGTGGTTACTCGCCTTCCAATGAGCGCGCCGGACACTTGCCGATCGGTGAACTGCCGGTCGATGCTATCTTTAGCCCGGTCAAACGCGTCAATTGGGAAGTTTCCAACGCTCGCGTTGGTCAGAGCACGAACTACGACAAACTGACCCTCGAAATCTGGACCGATGGAACGCTTGCCCCTGAACTGGCGCTTTCGACTGCCGCTAAGATCATGATCGAGCACCTGCGCTTCATTGCGGGAATTAGTGAAGAAACGCTCTCAATTGTGGTAGAGAAAGAAGTCTCTGGCACACGTTTGAGCACTGAAATGGCCGAAACCCCGGTTGAAGCCCTTGATTTGTCGGTGCGTGTTTTCAACTCGCTCAAACGCACCGGCATCACCACCGTAGGTGACGTTTTGGATCTGCTCGAAAAAGGTGAGCAGGCAGTAATGTCCATTCGTAACTTTGGTGAAAAGAGCCTTGATGAATTGCGCGACAAAATGCGCGAAAAAGGCTTTATGCGAGACCAAACAAATAACGCGGAGTAAGTTGAAATGCGACATCAGGTAGCTGGTTACAAACTTGGGCGCAGCAAGGGAGCGCGTATCGCCTTGCGGCGCAACTTAATCAAACAACTCTTTACGCACGAGCGCATTACTACAACGCGTGCCAAAGCTGAAGCCATTCGTGGCGAAGCCGAACGCATGATCACGGTTGCGCGCCGTTCGTCAAAGGCAGAAGATGCGGGCAAAGTGCATGCACGCCGCCTGATTGCTGCCCGTCTTGGTGGAGGCAACGAAGTTGTTCAAAAACTCTTCGATGAAATTGCCCCTCGCTTTGCCGAGCGACCCGGTGGTTACACCCGTATGCTCAAACTAGGCCCTCGCATAGGCGATGCGGCTCAAATGGTGATGCTCGAGCTTGTTGAAGAGTAGACCAGAGTGACAGGGATGCGTTCAGCGTCCTTGCTCTCGAACAATGGCACGTTACCAAATCATTCTCGCTTACGATGGCACGGACTTCTACGGAAGTCAGCGCCAGGCAAAGGCGCGCACGGTACAGGGTGAACTTGAAAACTCCCTGAGGCGCATCGGCTGGACAGGACGTTCTGTCCTCCTGGCCGGGCGCACCGATACCGGTGTCCATGCCAACGGACAGGTCGCGGTGGTGGATTTTGATGACTGGAAGCACTCTCCGGCTGAATTGCTGGGTGCGCTCAACAGCCAGCTACCCCGTGATATGGCTGCCAGGCAGGTGACGCTCGGTACCGATACTTTTCATCCGCGTTTCGACGCGATGACGCGCCGTTATGTCTACCGGTTGTTCTTTCATCCGGTACGTGACCCCCTAAGGGAGCGTTTTGCCTGGAGAATTTGGCCTACGCTGAAAGTCGAAGACTTACGCGAAGCCGCCAATTCTTTACTCGGTACGCACGATTTTGCAGCATTCGGTACCCCGCCCCGGCCCGAAAGCACGACCGTGCGAACCATTACCAGGGCAGAATGGCACGACCACGATGAAGAATTGCGCTTTACTGTTGAATCTGAAGCCTTTCTTTATCGCATGGTACGGCGCATAACCTTTCTTCAGGTCGCTGTGGCTCAGGGACGACTCTCAGTGCAAGCACTGGCCGATCTATTGGCAAACAGATCTTCGGGAGAAGGTATCCCAACAGGTCTGGCCCCGGCCCACGGCCTGTGTCTGGTGTCCGTCACCTATCCAAATCGAGAGTGATAAGTCCACCTGGCCCGATGGCCTGGCGAGAATGACAGTTTTTGAATCAAGTAAGTGGAGAGACGACCGTGTACAAATCGTATTATCCCAAAGCCGCTGAGATTAACCCCGAATGGGTTGTGATTGATGCCGCTGGACAGACGCTTGGGCGCGTGACAACCCAGATCGCCGCGCTTTTGCTCGGCAAACACAAACCGACCTTTACCCCCGGTGTGCCGATGGGTGATTTTGTGGTGGTGCTGAATGCGGCTCATATTACCGTTACCGGTGATCGCATTAATACCAAAATGTATCATCACCATTCTGGTTATCCCGGCGGCTTGAAGTCCATTTCCCTGCGCGATCAATTGCAGTCGCGCCCCGACCGTGTTATTCGGGCGGCTGTGTGGGGTATGATCCCGCACAACAAAATGGGCCGCCAGATTATCAAGCGCCTGAAGATCTATAGTGGCGCTGAGCACCCGCATGCCGCTCAGGTCGTAGAGAAGTAAAAGGAGTAAGGGAATTATGTCTCAGTATTTTGAAGGCATTGGACGCCGTAAGGAAAGCACCGCTCGTGTGCGTGTGATGACCGGCGCTGGCAAATTTGTGGTCAATAACAAAGAAGCCGCCGCTTATTTCACCCGCGAGGGCGATATTAACGATATTTTGCTTGCTTTTGCCGCGATTGGTCAAACCCGCGAAAGTTATGACATCACCGTGGTTGTTACTGGTGGCGGTGTCAGCGGTCAGACTGACTCTGTGAAAATGGGCATGGCCCGCGCGTTGGTCAAGATGAATATCGAGTGGAGTTCGGCCATGCGTAAAGCTGGCTTGTTGACCCGTGATGCGCGTATCAAAGAGCGCAAAAAACCAGGCCTCAAGCGCGCCCGCAAGGCTCCTACCTACACCAAGCGTTAATTTTTCTGTTGCGTGGCAAATGCTGCGCGGCGATATTGCACCGCAGAGAACGCGGAGAGCGACGAGTTTCAAAACTCTGGGCTTTCTGTGTTCTTTGTGTTTAAGTTCTCCTAAAAGGATGGATTTGTGGCCGCCCTATCTTTCTCAAGACTTGCCCCGGTTTTTTCTGCTTTGGGCCTCGATGATTGCGCGAGCCTGGGTTTGATCCATGCGCAGGCATTGCAAAATGCGCATGTGCCAACCTTTTCGCCAGATCTGCCAGCTTTACTGGTGGATGTGACCGACGTGGAAGCGCTGCGGATGATATTGCTGAATAACTATCCGCCCCAGCACTTGCTACGCGTGTTGAGTGTGGATGGAACTGTGCGTGAGCTTCCTCTGGCGGAATGGAGCGATACGGACTCAGGGTCGGTCTTTATCCCGGCTCGAGAGCGCGGCCATGCCTTCGAGACTTTTCAGGAGATCATCGCCCACCTGCGCGCGCCGGACGGCTGTCCCTGGGACCGCAAGCAGACCCACCAATCCCTGCGCCAGCACCTGATCGAAGAAGCCTACGAGGTGATCGACGCGATTGACGCCGCTGACCCGCCAAAATTGGCCGAAGAGTTCGGGGATGTGCTCTTGCAGATCTTTTTGCACGCCCAGATCGGCTACGAAGCGGATGAATATCGCCTGGTGGATGTGGTCAAAGGCATCAACGATAAGATCATCCGCCGCCACCCGCACGTTTTTGCTGAGACGATCGTCGATGGCGAAGGCCAGGTTTTGACCAATTGGGAAGCGATCAAGAAAGAAGAACGAAAGCAGAATGGTGAAGAAGAGAAGGGGATTTTAGATGGCGTTCCGCGCGCCCTGCCTGGATTGCACCTGGCGCTGGAATATCAGGAGCGCGCCGCGCGGGTTGGCTTTGACTGGCCCGAAGTGGATGGGGTGCTGGACAAGATCCGTGAGGAGATCGACGAGGTGCGCCAGTCTCAAAATCAGGCAGAATTGGCAGACGAGCTGGGCGATTTATTTTTTGTGCTGGTCAACCTGGCGCGTTGGAAAAAAGTGGATGCCGAAGCGGCCTTGCAAGCGGCCAATCGTAAGTTCAAGCGCCGCTTTGGCCATATCGAAAAGCGTGCCCGTGAATTGGGGCGCGCCCTGCCGGAGATGTCGCTGGAGGAGATGGACGCGCTTTGGGATGAAGCCAAAGCCCAAGGTTTGTGATCGCGAAGAACACCAAGAATGCATAAAGAAACGCCAAGAAAATCTTTCAGTTTCTTGGCGTTTCTTTATTAACTTTGGAGCTTTCGATTTTGATGTTTGGGCTTTACAAGCGCCATTATCTGTTTCTGTATCCAACTATTTGTTTTCTGATGCCGGACAAATTTCCCAGCGCATAAAACGGCGGATGACGATATTTTCGCCTATATGACTGATTGCCTGGTTTAACAAATGGGCAATTGTGATGGATTCATCGCGGATATATGCTTGGCGTAGGAGAACGTGCTTGTTTTTGTATTTTTCCAGAACGCCATCAACAATCTGCTCAATGACTTTTTCAGGCTTGCCAGTATTACGCGCTTTTTCAGATGCTGTCTGTGAAAGTTCATCCAGTACTTGTTGCGGAATATCTTCATCGCGTACATACTGCGGAGATGCTGACGTGACCTGAAGCGCAATTTCATGCGCAAAATCGCAGAAGAACTTCGAACGGCTGGCAAACTCAGTCACAGTATTGATTTCAACGATGACCCCAATGCGCCCATTATTATGCGAGTAAAGTTCTATTTTGCCACTCAGCGCTTCATTGTCCATCAGTTTCTTTGCTTTGGTGGTAGCCATTTCGTGCATATGGGCAAGAGCTTTTTCAAAATCCTGGTTGCCTTGCTCCAGAGCTTTTCGGCACTCCATAATTCCGATGCCTGTTTCATTGCGTAGTTGTTTGATCATTTCAATAGTTGTGTTCATCGTGATTGCCTTTTGTTTTTTTATTTGTCTTCGAATTTTCCTTCGCTAAACTCGCGCTGCGTTTGGTGGACCCAGTCAAGTTCAGCCTGGTATGTGTTGATGAAATTATCAGCGATACGCTTCCAAAGGTATTTCTCTCGTTTTGAACGTTCTGGGATGCTACCGGATCGCGCAGACTGGTGCTGGTACATGCGCAGGCGATCGGAGATCTCATCCTCGTATTTTTTTAAGAGAGTCAGGATTTCCTTATCAGACAGTATTTCTGTCCACGCCAATTGGACAAGGAAGTTCTTGTGTAGTTCGGGGATCTCTGGGGTTGCTAGCAGACTCTGACGCAGTTCGGATAAACCCTTCTCAGTGATGGAATAAACTTTCTTGGCGGGCAGACTCTCTTGAAGCTGAACTTGATGGCTTACCAGTTCCTCCTTCTGGAGTTCGAGCAGGATTTTATAGATCTGGTTATTGTTCCCGGACCAATAAAAAACATCCGAATCAGAAATAATTTGTTTTAAATCATATCCTGAAGATTGTTTCCAACTGAGCAGGCCGAGAATAGCGGAGCGTAAATCCATTTGAAATCCTTTAGGTAGGTTATTTTGTACATATGTTATTAATAACATATGTACTTTGCCATGTCAAGATCTTCATACAGCCTGAAGCAAAAGAAGCCGATAAAAAACTTTATCGGCTTCTTTTGCTTGGTACTGGCAATGTTCGCCAGTTTATTCTATATGGACAGCGCAGATGGCGTGAGTGGCAGTTCAATTGTTTAGAATCTGTCTTGCAAACAGCGTGAGCTGTTGCTTTACCTTGCCCCAGGCGGGTCTGGAAGGGTCGTACAGGTCGTGGCCGCCGTCAAACTCTGCATAGGTCACCTGAACCGGATAACGCGTCAGATTGGCGCGGGTGAGTTTGTAGTCGACCAGGTTGTCGGTGCGGCCCTGCAAAATCAGGGTCGGGGCGGACTGGCGCGGGATGGCCTGGTAGCCCATTTGCCCGGCTTTGCGGATTTCATCGAACAGGCCGATCGGCACATTGAAATCGATGATCTGCTCGCGGATGGCGGGGTCGTCGATGTCGATTCCTGGCAGGAAGTCGGCCAACCCCTGGCGGAACTGGCTGCTGTTGAAATCGGGCTTCATGATGCGCATCGGCTTGACCTGCTGCAGGATGTGCCGTAGAACGGACGCTGAGGCCCACAGCGGGCCGGGAATCTTCCAGAAGGGGGCATAGATGATTAAACCGTCAATCTTCGCCTGTGCGGCCGCAGCCAAGGACAGGGCCGAACCCATCGAATTGCCAACCAGCAAAAGGGGAGAATGGCTCCGGCGTAATTCTTCCAGGGCCGAGAGAACCGCGTTCAGCCAGTCCTGCGCGGTTTTCTTGGGCAGGTTTTCGATCTCTGAGCCAAATCCGGGCAGTAAAATCCCCTTTGTCGTAAAGCCAAGTTGATGCAGGGTTTCACCCGTGGCGCGCATTTCGAGCGGCGTGCCGGGGAAACCGTGCACCAACAGGGCGGCGGGCTGGCCGCCCTCAAAGTGGAATGGTTCGTGTTCGGGGGCCAGGAATGGTTTGAAGGGCAGCATGTTTTTAATCCTTGACCAGCCCGCCGTGGTAAACCAGTTCGTAGACCCTGACGCCCTCGCGCTCGATCCATTCCTTGCCGTGGAAGTGGCTGAAGTCGCCTTCGCTGGTGTCGATGTAGGTCAAATTTCCAGCGCTGTGACGGAAACCGCCCAGAAAGCGGCCTTCGGCATACAGGATGGAAAGACTGGTTTTGATCATGCCCCCGGCCTCGGCTGCGCTGAGCAGCTCCGGCTGCAGGATGTAGCCGTAATAGTTCATCGCCCAAACAGGTTTTTCTTTGAAGAAGACAGCTTCCTCTCCGATGAAATCTGTCCCGCCGAAGTAGCTGTCGATGTAGAGCCAGTCGCCTTCGCGATATTGCAAATCGTGAGAGCCGGGGCGGCTGGAGGCGCTGTGTGCGCCGCTACCAACATAGGTCGCGGCTTTGGCGCGGACGATGAAGGTCTGTAGTTGGTTTAATTCCACGAGTTTCTACCTTTCTGCGAGGTTACTCTCCGCCGGCCAGGGTTTCCTCGCGCGGATCGGCTCCGGCGTAGATGCGGCCGTCTTCACCGATCAGGATCGCGCCGACTGCCCCATAATCTTTGTCCCAATCCGGGTCTCGTTCTGTCGTGTAGCCAATGTCTTGCAAACCTTCAGCCGCTTGCTCATACAGGCTGGCTTCGAGGCGCAAGCCGCCGGGGGTAAATTCGTGCGGCGCAAAGGAAGATGGCGCGCTGATGCTGTAGAAACGCGGTGCGCTGATGGCCTGCTGAATGTCCATCTCAAAGACAACCATGTTCAGAAAAACCTGGATCAAGGCCTGGGCTTGCATGTCGCCGCCGGGGGTTGAGAAGGACATGAAGTATTTACCGTCTTTGAAGACGATGACCGAGTGCGGGGTGATGCGCGGGCGTTTGCCCGGCTCCAGCGCGTCGACGTGGGTCGGGTCGAGGCGGAACTGGTTCATGCGGTTGCCGAGATTCAGTCCCGTGCCGGGAACCATCGGGGTCTGTGGAAAATCGGAGGGGGTGATGACAACCGAGTTGCCGTACTGGTCGAGGATGGCCAGTTGCGAGGTGTCCTGCCCGGCCTGGAAATCGGCAGTTAAACGCTCAAACAGGCCGAGGCTGGCGCGCACGTCCGTGCTGGTAGGTGCGGATGAGGGCTGATAGCCGGGTATCTGGCCGGGCGGCGGGAGCAGGCCAAAGGCTGAATCCGTCATCAAAGCCCGGCGTTGGGTGGCGTATTCCTTTGAGAGCAAGGTTTCGAGTGGCACATTCACAAAGGCGGCATCGCCAAGGTAGGCTTCGCGGTCGGCGAAAACCAGTTCGATGGCCTGGGTGAGGGTGTGGATATAGGCCGGGCTGTTGTGGCCAAGGCTTTTCAGATCGATGCCTTCCAGAATTTGCAGGGCCATCGGCTCGACAGCACCCTGTGACCAGGTTCCGTTGCCGTAAAAGGTATAGGGGCCGTAACTGCCGCTGACCGGGGTTTCCCAACCGCCGCTATAGGTTGCGAGATCTTCGGCGCTGATCAGCCCGTTTTTCTCTTCGTGCAGGGCGACGATTTTCTCGGCGATCGGGCCTGTGTAGAAATAATCGCGTACGGCCTGGTAGCCGCTCTGGTTGTCAGGGGCTTCATCGGCAGCATCGGACAGGGCTTGCAGGGTCCCGGCCAGGTCGGGCTGGGTGAAACGATCGTACAGGTGAACCGGACGCCACCATTCGCCTTTGATATAGACCTGGGAGTTATACGGCATGATGATCGAGAAGCCGATGCGCTCGATCAGCGAGAAGTTCAGGTTGCGGGCCATGATAGCGTGGATCGGGAAGCCATCGCGCGCCAGGCGGATGGCCGGGGCGGCCAGCTCGCTAAAGGGCCGTGTGCCGCACTCTTGCAACAGAGCGACCATCACATCTGGCGAAGCCGGAACGAGTTGAGCGTAGATATCCATTTCGGGGACGGTTTCAAAGCCGCGTGCTGTAAATTTTTCGATGCTGGCGGCCATGGGGGCTTTGCCCGCGCCGATATAGGATTTGACCTGGCCGCTGCCGGCGTTGTAATACATCAGCGGAGCCACACCTGGGAACGAAGCTGCCTCGCCGTGGGTGACGTTCAGGGTCAGCAGGGCGCTGACCGCCGCGTCACAGGCCGTGCCGCCCCTGGCAAGTACATCCAGCGCGGCCTGGGTGGCCCAGGGCGTACCGGTCACGGCAGCGTACTCATCGCCAACGAAGAGTGTTTTTTCGGTTTTGGTCAGGCCGCTGTATTCCATCGGGTCGCGCGGACCTTTGGGCAGCAGGGCATAGATGGTGACTGCTATTGCAACGATGCTGATGAGGCTGATGGTCAGGTTACGAAGGAATTTTTTCACGAAAGGCCTGTTAGATGTTTGTCGAATGAGTTAAGCAAGTTTACCAAAAAAAATCGTGTAACAGAGTTTTTGTGTGGGAATTTTGGCGAGCGGTATAATTCGGTTTCTCGAGGAAATATTCTTATGAAAAATCCTGTTTATTTTGACTATGCTGCCACAACCCCGGTCGATCCGCGCGTGCTCGAGGCGATGTTGCCCTACTTTAGCGAAAATTTTGGCAATCCGTCCTCTGTTCACCGTATCGGACAGCGCGCCGAATCTGCCCTGGAAACCGCCCGTGAGACGATCGCCAGCGCCCTGAACTGCCGGCCGGACGAGGTTATTTTCACATCTTGCGGCTCCGAATCGGATAATCTGGCCTTGCGCGGCGCGGCGTTTGCTCAACGCGACAAAACCGGCGCGAACTGGATCTTGTGCTCGCGCGCCGAGCACCCGGCGGTCTCGAAAACCGCCATGCAGTTGGAAAAATTGCACGGTTTCCAGGTCGAGTGGCTGGATGTGGACGAAACCGGCATGGTGACACCCGCCGCGCTCGAAATGGCGATTTGCGACAAAACAGCCCTGGTTTCAGTTATGGTTGCCAACAATGAGTTTGGCACGGTCAATCCCATCCCCGAACTGGCGGCGATTTGCCGTGCGCATGAGATTCCCCTTCACAGCGACGCCGTTCAGGCCGCTGCCTATCTGGATGTTGATGTCCAGCGCCTGGGCGTGGATCTGCTCTCGTTGGGAGCGCACAAATTCTACGGGCCGAAGGGCGTTGGGGCGCTTTATGTCCGCAAGGGGACGGGCCTGACCCCGCACCTGACCGGCGGCGGGCAGGAATTCGGCCTGCGGGCCGGGACGCAGAACATCCCGCTGATCGTTGGGCTGGCAGAGTCGCTGCGCCTGGCGGTGGCCGAGCGCGGGGCGCGGACAGCGCATCTGCGCCCGCTGCGCGATAAAATTATCGGGTCGGTGCTTGAATCGGTTCCCGAATCCAGGCTGACCGGGCATCTTGAGTCCCGTTTGCCAAACCATGCTTCGTTTGTCTTCAAGGATGCCGACGGCAACCTGCTCTTGCAGTTGCTCGATGCAGCCGGGTTTGCCTGCTCATCGGGGTCGGCCTGCAAAACGGGCAACCCTGAGCCTTCGGAAGCCGTCACCAGCCTGGGGTTCAGCCGCGATTGGGCGCTTGGCTCACTGCGGGTGACGCTGGGAGCCTCTACAACGCCGGTCGATGTTGAAAACTTCCTGCAAGCCCTGCCCAGGCTGATTGAACAGGCGCGCAGGCTAGCCCGCGGGTGAAACAATTTTTTCCAGATTTTACATTCTCAGGTATAATACATCCAAATATTAACGATTGTTTATTAACAATCGTCGTACCGCCTGAATGCGGTCGTGGCTTGGCATTTTCTGGATAAAAATTGGACCCGCCTGCTCTGGTTATGCAGGCAAAACCCTGAAGTCTATCTGCCCGATTTTTTGACTGGACGGGACGATACGCCTACAATTGACTTCTGTTTTTGCTGTTGTGCGCCGCAGGAATGATTCTGTGCGCTTAACTTCCCCTTGAAAGACTGCCTGTTACAGGTGGTGTTTTCTGGTTATCCAGTTTTATCTCTCAGCCGCGGCCTGCGCAGGTCAGCGGCTGTGTGTTTTTAACCATGAGAAAAATTACGGCAATTGAAGCACAAAAGCGAAATCCGAGCCGGGTTAACATCTATCTCGATGATCAGTTTGCTTTTGGGCTTTCGCGAATTGTTGCGGCCTGGTTGCAGGTCGGGCAAGAACTCAGCGAAGACAAAATCAGCTCGCTTCAAGGGGAAGACTCCTGTGAAGTGGCGATGCAAATGGCCCTCCATTTTCTCAGTTACCGGGCGCGCTCCCTAGAGGAAGTTCGCAAGAACCTGGAAAAACACGAAATACCAGAACCGGTCATCCAAAACACGCTTGAACGTTTGCAAAATGCTGGCCTGTTGAATGACCATGATTTTGCCCGAACCTGGGTTGAGAATCGCAACACCTTTCGTCCGCGCGGGCGACGCGCCCTGCGGTTGGAACTTCGTCAAAAGGGACTCGATGAAACGATCATCGAAAACACCCTGGACGAGATGACAGATGAAGAATCCCTGGCCCTTGACGCGGCGCGCAAGCACATCCGCAAATTGAAGGGGCTGGCCTGGCAAGATTTTCGCAACAAACTTGGCGGATTTCTCAGCAGGCGCGGGTTTCCTTATGAGGTGATTGCACCCGTTACCCGGCAAGTCTGGCAAGAAGAACATCCTTCAGGTGGAAATCATATCTTAGAAGAAGAGGATGAAACATGAACGGTCCCATCATTGGTGTAATAATTTGGATCATTTTGGTAGTGGTTGCGCTGGCCGCAGGCCTGGCGATAGGGTACTATGTCAATCGTTCCCGGACGGAAAAAGCCCGTCGTGAAGAAGAATCGCGTGCCCAGGGCATCGTTCAGACTGCCAGCGAAAAAGCCAACAAAATCGAACTCGATGCGCGTGACCGCGCCTTGAAAATTGTTCAGGACGCGGAAAAAGATGTCAACATGCGGCGCGGCGAAATCAGCCGCGAAGCCGAACGTCTTGACCGGCGCCGCGCCGAATTGGATGTGCGGGTTGAACGCCTTGAACAGCGTGAACAAGTTCTCAATAAACGCCAGTCCAACATTGACCGGCGCGCCAATGAAGTTGAAAAATTGTATGAACAAGAGATCGTGAAACTGCAAGAAATCGCTGAAATGCCGAAAGATCAGGCGCGCCAGATCTTGCTCGATGAAGTTGAAAAAGACGCCCGCAACGATATGGCGCGCATCATTCGCCAGGTCGAAGCGGAAGCTCGTGAAGAAGGTGAAAAACGCGCCCGCCACCTGATCGCCGATGCCATCCAGCGCGTGGCTTCTGAGCATGTCTCCGAAGTGACCTCCTCGGTTGTGCCCCTGCCCAATGAAGAAATGAAGGGCCGCATCGTCGGTCGCAACGGACGTAACATCCGCGCCTTTGAACAGGCCGCCGGGGTCGACGTGATTGTCGACGATACCCCCGAATCTGTGACCATCTCGTGTTTTGACTCGGTCCGCCGTGAAATTGCCCGGCGCGCCCTGACCCGCCTGACCGTCGATGGGCGCATTCACCCGGCTTACATCGAAAAAGTCATCGAAGACGAGACCAAAGCTGTCGAAAAAGTTATGGCCGAAGCCGGCGAACAAGCCGCCTTTGACGCCGGTGTTACTGGTATTCACCCCGAAGTCCTGCGCATGATGGGACGTCTCAAATTCCGCACCTCTTACGGGCAGAACCAACTGGCCCATGCCGTTGAAGTTGCCAAGCTGGGCGGCATCCTGGCCGCTGAGTTGGGCGCAAACGTGGTGCTGGCCAAGCAGGGAGCTTTCCTGCACGATGTTGGCAAGGCCATGGATCACAACCAGGAAGGCACGCACGCCGCCCTGGGCGCGGAATTCTGTAAACGCTACGGTGTCCACCCGCAGGTGGTCAACGCGATTGCTGCCCACCACCACGAAGTCGAACAAGAAACCATCGAAGCGGTCATCGCCGAAGCTGCCGACGCCATCTCTGGCGCTCGCCCCGGCGCCCGCCGTGAAGATCTCGAAGCCTACATCAAACGCATCCGCACCCTCGAAGAAATGGCCAATTCCTTCGAAGGCGTCAGCCAATCTTACGCCATCCAGGCCGGGCGCGAAGTGCGCATCATCGTCCGCCCCGAAGAGATCGATGACCTGGCCTCGACCCGCCTGGCGCGCGACATCGCCAAGAAGATCGAAGAAACCATGCAATACCCCGGCCAGATCAAAGTCACCGTCATTCGAGAAACCCGCGCCGTCGATTACGCCAAATAAACATGTCTCGCATTTTCGAGCATCTGACCACGCTCACAAATTTCGGCCCCCGCCCGATTGGCTCCCAAGCCAACCAGGCGGCGGCCGATTTTATTGCATCCACTTTCAGCGCCGCCGGGTTGCAGGTTGAAGAGCAGCCTTACGCTTGCACAGCCTGGGATGTGCAAAAAACGCTTCTGGAAATTAACGGCGAAAGATTGGATGCCGCCGCAAATCCCTTTTCGCCGCCCTGTGATGTTACCGCGCCGGTGGTCTGTGCCGGGACGCTGCCGGAACTGGAGCTGGCCGCCGCCAAAGGAAAGTTGCTGCTGCTCTATGGCGAACTGGTCAGCGTGCCGCTCTCGCCGAAATCTTGGTTTCTCAAGGAAGAACGCGACGATAAGATCCTCCAGACGCTTGAAGCGATCCAACCTGCGGCTTTGCTCGCCCCGCCGACTGCCACCGATTACTACGGCCAACTGACCGAAGACTGGGAGCTTAACCTGCCCGCGGCGACCATCTCAGCCGAGGCGGCCCGGCGCCTGATGCAAAACCCCGACCAGGTGGCGCATTTGTGCATCGAAGCAGTGCGGACCCCGGCAGCAGCGCGCAATATCGTGGCGCGCACCCATCCGAATGCCAAAAAACGGCTGGTCTTATGCGCCCACTTCGACACCAAGATCAATACCCCCGGTGCCAGCGATAATGGCGGGGGAGTGGCCGTCCTGCTCGGCTTGGCTGAACGCCTCTCGAAACCGGATTCAGGCATCGGGTTGGAATTTGTCGTTTTCAACGGCGAGGAATACCTGCCGATGGGCGACGATGAGTACCTGCGACGGGCCGAATCCTATTTCGACTCCATCCAGTGCGCCATCAATATGGATGGGGTTGGCCCAATGCTCGGATCGACCAGTATTACCGCGTTTTCTGAATCGGAAGCGTTTGAAGCCAAAGTGCGCAAGGCCGCTGTAACGTTCCCCGGCGTGGTTTGGGTCGAACCCTGGCCTGAAAGCAATCACTCAACCTTTGCTTTTCGCGGCATCCCGGCCTTGGCGCTGAGCGCGGTCGGGACGCGCTCGCTGGCGCACCAGCCGTATGATGATCTGGCTGGCATGAGCGCGGCCAAATTGGACGAGGTTGCCAGCCTGGTTGAAAAAATAGTGGCAGACTTAGCAAAAATCCCGGCCAAATGACCGGGATTTTGTTTTTGAAGGGTAAATTGGTTTTATTCAGGCACTGCAAAGGTAGGCAGCACCCCATTGTTGGAGAAAATCAGGTTGGGGAAGACGCCGTCCTGGGTGAAGATCAGTTTGTCGGTGTCTTTGATGGCACTGGCGTTTGCCAGGGCCATTTGCAGGGCGACATATTCGGGAGATGTGGCGTAAAGTTCTGCCAGGGCGATCTCTTCAGCCAGGTCGACCAGGGCTTGCTCCTGGGCCACCTGCTGCTGAATAATGGTTAATTCAAGCTGGGCCTCGGCGTTGATTTTTTCCTGTTCGATCACCGAAAGGGCGGCTTCTAGCTGCTGTTTTTTCAGTTCCTGCAAGGTTACTTGCTGGCGGGCCTCTTCTTGCAGCCGTGATTGCTCGACACGGATGCGGCCTTCCTCGACGGCCTGCAGGGCTGCTGATTCTTGTTTGGCCTTCTCGGCGTCCTGTTTGGCTTTTTCTGTCAACAGACGACTCTGAACAATCGCATCCAGCGCGACCTGGACTTCAGGCGAGATGCTTACCTGGGGAACAGCCACGTTGCGAACTTCCAGGCCAAGTGGGGAAGCCAGCTTACTCAGCTCTTCGTCAATGCATTCGCGGAGCGCATCGCGGCCTGAGCCGATGACCGCTTCGTCAAATTTTTTATTGCCCACGCAGACTTTCATGGCCTGCAGGGTAAATGCCTGCATTCTGAGCTGCAGAGCGCCATCGTCGATGTATAAATTTTTATAGTCGGAGTAATTGGCGATAACGATATCCGGCTCGCCGGGCCTGAAGACATCGGCCGAGACTTGCAAGCCAACGCGCTGCTTGTCAGATGTGATCAGTTCGGCATCATCCACTGTGATGGCGACCGAGCTGGTTTTGATCTTTACGAGCTGCACGAACAGCCCAAAATCATAGGCGATGCCTGGCTGGACAATTTCGATAATCTGGCCAGCGCGAATTTTGATGCCAATCTGATCGTTTTCGATGACTTCGAAATACCAGAAGTTTCGGATCACGCTTAGAAAAACGATTGCGGCGATGATGATCACAACCAACCAGATGAGCGCTTGCGGAATCTTGAATGATGGGGCGGACGGTGATTTCATGTTTTTTCTCCTTGTAAGTAAATTGTACGTATTTTATCTGATTTTGTTGCGTCTTTTTTAGAAATTTCCTAAAATAAGGGCCAAATCAGGGGCGTCAGAAGAATGGCCAAGATATACACAAAGAAAGTTAGCAAGCCGCCGACTTTTAGAAAATCCATAAAACGATAATGCCCGGGTCCATAGATCATCAGACAGGCTGGTTCGAGTGGGGTCAAATAGGAAGTGCTGGCTGCAATTGCGATCATCATGGCAAAGGTACGCGGATTCAAGCCCAACTGCACGGCTGTTTGCAGCGCAACCGGGATTACGACTGCCGCGGCTGCCTGATTAGACATTGGCTGGGTTAAAAGCACCGTCAGCACAAAAAAGCCTGTCAATAGCCAGAGAGGATTCCACTCCTTAACTTGAGATGCCAGGATTTCAGCCAAAAAGCCTGCTGTGCCAGTGGATTGCATTGCCACGCCCAGCCCCAGCATGCTGCCAATCAGAATCAACACCTTCCAGTCCAGCTGACGATAGGCATCGTCTGGCGTGATGCAGCGCGTTAAAAACACCATCAGCGCCCCCAATAACATTGCCACCGGCAGCGGAACGAGGCCCAGAGTCCCCAGCAAGAGCGCTCCCGCAAAAATCGCGATCACGGTCCAGGCTTGCTGGGGGTTGAAGCGTTGCGCTTCTTTTATGCCAAGCACATCCAACACGCTTTCGTTTTGCAGCGCGGCAATTTGGGGTTCGTTGCCCTGGACCAGTAAGACATCTCCCAGTTGCAGGCGTGTGTCTGCAATTTTGGAGTGGATCACCCCGGTCCGGCGATTGATGGCAAGCACCTGAATTTGATAGCGCTCGCGCATATGCAGGGCCTTTGGGGTACGCCCGATAAACGGTGAACCTTGCAATATGACAACTTCAGCCAGCCGTAAAATATTACCTTGCAAATCTTCATCGGAAAACTTGGCGTCGGCCTGGATATCGATCCCTGAAATATCCTTGATCTTCAAAATTGCATCCGATGAGCCTTCCACCAGAAGTTTATCCTCCGCCAACAAAATAGTGTTTGCTGACGGATCAAGTTTGCGTTTTCCTTCTCGAATAATTGCCAGAACCATCAAGTCATAATTTTGGCCCAGGTTCGATTGTGCCAAGGTTTTGCCAGCCAGCGCCGAGTCGGGTGAGATCTGTAATTCGGCTAAATAAGGCCGCAGACCAAACGTGTCGGTCAGGGTTTGCGGGGATGTACGCTCGGGGATTAAGCGCTGCCCAAATAGCAACATATACAGCAAACCCACCACCAAGACCGGCGCGCCCACCGGAGTCAGTTCGAACATCCCGATTGGCTGCAAACCGGCCTGGGTCATTAAGCCGCTCACAACGATATTGGTTGATGTGCTGACCAGTGTCATCGAGCTGGCTAAAATTGCGGCAAATGCCATGGGCATCAACAAACGTGAAGCGCTCATTTTTAAGCGTTGGCTAAGTCTCAAAACCACAGGCAGGAAGAAAGCAGCTGCGGCCGTATTACTAATTACGGTGCTTAACATCGCCACTACTGCC
This sequence comes from Chloroflexi bacterium HGW-Chloroflexi-6, assembly GCA_002840685.1. Taxonomy (GTDB): domain Bacteria; phylum Chloroflexota; class Anaerolineae; order Anaerolineales; family Villigracilaceae; genus UBA8950. Next base: position 187,981 of record PHBU01000014.1, on the reverse strand, counting down.
ATGATTGCCGGCAACAAACTGCCCGGGTGCTTGCTTGTAAATTGCAATAATTGCTGGCTTACGACCTCCACCACCCCGGTCCGCATTAATGCTGCTGTCATGATCAACAGCCCAAGTAACAGGATTACGGTATCACTGCCAAAACCGGCAAACGCCTGATCCAGAGGCACGAGCTTTAAAATAATAAGTGCCAGCAGAATTCCCAATGCTGTTACATCGGGCGGGACCCACTCGAACCAGAATAATAGCAACGCGATTGCTACAATGATCAGTAACAGTAAGATTGGCAGAGTCATGACTTTAAAACTCCTGTACGAAGGGGTTCGAGACCTTCTCCTCGCCGACGGTGGTTTCAGGGCCGTGGCCTGAGAGCAGGCGCGTGCTTTCTGGCAGGCTGTAGATTTGTTCGCGGATGCTTTGAACGAGCGTATCCCAACTGCCGCCGGGCAGGTCGGTGCGCCCGACCGAGTGGGCGAAAATCAGGTCGCCGCAAAAGCAGATGTTTTCTGCCGCACAGTAAAAAACAACATGGCCGGGGGTGTGGCCTGGGGTGTAGCGCACTTCAAAAATATTGGAACCCAGCCGCAGGGTTTGGCCATGCACAAAGTCAATCGAAGGTTCGGGCCCAGGGTCAATTGGCAGTCCGAACATGCGTCCGCCGCCGCCTGCCCGCCATAGAACGTGATCTGCCGGGTGCAGGGCAACCAGCGGCAGCGGGTTGAGCGCATCGGCAATCGCCGCTGCGCCGCCAATGTGGTCGAAGTGAGCGTGGGTGTACCATAGGTGCCCGATGCGCCAGCCGCGCTTTTGGGCTTCGGCCAGGATCAGATGTCCATCCCAGGACGGGTCGATAACCGCGGCTTCTTTGCTCTGCGGATCGGCTACCAGGTAAGCGTTGGTCTGGACCGGGCCCAGGGTGAAGGCTGCAATTTCAAGGCTCATGTTTGCTCCATTTGGGTGTCTAGGGCTTCTTCATGCGGGGCAAAAAAGAAAGATCCCAGCAGAACGAGAAACAGGAATCCCAGCGCAACCGGGTAAACCAGGTCTGGCTGGGTCTGGTATAGAAACCCGGCCAACAGGGGGGCGATGACCATCGTGGAGTTGAGGGCGGTATCGGCCATTCCGTAAGCCAGCCCCATCTGTGATTCATGGATCAGCGGGCGGATCTGGGCGGTGGCCAGCGAGCGCGCGGCGCGTAACCCGCCGAGCAGGAAGTAGGCCAGTCCGTAAAACATCAGGCCGGTCCCTTGCCAGATCAGCAGGGCAAACAGGAAGACCGATGCCTGGCTGAGAATGTATCCGGTGCGGGCTTTGAGCCGCCCGAATTGCAGGCTGAGCACCACGTTGCCGATGCCGCCCAAAGTGCCAAGCAGGCCGACCTGGCTCAGATTTAATCCACGTTCGTTTTGCAGAAAATTGGGGGTGAGTGGTTGGGCCAGAAAAGTGGCAAAGGTCACGGCGAAGGCCAGCGCCAAAAAGCTGAGATAACGCTGATTTTTTAGCAACCCGGGCGGCGGGGAGTCCGCACTGTGAACATCTCGGGGCTGGGAGCGGATCATCGTGATTAGAAATGTCGAAAGGACGAAGAGTCCCGTTGCAATAAAATAGATGGTGCGAATGCCGAAATTGTCGCCGATCCAGCCTCCGGTCAATGGGCCGATGACCATTCCCAGGTTGAAGGAGGCTGAAACCAGGGTCAGGGCGCGGGCGACGCTCCACTTGCCGCGCGCGGCGGTGGTGTAGCTGCTGAGCGGCGATGAGACGAAAGTGGTAAAACCGTACAGCAACAGCCCGGCAACGAAAGGCCACAGGCTGGATGCCAGGGCCATCAGTGAGGCAGCGATAACCCCGACCACCCAGGCCGCGATCAACAGTGGACGACGGCCGATACGGTCGGCCAGGTAGCCAGCCGGGATGTGGGCGACCGTCATGGCGATACCGGCCACACTCAAGATGCCGCCGATGGTGAGCGGGTCTGCTCCGAGCTGTTGCAGGTAAAGCGGTTGGAAGTAAAAGAACATGCCTTCGCCGGCACCCCAGGTAAACAGGGCGGCGGCCAGCCAGAGCAGGGAAGGGTTCATAGGTTAAGGGTGAAAGGTGAAGTCAGAATGCAGAAGGAAAGGCCTACGCTGCGAGACTGCGGATAAATTGGGCCGCGGCTTCGAAGGCTTGCCCGCGTTGGGCATCGCGCGGGATGACATGGCCGGAGCCGCTGATAACCAGCTTATCTTTGCGGGCTGAACCGATGTGACTGTAGATATAGTCCAGGCTGTTCAGGCTGCCGAGTGGCAGGTATTTGTCATCTTGAGAGTAGATCAGCAGGGTCGGAGCATTGACCTCCGGCAGGCTGGCTCGCAACAGTGCAAGCAGTTTTTTGAGCTCGCCGATCGAGCGCAGGGGGTTTTGCGGGTAAGAGACGTGCTCCTGCCAGGCGGCTTTGTCGAACCAGCCGCTTCCGGGTGCATCTTTGGATTTGGGCATGTAGGGAATGAATCTGCTTAGCAGTTGGGTATGCTCCAAGCGCCAGTCTTCGGGCAGCCCGTAGGGAGTTGCCATCGCGACCACGCCCAGAACCGGCAGGCGGGTTGCACTGATCAGTGATAGTACGCCGCCCATCGAAAGCCCGACCAGCACCACCTGCTCGCAAACGCCGCGCAGCAGGTGGTAACCGTCTTCAACCGAGGCCAGCCAATCCGCATGTGTCGAGCGGATCATATCTTCGGGGCAGGTGGCGTGCCCGGCCAAACGCACGCCCAGGCAGGGATAGCCCTCTTGGGTCAGATATTCGCCCATCCAGCGCATTTCCTTGGGTGCGCCGGTAAATCCGTGCGTGAGCAGGATGCCGGTTGTCTGCGCAGGGCTTGTCGAAACGGTCGAAGCACCAGGGAAGAAAAAAGGTTCTGCGGTGGGGATAATGGATGTTTTCATTGTATCGTTTCCAGCAGTTGCAGGGCTGACAGGTGGCTGTTCGGGTTTATTTTGCTGCGCCAGAGTGCCAGGTAAACCTGCTCGAGGGTATCCGTTGTCTCAGCAATGAACCGGTCCATCTCTGCCTGGCTCAAATAAGAATAGTCACGCGTGTAATATGCCTGGATCTTTTCGTCTGTTCTCTGGTAAAACTCTTTAATATATTGCAACTGTTGTTCAACGGCAGCCAGGGGCAGAAAATCCAGGTCGAAGTTGAGCGGGTGGGCTTGCAGGAAAACCCGCCAGAACAAAGAGTCGGGATGGTCGCGAACGTGGATGAAATCGAGGCCGTACCAATCGCCCTTGACCGTCCAGATGAATTTCGGGTCGGCTGCAAATTCTTGCGGGTAGCGTTCTGTGGTTGGGATGCCGATTTTGATCGACCAAAGGTTATCTGTCACAAGGTGGAAGAAATATCCCAGGCGCAAGGAAAAGCGGGCCGCATCTTCTGGTTTTACATCCGCCAGGTATTGCCTGTAAAACTTGAGGTCGGCAATATTTTTATGAACGCCTTCAGAAATTTTGAAATGGGTCACTTCAGGCGGCGGGTTGAATTTTTCCCAGTTTTCATCGGGGATACCCGAATCGGGGGCAACATTCCCGATCGCAAATTGGGACTCATCCAGGTTGGGGATGCGCTTGAGCAGGTTCTCCGCCAGGCGCAGGTGGGCGATCCAGGTAGCCATGGGCTTACTCTCTCCCGGTTGTTGTCATCCAGGCGGGTGATTTTTGGGCAACTTGTGCAAAAATCGGGCAATCTTCACTGTGCGCGCCGGGCAGGTAGCCGGCAGACATCAGAAACTCGCCGACGATCTCGCCGCCGGTAAACAGGAAGGTTTTCTTGAACAATTTTGTCCACGCATCTTTGCTGAGCGGGTGATGGGCATCGAGCCAGCCCTTGAAGGAACCGTATTCGGGATACAAGGCCCGGATCCGCTTCGCGTTTTCTATCGCCGCGTTGACCTTTAACCGGTTGCGGATGATCCCGGCGTCGCCCAGGAGCCGGGCGATGTCAATCTCCCCGTAGCCTGCCACCGTTTCGAGATCGAATCCATTATAAGCGCGGCGGAAGTTCTCGGCTTTCTTGAGAATCGTGATCCACGACAATCCGGCCTGGTTGATTTCAAGGATCAGGCGTTCGAAAAGCAGATTGTCATCCGTGATCGGGAATCCGTATTCGCTGTCGTGGTAGTCTCGGTTGTAGGTGTCTTCGGGGTGGGCATTGCAGTAATCGCAGTAGGGGTTCATGTTGTGCCTTTTTGACGGCGGATAAATACCAACTCAATTTTACCCCACAGTTTGTCATGATTTTATCTTGCGTAACCCAAAGAAAAAGGACGCAGTTCACAGACCGCGTCCTTTTTCTGCTTGTCCACTCAACTTCAATTTAATTTTCTGGGGCACCGGCTTCGATCCACTGCTTGATGAATTCCAATTCTTCAGCAGTGAAGTTCGCAAAGTGCTTCTCGCTTTGTACCTGAACCAGTTTACTGCCATCTGGGTCGCCGGGGATGATTACCGCGCCATCGTCTGAGCCTTGCATTAGCGATTCAAAAGTTATCACACTTAATCCGCTTGATGCGACTTCTCCATGACATACGGCACACTTGGCCTCGAAAAGGGCTTTGATGTTGGTATCGTAGCTTGGCGCTTCTGACGCCAGGCTTTGCGGTTCTTCAGTTGGCTGAACCGCAAGCTGCTCTTGCAGGATTTCGCGCAATTTTGGCGCATCGAACCCGGCATACGTGAAGACGTTTCCGTGACAGGCGCTGTTGGAGCAGAACGAGGTGTTGCTAACGCCGCCCGCATCTTCAACCGTGTGACAATTCTCGCAGGTTTTATCCATGGACTGGTTGTGCAGGCTGATCCAGTTGGAATTGCGATGTGATTCTGGCTCCGGTCCGCGGCTGATCTCAATTGTGGATACAAAATCTTGCTGCCCGGCTGCAACGGGGATCGAGTGGCACAGGTTGCACTCAAGGCGAATGGCTTCCTGCTCAATGCTCAAATGTTTGCCGTCGTGACAACGGAAGCAACCGGCTGTTTTCATGTGTCCCAGGTTGTTCGGGTGAGTTTCCCAGTTGATCTTTTGCTCAATAAACACCGTTTCTTTGTAAATCGTCTGAATTTGGGCGATGGCGTTATCGATCAGCGCTGTGTTGGCGTTGTAAAAATCGGCATAATAGGTTTTGTAGTAGTTTTCCAGCCCGGCAATGGCAATCAGGCCCATTTCCTGGTTTTCATAGGGCTTACTTAGAACTTCGATGCCTTTTGCATAAATATCAGGGATGGATGGGTCGATCACTTCGCGCGCCAGGTAATCATCCATGGATGCAGCCGGATCTTTGAAGTTGTGCGAGACCCGGTTGTGACAACTGATGCAGTCCATCGTCTGAAGCTGGCTTTCGTCAAGGGTGTTGGGGTCAAAGCCGGATTCAGTGTCCACGTATTCGGTTGTTGTGCCATCATCGTTGTGGACCCGAACATAAGGGATGGTCTGGCCGAGTGAATCAGCTTCATAGTATTCGACTGTATTGACGATGTGCCAGTGAATGCCTTTTCCCTGGTTTTCAGTTTTGGTTCCACCACCTGTTTTTAAGATCAGGTAAGTATCGTAGGGCGTATTTTCAACATCGTTCTTGAAGTGTTTAATTGTTCTAAATGTGTCCCCTGCAAACGCCTCGGGCTTGTGGCATTTTTCGCAGGTGTTTCGCGCGGGCTGCAAGGCCGATGCGCGAATGGGGTATTCGTAGAGCTTGAAAATCATGTAATAGGCTTCTTTGATGCCCTGTGTCTTGCGCATCATTTGATCTGGGAATGAAGCCCGGCCGATATGACACTCCTCACAGGTGACATTTGCATGGGGAGAATTAAGATAGGTGACACTCTGGGGTGGCATTGTGTGACAGGCAGTTCCGCAGAATTCGGGTGAATTGGAATATTCCCAACCGTGGATGCCGCCTCCCAGCAGCGCCGCGCCCAGGAAAAGAATCACCAAAATTGGGGGAACCCACATCCAGCGCGGAGAGCCTGGCGCTGGAAGAAAGAAATTCTTGACGCGTTCTTTGAATTGCATGACAACCTCCCATGGCGAATAGCAGGTAAAGCATATTTCAAAAAATAATCAAGTGGGGCTGCCAAGCGGCAGCCCCACTTATTTTACTAGCTTTTACCAGCGATTACTTCAACGCTTCGAAAGCAGCGTCGAGCATTGCATTGATGTAGGTCGGGTTGTGGATACCCATGCTGGCATCTTCCAAAACGACTTCGTAGTTCCACAGAGCAGTCGCTTTCTTTTCATCGAGGTCTTGGGCAACAGGTGTGCCTTCGGCATCGAGCAGGCCAGCGGCCTTCAGAGCGGTTTCGAGTTCAGCCATTCGCGCTTTCACCGCGGTCTGGGCGCCATTGACATCATAGCTTTCGGCATCGGCATGGCAGGCCACGCAGGTAGCCAGTTGCGGCTCGAAGAGGTGATTGTCGCCTTCACCCATGTGGCAGCCCACGCAGGTGTTCTCGACCATCGAGTAGTGCGCGCCGGGTTTGCCTTCAACGCCAAAACCGCCGGAACCCATCAGGATATCGCCTTGAACGCTCAAGTGTGTGTTAAAGCGGGCGGTAGCTGTGTAAAGGGTCGCGTCATTCTTGGAAACGAAATTGGCAATGTAGCGGCGTGCCTGGTGGCAGTTGGCGCACAGGTTGCCAGAGCCGCCATCGAAGGTCAGGCCGCTGACAACAAAGGTCACAGGAGCGTTGGTCTCAAGAGCCCAGTCGGCGCCGGTGTAGGTGGTGTGGATCTGGTGGCAGGTGCGGCAATCCTGGTGGGTCGGGTCAGCATCGCCAGATTCAACTTTGTCAAAGGTCAGGCCATCGGCAACCATTTTGCTGAACGCGGCGCCAGAGTGGCAGCCTGCGCAAGTGTTGCGGGGGCCTTCTTCGATGAAGGCTGCGCCGGAGCCGTGCAGGGATGCTTCCCAGGCGGCTTTCTTGCCGGTGATCAGGGAAGTGTCATTGTGGCATTCGGTGCAGGTCAGGTCGGTGGCGGAAGCGGATACACCGGGTTCACCAGCGGGGCCTTGAGGACCTGCGGGGCCAGCAGGTCCGGCGGGGCCGGCGGGGCCGGGTTCGCCAGCGCAAGCCGTCATGAGGACGGCCGCAAGAATTAGAGTTCCAAGTACTACGAGTAGTTTTTTAGTTGACATTTGAGCATTCTCCTTATGCTGTGGGATGATGAAACGGTAAGTAGTGATTTCCTATACTTGGGATAGGCGCCTCCTATTTGGACAAATTAGTCATAATTAGACACATTATATAATAACCTTAAATTGCGATTAAGTACCCTATCAATCTACATAAAAATCGGATGATAAATGTAATGCGATGTCCACACTCCAAATTACAAAGAACAACCTTTGCTTATCGTTATCCATTAGCAGGGCTTATGAAAACGCAAGTTCCGGTTTACTTTTGGTAAACCGGAACTTGAAAATAGCGTTTAAAAGGCCAATTATTGATATTTAAGCGGTGCAACCACGATTTTGGCTTCGTCTGTTTTGGCGACCCACAACCTCGAGGTGTACTCCGATTCCTGAGAGAATTTTCATTTTAATTCGAAGTCCGACGATTTCTGACGTTGGATTTCAAAAGCCGGGAGATTATTGACTCAGGGTTAAATAAATTTCAATCTGAATGCCGCAAACGCCACCATGCGGATCAGCAATAGGCCGTGCCGCCAGCGGTCGATGTTGGTTGAACCGTAAGTGCGTTCCTGGTAGCGGATGGGCAGATCGACGATTTTCAGGTTTTGCTTGGCCGCACCGAAGATCAGATCATAATCGCCAAAGGGGTCGAAGTCGCCGAAATACGAGCGATTGGCGGCGATGCGTTCGTAGTCTTTGCGGTAGAGTACTTTTGTGCCGCACAGGGTGTCTTTGAGCGGCTGGCCGAGCAGCCACGAGAAGGCCAGGCTGAAAAATTTGTTGCCGAGCAGGTTCAGAAAGCGCATGGCTTGTTCCTGCATCGGGTAAACCAGGCGCACACCGTTGATGAACTCACCCTTGCCGCTGACCAGCGCTTCGTAAAAGCGTGGCAGTTCTTCGGGGCGCACGGTCAGGTCGGCATCGAGGATCATTAACACATCGCCGCTGGCTTTGGCGTAGCCCAGCCGGACGGCATCTGCTTTGCCTTTGCCGCTTTGCTTGTGCAATTGGCACTTCCATTCAGGGTGGGCTGCGATTGCTTTTTGGATGGTTTCGTAGGTATCATCTTTTGAATGGCCTTCGACAAAAACGATCTCGGTTTCTGCGCCCATGCGCGGCAGGCGGCTGAAGACCGCTTCAACGTTCCCGGCTTCGTTGCGGGCCGGAATGATGACCGAGACGATCGGTTTTTCCTGGGCGGGTTGGGCTTGCGGACGGGCCACCAGCACATTCGTCCAGGTCAGCCCTTCAAAGAGCGGCAATTTTGCCAGAAATTTATTGAAGAATCCGCCGACCAGCGGCAAGGGCAGCAAAACTTCCTTTTGACGCTTGAAAACCTCGAAGCCGGCCAGGTACAGCAGGTTTTCAAGATCCTGTGTGGTCAGCCAATTTTGCGGCAAGGTGCGGTTGGCCAGCCCCAGGCCGGCAGCCAGCCCAAGCGCGGGCTGGTGCAGGCGGCTGTGCAGGTTCAGAATAATGCGCGTGGATTGGGTGCACAGTGGGCGCAGTCTTTCCAGGGCGGTTTGCACATCCCAAAGATCGTTGACCAGATCTGATAGGATGATGACATCAAAAGTCTCGTTCAACTTAAAGGTGTGGGCTTCGGCCTCGACAAAGTTCAGTTGCGGGTGGCGTTGGCCGGCCTGTCGAACCAATTCTGGCGAGAAGTCAATTCCCACCCCGTAGGCTGGGCGGGTGGCGGCCAGCAGATCGCCCAGTCCGCAGCCGATTTCGAGCACGCGCTGAGCGGGTGAAACCAGCAAGCCGTAGATTTCAGCCAGTCGCCCCTGGTAAGCGCGGCTGAAGATGGATTGCGAAATCTTCCCGGCGGCGACTTTGTCCCAATGGGCGCGACGCTGGGCATTGTAATCATGCAGGTTGCTGATCTGTGCAGGAGCTTGGTTTGGCATTTTTCTTCCATATTATTAGGGATGAGCTATTATAAACACAAAACTGATTTGGCGGTTTTGGCTGAATCAGGGTTAAGTGATGAGAACCGGGTAAAATAGGAATATAGTGAAACAATTGATCAAATACTCCTGTACTCTTGGGGTTTGTTGGTGTCATGGCGTTAAAACGGTTTTGCGCCAGATGCGGAAAAGGTAAAAAATGGAAGAACGTATACAGAAAATTATGTCACATGCCGGGTTGGGGTCGCGCCGCGCGTGTGAGGAGTTGATATTGGCTGGGCGCGTAACGGTCAACGGCAAGGTTGCAGAGATCGGGCAAAAAGCCGACTCCGCCTCGGACCGGATCGTGGTCGATGGCCGGGTTATTTCTGCTTCAGAATCGCCGATTTATATCGCTTTATATAAGCCGCGCATGGTTCTTTCGGCGGTTGAAGCTGAACCAAACGATTTTCGCAAGACAGTCCGCTCCTTGATCCCGGTCGAGGGGCATATTTACCCGGTCGGGCGCCTCGATTTTGACAGCGAGGGCCTGGTCTTGATGACCAACGACGGCGACCTGGCAAACAAATTGACCCATCCGCGCTTTGGGCATCTCAAGATTTACCGGGTGCTTGTGGCTCGCCGCCCCGACGATGAGCAGCTGGCCACCTGGCGACGTGGGGTGGTGCTCGAAGATGGTTACAAAACCGCCCCGGCTGATGTCAGCCTGGAAGCCAGCGCCGGAAAAGGCGCCTGGCTGCGGGTGGTCATGCACGAAGGCCGCAAACGCCAGATCCGTGAGATCGGTTCCCTGTTGGGCATGCCCGTAGTGCGGATTGTGCGTATCGCTATTGGCGCGCTGCGATTGGGAACGCTTAAGCCTGGCGATTGGCGGCACCTGACCTTTCAGGAGGTCAGCGAGCTAAAGAGTGATTCCGCACCGAAGGTTGAAGCCTACCCCTCGCGCCCGCGCCGTCCCGGCTCCGGTGGCCCTGGGGATACCTATCGCGAGCGGCCTGCCCGCTCCAGCGGCGGACCCTCCAAGTACAAGCGTCGCCCCGATTCTGGTGAGAGTGGCTCACACTCGGAACGCCCTGCCCGCCCGAGCGGCGGTTATCGTTCCGGCTCTGGAGACTCGGATTCGCGCTCTGAGCGCCCTGTGCGCCCCGCTGGCGGACCGTCCAAGTACGGCCGCCGCCCCGATTCTGGTGACTCAGATTCGCGTTCAGAGCGCCCTGTGCGCCCCGGGGGGCAGATGCAGCGTGATCGACGCTCTGATTCTGGGGATTCTGGATCGCGCTCAGAGCGGCCTGCGCGTCCCGCCGGTGGACCGTCCAAATACAGCCGCCGTCCCGATTCTGGTAACTCGGATTCGCGTTCAGAACGCCCGAGCGGTGGCTATCGCTCCGACTCCGGCCATACGGATTCGCGCTCGGAACGTCCGGCGCGTCCCGCTGGTGGACCGTCCAAGTACGGCCGCCGCCCCGATTCTGGTAACTCGGATTCGCGTTCGGAACGCCCGAGCGGCGGTTATCGCTCCGGCTCCGGCGACTCGGATCGCCCGACTCGCTCGAACGGTGGACCGTCCAAGTACAGCCGCCGCCCCGATTCTGCTAACTCAGATTCGTCGCGTTCAGAACGCCCGAGCGGCGGTTATCGCTCCGGTTCCGGCGACTCGGATTCGCGCTCGGATCGCCCGGCGCGCCCCGCTGGCGGAGCGTCCAAGTACAAACGCCGTCCTGATTCTGGCAACTCAGATTCACGCTCGGACCGCCCGAGCGGTGGTTATCGCTCCGGCGGCGACTCGGATTCTCGTTCGGACCGGCCCGGCGGCGGACAGTCGCAGCGTACTCGCCGCCCGAGTTCCGGCGGCACAGCCTCACGTCCGGAACGTAAATCGCCTGAGGGTTCATCCAGACCGTCCAAGCCGAATTCCAAAAATCGCTCGCGCAAGTAAGACCAATTTGCAGCGTCCATGCTGGCCCCGATCCTTCGTAATTGAAACTCAATCTCGCAAGGAGAAACTGAAATGCGGCTAAAAGATAAAGTTAGTTTAATTACCGGCGGCGCCGCCGGAATTGGCAAAGCCACCGCGCTGCGTTTCGCCCAAGAAGGGGCCAAAGTTGTCATTTGCGACCTGAACGAAGAAGCCGGGAAGGCCCTGCTGGTCGAACTTGGCCCTGATTCTCGTTTCTTCGCAGTCAATGTTGCCGATCGTCAGGAAGTGCAGGCCTGGGTCGAGGCTGTGGTTGCGCATTACGGGCGGGTGGATGTGTTGATCAATAACGCGGGCATTTTGCGCGATGGGTTGTTCGTGCGCGTCAAAGATGGCGAATTGGTCAAACAAATGGAAGAAGCCTCCTGGGACGCCGTCATCGATGTCAACCTGAAAGGTGTCTTTAACTGTACGCAGGCTGTCGCGCCTTACATGATCAAGCAGGGCGGGGGTGTGGTGGTCAATGCTTCTTCGGTTGTTGGCTTGTATGGCAATTTTGGGCAGACCAATTATGTGGCCGCCAAAGCTGGCGTGATCGGTATGACCAAGGTTTGGGCGCGCGAACTCGGGCGTTATAACATCCGGGTTAATGCGGTTGCGCCGGGTTTTATCCTGACCGAGATGGTGCGCCAAATGCCGGAGAATATCCTGAACGAGATGAAATCTCACACGCCACTGGGCCGGCTTGGCGAGCCGGTTGATATTGCCAATGCTTATGTTTGGCTGGCCAGTGACGAAGCGGCATTTGTGCACGGCACGACCCTCAGCGTGGATGGCGGCATTGTGGTTGGAACCTGATCGATCTGAACTTGTATTCTTTATAAAAAGAACCGGTGGCCTGTGAGTGGGTCTACCGGTTCTTTTTTTGCCGGCGACTGGCCAACCTTAAAAAACTCTAATTGCTTGTTGACAACGGGATTTTTACGTGCTATATTATGAAAGTGCTTTCATGAAAGCACTTTCATAACCATGAAGCCAATCAAAGACCCCTTTCCCACAATTTACGATGTAGCCCAGGCCAGCGGACTGAGCATTGCCACGATTTCACGGGCGCTGAATACCCCTGAAAAGGTCAGCCCGGCCACCCGCGAGCGGGTCATGCGCGTCATCGAAGAAGTTGGCTTTGTTCCCAAGGCGGACGCCCGCGCGCGTGCCTTGCAAAGTACTGGCCGGATCGGGGTCGTGACACCGTTCTTTACCGCCCCGTCTTTTGTTGCCCGTTTGCGCGGTATCGCAGATACGCTTTCGCCGACCAATTACGAGATGGTGGTTTACCCGGTTGATTCGAGCGAACGCATCAACCATTACATCCAGACCCTGCCGCTGACTCGCAGCCTGGATGGTCTGATCATCGTTTCGATGGCGATTACCGACGAAGACGCCAAGCGTTTGCGCGACTATCAGGTTGAAACTGTATTGATCGAATTTCCCCACCCCAGCCTGAATACGATTGAAATCGACGACTTTGAAGGTGGCCTGATGGCCGCCCAGTACTTGATCGGCAAAGGCCATCGGCGGATCGCATTCTTGGGCGTGGCTGATCTGCCAGAATATGCCATCAACCCGGAGAACCGGCGCCTGTTTGGTTTTCGCAAGGCGATTTCCCGCGCTGGTCTGTCGCTGCCCGAGTCTTATGTCTGCAATGTGCCTTACCGTATTGAATTGAATGAAAGCGCGCGCCATTTGTTGGATTTGCCCGACCGGCCAACCGCTGTTTTTGCTGCCACCGATCTGCAGGCCATGGGATTGCTTAAGATAGCCCGCGAGAAAGGCTTGCGCGTGCCTGAAGACCTGGCGATCATTGGCTTCGATGATATCGATTTTGCCGACTATGTTGGCCTGACCACCATCCGCCAGCACATGTACCGCTCGGGAAAAATGGCTGTCGAACTGCTGCTCTCGCGTCTGAAACAGCCGGATATCGATGTTCAACACATTAAATTACAACTGGAACTGGTCGAGCGCAATACCGTCTGACCGGTTAATCTGAAGATAAAACTCAATTGACGGGGGATGCACACGGAGATTTTTGAAAGGAGGCTGTTAGAAGAGGCGATATAAGTTTGTAAGGATAAAAGCTTTTTCAGTACGATGTTCAAACCCGTAAAAATTAAACTGTTTGGAGGAAAAGATGAAAACTATGATTTGGCGCGTCGCCCTGTTGATCGTTGCTGTTGCGATGTTCCTGAGTGCTTGTGGCCCCGCCGCGACCGAGGCCCCTGCTGAAGAACCTGCTGCTCCTTCTGAGGCCACCGGTTCTTTCCTTGACCGCGCTTTTGCAGGCGAGTTTAAAGGCACTGTTGTAACCATGGCTGGCCCGTTCGTGGATAGCGATGCTGTCAAGTTCGAACAGTCGGTTAAGAGTTTCGAAGACAAGACCGGTATCGACATCCAATATGCCGGCTCGAAGGAATTCGAAGCCTCGATCTCGATCAGTATTGACGGCGGCAATCCCCCCGACATTGCGGACTTCCCGCAACCCGGTCTGCTCGAAACCCAGGTGAAAAAGGGCAAAGTTGTTGACCTGAACACCTTCCTCGATCTGGGCAAACTCCAGGCCAATTACAACCAGTCCTGGCTCGACATGGCCACCATGGAAGGCCCCAACGGCCCGATCATGGCCGGTGTGTGGGGACGCGTAAACGGCAAGTCCCTGGTCTGGTATCCCAAGAAAGCCTTTGACGAAGCCGGTTACAAAGTTCCCCAAACCTGGGATGAGTTGATCGCCCTTTCGGATCAGATCGTTGCCGACGGGGATGCCCCCTGGTGTATCGGCATCGAATCCGGCGCCGCCACCGGCTGGGCTGCCACCGACTGGATGGAAGAATTCATGCTGCGCACCACCTCGCTTGAGAATTACGACAAGTGGGTCAAGGGCGAACTGAAGTTCGACTCTCCCGAGGTCCGCAAGGCTGCTGAAGCCATGTCTGACCTGTGGTTCAAAGAAGGCTATGCTTACGGCGGCCGCCAGGCGATTGTTACCACCAGCTTCGGCGATTCTCCCAAGCCCATGTTCGAAAATCCCCCCAAATGCTGGTTGCACAAGCAGGGTAACTTCATTACCTCGTTCTTCCCCGAAGGTCTCGAAGCTGGCGTGGACTATGCCTTCTTCTACCTGCCCGGTATCGATCCGGCCTACGGCAAACCCGTCCTCGTGGCCGGCGACATCTACGCCATGTTCAACGACCGCCCCGAAGTTCGCGCTGTGATGGAATACTTCACCACTGGCGCATCGGTCGAGGGTTGGGTACGCGCTGGCGGCGCAATCTCCCCGCACAAAGACTCCAGCCTGGATTGGTACACCAACTCTGTGGACCGCGGCGTGGCCGAGATCATCCTGAACGCTTCCTCTGTGCGCTTTGACGCTTCAGATTTGATGCCCGGCGCTGTTGGCTCCGGCTCATTCTGGAAATCGATGACCTCCTACGTCTCCGGTTCGATCGATTTGGATACCGCGCTCAAAGAAATCGACGCATCCTGGCCGCAGTAGTTTGACGATGATTACGCAGCCTTTCTCTCTGCGTGATTAAAAAATACAAGGGGCAGAGGTGGTTTTTCTCCTTACACCTCTGCCCAAACATAAAATATCCTATCTCAAAATATCCGGCGAGGAGAATGTTATGGATAATCCCGGTTCCTCCCAAGAAAAAATCGGCGTTTTGGCCTGGGTCATGGCCAATATCAGCCGATTATTAATATCGCTTTTTGTGCCGATCATCACGTTTTTGGTTTTGTGGCAGGGGTTTCTCTTCCTGCGTGACAGCAATGCTCCCCAGATCGTGATCGTGCTGGTTTCAATTGTGTGGGGCGTGGGTGGTGTTGGCCTGCTGTATTTCATCTCAAATTACATTGTTGAGAGCCTGCCGCGCGCCTGGACCTACCGCCTGCAACCGTTCGTTTTTGTTGGCCCGGCCCTGGCGATTTTGGCCTGGTTTTTGGCCCTTCCCACCTTGCGTACCCTGCGTTTGAGCTTCCTGAACGAAACCGGTTTTCAGTTTGCGGGCTTCGACAACTATATTTTTGCGCTGACTGACCGGATCATGATCGAAGCCTTCCGTAACAACCTGTTGTGGATGATCTTTGGAACCCTGTTGTGCCTGGTTTTTGGTTTGTTAATCGCCGTGCTGGCTGACCGCAGCCCGTACGAAAAGATCTACAAGGCGATCATTTTCATGCCAATGGCGATCTCTTTTGTGGGCGCAGGCGTGATCTGGAAGTTTGTTTATGCCTACAAAGGCGAGGGTGTTGGCATTCAGGAAATTGGTCTGTTAAATGCCATCGTTATGGCATTTGGTGCAAAATCTCAGGCCTGGTTGCTGACTCCGCCCTGGAACAACTTCCTGCTGATTGTGATCATGGTCTGGCTGCAAACCGGCTATGCCATGGTGATCCTCTCCTCGGCCATCAAGGGCATTCCTGGCGAACTGCTCGAAGCTGCCCGCGTCGATGGGGCCAACGAGTTTGAAGTTTTCTTCAAGATCATGATTCCTTCCATCCAGAGCACCCTGATCGCTGTTGGAACAACCATCCTGATTTTTAGCCTGAAACTGTTCGATATTGTGCGTGTCATGACTGGCGGCAATAACGGCACCAACGTCATTGCCAATGAGTTTTACATCCAACAATTTACTTACGGAAACTCTGGCCGCGCCTCCGCCATCGCCATCATCCTGCTGATTGCGGTCATCCCGGTCATGATTTACAACCTGCGTGAGTTCAGGGAAAGAAGGGCTTTCTAATGGCCGCCAAATCTACAAGTTCAGAGAAGAAACTCTCACGTTTTTTGGTTGAAGCAACCCTGATCATCATCAGCCTGGTCTGGATCATTCCCACGGTCGGCATCTTCATCACATCTTTCCGTAACAGTCAGGATATCTTCGTCTCAGGTTGGTGGACGATTTTGCCGCACAAAGCCTGGGTTGAAACCAGCGAAATTCGCCTGGACGACTCGGTCGATGTGGACGGGCCGATAACGATCGGGGCTGTCACCGCCACCTTTGAAGAACTGCGCGAAGGCGTGGAAGATGGCGACATAAAATTGGTCTGGTTCGGCAATAAACGCACTCGCCTGGTTAAAGTTCAAGAATTGCAGTGGAAAATGTTCGACACTGCCCTGACCCTGGAAAATTACACCAACGTCATGAGCGGGCGCGAGATCCGCTTTAAGGATGCCAACGGCGCTGAAATTGTGCGCCAGGGTAATAACCTGAGCGTGGCTTTCCTCAACTCGGTGGCGGTGGCTGTCCCGGCCACGATCATCCCAATCCTGATCGCGGCTTTTGCCGCCTATGGCTTTGCCTGGATGAACTTCCCCGGGCGCAAAACCCTGTTTGTGATCGTGGTTGCCCTGTTGGTGGTGCCCTTGCAGATTGCGCTCGTGCCGATTTTGCAGGATTACACCCGTCTCAACCTGAACGGCACTTACCTGGCGATCTGGATGGCGCATACCGGTTTCGGTTTGCCTCTGGCGGTCTATCTGCTCTTCAACTACATCGGAACCCTGCCGCGCGAGACCCTCGAAGCCGCTTTTATCGATGGCGCCTCTCATTTCACCATCTTCACCCGCCTGATCTTGCCGCTTTCCGTTCCGGCTCTGGCCTCCTTCGCCATCTTCCAGTTCCTGTGGGTCTGGAACGATTACCTGGTAGCTTTGGTCTTCTTGGGAGACAAGAACCGCGTTATGACCAGCGCCCTGGCCGCCATGGTCGGTGAAAAAGGCCAGGATTGGCACCTGCTGACCTCCGGCGCTTTTCTGAGCATGTTGCTGCCTTTAATTGTCTTCTTTGCCTTGCAACGATACTTCGTGCGTGGGTTGATGGCTGGTTCTGTAAAAGGATAGCCCGCCATGAAAACACTTTCAACGAGCAACCCGCAGGGGTTGTGGTATCAACACGCCATTTTTTATGAAGTCAACCTGCGCGCCTTCTATGACAGCAACGCAGACGGCCACGGCGACCTGCCTGGCTTGATCCAAAAACTGGATTATCTGCGCGACCTGGGTGTGGACTGTCTGTGGCTGATGCCGATCTACCCCTCGCCGCGCCACGACGATGGCTATGACATCTCGGATTACTGCGGCATCGATCCGGTCTTCGGCACGCTCGACGACTTCAAACGCCTGCTCGACGAGTCGCACCGGCGCGGAATGCGCGTCATCACCGACCTGGTTTTGAATCACACCTCTGCGCAGCACCCCTGGTTTCAGGCGGCCCGCGCGGACCGCAATTCACCCTACCGCGATTTCTACGTTTGGAGTGACAGCGACCAGAAATACAAAGACGCCCGCATCATTTTTACCGATGTCGAAACCTCCAACTGGACTTTTGACCCGCTCGCCGGGCAATATTTCTGGCACCGCTTTTACAATACCCAGCCAGACCTGAACTTCGATAACCCGGCGGTCCAGCAGGCCATGCTTGATGTCGCCAAATTCTGGCTCGACCTTGGCATCGATGGTTTCCGCGTCGATGCGCCGCCCTACCTGTTCGAGCGTGAAGGCACCAGTTGCGAAAACCTGCCCGAAACTCATGCCTACCTGAAGAAATTCCGCGCTTTCGTCGAGCAGTACAACCCCCAGGCCTTGCTCCTGAGCGAAGCCAACCAGTGGCCCGAAGATGTGCGCGAATATTTCGGCAGCGGCGATGAGATGCAAATGAATTTCCACTTCCCGCTCATGCCGCGCATCTTCCAATCGCTGGCGCAGGCCGAGCGCGCGCCCATCGAAGAGATCCTGGCGCGCACCCCCGACCTGCCAGCCGGCTGCCAGTGGGCTACCTTTTTGCGCTGTCACGATGAACTGACCCTCGAAATGGTCACGCCCGAAGTGCGCCGCTTCATGTGGGATTTTTACGCTCCCGAGCCGCGCATGCGTCTCAACATGGGCATCCGACGTCGTCTTGCGCCACTGCTCGAAAACCATCCCGGCCGGCTGCGGGTGGCACACTCTATTTTGCTGACCCTGATCGGCTCACCAACCCTGTATTACGGCGATGAAATCGGCATGGGCGATAATATCTGGCTCAGCGATCGCAACGGCGTACGCACCCCGATGCAATGGGAGGCCGGCCCGAACGCCGGGTTTTCAACTGCCCAGACCACATACGCGCCGCTGATTGCGGACGAAACTTACGGATACCCGCGCCTGAACGTTGCTTCTCAGGAAAAAGACCCGGATTCGCTTTTGAACTGGCTGCGCCGGGTCATTCGCACCCGCCGCCTGTATCCCGCCTTCGGAGACGGGACTCTACACCTGCTGCCTTGCGAAAATCCTGCCATCCTGGCCTATCTCCGTCAAAACAGCGACCAGACCCTGCTGGCGGTCAACAACCTTTCAGCCGATTCTCAAACTTTCCGTCTTGATCTGGCCGCAGCCTCTCTCAACCCGCTCCTCGAAGGTGAAACCGTTCTGGCGGATGGAAGTTTGACCCTGCCCGCCTACGGTTTTCAGTGGTATCAGTTGTCATCTACCCCGGAGTCGAAAGTCTCCTGACTTTCGAGAAAAATCGGGAGATTTTTGTGCCCGTCAGGGTATTTCACTCCAGAAAGGCTTATCCCATGTTTCCTCTCTACGGCGGAATTGAAGCAGGCGGCACCAAGTTTGTTTGCGCGGTTGGCACCGGTCCAGATGATATCCGGGCTGAGGTGCGTTTCCCGACTACCAGCCCGGCAGAAACCATCAAAAAGGCGGTCGCCTTCTTTGAAGAACAGCAAAAACTATTAAATCGCCCCCTGACCGCCCTCGGGATCGCCGCGTTCGGCCCGCTCGATCCCAATCGCGGCTCGCCGACCTTCGGGTTCATCACCTCCACCCCAAAACCGGGCTGGCAGAACGCCGACCTGGCCGGGGAGGTTCGGCGCGCCCTCAAGTTGCCGGTCGGGTTTGACACCGACGTTAACGGGGCAGCCCTGGCTGAGGGCCGCTGGGGCGCAGCCCAGGGTTTGGACACTTTTCTATACCTGACGATCGGCACCGGCATTGGCGGCGGTGGCATGGTCGGGGGCAAACTGATGCATGGGCTGGTCCACCCTGAAATGGGCCATATCCGCCTGCCGCGTGACCGGCAGGCCGACCCCTTCGAAGGCTTTTGCCTGTATCACGGCGATTGCCTTGAAGGCCTGGCATCTGGCCCGGCCCTCGAAAAACGCTGGGGAGTCAAGGCTGAAACCCTGCCGCCCGAACACCCGGCCTGGGCGCTCGAAGCCCTCTATCTGGGGCTGGCCTTGAGCGATTTCATCTGCACGCTTTCACCCCAGCGCATCATTCTGGGCGGCGGAGTCATGTCTCAGCCGCATCTTTTCCCGCTGGTGCGCGCCGAAACGCTCCGGCTGTTGAACGGTTACGTCCGATCGCCGCAAATCTTGGAAAAAATCGACGAGTATATCGTCCCACCCGCCCTTGGCGCGCGCGCCGGGGTGCTGGGAGCCTTCGCCCTTGCCAAAGCAGCTTTATAAACAATGGCGCGAATTTCACCACGCAGCCACGAAGAATTTTTGTGTCTTTGGGCCTTCGTGGTAAAGAACTTGATCATCGGGAAATTTCATGCATCCACTTGACCTCCCCCTTGAAACACAGCGCACGTTGGCGCGCCTTTTGCCACGCGTCGCAGCCCGTTTTGACGCTGAAATTGCCAGCCAGCCTGAACATTGGCTTGCCTTTCAGAACCGCCTCGAAACGCACTTTCCGCGCCTGTTCGGCTTGCTCTTGCAGCTTTACGGCCAGCGCTATGACCTGTACTACCACCTTGAAGAGTTGTTGACCCTGCTGGCCCAAAGCTGGTTTGAACGCGGCGCGGACCTGAAAGAACTCGATTCGGAGCGCGAAAAATCCCCGCGCTGGTTTCAATCCAACCGGATGGTTGGCGGTGTCTGTTATGTGGATTTGTTCGCCGGTGATCTGGCCGGGCTGCGCGCCAAGATCCCCTATTTCAGGGAGCTCGGGTTGAGTTACCTGCACCTGATGCCGCTCTTCAAATCGCCGCCGGGTGAGAACGATGGCGGCTATGCCGTTAGCAGTTATCGCGAAGTTAACCCATCCCTGGGGACGACTGCCGAACTGGCCGAACTGGCTGAAGCGTTGCGCCAGGCAGGCATCAGCCTGGTGCTCGATCTGGTTTTCAACCACACCGCCAGCGACCACGAATGGGCCTTGCGCGCCTTGCAGAATGATCCCGAAACCCGCGACTTTTATTACATCTTCCCTGATCGTCAGATGCCGGACGCCTACGAGCGTACCCTGCGCGAAATCTTCCCTGACGAGCACCCTGGTGCATTCAGTGAACTCCCCTCTCCTGTGACCGAAGGTCACGGGGGAGGGGCCGGGGGTGCGGGTTGGGTCTGGACCACCTTCCACACTTACCAATGGGATTTGAACTATGCCAACCCAGCGGTTTTTACACGCATGAGCGGCGAAATGCTGGCCCTGGCCAACCTCGGCGTGGACGCACTGCGCCTGGACGCGGTGGCCTTTATCTGGAAGCAACTCGGCACCGGTTGCGAGAACCTGCCCGAAGCTCACCTGCTCATCCAGGCCTTTAACGCCGTTGCGCGGATCGCCGCGCCGGGGCTTTTGTTCAAATCCGAAGCGATCGTTCACCCAGACGATGTTGTCAAATACATTTCGCCCGAAGAGTGCCAGCTTTCCTACAACCCGCTGACGATGGCCCTGCTCTGGAATACGCTCGCCACCCGCCAGGTTAACCTGCTTGAGCAGGCTTTGCGCGAACGTTTCAGCATCGATTCTGATTGCGCCTGGGTCAACTACATCCGCTGCCACGATGATATCGGCTGGACCTTCTCGGACGATGACGCCGCTGAATTGTGGGTCAATGGCAGCGATCACCGCCGTTTCTTGAACAATTTCTATACCGGGCGTTTTCCCGGCAGTTTCGCGCGCGGGTTGCCCTTCCAGGAGAATCCGAAAACTGGCGACTGCCGAATTTCCGGCACCTGCGCTTCGCTGGCCGGACTGGAAAAAGCCTTGCGTGAAGAGACCCCAGCCGAAGTCGATCTGGCGATAAAGCGCATTCTGCTGTTGCATGCCGTGATTCTGACGGTTGGCGGCATTCCGCTGATCTACCTGGGCGATGAGATCGGCACGCTCAATGATTACGATTACAGCCGCGACCCCGCCAAAGCCGGGGACAGCCGCTGGGCCCACCGCCCGGCCACAGACTGGGACAGGATGTCTGCGCGCAATGACTCGTCCACGGTCGAGGGGCGTGTCTACGGCGGGCTGCGGGCGTTGATCGAGCTTCGCAAACGGCATCCAGGTTTCGGTGGGGGCGCGATCGAGGTCATGTCCACCGGCAGCGAACATGTTTTGGGATACATCCGCCAGTTCGAAGGGCAGAGAATCCTGGTTTTTGCCAACTTCAGCGAGCAGGAACAAACCCTTTCGGAGAATGTTTTCAGGGTTTATGGGCTGGGATACGGGTTTCAAGATTTGTTGCGCGGAGCGCCTTTCATTGCGCGCGATCTGGTTGTGGGACCTTACGAAAGCCTGTTTTTGCTTGCCACAGTTAAGGGATGACACTCGTTCGTAGATGTGCCTTTCGTCACGTCCGCCCTGGCCTGCGCTGCGATATAATTGCCGACTATGGGACTCATACTAGCTGTCGATATTGGTGGGACGCAGATCCGCGCGGCGTTGTTCGAGCGCGGTTCTTTGAAACCGGTCCGGGCTGAACGCACCCGCACCGAGGCCAGCAAACCAGGGGTCTATGACCGGCTGGAAGCGCTGGTGGCTTCGATTTGGCCTGTGGATGGGGGTGTGGATGCGATCGGGATCGCCTCGCCCGGTCCGCTTGACCCGCATGCCGGGGTGATCATTGCCACGCCCAACATCAAAGAGTGGCGCAATTTCCCGTTGACTGAAAAATTGAAGGTGCGCTTTGGCGTGCCGGTCGTGCTCGATAACGACGCCAACCTGGCCTGCCTCGGCGAATGGAAGTTTGGCGCGGGACAGGGCCACCAGGATGTGCTTTTTCTGACGATCAGCACCGGCATTGGCGGCGGGGTGGTTTCGAATGGGCACCTGGTGCAGGGCTACCATGGCCTGGCCGCTGAGTTGGGCCATACCACTGTCTGGCCGGATGGGCCGCTGTGCGGCTGCGGCAAGCGCGGGCATATCGAGGCGATTTCTTCGGGCACGGCGATTGCGCGTTATGCGCGCGAACAGATCGAGGCCGGTCGGCCTTCGTCGCTGGCGGCCCTGTCCACGATTACCTCGCGCGATGTTTCTGACGCGGCGGCGGCGGGTGATCTGCTGGCGATCGAGACGCTTTCCCGCGCGGGGCGTTACCTGGGAGTGGCGGTTGCCAATTTCCTGGCGGCTTTTGACCCTTCGATTGTCATTTTTGGCGGGGGAGCCTCGAACAGCGGCCCGGCGCTTTTTGACCCTTTCCATGCTAGTTTGCATGAAAACATTTTTGACCCGACTTACCTGACCAACCTGATCTTTGCCCGCGCAGCATTGGGTGACGATGCTGGTCTGTTGGGCGCCCAGGCGTTGGCTGCCCTGGCTGTGCCGGAATAGGAATACCGCCCTTCGACTGCGCCGCTCCGGCGTTTTCGGAAGGGCTTGATAACATTCAATTTCACAAGGAGACCCATGCAACCGATGAAACTCCCTGGCCCCAAGGCCCGCGCAATGCTGAAGCGAGATTCGGCAGTGATTTCACCCTCTTACCCGCGAGATTATCCTTTCGCCATGGACCATGGCAAAGGCTCGTGGCTGTGGGATGTGGATGACAATCGCTTTCTCGATTTTATGGCAGGTATTGCGGTCAACTCCACCGGACATTCTCACCCGGAAGTGGTCAAGGCCATTCAGGATCAGGCTGAAAAATTCCTGCATATTTCATCCGATTTTTATCACCAGGGCATGATTGAACTGGGTGAAAAACTGGATGAAATTTCCCCGATGCAGGAAGCCGCAGTCACGTTTATGACCAATTCGGGCACCGAAGCGATCGAAACTGCCCTCAAGCTGGCTCGTTATAAAACCGGCCGCACCAACTTCATCGGATTTACCGGCGGCTTCCATGGCCGGACGATGGGCGCCGTCACGATGACTGCTTCCAAGTCGCTTTATCATCGCGGTTTCTACCCACTGATGAATGGCGTGATGCATGCGCCCTTCCCCAACCCGTACCGCTCGATCCTCGAGCGTAAACATGGCGAAGATTACGGCGAGACGGTTGTCCGCTATATTGACGAGCAGCTTTTCAAGCAGGTTGTCCCCGCCGAAGAAGTGGCCGGGATCCTGGTCGAGCCGATCCAGGGCGAGGGCGGTTACATCGTGCCCCCCGCGGGATTTTTCCCGGCTCTGCGGGCGCTGTGCGATAAGTACGGCATTCTGCTGATCGCGGATGAGGTCCAATCGGGCATGGGGCGCACCGGCAAATGGTGGGCCATCGAGAATTTTGGCGTCGAGCCCGATATTTTCACCACCGCCAAGGGTATTGCCTCCGGCGTTCCGCTGGGAGCCTGTGTGGCGCGCCGGTCGGTCATGACCTGGGAACGCGGTGCGCACGGCAACACCTATGGCGGCAATCCGCTGGCTTGCGCGGCTGCGCTCAAAACCATCGAATTGCTTGAACGCGAGTACATGCAAAATGCTGCCGAGGTCGGGCAGTATGCTCTGGATGCGCTGGCAGAAATGGCAGTCCGCCACCCCTCGATCGGTGAGGTGCGCGGGATCGGCATGATGATCGGTGTTGAATTTGTAACCAACAAACATACCAAAGAGCCGGCAGACAAGCTACGTGATGCGGTCGTCCACAATGCTTTCGAACGCGGATTGCTGCTGCTCGGCTGCGCCAAATCGGTCATCCGCATCGCTCCGCCGCTTTCGATGTCGAAAGCCGAAATGGATGAGGGGCTGGAGATTTTTGAAGAGTCTGTCACCCTGGCTGAAAAAGAAATGTAAACACAGTAAAAACGATAAAGACCTTTGAGAAAATTGCTCAAAGGTCTTTTTTCATTAACCTTCCTCCAACATCGCTCTAACACTCTAGCGTCATGCGGATGATAAAATACCACCATCGAAAACTACCTTTCAACCCTCACCGATCCTCCCATGCTCCCAGACTTCCGTGTACGCCAACGCGACTATCTGCTAGAAATTGCCCGCGCGCTGACCCAGGAACTCGACCAGAAGAAATTGCTGGCGCGTATCCTGAAGATCGCGATCGAGATGCTGGCCGGCCAGGCCGGGCTGATCGCCCTGCGCGACCAACCTGCCGACGGTTGGCGCGTTGCCACTGCGCACGGCATCCCGCCCGCGTTTTTGCGCTACCTGGAGCCGCTCCTGGCTGAAGAACATGCTGCCGACCTGAACGTTGAAGAACTCAACCGCATGTTGAAGGAACTGACTTACACCGCCAGCATGGGCTTGCTGAACGGGACCGGCCTGCCGCTCAGTGCGCACGGACGGGTGATCGGCGTCATCTTCATCTTCCGTTCGTATCCTGATCTTTTCTCCGCCAATGACCAACAGCTCCTGCAGTCTTTTGCCGACCAGGCCGCGATTGCGGTCTATAACGCCCAACTCTATGGGCAGATCTCTTACGAGAAACAGCGCCTCGATGCGCTGATCGACTCTGCCGCCGATGGCATCCTCATCCTGCATGCCGACCACACCATCGAGCGCGTCAACGATGCTTTTGAAAGCATGTTTGGCCAGACCGACGATGAAGTTCGCGGCCATAAACACGAAGAAATTATCCGTTGGGCGCGCAGACCGCAGGGCATGACCCTTGAAGAAGCTGAGAGCGATGGCTGGCCGCTGACACCCAATGCGCACCTGTATATCGAAGGCGATCTGACCCGCCACCTGCCTTCACCCCTGCCGGTGGGCATCACCTACGCGCCCCTGCTGGCCGCTGACGGTAAACTGCGCAATATCATCGTTACCGTGCGCGATATTACCCACTTCCGTACCGCCGAGCAGATCAAAGCTACTTTTATCTCGGTCGTCAGTCACGAACTCAAAACCCCGGTTGCGCTGATCAAGGGCTACGCCTCAACCTTGCGGCGCGACGATGCCCGTTGGGACAAGAACGTTATCCAGGATTCATTGACCGTTATCGAAGAAGAAGCCGACCGCCTGGCGCGTATGATCGAAGACCTGCTGGACGCTTCGCGGCTCCAGGCTGGCGGTTTTTCCCTAAACCGGACGGATGTCTCGCTGGCATCCATCGCCCGACGCCTCGCTGAACGCTTTACAACCCAGACCAAAGCCCACACCCTGGCGGTGGACTTCCCGCAGCCCTTTCCCGTTATCCTGGCTGATGAGACCCGCATCGAACAGGTCTTGTCGAATCTGATTTCCAATGCCATTAAATATTCCCCCGGCGGCGAAATTCGCATCACGGGCGAAGCCCGGGCTGAGCAGGTGATCATCACGGTCAGCGATCAGGGCGCGGGCATCGACCCGCGCGACCTGCCGCATATTTTCGACCGTTTTTATCGCGCCGATAAGGCTGTTCGTCACACCAAAGGCGCCGGATTGGGATTGTATCTGGCGCGGGCCATCGTCGAGGCCCACGGCGGGCGCATCTGGGTCGACCCACAGCCGGACCATGGCGCGCGGATTTGTTTTTCGCTGCCTCGTTGACGGGTGGTACAATAAAGGCTTCTTTGGCCGGGGATGCCACCATTTTCCCACCTAAATTATAAGAAATCGGAACTGATAAACCATGCCACAATCTCAAATCTCTTGCCCCCGCTGCCGCCAACTGATCCCGGCGCAGGTCGAACAACTTTTCGATGTGACTGCCGAGCCTGCTGCCAAACAGCGCTTGCTGGGGCGTGTATCGAACTACGCTCGCTGCCCGATGTGCGGATTTGAAGGGCCGCTTTCGACCCCGATCGTTTACCACGACAATGACAAAGAGCTGCTCCTGACCTATTTCCCGTCCGAGTTGGGGTTGCCGGTCAACGAACAGGAAAAACTGGTCGGGCCATTGATCACCCAGGTGATGAACCGCCTGCCCACCGAAAAACGAAAAGGCTACCTGCTGCGTCCGCAGAGCTTCCTGACTTATCAGAGCATGGTTGAGCGTATCCTTGAAGCAGATGGTGTCACCAAGGAAATGCTCGACGGGCAGCAAAAACGCGTCGGCCTGATCCAGCGCCTGCTCCAGACGACCACCGCCGACGTGCGCGCTGAGATCATCAAGGAAAATGCCGACCTGCTCGACGAAGCCTTCTTTGGCATGTTCAACCGCCTGATCGAGGCGGCGGTGCAATCAGGCCAGCAGCCAACCGCCCAGGCGATGAGCGTCTTGCAGGAAGAACTGCTGGATGGTTCCGAATATGGCCGCCAGTTGAAGGGACAGTTCGAAGAGGTCCAGGCCGCAGTTAAGACTTTGCAGGATATCGGCCAGGGGCTGACCCGCGAGAAGTTGCTCGAAATCTTCATCGATGCGCCGAGCGATGCCCGTTTGAAGGCGCTGGTCAGCCTGACCCGCAACGGTCTGGATTACTCCTTCTTCCAGATTTTGACCGATCGCATCGAGAAGGCCTCCGTTCAGGAGCGCGCCAACCTCGAAGCCTTGCGCGAGAAACTGCTCGATCTGACCAACCAGATGGACAAGGCTCTCGAAGCCCAGATGAAGGCGGCAGACGAGTTCATCGAACAGGTTTTGACTGCGCCTGACATCAGCCAGGTGGTTGCGCAGAATATGGAACAATTTAACAACGAAGTGATCGCCCAGGTACTTGAGACCAAAATGCGCGAGGCAACCCAGAAGCAGGACAATGACCGTTTGCAAAAGATCCAGCAAATTGTGATGTCGCTGCAGCAGGCCAGCGCACCGCCCGAACTGGAACTGGTTCAGGCCCTGGTGGATGCGCCCAATGAAGCCGCGATGGAGCAAGTGCTGGCAGCCAATGAAGCGATGATCACCGAAGAGTTGGGCGGCATGATCGGCTCTTTGATGAGCCAGATGGAACAGCAGGCTGAAAACCCCGAAGCTGCGGCCCTGATCGGTAGATTGGAAGAAGCCTACCGGGTGGTGCTGAAATACCAGATGAAGAAAAATCTGGGCAAGTAGGGTTTCCCGGACATCAAAAGAAGCGAGGCCAATGCGGCTTCGCTTCTTTTTTATCTCTAAGGGCCGGCAACGGCTATGTTTGACTGGCTTGCTTCAAATCGTCGGTGTTCAGGTCCATGGCTTTGGCAAAACCAGCCACGAAACGTCCGCTTTCGGCTCTGACGCGAAACAGGTAAAAATCGGAGAAGGTGAAATAGCTGGCTGAAGCTGGAAAACGCTTCAGGTAAGCGGTACTGGCTTGCGGGTAATCCAGATCGCCGCTGCCAACTTTGAAGGCGCGGCCCATGAGCGAGATCCGCGATAGCTGCTGAGGGTCGGCGGAGCCATCATCCTTTTCCATGAACATGATGCTAACCCTGGGGTCTGCCTCGATGTCGTGGGTGTGCTGGGCCAGGCGGCTGATGTGCAGGTAATAGGTGGATAAGTCAGGCGAAGGCGCCACCAGAGCCATCGAAACAAACGGCGCCCCGTTGTGCAGGGTTGCCAGCGAAGCCTGGCGGGTGCTGCGGATCAACTGCGCCAATTGGCTGGCAAGCTGGGCTTCCACGTTTAATCTTTTGGAATATCGAGGCGCATTCCGTGGCCGCGCACGGTGACGATGTAGGCCTGGGCGGGATCAACTTCGGCCAGACGGTCTCGCAGGCGGCGGATGAGGGCATCCAGGGCCTGGTCGCTGACTCCGGCCGATTGTTCGTCACCCCAAACGGTGTTGACGAGCTCCTGGCGGGTGACGACACTGCCGCAGTTTTCGTACAACTTCCAGAGCAGGTGAAATTGTGAAGCAGAGAGCGGCGGGCTCATTTGCTTGCCGAGCACCCAGACCTGGCGCGAGCGCATGTCGAGCACCAGGCGATCGTTGCGATTGGGAACGGCTTCGAGCGGCATGGTGGCATCTGAACTGAGGAACATAAATTCTTGCGCAACGGCAATTTTGATGATGTCGCCGTCTTGCAACACGACCGGGGCGTGTAGCGGGCTGTTGTTGTGGGTGGTTCCATTCTTGCTGCCCAGATCTTCGAGTACGATGCCGTTCGTGCCGGCTGTCAGGCGGGCATGATAACGTGACACCTGGCGGTCTGGAATGACAATATCACAGCCGGGATCGCGGCCCAGCATCTGGGTATGATCGAGCGACCAGCGGCCGCCATCGAGAGGGCCAAGCTGGGCTACCAGCACCGGAAAATCTTGTGACATATTGTTTTCATCCGACATAGGATTGTTGCCTCGTACCTTTGATGATACCCAAGATTTGGCAAATAGCAAGAATTAAAGGGTTATTCCTCTGTGATTGTTATGCTTTCGAGCACATCGCCTTCGTAATCGGGGAATTGCTGCGGGTCGCGCAAGCGGATGCCGAGAACAACATCCAGCCCTTCGATCACCTGCCCAAAGATGGTATAGCCGCCGTTCAGGTATTCCTGCGGGCTAAAGGTGATGAAGAACTGGCTGCCATTGGTATCGCGCCCGGCATTGGCCATGGCCAGCACCCCGGCTTTGTCGAAGGTCAGATCGCTGTCTTCGTTGACGAACGCATAGCCGGGTCCGCCGCTGCCAGTGCCGGTCGGGTCGCCGCCCTGGGCCATGAAATCTGGCAGTACGCGGTGGAAGGTTGTGCCATTGTAATATCCCTCGCGGGCCAGGAAAACGAAGCTGTTGACGGTGATCGGGGCTTTATCAGGGTAGAGTTCGATCACGAACTCGCCGCCTTTGGCCAGTTTGAAGGTTGCCAGGTAACGTTTGGCGAGGTCGATGCTCATCTCGGGCGGTGCGCTGTATTGCTTGCTGCTGGTGGTTGTCTTGGGCTGTTCTTGCGGGGCGCTGGCCTGTTGGGTGGGTTGGTCCTGGGGATTTTCAAGCGCTGCCGGGGTTTGGTTGCGCTGGCTGAATCCGACCCAGGCGACGATGGCCAGGATCAGCACGAAAACTGCGACAGCCGCGATCTGGATGTTTTTTGCATTGACATCGGCTTTGACTGCCTGCCGTTTCGAAATTTGTTTTTTGCTGGGCATGTGATAAAAACTCCTGTTTTTTTTGAGATGTGTATTAAAGGTCAAAAACCATAAAATCTTTTGCCAGCCGAATTGGGCCGGAAAATTTCTGAGCAGCCTGTTGAGGCAGATCGCCTGAGGCCAGCGCCCCGGTGGGGTAGTGAATCAAGATCAGCTCGCCGACGTTGGCCGTGCGGGCCACATCACCAGCCTGGGCAGCGGATGAATGCCCGGTGAAATCGCCAGACGCCTCGTGAAATAAAAAGTCTGTATTTTGGGCGATCCCAAAAACCGCTGAACACGGCTCGGTGTCGCAAGAATACGCCAGACTTTTGTCTTCTGGTTTCAATTCGAAGCGCAGACCGATATTGGGCACAAAATGCTTGACCGGCGAGGCGTAAATCCGCACTTCCGGGTTGTCCATCACAAGCGCAAGCGGGTCGGCTGGGATGCGGCAAAAGTTAACCTGGAAAAAATTAGGCCAATCTGCCCATGAGTATAACCCCATCATGGTTTCTGCCCGGTCAAGCGTGTAGTGCAGGCCGTAAATGTTGAGCGGCGTGGTGCGCCCCAGCAGCCACATATCCATAAGCAGTAACGGAAGCCCACCGACGTGATCCGGATGGAAATGGGTCAGAATGATATCGGTAAGGCTTTGGAAGTTGATCCCCGCCGCTTGCAGGCGAACAAGCGGGTTGCTGGCGCAGTCAACCAGAATGGTATGGCTTTGGGTCTCCAGTACCATGTGTGTATTTTCGTTTTCCAAGCTTGGGATTGCATTGGAAGAACCCAGAATAGTTAATTTTGCCATTAACTCCCTACCGAAAAAGATTATTGCAAGAAATTGTACAACAGAATCGGGGTAATGTTGGCCTCGATTAATGCTGCAATCAGGAGCAATGGAAAGGCCAGGCCAATTGCGATCTTCAACCAATCTGCCAGGGTTTGAATGAATACCTGGCTGATCGATTCGCCAGCGTCTGGCGTTACCAGACGCACGCCCATGTATAAAACTGCAGCACTGACCAGGATCACCGAAGGCAATTCAAAAATACCGTGTGGCAAAACCCCAACCACCAGAATGTCCAACGCCGAAATGCCGACCATCTCGACCAGAGCCAGCACCCCGCCGATCAGGGCAAAATTGAGACCATAGATCAGGATCCCGCCAACGCCAAAGGTGGCCATGCCAATTGCCAGCATCAAGACTTCGGCGCGCATGTTGTTGAAGAACAAATGCGAACTGGTAACATCCAGTGTTTTCTGGTCTTCGTCAAGCAAAATCTTGCGCACTTCTGTCATGGCTTCCTGCATTTTCTCATCGCTGACTTTAACCGATTGGAAATTGGTTGAGATATACAGGTAGGTTCCCACGCTGGCCAGCAGCCCCATCAGGATAGTGATCAAGATCGATGTTCTCATCCGCCTGAGAAGCGGGAATACCTGGCCCCGGTACCAGGCTGCCAGTCCGCGCAGATCCTCTGTCAGGGCCAGCCTGGCAGACATCTCCTGGCGCACCTGCCGTGAAGCGATCCAATGCAGCAGCGCCGGGGCCTGTTGCGTGCCGCTAAACGACTGCCAAAAATAACCGGCCAGCCAGCGCAGATTGAGCATGTCGATTTCGCGCCCAATCAGGGCTTCGCGTTGGAAGTGGGCCAGCCCCAGGCGCACGATCAGACCCGTGATCACAACCACGCCCGCAGTCGCCAGCCAGAGCACCTCGTTTGTGCCCCAAAAAATAAGGGCGCTTTCTCCCTGGATCAACAAACTAACCGGAATGACGATGAACGAGGCCAGCAGGTTGGCCGCCCGCACCGAAGTGGATTGGGTTGAGATGACGATCGCGGCGCTGACCATCATTACGGCCTGCACCGCCGTCAGGAGCAGCATCTGTACCAGCACATCCAGCGGCGGGAAAGGCATATCCTGCACAATCAGGCCGATCAGGTAAAGCCCCATGCTGATATAACTGGCGGCCAGCGGAACCAGCGACCCGGCGATCAGCTTGCCGAGATACATGTGCCAATCGGCCAGCGGGCTTGACAGCATCGGCTCGATTGTGCCGCGCTCCTTCTCCCCGACAAACGCTTCCAACGCCACGATCAGCGAAACCGTGATCGGGAAAAAGCCAACCACCATCAGGAAGAAGGGTACGATCCGTTCGGCGATCAGGTTGCCGCCATACTGGTTGACAAATTCGACCGAGCGCAGTGCCGCGAAATTCATCAAGTAAGGGAAGAACAGGATCAAGATCAGCATCGGAACCAGGATGCGCCAATCGCGCATCTGATCGATCAACTCGCGCCGCGCCACCAGCCATGCCAGGCGAAGATCTTCTTTTTTCATAGCGCACCTGCCGCGGCCAGACTCATGGCTTTCAGATAAACCTGTTCCAAGCTGCGTGAAACCTGTTGAATGCTGACAACAGATGCATTTTGTTGGATCAAGCCTTTGACCAGGGTCGGATTTGTTTGATCGGGGTCTTCGACCTGATAGCGGAATCCCGTTTCGCTGGTCTGGGTAACGTTCAACCCGGAGATCGCCTCCAGGCCATTCAGCCTCCACTTACCCGAGAGCTGCACCTCGTACTCCGGGATGCCGAGCAACTGCCGCCGCAACTCTTCGAGTGTGCCTTGCAGCAAAATCCGTCCGTGGTAGATGATGGCGATCTTATCGGCCAGCATCTCAGCCTCGACCAGGTTATGGGTGCAGATGATGATCGAGCGCTGCGAAGATTTCAAACGGAAGATTTCCTCGCGTACCAACTGGGCCGATTCCGGGTCCATGGCTGAGGTGGGTTCGTCGAGCAGCAATACCGGCGGCTCGTGGATCAGCGCCCGTGCCAACGCCAGTTTTTGGCGCATGCCTTTCGAATACTCGCCGGTGCGGCGTTTGGCGGCCTCTGCCAGACCAAAATAGCCCAACAGCTCATCGATACGTTTGCGGCGGCGGGCTGCATCCAGCCCGTAGACCTCGCCGAAGAACTCCAGGTATTCCAGCGCGGTCATGCGGGTGTACAGCCCGTGCATTTCGGTCAATACGCCGACCGAAGCCCGCACCTCGGCCGGTTTTTCGACCACATCGTAATGGTTGACCCGCGCCCAGCCGCGTGTTGGCACAAGGATCGAGGTCAACATGCGCACAGTGGTTGTCTTGCCTGCGCCGTTTTGACCGAGCAGGGCCAGCACCTGGCCGGGGTGCACATTGAGTGTCACCCCTTCGACAGCTTTGAATTGGTCAAAATGTTTGGTCAGGTTTTCGCATTCGATCATTTTTCACCTTTAATGGGTTGCGTTGCGCAGGACGGAAGAACCTTCCGTTATTCTTCGCTGTAAAACGATCTGCATCAAGGCTGGGAACTCAGCAAAGTGATCGTGTGCTCGATCAAGTCTGCGTCCAGCCTGTCTCCGTGCCCCGGGACAACAATTTCAACCTCGAACTGCTTTAAGCTGCGAACGGCGTCAGGCCAATTCACGAGGTCGGCATCGGACACATTCCCGACCTGCTCGCCTCCCAAAATCATGCAGCCGCCAAACAAAACCTTTGTATTCGGGAAGTAGACCGCAACTTTATCAGAAGCCTGGGATGGCCCCGGATAGAAAACCTGGATCTTTTCCTCCCCGAAAGAGAGTTGCAGCCCTTCGGCGAGCGGAAATAGGCTTGTCGGGGCCATGAAGCGGATCTCTGCATGGGCCTTGTAATAAACTTCGTTGGCTTTGCCGGTCAGCATATCAAGGATCACCTGACGGGTTTGTTCGCCGCGTTCTTCGAGCAATTCGGCAGTCAGGTCAGCGCCGTAAACGGTTATTCCGTGCTCGATCAGAGTGCTGTTTCCGCCCAGGTTATCGACATGGTAGCCGGTATTGATGGCGCTGATCTTGCGTTTGCCAAAACGGGCTTCGATCCAGGTCAGGACCTGGTTCATGGCTTCGGGTGTGTAGGTGCTGCCAACGATGACCAGCTCTGAATTGGCCATCTCGACGATCAGGGCATTGGCCGGCCAGGGAAATGCGTGGGTGACAACAAACACATTTTCTTTGATCTGCCGAATGGAGAGTTCCCGGTCGAGCTCGATCGGCGTCAGCGGAAAGGGAGTGCTGGTCGCAACGGCCGTGGGCGCATCTGGAAACGGCGGCACTGGCTGCACGGACGGCGCTGCGCATCCGGCTGTGAACACAAGTCCCATCATCAACAGGCTGATCATCAGGCGGAGTAGTTTTTGAGAATTCATACTATTCATTGATGTAGGGTTATTTTCAACACCTTAATTACAGCGCCTGTCATTTCGAAGAAGCGCAGCGACTGACACCTGCCCCACCTGCACTGCACCGAACGCAGTGCGGTGCAAGTGTGGCGGGTGGTGCCAGGGGAAATCTTTTCTACTTTAATCAAGATTTCTCACCGCTACGCGGCTCGAAATGACAAAGCATAGCGAGCGATTGCTGAAAGGTTAACCTTATTCTTAGATCGCGAAGCGCGGAGCGACAGGTTTTACCGGCGGGCAAAATCTATGAAGTATGCGCGGCTTGATTGTCTCTAATCATCTTTTCTAAATCTTCTATAGTCTCGATTTCAATATTGTAGAATTCAACATCTCGTTTACAAAATTCCAATGTAGCGGCAATCTCAGGTAAAGCAGTTGGACCGATATCCAGAACAGCTGCTTGCGATATTTTCCAAGTTGATGAGTTAGGGTTCGATGCATCAGAAACCATAAATGTGAGAGCTGCGGCGTTAGTTGGATAACCAAGACGAGCAAACAACTCTGCGCCGATCAGGTGCAAACGTGAAGTCACTAATCCAGGCATTTTTTCCAAAATGGCTATGATGGCGGGTTTGCCGATCTCAACTAATTTATCAAGTAGGGAGTCTATTTCTTGTCGGGTCGCAGCTTTCTCAATCTGTTCAATTACGAGATATGGGTTTGGTTGCATGTTTTTCTACAGTTCTTTCAACTCAGCTTTCATAGTTATCTGTCGCACTATTTCTTATGCCGCCAGACCAGCGCTGCAGCTGCCAGGACGGCCACAACGGCCATAAAAGTCTGGTTGGCGTTGATGCCGCCCAGCATGGAGGCGTCCAGGCGCAGGAAGTCGAGCAGGAAGCGCCCAACGGGGTAGATCACCAAATAGGTCAGGAACACATCGCCAGTTTTCAGGCGCTCACCAAAACGGCGCGAAATCCAGAGCAGGATGGCCATATTGGCCAAATTCCAGAGCGATTCGTATAAAAAGAGCGGGTGATAGCTGGCGAATTCTTCGAAACCGGTGATGCGTTTGCTCGGCTCGATCGTGATGGCCCACGGCAGGTTGGTTGGCGCGCCGTAAAGTTCCTGGTTGACGAAATTGCCCCAGCGGCCGACGGCTTGACCGAGTGCCAGGCTGGGCGCAGCGATATCGGCCCATTCGGCGAAGGACAATTTGTGCTTGCGGGTGAAGAAATACATCGCAATCGCCCCGCCGATCACGCCGCCGGGCAGGCCCATTCCGCCCTGCCAGACGGCGATCATATCCAGCGGGTGGGTCAGGTAGTATTGGGTGGTCAGGCCTCCGGCAATTGAGGAAGGCGGCGGGGTGAAAACGTGCCATAGTCGCGCGCCGATCACGCCACCGATGATCAACCAGATCAGCAGGTCCCAGACGATCTCAGGGTCGTGCCCGCGTTCTTTGGCGCGCCAGGCGGCCAGGAAGCTGGCCAGCACCACGCCGCTCATGATGATGATGCCGTAAAAGTGGACGGTCCAACCGAAAATTTCAAAACCTTCAGGCATAATGACTCCGTTATCCGCGCGCCTGGCGTCGGACTTTCCAGATCCGCTGCAGGGCGGTAATATTTGCCAGCACGGCCACGATCCAGATCGCGATAATGGGCAGGTTGAAGAGCAGCAGCGGGGCGATCACCAGGTAGCGCTCGACGCGCGTCAGGATACCGGTATTGGCGTTGAAGTGCAGCGAGTCCGCGCGGGCTTTCGTGTAGGAAACAAGAACCGAGCCGGCGGCGGCAACGTAACAGCCCATGACCGAGAGCCAGTCGCCTTGCTGGGTAAAGTAAAAGGTCAGGCCGCCCAGGATGACGAGTTCCGAGTAGCGGTCTGTGACCGAATCGACGAAGGCGCCGAAATCGGAGGCTTCGCCGCGCAGGCGCGCCATGGTACCGTCCAGCGCATCGAAAGGGCCGCCGATCAGCACCAGCACGCCGCCCCAAAACATCTCGCCCTGCGCGAGCAGGTAAGCTGCGGCAACGTTCATCAGCAGGCCCAAAATCGTCATGGTGTTGGGCGTGATCCCCAGGCGGTTGAAGAAAACAGCGAGCGGATCGAGGATGCCCTTGAACCAGACGCGCATGTAATCGGTAAATGTTTTCTTTTTTTCCTGCGTGGCAGTATTATCCATTGGGTCAAATTTCCTTTGTGTTTGGTTTTCCAGCATTTATTCTTCCGTAAACTCGTCGTCTTCTGCGCCGTCCATCAGCACTTCGCGCTCTTTGCCGCCGCCCAGTGAGGGGCCAACGATGCCCATCTCTTCCAACTGGTCGAGCAGGCGCGCGGCGCGCGGGTAGCCGATCCGCAGGCGGCGCTGGATGAGCGAAGCGCTGGCATGCTGCGACTGGCGCACGATCTCGATCGCCTGGTTGATGAGGGCGTCATCGCTGTCTTCGTCCGGTTCCTGCAGGATGCTTTCCCAGGGGGGTGTGGTGGGCGGGGGCCCAGACATTTTCTGCCAGAAGGCGATGATGCGTTCGATCTCCTGGTCGGTCACGTACACGCCCTGGGCGCGGATCGGGTGTCCGATTTCGGGATTCAGAAAGAGCATATCGCCGCGCCCGAGCAGGGTCTCTGCACCGGGGGTGTCGAGGATGACCCGGCTGTCGACGTTGGAGGCCACTGAAAAGGCCAGGCGGGCCGGGAAGTTGGCTTTGATCAAGCCGGTGACAACATCCGTGCTGGGGCGCTGGGTGGCCACGACCAGGTGGATGCCCGTCGCGCGGGCCATCTGCGCCAGGCGGACGAGGTTGTGCTCGGTCTGGTCGGGGGAGGACATCATCAGGTCGGCCAGTTCATCGACAAAGACCACAATCCGTGGCAGGGGATGCCCGCCGTCTTTTTTGGTCTGTATTTTGCGGTTGTAGGCGCTCAAATCGCGCACGTGCGCGCCTTCGAGCAGTCGGTAGCGGTGTTCCATTTCAACCACCACCCAGCGCAGAACACCCATAATGCGGGTAACGTCCGTTTCAACCTTGCCGTACAGGTGCGGCAGGCCGTTAAAGCGAATTAGTTCGACCATTTTTGCATCGACCATAACGATCCGCAGTTCTTCGGGCGAATTGTTCATGGCCAGGCAGGCGGCCAGGGCTGTGACGCAAACCGATTTGCCGGTTCCGGTGGCGCCGGCGATCAGCATGTGCGGCATGCGTCCCAGATCGGCGACCAGCGGCTGGCCGGAAACGTCCCGTCCGAGGGCCAGGCCGAGCGGCGGGCCAACCTTGTAGAATTGTTCGCTTTCGAGGATCGAGCGCAGGCGCACGGTGGAGGCGCGTGAGTTCGGCACTTCGATACCAACATAAGATTTTCCGGGGACGGGGGCTTCGATGCGCAGGCGCTGGGCAGAAAGTGCCAGGGCCAGGTCTTTTTGCAGGGCAGCGATCTGGGCGACGCGCACTTTGAGCAGTTGCGGGTCGTCTTCGGTCGAGCCGGGTTTTTTGATGAATCCGGGTTGGACAGCGAACTGGGTAATGGTCGGGCCGATGCGAAAGCCGATCACCCTGGCCGGGATGCCGAACTCATCCAGGGTTTTTTCGATCAGCCCGGCGGTCAGGTTGATGTGGCGTTCATCGGGGCGGTTGGTCTGTTCGCCAAAAAGCAGGTTGAGGGGCGGCAGTTCTTCGCTGCGCTCCAGCGGCTCAACCGGTTTGTCATCCTGGGTTTCAGGGACTTTGAAGTTTTTGCGGAACTGGGCCGGCAGGGGTGCGGCCGGTTTTTTGGGCGGAGCAGGCTTGGGAGATTCGATTTCGGCCGGTTCGGTGAGATCCGGGCCGGGGATGGCCTGGAAATCGTCCGGCGGGGAGCCCGGCAATTCGCCGGATATTTTCCATAAGAACTTTTCAAGCTGGTCGAGCAGCCCAAAGCCGAGGAATGCGCTGAACAGGAATCCAAGCACAACCAATATGTCGCGCAGCAGCATATCGCCGACCATCATGCGCAAGATTTCACCCAGCGACCAGCCGATATAGCCGCCATCCAGCCCCAAAGTGGCGCGTTGGATGTTGTATCCGCCAAACATGGCGAGCAAGGCCAGCCCAAAGAATGCCGCGATTTCCAGCAGGATAATCCGCCCCCAGCGCAGGCGGGTTGGGGAATCCTGGGGTTTGCGCATCAGCATGATGCCGACGATGGCCAGTGTCAGCACAACCAGCCCGCTGCCGTAGCCCATCCAGCGCCGCAGGGTGTTGGCCAGCAGGTTGATGAACGCGCCCTCAGTGACTTCAACCAACCCAAGCAAGATCAGAACAGCCAGGGTGATCAAGATCACGCCGCCAATATCGGCAGCATAGCGCCCATAATGCGATTGTATGCTTTGCAGCCAGTCCAACAGGTCGCGGCGCGGCGGCGGGGGAGGCGGTGCGTTTTTTTGTTTTTGCTCGCGAGGCATTAATTTGCGTCCAGTTGCATGCTGAGCCCGAGACGCTGGTGCTCAGAATCGATGTGCAGGATGCGCACATTGACGGTCTCGCCTTCATGAAATGCATTGCGGATCAATGTGCCTTCGGGCAGGTCGATCTCGGATGCATGCACCAGGCCTTCGAGTCCTTCTTCCAACCGGGCAAAAACCCCGAACGATACCACGCTGGTGATGGTGGCCGGCAGGATGTCGTTGACTGCAAAGCGTTGGCTGGCCGTGGCCCAGGGGTTGGGCTGCAGGCGTTTCAGGCTGAGGGCGATGCGGCAGCGTTCTGGCAGGATGTCGATCACCTGAACTTTTGTGGCCTGCCCCAGTTTAAGGATGTGCGAAGGATGAATGACACGTCCCCAGGAGAGCTCGGAGATGTGGATCAGGCCTTCGACCCCGCCCAGGTCGATGAAGACGCCAAAGTCTGTGACGTTGGTCACTTCGCCGCTGACGATTTGTCCCGGTTCCAGGCTGGTGAAGATCTGGGTGCGTTTGCCGGCATCGGCGCGGGCGGCCCGTTCTGAGAAGACGATCCGGCCTTCTTCGGGGACGCACTCGATGACCTTGAGCCTGATCTCGTTGCCGACGAATTTTGCCAGGAAGGATTCGCGCTGCGGCTCGACTTCGCAGGTCATTTCGACCAGGTGCGAGTAAGGCACGAATCCGTGCAGGCGGTCGCCTTCAACCAGCAGACCGCCCCGGTTGTATCCGCTGACCGATAGGGCGATGATCTGATCCTGTTTGTAGATGCTCATCGCGTAGTCCCAGTCGGGTTGGGGCTGTTCCTGAGGCTGGTTTGCCGCGGCGGATGATTGGGCCGGCGCGGCAGGTTCAGGGCGCGAGTTTGCACCGCGCGCCGGTGTGAAGCGTTCCTCATCTGCCAGAACCGATTCCCACCAACTTTCATCGGGTGCAGTGACCATATCTTGTTGCTGAGTGTTCCTTGTTGCGACTACCATTAGAGAACCTCCTTCCCTATTACTTTGTTTCTGAGTGGTTTTCCATTTCAAGGATCGATTTTGCAACCGCTTCAACGGCAACCCGTTGTTTGCGGTAAAGGTCTGCTTCAGACATTGAGAGCCGGGCGGCGACTTCGCGCACTTTGCGACCCTCGATAAATTTCAAATCGAGGATGTTGTATAAAATCCACTCAGTGGTAAAGCGGCGTTCACCTTCAGGGCGCACCTGTTCGACGGCGCGTTTCAGTATGGCCCTCAGGGCATTCGGCATGTTGCCCTCATGTTCTTCACGGGCTGTTTCTTGGACCACGCGCAGACGCATCAGGGGAGAATCGGTTAACTTGGGGCCGCCCCAGTAATGATTAAGCGCTTCGCGCACCCATTCGGCCATATCAGCATCAACCGGGATATCTTCGGAGAGCAGGTTGGCTTTCGAGTCGTAGCGGCTGGCAGCGCGGATCCGTTGCAGGAGCTCGGCCTGAGGCTCGAGATCTTCGAGGCTGCGGAAAACGCGTTGCTGCAACTGGCGGTCTTCAAGGGCCAGGGCGGCGCGTTCAGCCAAAAGCCACAGAGCCTTTAGCTGGTCTGATTCAAGAGTTTTGCCGGGGGTACGGACGACGCCCAGCAGACCAAGCATGGGTGGTTCTTCATCCAGGTCGAGTTCGACGGTGCGACGCTGGCGCAGCGGCAGTACCCAGGTATCGTTCCACAGGTACTCGCGCCGCCCGCTGTCGTTTTCGATGGCTTCCAGGGCTTGTGAAAGGTTTTCGCGTTCGGCGAAGGGCCGTCCCGCGCTGATCAGCAGGGAGAGCTGTTCACCGTCCAGGGCAGCGATAAAAGCGGATGGTGATTGCATATGGTCGCGTACCGCAGCCAGAACGGCTTCGAGGAACTGGCGCAGATCGCTCTGGGTCAGCAGGCGTTCTTCGATATTTTGGAGCAAGGTTAATTCGGCGCGGTCACGGCCAAAGAACAGCATTCTTTCCCAGATCGGCGCAATGACGGTGATGAGGTGTTCCAGCAGCAAGATCGTGGCGACGGTTAGAACCGGGACGCCGGCGTTATATTCGAACCCGAAAGTTTCGCCCGCCCGGCGGACGAGGGTCATAACGGTCAAGGTTATGGAGGCTGTCACCGGGCCGCGCATGATCCACTTGAACAGGCGGCTTTTAACGACCCGGTCGGGCCACGAGACGCCAAAAAAAGCGACGGCATAAGCCATCGTAACGATCAATGCGCCAACGCCAAAATTTATTAAGGTGGCTGTTACCCAAAATAAGATCTGGTGTTCGTTGGCAATGCTCGAGCCAAACAGCAGGTAGGGGTATGACCCGAGCGCCGGGGCGGTTGCGCCAGCCATCAGGTAGATCATGCGGCGGCGGCCCGAACGGGTTAACATGCGCTGGTAAGCCCGGATAAAGTTGATCGCGGCCAGTAACATGGTCAACAGGTAATAGACTGTGAAAAACTCTGTCCAGCCGGTGCGCATCAGGTGCGCGGCGGGCAGGCGGTCTGTGACCAGCTCTCCGACCAGCAAGCCCATCGCCCAGACAACAACAAAGCCGACTGAAACCAGGTACATACCGCGAACGGCCCATCGTCTCCGTCCGCGTGAGGGTCTGCCGGCAGTCACAAGCAGGGCATCGGACAGGTGCAGGTAGGCCGGGGGCAGGAAAATGATCCCAATCCACTGCAGGCGCAGGAAGAGTTCGATCAGGTCGAGGGTTTGTACAGAGCTTTGGATGGCTTCAGAAGTGAAGATCACCACCACCGAGGCCATGATGACTGCGAACGAACGCGCAACACGGTCACGCAGATTGAAGGTAAGCGCGTAGATTAAAAGCGAAAAAGCCGTGATGGCGATACCGGCTGTTAGAATTTGGTTGAGTGTTGTTATCCCCGCCAGGATACTATTTGTCCAACCGCTAAACATGACTTACCTTCCAGATACCAATGAATTTGCTTGAAAAACTTCAAATAATTGCCAGTGCTGGAGTTTCCTTTGTTTGCAGGGTTAGAACCACGAAATCAGCTATTTTCCCCTACATTTTTTAAGTTCCAGCACTAGATGGTTCGAGAGAAAAAAATTGCCACATCACGAGTTGGGTAATAAATGTCATTATACCCGCAGAACTCGAAGCCAAGTTTATGAATCATGCGAATCGCCGGGTGGTTTTTGGATTGGGTTTCGATGATGGCGCGGCGCAGTCCCTTTTGTGCCCCCCAGGCTTCTACGGCGGCGATCAGTTTGCGGGCGATACCCTTCATGCGCATTTCGCGGGCTACCACTACATCTGTGATCCAAACCGCGTGCGGGATCAGTTTATCGTTAAAGCGGATATAGCCAATCGCTTCCTCGCCCAGCATGGCGCTGAACATTGGGCTGATGTGCCAGATGTCGGCCAATTCAGCTGCCGGACGAGGATGCTCGATGCGCACCGGGCGTGGCAGGCGCACTTCGCGAAAGATGGCATCCACCTGGGCCGGTTCACGTCTTAAATCCAATTGCCAAACGTATTCGGTCTGAATCGTATGGTCGATTGCGCTTAAGCGCGCCAGGTCTGTTGATATGGTGTTTCGAATTTGTAAGTTGCTCATGGCTGACCCAAGTTATGGTTCGACAATTCGAACAGGGATGGTGCAGGCTGGTAGGGGATTATTTTGATTATCGATAACGATCAGGCGTATTTCGTAATCTCCGGGAAGCAGGCTGCTGGTATCCCATGAACCAAGTTCCCCATTTTCAATGATATCTCTCCCGGCGGCAATCGTTATCCATTCTTCATTGCTTTGCTGGCGGTACTCGTATTTATAAAAACCGTAATTTTCCACTTTTGCCGTGCCAATCAGGGTAACCCTCCCGCTGATTTCCTGGCGCGGTTCGAGCGATGTGATCATGATCTGGCCGGGTGTGCAGTCGGTGTTCTCAGCTGGAAGAGCGAGTAAGTTGGCTTCAGGGGTTGAATCGGGCAGGGCGCTGGCGCTCAGGCCGTTGAGCAGGTCGGGGGTGGCTGTGAATGTAAAGGTTATCGATGGCAGGTAGGGCGCAACAAAAGTCACCAGACAAAACTGACTGAGCGCGATCATAAGCAGCAGGATGGCAACGGCGCTGGTTGAGCGCAGGCGTTGATAGGCGATTTCTTTTTCGAGGCCAAAAACGGCTTTGCGCCATTCATCCCAGGCCAACCAGACTGAGCGTAATGCAAACAGTGCTCCCAGCCCAAGCAGAATGTAAATAGGGCCTTCATACTTTACCAAATAACGAAAGAGGGCATCCATAAAGTGTGATACTGCAATTACAGCGAGCGCAGAACAGAGCTGATGATTTTTTCGAGTTTGGGCGTTATCATTTTGCCGGCTTCGAGCACTTCTTCATGGGTGGTAAGGGTGTTGCCATCCAGATTGGCTTTGTTGCTGATGCCTGAAATTCCGAGCACGCGTGTATTGCCATGTCGCGCAATCGTTACCTCGGGCACGGTCGACATACCGACTGCGTCAGCCCCGGCCATACGCAGGAAGCGCAAGTCTGCGGGAGTTTCAAAGGATGGGCCGCTTAAGCCCACATAAACACCCTCTTGCAAATGAATATTGTTTTCTTTTGCAGCTTTGCGGGCAAGTTCGTTCAGGGCGCGGTCATAGGCCTGGCTCATGTCAGGGAAACGTTGCCCGAATTCTTCCATGTTTGGCCCAATCAGCGGATTGAAACCGGCCATGCCGACAAAATTTAGATGATCGGTGATCAGCATCAGGTCACCCGGCACATAGTCTGGATGAATTGCCCCGGCGGCATTGGTTACCATCAGGATCTCTATCCCCAGCCTTTGCATGACGCGCACTGGCAGGGTAACTTGGGACATGGAAATACCTTCGTAAAAGTGGACGCGCCCTTGCATAACCAGGATCGGTTGGTTTTCGAGTGTGCCGATCACCAGCCGTCCGGCGTGGCCGAAGACAGTTGAGATCGGCCAGTACGGCAGGTCGCTGTAGGGAATGATATCGGGGTTTTGAACGGAGTCGGCCAGGCCGCCCAGGCCTGATCCCAAGATCAGGCCGACCCGCGGCTGTTGATTGGTGCGGGAGCGGATCGAACTGGCAACTTCGTCGATTTGAGCAAGTGTGAGAAAAGGCTGGTTCATTCTTTACCATTCTGGCGCTAAAAATTTGCCATCCCACCCGGAAGGGCATTTGGTTGATAAGTTTTTTTGATTATACCCGTCCCGGCCACAAATGCGCAGCATAATGCTGCACTTTTTCTTACTCAAGAAAAAGCGTATTTGTTACCGGGAGCATTTTATAACCAAGAAAGGGGGTGTAACTTACCGCCCGAGTGTGGCGATCAGGCTAATCAGCAGCATGACTGCCGTGATCCCCAGCAGGATACTTTCGGGCGGAGCCAGCACGGCTTCGAGGGTGGTTACCCGGCGCGCGCGCAGCATTGGGCGGGGAGGCAGTTCTTTGGTGCCGAACAAATATTGTCGAAAGATTTCGATGGTTTCGGGCCGTTGGGCCGGGTGAAGTTCCATCGCCCACAGGATGGCTCTTTCGGTACGCAGCGAGATCTGGGGGTTGATCTGGCGCGGTGCGGTCAACACATCCGGGTTGAGGAAGCGTTGGCGCGCATCCACCGGCGGCTGGCCAGTCAACAGGTGGTAGAGGGTTGCCCCAAAGGCGTAGATATCCGAGCGGATGTCGGTGTGAC
Organism: Chloroflexi bacterium HGW-Chloroflexi-6; assembly: GCA_002840685.1. Classification (GTDB taxonomy): domain Bacteria; phylum Chloroflexota; class Anaerolineae; order Anaerolineales; family Villigracilaceae; genus UBA8950. Next base: position 144,563 of record PHBU01000014.1, on the reverse strand, counting down.
TTTCCGAGCCGCCATACTGCTCCAGCGGAGTGTATAGCACCGTCCCCTGGCCCTGGATGATGGTGATCGTTTCTTCGTCTGGGGAAAGCACTTTGACCAGGCCAAAATCAACCAGTTTGAGTAAACCGTCGGGGGTAATTTTCAGGTTGGAGGGCTTGATATCGCGGTGGACAAGCGGCGGGTCCTGGCGGTGCAGGTAGGTCAGCGCATCGCAGAGCTGGGCCGCCCAATCCAGCACATCGCCTTCGTCCAGGTAGGTGTTTTTCTGGCGCGCTTCGAGCATCAGGGTGCGCAGGTCTTTGCCCGGTACAAAATCCATCACCAGGTAATCGCGCTCCTGTATCGAGAAGAAATCGGAGACTTTTGGCAGGTTGGGGTGGTCCAGGCGCGCGAGAACAGTCGCCTCGCGCAGGAACTGTTCGCGGGCTTCGCTCAGGATTTTTTGGGGTAGGCTGCGGTCGTGCTCAACTTCTTTAAGCGCACAACGTCTTCCGGCCAGAACACGGTCGTCGGCGAGATAGATGTTGCCCATGCCTCCTTGACCAATGCGCTCGCGGATGGTGTAGCGTTCACGCAAGACCTCCCCCGATTTGAGCGGGAGCGGCATTTCTTTTATCTCCGTTTGGGCCGCGCAATGATTTTCGGCGTGTTGATGCGCGGTCTTTCCTTATTATAACTTGCTTCTACGCGATTATAATCTGCCCCATGCGTTGGCTTGAACGAATAGGCAATTCCATTGTTCCCCTGATCTTGCTGCTTCTCCTTACTACGAGCAATCCGCAGATTTCGACCCCGCACAAGCAAGTTCATCTGCTTGTGTGGAATACTGCCTTCGACTATACATCCTGGACATTTAATGCACTGTGGGTCAAACTTGGCCAGTCTGCCTTGGGCAGCCCGCGTTATCTTGACCCATCCAGCCAGGCTGGCACTGTCCGGGAATACCTGCGGCTGGTCGAGGAGATTCAACGGGTTGAATATGATATCCAGCGCATCTATGCCGACCCCTCCATCGAAGACCCTCGCGCGGCATCGAGCTCCGAGCGCGCTGTGCTCGATGATCTGACCCGCCAGTATCAGGCGGTTGCGCCTCTGGCTGAAGCCACTCTCGAAATGCAGGTTACAGAAATTCTGAGCGAGCTCGATCTGACGCTTGGCGGTCAGCCAATACCCTGGGTGCTTTATCACATCACACCCTTGCCGCAAAACCTGGTTGTTTCTGCGCGCGACAAAATTGAGCAGAAAACCAGCTATCTGCTTGACCCCAACCTGACCACGGAACAGGCCGAATCGATCGAATTGGCCGTGGATGAAAAAATGGATGTTTCTTCGCTGGTTGTGCCGGTCGGCGGGATCGCTCTTTACCCGACGATGGTCATGCGCACGACTGCCCTGAATTGGCTGTCAGATACCATTGCTCACGAGTGGATCCACGTTTACCTGGCCTACCAGTCTCTGGGCTGGAACTACGATATCAACCCCGAAGTGCGCACCATGAATGAGACCACGGCTTCGATCGCCGGCAATGAGATCGGCCGGATGTTGATGGAGCGTTACTACCCGGAACTGTTGCATCGTTACGACTCGACCCGCCAGTTGGCCGCCGTTGAGACGGGCATTATCGGCCCCGGCAGTTTCCCCCCGCCCTTCGATTTTCGCGCTGAAATGCACGAGACCCGCGTCCAGGCTGATGCGCTGCTGGCTGCCGATGAGATTGAAGAAGCCGAATCTTACCTTGAAGCCCGGCGCCAGATCTTTTGGGAGCGCGGCTATGCCATTCGCAAGCTTAACCAGGCCTATTTTGCCTTTTATGGCGCCTATGCCGATGTGCCCGGCGGAGCAGCCGGCGAGGATCCGGTTGGCCCGGCAGTTCGCGAACTGCGCGCCCGCAGCGCCAGCCTGAAAGATTTTCTCGACCAGATCGGGCGGATGAGTTCATTTGAAGAATTGCAATCCGCATTGGAACAGGCGGATTAACCAATGCGGCTATTGATTGCCCTCTTGTTTTTGGAGCTTTTATCTGCCTGTGCGCCATCCCCGCAACCGGTTCTGGCAACGGTAACGCCGGCGATTGTTCAGCCGCTGCCGACCAGCGCGCCTGTCGTTTCTGAAGCGCCTCAGTGCCAGAGCGTTGCCGCCCAGCCCACACCGGATGCCAGTGCGCCCTCGCTGTTTGCCAAGCCCGGTCTGGGGGCGTATGATCACCTGCGCGGGCCGGACTCTGCGCCAGCGACGATCATCGTTTATTCTGATTTCGCCTGCCCGACTTGCGCGGCTTTATCTGAGATCCTCAACCGGCTGGCGGACGAGCATCCGACTGAGCTACGGTTGGTATACCGCCATTTTCCCATTCTGACGGGTTATCCTAATTCGGGGGCGGCGGTGCGGGCGGCGGAAGCGGCCCATTTGCAGGGGAAATTCTGGGAGATGCACAACGCCTTGTTCCAGGACCAGGCTGCATGGACAGAACTGACCGACCCGGCGCTGGGCAAGTACCTCGCCAGCCTGGCGGCGCAGATCGGGTTGGAGTCGGACCAATTTGAGTCCGATCTGGCTTCGTCCGCTGTGGCCGAAATCCCTGAAAAAGCATTCGCTTCCGGCCTCGAGATCGGCCTGCCGGGCGCGCCGCTCTTGCTGATCAACGGCCAGATTTATACGGGACCGGTCAATTACAGCAGTTTGAAATTCATCATTGGCCTGATCGCGTTGGGTGAACGCCAGTTCTCCACCTGCCCTGAGATCGTGATCGATCCGCAGCAGCGTTATTACGCAACGCTCAAAACCGAAAAAGGGGATGTTGTTTTACGCTTGTACGCCGATCTGGCGCCGGTAACGGTTAATAACTTTGTTTTTTTGGCGCGCAACGGCTGGTATGAAGACATCACTTTTCACCGTGTCATCCCGGGTTACATCGCCCAGACGGGTGACCCATCCGGGACGGGTGCGGGCAACCCTGGTTACTTCATCATTGATGAGACTTCCTCCGGATTGAAGTTTGACCGCGCTGGCCTGTTGGGGATGTCCAACTCAGGCCCGGATACCGGCGGCAGCCAGTTTTTCATCACGCTTGGTCCGGCTCCGCAGTTGGATGGCGCATACACGATTTTTGGCGAGGTGGTCAGCGGGCTGGAGGTGCTTGAGCAGCTGGCTCCGCGTGATTCCCTGCCCGGGCAGGATGTGCCTGCCGGCGACCGGCTGATTTCGGTCAGCATTGAAGAACGCTAAGGTATAATGGCAAGCTGATTTTTGAACCCTTTATTTTCTGCCTGGCACATTTCAAAAGCGCGCTGAGCGCAATCCTTTTCGTTAGCGAGTAAAAAATGGAAATTTTGTCTGACCTGATTGCAATGTTTTTGCACCTTGATGAGGTGCTGGCCGATGTGATTCGCCAATATGGCACATTGACCTATGCTTTTCTTTTCCTGGTGATTTTTTTGGAGACCGGACTGGTGGTGACTCCATTTTTGCCGGGCGATTCGCTTCTGTTTGCGGCCGGAGCGCTTTCTGCAACGACCGACCTGGACCCCCTGGTTTTGTTTGCCTTGCTGGCTCCTGCGGCCATTCTGGGTGATGCGGCCAACTATACGATCGGCCATAAGATCGGGGAGCGCGCTTTTGATGGCAGCATCAAGTTCTTAAAAAAAGAATATCTTGATAAAACTCATGCTTTTTACGAAAAGCATGGCAATAAAACCATCGTTTTGGCGCGGTTTGTGCCAATTGTGCGCACCTTTGCGCCTTTTGTAGCCGGGGTTGGCAAAATGACCTATTTGCATTTTGCCACGTACAACGTGATTGGCGGCGTTGTCTGGGTGGCGCTCTTTATCGCCGCAGGATATTTCTTTGGCGAAATCCCCTTTGTTAAGGAAAATTTTGAGTTTGTTGTGATCGGCATCATTTTGGTTTCTGTTCTGCCTGGCGTTTTTGAATGGTGGAAAGCGCGCCAGGAAGCCAAGACAGCCACGCCTGCCTAGCAATTTCTTGCCTGCCATGAGAGCAAAAGAGGAGAGAAGCTTCGGTTTCTTTCCTCTTTCTTTTTGTGGTATTATTCGCCCGTTTTACTAGACTGACCAGTCGGTTTAATCCATGACAGATTCCAACGAAACCCGCACCCGTATTCTTGAAGCTGCCGCTCTCGTATTTGCCCAAAAAGGCTATCACGAGACGCGCGTCGATGATATTGTCACTCAATCCGGTTCATCCAAGGGTTCGGTGTACTTTCATTTTCCGAGTAAAGAGAAGATCTTTCTGGCACTGATTGAAACGTTCACCGATCTGCTTGAAATGCGCTTGCTTGAAAGCATCGAAAAAGAAGAACATGGCTTAGGCCAGCTCGATTCTTCTTTGCAATCCAGCCTTAAACTTTTTCAACAATACCGCGGCATGGCAAAAATTGTCCTGGTTCAGGCCGTCGGGCTGGGGACGGTTTTTGAAGAACGCCGCCGCGCCATTAACAATCGTTTTACCGCGATCATCCAGGCCCGGCTCGAACGCGGCGTTAGTGATGGCTCCATTCCGCCTCTTCAAACTGAAATCGCCGCCCGCGCCTGGGTTGGAGCGCTCAATGAGATTGTCATAGATTGGATCTATAGCGGCGAAACAGATCTACAAGAAACCTTGCCCGCTTTGCGCACTTTTCTGCTGCGCTCGATTGGCGTCAGTGAAGAAAAAATCCCCAAAACCCCAAGGAGTAAATGAAAACCTATGCGTAAATTATTTGTTCTGACCTTTGTTTTAGGCCTGTTGCTTGCAGCCTGTGGCGCGCCAGTCACCGCCCATCCAACCCAGCCGGTAGCTGCGGAGGCAGAGCCTGTCACCATTCGACTGGCAGTGATCCCGGTCATCGATACGCTGCCGATGTTTGTTGCCGAGGCTGAAGGGCTTTATGCCAACCACGGCCTCAAGGTTGAATTTATCCAGGTTGCCTCGGCCCCCGAGCGTGACCAAGTTCTGGCTGCCGGGCAAGCCGATGGAACCCTTAACGAAGCCCTCTCGGTCATGTTTTTCAATAAAGATCAGGTTCAAATGCAAGTTGTGCGTTATGGGCACATGGCGTCCCCAAATGCCGGGCATTTTTTCATCCTGGCTTCAGGCCAAAGCGGGATCAGCGATGTAGCCGGCCTGCAAGGCGTCGAGATCGGCATTTCACAGGGTACGATCATTGAATACGTTACCGACCGTTTGCTTGAAAAAAATGGTTTCGAGGCTGGCCAGCTTAAAACCGTCTCCGTTCCGAAAATCCCTGATCGCATGGCCTTGCTGGGTTCCGGTGAACTGAAGGCCGCCGTCATGCCCGATCCCCTAGCCGCTCTGGCTGTTCAGCAGGGCGCTGTCATCGTGCTTGACGATACCGAATATCCGCTTTATGGTGCTTCAACCATCTCATTTCGCAAGGAATTCATCGATACCAACCCCGAGGCTGTCAGAGGTTTTTTGACAGCCATCGAACAAGCCGTCTATATGATCAACAGCCAGCCTGAAAAATATAGCAGCTTGCTGGCCGAAAAGCAGCTCGTCCCGCCGCCTTTGCTTGAGAGCTATGTCATCCCGCCCTTTCCATTGGTGGGCGTACCCTCCGAGGCGGAGTGGGCCGACATCCTGAGCTGGGCCAAATCCAAGGGTTTGCTCGAGAAAAGCCTGCCCTACGCAGAATCGGTTACTGACCAATTTTTGCCCAGCGTCATCATCCAGTAAACCCAAGGGGTTGAAGGCAGATATGCCCATGGTCATGAGTGGCCGCGCTGGGTATAATAATCGCCTTCAACCCTTTTCTTATGATCTCCATTCAAAACCTTTGTTTTACCTACGGCAGTGCAACCATCTTTGATGATTTCAGTTGGCAGGTCCAGCGTGCAGAAACCTGGGCTGTGCTGGGCCCCTCGGGTTGCGGCAAAACCACCCTGCTCTACCTGCTGGCCGGGCTTCGCCAGCCAAGGCAGGGACAGGTTCAGATTAATGGTGAGGTTCAAACCCGTCCGCGTCCGCAAACTGGCCTGATCTTGCAGGATTTTGGACTGTTGCCCTGGGCCACCGTCCGCCAAAATGCCGAGCTTGGGCTGGAGATTCGCGCCTTTTACGGGGCGGATGGCATCCACGCTCCGCGCAACCTGCCCGCCGCCAAATCGGTCGAATTCTGGCTGGAACGCCTCGGCCTGGGTGCGGTTGCCGACAAATATCCGGCGCAACTCTCCGGCGGTCAGCGCCAGCGGACGGCGATTGCCCGCACCCTGGCCCTGCAACCTGATCTGCTGCTGATGGATGAACCCTTTTCCGCACTGGATGCCCCCACCCGCGAAGACCTGCAAAACCTGACCCTCGAACTGTGCTCCGAACAAAACCTGACGCTGGTCACCATTACCCATGCCATCGAAGAAGCTGCCACCCTCGGGCGCAAGATCCTGCTCCTGCGCCACCCGCCCAACCGTGAACCGTTGGTGTTCGAAAATCCCGGCGCTGGCCAGCCCGGTCATCGCAACAGTACCGAATATGTAAGCCTGTGTAAAAAATTACGAGAAGAAATGTAGCTATTTTTTAGCCCTGCCGGATGAAAACCTGCGGCAGGGCTAAATTTATGGTGAAACCGGCGTGGTCGTCGGCCACTGCGTATCGCTTGGCAGCGGCGTGCGGGTTGGAATGCGTGTCGTGGTTGGCGCTGGCGTCCGTGATGGAGCTCGCGTTGGGGTCGGCTGGAGCGTCGCGGTCGGCAAAGGCGTCGCGGACGGGATCAAGGTGGCAGTCGGCGGGGTCGTCCCGGTTGGCGCCTGGGTCGGGGTGGCTGTGTTCGGTTTCCCCTCCACCACAAAACGGCCCACAACCTTCCATTCCATCCCCACAAAAATCTGCACTTCATATTCGCCCGGCAGCCAGGCCGCCTCGCCCGGGTTCCATTCGATGACAGCATAGCCGCCGGTGCTGCCTTCCCACGGGGTAGTTTCGTAATACAGCAATTCCCCATCCCGATACCAGAGCACGCTCCACTGCACCCCAGGTTGCATTTTGTCGAAGCTGTAGACTGCAATGATCCGACGGATCGGGTTTGCAAAGACAGTCCCCGGGTTGACAGGTTGGTAGTCGTTATCGACGCCGCGCCCGAAGGTTAATTGGCTGAAGATCGCATCCGGGTTGGGCGTGACCTGTGCGATGAAGCTGGCCTGGATGGCCGCTGGAATGAAAGGCGTCGGGGTGATGGTTGGCGTATCTGTGACCGCCGGGGTGTAGGTAATGGTCGGGGTCAGGGTGATGGTTGGGCTGAGCGTGATGGTTGGGCTGAGGCTGGGCGTTGGCGAAAGGGTGGTGGTTGGCGATGGCGGAAAGTAGGTATAGGCCACCGGTTCCGCCCAGGTGGCGAGCACGAAAACCAGTCCGCCCAGCGCGATTGACAGACCGATGTTGCGCCAGCCGCTGGCGACCCGCTCCTGGCGCAGGCGAAAATACAATACCTTGTATCCCTGTTGAATGGAACGGATACCGCTTACCAGCAGGATTAGCGCTCCCAATCCCGCAATCAAAATAGCAACTTGTAACCCGGAGCGAATATCAATGTTCATCGTTAAAATTATACCCGCCACGCTCGCAAATCAGCAGCGCAATGTTGCGCTTTTATATAAGCCTTGCGACCGGGACGGATATAACCCTTTATAATCGAGCTATGCGCGAACTAACCTTCATCAAACTTGGCGGCTCCCTGATCACGGACAAGACCCGCCCTTATACCGCGAGGCTGGATGTACTCCAGCGGTTGGCTTCTGAGATTCTGGATGCCAGGCGGGCGACCCCTGGTCTGCCCATCGTTTTGGGGCATGGATCGGGTTCTTTTGGTCACACCGCTGCGAAAAAGCACGGCACGCGTCAGGGTGTTGCCAGCCCGCAGGGGTGGCAGGGCTTCAACGAAGTCTGGTGGCAGGCCTCGCAGCTGAACCGTTATGTCATGCAGTCTCTGCGGGAGGCCGGGGTCGATGCGCTGGCGCTGGCTCCCGTTTCGGCAGTGACCGCCAGGGATGGCCGCGTGGCACGCTGGGATCTTTCCCCGCTTAGGGCGGCGCTGGCTGCCGGGCTGGTTCCGGTTGTTTACGGCGATGTCATTTTCGATGAACTGCGCGGCGGAACGATCCTCTCGACCGAAGATCTGTTTGAACACCTGGCCTTGCAGCTTCAGCCTGGGCGCATCCTGCTGGCTGGCCTGGAAGAAGCTGTCTGGGCAGATTTCCCGGCCAAAACCCGCCGGGTGGAGTGTATCACCCCGCACTCGTTCGAAGCGCTGCGCTCCAGTGTTGGCGGTTCGCATGGCGCGGATGTGACCGGCGGGATGGAATCCAAAGTCCGCCAGATGCTTGATCTGGCCGGAAAAATCCCTGGCTTGCAAGCCCAAATCTTTTCAGGCGAAATTCCCGGTAATTTGCAGCGCGCGCTGTTAGGGGAACCCTTGGGGACCACGATCACGGCAGATTAAGTGCAAAATGCCCCGATATTCGGGGTATTTTTTTGTCTGCTTGCGAAAGCAACATGAAATGGCCGCGATGAGGAAACTTGTCTGACAAATTCATGACGTAAGGCAATTGTGCAATTACGTAATCTTTTTCATAATGAGTATGACTTGTTCATCCACACAAAAGGAGTACGCATGGCTGGATCATTCGCCCCTATTACGCTAAAACTCTGCCACCCGGTGCCGTCGGATATTGAGATCGCCCAAGAGTCAGATATTAAACCGATTTCGCTTGTTGCCGAAGAAGCGGGCATCCTGCCCGAAGAACTGGAATTGTACGGCCCGTACAAGGCCAAAGTCAAACTGGAAATTCTGGACCGTCTGAAAGATATGCCAGACGGCAAGTACATCGATGTTACTGCCATCACTCCAACCCCGTTGGGAGAAGGCAAAACCACCACCACCGTCGGTCTGAGTCAGGCGCTCGGAGCCCACCTCGGCAAACGGGTCTTTACTGCCATTCGTCAGCCCTCGCAGGGACCGACCTTCGGCATCAAGGGCGGCGCGGCGGGCGGCGGCTATTCGCAGATCATCCCCATGGAAGATTTCAACCTGCATCTGACCGGCGATATCCATGCTATTACTGCGGCCAACAACTTGCTGGCCGCCGCGATCGATGCGCGCATGCTGCACGAAGCTGACCAGGATGATGAAAAACTGTTCAACGCGCTTTGCCCGCTCGATAAAAAGGGCCAGCGCCGCTTTGCACCCTCGATGCTGCGCCGCTTGAAGAAACTGGGCATCGAGAAAACCGATCCCAATGATTTGACCCCCGAAGAACGTTCGCGTTTTGCCCGTCTGGATATTGATCCCGGCAGCATCACCTGGCGGCGGGTGGTGGATACCAATGACCGCTTCCTGCGCGAGATCGAAGTCGGGCTTGGCCCCGAAGAAAAAGGCCGTACCCGCCGCACCGGATATGACATCACCGTGGCGAGCGAAATTATGGCGATCCTGGCCCTGACCACCGACCTGCGCGATATGCGCGAGCGCCTGGGCGCGATGGTGATCGGCACCAACCATGCCGGTGAAGCCATCACTGCCGAAGATCTGGGCGCGGCCGGGGCGCTGACGGTTCTAATGAAGGATGCCATCAAGCCCAACCTGATGCAAACTCTGGAGGGCACTCCCGCCCTCGTCCATGCCGGACCGTTTGCCAACATCGCCCACGGCCAGTCTTCGATCATTGCCGACCGGATTGCGCTCAAACTGGCCGATTATGTCATCACCGAATCTGGTTTTGGCGCAGACATCGGCATGGAAAAATTCTTTGACATCAAATGCCGCTATTCCGGGTTGATCCCGCAGGTGGTGGTGCTGGTGGCCACTGTCCGCGCCCTGAAGATGCACGGCGGCGGGCCGAAAGTGGTGGCCGGTAAACCACTCGCATCTGAATACCTGGATGAAAATCTTGATCTGTTGCGCAAGGGCCTGCCCAATATGGAGCGTCACATCCACAACGCGCTCAAGTTTGGCGTCAACGTGGTCGTTGCGGTCAATTCATTCGCCACCGATACCCCGGCCGAGGTGGAGATTGTCCGTCAAGCCGCGATGGACGCGGGAGCTATGGATGCGGTCGTCTCGACCCACTGGATGGATGGCGGCGCAGGCGCGGTTGCCCTGGCCGAGGCGGTCATCAAAGCTGCCGAGCAGCCGAGCCACTTCAAATTCCTCTATCCGCTGGAACTGTCGATCAAAGAGAAGATCGAGATCATCTGCAAAGAAATTTACGGGGCAGATGGCGCCGATTACTCGCCCGAAGCTGAAGAAAAGGTTGCCCTGTACACCCGGCTTGGGTTCGACAAACTGCCGCTTTGCATGGCCAAGACCCATCTTTCTTTTAGCACCGATGCCAGCCTGAAAGGCGCCCCCAGCGGATTCCGTGTGCCTGTGCGCGACATCCGTGCCAGCGTGGGAGCGGGCTTCCTCTATCCGCTGTTGGGAGAGATGCGCACCATGCCCGGCCTGCCGACCCGCCCGGTCTTCTACGATGTCGATCTGGATCTGGAAACCGGCAAGGTGGTCGGGTTGTTCTAAAGCATCACTGATTCTTGACCGCCAAGCGCCTCAAGAATTTATCAAGACGCCAGGAGAACCAGAAATTTTGGTTTTTGGGCGTCTTGTCTTTTTTTAACCTGGTCTCTTGACGATCAGACAGAGCATCGCTATCAAATTGACATTCCATCTCGCCAAAAACTGCGATAACATAGAGAAAGCCCTGCACACAACGCCGAAAAACAGGGTTGAGGAGAGAACATCCATGAAACGCCAAACCGTCCATCGTTGGCTGGCGATACTTGTCCTGGTTTTTGCGCTTCCCAGTCTGGCTTGCCAAATTTCGCTGATCGATTGGTCGCTTTTTGATCAGTCAACCCCCGCGCCGGGCTCAGGGCCAACTGCCACGCCAACCCCCCTGGTTGAGATCACATTTAAGCTGAGTTTGCCTGCCCCGCTCACGCCCGGGGAGACAATTTACCTGGCCGTGCTCGATGAAGTGACCGGTCTGTCGCTCAACCCCATGCTGTATACCATGCAGCCAATTGATGCCCAGACCTATACCATTAAAATGCCTTTTACCCTGGGGTCGGTTGTCAAATATCGTTATGTGCGCAAAGGCGCCATCACTGCCCAGGAAGACACCACTTTTGGCGAGTTGGTGCGTTACCGCATCTACCATGCCAGTGGACCGGGGGAAACCAATGATTTGCTGGCTTCGTGGAGCGACCAGCCCTACAATGGCCAGAGCGGCCGCATCAATGGCAACGTCACCAATGCCGCCACCGGACAGCCTCTTTCGAATATTCTGGTCAGCGCCGGGGGAGTCTCGACTCTGACCGACTCGCTCGGCCAATACACCTTGCAAGGGCTGATCCCGGGCACCCATTTGCTAAGCGCCTATGCGCTGGATGGCATGTACGTTTCCTTCCAGCAGGGCGCAGCGGTTTTGTCTGACGCTTCGACCCCGGCTCCCCTTTCCCTGCAACCGGCAAAGCTGGTCCAGGTTACGTTCAACCTGTCTGCCCCCTCGGACACTGTTGTTGGTGCGCCAGTGCGGCTGGCAGGCAACCTTTTCCAGTTGGGCAACACTTTCGGAGATCTGAGCGGCGGCATCAGCGTTGTCGCTTCGCGCATGCCAACCCTGGCTCCCGGCGGCCAGGCGGGGCGTTATTCCGTCAGCTTGCGCCTGCCGGCTGGGGCCGATATCCGCTATAAATACACCCTCGGCGACGGTTTTTGGAACGCCGAACACGATGCTGACGGAAAATTTGTTTTGCGCCAGTTCATCGTGCCCGAAGCCGATACCGTTGTCAACGATACGGTCCGCACCTGGCAGGCCGGGCCTTCTGCCCCGATCCTGTTCAATGTCACCGTTCCGGCCAACACGCCGGTGGGTGACACAATTTCCATTCAATTCAACCCTTACGGCTGGACAGAACCGATCCCGATGTGGCCGCTGGGCAACAACCGTTGGGTCTACCGGCTGTACAGCCCGCTTGACATGCTCGGCAGTTTTGGCTATCGCTATTGCCGCAACGATCAGTGTGGCGCAGCAGATGACAGCGCAACTGCTGCAAGTGACCAGAGCCGCCGGGTTTCGACCAGTCTGACCTCCGAAAATCGCCAGGACACGGTTCTCGCCTGGAAATGGCTGCCTGAAAGCGACCCAGCGACCGTGGTTGCCGTTCCGATCAAGGCGCGTTCTGCCGGTTTCTGGGCCGGGATCGAGTTTATCCCTGACTATCACCCGTCCTGGCAAACGCTTTACCCGTGGGCGTTCAATAATGTTCAAGGGCTTGGCGCTGGTGTGGTTGTTCTGACACCCACCTGGACGGCTAAATACAGCCAGCCCCTGGTTTTTGCTCCGACTGCCGGGCAGGATCTGCTCTGGAATGACGGTTTGCAGGCGATCCAGTTTGCCCGCGCCGCGAATTTGAACGTCGCGCTCTACCCGACGCCTGTCTTGCTGCCCAATGGGCCTGATTTCTGGCTGAAAGCGCCGCGCACCCCCGGCTGGTGGGACGAATGGTTCGCCCGCTATCGCGCTTTTGCGCTCTACCATGCCGACCTGGCCTCCCAGGGCGGGGCCCAGGCCCTGATTTTGGGGGGCGAAGCGATCGGCCCGGCCCTGCCAGGCGGCAAGCTGATCAACGGTGAATCTTCCGGGGTTCCGGCAGATGCCGAATCGCGCTGGCGCAGCCTGATTTCCGAAGTTCGCTCCCGTTTCAAGGGCCAGGTTCTGTGGGCGCACGCCTATCGCGGCACATTGGCTCCAGCTCCGGCTTTCATCGACCAGTTCGATGCTTTCTACCTGCTTTGGTCGGCTCCCCTGGCGGGTAACGGTCAGACTCTGGATGCAATGAAAGATGAAGCCGGCCGGCGCATGGACGAAGAGCTCTATCCCTTCCTGACCTCGGCCAGGAAGCCCGTGGTCATCGCGCTCGATTATCCCTCGGCGCGCGGGGCTGCGCTTGGATGCGTGCCGGTTGGCGGGGGCTGCCTCGATTGGACAGCGCTTAACCCAACCTATCCAGATATCGCCTCGGTGCCGATCGATTTGCTGGGCCAGGCAGACGTATACCAGGCCATGTTGTTAAGCATTGAGCAACGCGACTGGGTCAGCGGTTTTGTTTCTCGCGGCTACTATCCGCCGGTATCGCTTATGGACAAATCCAGTTCCGTGCGCGGCAAACCCACTGCAGATTTCTTGTGGTATTGGTTCCCGCGCTTCCTGGGGAGGTAGCCTGCTTATGCAAAATCGCCCAAGCAAATTAAGTGCCTGGATCCTGGCTGCCCGTCCGCGCACCCTGCCTGCTGCTGCCGCGCCTGTGCTGGTTGGTACGGGGTTGGCCTTACGTGCCGGTCAGTTTGATGCCATTAATGCCGCCGCTGCGTTTTTTATCGCCATACTTTTGCAGATCGGCGCCAACTTGGCGAACGACTTGTTCGACCACGAGCGCGGCACTGACACGCCAGATCGTCTCGGCCCAGCGCGCGCCACATCCCAGGGCTGGATAAGCCCTGGCGAGATGCGCTTGGGGATCGGGCTGGTGTTTGGCCTGGCGGCTTTGCTTGGCCTGGTTTTATATCTTGATAAAGGCTGGCCGGTTTTGGCAATTGGTTTGGCCGCCATCCTTGCGGCGCTGGCCTATACAGGCGGGCCCTTCCCTTACGGTTATCATGCCCTGGGTGATGTTTTTGTTTTCGTTTTTTTTGGGCTGGCGGCAGTTGCCGGGACATATTTTGTCCAGGCCGGAGAAGTCACCCTGGTGGTTTGGCTGGCATCCATCCCGATGGGGTTGTTGATCGTGAACATCCTGGTTGTCAACAACCTGCGTGATATTCCAACCGATACGGCCGCTAAAAAGCGCACCCTGGCTGTTCTGCTTGGGCAGCGCGCGATGGAAATCGAATATCTGCTCTGCCTGTTTGGCGCATATCTCGTCCCACTGTTAATGGTTGTCTCTGGCCTGCTCTCAACCTGGGTTTTGCTTACCTGGCTGACCTTGCCTCAGGGATGGTTTCTTTATCGCTTACTGCAAAAAGCGCAGGGGACGGCGCTTAATGTAGCCCTGGCTTACACAGCCCAATTATCGCTGGTTTATGCGGCTCTGTTTGCGGCTGGCAGTTTGTTCAAGTAGACGATTGTTTCCTAACAACAAAAAAGATGACCGCTTTTGGGGTCATCTTTTTTGTTGTTGCGCTGGTTAGCTATTCTTTATGCCTGGGTTGTTTCGACAAAATTGCCGGGCCCATGTTTGATCGTCAGATAAGTGGCAAAGAAGCCGATCCCCAGCACCAGGTAGGCCGCCATGTAACTTGTATCTGCCAGCATGCTGATTGGGTCGCCGATTTCTGCTGATGTGGCATACATATCGCTGGCGATCAGCCAGGCGTAGAGCGCATCTGACAGGCCCAGGATAAATAGCCCGATCCAAGGACGCGACATCAAGCCTCCGCGAAACGCGATGAAAATGCGAATGGCCACGATCCCGGCGGCGAAATCTGCCACAGCGTAAAAATATTCAAGATAATTTCCAACGTTGAGTTCGGCCCCGGCTGCAACTGTTACCAGGAGAGACAATGCAAAAACACCAGCCCAAATCGCATGGATTTGCCACATGGCAACAATTTTCTGGGTTACGATTTGATATTGCTTGCGCAGGGCGACTGTCAAAAAGATAAAACCTGACAACCAGAATGCATCTGCCAGTGAAGGCAGCGGCACATCACCGGTCCGCATTAACGTTATCGTCCAGATGAATTCTGCAATCGTCCAGATCCAGATAAAAATGGTCATGAACTTCCAGACCTGGCGCGGTTTATCGGCAGGGTCGAAGGTCAAATAGACCATCGTTGCAAAAATTGCGCTTGAGAGCGGCGCAACCAGGCTTATCAAGTTTAAGGTCAAGTCATTGGTTTCAGTAGGCAATGTAGAGAATTGATAGAAGTAGATATACATACCCACTAACAACATTGCGCTGAAGGCGAAGGTCAAAATAAGATTGCGTGGTCGTTGTGTCATAGTCATCATGGTTATTTGTTCTTGTAGGTGAATATGTTGTCGTTTTCGATGGTGGTTTTTAGAACGGTTGGCAACGCTACAAGCGCAGCGCGGGCAGATTCTTCAAATAATTTTTCTCCGACAACGGACGAAATATGACGCTGACCAGCCATAAATAAAGTGCGATAGGCAATTCTCATGTCGCTCAAGGATGTGAAGAAGTGAACATCGTCAAGCGTGTGGCCTGAAAATGAAATTTTCCAACCCTGCATACGCGCCACGGAATTCAGGTGATCTTCCAAGCGATTGGCCATCCCTGAGCCGACCAGATCATTGTAACGGCTGAAAATTTGTTCATAGAGGAAATCCAGACCCAGCATGAGATAGTTCTCACGCCAGGCTTTGCTGTCCATGCTTCCGCCATACGTGGTCAGAGTGCATTCCGGTTCGGGCCAACGCGCAAAATTTGGAATGCCCGAAGCATGGTCAGGGGACCAGAACAGCAATTGACGTGAAGGAAACCCCAGGCCGGGAATGAAAACAAACCCGTCCGCGCCGGGCCAGTGCAAATGCGCCAGCAACGGTTCAGGATTTTGTTCCAGTTTTTTGATGGTTTCAATGACGGACTGGGTTTTAATCTGCCCCGCTTGCTTGCTGCTGGCTTTCTCGAACATCCCTTGCAGAGGGCGTATGAAGCGAGGTGAAAATTGATGGGCTGATAAATCTAAATCCCCTTTGGGCAGGACGGTGTTCCGGCTTTGGACTTCGTGGCGGACATAGCCTTCTGGCAGGTGGTGGTAAAGGCTTATATTTTGTCCATCTACATAAAGAAGGACAAAATATTCTCCGTTGCCACGCGCTGGAGTCAGGCGCACCATTCCGGTTAACGAATCTTGTTGATAAATTGACAACAAGGCTTGTAACTGGCCGGGTGAAACACGACTTGGTGGTTCAGTTGTCGAATTAAAAGGGAACATGATGTCTTTCTGGATGAAAAAAGAACAAAATGATAGTTAAATATATCACAGATTTTCATCTTCTTATCATTGGTCATGCGATTAAAATTTTGGCGAAGGCTTATATTTTCAAATCATGATATAGTCGCCATATGAGAAAAACAGCCCTTTTTCCCCACTTTGACTGGAAAATTGTTACCATCACGGTGATCTCAACCTTGCTCTTGATGGTCGATTATTATCACAGGTTGACTCCGCTCAAGGCCTATGACCGCATCCTGCTCTACCTGGTTGTGCCGCTGCTGGTCATTCTGTTTGTCTTCCGTGAATCGCCCGCTGAGTACGGCTTTCGCCTGGGGGATTGGAAGATTGGCCTGGCACTGACCCTCGGGGCGGTTGGCATTTTGACACCCATCCTTTGGCTGCTCCTTCACGGTGATACTTCCATGCGAAGTTATTATTCCCCGCTCCTGGATGGTTCGATGCCTTTGCCGCTTTATACTTTCCTTGAGCTTTTTGGCTGGGAATTTATCTTTCGCGGCTGGCTTTTGTTTGGTTATGAACGCAAATTTGGGCCCGAAGCGCTCTGGCTGCAAGCTGTTCCGTTTGCACTGGCGCACATCAGCAAACCGGAAATTGAAACACTTTCCACTATTTTGGGCGGTTTTGCTTTCGGTTGGGTCGCCTGGAAAACCCGCTCTTTCCTGTACCCATTTCTGATTCACTGGTATATTTTCACTCTGGTTGTTTTGCTCGCGGGAGGTTTCTTTGGCTGATTTTTCTCTGCGCCGCGCGGTTGAAATGGATTTTCCTGCCATTCGCCAACTCATCCACGAATCGCGATTAAATCCCACCGGGTTGAACTGGCGGCGTTTTATAATTGCTGAAACTGGCGAAGGTGTTTTTGCCGGCTGCGGACAGATCAAGCCGCACGCTGGCGGAGTGCTTGAGTTGGCCTCGATTGCCATCGCGGCTAACTACCGTAAAAAAGGTGTTGCCCGTCTTCTTATCGACCGTTTGCTTTCTGAAGAACCTGTCCGCCCGATTTACCTTACTTGCCGCTCTGAACTGCGTGAATTTTATGTAAAGTTCGGTTTTTTTACTCTTGAATTACAAGAAGTGCCGCCTTATTACCGTCGACTGAGCCGTTTGGTTAACTTGTTTACCTCGCTTTCCAAAAGCCGGATGCTGGTAATGGGGCTCGGAGTTCCAGGGAAGGTCACATGAAACGAGCTATAGATGTTATTGCCGGTATTTTGGTTGGCCTTTTGGCCGCCGCCGCTTTATTCTTGTCCGCGCGCGCTCCGGCGGGGCAGGCCGTGCAACTCCTGCCAACCGTCTCTCCGGAGCCAATGGTTATCTACGTCATCGGCGCAGTAGAGCGGCCCGGCGTTTATGTTTTGCCAGCCGATAGCCGTGTGCTGGATGCGGTCGAAGCTGCCGGCGGGTTTTCTGAGTTCGCCCTTTTGGATGAGGTCAATGTTGCCACACGCCTGAGCGATGGGCAGAAACTGGAAATCCCTGCTTCTGGTGAAGTGGCTACCCCGGCTTTTGTGATCGGCTCCAGCGGCCTTTTTGAAACCCCCACCCCCGTGCCTGGCGACCCTGTCAATATCAACACGGCTGACCTGGCTTTGCTCGACAGCCTGCCCGGTATCGGCCCGACTACTGCCCAGCGGATCATCGATTATCGCGAAACCAACGGCCTCTTCCAAATTGTGGATGATTTACTCAAAGTTCCTGGCATCGGCTCGACAACCCTTGAAGAGCTCCGTCCGCTGATCACTGTGGGCGATGATGTCCCCACACCATGAATCACCACTTTGATTTTATAGCTCCGTTTTATGACCGCGCCATACCTTTTTCCCGACTCGAAAAAATGGTTGAGGTGCTTGCATTGCCTTGCGAAGGACGCTTGCTCGATGCGGGCGGTGGCACGGGACGGGTGGCTTCGGTCTTGCAGCCTTATTTGACCGAAGTAGTGGTGGCAGATGTTTCACCCGGGATGCTCAACCAGGCCAGGGCCAAAGGGTTGGACGCCCTGAATGCCCAAACCGAGCGGCTGCCTTTTGCCGATAATTTTTTCGAACGTATTCTCATGGTCGATGCCCTACATCATGTTATTCACCAGGCAGAGACCCTGGGCGAGTTATATCGTATCCTTCAGCCGGGTGGCCGGCTCGTGGTCGAAGAACCGGATATCCGGACTTTCCCGGTCAAGCTGATTGCTATTGCCGAAAAATTAGCCCTGATGCGAAGCCACTTCTTATCGCCATCTGAAATTGCTGCTTTTTTCCCTGATCAAGCGCAGGTTAAAATAGAAATCCAGGACTATAATGCCTGGGTCATTGTACAAAAACCGGGAGTATTGGGATGAACCAGACTGTTAGCATTGTTGAAGAGAATAAATATATTATTCTCAAGGCAACAGGAAACATCAATCGCCTGTTGGTGATCCAGTATTTCATTGAATCCCATACGTTGGGCGCGCAAAAAGGAATTGATCGTTACCTGGTCGATTTCACCGAATGCCGCAATACCGATACTGTTTTGCGCAATTACACCCTGGTCTACCAGGATATGAAAGATCCGCGCATTAACCAGGCGGCGCACATTGCGCTACTGGTCAGCCTGCACGATCATTCGCATGATTTCCTTGAAACCCTGCTCAGAAATTCTGGCATTGATGTAACTCTTTTTCATGACCGTGATCTTGCTGTTTGGCATTTGACCCAGGGTTAAGATCTTTGCTTTGATGAAAATCTTCTCAGCAGAACGGCCCCATATTTTATCAAAATGGGATCACTGACCATATCAATTTGAACGATCCGCGCCGGAGGGGGCAATGATGAGCGCAACCTGTAAACTTATTCCTAACGACCACCCAATATCTGACGCGCAATGACCATGCGATTGATTTCGCTTGTGCCTTCGCCGATCGTCATCAGACGCGCATCGCGGTAGATCCTTTCAACCGGATACTGGCTGCTGTAGCCCATTCCGCCATGGATTTGGATCGCGTTACGCGCCACCCGTTCGCCGGTTTCGGTTGCGAACAGCTTTGCCATGGCTGCTTCCCTGGTGTAGGGACGGCCTTCCTGCTTCAACCAGGCCGCGCGATAAACCATCAGCCGCGCCGAATCGATCTCAGTGGCAGCATCTGCCAGCATGAACTGAATGGCCTGGTGTTCGGCGATCGGTTTGCCAAAAGTCTGACGCTGCTTGGCATAATCGATGGCGGCCTCGTAGGCGGCTTGCGCCAGACCGACTGAGAGCGCACCGATGCTGATCCGGCCGCCATCCAGCGTGGACAGGGTTTGCTGCAAGCCTCGGCCCTGTTTGCCGATCAGGTTTTCGAGCGGCACGCGCACATTTTCGTAGGTCACGGCGTGGGTCGGGGAGCCCTTCAATCCCATCTTCTTTTCAGCGGGATGGATGGTCAGCCCCGGTGTATCGGTCGGGACCAGGATCATGCTCAAAGAGTGAGACCCGCTCGTCGGCTCGGTGCGCGCCAGGGTGATGATATATTCCGCGATCGAAGCGTTGGTACACCACATCTTTGAGCCATTGATCACCCATTCATCGCCGTCTATTTCGGCTTTTGTGCGCACACCGCCCTGTAGATCGGAGCCGGCGCCCGGTTCGGTCAGGGCCAGGGCACCCAGTTTGCCGCGTCCGCTGGCGACCAGGGGCAGCCAGCGCTGTTTCAGCGCTTCCGAGCCAAAAGCCGCCAGCGGAGCGGTTCCCAGCCCGTTGTGAGCGGCCAGCGCCAGGGCGGTTGATCCGCAGCCCCAGCCCAACTCCTCGATGGCGATGGCTGCGCTGAGGGCGTCCATCCCGGCTCCTTCGTATTCTTCGGGAATCGAGAGCCCCAGCAGGCCGAGCGGCCCCATTTTATGGACAGCCTGCCAGTTGAATGTGGATGTTTCATCCACTTCACGCGCTCGCGACTGAACTTCTGCTGCCACAAAGTTGTGGACAGCCTTTTGCCACATGCGTTGCTCATCCGTTAAATCGAAATTCACAGTAATCCTCCTGTCTTTGGCTGCTGTAATTATAAACGCCTGATGATGCAAAGTTGTTGGTTGGGTCGGCAAGAAATGGTACAATTCGCGCGCGTAACATCCAAATACAATTCATGTTTACGTTGTCTGGCTCGAAAAAACTACACCAAAAGGTGATTATGCCTGAAGTAGCGCTTGTTTCGCTGGTTATCCCGGTTTACAACGAGACCGGAGTCATAGAGACCACCCACGCCAAGATCGTGGCGGCGCTCGACGGACTGCCCTACGATTTTTTGATTTACTATGTGGATGACGGCTCCACCGATGGGACCGATGCCGCGCTGGCGGCGATCGCCGCGCAGGATGGTCGGGTGCGTGTTCTCACCCTCAGCCGGAATTTTGGCCATCAGGCCGCCCTGACCGCCGGGCTCGATCAGGCTGAGGGCGACATCGTCATCTCACTGGACGGTGACGGCCAGCACCCGGCGCTGATGATCCCTGAAATGATCGATCTGGTGCGACAGGGATATGACATCGTCCAGGCTCAACGTATCGAAGAAGGTGACGGATTATCCTTCAAAAAGATCACATCTGGAGCTTTTTACACCCTTATCAACAAGATCAGCGGAACGAGGATCCAACCCGGTGCTGCCGACTTCCGCGCCCTTTCGCGGCAGGCGCTTGATGCGCTTAAATCGATGCCTGAATATCACCGTTTCTTGCGCGGCATGATCGCCTGGATGGGCTTCAAGAGCGTTGTTTTGCCTTATCACGAAGAAAAGCGCATGGCTGGCAGGTCGAAATATTCCCTGGCGAAGATGGTTCGCCTGGCGTCAGATGCGGTTTTCTCTTTTTCGCTGATGCCGCTCTATATCGGTCTGAGCGCCGGGGGTGTTTTCATCTTTTTGGCGGCAGCTCAGATTATCTATGTGCTTTTTTTGTGGCTGACGGGCCAATATGACAAAATCGTCCCTGGCTGGAGTTCGCTGATGGCTGTCATGCTCATCGCCAGCGGGATCGTGATGATTTTGTTGGGTTTTATTGGGGTTTATGTGGGGTATATCTTTCAGGAAGTCAAACACCGCCCGAAGTACATCCTAAAAAAATAGTTACAACGGATTCTTGCCCGGAATACCGGCCTTGCGCGGGTATGCGGGAGGGGTTGCCGCGGTTTTATTTACGATCACCAGATAGCGTTCATCTACAACCCCCGGCAGGGTGACGTGTACCAGTTGACGCAGGTTGCCACCGAGGATTTTTAGCGTCCGTTCGGCCGAGTGGGCTTCCGCCGGGCCGCTTTCTCCTTTTTGGGCCAGCATTCCACCACCAACTTGTACCAGCGGCAGCAAGTACTCGCTCAAGACCGACAGGTTGGCAACAGCACGGGCCACAGCCCAATCGTACTTCTCGCGGTGCTTCGGCAGGCGGCCGACATCTTCGGCGCGGGCGTTCAACACTTCGACCCCCTCCAACCCCAGGGTTTCAACAATGTGACGACAAAAATTGGCCTTCTTACCGACCGATTCGACCAGGGTCAGTTTCATGCCCGGATAAAGAATTTTAAGCACGATGCCCGGGAAGCCCGCGCCCGTTCCGACATCCACCAGTCGGCGGGGAGGCTGCTCCTTCCAGGCGAGCGAACAGGATAACGAATCGAGAAAATGCTTGGCGCGGATCCCTTCCACATCCCGAATGGCGGTCAGGTTGAATTTTTCGTTCCATTCAAGCAGCTGCTGTTCATAGGTAGTCAACAGGGTTACCTGGCGCGAAGTCAGGTGAATATTGAAAAGTTTTTGGGCGTCGTGAGTGAGTTTTTCCATCGCGCCAAGATTATACCCGCGGCCGGGCATTTTGCGGTTGCTATTGGGGCAGATTGTGGTAAAATCGACCAGCTTGGAGGGATGGCTGAGCGGCTGAAAGCGCCCGTCTTGAAAATGGGTTAGGGTCACACCTACGTGGGTTCGAATCCCACTCCCTCCGCTGGGAGTTTCAGTTTGAAATCTGGCAGGGGCTGGCTTGGACGGGTTTCAAACTGAGATTGTAGCTTTACAACTGAATACTGGGGAGGTGCCAGAGTGGCTGAATGGGCTCGCCTGCTAAGTGAGTGCGGGGTGTTAAGCTCCGCCGCGGGTTCGAATCCCGCCCTCCCCGCCAAGACACGGAACCTGCCATGCAAGTGGCAAAAACGTACTAGATGGTGTTATTTCTGCTAATGCGTTCCCGTGATGAAGATTGCTTCGATAATGAGTCGGAGCAATCTTTTTTTGTTAATCTGGCCTAATGTATTCCACCGGTTTGCAAAAAAGAGAATTCCGTCCCAACCGTTTAAGCGGTGGGTTTTAGCATGCGCAGGGTGGATGCTTCTATGGCGTGTGGCATAGTTGGGGATTCCCCAATTGGTATGGGAACAGTGTAGCAAAAATGAAGGCCAGGTATAGTGACATTACGAATAATTTTGGCTTTGCCAATGCCAGATTGGATTATTTCCCTTGCTTCTGCGCCACCACGACATACGGATACGCCAGCCTGGGGGTGATATTGGAATAATCGGTGCGTTCAATCTTGATATTGGGGTCAAGCCCGGCCAGCCATTCATCATGCTCCTGTTGAGTTTCGATGCGCCATTTGGCGATTCTCTCTTGGCGGATTTGATCTGCTTCGGTGATGACGGTTTTCAAAACCTTGAAGTAGCCGTGCTCCTCCAGGGCCTGGGTGGTTTCTTCGATACTGCGCGTCCCGCCCCACATCCACTGCTTGATCTCGACCTCGTAAGGCTGGCCACGCCAACGGGGGTGCAGATCGTAGCCGTACAGGAAGAGCAAGCCACCCGGTTTGAGCGCCCGGAAGATGCGGTGAATGCTGTGAAAGAAGTCGACCTGGTCGAGGTAAAGCATGGATGAGAAGGAACAGACGCCATCGAAAGTGGATTCGGCTTGAATTTCAGTGATTGCCCGCTCCCAGAATTCAACCTGCGGGAACTGCGCCCGGGCGCGGGTCAGCATGGCCGGGGACAGGTCGCTGCCCGTGACGCGGCATCCACGCTCGAGCAGGCGGGTGATGACCGGGTCGCCGTGGCCGCAGCCGGCGTCGAGAACGCTGGCAGGTGTAGGAAGCTGCGCCAGCCAGGTATCGAAGGCATCCCGCAGCAGGGGTTCTGCGAAATAATTTTCTTCATAGTCGAGGGAGATCTGGTCGTAGGCCCGGCGGTTGAGTTCGCGCGCAAAGGGCCAATCGCTAAACCCGGGCGGGAGCACGCCGGGGTCAGGATGGCGCCCCTGGCAGGCGGCTTCCAGGTCGGCGATCAATTCACGCATGAAGCACAGGCCTTCTTCCAGGTCGATGTAGGGAAATTGGATTTCAATCATCCTTCCGCCTGGGCCGCTGTGGCCAAAAACTGCCCCGAAATCCAGGTGGATGTTCAGGTTGTAATAGGTGGATGTCTGTTCCTTCCCATCGCTTGTGTAGGTATTGGTCTTGCGCGCGAGCGACAGCCCGGTTTCCGGCAGCATGTCTCCGTAGCTGAATCCCTGAGTTTCCCCCCGGACAAATTTTTCGAGCCGCTCCAATTGGCCCGAGCAGACATCGCTCCAGGCATGCGAGAAGATGTTGCGGGTATAAAAGACCGGCAACCCCTGCACACTGTAACGGACTTCGATCCAGAAATTGGTGCTGGCGTTGAAATTACTGCCACTGCCAATGACAAACTCTTGTCTATCCGTGCCGCCTGCGCCCCAGACCAGAACTTCGATGCTCTCAACGCTGGCCGGGGTATCTTCACTTGCTTCCTGAATAATTTCAATTTTTGCCATGTGATTTTTCCTGAAAATTTAGCGTAATCGGGATTATGAACAGGGATGATTGCCTTATAGCAGGTTCCTGGGGAGCGGCATTCGTTAAAGTTATGTAGTTTGGGCGAAACCAGCCCGGGGGCTGATAATCCAGTGCCCCCGGTGGCGTAGCTCGATCTCGAAAATGGTGAAGAACTCTTCCGGGGCATCTTCGGTGAGTGTGCTTATTTTGTAGTAGCGGATTTCGAGGGTGGTGTCACCCGATTTCAGGACGGCTATTTGTTTCCTCCCTGAGTCTGATTCAGTTTATCCCAAATCAGTTGTGGTGACAATGACATGGGCGCGCTTTGGTTCTTGCCACAAGATCATCCACAATCCCCGCAACTCAAGATGAATTGTGCGGGAAGATGATGCAGAAAAGATGCGAAACCGGGATGGTTGGGGAGCTATTAGGGTCACGATCTTGAGTGGTTACATCTCGAAAGGCTGGCTTTCGTCAAAGCGGCAGATGCGCGGCGCGGCGGCTTTATCCTGCAAGATCAGGAAGATGGTAGAATCACTACCTTTTACTTTCTACCCACTATGGATATTTTTTTCTGGATACTGCTTGCCTTTATCCTCGGCTCTCTGCCTCTCTCTGTCTGGGTGACACGCCTGGCTGGCAAAGACCCGCGCACGGTCGGTGACCACAACCCCGGCGCAACCAATGCCTTCAAAGCCGGCGGAAAATGGGTCGGGCTGGCTGCGCTGCTGCTGGATATCTCCAAAGCAGCAGCCCCGGTTGGGCTGGCTTATCAGATATTCGATATTCGCGGCATCGAAATGGCGGTTATCGCTCTCGCCCCTACTCTCGGACACGCCTACTCGCCGTTTTTGCATTTCAAAGGCGGCAAGGCCCTGGCACCCGTCCTCGGCGTATGGATTGGGCTGACGATCTGGGATGTTCCACTCATTGCGCTGGCGGGCATCAGCCTGTGGTTCATCCTGCTTAAGAACTCCGGGTGGGCAGTTCTACTGACCCTGGCGGGTATGGCCGTTTATATCTATTTCATCCGTCCAGATCAAATGCTTTTTGGGGTACTTGGGCTACAATCCGTTTTACTGCTTTGGAAGCACCGCAAAGATTTGCAGAAAAATCCATTTAGAAAGAAAAAAGATGAAAGAAATTCTTGAATTCATCTTTCTTCTTTTCTGCTTCCCTCTTGGCATTTTTGCTCTGACCGCCATCCTGAATGCATTTACCTTCCCGCGCCTGCGGCAAAAATCCGGTTCAACCCTCGCTTCCGATTGCGTGGCAAAATCCGTTTCGCCATCCGCTTTTCCGCTTCAAGGTTCGCTCGCGCATCCGCTGGTTTCTGTTCTTATCCCCATGCGCAACGAAGCGGATGTTATTGCCGAAACGGTCAAATCCTTGCTCGCGCAAGACTACCCCAATCTTGAAATCCTGTTGCTGGATGATCAATCCGTAGATAATTCTGCCGAAATCGCTCTCAAAGCCGCCAACCACGATCTGCGCCTGCGCGTTATGCCCGGTGCTCCCCTGCCCTCCAGTTGGCTCGGAAAAACCTGGGCCTGTCAGCAGCTCTCGGAACAAGCCAGCGGCGACTACCTGCTGTTCACCGATGCCGACGTCCGCTGGCAGCCGGGAGCTATCTCCGCGCTGCTAGCGGAATCCCAACGAACCTGCGCCGACCTGCTGACAGTCTGGCCGACCCAAATCACCAAAACCTGGAGCGAACGGTTGGTTGTCCCGCTGATGGCGTTCGCTATCCTGGCCTACCTGCCAATTTTGGCAGTCCACCATGTCCGTTGGTCAGTTTTCTCGCATGCCATGGGGCAGTGTCTCTTGTTTCGCCGCGCCGCCTACCAAAAAATCGGCGGGCACGCCGCCATCAAAAAACAGATACTTGATGATATGGCCTTTGCCTACGCCATCAAGCACAACCGTTTGCGCTTGCGCGCTGCCGATGCGAACGGACTTATCCGGACCCGCATGTACCAAAATTGGACACAGGTTCGCGATGGTTTTGCCAAAAACATTCTGGCCGGCCATGGCAACAGCCTCGTGTTACTGCTTTTCTCGGCAATATTTCACTGGTCGCTCTTCATCATCCCCTGGCTCATCCTTCCCTACTTTATACTTTCCACCCAACCATTCATCTTTCCTCTTTTTCTCATCGTGCTTGGCATCTTGACACGAGCATTAACTGCCGTGATCACAAAACAAAAACTTCTTGACTCCATCTTCATGCCCGTTTCCGTTTTCCTGATGACCATCATCGCCTTTCAATCCATGCGCTGGCACTTCAGCGGCGGCCCGCAGTGGAAAGGGCGCATCATTCATTGAGCAAATGATGAACTTGGTAATCTCGTGATCACTTTCCCTAAAATTACCAATCATAAAATGACTACATCCCCCATCATTATCCTCGGCGCGGGCATTGGCGGATTGTCTGCTGCCATTCACTTGGCCGCCAAAGGCCGCCCCGTCACCATCCTCGAGCAGAATCCTGCTGTCGGCGGGAAGATGTCCGAGATCTGCGCCGAAGGTTTTCGCTTCGACACAGGTCCTTCGGTCATCACCATGCGCGGGGTTTTTGAAGAACTTTTCAGCGCCGCCGGTCGCCGCATCGAAGATTACCTGACCCTGCTGCCGGTTGAGCCGCTCACCCGCTACTTCTGGCCCGATGGAAACCGGCTCGACCTTTCACGCGACCTGCCAAAAACCGCCGCCCAAATCACCAAGTTCGAACCGCGCGACATCGAAGGCTACCTCGATTTTTTGGCCGAGGCCGCCCGCCTGCACCGCATTACCGGCCCGGTTTTTACCTACGGCCCGCCACCCTCGCTCGAAAGCCTTAAACACGTCAGCCTGAAAGATGCACTTAGCGTCGATGTCGTTCACAACCTGCAACACAGCATCGAGCGCCGCATCCGCCACCCGCATTTGCGCCAACTGCTCGGGCGTTTTGCCACTTACGTTGGCGCGAGCCCCTACCTGGCCCCGGCCACACTGGCCGTCATTGCCCATGTCGAACTGACCGAGGGCGTCTGGTATCCGCAGGGCGGCATCTATGCCATCGCCCGCGCCTACGAAAAACTGGCCCGCGAACTGGGTGTCGAGATTCGCCTGAATACCAGAGTCCGCGAGATTTTCCTGCACGGCAAGCAAGTATCCGCTGTTCTTTTGGAAAACGGGGAAGTTCTTCCAGCCCAAACCGTCATCTCGAACATCGACGTGACCAGCACCTACGGTCTGATTCAATCGGAGCGCGCCACCCGTCGCCTGGATACGCTAAAGAAGCGCGATGTCTCCTGCTCGGGCATGATCCTGCTGCTCGGCATCGATGGGACTTCTTCAGACTTGGCGCATCACAACATATTTTTCTCGTCCAACTATCGCCGCGAGTTTGAACAGATATTCTCAGAGCGGATCCTGCCCGACGAGCCGACTCTCTACCTGTGCATTACCTCCAAAACGGATGCGTCTCATGCGCCCGAGGGCTGCGAAAACTGGTTCGTAATGGTCAACGCTCCGGCACTCAACTCGGCCTCCGGGGTGGTGGATAAAGCCGCAGTGACAGAAAAACTTCTGGATCGGCTGGCAAGTGTGGGGTTGAACGTGCGGAACAAGATCCGTTACCAGCGGCTGCTGACCCCCCTCGACATCCAACAAAATACGGGCGCACATCGCGGCGCATTATACGGTGTCAGTTTCAACGACCGTTTCGCGCCCTTCAATCGCCCGCACAACAAATCGGAATTTGACGGATTGTATTTTGTCGGTGGGACAACTCACCCCGGCGGCGGTGTGCCGATGGTCACGCTTTCGGGCAAACTGGTGGCAGGGATAATAGAATCGGGTTAAGCAGTTAACATGCCAAAGAAAGCTTGCCGATTACGCGGTTTTTGTCGATCTGTTTGCCGGGAGCTCCCTTGCAGGTGATTCTGTATATGCAAACTTCTAGCGATCTTTATGTCGGGCTGGTTATGAATTTACCCTGTGCGCCAGCATCCGTTCAAAAGTATTTTATGATACATTAAACATCAGCGAATGCCATTTGCGCTTAAGGAAGCCCAGATAATGCCAGGTGATCCGATTTACAAACAGGAGTTGTTGCGAACATACGAGCTTGCTGGCCTGCGTTTGCTCGCCTGGCTTCACCTCGGCGTGGCGGTAGTAGATATTATAGGGGCCATAATTACCGCCGAGGGGATGCTTCTCATTTCAAACCTTGTTGTTGCCATTATCTCTTTTGGAATATTTCTTTTAATAATGCTGCGAGTGGAGCGGGTTATACACCTGGAACGCCTCGGATTGCTGGTTGCATTATTTGACAGTATCTCATTGCTGTGGCTGCCAGCCAGTTGGTATCTTTTTCAGGGGAACGCGAGCGCTCCGGAATTGCTTGTAAAAAATGATCTGGTGATTTTTTACATCCTGTTGGCTGCCATTCACTCGATCACATTGCGTCCCGGGCAGCCATTGCTGGTGGGAGTAGTTGGCGCGCTCGTAATGACAGGGTGTTATTGGTGGGCGGTATCTGCTGGTTTACCTCCAGTCACGAATGACTGGTTAACTTCGATCAACACTCGCCAACTTGATGTAAGTTCTTTCTGGTTTAAAATATGGTTCATGCTACAGTTCGGTTGCGGAACATTGGCCTTACTGGCCTGGCGCGGCAGACAATTGGTAGCCCGCTCTGCATCTCAAGAACGCTCAATAACCGCTCTCAGTCGTTATTTTTCACCGGCGATCGTAAGCGAACTGATCAATAACGATTCTTTGAGTTCTGCTTTGAACAGCCAACAACGCGATGTTGCCGTCTTGTTCGTTGATCTGGTCAGTTTTACCCACCTAAGCGAGAGCTTGCCTCCAACCGAGATTGTCTCTTTGCTGGCAGATTATTACCAGCGAATGGTGGCCTGTGTCTTTGCCAATCAGGGCAGCGTCGATAAGTTTCTGGGCGACGGGTTGATGGCTACTTTTAATTTATTGGGTGACCAACCTGATGCAGCCCGCCAGGCAGTTTTAACCGGGGTTGCCATGCAGGAAGCGCTTCGGGATCTGAATGAGCTGCGGCGGTTGGATAACCTATCGCCATTAAAACAACGGATCGGTATTCACTTTGGGGCTGCTGTTGTGGGAAATGTGGGCACGCCTCAACGCATGGAATTTACCGTTATTGGCGATACAGTCAACACTGCCAGCCGCTTGCAGGAAATTTGCAAAGAACTCCGTGTGGATTTTCTAATCAGCGCTGCGGTTTATCAGCAGTTCCCACAGGCTCCTGTGAAAGATATGGGCGAAGTCAGCGTACGTGGAAAATCCGATCCAATGCGGGTATATGCCGTTAGTGGTTAAGCCTGCTGTAAATTGAAAACGAATTAATGAAAAAAGGAATCTCATCAAGATAAGGTTTGCGGAGAACTATGTGTAATCGCGGCAGGTAGGGTTGGCGATACTCATGGGCGAGCACGCTGTGGGTTGGATGCAATCGATGTTAAGAAAAGCCTTCAAGGCTGAAAACAGCTTGAACATTATCACGAAACACCCGTTTCCCGTAAATATCAAATCGCCCTTCCCGTTAAAACGTTTTTGCAAAATAGCGTTTTTAACAGGCAGGGCGAATGATATTAAAAATAGAACTGTGTTGGTTTTTATACTGCTGGCTTTAATCGGGACGCAATATCTCGTAATTGTCCAAAAGAAATTGGCTTTATCAATACAATGTCGGCTTTCTCGCGCAGCAACTCAGCCGTTACCGTATCTGCCGTAGTTAAAATAACGCGGGTTTTGTTGAACTTCTCATCCGCCTTAATGCGCGCAAGGATGGTTTCCCCGGAAATATTGGGCAAGTGAAGATCCAGCACAATTACAACTGCATTGATTGTATCCAGCAATTGCATGGCAACTTGCCCATCTTGAATAACTTTTGTTTCGTATCCAGCAACTGTCAGGGCTTGTGAAAAAATATCGGAAAGATCAGGATCATCTTCAATAATCAGCGCAAAAGGTGTGGTCATTCTTTTACTCCTTTATCAGTTCTTGGGGATTGATAGGCATTGTGACGGTGAAAGTACTGCCCTGATTGATTGTGCTTGAGACTTTTATGGTCCCGCCCATCAACTCAACCAGGCGTTTTACGATTGAAAGGCCCAGCCCTGCTCCACCATGCTGGCGGGTGGCAACGCCATCCACCTGACGGAATGTGTCGAAAATATAAGCAATCGCATCTTGGGGAATTCCCGGGCCTGTATCTGATACATCGATTGTCAATTTCTCCTTGTCTGCCGAATAAACATGAACTGTGATTTCACCGCTCTCTGTAAATTTGACAGCATTATTGACCAGGTTGATCAGGATTTGCTGGTAGCGATGTGAATCTCCGATAATTTTTTCAGGCGCACTGTCTTCAACTTGAATGTTGAGCTTGAGACCTTTATCTTTCGCGGGTTTGTCCATGACACTAAACATTGAATCAATCGCATCCTGGATCAAAAATTCTTCAAAATTGATCTTTAGTTTTCCTGCCTCCAGGCGAGCCTGGTCGAGCAAATCACTGACCAGACCGATCAGCCGTTGAGTGTTGGAGAAAATCCGCTGGGCTGCGTTGGCTTGCTTGGGGTTAACCGAGCCATAAACCTCCGTTTGGATCATCTCTGAGTAAGCCAGGATGGCGTTGAGCGGGGTGCGTAATTCATGGGAAACGATCGCTACAAAGGTATTTTTCATTTGCTCAACTTCCGCTTCACGGGTAAAGTCACGGAAAACAGCTACTGTGCCAATTGACGCACCCATTGGCGTTACAACAGCTGCGGTGGTCACTGAAACGGTTCTTTTGCCCCACACAAAACGGACACTGGGGGCTTCTTTATCGGGTTTGGTTAGCAGTTCTTGGAGCTTTCTCATATCCGCACTTGTCAGTGGGCCAATGGATACAAATTCATTGATGTTTTTGCCCAAAACGTTCGCACGCGAGATGTCTAATAGGTGGCAGACCGAAGGGTTGGCAACGATCATTTTCTCGTTTGCGTCAAATACAATAACACCATCGGCAATGCCTTCCAGAATGGCCTGGTTTTTACCGGTTTCGGCAAACTCGCGGGTTAATGCTTCAGCAAGTTCCCTGGTGCGCTCTTCAACACGTTTATCAAGGTCGCGGTTGAGCAGTCGGATGTCCCTGAGCGCGTTTTCCATACTACGGGAGGCCAGCCATGCAACGAATGCGATTGCAAAAAAACCGACCATCCCAAAAAAGTTGGGTACTCCTAATGCGGAGGTAAGCGTTAGCAATAAGAGGTCAATACTGCACAAGGCAGCAAAAATAAAGCTGGCAGAAGGGAATAAAACGAAACTGGCGATCAAAACTGGAAGTGTAAAAAGATACAAACTACGCCCATCCACCATTTGTTCGGGGCTGTCTGCAAAAGTGACGGTTGCAAGAAGCAAAATCAGGAAAATCCACGCAGAAAGCGGTCCGGAGCGACGACGATTTAGTAGAAATATACCAACCGATAAAATTATAAAGGTCCCGATGCTGGCCAGGCCTATCAAAATATCCATGCTGCCTGAAAACTCGGTATCGTCAAACACAAAGAAAGCGCCAACCAGCAATAACAGCAACAGCCCTAGAATGGTCATGCCTGCAAGCAGAATGCTTACCAGGCTTCTGCGGCGATGATCGTCTGGATCAGTGGAATGTATTTCGAAGAGCTTATTCAAGGTAGGTTTTCTCATGATGTCTCGTTTCTTACGCGGTAAGCATAAGGGCGCTGATAATAGATGAACGAATAACCAGATCAGGGGAATACAGGCACTTTCCAATCCACAATGCTGGATACGGCATATCCATGTTTTCAGTTAACCATTTTGCACCCCTTTCGAGAACAGGTTTAGGAACTTTGCCGCCGGATTTTTCCCATATCGCAAGAGCCTGAAGGCAGTAAGCAGTCTCTTCTGTTGTAGACATGTAATACCCCCACGAACCGTTTGATTTTTGAGTTTCGCACATCCAGTTGACTGCTTTTACGGCAAACTCGTCAGCGAAGCCTGCGCAGGTGATGATCAGGTGGGATGTCGCGTAGTAGGGGGAAATATGCCATTTGTCAGCCCAGAATGTGTTCGAATGCCCTCTGCTCGCTAGAAACCGTAAGATTTTTTGGACAGCCGCATGCTCTATGCTTAATCCCGCTTGCCTTAGCGCTCCCAAAGCATGAATATTGGCACTTACCGATGGGTTTGCCTCCAGGGCAAAGCATCTAAAAGAATCAGACTCTTCATAGGTCAGCATGGCAGAAAGGCTGGGCTGATATCCAAAGCGTTTGAGCACGTCAAAAACAAGCCCGGTATCGTCTCCATCGTGGGCAGAGTAATTTGCGGCAAAGCCAACCCCTGTCCGATCACTCCAATTATCAAACAAGAATTTCAAATGTTTTTGAACGAGCGTCAAATCAAGATCGTTTACCTGACCAGTAAGCGATAAATTCCAGAGCGTCCAGGCGCACTCAAAAACATCGATTGGCGCTACATTCGGTACACCGCCATCACGTTTAATACTGTTGAGATAGCCAAGCGCGGCAGGATCGCCGGGCTTAACTTTCAGGGCAAAGAAAGCCGTGGCAGATGGGCTGTACCCGATGGAGCCATTTGCCTCTTGAAGGTTTTCTATGTCCAGCAAATGCATTCCGTCCGAACCAACCATTTCGGAGGAGTGCGCGACAGTGATGAAGCGGCTAATTTTTCTTCCGCTGAGCATGGAGAGTTTTCGGGCCCTTTGGTGTTGCAAACGCCCCAGTATGCGCCCTTGCTGACTCGGGATCAGCCCGATCGCTTCGGCTTCGGCTGTCAGTGTAGGTACGATCAACTCGAAGCCCACGGTGGCGCCGTATGGGTCGGCTGCTAAGCTGCTTGTGGCATTGCTAACAATTTTTTCAATGGCATTTTTGCCATATTCCACCTGGCGTTGATCATAGGCTCTCCGGCCGCGTTTGAAAAGTGCCAGCATGGCAGTTAAGGTGCAGATTAAACGATCATGGTAATACGAGAGAGAGTTGTTACCCCAGCTTCCGTCTGGTAGCTGTTTCGAGGACAGCCATTCCAGCGCAGAATTGCTAAGTTCCCAGTCAACCTCTCCGAGCATGGCGACCCAGGCCGTATCGTAGACTGTATTGCTCATCCTGCCCGGCCCTATTTCGCCAAGAAGTTGATTTGCAGAATCAATAATATTCATGATCGTTATTCCTGTCCATTTGGCAGCTTGGGATACCAGATACCGTCTTTAATAACGCCTATCCCCAGGGTGGTCTCACGATAAACTTTATAAAAAGTTTTCATACTTTCCCAGGCATCCTCGGACATTTCCAAATAATCCGGTTCCTCCACTGATCTTGAATAAATATGGTCAAATAGTATTTCTCGTAACTGATTCTGTGAAAGATATGCCGAGGGGCTGACTGTGAAATACAGATCTTCGAAACCGGATGCCAGCAAGGGCATGTCATAAGCGCTGAACTTATCGAACCCAACAAAAAAGCTTACGGGGTGCACATACTCGCCGTAATATAACTCTATTATTTTTTGCTTGTTTGGAATAACCCCGTGCTGTTGGTAATAGGCCACGGAAAGCTCGGCAACAGACTCTGTTGCATCACTGGCAAATAAACCAAAAAACAACTTGTATTGATCGTTTTGTGCAGTTTTTTCTTTTACTGCATCGAAGGTGTCCAGCAAATGGGAATAGTTTGTTTTGGATAGAAACTTTCGATAGTCTCCGTAGAAATTTGCTCTTACCTGGTATTGATCAAAAAATTCGATGAACTCAGGGTGGTTCGCCAACGCAGCAAAGCCCTCGGCCACCATCTGAACATACTCATCGCCTCTTTCCCATAAGTCAGTGCCCAGGGCGGGCGTCAGCAGTGTTTCTATGCCATGCTCAAAAAATAATTTATAAAGGCCAATATGGTTTTCAATGATTGCGGACAAGTACGCGGAGGCATAATCATCAGAAGAGCGCTCGTTTTCCATCAAAAACCAGCGCCGGGTTCCGTTGATGGGAAATACGCATACTTTTGGTCCGTGTGCGCGGACAATCTTTGCAACTTCTTCGGTAGGTAGTTTTAGAAAGGTTTTGATGTCCATGTTTTTAAGGCCTGCCTCGTTAGGATTTTGATTTTGACAATGTCGGAAGCAATTGCCACAACTTACGGGTAATGATGACATAGAACAACAGGATAACCGCCATGGTCAGCGGAAAATGCAGGCTGGGATCGGTCAAAACATATGCGCCTTGCATGACCACCACGCTGTCGCCGCCGATCATGTAACTAAAAAACTGAATGACATCGACCAGCGCATAGAGCAGGAAAACAGCCCAGACCAGTGCTTTTTGCCATTTCTTTTCCAATATCGAAAGAACGAAAGGAAATATGGCAATTCCAAGCAGCACTTCCCAAACAATATCCAGCCAGATGAAGGCCCCCAGATACAGCGCAAAGGCCAACCCTACCTGAAGCATGGATGATGCGGCCAAACCCTTCGTGCGGAACAAGCGCCAGCAGACCAGCGCAAAGGGCAGTAGGATCAGTACCTTAATAATGGTTGCCAGTTGTAAAACCCAGGGCTGGAGGCCCAGAACAAAAACGAGAAACTGTTTGATGGAATGGTTGTATCCCAAAAAGGGGATTGTATCCCGAACGTGCCAGGGAAATTCGCTGGCAATCCGCTGCAGGTGGATAAAATACTGCGGATACTGAGCCAGGATGTAAGCGGGGCCAGCAACCAACATGCTCAGGCCGACCAACCCGGCATAGAACAGTGTGGCAAGGCCCAGTAGTTTTAGAAAAAATTTGTGCCGCCCGAGCAGTAAAGGCAAGGCCAGTGGGAAAATCCACATAACTTTTGAGATCAGCAAAAAAGAAACCAGCGCCGCTGACCAGCCCAGGCGTTCTTTCAGGATGTTTTCGATCAACAGAGTGGCCACGAGCGCTACCAAAATTCCGATATTTACGTAAACAACGACCCCCCAAAATGCAGAGAAGATCAACCAGACAGGCAGGGTATACGCCATTTTTTCCACAACATCTGGCAGGGATAGTTGTTTGAAAATTTGCATCCACTTGAAATACAGCAAGGCATATGCAACAACGCACAGCAGAGTACCTCCCAGCGCGATCCAGCGAGCCGGGAACCATAACAGGAAGGTGGACAACATCGCAAAAGGAGGCGAGTAGGGGTAATGAAAGGTTGAGTCGCTCAGGTCTTGCGGATACAGATGCTGCCCCAGCGTGAATTTTTGGGCCGCCCCGATGTAAACGGGCAGATCCGCGGGCAAACCATCCTCACCGGTTAATTCTGGCATCGCGCCGCTTGCGTAAATGATTTGAATCAGCAAACGCAAAACGAACCATACGATTGCCGCAATCAGGGCAAAACGATACCACTTTGATTTTGACCAAGCCTGGCGCAACGATTCCATGAGTTGACAGTTCCTATTTTTTCAAGCGTGGCAAGAACTTTGGCACACGTTTCATGTAGTCTTGATAGCTGGGCAAGGTTTTGCTGAGCAGTTCTTCTTCCTGCCTCGCCGCGCGGCTGAAATCCCAGTAAACGTAAGCCATGGCGGCCAGCGTTGTCAGGGCGGGAGCCAGCAGGAAAACGCCTGTTCCCAGCATAAAGAAAGATGTGACCAGCGGGTGTCGAACCAAACCATATGGGCCGGTCTCGATCACTTTGTGGTCAGACTGAACTTCCACTCTTTCGGCATAAAATTTTTGCAAGTGCAAGCGCGACCAGATGTGAATGACAAAAGACAAGATGGTCAGCACCATGCCGCTCATCTGTAAGGCCAATCCCCAGCCTTGTCCGGTAACCAGGCCGATCGAAGGAAAAAAAATGGGCTGAAGCACAACCGCCAGCCCCAGCCCCACAACAAGCAAAGTATAGTCCCACGA
This sequence comes from Chloroflexi bacterium HGW-Chloroflexi-6, assembly GCA_002840685.1. Taxonomy (GTDB): domain Bacteria; phylum Chloroflexota; class Anaerolineae; order Anaerolineales; family Villigracilaceae; genus UBA8950. The sequence goes on along the minus strand of PHBU01000014.1, from coordinate 108,876 downwards.
CCAGCCTTTTCCAGACAGCCGGTCACGGTCATAGCGCAGCATGAAATAAAAATCCATGACAAAAAACGCAATCACCACCACGGCGAGTAAGGCGCTAAGGGAACTTCCTGTAATCATTTATGCCATCCTATCGATCAGTCGTTGCAAAGCTGAATTTGGAGAAGCGGCCATAACGTAATTGTTGGTTTCAACCTGAAAACCCAGATGTTTCTTAACATCATACGCGCCGCTTCCAAGCCGTACCAGGCGCGCGTTGTTTTCAAATGCCAGGCGCAAACTTTCGTACAAAAGCGCAAAATAAACGTATGGCACATCATCGGCCAATCCCAGGGCGGTGTTGATCTGCGCGCCATTGTCTCTGAGCGCCAGCCCGCAGCCGACCAGACGATTCTCGATGCGGGCGGTGAGCCACGTTCCCTCTACCAGGTTGAGATTCTCCAGCAAAGCGCGAGTCCATGGTACGGGTGTGGATGTGTGCTTAGCCTCAACCTTGCGGATCAACGCCAGAGCCTCATCCAGGTCTGTTGCGGAGGTGTGTCTCTCAACAACAATCCCCAACTCCTGCGCCTTGCGCTGGATACGCCGGTAATGGTAACGTTCGTCTTTGCCGAGACCAGAGATATAACTTTCGAAATCCGGGCTGGATAACTTCATGAGTGTCCCGGGTTCACTCACCATCATCGACTTGAAGCGCGGCTTCCATCCGGGCAGAAGCGTTAATTCTTGTTCAACAAAATCAAAAAACAGAAAAGATGATTTCCATTCACGCGCCTGTGCCAGGGCCGCTGACGAAATCTTCGCCAGCATCTCATCACGATCGGCCTGCTCAGATAAAACAAAACCTGAAAGCCCGGCCAGCGGTGTTCGGCAGATGAACAGCGGCCAGCGTCGAAAAATTTGTTGTGCAATATTGCGCAGAAAGATGGGTTGAATCGGAAGCGGTTCAGAGGGCACAAGATAAAATGTGGCTCGCCCGACCAGTTCTTCATTATCATAGGCCAGAATGTAGAATGGCCTGCAATCAACCATTACTTTTTCGGCATAAAAATACCATTGATAACTTTGAAAAGCATCTTCCCGGCCGATTTTATTCCAAAGACCAGCCTCGATCTCTTGAATATGAAAGCAGGTTTTTAGCCTTAAATTGACGGTGGATGACATTTCATGCATAGTATTTTATAACACATACGCTTATTTTTAACGCTCAAAACAGCCCAAATTTCTACTCCTTGCGATCAATTTCAAAGATCAGGATTTTCTCGTCAGAGTAAGCATATTTTGTGCCGCAAGATCGGCAAAGCACTTCTTTGGGATTTTCCTGCCATTCGATTTTGTCGCAGACCTTGCAGCGCAACAAACCAAACAGGTTGTGCTGGCCGACGGGGGATGCGTTCCCCGGCTTTTTTGCAAAAACCCGGTCGAAGTACTTCCACCACGCTGTGATTTCAACCTGCTCGAACCCGAAGCGCCGCAGGAGTTCGCTGAAATTTTCTGCGCTGCGGATTTTTGCCTTGCGTCCCGAAGCTTCCGTCCCGCGCGAAGTGACCAGCAGGCCCCCCGGACGAAGGACCCGGTACAGTTCCGAGAGCGGTTCATCCATGGCGGGCATGACCTCCAGTGCTTCGAGACAGCAGACAGCATCGAAGCTTTCATCCGGAAAAGGCAGGGGCAGTCTCAGGTACTGGATCAGGCGGATATTTTCTCGAAATGGGGATAATTTCTGGGAGGCGATCTCAAGCATCTTTGGAGAGATATCGAGTGCCACGATCTTGCCCTGAAACCTGGGCTGAAGATGGAACAAGGCCAGTTCTAACCGGCCCGTGCCGGTTGCCAGATCAAGAATGAGCGGCTCGGGCATTTCAGCCAGTTTTTCCAAAATGGGCTGGGCCAGCATCGATTCATCCTGGGCCTGGCTGGCTTGTTTGCCTTTGTCGTAATCTGCCGCCCAGCGGTCATACAACCAGCGTTGCAGGCGCGGCCCGAGGCGCATCCCCTCGTAAAAATAAATTTCGCGGTCGACAAAATAGTATGCGGCGGCCAGAACCAGGAGAACGAAAAAAATTACGAGCACTGCTTCAACGGACATCTTTACGCTCCCTGGTCTGGCACTAAATCTTCAACGTTGCGAACGGATCGGAAAAGATATCCCGATAGGAAGACAAGCCCACCGGCGATGCCTGCCAGTACCAGGAGCGGGGAAATTCCCATCCGGTATTCAGCCAGTGGCCCTGAAACAAGGATGCCAAGCAAGTAAGGGATTTGCACCAGCAGTTGGCGGGCCGAAAAAACCCGCCCCTGAATATCGGCTTCGACTTTTGTTTGCCAGATCGCCAGGTTGCCCCCCTCGACGATCGGCTCGAAAAAAGCAAAAAAGAAGCTACCAACCGCCCAAAGCAGGAAGGTTGTTCCCAACCCCAGCCAGGTGATCCCCAGCAAACAGGCCCCGGCCCCGCCCAGGAAAATGCCATGGGTCCGGCGTTTTGGTCCGCCCCAGACGCTTAAGATGATGCCGCCCAGTACACCGCCGACCGCTCCGAACGATTGGACCGAGGCCAGGATCGCCTCGTCGTTGCCAGTTTGGCTCAGAATCAGGGGTGCGACCAGGGTTGCCCCAATCGCCAGGAAGAAGTTCGTCAGCATGAACAGGAATGTCAGGCTGCGCAATCCGCTGCGTTGGCGGATATAGTTAAAGCCAAACACAATCTCCCCCCAAACGCTGCTGCGGCTGGCGCGCCCAACCTCGCTCTCGGCCGGACTGGGGATGCGTACCCAGATCAGGGTTGCCAAGGCAACCCCAAATGTAGCCAGGTCGATCAGCATAATCCCTTGCATACCGATCTTGTTCAAGAGTCCCGCCGCAAAGATTGGGGCCAGTATCCCTGAAAGGGCCGGTGACAGGCCCAGCATGCCCTGCGCGCGCCCGTATTGCTCTTTTGGCAGTAAGGTGGTCACAGCGGCCAGATAGGCCGGGTATTGAAAAGCGGTAAAAAAACCGGCCAGGGCGCTGATAATGTAAATATGCCAGATTTGCAGCGCATCGGTTGTGTAGAGTGTCAGAATCAGTAATGTTCCCAGGGCGGTAGCTGCATCGCTCAGCAGCATAACCTGCTTGCGACTCCAGCGGTCAACGAAAACCCCGGCCAGCGGAGTAAACAAAACCGTCGGCAGGAATGCAAAAAAAACAATGGTCGAGAGAGTGGTTGGTTGCCCTGTTTTTTGCCAGGCCCAAATGGTGAGCGCGAACCAGGTCATTCCGCTTCCGAGGATGGAAATGGTTTGTCCGAGCCACACAGCCACAAAAGACCTTGTCATCTTTCGATTCTATCATCAAGATCTTTTGTGGCCGCAGAAGAATGCCGAAACAAACAAAATCGTCAGTTTTGTTTGTTTTTTGCATATCCCGACCAGGGATTTTGGCCCAATACTAGAACTTTGGCATTCATTAATGATAATATGTCTAGTCAGGTTGGTATATCAGAGTATCCCAATCTTATTTTCGCTATTGTCAAGCCTGCAATATACATTTATAATCAGACCCAATCTCTTTGTACTGGAGCAATTTCTTTATGATGGAACAAAACAATGCCCCGATGGGCAACGGGGGCAGTGAAGAACTGAACCCCGATAGCAATGGCGCGATGGAAAGCATGGAAGCCTTGATGCTGTCAGATACCGGGTTGGAATTCCCCAGCCAGGGTGAAATTCGGACAGGCGTCATAGCCAGCATTTCTTCATCCCAGATTCTTGTCAGTGTTGGCGCGAAATCTGAAGGCGTCATTACCGGCCGCGAACTGGATCAAATTCCTTCGTCGGAACGCGATGCATTCAAAGTAGGCCAGGAAATCCCTGTCTACGTCGTCAACCCTGAAGACCAGTATGGAAATGTGGTCTTGTCCTATTCTCGTGCGCGTGAAGCCATGGGTTGGGAAGTTGTCGAAAAGATGCAAGAAACCGGCGACACCTTTGACGGCCTCGTTGAAGGCTACAACAAGGGCGGTCTGATCGTCCTGGTGCATGGTCTGCGTGGTTTTGTGCCCGCCTCTCAAATTGGCATGGCACGCCGCACCCAGGTTCAGGGAGATACACCCGATCGTTGGGCCAAGCAAATCGGCGAAACCATCAGCGTCCGTATCATTGAGGTTGACCGCGCTCGCCGCCGCCTGATCCTTTCGGAGCGTTCGGCCAATCCCGAAACCCGTCAGTCGATCAAAGAACGTGTTATTGATGAACTCGAAGAAGGCAAGGTCTACACCGGCCGTGTCACCAGCGTTGCTGACTTTGGCGCGTTTGTCAACATCAACGGCGCCGACGGCCTGGTTCACCTTTCCGAGGTTTCCTGGGAACGTGTCCAGCATCCGGGAGAAGTTCTCAAGGTTGGCGACGAAGTCAAGGTCAAGATCATCAGCATCGACCGCGAGAAGAAGCGCATCGGCCTCTCCATCAAAGCCCTCCAGGAAGATCCCTGGCAGGATAAAGTTGGTGGTTTCAAGGTCGGTCAACTGACTGAAGGTGTGATCACCCGCCTGACCAAATTCGGCGCGTTTGCGCGTCTCGAAGGCGACATCGAAGGCCTGATCCACATTTCTGAACTTTCAGAAAACCGTATCAACCATCCCAAAGAAGCAGTCAAGGAAGGCGACAGCCTGACCTTGCGTGTTATTCGGATCGACTCTGACCAGCGCCGTATTGGTTTGAGCCTCCGCAAAGTAGACTCAGCGGCCTATACAGACCTCGACATGAAATCGCTAACCGCCGAACTCGATGATGAGTTTGGTGACGAAGAGGCTGAAGGCTAAACCGGAGCCACAAAGCAAGAGCGCACCCCCGGGTGCGCTCTTTATTTATCCCTATGAAACCGACAATTATTGATGCTCATCAAGACCTGGCCTGGAACATGCTCACTTTTGAGCGCGATTACAGTCTTTCGGCGCTTGAAACGCGTAACCGTGAGAAGGGCAGCCTGGTCGTTCAAAAAAATGATGACAGTCTGCTTGGTTGGCCTGAATATCAGTTGGGGCGTGTGGCGGTTATCTTCGCCACCTTGTTTGCAACCCCGGCCCGGCTCCGCGAAGGCGATTGGGATATCCTGACCTACGCCAATGTCGAACAGGCCCACAGCGTTTATAAAAAGCAGGTGGATGCCTACCGGCGGCTTTTTGACCGTCATTCGGATAAATTTACCCCGGTGCGTTCCATCCGAGAGCTGTCTGCCGTTATGGAAGCGTGGGCGACACCTGACCAGCCCGCCCGGACAGGTTTGGTGATGCTGATGGAAGGCGCAGAAGGCATTCGCTCCATCGATGAGCTTGATGATTGGTGGGAATGCGGCGTTCGCATGATTGGCCCGGCCTGGAAATCCACCCGTTTTTGCGGCGGAACCAATGAACCAGGCCCGCTGACTGCCGAAGGCCGCTCCCTGCTGGCTGGCATGGCCGAACGCGGTTTTAGCCTGGATATCAGCCATATGGCCTGGGAAGCGGCTCTCCAGGCGCTGGATTTCTACGAGGGCCCTATCCTGGCCAGCCACGCCAATCCGCTGAGAATGGTCAAGAACGGTTCCAGCAATCGTTTCCTGACCGATGAAATTATTGACAAGCTGCTGGAACGGAATGGTGTGATTGGAATTGTCCCGTTTAATCGTTTTCTCGATCAAACCTGGAAGCCATCCGACTCGCGCAGCGCTTGTTCGCTGGACAGGGTTATTGCGCTCATCGATTATATTTGCCAGCGCGCCGGGGATGCGCTACACGTTGGCTTTGGCACTGATTTCGATGGCGGCTTTGGTTTGCAGCAAGTGCCACACGAATTGGATACGATCGCTGATTTACAGAAGCTTGATCTGCTATTGGCCGAACGCGGCTATTCCACAGAGAACATTCAGGCCATTTTTGGCCTGAACTGGAAAAATTTCTTACAAAAGAGCTTGCCCGCATGAGCGAAGAACTAAATTTCATCCCTGCTCCAGTTACAAACCGACGTTCAGACCAGGCAAAACTAGGGCTGTTTATCAGCCTGTTTGGTTTTCTGGTTTTTATTTTGGGAGCAAAACCAGAATGGCTCGGTCTTGACCGCAGCCCGGTCATCGGCTTTGTGCAAATCACCGTGTTTACATTTGGGCTCGGGTTTTTATGCGTGGGAGGCTACATTGGACTTTCAGGTTTGTGGAAGAACGATGAACGCAGTATCCTTGCCGATATCGGCGCGCGCCTGATCGGTACTGGCTATGTGATAGCCGTGTTTGCCGCCATGGCAGATATTTTTGGCATGGGAACCCAACCTTTGCCCGAAGTGCCTTTTTTTGGTCCCTGGCAGGCAGTGGGCGTTCAGTTTGGGCAGATCATGATCGTTATCGGCATGACGATAATGATCCCATTTCACCGCTATAAGAAGCCAAAGTGAGCTTGACATTCCCCCGAATTGACTACAAGGAGACACAAGCAAAAATCCCCATCATATGATGGGGATTTTTTTAGCGGAGAGGGTGGGATTTGAACCCACGGTAGACCGGAGCCTACAACAGTTTTCGAGACTGTCCCATTCAACCACTCTGGCACCTCTCCAATGTGCTCGCGGCGCGAAAATTACCACGTGCTGCGAAGCGATTATAACTGGAATAGTATGTTTCTGCTTATACTTTTTTATTCAGATTAGTGAATTAAGCAGGCCGCAGTATACCCTAAATCTCGATACTTTGGTGTAATTCCGGGTAGAAAACATTGTGATGCCCGTTTTCGTTGAGCTTGGTTTTTAGCGGCAATGCTCCGCGCTCTTCACCGTGCACCAGGAAAATTCCATGTTTGCGCGCCTGGGCTGCATGAGCGTATTCCACCAGCATATCTTGACCGGCGTGGGCTGAAAGCCCGCCAATCGTGACAACTTCAGCCTGACGATAAAAAACCTCGCCAAAGATTTTGATACGCTCTTCCTGGTCTGCCAGCCGCCGCCCGAGGGTATGGGGCGCCTGCCAGGAAACGATGACGATGCTTGAGCGTTTGTCTTCGATATTGTTTTTGAGATGGTGCAGAATGCGGCCGGTTTCGGCCATCCCTGAAGCCGAGATGATGATCATCGGGTCTTTGCGCGCATTGAGTTGCTTCGACTCTTCGAGACTGCGGATGTAAGTCAGCCCTTGGAAATCAAGCGCCGGGTGCGTGCCGTTTTGCATGAAAGCCCAGGTTTCGTCGTCGAAACATTCGCGGTGCTTTTTGAAGATATCTGAAGCATTGACTGCCAGCGGGCTGTCGACGAAAACCGGCACACGCGGAATATCATGTGAATCGATCATTTGGTGCAAGTTGTAAACGATTTCCTGGGTCCGGCCAACCGCAAAAGATGGGATGACAACTTTTCCGCCGCGATGAATGGTGCGGCTGACCACATCTCTCAACTCGAGATAGGCTACAGCGGGGTCGCGGTGCGGTTTGTCGCCGTAGGTCGATTCGCTGATGAGCAGATCAACCGGTTCTGGCAGGGAAGGGTCGCGCAGCAGGGGCAGGTTGCGACGTCCGACATCGCCTGAAAACCAGATGCGGGTCTTTTGGCCTTTTTCTTCAACTTCCAAGAGCACGGAAGCCGAGCCAAGGATGTGCCCAGCCTCGACCAGCCGCACCATCACACCCGGCGATGCTTCAAAATCGATGCCCAGATCGATGGATTTCATCAGCGGGCGCACGTTTTCAGCATCTTCCTGGGTATAGAGTGGTTCGATCATGTCGGTTCCGCGCCGCTCTTCGCGGTAATTCAGGTAGGCGGCATCTGACTCTTGTATATGCCCCGAGTCGCGCATCATGATCTCGGCCAATTCCACACTGGCCGGGGTGGCAAATATATTGCCTGAAAAACCTTGCTTGACCAAATTGGGTAAATTACCGCAGTGGTCAACATGAGCGTGTGAAAGAACCACCGCATTGATGCTGGCCGGGTCAAATGGAAAATTCTGGTTTCGTTTGTAGGTTTCTTTGCGTGGGCCTTGAAACAGGCCGCAATCGAGCAAGAGTTTACTGCCGTTAACTTCCACCAGGTGCATCGACCCGGTGACCGTCTGGGCAGCGCCATGAAAACGAATTTTCATCAGGATGACTCCTTAACCTTTTTTTGCGGCGACTGCGGTGTGGGTTGCCTTGAGGATGTCTGGGCCGTAGTGCTCCAGCCGCCACGGAGATTCGCGCATGATTTCGGCAAGCTCTTGCAAGGTGTGTGGATTTCTATCCGCGATGGCTTGCATCGTAACGCGCGGCAGAATTACATCTGATTCGACGCCCAGCTTTTGGGCGGTTTCCTTGCGCCAGGCTTTCAGTCGTTGCAAGCGGGTCAGTACAGCCTCGGGAGCGCGATCCATTTCGGTAGCGCGCACCAGCGGAGCGGTTTGCCCGCGTTGAATGGCTTCGATCATGGCCCGTCCCAGGCGGTGAACCTGACGTTCTGAAAGCCCAAGTTCGGTTAAGTCGCCCATCTTTTGCGGGGATTTTTGCGCGAGCAGCAGCAGGTGATGGTCGCCAATTACTTTGAAAAGCGGACGGTCCAGTTTTTCAGCGATCTTCTCGCGGACCAGGCACAATTCATGCAGGATGGTTTGCTGGCGACGATCCAGGTCTTGCTGACCGCTGATGCGCTGCCAGCGCTCGCGCGGGTCGCCGTTGTGGCCGTTAACCTGGCTTGCGCGGACAAAATCCTCGTGGGCCAGTTCCCAGCGTCCTTTTGCGCGCAACTCCCGCTCCAGTGTGTTGCGCAGGTCAAGCAAATAGTGTGTATCCAGCCGGGCGTAATCGATCAACTCTTCGGTCAGGGGGCGTTGGCCCCAATCCGCCTTTTGAAAACGCTTATTAAGTTCGATGTCAAACTTTTCTTTTAGCAAACTTCCAAGGCCGAGCGAGCTGTACCCCAGGGTGCGTGCTGCGATCATGGTATCGAACAAATTATGGATGCTGAAGCCATAATCACGGTTCAAGCCATAAACATCGTAATCAACTGCATGAAAAACCTTTTCTATCTCGGGGTTGGCGAAGATTTCTTCCAGTTGCGAAAGATTGGCAATCGACAGTGGGTCCAGCAGATAGTCGGTTTGACGCGTTGAAAATTGAATAAGGCAGACGCGTTCATGATAGGCATGAAGTGAGTTTGCCTCGGTATCGACCGCAATGCTTGTCTGGCGTTTTAGGTCGTCCACCAAAAGATTGAGCGATTGTTGTGAGTTGACCCAGACGGGTGGTGTGAGAGTTGTTTCCAAGAGCATGAGTGAATTATAGTCCAGTTTCCGACATGTATTTTTCCATTACCAGGGCATCTTCACCGTCGTTGTAGTAGCGCAGCCAGTGATCGACCGAGCGATAGCCGGCCTGTTCATACATGCGGATGGCTTCATGGTTGCTCTGGCGCACGCTTAAACGAATGCGGGGCAGGGGCATTTCGCGTTCACAGGCGTTCAGCAGGGCGCGGCCAACCCCTTTGCCGCGCTGGTCGGGCAGGACACCGATCGTGGCGATCCAGCCCATGCCTTCGCCTGGCCTCGGGTCGCCGGCCACAAAGCCGATCATCTTGCCGTTTTCAACAGCTTTCAAGCGCACCACGCCGGGAAAACTGAGCACCGCGATTAAATCGAGCAGTGGCCAGGCATCTTGCGGAAAGCATACCTGTTCCAGGTGGCGCAGAGCACCCAGGTCGAGAATGGAGGCGGAAACGATGTCTGTCATAGTGTGATGGGGCAAAAAATGAAGCCTCCCGCAAAGGGGAGGCTCTATTTTACCTTAGGATGTTCGTTTTACGATTTGCTCTTGCCGAGGAAGTTATCGAGCATTGACGTAAATTCCATCGGGAAGATGTACTTGGTCGAGGGGCTGGTGCCAATGTTTTTGAGGGTCTCGAAGTATTGCAGGGTCATCGTCTTTTGATCGACAGACTGGGCTACGCTGGAGATTTTCTCGAGAGCGGCCGAATAGCCTTCGGCGCGCAGGTACTGGGCTTCGCGTTCGCCCTGAGCTTGCAGGATGGCGGATTCTTTCTGCCCTTGGGCTCGCAGGATGGCGGCCTGTTTTTCACCTTCCGCCACGTTGATCGCGGCTTCGCGCTGACCGGTTGATTCGGTCACGACGGCGCGGCGGACGCGCTCTGCGGACATCTGGCGGTTCATCGATTCGAGGATTTCGCGCGGCGGGATGATTTCGCGAATTTCAACGTTGGTGACTTTGACGCCCCAGCGTTCGGTGACTTCGTCCAGGCGGGTGCGCAGCATTTTGTTGATGTGTTCGCGCTCAGACAGGACATCATCGAGCGGGATACCACCGATAACGGCACGCAGGGTGGTGGTTGCCATACCCTGTGCAGCGGCTTCAAAGTTGCCAACCTGCAAAACGCTTTCCATTGGGTCGAGAACTTTGTAGTACCAGATGAAGTCCACGGCAATACTGGCATTGTCTTTGGTGATCGAGGTCTGGTGCGGGATGTCGCGCACCTGCTCGCGCAAATCCACTTTGACGCCGCGATCCAGGACCGGAATCAGGAAAATCAGGCCCGGCCCTTTGCTGCCGATAGAGCGCCCCAGACGAAAGACAACCAGGCGTTGGTATTCTGGAACGATTCGAATCGCATTGGCAACCAGGATGACGGCCAGCAATAGGACCCCGCCCAGGGCGCACAGGATAAGAAGTGTTGCCTCCATAATATTACTCTCTCTTTCTGTAATGAATGGGGTTGCTACGATACTTTTTCAACGAGAAGCACAAAACCTTCCCGCTTGATCACTCGAACCTGGCTGCCTTCAGAGATGCTTTTCTCGCTACGCGCAGACCATAACTCACCGGCAACCTGCACCGAACCGCTATCGTGGATCTTGCTTTTGGCTTCGCCAAGTTGTCCGATCAATGCGGCCAGATCGTGGTTGGGGCGGGTGTTCATGGCGGCGATGGTGCGCTGGATGCCAAAGTACAGGAATCCGCCGTACAGGGTGGAAACGATTGTTGCCAGAATCGGGTTTACCGCGGGCCAGCCGTTTTCGCCGATGAACAAGAAGACCGAACCGGCGATCACCAGCAAGATCGTAGCCCCAAGAAAGGCTGCCCGCCAGCGTGGCAGGCGGATGGCATACAAAAACGGGACCAGGCTGACAACCAATATAACCAGCGCCCAAGGATTGATGCCCAGGTTGTAAGCGCCATAACCGGCCAACAGGAAGGCGAACAATGCCCCAATTTCGAGAATACCTGTCCCCGGTGCGACCAGTGCCAACAGCCCCAGCAAAATCCCCGTGACCAGCAGGGTGTAAGCAACATTTGCGTCAAGTAAGAATTCCATTTTTGCCTCCATAAAACTTAAGGCTAAATTTATTATACAACTATTTTATTTGCGACTAAAAGAATATACGCGTAAATCAGCCGAAAGGTCTCGAAAACCGCGGTGGTTTAAATAAAAACAGCCTCCTCTAAAGAAGGCTGTTTTATGCAGTTTTGCAATTGTTTTAGCCGGCTTCGGCTGCCTTGGCTGCTGCCTTGGCAGCAGCTTTTTCGGCGCGGGCGATTTCTTCGCGGGCATTGTTCTGCGGGCGAATTTCGGCATAGTATTTAGCCGATTTCAGCAGCGCTTCTTTGTCGAGCAGGTTGCGCCCGTAAGAGGAGATCTCATAGTCGTGATCCATCTTGATCGCGTCAAAGGGGCAGTATTCGGCGCAGAAACCGCAGTTCATGCAGATGTCTGCGTCGATGTAGAATTCGGCAGGCTGCTGCACGGGGCGTCCGGTGACAGGATCGGTGCCGCGCACGATCCAGATGCACTGCGGCGGGCAGGCCTTTGCGCAGATACCGCAGGATGTGCAGCGAATATCCTTTGAGCCGTTTTCGCCCTCGTCATAAACCAGGAAGGGGATGTAGCGGAATTCTTCGGGCACCGGCACTTTTTCTTCAGGATATTGAACGGTGAAAATGCCTTTTGCATCCTTGCTGCCGCGGTGAGCAATGCCTTCGGGACTGAAATAACGCTTTCGGCCCCACCACTTGATGTCTTCAAGGTAGGTGTCGATGAAGCGTTTGGCCGTCACCATCAGGCCTTTGAGAATACCTTTTCCATAAGTTTCCATAAGATTGCTCCCTTCTACCGGTCAAGTTCGCCGAGCACGATATCGACCGCACCGAGGATGGCGACAAAGTCTGCGATTTTTTCGTTGACGCAGGTCATTTCGAGCGAGGTCAGGTTGATGAACGATGGCGCGCGGACGTGGTAGCGATACGGGTTGGGTTTGCCGGTCGAGACAACGTAGAAGCCCAATTCGCCTTTGGGAGCTTCGACACGCCCGTAGGCTTCACCTGCCGGGACTTTTGTCTGGTAGGTTGGCTTGACGCTCATGATCGGCCCTTCGGGAATCTGCTTGAGAGCCTGTTCCAGGATCTTGAGCGATTCGCGCATTTCATCGACACGGATCAGGTAGCGGTCGTACATATCGCCGTTGTAGCGCACGGCCACGTTGAAATCGAAGCGGTCGTAGATCCCGTATGGGTCAGCACGGCGGATATCGTAGGGGATGCCCGAGGCGCGCAGCATGGGACCGGTCATCGAGGTGCGGATGGCGTCTTCAGGGCTGAGATAGCCGATACCCTTCAGGCGCGAAACAAACAACTCGCTTTCGGTCAGCAGGCGGTCAAATTCGTCGATTTTGGCAGACAGGCGGTCAAAGACCAGGCCGTGGATCTTCTTCATCCATTCTTCGGGGATGTCGCGCACAACGCCGCCAAAGCGGTGGTAGTTGCACATCATGCGCGAGCCGGCAACGGCTTCGAAAATGTCAAGGATCAGTTCGCGTTCTTCGAAGGCGTACAGGGCCGGGGTAAAGTAGGCTCCCAGGTCGTTCATCAACATGCCGATCAAGATCAAGTGGTTCTGGATGCGGCTCAGTTCGGCCATGATGACGCGAATGTATTCGGCGCGTTCTGCCACTTGAATGCCCATCAATTTTTCAACGGCCAGGGAATAGCCCCAGTTGCTTGTCATCGAGTTGAAGTAATCGAGACGGTCGGTGTAGGGCATGTTTTGCAGGAAGGTGTTGCGTTCGCCGATTTTCTCGTGGTTGCGGTGTAAATAACCCATGACCGGCTTTACGCTGACAACTTTTTCGCCATCGAGCATGACCACTGCCCGGAAAACGCCGTGGGTCGAAGGGTGCTGCGGCCCCATATTGACCAGGATATGGTCGGTCGGGATACCGTCTTTCACTTCGGTCTTGTATTTTCTGAGCGAAGCGTAAAGCGCTTCTTCGGGATCGGTCGGGGTCCATTTTTCGGGATCGAACCCGGCTCCGAAACTGACGTTATCGCCAAAGGGGGTTTTATTTTCAGCGAAGTTGTGCTTGCCATCGGGCCAACGCGATTTAAACGGTTTGACCTCTTCATCGTAGAAGGCTTCTTTCCAATCCTTGCGCATCGGGTGGCCTTCGAAACCTTCCCACATCAGGATGCGGCGCAAATCAGGGTGGCCCTCGAAGCGGATTCCGTAAAGGTCCCAGATTTCGCGTTCCTGGAAATCTGCGCCCGTCCAGATGGGGGTGACAGATGGGATGGTGATCGGGTCAACGCGTGCGGCCTGGACTTTGAAGACCAGGGCCGGGCCGCCGGTGGTTTTGTAGGCGTGGTAGACCACTTCCATTTTGTTTTCGGCGATATAGTCCACGCCGGTAACGGATGAGAGCAGGTCGTAGCCCAGTTCGTCGCGGATAAAGGTGGCGGCTTCGATCAGCTTTTCGGGGGCAATCATCCAGCCGGAAAAGCCGGGGCGAGCGTCAGCCGTAACTGCGCCGGGGAATTTTTCGGCCAGTTTTTGGCCGGCGATAGCAGATAAATCAAGGGTTTCAACAGGGGCGGGTGTCGTCATGGCGGTCTCCTATGCGGCGCTTTCTTCCACCGGGGCCGGCGGATTGGCCAGCTCGGCGGCTTTGGCTTTGATCTCGGGGATGCGCCGTGGGTCGATCAGGTCTGGTCCGAGCATCGGGATCGGCACTTCGACCGAATCTGCGCCTTTTTGGTACCAGCGCACGGTCTTGATCGACTGCTTGTCGATTTTTTCCTGGAGTTTGATCAGGCCGTAGACGAGGGCCTGCGGGGTGGGCGGGCAGCCCGGAACGTAGACATCGACCGGCAGGTATTTGTCGATCCCGGCGACAACGTTGTAGCCTTCCTTGAAAGGTCCGCCGCCTGAAGCGCAGGCGCCCATCGAGACAACATACTTCGGTTCGGCCATCTGGTTGTACAGGCGGACGATGGCCGGTAGCATCTTCTTGGTCACGGTTCCGGCCACCAGCATGACATCGCATTGGCGCGGGCTGGGGCGCATAACTTCCATGCCGAAGCGCGCCAGATCGTAACGGGAAGCCTGGGCCGCGATCATTTCGATAGCGCAGCAAGCCAGGCCGAACATCATCGGCCAGAGCGATGAACGCCGCCCGAAGTTGTAAATCTTATCGAGCGTCGTGATGGCTACAACATTTTTCAGATCGTCTGGAATGTCATAACCGGGTGTATTGAGTTCATTTGGGGTCATTAAGCGTCTCCTCGAACCAATCTTGGTAGATGGCAGACAAAATTTCATCGTTGGCCAGGGCCGGGTCATCTTCGAAACTTTCCAGAGCGATTGTCCAGCGATAGATATCCCCGAGAGAGACCTTTTCAAAGTCAACTCGCGGATGGATAGTTTTTAAGGCCAGTGCAATTGCAAAGGTGGAATCCCAATTGAGCGGGTCAGCCATACGATTGTGAAAATTATATCTTTACCATTGACTCCGGTCAACGTAATTATGATAATATATGTTTTCATAAATCGCAAAGTGAAAAACTCATGACAAATGTCACCCTGCAAAAAACCAATTCCCGTCAAAAAATATTGAACTATTTGCGCAAGCAAACCAGCGCCACCTCAGTTGAGCTGGGCAAAGCCCTGCGAGTGACGCCTGCCAACATTCGCCATCATCTATCACGCTTGCTGGCCGATGGCCTGGTGGAAGTTGGCGGGCTGCGGATGGATGGCGCGCGTGGGCGCCCATATAAAATTTATTGTCTTAGCCGTCTGGCGTTGGGTGACAACTTGTCCGCGCTTTCTTCGATATTGCTGGGCGAATTTATCGATTCTCTGCCCGAAGCGGAGCGGCCCGCCTTTTTGCGCCGCCTGGCCGAGCGGATTTCGCCGAACCCGCCCGCGGACCGCTCCACTCACATTACCCGGCGGTTGGCGGCTACCGTTGAAACCCTGAACCAGATGCATTATCAGTCCCATTGGGAGGCGCACGCGGCCGGGCCGCGCCTGATCCTTGGACAGTGCCCGTATGCAGCGATCATTGCTGATCACCCGGCTCTCTGTCTGATGGATAAGTCTCTGATGGAACGGCAACTGTCACACCCGGTGATACAGCTGGCCAAACTGGAACGCAATGAGCGCGGCCTGCCAATTTGCCTGTTTGCCTTGTTATCGTAAAAATCCCCCATTGGGTGGATTGAATGAGGGGTCTTTATTGCTAAAATGATTCTTATTCGATTTCCCAAAGGAGAAGTTGTGAAAATGACCCGTTCTGTCCGTTTCTTACTTGTACTTTCTGTTCTGGTGCTGGCCTCGCTGGCCTGCCAGGCCCTGGCAGTGGGTAGCGAGGCTACCCCCGAACCAGCCGCCCCCATGGAAGAAGAATCCCTGCCCGAAGCGCCGGAACCAACCCAGGAGCAGGAAGTTGAAGAGCCCAGTGAGGCGGAAGAATCTGCTCCGTCAGCCGATCTGGGATTTGAGACCGAGTTCCCCGTCCCTGACGACGCCTCGAACGGTTATGATCTGGGCGGCGGAATGATCTCTTTCCAGACCAGTTTGTCCATTGAAGAGTCTCTGGCGTTTTATCGCGATTCGTTCGCGGCCGAAGGATACACTGAACGCGAGATCAACACTGCAATTACCGATACAACCTTTAGCATTGTCTTCGATGGTCATGAAAGCGGCAAGGCGATAGTCATCCAGGCGGTTGATCTGGGCAGCGGCTCGGTGAATGTCACCATTCGTTTTGAAGATATGTAAACTTTTACCAATGAGAATCAAAAACAGGAGCCATTTGCGCTCCTGTTTTTGATTCTTGAGGAACATAACCTTGCTGGCCGGCGTCATTGTGGGGTCAAACCAACTATAGGAGTATATAAAATGACACCCAAATTTTTCCCCTTGTTTTCGCTTGTGATTGCCAGTCTGTTGTTTTCGGCTTGTCTGCCGATTGTGAGCGCCTCGTCCGAAGCGGCCACCTTACCAGCCCCGGTTGCGAGTACACCAACCGAGCAGCCCATAGCCCCGGAACCTCTCCCCACCGAAAAGCCGGCCAGCAAGGTTCCTGCCCTGCCGATGGAATCGGTCACTTATGAAAATGCCGAGATTAACCTGTTGATGGATTTACCCGCAACCTGGACGATCGGCGAGCCCATGGTGATCGGTGACCGCGCCACCCAGACCGTAATGAGTTCGCCAGATAACTCAACGACTGTTACTTTGTTGATCAATCTATGGGAGCCTCACAACGATCTGGCCGCTTATGTGGAAGTACGTCAGACGGCCTGGGAAGCCTCTGGCTTTACGGTTCTTTCCTCTGAAGAGTGGATCCTTGACAACGGCCAGCCAGTTCGGGTTTTTATTGTTGAGACTGCGGAACAAAACCGTGCCTTCTTCCTGCTCACCCCGTTGGACGATCGCTACCTGACCCTGGCAGGCGAAGGCGATCTGGAACTGGTTGAGCAAATTGCCCTGACCTTGCGTTTTGTTAGCCAGTAATTCTGTTGCTGTTGAGTTTTGAAAGATGGCCCGGCTAAAAAAGCCGGGCCATCTTTCTATTTACTGAAGGCAACTACTTCGATGTTGGCTTTCTTTAGAAATTCAAGCGCATTCTCATCCAGCCGGTAGGCTTCACCATAGACAATGCGGGTAATACCGGCGTTGATCAGCACTTTGGTGCAGTTGATGCACGGAAAATGAGTGACATAACAGGTCGAGCCTTTGGTCGAGACGCCGTGCAGGGCGGCCTGGATAATGGCATTGGTTTCGGCGTGTATGGTGCGGACGCAGTGCCCATCCACGATCAGGTGGCCGGCCTCGTCGCAGTGTTCCTGTCCGGCGGGCGAGCCGTTGAAGCCGCTGGTCAGGATGCGTTTGTCGCGCACCAGGACGCTGCCAACGAAAGCCCGGTCACAGGTGGAACGTTCGGAAACAGCAGATGCGATTTTCATGAAGTACGAATCCCAATCGGGGCGCATAGAGTTCTCCTGAGTTTAAGAATGCCACCATTTTAGCACGCGCAAGGCGCGCAGCGTGTTCCAGCGGCTGGGTTTTCCGGTCTCTTCCATGTGAAAGTAAACCAGTCCGGGCCAGGGGGCATTGAGCGGCCAGGTTCCGTCTGCGTTTTGTTTGGCTGGCAGCAGCTCGATGGCATCCTTCATGCGCTCATCTTTTGGCGCATTTATGCGCTGGAAGTAATCGAGGCCGCGCAGGAAGTCGTAGCGCCAGCG
The DNA here is from genome assembly GCA_002840685.1 of Chloroflexi bacterium HGW-Chloroflexi-6. Classification (GTDB taxonomy): domain Bacteria; phylum Chloroflexota; class Anaerolineae; order Anaerolineales; family Villigracilaceae; genus UBA8950. The sequence continues at coordinate 91,384 of PHBU01000014.1, read as the reverse complement.
CGGTGGGAAATGCATCAGGGTCATCTGGTAGTCGGCTGGCTCGCCGGTCCGGTGCGATTGATACAGGCGGTGCTGCAAGAGAAACTCGTGGGCTTTGGCCCGGGCTTCGATAACGGCGGACAGGTTTTCGGGGTAGCGCGCTCCGTACTCATCCAGCCCTTCGAGCACCGAAATGGTGGTATGGAACGAGGCGTGTGTGGCGCCCTTGATCCGTTCGCAATTCCAGCCGCCATCAGGCATTTGTTCGCGCAACAGGAACGCTGCCACGCTGTGGATACGTTCATCGGGAAAGCGGAAGTAGGAGAGCAGCGCTAGCAGCATTCCGTTAATGCAGGTTTCGCTGTGCTGGAAGCTTTTCCAAAAATTGATGCCGCCATCTTTTTCCAGCCCGCGGAAGAAGAATTTCTCACAGCCGCGCAGAGCCTGCGGATTTTCAGGCGGCAGCCCCAACTGGCGCAGCACGAGCAGGGTATAGGTGGTGCTTTTCCATTTTGGCGAGTAAATGCCGCCGCCCCAATGAGCGTCTGCATCTTGCCTGGCCAACAACTGTGCGCCCCAACCCTGATTGGCAACGTGGGCGCGTTCTGTTACGTATATCTCGGCGGGTGCATCGCACAGATCGCGTAAAACCTGCCAGCGAATCGCCGGATCCCCTTGCAAAAGCCATCGGATGGTTTCTGATGTTGTCTCCATGAAATAATTATACATGCCCGAGCAGCGGCATGAAGAAAATTCCCTGTTTTTTTGAGAACCCCCTTGCTTTGGATGGGGTTGTAATGTCCATACTAATGTAAGAAGCCTTGCGCCCGGACTATCGACAAATAAAATGTTTCGGGACAGGCAAGCCCAAGGAGACAAAATGAGTGAAAATATCCAGCAGGAACTGCCCTCGTTTTACGAGCGGCCCAACGTTGAAAGTGAAATTTTGCCCATCGCTCAGGGCATCAAGATTGGTATTGAGCGTGTAACCAATAAGGCCCTCGGATTGGGCGGCGCGTATGGCGCCTGGGGCGAGAATTTCAACAACCAGGCTTTGCCCGAATTTGTCGGAACTCGCCTGGGTGCGGAACTGCCCGAATCGGATGTGATGAACCTCAGCGAGCTGGGTTTTCAGCACCGACACCATGTACCGGATTTGAGCGCAGCCGATCACCTTGAGCTGGAACTGGAGGTCGGCGCGCGCCTTATCCGCGCCGCGGCCCAGGCCAACGGCTGGGAGCTGGGCGATGTGGATGGGTTGCTGGTCGGGATGAGTGCCCCGGTTTCGGAAGATTACGTGGCCCAGATTGCCCGGCGCGCTGGAATGCGTGAAGACGCCCTCAAGGTCAGTGTCCATAAGGCCTGCGATGGCTCGATGGGTGCCCTGAATCTGGCGATTAATCCCGACCTGGCTGTGCCCGGGCAAATGAATGTAGCCGAAGAACTGGCCGGGAAGAAGGTTCTGGTTGGCGGCATCGAAGGCCTCAGCCGCTTCACCAGCCACGCCCGTGACAAGAACGCTTTGCAGTTGTTCGGCAATGGCATGGGTTTGTTTGGGGTTGTGCCGGGTGAAAATATGAAACTGCTGGCCGGCCGCAGTCACGAAAACTACGATCAGGAAGGCCTGCTTCAGGTGCGCATGTATTACCCGCATTCGAAAGAAATGGCCCCCGGCAAATCGCTTCTGGAAGTTTCACAGGCTGGTTCCAGCCACATCCGCGTGGCCGGGATGATGCACGAGCCGCAAGATGGCCTGCCGATCGTCATGGCCGGGCTGATGGGTATGGTCAAGCTCTTCGTGCGCAGCGGCGTCGAAGTCGTGACCGATGTTCATTTGCAGTACCAGGCGCTGATGGAAAAACTCGGCCAGTCTGGGCGCGAGATCAATGTTGCGATCGCCCACCATGCCAACTACAAGATCAACCTGCTCAAGGCCAAGCAATTGCTCAAGGAAGGTGTCCAGATCCCGATGCCCTGGCTGCTGCACGATTTTGGCAACGTTAGCGCCGCTTCGTGCGCGATCGCCTTCCTGCGCCAATTGCAGGAAATCAACCCCGGTGACCACGTTCTTTTCGACGGCTTCGGCGCGGGAACTTACTATGATGTGATGGCTGTTTCGATGGGTTGATTGTTTGGTTAGCTGATTTTAAAAAGTATCCTGCAAATATTTGCAGGATACTTTTTAAACAGTGAAAATACCATCAAGTTGATGGCTTTTCTAAATAATGAATTGGGGGAATGAATAAATTCTCCAATAAAAGCAAGCTTTCGTTTTTAATGTTTTCTGTAAGCTTGGTTTCAGGGACAACTCTTAGGAATTCTTTTAGCGCAAGAATTAGCTTATTCGCAATCTCATATATAGGCCATTCTTGTTCACTTTTTAACTTTGTGGAGTTTATTGTGAGGTGAACTAATTGGCCGCCAATATTTTTTGCTTGGTTAATTAAAAAGGGGTCAGGTATAGGAGCAAAAATGTTAATAGATTCGTAAAAATAATTCGTAGCAAACACGTCGGTATTTCTTGGCTTATTCTTCGCTGAAGGTCCGCTAATGAAATTTATGAGAACACGTGCGTGAACGAGGTGATCCTCAAGAATTGCATTTCGAACTGTATCCCAATTTTCTGGTCTGGGGTGTTCTTTAAGCCAAATCAATGTTTCAACATACATTTTGACATGGTATACAAAAAATCGTGAACTGGCATATAGTTCATCATCAGATATGCTCTTACTTTTATTTGGCATAGTTATCACACAAGTTCAAGTAATTTTAGAAGGATTCTAATTACTATACCAAAAATACTTACCATCGTCACTAGTTATTCGTTACTCTTTTCAAAATTCTGTATTTAATTTAAAAAAGGCCTTCTCCCAGTTTGGAAGAAGGCCTTTTAATCACCACTCACCAATTACCATTTACTCCACCGTCACGCTCTTTGCCAGGTTGCGCGGCTGATCCACATCCAACCCGCGGATGGTGGCGATGTGATAGGCCAGCAGCTGCAGCGGGATGACCGTCACCAGCGGGCTGAGCATCCACGGAGCGGCCGGCACCCACAGCACGTGGTCGGCCATTTCGGCCACCAACGCGTCGCCTTCAGTCGCCACGGCAATGACTGTCCCGCCGCGGGCCTTGGCTTGCTGGATCTGGCTGATCATCTTCTCGTGCCAGGGGTCTTGCGGCGTAATGCAGACCACCGGCATGGTCTCGTCGATCAGCGCGATCGGTCCATGCTTCATCTCGCCGGCCGGGTAACCCTCGGCGTGGATGTACGAAATCTCTTTCAGCTTGAGCGCGCCCTCGTAGGCAATCGGCATATTGATGCCGCGCCCCAGGTACAGGCAGTCACGGATGTCTTTGAGCGCGAAGGCCACCTTCTCCACTTCCGCCTCGCGGTTCATCGCGCGGCCCACCAGGTCTGGGACCAGGCGCAGATCGGCGACCAGCGCGCGGCGGGTCTTTTCGTCCAGAGTCCCGCGCAGGTCAGCCAGCAGGATCGCCAGCATGTACTGGTCCACCAGCGGGGCAGTGAAAGCCTTGGTCGAAGCCACGCCAATTTCCGGCCCGGTCTGCATCGAGATATACCCGTCCGCCACGCGCATGGCCTGCGAGCCGATCGCGTTGACGATGCTCCAGACGGTCGCGCCCTTCTTGCGTCCCTCTTCCATCGCCGCCAGCGTATCGGCTGTCTCGCCCGACTGTGAAATCGCCAGCACGACCGTGTTTTCATCCACGATCGGGTCGCTGTAGCGGAATTCGGAGCCGATCACCACCTCGACCGGCACGCGCGCGATCGCCTCGATCAGTGTTTTACCGACCATTCCGGCATAGGCGGCGGTGCCGCAAGCAGTAATATAGATTTTCTGAATGCGTTTGGCCAGTTCGGGCGTCAGGTTTAATTCCGGCAGGCGGATTTTGCCGTGGTCAAAATCGACCCGTCCGGCCAGGGTGTCGGTCAGCGCCCGCACCTGTTCGTGGATCTCTTTTTGCATAAAATGGCGGAATTCGCCTTTTTCGGCGGCAACCGGGTCCCACGCGACAGCGTGGATCTGCGGTTTGAGTTCCTCGCCGCGCAGCGTCTCAACCCGGATGCTGTCTTTCGTTACGATGGCCATCTGACCCGATTCGAGAAAGATCACCCGGCGGGTGTGTTCCAATATGGCCGGGATGTCTGATGCGATGAAGTTTTCCCCTTCACCCAGGCCGAGTACCACGCCCCCGGCGTTGCCGATGCGGGCGCAGACCATTTTATCGGGTTCGTCGGCAGAGAGCAGCACGATCCCGTGCGCACCCTGGATCTGACTGAAAGTTTTGCGGGCGGCCTCGACCAGCCCCAGCCCGCTGGCCTGGTGGTGCTCTACAAGATGGACGATGGTCTCGGTATCGGTGTCCGAGTTGAAGGTTACCCCCTCACTGACCAGTTCATCTTTCAATTCCAGGTAATTTTCCACGATCCCGTTGTGGACGACGACCACCTTGCCGGTCGCGCCCAGGTGCGGGTGGGCGTTACGGGCGCTGGGAGCGCCGTGCGTTGCCCAGCGGGTATGCCCGACCCCCGGCGATCCGCTGATCGGTGACTGGCTGACCAGGTCGGCCAATCGTCCCAGTTTGCCGGCATCGCGCCGAATCTCGATCTTGCCGTCATTGACAACGGCCACACCCGCAGAATCATAACCACGATACTCAAGGCGTTTTAAGCCATTCAAAACAATCGGTGTCGCATCACGCGGCCCGATGTAACCTACTATGCCACACATAAGGAAGCCTCCATTTGATGTTTAACGTTGAATGTTGAGGGTTTTAACGTTAAACATCAACGTTAAACCTTCAACCCGGTTTGCCTTTCCCATCCGCTTTGCCCGCTCGATTGCTCGCGCGGTGTTGGCTGAATGGGTTGATATCCTGGAGGAAAAGATGGCGGGCGCTGGCGCACCCGAAGGGCTTCCGCTGAACTTTCGATTTTCTCCAGACCTGTCTGGTCCGGATAGCCCCACCTTGCAGTGGGGAACCCTCATCCTCGTCACCCTGAAAGATTCTCAGGGTCATGCGCTGTCTTTTCCGAATTCAAATGTTTGGGTGGCACCTCCGTTTTGCTGATCTTGTCGCATTATACCTGAAAAAAAAGACGCCCCGCTGGTGCGGAGCGTCTGCTTCTCGTTGAGTTAGCCAAAGAAGAGATGTAAAACCTGTTCTCGGAAGAAGAGCATCATCACTGAGCCGATTAAAAGAAAGGGCCCATAGGCGGTGAATACATTCATCGCATCATAGCGGCGCATGATCGATAATCCGATGATCATCGCCAGGCTGAACAGGCCCCCCAGCAGTATGCCGATCACCAGGGCCAGCATGATATTTGGCCAGCCAAGGAGCAATCCCAGCACGGCTGAGATGGTCACATCACCAAAACCCAGGGCTTCCTCATCATCGTCGACACCAAGTTTTTTGGCCCGGTATTTGGCAAAAAGTGTGCCGACCAGGTAAAAAATCAGCATGATGCCGCCGCTTACCAGCCCGCCGAGCAGGGTCGTCCACCAGCCATGCAGGATCGTACCAACCACCGCGAACAGGACCGCCCCAGCCAGGCTGACCATGTGCATGATCAGGCGGTGTTCGATGTCGATAACGGCGACCACGCCAAAGTAGGTTAGAATCAGCATCGACAGCCAAAAACCGATCGCTGGCGGCCATGTCCACAGGCTGACTGCAACCATCAGGCTGGCAACCAGCACAAAGTAGGAGCGCCATGAACGTTTGGCGTGACAACTTTGGCAGGGCGTAAAGCTCAGGTAGTTCTGCACCTTGAAAGGCGCTCCGCAGGCTGTGCAAGTAGGTGTTGCAAGCTTGCGCTGAACTGGCAATACATCGGCCAGATAATTGATGACAGCGCCAGACAACAAACCGAGGATGACAACAAGTAGGATATTCATGATTTTAAAATTATATCTTAATTGATAAAATTTTATGTTGTGCCTCTTGTGCATGAGATATGGCTAAAGCATTGACATCTAATCATAGTTTGGAGAGACGCCATGGAAAAGTTTATCGTTGATGGGGGTTTGCCGCTTTCAGGAGAGATGACTCCGGCGGGGAATAAAAATGCGACCCTGCCCTTGCTGGCGGCCTGCCTGTTGACCGAAGAAGCAGTGGTATTACACAATGTGCCCCAGATTCGGGATGTGCGCGATATGCGCAGCCTGATCGAGAGCCTGGGCGTGCAGGTCGAAGATGTGGATGCCAGCACCTGGCGCATTACGGCCCGCGAGCTGCGTCCCGCGGAACTCGACCCGGATCTGTGTCGCCGCATCCGGGCTTCGATTTTGCTGGCCGCGCCGTTAATGGTGCGGACCGGCGGTTTGCGCCTGCCGCCGCCTGGCGGGGATGTGATCGGCCGCCGCCGGCTGGATACCCACATCCAGGCTTTTCGCGCCCTGGGAGCGCAGGTTGATTTTGACCGCGCCCAACTTCTCTTCGATTTCCGCGCCCCGGTGCAAGGCTTGCGAGGGGCAAGCATGCTGCTGGATGAGGCTTCAGTGCTGGGCACCGAAAATGCCATCACGGCCGCTGTCCTGGCAAAAGGGACAACGATCATCAGCAATGCTGCCTCCGAGCCGCACGTTCAACAGTTGTGCGACCTGCTCAACACGCTTGGCGCGCAGATCTCAGGCATCGGTTCCAATACGCTGACCATCCAGGGAGTCGCGCGCCTGCACGGCGGCGAATTTAGCGTTGGACCGGATTATCTTGAGGTGATCAGTTTTGTGGGGGCGGCGGTGGTGACGCGCGGCAGCATCCGTGTCCGCAATGCCGGCAACCAATACCTGGGCATGATTCGAATGGTTTTCAACCGCATGGGGGTCGATTGGCAGGTTGATGGCGATGACATCATCGTGCCGGCGGAACAGCGCCTGGTGATCGAGCCGGATCTGGGCAACGCCATCCCTGAGATCAAAACCAACATTTGGCCGGCCTTCCCGACCGATTTAATGAGCATTGCCATCGCGGTGGCCACCCAGGCCCAGGGCAGCATCCTCTTCCATGACTGGATGTACCCCAGCCGCATGTTTTTTGTCGATAAACTGGTTGGCATGGGCGCTCAAATCGTGTTGTGTGACCCGCACCGTTGCATTGTCACCGGGCCGACCCCTTTGTTCGGCGAAAAAGTTGAAAGTCCAGACATCCGCGCCGGGATGACTCTTGTCCTGGCTGCGCTGGCCGCCAAGGGGCGCTCTGTCATTCGGAATGTCGGACAGATCGACCGTGGTTACGAGCGGGTCGATGAAAAGCTGCGCGCCCTGGGAGCGCGGATCGAACGACAAAGGGAACAATAGCTTGTTGAAAAAGAAAAAAACAGGTGGCGGGAACAACCCGCCACCTGTTTTTTTACACCCAGCCATAATTTGATTACGGACCGGCAATTACCACCTTGTTGTCTTTGATGAAAATGGTTGTTTTATCGGTATTGTTGATGCGGAAGGAGCCATAAAAGGTTTTTTTGTCTCCCAGGAAGATCACATAATTATAGGTGCCGAAAGGCAAATCCCAGCGGTGTTGACTCTCGTGAAACGTCCATACATAGTAGTATGGTCTTGCGCCCTGGGCTGTTGTTCCACTGATGTTAAGGGAAACCGGTCTGATGTTGGTTTCGTTTTCAAACAAAATGTAACCTTTATCAACGCCTTGGGGCAAGCCGGCAGGCGCAAACTCTCCGTAGAACGGCGGGAGTGTCGGTGCGGGAGTCGGCGTGGCTGTTTCGGCCGGCAGGGGAGTTTCGCTCGGCAAGGGTGTTTCCGTTGGCAAGGAAGTCGCGGTCGGCAGGGGCGTGTTGGTTGGCATGGCGGTCAGTGTGCCAGAGACCATTTCTTTTGCCAGAGCCTCGGTCGTGCCCATGATGTCTGGGGTGGCGGTTGGTTCCGGGGTGGCTGCAGGTGCGCAGGCAGCCAGCACAAAGGAAAGTAGAACGATCCAGATGATTGTTTTTTTCATGTTTGTATACTCCAAAAAAGAATGCAACAAAAAGCCGCCATCCCCGCTTCACTTGCCAGGTAGGCGGCTTTTTGCCAGACAAGCGAGGTTATGTTTAGTTTTGCCCTGCCACTTCAAGGAACTGGCTGACGGCCTCACGCAGCATGCGTTCGGGTAGCGCCCCCACCTGGCGGTGGATGACCTTTCCGCCCGCGATGAACAACATGGTCGGGATACCCTGCACCCCAAACTGCCCCGCCCACTGCGGATTTTCATCGGTGTTAACTTTGGCGATCAGCACTTTCCCGGCAAATTCGGCGGCGAGTTTATCGAGAATGGGCCCGACAACCTTACATGGCCCGCACCAGGGTGCCCAAAAATCTACAATGACCGGGGTGGTCGATTGCAAAACCGTCTGCTCGAAGGCTGCATCGGTGACATGGATCGGTTCCGAAGTCATAATTCCTCCTTGTAAAAATTACTGGCGAATGATGCGATACGTCGAATGGATCGGACCGGCTTGCGAGAGCGTGCCGCCCACCGAGCAGTATTTCTCCTCAGAGAGTTGAATGGCCTGCTCAACATCTTTTTCTTTTAAATTATCTCCCCAAAGTATGTACTCCACCTGGAATTCGGTGAAAATCTTGGGGTAAGTATCGATTTTCTGGTTGCCGCGCACTTTTACTTCAAATTTTTCAGGCTTTTGGCGCTTCTTTTCAAGGATTGAGATGATGTCCATCCCGGTGCAGCCTGCCAGCCCTGCCAGCAGCAATTCCATCGGCCCAACGCCGGCCTGGCCGTCTTTGTCCCTGCCCATTAAAACTGTGCCGCCAGCCGAGTTTTGGGCGGTGTAGCCTTCCTGTCCGTCCCAAACTGTATTGATTTCTTTCCATAAATTGGTTTGATTTTCTTCACTCATAAGATGCTCCTATACGGTTTCGGAGTATATCATAACCTCGCCCGTGATATAATCCCGCCGCTATGGCTGAATTTTTCTCAAAATGGCGCGATGGACTCGCGCGAACCAGTAAGGCTACTTTTGGTCGCCTGGCCGGAATGCTCGGCGCGACCGAAATCACCCAGACCACCTGGGATGATTTGGAATCTCTGCTTGTGCAGGCTGATATCGGGATCGAAACAGCTGAATCTGTGCTGGATGCGCTGCGCGCCGAAGTGCGTCGCAACGGCCTGACCCGCGGCGCCGATTTACAGGCTGTTCTCAAAGCTGAATTACGTTCCCGTTTAATGACCCCGCCTGCGATCGCTTTCTCCGATAAACCGGCGGTCATTCTGCTGGTGGGCGTTAACGGCTCGGGGAAAACCACCAGCGCGGCCAAACTCTCTCAGCGTTTCAAAGGTCAGGGCAAATCGATACTGCTGGGCGCGGCAGATACCTTCCGCGCCGCGGCGGTGGACCAGCTTCAGGTTTGGGGAGACAGGTTGGGGGTCGATGTGATCTCCGGCGCACCCGAATCGGACCCCGGCGCCGTAGCTTATAGCGCGGTCCAGGCCGGGGCGGCCAGAAACGTGGATATTGTCCTGATCGATACCGCCGGGCGTTTGCATACGCGTTTCAATTTAATGGAAGAACTCAAGAAAGTTTATCGTGTGGTTGGCAAGGCGATGCCGGGCGCGCCGCACGCCGTCTGGCTGGTGCTCGATGCGACCACCGGGCAGAACGCGCTGCATCAGGCGCGCGCTTTCAAAGATGCGGTGGCGGTGACCGGGGTGATCCTGGCGAAACTCGATTCTTCGGCGCGCGGCGGAATGGCCTTTGCCATCCAGCGCGAGTTGGGCCTGCCGATTTTGTTTGCCGGGCTGGGTGAAAAGCCTGAAGATCTGACACCTTTCGACCCGGATGCTTTTATCGATGGTATCTTAGGATAAATAAATGTAGGGCGGGGCATTTCCCGCCTTCTACGACAAGTTAGCGGCTGTTTTACTGGAGGCACCATGCGCGATTTAATTGAACGATTACAGACTGTGGGGGCGCAGCTCGCTCATTTATTGGAGCGTCTTTGACTTCGCTACAAAAGAAGCCCAACTGTTTGATTTAGACAAACAAATAGCCGAACCAGATTTTTGGAACGATCCGCAAGCCGCCCAGCGCATGAGTAAAATGGCGGCTGGTTTGCGTAATGAACTGGACGATTGGCGCAGCCTGGAAGGCCGCGTACGCGACAGCCTGGAGTTGGCCGGCCTGGATGATGAAAGCCTGCGACCCGAGCTGGAAGCTGAAATCGCCGCGCTTGAAGCCGAACTCGAAAAACGTTCCTTTGCGGCCATGCTTTCCGGCCCGTATGATTCGGGTGATTCGATCCTGGCCATCCATGCCGGGGCAGGCGGCACCGATGCCCAGGACTGGGCTGAAATGCTGTTGCGCATGTACACGCGTTGGGCCGAGGGACAGGGCTTTGAAGTCGAGCAGGTTGACATGACTCCGGGTGAGGAAGTTGGCGTCAAGTCGGTGACACTGGCGATCAGCGGCCGCTACGCTTATGGCTATCTGCGAGCCGAAAAGGGTGTCCACCGTCTGGTGCGGCTTTCGCCTTTCGATGCTGCCCACCGCCGCCACACCTCGTTCGCGCTGATCGAGATCCTGCCGCAAATCGAGAACGAAACCGGTGAAGTTCAAATTGATCCTGGCGATATCCGGGTTGATGTTTACCGCTCTTCGAGCGCCGGCGGACAGAATGTGCAGAAGAACGCCACTGCCATTCGCCTGACTCACATTCCATCAGGGATCGTGGTGACCTGCCAGAACGAGCGTTCCCAGTTGCAGAATCGCGAAACAGCGATGAAAATTTTGCGAGCGCGTTTGTTCGAGATCCAGCAGGCCAAGCGGGAAGATGAGATCGCTGTTTTGCGGGGCGATTATACAAAGGCTGAATGGGGCAGCCAGATCCGCTCTTACGTTTTGCACCCGTATCAGATGGTCAAAGACCATCGCACCGATTTTGAAGTGGGCAATGCCCAGTCGGTGCTGGACGGCAACTTGAACAGCCTGATGGAAGCCTATCTGCGTTACGCACAAGAGTGAGAATCAAAAAAGGCCACCTTTTACGAGGGTGGCCTTTTTGATTCTTTGATTCTTTATCCGGGAGTAGGTGTTTCTGTTGCTGTCGGGGTGCTGGTCGGTGTTTCAGGGGTATTGGTTGCCGTTGGCGGCACTGGTGTATTGGTTGCTGTGGGTGGCACGGCTGTGTTAGCTGCCTGCGAGGTCGGGGTATGGGTCGCACCCGGCACCTTGATGATAACGGTCAGAACTGCTCCAAAGGGCTGCCAATCGGCCGTGGCCATGCGCCACTGGCTGGTGTACGTGCCGGGGGCGGTTGGGGCCTTCATTTCCAACCTGACGCGGGCGGTTGCGCCGGTTCCTACTCTTTGCGCAATGCGGGTCGAGTCGCTTCCGAGCGAGTCGCCACCCACGAAAACCAGACGATAGTCGCTTGTCCAGGCGCATTCGCCCGTGCCGGAATTCTTGATCTCCCAGATTTTTGTGAATGCTGCTCCTGGCTGTGCCGTGGAATTATCTGGATAGGTAACGTGGCTGATGAAGGTTGAATCATGACAGCCGAGCGTGCGTGAAGTCGCGCTGCCGGTTGGAGTCGGGCTGGGGCCAGGGGTGATGCTTGCCAGCGGGGTCGATGTAAATGCGATGAAAATCGGGGCTGGTGTGTTGGTTGGGGCTGTTACCAACGTTTCTGTGGCTGCTGCTGTGTTACTGGGGCTGGCCGTGACTGTCATTGTGGCGCTTGGAGCCGCCTGGGCTGCTCCGGTCAATTGCGCTGAAAGGGTTTCAGCGGCGGCAGTGTAAATGGCATCAACGCTGAATGGTGTGGCCGTCGGTTCTGCGTCCGCTGCGCTGCAGGCGCTTAGCAGAGTTGCCGCCAGCGCCAGAATGCTAAAAATCAAGCGGTATTTGAGGGTACTCATTGTTTTATCCTATTTTCTCTGGGCGGTTTTTTGAGAAGATGTTCCGGCCCGGGTTGAAGGCGTTATTTTACACCCATTTTAAAAGGGTTCGGCTGCATGGCCGCCCTGACCAAAGCTTGAACAATCCATTTCTCTCGTGTAAGGCCTGTGAGCCTTTGTTACTTGCCATGACATTTGTCATTCTTTTGGCTGACAAAAGGTGACAGGCGTGACTAGATTCTTGTAATTAGATTTTATATAATCAACTTGTCAGACATATACAGTATTGTGTTATACCTAAATGGGTACCTCCAATTTTCCCCATTTGTGGCACAATCTACCGAGCGATCTATGCAATGGAAGCGAGATGTTTATTTCTTATTACCCGGGTGAGTGATGAAAAATTTCCTGACCAAGATTAACAACTCCAAATATGTTGATGGATTGCTGCCCGTGTTGGCGGCTATGGCGGCCCTGGCCGTTGGCGCGATCATGCTCCTGTTTTTGGGGATCGATCCGTTGGTGGCCTATCAAGCGATGGCGGTCGGCGCATTTGGCAGCCCAAACGCTTTGGCAGAGACCATGGTCAAGGCTGTGCCGCTGCTGTTGATCGGCCTGGGGATCTGTATTTCCTTCCGGGCCAAGGTTATTAACATCGGCGGGGAAGGCCAGATGATCATCGGAGCCTTGCTGGCAACCGCCATCGGCCTGGCAGTTCCCGAGTTGCCTGGTTGGTTGGTAATCCCGCTGGTGATGGTGGTCGGTTTTTTCGGGGGAGCAGTCTGGGGGGCGATACCGGGTGTTTTGAAGGCATATTTCAACGTCAATGAAATCTTGAGCACAGTTATGATGAACGCAATCGCGGTGCAGTTGATGAACTTCCTGCTGCGCGGGCCAATGATCGACCCCGATCAGGCTGAATTGCTTTCCAAAATTCCACAAACGGCGCGTCTGCCCGAGGCCTATCACCTGGCGCGATGGCTGCCGACCCGCCTGCATGCCGGGGTGATCATTGCGGTGGTGCTGGCCTTTGTGGTTTATCTGCTGCTTTTCCATACCACGCTCGGATATCGCATCCGCGCGGTCGGTTTTAACCCGGATGCCTCGCGTTATGGCGGCATCCGCGTCCGCCGTCAGATCGTAATCGCCCTTCTGTTGAGCGGTGCTTTTGCCGGGTTGGCAGGGGCCGTCCAGGTTTACGGTTTGAACTACCGCATGATCACCGATGGTTCTGCCACAGGCTTTACGGGCAGCGCCGGGTTCAATGGGATCGTGGCCGCCCTGTTTGGCGGGCTGCACCCGCTGGGAACCATCCCGGCGGCGTTTTTCTTTGGGGCCTTGCTGGTTGGGGCCAACAGCATGCAGCGTATTTCGCAGGTTCCCTCGGCTTTTGTGATCGCCTTGAACGGCCTGGTTGTGATTTTCGTGGTCAGTTCCGCCATCTGGCAGGATATGCGCCAGCGCAAACGCCGCCTCGATGAAGTGCGCGACGAACCTGCCCCGCCACCACTTACCCAGGCAGCCCAACAGGATGTGAAACCATGATCACCGAATTTTTCTCTGCAACCGTTCTTATCGGAATCCTGGCTTCCGGCATTCGCCTGGCAACACCCTACCTGTACGCTGCGATCGGCGAGACATTCGGACAGCGCAGCGGCGTGCTCAACCTGGGTGTCGAGGGGCAGATGTTGATGGGCGCTTTCACCGCGTTCTACGTTACCCTGCGCACCGGCAACGTCTGGCTGGGGTTATTGGCGGCCGTTCTGGTCGGGGCGTTGATGGGGCTGGCGATGGCTTTCATCAGCATCCGTTTGCGCGCCGAGCAGGGCATCAGCGGGATCGGCTTCTACCTGTTCGGCCTGGGGATGAGCGATCTGCTTTTTCAGAAATTGCTGGGAGAAGTCAAGACCGTCAGCGGGTTTCCGGCGGTTGAAATCCCATTTTTGAGCGACTTGCCGATCGTTGGCGAAATCTTCTTTCGACAGAATTTGCTGGTTTACCTGGCTTTCCTGCTCGTGCCGGTGGCCTGGTTCGTGCTGAACAAAACCACGCTGGGATTGAAAATCCGTGCAGTCGGTGAAAACCCGCAGGCGGCGGATACGCTCGGCGTCAGCGTTGCCAAAATCCGCTACCTGACGGTGACGATGGGCGGTGTTTTCTCGGCGGTTGCAGGCGCGGCGCTTTCGATCGCGAACCTGAACGTTTTTCAGCAGAATATGACCAGCGGGCTGGGATTTATCGCTGTTGCGCTGGTTTATTTTGGCGGCTGGCGGCCTTTTGGAGTGATGTTTGGCGCATTGCTATTCAGCATGATCAACTCACTGCAATTGTGGATGCAGGTTTTAAACGTTCCCATCCCATCTGATTTTGCGGTGATGATGCCTTATGTTCTGACCATTATTGTGCTTGTGTTGACCGTGGGCCGGATACGCGGCCCTTCGGCCTTGAGCAAGCCGTTCGTGCGAGAGGGGTGACCCGCCTGCCGCGGGTGTTGTCCAAAGGAGGTAAAGATCCCCTGCCTGTTAATGTGTCCATTTTGGTTCGACTGTTTGTAAATTCACAAGGAGAAAAGAAGATGTCTAAAATGATGAAAGTTTTTACCCTGGTCGCTTTGCTTGCAATGGTTCTGGGTGCCTGTGCCCCGGCTGAAACAGCCGCGCCCGTGGAAGAAGGCAAAGTGTTCCGCGTGGCTGTGATCATGCCCAGCAGTATCAATGATCTGGCCTTCAGCCAGTCGATGTACCAGTCGCTGGTTGAGATGCAGGCTGAATTGGGCGGACCGGAAAAAATGGAACTGGTCTACTCTGAGAATATGTTCGTGGTCGATGACGCAGCTGCCGCCATCCGCGATTACGCCTCACAAGGCTATAACCTGGTAATCGCGCATGGCTCGCAGTATGGTTCTTCCCTGCGCGAGATCGCTCCCGACTTCCCGACGACAGCCTTTGCGCATGGAACAACTGCCGCTACTTTTGCAGATGAAGGCATTACCAATATCTTCGCTTACGAAGCTGCCTCCAACGAAGGCGGATACGTTAATGGCGTTATGGCGGCCATGCTCTCCAAGAGCGGTGTGATTGGCGTGGTTGGCCCGATCGAAACTGGCGATGCCAAACTCTACATCGACGGTTTCGTAGCCGGAGCCAAAGCCACAAACCCCGATATCACCATTAATGTCAATTACATCGGTTCCTTCTCGGATGTTGCCCTGGCTTCCGAAGCGGCCAACACCCATGTTGCCGCTGGCGCAGATGTGATGTCTGGCACGGCTCAGATGGTGGTCGGCGCGATCGGCGTTGCCAAAGAGAAGAACGTGCTCTGGTTCGGCACCCAGTCCAGCCAGACCAGCCTGGCGCCTGAGATCGTGGTCGCCAACCAGATCTACGACTGGAAGGTTGTCTTGCGCGACATCTTTGCGCTGATTGGCAAAGGCACCTACGGCGGCAAGGGCTACATCGTCACGCTCGAGAACAAAGGCCTGGTAATGGATTTCAACAACGCTTATGGCCTGCCCGCGGATGTCAAAGCCAAAGCCGATGAGACCATCAAGCCCCGCCTCTCTTGCTCAAAAACAAGGTTTGCCGCCCGGTCGGGAATCGTTCCCAGCCAGGCGGGATGGCTTGTTTTACCCCGGTTTTTTTTATTTTTCTCGCAGGAGTTGGCATGGTTGACAATCAAAGCCTCATCATACAACGCCAGAAGATCGAACATCTTGAGCTTAAGAACATCACCAAGCGCTTTCCGGGCGTTTTGGCCAATGCGCATGTCGATTTTGATGTAAAACAGGGCGAGGTGCATGCTTTGTTGGGCGAGAATGGCGCAGGCAAAAGCACCCTGATGAAAATTTTGTATGGCCTGTATCAGCCGGATGAGGGCGAAGTTTTTATTAATGGCAAACCGGTCAAGATTGCATCGCCAAATGATGCCATCAATCTCGGGATAGGCATGATCCATCAGCATTTCATGCTGGTCGACAGCCTGACCGTGGCCGAAAACATTGCCCTGGGACTGCCCTCCTCGCGCGGACTGATAACCGATCTGGATGTGGTCTCGAAACGTATTGATCTCCTGGCCAAAAAATACGGTTTGCAGGTGGACCCGAATGCCTATATCTGGCAGCTGGCGGTCGGACAGCGCCAGCGGGTCGAGATTCTCAAGGCTCTCTACCGTGGCGCGGACCTGCTGATCCTTGATGAGCCGACTGCGGTTTTGACCCCGCAGGAAGTGGACGAGTTCATGCAGACCATGCGCCAGATGACGGAAGAAAAACATTCCATCATTTTCATCTCGCACAAACTGCACGAGGTGATCGCCGTCAGCCAGCGTGTAACCGTGCTGCGCAATGGCCGGCGGGTGGATTCCTGTCCTACGGCTGGCTGTACCAAGCAAGACCTGGCGCGCATGATGGTCGGGCAGGAAATCGTGATGCCCAAACTTGGTTCCCTGCCCAAATTGGGCGAGGTGCGCCTCGAGTTGAAAAATGTCCAGGCCTTGAGCGATCGCGGGACCCCCGCTTTGCGTGGCATCGATTTGCAAATCCAATCCGGTGAAATTGTCGGCCTGGCCGGGGTCTCTGGCAACGGACAGGCCGAACTGGCCCAGGTTGTGACCGGGCTGCGTCACGCGGAGCTGGGCCAGGTGCTGATCGGCGGCAAGGATATGACCGGCAAACTGCCCGCCCAGATCGTGCGCTGCGGGTTGGCCTATATCCCCGAAGAGCGGATGCGCGATGGCATGGTGCAGGATTTCAATATTTCTGAAAACATCATCCTGCGCGACCATAGCCAATCGCCGTATGCCCGCAGCGGATTTTTGATCCACCGCATCATCGCAGAGTTTACCGATAAATTGATCGGCCTGTTCCACATCAAAACCCCCTCGCGTGAAACCCCGGCCCGCAACCTTTCGGGCGGCAACATCCAGAAAGTGGTGCTGGCGCGTGAGCTCTCGCGCAACCCGCGCATCATCATTGCGGCCCAGCCCACACGCGGATTGGACATTGGCGCGACCGAGTACGTTCACACCAGCCTGCTCGAGCAACGTGAAAAAGGCGCGGCCGTTTTGCTGATCTCTGAAGATTTGGATGAAGTTCTCGCGCTTTCCGACCGAATTGCGGTTATCTACGAAGGCCGCATCATGGGTATTCTGGCGAACAAGGATGCCGAGCGTGAGAAGATCGGTCTGCTGATGGCCGGGGTGCAGGCAGAGTAGGCTTTCAGCCTGCGTTGCGAACTGATTGTGCTAGAATCAAGAAATCCGCACTACATTTGAAATACAACCGAGGAAAACATGCTTCGTTCTTTCCTGATCTATCTTTCCAAAGCCGCCTGGGCCCAAAACATGGTCACCAACTGGAGTTTTGCCTGGAAGGCGGTTTCGCGCTTTATTGCGGGAACCACCGTTGAGGAAGCCTTGCAGGTTGTACGTGTGCTGAACGAGAAAGGGATTAACGCGACCCTCGATCAATTGGGTGAACACACCTCCACCCCCGAAGAGGCCAATCGCTCTGCGGACGGGATCATCGCCGTGCTGGACGCCATTCAAGAGGCCGGGGTGCGCTCGAATGTCTCGATCAAGCTTTCGCAGATCGGCATGGGCATGGACGACGAGGTTTGCCGCGCCAACCTGGCGCGCATCCTGACGGTTGCCAAGAAGAACAGGAATTTTGTGCGTATCGACATCGAAGATTCGCCTTATGTCGATAAAACCATCGCGTTTTACCGGGAAATGCTTGAAAAAGGCTTCACCACCAAAACGGTCGGGATGGCGATCCAGTCGTATCTGTATCGGGCTGAGAAAGATGTCCGGGAGTTGACCGAGATTGGCACCACCTTCCGCCTGATCAAGGGCGCTTACCAGGAACCCGCCGAAGTGGCCTACCCCAAAAAAGCGGATGTGGACGCCAATTACGACACGCTTTCCTCGATCCTGATCGACGCCTCGCTGGCCCAGGAAACCAAGCTCAGCAAGGACGGGCGCATCCCGGCCATCCCGGCCATTGCCACTCACGATGAGAAGCGCGTCGAATTTGCCAAGTCTTATGCCCAAAAAGTGGGGCTGCCCAAGGCTGGCATGGAGTTCCAGATGTTGTACGGCATTCGCCGTGATTTACAGGAAAATCTTGCGAAAGATGGTTACCTGGTGCGTGTTTATGTTCCCTTTGGTACGCACTGGTATCCGTATTTTATGCGCCGTCTGGCCGAGCGCCCGGCCAATCTGTGGTTCATACTTTCCAACTTCTTTAAGAAATAAAGTTTTGCCGGTTTTCAGAAATCTTGCAGGCAGTCAAATTATTAGCCGCATAGAGTTTACTAAAACTCTATGCGGCTAATTTTGTGCCGGATGAAACTTACTTGACTTCGATCTCGACCAGCCACTTGACCCAGGTATAACCGGACAGGGCCGGGAAGGATGCCCGCAGCGGAAAGCCGTGCAAGATCGGCACGGCCTGGCCCTCCCATTCGTAGGCCAGGAAGTTGATCTCGGAAAGCGCATCCGTTAGCAGCACGGTTGACGAATAACCATCGGCGCCGCTCAGTTTGATCTGGGTGGCGTCTTGCTGCACCCCTGCCAGCTCGAGAATGTGAACCAACGGAACCCCGGCCCAGGTGGCTGAGTCTTCAAAATTCCCGCGGCAGATGATGGTCTCTTTTGATTCGATCCTGGGCATGCAGCGCAGCTCATCGTAGCTCAACTCGAGCGGGTTATCCACTTTGCCGGTCACACGCAACCGCCAGGTTTCAACGTCGATGATCTGGTACTTGCCGGTGATGTGCAGCCCGGTGGTTGTGTCGAGCTCGGTGTAGCCGGGGATGATTGCCGGCAGGGTCGGGACAACCACTGGGCGCGGGCTGCACTCGCCGCTGAGTTGGGCGCAGCCCGCCAGCAGGAGCAGCAGGCAAGCCGCCCAGGAAAGGGCTTTCAGTAGCTTCATGTTGTCATCGTTTCGAGATCCTGCGGCTGTTTATTTCTCCAACTCGGCGATGTAGGTATCCATCGTATGGTTTAGCCCCAGGCTGTTGCCCTGAAATGCAAAATCTACCGGTTGGCCGACGTGGGTGTAGTAGCCGCTCGGCAGCACCGGGATTTCGACCGGCAGCGGGATGGAAGTCACCAGGTCGCTCGTATTGACCACGCGAAAGGTTTTCTGGTCTGGCAGGCTGTCGTAGGCCCGGCCAAAAATGGCATCACCAACCCTTGGGCAGCCAAAATTGTAGAGAGTTGGGCTTTTGAAATGGGTCGATTTGATGACATCTGGCAGGCTGAGCAAGCTCAACGCGCCACCCAGGCTGTGCCCGCTGATGAACAACGGGAAGTCTGAGGCCAGGCCGTTGAGCGGTTTGATGAAACTCTCACGGCAGCGTCGGTAGATGTTTTGGAAGCCATCTGAAACCTTGCCAAAGTTTGCCAGGCGATAGGCTTGCATTTTGATGTTGGCATCGAAGATCCACTCCCGCGGGGTGACGGTGCCTCGAAAAACGAGATAGGCGGTTTTGTCTTTGGTGGCAACAAAGCCCATCGGCACATCTTTATAAATCATTTCTTCAAGCCCGAACGAAACCGGATCAGTTGCTGCGACTGTTGCCATTTCGCGGTCGATGGCGGTTTGCCCGCTGCCATCGTCATTGGCATCGAACGATAAAACAGTGCGGTATGAAACCTCACAAACTAGCGTATAGCCGTCTTTAATCTTCCAGGGTTTGTTGTTTTTGAAGTCTTCGAAGCGTTGGTAGGCTTGTTTTACCAGCTTGCCCAACTCAATGGCGCGTTCTTTGTCAAAATCAGGTGGAAAATACATGGCTGCCTCCTTTTATGAATTAATCCATTATTGCACATTTTGGACTTTGTTTATATAGATTGGTATCATCCATTTGTCTTTGCCTTGCCAGAAGAGCACAGCAAAAATTTTGCCGGGCTTTGCAACAGAATCAAGAAAACCTCATGTTTTTGTATACTATGAGCGCCTCGTGAATGATAAAATCCATTTACTGCGATTGAACATTTTTCAAGAGGAATAGTATGCAATTCCATTACACCCCCTACGTGTTGCCGATCATTATTGCATCTGTCATTTCTATTTGGATTGCGTTTTATGGTTGGCAGCGCAGGGCCGCCAGGAATGGCTTGCTGTTCTCTTTTCTTTCGCTGGCGCTGACTGAATGGCTGGTTTTCTACACTTTGCAGATTTCAGGTGCCAATTTACAAACCAAGGTTTTTTTTGGCGAACTGAAATACATTGGCGTTGCGACAACCCCGCTGATATGGTTTTTCTTTGCCACGCAATTTGCCAACCGGGATACCCAAAACCTGACCCCGCGCTGGATGGCGGCCCTGGCGATTGTGCCTGTGCTGACGAGCATCCTGTCTGTAACAACGCGCTGGCACGGGCTTTTCTGGAGCAATCCGCAATTGGTGCAGGTTGGGAATTTTTCCGATTTTAGCGTCAGCTATGGCCCCTGGTATTGGGTACACGTTGCATATTCCTATCTTCTCATCTTTGCCGGGACAATTCTTGTTTTTGGCAGCTTGCGCCAACGCCAGGGGTTGCACCGCAACCAGGCGATGGCCCTTATTCTTTCGGTGCTGGCTCCGTGGTTTGGGAACATTCTCTATTTTTCCGGGTTTAACCCCATCCCGTACCTCGACCTGACCCCCTTTGCGTTTACGATTACCGTTTTGTTGCTGACCTGGGCCATCCTCGGTTTTCGTCTGGTGGAACTGGCGCCGATTGCCCGCGACCTGATCGTTGATGAAATGAAAGATGGCATGATCGTGATCGACGCCCAGGGACAGATCATCGATCTTAACCCTGCGGCCGGTCAGATGATCGGGTTTTCTTCATCCAAGGGGATTGGAAAGCCGATTGCCGGAGTCCTGGCGGCCTGGCCTGAGCTTGTCGAGCGTTACCGGAACGTGACCGATACGCTGGAAGAGATCCCTGTCGGCATGGGGCGTTGGTTCGAATTGCAGATTTCCCCGCTGCATGACAAGCGTAAGCAGTTCCTCGGACGGGTCATCGTTTTGCGCGACATCACAACCCGCAAGGAAATTGAAAATGCGCTATCGCTTGCACTTAAGCAGTCTCAGGATGCCAGCCGTCTGAAAAGCCACTTGCTTGCCAGGGTCAGCCACGAACTGCGCACTCCGCTTGGGGGGATTCTGGGGTTTGCTGAATTGTTGCAAATGAATTCTTTTGGAGATTTGAATCCGAAACAAGCTGAGTTCACGGATGAAATTATTGAAAGTTCCAATTATCTGGCGGGCATTATCGATGAATTGCTCGACCAGTCCCAACTTGATGCCCAAACACTTATCCTGCAAAACGCCCGTTTATCGGTCGAGCCTCTTTTTCAAAGATTAAAAGCACGTTTCTCTGATTTGGCAGCAGCCAAGGGTTTGGATTTCGATCTCCAGGTTGCGCCTGATTTTCCAAAAGCCTTATATTCCGACGAGCGCCGCCTGGAACAGATCTTTGCCAACCTGTTGGACAATGCCGTCAAATTTGCCGAACAGGGCCGGGTAGGTCTGTCCATCCGGCTGGTGGACGCCTCTCACTGGGCCTTTTCGGTCTCCGACAGCGGCCCGGGTATTTCGACCGAGGCGCAGGCCTATATCTTCGAGCCGTTTCGCCAGATTGATGACGCCATTACCAGCCGAAATCGCGGCACAGGCCTGGGACTGTCAATCACCAAACAATTGGTCGAATTGATGCAAGGCCACATCCGTCTGGAGAGCCAGCCGGGCCAGGGTAGTACGTTTATTGTCACCCTGCCCCTGGTCAGGGGATAGATTTTTTATTGCCAGCGGGATTATTTTCCGATTCTGTCTTGGAGTTTGTTTCGCAGTTGTTCCAGCTCGGGTTTGCTGGCGGCTGCGAAAGTTTTTTTAAGCGCATCGCCAGACGACAGACCGATCGACAGTTCCAGCAGGCCATTGTCCGTTTCTGCCACAGAGACTGCGCGGATGCTGCTGAGCGGGATATATTGCCAGACGCCGCCATGTCTGCTACCCCTGAGTTCTTTTGCGCGCTCATCGTCGCGGATCAGGATCAACTCTTTGTCGGTCAGAATCGCCAGGTGGGCCAGCGAGACGGTTCGGTAGAAGGTCCAGCCAAAGATTTTCCAGGCCGCCTGGCGGATTTCGGGTTGCAGCACGGTCTGGAGCACCGTTTCCCCCGTTAGCAGGCTGCTGCGCGCATAGTTCATAAATTTGAAGTTCGGGCCAGACAAATGATCGAACTTGTCCCGCTCGGCTTTTAAGCTGCTCTCGCCATTTTCTTCAGGGTCCGGCCTGATTTTCTTCAAAAAAACGGAGTAGTGCCGCTCACCGGTGGTGTTGAATTCTATGGTTGAATGATCTGCCTGGCCCTCGCTGGTTGGCCCGTAGACGCTGATCCACGAGTTGAGCAGGATGATGCCGACTTCGATCATTACAACGCTTTGATAGGGGTAGCTTTTTTTGAGCACCTGGCTGCCGCTGCGCTCCAGAATATGGATGGCATCCGGGCTGTCGCAAATCAGTTTCTGGTTGGTTTTGCGCAGGAATTTATCGAGTGGCGGGGCCAACACGATGTGCGGAAAATGATCGCTGGCTGCCAGGATTGGGTTTAAAAAGGGTCTGTAAATTTCAGGGACTTCTTCGTACGACTCGATGACTTTCGACCAGGCCAGCATCGTTTGCCGCGCGCCGGTCAGCACCGGCTCAGGGTGAGTTAAGTTTTGAGACATGGCAACAACCTTTCCGGGTGCTGTTTTATGGTACAAACAGCCCAAATTTATTGTACGCCCAAACCCCGCCTGTTGATACCGAATTCTCCCCCGATTTGATGGGGGAAACCCCCCGTTTGGTAGTAGGGCGACGCATTGCGTCGCCCTACTACCATCATCCCTATTATTGTTAATATTCTCCTGCAAAACGCTCATGCACCCACAGGAATTGGCGGCGTTTGTTTGTTACGCGGATGAGGCTGATTAAGAAGCGCTTTTCGTTTTCTTATTTGATGTTTTTTTACGGGTTGTTTTTGAGACAAGGGTTTCCTTGTCGAAATTAATAACAACACCGGCATTAGAATTAATGTCACCTATATCTATTAGTTGCAATATGGTTAATTCTACATTTTGCTGAACTTTTCTTGACATAGCTTCTTCAGAAAGCGCCAATCCTGTTTCAGGATCTGTAAATGGAGTTTTAATATATTTTTGTGCCTGTTCTGCGGAAATTTCTTTGACGGATAACAATAGAGGAAAATCAGGCTTATCTTTGTCAACTTTATATTGCTTCAAGTTGCCAAATTTAGAAGGATCATAAATTACAACAGATTTTGGTTTTATGGGAGCCCTTAGCACAACAGTCTCATTATAAAGACCGTCAAATTTTCTCATTGATTGCTGGTCCACTTTATTGATTTTCCAACGAGGTTGGTAATTTTTGGATTCGAAAAAATATCGATGCAATTCATGCCCATATAGAACGATTGGAATAAAGCTTTTTGATTTTAGTAAAGAGATATTTTGAGAAATTATTTCATCAAATGTATCTTTGGTTGCGGACAACTGCAACAGTTGGTCAAAAAACGTAATAAGATACCTATCTTCTGTTTGGGCTAACGATCTACCAAAAGACTCTCCCCAGTTTGGGTAGCCAATTTCTGATTGTTCGAGAAAAATACCCTTTGGTATATGCTGATAAATTCGAATGGGTGTTATTTTTTGAGGAGGCATCTCTCTCTCAAAAGATAAGTATCTGCCATATACAGTATAAATGTCTCTCATCAAACCAGAATTTCGCCAAGTTTCTTCCAGTTCTTCGAAAAATTCTTTTACCTTATCATTATTTATTGGCGTTTGAGCCAATTCGGATTCATTTATTTCGAGTTGTTGAGCGTATCCCGCATTGAGAGCATCTACGAGAATTTGAGCCCTTAATTTAAAATTCCCCAGTTGTTCCAGAGCGGTCTCCCATTTTTTGTTATCTGAAAAGTATTTAATGGTATTTGTTGTACTGTCTAGGGTTCCTTTTATATGATGCAATGGTTTTATCTGAGGAATAGAGTCTGGATTTTCTGGTGTAAGCATTAACGCTAAATATGTATAAAAAAAACTAAACCAAGAACTGAAATGTATTGCGCCTCCTTTGCCACTGGCATAAGCATCTTCGGGCCACTCATCCATTTCCCAACTGCTCCAGTTAAATCTGTGCCTTTCTTCCATCATTAGGGAAAAACTATAGCTCTCTGTTAGTTGGTTTAGATTCTCAAATGTACCAATGAGAGGTTGAATGAGCTTTAGGAAGTCATTTGCAGAGATTTTTTCTGCATCTAATAGATGACAAACCCAGGTTCCTAAGCCAAACAAAGCACATTTTTTAGTATTTTGCGTTTTTTCAATTAAGGAGTTTAGCGCCTTCTCTCTGTGAATTTGAGATTCTATTTCTTGCTTCTGAATTTCATTGCCATTTTGATATTCAACTTCGAGAATGTACATATGATAATCATTGTGGCGTTCGATAAAATCTTGAAGCATGCGTTGAATTGCTCCAATGCTTAGTTTGTACTGAGTAAAATCTAAGATATCAATTTGATATTTTGCTAGCTGAGAAAACACGGTTAAAACATGCTCAGCATAAGCCAAAAACTCTTTAGCATCATCTTCAAAAAGGTTTTTTTCTTTAAATCTGTATTCAAGTTGAAAATTAACAAACTCCGCCATCAAGAACCCGCAGCGATTTGCTATTTGGTTCGCTAGTTGATTATTGGTTATAAATTGTTTTGAAAGAATATATATCCGAGGATACATGTTCACAAATTTTTGAAAAGTAAGGTGATCGCGATATTCAAGCGCTTTGTTCATAACACGTATTGGAAAGGAAACAAATTCATGAATTATTTCAGCGTTGTTACTCTTGATGGCCTCTTCGATGAGACTTCTAAATTCTGAATATACAGCTTCAAGAATATCCCACCTATTAAGCCAGCCATCTTCTCTCTCAGCTAGCTCCGGAGTAAAGCGGTGCCCAAAGTTTCTCAATGATGCTAAAAACGCATCGATTGTTTCGATATATAAATCCAGAGATGTTTTTACATTCTCAGATTGACCAGCATTTATAGCTTCTGAGATAAGATCCCTATTTATCAATAAATCATCAGATGTGGTTTTGGGTGCTGATAACCCCCGGCGTTTTGTTCGAATAGCCCCTTGTAAAGGGTATAGAACTTTTCTTTGATTAAGTTCTGGTACAACAGAGGCGATTTCCGGATACTCAAGTGATATGTTTTGGCCTGGTAGCCCTGAAAAAACGAACTGTTCTTTAAGAATTTCTTTTTTGAGTTTTTGTGCATTTTTGCTTGCAAGTTTTATTAGTTCAAGGTTTATGTCATCAACAAGAAGTGATTCGCTTAGATCGTTTTGGATTTTTATGCTGATTCTTTTTTTATTTTCGGATCTTAATATTGATGTTTCTATTCCTAATTTCTGAATAAATTGTATTGCCAGATTTTGTTTTAAACGTTTGTAGAATTCTTTTGAGACACTTTCAAGAATTTTTCTCCTATGATATTTGACAAGGATTGTTCTGAAATATTCAGGGCTGAGTAATTGATATGTTTTTACATATAGGATCAAAGTTAATATCAAGTTTATGAAGAAAAGCGCAAAATTCCCAAGACTTATCCCAGACACCCAATTAGACTCGCGAAGGTGCGAACCTAGCAGCGCTAACGTAATTCCCATACTCATGAGTGTTAACAAACCAGTCATTATGGTAAATATCATTGAGGTTTCTGCTGCATATATTGGAAATGCTCTTCTGGTATACCCTTTGGATTGGGAATACTCTGTTAAGAAAACTATGATTACAAATGAGATACCAATGATGGATGCAAATACTTGCCAAAGGGTTGAGAAAAATTCTTTATCCAAAAAACTAATTGCCTGGCTTGGAATTAGGTCAACTGCAAATATTAATAGAGATATTATCTGAGGAAAGATTACAAAACAGATTGCTATAAACAAACTGGAGCGCCATCTGGTAGGGTGCATCCACTCAGACCACTTATTCGCAATACTTTCAATAATTTTTATCTGGCTTCTTACTTGAGACTTTCTTATCAGTTTCGTCGCATGGTACGAGACCCAATTTTTTTGTTGTAACCTAACTATCCATACTTGGAGAGTTAGAAGTAGGTTTTTCATCCAGTCTAGGGTTTTTCTAAATATATTCATTGTTTGTATTTTCCATGATTGCAATGCAAAATATTGTTTGATACGGGCGTGCTGGCGCTCTATGGAAACCTGTCAGGTCTTTCACAGAACCCCGTTGCGCCCGATTGCGGTTCTTTCCTGTTGCCATCAAGTATAGCATTTCCAGCCCATTTCCCCATCTTTTCTCGCGCCGCTGGTATAATCCGGCCTATGAAACTCGAACTTGCCTTACGCGCCTCCGCTACCCGCCCGGCTGGAAAAGCCGGGGTAAACACATTTTGCCGGATGAGCCGCTCGTAACGCGATATTTTGCCTTAAGTCAATTTGCCCCGGCGCTCAACCAGCCCGGGGTTTTTATTTTCGATACTTGATTGCCGAATTATCGAATCTCTAATATCGAAATTGGTATAATTCGACCCATTCCACAAATCTGGAGCCATTTTATGAGCAAAAAACTGACCGGAAACGAAATTCGCCAGAACTTTATAGATTTCTTCGTCGAACACGGCCACACCGCCGTCCCGTCCATGTCGCTGGTGCCGGGTGGCGATGCAACCCTGCTCTTCACCAACTCGGGCATGGTTCAGTTCAAGGATGTTTTCGTCGGCACCGATTCGCGTCCCTACACCCGCGCCGTCGACTCGCAGAAATGCATGCGCGTGGCCGGCAAGCACAACGATCTCGACGATGTCGGCCGCGACGATACCCATCACACCTTTTTTGAAATGCTCGGCAACTGGTCGTTCGGCGACTACTACAAGGAAGAAGCCATTGCCTGGTCGTGGCAACTGCTGACCGACGTCTGGGGCCTGCCCAAGGACAAACTCTACGCAACCTGTTTCAAGGATGACAAGGGCAACGTTCCGCAGGATATGGAAGCCGCCGATATTTGGAAAAAGCAACCGGGGATGCGACCTGAGAATATTCTCTTTTTCGGGCGCAAGGAAAACTTCTGGCAGATGGCCGAGTTCGGCCCCTGTGGTCCGTGCTCCGAGATCCACATCGACCTGGGCGAGGAACGCGACAACCTGCGCGGCACCCCCCACCAGTGCGGCGTCAACGGCGACTGCACCCGCTACCTTGAGCTGTGGAATAACGTTTTCATCCAGTACAACCTGTTCGAGGATGGCCGCCTCGAGCCGCTGCCCGCCAAACACGTCGATACCGGGATGGGCTTTGAGCGCATCGTCTCGGTGCTGCAAGGCGTTGATTCGAATTACAAGACCGACCTGTTCGGCGGCGCGATGAAGGTTCTCTCAGCCCTGACTGGCAAAACCCACGAGCAGATGTTCGCCGATTTCACACCGTATCGTGTGGTTGCCGACCACGCCCGCTCCGCCGCCTTCCTGATCGCGGACGGGGTCGTGCCCGGTAACGCCGGACGCAACTACATCTGCCGCATGATCATCCGCCGCGCGGCCCGTTTCGGGACGAAGATCGGCCTTACCGAGCCCTTCCTGGCCAAAGTGGCCGATGCCTTTATCGAAGAATACGGCGCGTTCTACCCGGAACTGATCAAGAGCCGCCAGCCGATCCTCGAAAACCTGACCCGTGAAGAGATCCGCTTTGCGCAGACGGTTGAACTCGGGCAAGCCCATCTTGCTGACATGGTAGGAGAGCTAATCTCTGATGGAAAATCAACCAATGGTAAGTTGATTCTTGACGGGCGCAAGGCGTTTGAGTTGTACGCCACCTATGGTTTACCTTTTGAGATTACCCGCGATATTTTGCGCGAATCTACAGACCAAAACCTGGATGTTGATGAAGCTGGGTTTCGGGCCGCTATGAACGAGCACCGCCTTGCTTCAGGGGGCGGGAAGGCTATGGGTAAGATGGGCGGCGAAGATGCGGAGTTTTATGCGGGAATTTTGCGTGAGCTTCAGAAAGCTGGAAAACTCGGCGAAAAGGGTGTCGAATATGATCCCTATGAGAGCTTGCAGATTAATGCCGAGGTTTTAGCTCTTGTAGTCGATGGAAATTCTGTTTCCGATGCCCAGGTTGGAGATCGGGTTGAGATTATCCTGCCTCGCACCGGCTTTTATATTGAGGCAGGTGGACAGGTTGGCGACACTGGCATGATTTCGATCCTGCCGACCGGCGAATTTGGCGTGGGCTGGCAGATCGAAGTGACCGACGTCCGCCGCGCGGCTGCGGGCTTGATCTCGCATATCGGCGAAGTTGTCAGCGGACGCCCGCGCGTAGGCGACAAGGCCATCGCAGAAGTGGATATGGCCCGTCGCCACGACATCATGCGCAACCACACCGCCACCCATCTCATGCATGCGGCCCTGCACCAGGTTTTGGGCGAACATGCCCGCCAGGCCGGTTCGCTGGTCGCTCCTGACCGTCTGCGCTTCGACTTCAACCATCCCGAATCGATGAGCGCCGAGCAAATCGAGCGTGTCGAACGCCTGGTCAATGAGGCCGTCGCGGCTGATATGACCGTCATGCCCAAGACGAAATCGCGCGAAGAAGCCATTTCCGAAGGCGCGATGGCGCTTTTCGGTGAGAAATACGGTGAGGTTGTGCGCACCATTACGATTGGCGACCCGGACGACAGGCATTCCTACGAGCTGTGCGGCGGAACCCACCTCGAGCGCACCTCGGATGTCGGCCTGTTTGTCATCACCAAGGAGGAAGCCGCCTCGGCGGGTGTCCGGCGCATCGAAGCGGTGACAGGCCGCGGGGCGTACGAACTCGTGGCGAAACGCTTCAGGGCGCTGAAAAACGTTGCGTCCACGCTCAAATCCAGCCTGGAGGATGTCCCCGTCAAAGCAGAATCCCTGCAAGATGAACTGGCCCAGGCCAAGAAGCAACTGGCTGCCGCTCGTGCCGAGCTCGCTCTTTCAACATTCAACGTTCAACTTGCAAATGTCCAGACGGTTGGCGAGGCCCGCCTGCTGGTGGCCGAAATGCCCGGCGTGGACAAGGACTCGCTGACCAAACTGGCCGATCAGTTCCGCGCCCGCTATGCCGAAAATGGCGTGTGCGTGGTCGCCTCGAGCGGGGAGGGGGCTGTGACGGTCATGGCGGCTGTCACCCAGGACCTGATCAAGCGCGGCGTCAAAGCTGGCGACCTGGTCGGGCATATTTCGCGCCAGCTTGGCGCGGGCGGGGGCGGCGCGCCGCACCTGGCTTTTGGCGGCGGCAAGGATGTGGCAAAACTGGCCGAAGCCCTGGCAAGTGTTGGCGGCTGGCTTGACGGTAAATTAAAATAACGTATGACGTTCAGACTTCCGAAGCTGTTAAAGCTTCGGAAGTCTTTTCGTGCCTGTTTTAAGGATTTTTCATGCTCAACACTCTTTCCAATACCCTGCAAAAATCGAATCTGGCGCGTCACCTGCTTTTCCTGGCAGCCACGGTTGCCACGGTGCTCTTCATTGGCTACAACTTCGGCACGTTTGACGAGGCCATGCACATCCCGTTTTTGAAGTCTGCCGCCTACCCGTCGATGTATGACGGTGACGCGATGATCAGCCTGCATAGCATTTATTATTCGTATTTCTGGTATTTTTTTATTCCCATTTTGCGGGCGGGCTGGCTCGAACCTGCCCTGTTTGTTGTGCACCTGGTCAGCATTTATCTGAGCTTTTGGGCCATCTGGGAGTTGAGCCAAACCCTTTTTCACAACCCGCTGGCCTCCTTGTTCAGCGTGCTCGGTTTTATTGTGCCGCATTTCGGCTTTTCGGGCTTCCCGATCTTCGAATTTGCGCCGCTCAGCCGGACGTTTGTGTTGCCATTTTTGCTGGTCGCGTTGAACCAGTTTTTCAAGGGCCGTATTCCGCTGGCTTTTTTGATCGCCGGCCTGATGTACAACATCCATGTGGTTTCGGTCAATTTTGTACTGGCGATGTTTGGGCTGGCCTGCCTGCTCGAATTCCGCCGGATCGGGATCAAGAATATTTTGCTCTCGGCGGTGCTTTTTCTGCTGAGTGCGGCCCCGGTGCTGCTCTGGAAGGCCGGAGCGGGTGGCGCACCGATCGATTTCACGCTGCGCCACGAGTGGGTTGATTTTCTCAACCAGACCCTCTTCTTTCACTTGTTCGCCATGTTCAGTCCCACCTACCCTGGGACGTGGCCGATCGTCCTGGGCGGGGTCAGCACGGTCTTCCTGTTTTTTTCTGTTCTGCCGCAGGCCGAGGTCCCCCAACCGGCCACCACGGCCCGCAACTTCATCTACGCCGGGATCATTGTGATCTTGGTGCATGTCATCGCAGTTTATTTCTTGTCGGTCACCATTCTGATCCAATCCCAGATCGTGCGCATCGGCCTGTGGATTTTGATTTTGGCTTATTTGTTTTTTGCCAATTTCCTGGCCAAGCTTTACGAACAGAAACAACAGTCCCGCCCGGTTTTTGTTTTCCTGGCCGGAACCTTTCTCTTTTCACCCACGCCTTTGCTTTTGCTCCTGGCCTGGACCCTGGTCAGGTGGGTTAAGAAAACCTTTGTACTCAATGCGGCGATGGGGATCATGCCTTTGCTGATCATTGCCTCTTACGCCACGGTCTGGTCCATGGGATTTTGGAATCCGGGTGGTCTCTATATTTACGGTCAGCCCACAGCCTGGGTCGATGTCCAGCGCTGGGCGCGTGATAACACCCCGGCTGATGCGCGTTTTATCACCCCGCCCGAAAAATGGGGCCCGCAGGAATCGGATTGGCGCGTGCACTCTGAACGCGCCAGCGTGGGAACCTTGTCCGAGATCCTGGTGGCGGCCTTCCAGCCCGGCTACGAAGTGGAATGGGAAACTCGTTTCGAACTGATCGCTCCCGGCGCGCTGGCGAAATTTGACGGCGATTATTTTGACAATGTGACCCTGACCCGTGAAGCCTATGACAGTCTCTCCACCCAGGATTTGCTTGGCGTTGCCTGTCAGTTAAATGCCCAGTATGCCGTCATCCAAAAGCCGGGCAGCCATTCGCTGCCGGTGGCCTACGAAAACGCCGATTACACGGTCTATAGCGTCAGCGGGTTCGATTGCCCGTAAACAAAAAATCTTAACTCCGAGGCGCAAAGGCGCGGAGGTTTCTTGCTCTCTGCACCCTTACAAGGGCGATTGCATCTAAATCCAGAGTTGCGGTGATTTTTGCAGATTCGCCAACGGGCTACCCACAGGGTGCTTCGCAAAAGCCCTGGCTCATTTCATGGAAGCCCCTTCGGGGCTAAAAGCACCAGTCCGAAGGACTTTCATGCCATGAGTAGCGGCTTTAGCCGCGCCGGAACCGGCAGAAGTTGATGATTTCCAACGAAAAAATTAGCTGCGATTGCCCTTACGCCTTTGCGTTAAACGTTCTGGGCCTGGTTTATAATTCCCTTGCATGAAAACCACCCTGCTGCACCTCGAATCTCACGATAACCTGGTTTCGATCCGCGATCGCATGTCGTGGGCCAAGACCCCGCGCATTTTGCTGGTCTGGCCGAATCGCGGAGGGGTCGATGTGCGTCCGCTCGACCTGACCCTGCTGCGCCGCCATGCCAAAACCCTGGGCGCGGAGATTGGCCTGGTGACCCGTGATGCGGGCATCTGGTGGGCGGCCCGTGAGCAAAAAATCCCCTGTTTTCGCACCACCAAGCAAGCCCAGCGCAAGGCCTGGCAGGCGGTCGAAGCCTTTAACTTCCCGGCTCCGCGCCGGCTTGACCTGCGCGCTTTGCGCGCCCTGCTGCCCGGCGACCCGTATCGGTTGAACCTGCCGGCTCGCATTGGCGTTTTCGCGGCGGGAGTGCTGGCCCTGCTGCTGATCGCCCTGCTCTTCCTGCCCTCCGCCGAAGTGCGGGTTGTGCCGCCCATCCGTGAGCAGAGTATTACCCTGCCGGTTGTGGCGCGCGCTGATACCGCCCAGGTCTACCTTTCGGGCGAGATCCCCATCCGGCGGCTGACGCTCGACCTGCAGACCAGCGCCTCGGCCCCGGCGACCGGCCTGGCCGACCTGCCTGGCGCAAAAGCCCAGACCAGCGTCGAATTCAAAAACCAGACCGATCAAGCCATTCGCGTGCCGGCCGGGACGATCCTGCTGACCCGTGAGAGCGTCCCACAGGCCTTTGAGACCCTGTCCAGCGTGCTTGTCCCGGCTGGCGATGCCGACCCGGTCACAGCCCGCGTGCGCGCCGTTTCAGGCGGCGCAGCGGCCAATGTCGCGGCGGATGCCATCAGCGCTTTCCAGAGTCAGCTCGGGCTGAGTCTGACCGTCCGCAACCCGCAACCGGCGACGGGTGGCAGCGACCGGCGCGGGGCCGTCCCCAGCGACCAGGACCGCGAGCAATTGCGCGCCAGTCTGCTGAAAAAACTATCCGAACAAGCCCGCGCGCAAATTTCCGCGGAATTAAAAACGGGCGATCTGCTCCTGGCCGATTCGGTTAAATTGGTGGATGTGCTCGAAGAGCAGTTTGTCCCGTCTCCCGGCGCGCCCGCGGACACGCTGACCCTCAGTTTGCGTGCCCGTTTCGAGGCCGCTTACGCCGCCGATGCCGATCTGCGCCAGTTGGCCGCCTTTGCGCTGGACGCCGCCCTGCCGCCCGGCTATGCTCCCCGCCCTGGGACGTTGACCGTCAAATCGGTTTCAACGCCGCTACAGGATGCCGATGGGCTGGCACGCTGGCAGGTGCAGGCGGCGCGTTCCATTCAGTTGCAGGTGGCGCCGGCCGAAGCCCTGGCGTTGGTGCAGGGGCGCACCCCACGCCGCGCCGCCAGCCTGTTGACCGAGGCTTTCAACCTGAGCCTGGCCCCGACGGTTTCTGTGCGCCCGGTCTGGTGGCCGTGGCTGCCGGTCTTGCCGTTTCGGATCTCGTTTTCTTCGGGATTTTGAGATTTGTACTGACGGTTCGATGAATATTTTAGGATTGGATCATGCGTATTCTTGCTGTTGATCATGGTGAAAAACGGATCGGTCTGGCACTCAGCGATGAAACCGCCCGACTGGCGCGCCCATTGCAGGTGCTCAAGCATATCTCGCGGCCGCTGGATGCCGCCCGCGTGGCTGAAGTCGCATCCACACAGGCGGTTGGGCTGATCCTGGTCGGCCAGTCCTTCCAGGTCGACGGATTGCCAAACGTAGCCGGGCGCAGCGCGGCCCGTTTCTCTGAGGCGCTTGGCCTGC
Source organism: Chloroflexi bacterium HGW-Chloroflexi-6 (assembly GCA_002840685.1). Classification (GTDB taxonomy): domain Bacteria; phylum Chloroflexota; class Anaerolineae; order Anaerolineales; family Villigracilaceae; genus UBA8950. The sequence goes on along the minus strand of PHBU01000014.1, from coordinate 58,236 downwards.
AAACCGCGATCCCGATCTTGCTGTGGGACGAGGCCATGACCACCCGCGATGCGCAAGCTGCCGCGCGCGCGATGGGCTTTGGCCGCAGCAAGCGCGCCGGGCACCTTGACGATCACGCCGCTGCGGTTCTGTTGCAATCCTACCTGGATACGCTTGAGCATTCTCCCCTGGAGTGACATGAGCACTACTTCACGCAAACGCCGCCCAAGGCAAAGCCTGTCTTGCGGCCTGATTTTGTTCTTCCTGCTTCTTTTGGGCGTGTTTCTTGCTGTTCTGGCAACCCCGCTGTTGGCCGAACGCATGGTCGGGCCATCCTCGGACTCCTTGGGATTCGCCAAACGCCTGCAATACTCCGCGCTGGTGCTGTGGTATGACGGCCTGCTGACCAGCCCCGCCAACCCATATGGCGTGGAGGGGGTCTTTGTCATCGGGCCCGGTGAGGGCGCTTCGGAAGTGGCCTACCGCCTCGAACAGGAAGGTTTTGTGCCCGATGGCGCTGCCTTCCGCGCTTACCTGATCTACAGCGGGATCGAAACCCGCCTGCAGGCTGGCGAATTCACCCTCAGCCCGGCGCTTTCGCCTTTGCAGGTTGCCACCCGTTTGCAGGATGCAACCCCGACCCAGATCAAATTCGTCATCCTGCCCGGCTGGCGCATGGAGGAGATCGCCGCCAGCCTGCCGACCTCGGGCTTAAGCATTACGCCTGAAGAGTTCCTGGCTGCCGCCAAATCTCCACCCGCCGGGTTTGACTTCCTGCCGCAGGGCGCGACCGCCGAAGGGTTTCTTTTGCCCGATACCTACGTTTTGCCGCGCGGCATCAACGCCACAGACCTGGTGCGGACGATGCTGAACAATTTTGCGCTCAACCTGCGCTCTGATCTGCGTTCTGGTTTTACTCGCCAGGGCCTGGACGTTTACCAGTCCGTAACCCTGGCTTCGATTGTCCAACGCGAGGCAGTTGTGGTCGATGAGCAGCCGATGATTGCCTCGGTTTTCCTGAACCGGCTGGCAGCCGGCATGCGCCTGCAAACCGATCCGACCATCCAGTATGCGATCGGTTACGATCCTCTCTGGTGGAAATCGCCGCTCTCGCTGGATGATCTGGCAGTTAATTCTCCGTATAATACCTACCAGGTGGATGGGCTGCCGCCCGCGCCGATCGCCAACCCGGCCCTGGGGGCTTTGCAGGCGGTGGCTTTCCCGGCCCAGACCCCTTATTACTACTTCCGCGCCCGTTGTGACGACTCCGGTTTGCATATCTTTGCCGAAACCTTCGATAGCCATTTAGAAAACGCCTGTCCATAATAAGAGAGTCAGAATTGACTCTTGACAATTAGAAACTTTGTTCTATAATGTTTGTAAATAGAACAAAGTTTCTATATTTATAGGACAGGAGGTCCCCATGAACAATACATTGCGCTCCCACTCACTTGATGTCAGTCTTAACCGGGCCTGGAATGGGTTCGTAGGCCAGCGTGGCAAAGCCTTTGGCTTTATGATTTTTGGCGCGCTGATTGCTTTTGAGATTTTCAACTTCAGCACCACCGAGTTTGCCCTGCATGATGTCTTGGGCGACTTGAAATTTTTGGGCATCAAATGGGCAACCATGCTTTCGATCGCGTTTTGCGGTATTGACTTTGCCGGCATTGCGCGCATCTTTACCCCCGAGCAAGGCTCGGATGAACCGGCTGAAGTCTGGTACCTGTTTGGGGCCTGGCTTTTGGCGGCGGCCATGAACGCATCTCTCACCTGGTGGGGTGTTTCTGTGGCGATCTCGACCCATGCCAGCCAGGGCGCAGCGGTGGTCGGCGGCGATACCGTCCGCACGGTTGTGCCGGTCTTCGTGGCGATCATGGTCTGGGTTATCCGCATCCTGATCATTGGCTCGTTTTCCATCGCCGGAGATCGTATGTTCTCCATGGCCGATTCGCGCCAGCGCCGCTCGGCCCCGACCCAGCAGCCCGCTGCCCGTGACAACCACAACACCAATTATCGTCCGGTAACCAACACGGCCATGACCCCGCGACCCTTCAATAATAACAACAACAGCGGGCGTCCGATCATCACCACCGCCTCGAACATGCGCGCTGCGCCCCCGCGCCCCGCTCCCCGCCCCGAACCAGTCAGCTTCCAGCCACGCTCCGAGCGCTCCGAACCGACCTATCATAATCTTGCCAACGTTCCTGACCCTTACGAAGATAAATAAATCCACCCCTGCCCCGCACCACTTACCGAGCGGACCTTTCAACCTATTTGTGCCATGACCTATTCACGCTCCGTCCCCAACTCCCGTAACCGCAGGCAGACAGCCCGGCAATCAAGCGGCTGTCTGCCTGGCTTTGTGATACCACCTTTAGCAGCGTTATTGGTCGGCCTCCTGCTGGCAACGCTGGCAGGAGGCCTTTCTGACTCTGGCTCGCAGTCCGAAGTCCAGGCTGCTCCCGCTGCCCGTCAGGATGTCTCTGGCGGGCAGATTGCCCCTCTGTTCACGCCCGAAGTGCAGTATTGGGCCGGCAATATCGCCCGTTGGGCCTCCGAGCACGGACTGGACCCCAACCTGGCGGCGACCGTTATGCAGATCGAGTCGTGCGGGCATCCCGACATCAGTTCCAGCGCCGGGGCGACCGGTTTGTTCCAGGTCATGCCGTTTCACTTCAAGGCTGGCGAAAGCATGTCGAACCCGGATACCAATGCCCTGCGCGGCATGGATTACCTGCGCCGCTCACTCGAGACCGCTGCGGGCAATCCGCGCCTGGCTTTTGCCGGCTACAACGGCGGGATCGGCGTTATCGGGCGCTTGGAATCGCGTTGGCCCGCTGAAACCATCCGTTATGCCTACTGGGGCAGCGGAATCTATGAAGACGCCAGCCAAAATCGCGCCGAAAGCGCCCGGCTCGACGAATGGCTCAAGGCCGGGGGAGCCAGCCTGTGCGCCAAGGCTCGCGCCAGACTCGGCATCAACCCTTAGAACAAGAAAATGCCCCCGGTTTTTGGCCGAGGGCATTTTTGATTTAATCAGCGGGCTTTAGGGCGCCAGCGCGCCGGCTTCCTGGTCCAGGTAATAGGTATCGATTTCGAGCAGGCTGGGGTCGTTCGCAGCCTGGGAGGCTTTCATCTGGGCCTGGCGGGCCAGGTTGGTCGATTCGGCCAGAATTTTCAAAACATATTCCGGGTTGTGGAAGCCCATCGAGTTTTCTGCCGAGACGAAGTCCCAGTAGAACTGCGCCTGGCGGTGCAGTTCGCGCGCTTCCACCAGCAGGGCCTGGTCACTGGCCGGGTTGGCGGTGGCAGCCTTGATGGCGTTGATCGCATCCACGATCGCATCTTCGGTGGCGATCTTGGTATTGTAGGCCTGATCCTGGATCAAGCTGACGCGGCCGGTTACGTAATCGACATCGGTGTGGCACTGTCCACAGGCGCGTTCGGCTTGCAGCAATGGGCTGCGGATGTTGTGGTCGGTGTATTTGGCCGCGCCGTCGCGGACGTAGGGCATGTGGCAGTCCGCGCAGGCCACGCCGGCGTTGAAATGGGTCGAACCGGCGGTGAACATCTCATATTCGGGGTGCTGGGCCTTGAGCATCGGCGTCAGGGCCTCGGGATATTCCCAATCTTTGAAACCGACCTCGGTGTAATACTCATACATTTCTTCCACTTTGGTGCCGTTTTGCCAGGGGAAGGTCAGGTATTTGCCATCACCCTTGAAGTAGTACTCGACGTGGCAGTTGGCGCAAACGAGCGAGCGCATTTCCTGTCGGCTGAACGTGCGCCAGTCTTTGCCCTGAGCTTCGAGCGCTTCTTCAAGGGCCGGATTGGTGACGATCAGGCGCATGGTTTCGGCCTCGTGGCAGTTGGCGCAACCGATCGGGTTGTTGATGTGTTTCCCAAGTTCCGAGAATAGCGTTTTGTCATAGGCTTCCATGCCCATTTCAGCCCACAGGCCGGGGTTATCAGAAGATTTGCAAGAATAGCAGGTGCCGGGGGTTTTTTCGTTGACACGCTTGATCTCGCGCACATCAGTCAGCGCATTTTCATGGCCGCGGTCATCGTTGTATTCCAGGCTGAAGCCGTAGCTGGCGAACAGGATCACCTGACGCGGATCTCTTTCGAGGTGTGAAAACTTGCTCGACCCGCCGTAGGTGGTGTCCACCGTATTGTCGCCGGTATCCAAAAACGAAGAATACTGGTTGGGGAAGTTGCGCCCCCAAAGTTCGGAATTCGGTTCCATTGGCGCGACATCATAAATGGTCTGGATGGCGCGCGATTCGACCGGGCGATTTTGCATGAAGACCAGCGTGCCGATCAGGGCCGCAGCCAACAGCACGATCACACCGACCAGGGAAATCAGGGCATATTTGTTCATGGATGTTCTCCTAAATTATTTGGAAGGATAAATGGCAGAGTCTTGTTGTGGGGCGATACTGGCCCCGCGCGGGCCATGCGCAACGTTGCGATGGCATTCCCAGCACATGCGGTCATTTTGCATCGGACCCATCACGACCGCATCGACAGTTTGCTCGTGGCAGCGCACGCAGTTGTGCTGGATTACATCTTTTGTCTCAGCCTTGGCGCGGATGGCGTCGGGGATTTGGCCGGTGGTGAACATGTAAACATCGTGCATGCCGGTTTGTCCTTTGACGACCCAGTAATTGACCAGGTTATCGTGCGGCAGGTGACAGTCGACACATTTCACATCGCGCCCGTGCGGAGCGTGGATCCAATTTTCGTAAGCGGAATCCATCACATGGCAGTTGGCGCAGGTTTCCGGGTTGCTGCCCATGAACGAAATTGCGCCGCTGACGTAGGCAAACGTTCCCAGTGACATGACTGCCGCAACTGCGGCCAGAATAAATAAGAATCTTTGCATTGCTCACCTGAATCTTTGCTGAAATTAATCTATCCTTAATATACAACATGCTTTCCAAAATCGTTGTGATGTAAGTCACAATATGCCAAATCGGATATTAAGATAAAAATACTCTAATATTGTTTTTATTTCAAGTGTTGAAAGTCACTTTGTATCGAAATCTGGCCAGCCATAATGTTCAACAGCTCTTGGAATGGCCTTGGATTGGGTTCAATCCAAAAGCAGGCCGGTGTGATATGATTCTTGTTAGAAGTTTTGATCGTATTCGAGCCCATCGAAGATATCGGTGGACCAAGGTTGTACGGTCTAAATGCTAATCTTATGAAATCAAAACCCAAAAAATCAAAAAAACCGGCGCCTGCTAAAAGCGTTTCGCTTGGACGTGTGCTTAACCAGAGCAAGAAGATCAAAAAAACGGTGAAGCAGGCCGCAAGTGATCTTACTGTGGTCAATGAAGTTCTTAAGCAGGGGGAAACGGCCAAGACATCCCCGCAGACCATTCAACAAGCCGTCACCCAAAACGAAGGTGTCGAGCAAAAAGTGACGCAGGCCGCGGACGATTTAAACCAGGTTAATGCCGAACTCGCCAGGGAACTGGCTGAACGCGTGGTGATCGAATCTGAACTTGCCGAAACGAAGAATGAACTGGCCGAAGCGCTTGTCGATTTATCGCAATCCCAGGCTAACGAGGAAGAAGCGCGACAAATTGCGCTTCAGGACGCGCTCACGGGGCTTCCGAACCGGGTATTATTCGATCAGCGTCTCGAACAGGGCTTGAGTCAGGCAAAACGCCACGGTTGGGGGCTAGCCGTCCTGTTTATTGACCTCGACAAATTCAAGGACATCAACGACACTTACGGCCATGATATGGGAGACAAAGTGTTGCTGATGGTGGCAGATCGTTTGCAGTCTTTCGTCCGCGCAGAAGACACGGTCAGCCGCTGGGGAGGCGATGAGTTCGCGTGTCTGTTGTTGGAAGTCAAGCAGGAAGCCGGCGTGATCCGTCTTGCAGAAAAGATGGTCAATCGGCTTGCTGACCCCTGCGAGTTGAATGGGACCGTTTTTTCCATCAAAGCAAGTATCGGTATTGCCATCTACCCTGAAGATGGAGAAACGGCTGAAATCCTTTTCAAAAACGCCGACACCGCAATGTATAAAGCCAAGGCGTCAGAGAAGAGCGTTATGTTGTTCCGCGAATCCGCTTCGGATTGACTCCTTGCATTTTGCGATAGGCCGATTGAGAGAATTACGCAAGAAACAGTGGCTTAATGGGGGCAATGCCGTGCAGAAAAGAAAAGAGCTAAAAATGTGCCATCCAAATCAGGTTCGTTCACTGGCGATCATCATTCTGGTGATTGCGCTTGCTGCTTGTTCTCCATCCACCCCGCTTGCCGAGCCGACTGAGGTCTCGAACCCACCGGCTGCGACGCTCGAAATCGATGGAAAAACACAAACTGTTGATTACTGCGGGTATAGCCTTGAGAAGGCAGAAAACAATGTTTGTAACGATGCTGTCAATATTCTTGCCAACGGTGACCCGTTGTTGGCAGCTGGAGAAACATCGTTCATGGCCAGCTTTCATTTTCCTGTGGATACCTTGCCTGATTCGCTTTCCGTCTTGGTTATGCCTGTCACAGATGAAACCCCGGATGGATTAACCTGGGATATGAGTGTGGGCCAGATGCACTTATTACCTGTCAAACGAGATGTTGATGTTCTGCTTCGGGGATTTACAGGGCTAAATATCGTCATACTCAATGCTGGTTGGGAAAATGTAGGTGATTTTGGTTATTGGTTCTTGGTGAGGGTAGGAGATGAGTTCCCTGACACTATACAGACCCTTGATCCCCCTGCATCTTTGCCAGCGACAAAGCCGCCTGCCGCAACGCTCGAAATAAATGGAAAAACACAAACCGCGGGTATTGGTTCATATTGTTGGCAAAACACCGGCAGCCTTATGAACAATGTTTGTGTCGATATGCAGGGGATTCTCACCGCCAACGAGCCGCTGGTTGCCGAAGAAACGCCTTTTACGGCCATATTTCACCTTCCATTTGATGCCCCGCCAGATTCGCTTATGATCTCAGTCATGCCCGCCATTACTGAAACCATCGGCGGTCTGAACGGCTTGAGATTTTGGGCCAAGGAGGCTGCGGGGTGGAGCGGTTCGCTGCCTTTGAAGCAGGATGCAGATATTTTGCTTCAAGAAAAAGAGGGAACATACATCATCCAGCTCAACGCTAGCTGGAATGGGTTGGGAAAAGTCAGTTATGGTTTTTTGGCCCAGGTAGGAAACAAGCCGGTTGAATCCACAAAGATACCGGTTGAATCTACCTTAGTGCCAGCGTTTACGGTCCGCGAAAGCATAACTCCGTTGGTGCGGATAGGAAAAGGCAAGGATGGGGATGCAGACGAACCGAATAGCTTTGAAGTTTCGAAAGATGGGCGCTGGGTGGCAATTAGTACGATGAAGGGCGTTTATCTGTATGAAACTGTTACCCAGGAGAAAATCTGGTTTCAACCTCTTGCCCCTTTGCACAACGGCCTGTCTCGTCACTTATCCTTCAATCCCGATGGCACCCAGCTTTCCATTGGACAAGCCGGAAACATCTTGCTAATTCTCTCGGTAGAAAACGGCGAAACGCTGATGACTTTAAAAGGGAAAGAGCGCATTCGCGGTGTCTGGTCGCCGGATGGTAAATCTATTCTGACTGGCGCTGGTTGCGAACAGGTGCTGATCTGGGATGCCGCTACTGGAAAACTAAGACACACCGTCCAGCCAACCAAATGCAATCCCGTTACAGAAGGCATTATCTACGCGGACTGGTCAGGCGATGGAAGAATCATCTATGGCTATAAAGGCAATGGATACGTGCTTGCCTGGGATGCGGTTACTCTCCTGCCGCTTGATGGTTTTCAGCCCCAACCTTCTGAGTATTTTTCTGGTTTTTATCCGGCGCCGACGAAAAGTATGTTTGCTCTTGGAGGCATATCCAGCCTGACAATTATTGATGGAGAAACCGGCGATATCATAAAATCTTTACACGGTGAGCCCAAAATAGATGTTCACCTTGGCTCTTTTGCCTGGTCGCCGGATGGCAAACGAATTGCTTCTACATTCATCTATAGCAGGCTGGTTTGGGATGTTGAAACTGGTGAGTTACTGGTAAGCGATAAAAAAGAACAAAGTTATGCCGGTCTGGCCTGGATGCCTGACAACCAAACCCTGATTGGGGCAGTTTCGGATAATGACAGCTTGCTGGGTTTTGATTTTGAAACAGGTCAAACGGTGTTTGCGCTGGGTGGTTGGGAACTCAAACCCAATTCTGCTCTCGGCTGGGATGGGAATAATTTGCTCACTTTTGATGGCAGCGTTGAAATCAGGTGGAGTTCCACAACCGGGGAGATACTCTCGCGCCGCGAAATACCTCCACCTGCCTGGCTCTCCACCGCTTCGGCTTTCCGGTCGCCGGATGGGCGCTTTGTCGCTTCGCCCAACGCCATCAGCGATAATTCTGGAAACGAAATACTCCAACTGCATGGTGACGACCTATATGATAAGGTCGCCTGGTCACCGGATGGAACCCGGCTTGTTTCGGGAGACTCAATTTCAGGCAGGGTTGTCGTCTGGGATGCACAAAGCGGAGATGTTTTGCTCAGACTCGCGCTGGAAGAATATGAGGCTTACCATCCTTTTTGGGAAGCGTTGGCCTGGTCGCCGGACGGCAAGTGGATTGTGGCGGGTGGCTCTGTAACTCCCCCATCCCACAGTGGTTTTGTCATCTTGTGGAATGCGCAAACCGGACAGCAGAGTAAAATTCTTGGGGGTATGCTGGGCTGGGAATCTATCAAATCCCTGGTCTGGTCACCGGATGGCCGCTGGTTGGCGGCGGGTGCAAGCGGTCAGATCTGCCTGTGGGATTTGCAGGCTGAGTCCGTTCCCCTTGCCATCCTGAACTACTCGTCGAATGCCAGAAAAGCTGAAATTGTTCAGGATATTGCCCTGAGCTTCTCGCCAGATGGTCATTTGCTCGCATCAACTACACCGGATGGCGCTATCCTGATATGGAAAATCCCATAAAAGGATGATCTGGCAAAACTTTTTTCTGCAGCAGTAAATCAAAAAAGAGCCGGAGACTCATCTCTGGCTCTTTCTTCTTTCCACTTTCTATCTTTACATCATCGTGCTGACAATTGCCAGCAGCACCCCGCCCGCGATGACCGAGCCCAATTGGCCGGCCGTGTTCGCACCCATGGCGTGCATCAGGATGAAGTTATCGAAATCTTCTTCCTGGGCCATTTTGGCTGAGAGCCGTCCGGCCATCGGGAAGGCGCTGATGCCGCAGGCCCCGATCAGCGGGTTGATCTTGCCACCCGAAAGGAAAGACATCAGCTTGCCGAACAAAAGCCCGGCAACGGTATCCATGATGAAGGCCAGCAGCCCCAAACCCAGGATTAGCAGGGTGCGCAACTGCCATTCGCCCGTTGCCGGGTCGAAGATGAACTTGTCGGCAGTCATGGTCGCGCCGATCGCCAGACCCAGGAACAGGGTCGCGATGTTGATGATCTCGTTTTGGGCGGCCTTGTTCAAGCGCTCGACCACTCCCGACTCTTTGAGCAGGTTGCCGAGCATCAGGGTTGCCATCAGCGGGGCCGCGCCGGGCGCGATCAGGCTGACGATGACCGTCACCACGATCGGGAAAGCGATCACCGTCGTCTGTGAAACCGGGCGCGGAGCGTAATCCATTCGGATCAGGCGCTCTTTGCGAGTCGTCATCAGGCGCATGATCGGCGGCTGGATGATCGGGATCAGGCTCATGTATGAATAAGCCGCCACCGCGATCGGGCCGAGCAGGTCGGGGGCCAGTTTGGATGTGACGAAGATCGCCGTTGGGCCGTCGATCGCGCCGATCGTGCCGATCGAAGCAGCTTCATTGAGCGGGAAACCAAGCCAAGTCGCCAAAATCAACGTGCCAAAAATGCCGAACTGGCCGGCGGCGCCCAGCAAAACCATGCGGGGTTGGGCCAGCAGCGGGCGAAAGTCGATCATCGCGCCCACGCCGATGAAGATCAGCAGCGGGAACAACTCCGACTTGATCCCGGCATCGTAAATCACCTTCATGAAGCCGTGCTCGTTGTAAACCGACATGCCCAGGTTCGCAATAATGCAGCCAAAGCCGATCGGCAGCAGCAGCACCGGCTCATATTCCTTGGCCACAGCCAGATAGATCAAAATCCCGCCGACCACGAGCATCAGCGCATTGCCCCAGCCGAAAGAGGTAAACCCGGTCAGCAATTGCGGGAGAATTTCGGCCAGGTTCATGCTTCAAACTCCACCAGCACCTGGCGATGGGTCACCGACTGCCCGGCGGTCACACCCACCTTGGCGATTTTGCCGCCGCGCGTGGCGCGGATGGCGTTCTTCATTTTCATGGCGTCGATCACGCACACTTGCTGGCCGCTTTGGATGGAATCGCCGGCCTTGACATTGACCTCCGTTACCGTGCCGGGTAACGGCGCGACGATGCTGGTTCCGCTCGTTGTGCCGGAGGGCGCTCCCCCCGCAGCCTGTTTGGCTGTTTTCGAAACGGATTCTGGCTGATGTGAGTCCGCTTTTACGGCGGCCCGCCCGTTTTCGGGGGTCACTTCAAAGGTCTCGTCCCCGATGCGGGCCAGGATCGGGCGCTGGTTTAAATCTTCAATTTCGACTTCGTACGTTGTATCCGCTATTTTGACTGTATATTTCATAAGTTCCTCGGGTTATCGCCTGCTGTTGCCCTTCTGGTACATCTGACGGGTGCGCATGCCCAACTGCCAGGCGCTGACAAAGGCTGTTTCGGGCATCGGGAAGTAAGCCACCTGCTGTTGTTCCTGCTCGGCCAGCGCCAGTGCAACTGCCACAGCCGCTGCCTGGGCTTTTTGCCCTTTATCGTTGGGCGAGATAGTATCTTGCTCTATATCTGCTTCTTCGGCTTTTTCCTTAACCGGAATGGCCGTGATCAGCGACATCATGCCCCAGAAGAGCACGATCGCGGCAAAGGTCAGGCCCATGCCCAGCAGGGTGATCCAGAGTGTTTGAGTCATCAGTTCCATAAAGCTCCTGGGGTATCAGGGGTCAGGGTTCAAGTGTCAGGTTTTGTTTTTACCTGATACCTGACACATCGCACCTGACACATCTTTACACCGGAATATTGCCATGCTTGCGCGGCGGGGCGGGGGCGTACTTGTCGCGCAGGGCCGAAAGGGCGGCGATCAGTTTCGAGCGGGTTTCGCGCGGTTCGATGATGTCGTCGATGTAACCGGCTCCGGCGGCGTAGTACGGGTTGCCAAATTTTTCACGGTACAGGGCGGCCATTTCGCGGCGTTTGGCAGCCGAGTCGGGGGCGTTTTCGATTTGTTTGCGATACAGAATGTTGGCTGCGCCTTCCGCGCCCATGACCGCAATTTCGGCGCTCGGCCAGGCATAGGTGATGTCGGTGCCGAGGTATTTGCTTGACATGACCACGTACGCGCCGCCGTAGGCCTTGCGGGTGATGACGGTTGCCTTCGGAACGGTGGCTTCAGAGTAGGCGTAGAGCAGTTTCGCGCCGTGACGGATGATGCCGCCGTGTTCCTGTGAAACGCCGGGCAAAAAGCCGGGCGAATCGACGAAAGTCACCAGCGGAATGTTGAAGCAGTCGCACATGCGTACGAAGCGGGTCATCTTGTCGGCGGCGTCGATGTCGATCACGCCCGCCATGACGGACGGTTCCTGACCGATGATGCCCACGCTTTGCCCACCCAGGCGCGCCAGGCCAACGATGGCGTTGCGTGCCCACTCGGGCTGGATCTCGAGGAAGGATTCTTTATCAACGATGGTTTCGATGACCTCGTGCATGGAATAGGAATGCGAGGGGTCGATCGGGACGATGCTGTTGAGCAGATCATCCATGCGCTGCGGGTTGTCGCTGGTCTGTCGGAAGGGTGGGTTTTCAACGTTGTTGGATGGGAAGTAGCTGACCACGCGCCGGGTCAGGGCGATTGCTTCTTCTTCGGTGCGGGTTGCGAGGTGGGCTGTGCCGCTGACCGACATGTGGATATCTGAGCCGCCCAGCGATTCAGCGTCAACCACTTCACCGGTCACGGCCTTTATGACTTCGGGGCCGGTCAGGAACATGAAGGATTGCTTCTCGACCATGATGATGATGTCTTGCAGCGCTGGCGAGTAAGCTGCGCCGCCTGCGCATGGGCCAAGCATGACGCTGATTTGGGGGATGACGCCCGAAAACTGGGCATTGCGCCGGAAGATCTCAGCGTATCCGCCCAGGCTTTTGATGCCTTCCTGAATGCGCGCGCCGCCCGAATCGATTAAGCCGATAATGGGCGCGCCGTTGCGCAGGGCCAGGTCCATCACACGGCAGATCTTGTGGCTCTGCATCTCTGAGAGGGTGCCGCCATAGATGGTGAAATCTTGCGCGTAGACATAGACCGGCCGGCCTTCGATCTGGCCGTAACCGGTCACAACGCCATCGCCCAGGAATTTCTCAGGGGCCATGCCCAGTTCATCCGTGTCGCTGGTGATGAACGGTTCCAGCTCGTTGAAAGTACCGGGGTCAAGCAGGCCGTCGATGCGCTCGCGGGCTGTGCCCTTGCCTTTGGCGTGCTGTTTTTCGATGCGGTCTTGTCCGCCACCGGCGCGGGCCTTGGCGCGTACCGAGCGGAGTTCTAAAATTCGAGGATCTTCTTCGGGCATGGGGAATCCTTTTCAGGGAATGTGAAAGAATGCACTATGAGTATAGCCCCGCTCTCAACGCCCTGCCAGTGATGCCCGTCAGAGGAAAGTCATATCTGTTAATGGGATTTTTATGATTTGTGTCAGATTAATATGATGAATGGGAATGCAAGATATTATCTCGTGCTGATTAAGATCAACTCGCGCTGCGGCTCGCCCAGATATTCGGCGCTGTCTTCGGTCACAAGCACATCTTCTTCCAGGCCGATGTAGCCGTAGCCTGGCACAGCCAGACCCGGTTCGATAGTGTAAACATTCCCGGTTTCGACGCGCTGGTTGGGCTGGTCGCCGTATTTCTCCCAGAGCGGCCCGAGCAGCGCCCCGCCATCGTGGGCCACTCGCCCCAGTTGGTGGCCGGTCCCGTACATGTATTCGGGGTAGCCGGCGGCTGTCACGGTTTGGCGGGCGGCGGCATCGGCATCCTTGCCGGCGAAACCGGGCTTGAGCACGCTGCGGCAGGCCTCGATCGCAGCCCGGATCGTGTCGAATCCGTGTTTGACTTCGGCAGGAGCCTCGGTTTCGCCGGGGCGCAGCACGTAGGCCATGCGCTGGATGTCGGAGCAATATTCCTCAAATTGGACGCCAAAATCGAAATGCAGCAAATGCCCGGGCTGGATTTTTATATCGGTTGGCCCGGCATGCCCGACCACGGAATCGGGCCCGCTGTTGACCGCCGGATTTGAACCCTGCGGCCAGGCGAACCCGACGCCGGCTTCCGTCATTTGGGCGTGCATGAAGGCTGCGACTTCTTTCTCGCTCATCCCGACCCGGATGAACTCAAACGTTTTTGCGTAAATCTGCTCGGTGATTTGCACCGCCCGGCGGATTTTCCCCACTTCGGCGGCGGTTTTGCGCCCGCGCAGGGACGAGATGACCGCCTCGGCGCTGACCAACCTTTCGGCGTAGGGCGTGCCTTCCAGGTAGGTTTGCAGCTTCAGATACATGGCGTGCGTCAGACCGTCAGCGTGGACGTTGTTGTGGCTGAAATTGACCGCGATCTGCTGCGGATCAAGCCTGGCCAGGGTTTCGCGCAACAGGCCGCTGACGGCCGTGTCGTAGGGGATGATCTCATCGTACACGCCCAGCCGCCCGACTTCTTCGGCTTCCAGGCGACCGATGATTGCAATTTTTCGTCCGCTGCGGGTCAGGAGCAGGGCGCTTTCCCAGGTCAGGTCGGCGGGGCCGAGGATGAAGTTGAGCACCGGGTCGCGCACGCCTGATGTTTCGCGCACGAAGGTCAGCCACAGGTCGATTTCTTTTTCTTTGAGAATGTCGATGGCCTGCGATACTTTTTCCTGGATCAATGTCATGGGGGTTCTCCTCGGAACTATAAACCTGACAGGTTTTATCAGGCTCTTTTTGTGTCAGCTCGCTTGCGTTGGTGTGAACTCAGCCTGTAGGGGCTTCTCTTGATCAACCTGACAGGTTTTATCAGCTTGCTTGCGTTGGTGGAAGCTCGGTCTGCGGGTGCTCGTTGGAAACCTGTCAGGTTTTAACGATTAACTTTTTCGGGTCTTTGATCAGGAACACCAGTATGGCGGCAGTTACCAGCCCGCCAACAACCGAGATCATGAAGGTGGTCTGGTAGCCTGCCACATCGGCGATCCAGCCGCCGAGCAGCGGAGCCAGGATGGTGGCCGGAGCGACCAGGGTGTTGGCCATGCCGATGTAGATCGGGCGTTCGGCTTCCGTGCCGAATTCAACCGTCATTGCCATACCGATTGTCCAGAAGGCGACGTTGGCCAGGCCCGAGAAGATGAATACCGCGTAGAACCAGCTCAAGTCGGGGGCGGCCCAGGCCAGCAGGGAACTGAGCGAAACCATCAACATGCCAAAGATCAGAATGGTGCGATGCCCCCAGCGGTCGGCCAGCCAGCCCATGCCGACATTGGCAACCGTCTGAGAAACGGTCAGGGCGGCAGTCATGAATCCGGCGGTGATTTCATCCATGTTGAACTGGCGCAGCCCATAAACGATGTAGAAGGCAAAGCCCATGCTGGCAAACTGGTAGATGATGCGCATCGCCAGGAACCAGCTGAAATTGCGGTCGCGCTTGAGAATGGCGCCCATGCCCGTAAACGGCGATCTGGTTTCAGCCGGGATTTCTTTTAGCTCATCGACCGGCTCACGGGTGAAACCGAGCACCAGCATCGAAAGCCCGTAGCCGACGGATGCCACCAGAAAGCACAACACAAAATCGAGCGGTGAATCGAGCCAGCCGAGCAGGTAACCCGCCCCGACCGCCGAAGCGCTGATCACCATGTTGGCAAAGGCAGACTGCACGCCGAAGAACGTTCCGCGATAGTCGCTGGGGATGATCTTGGCAATCATGCTTTGCCAGGGGTTGGCGGTGAAGCCCGAGCCGAGTCCCTGCCAGATCAACAGCAGGAAGGTGAAGGGTAGGATCAGTCCCGCCCCCAGAAACGGTAAAAGCCCGGCAGCCAGCGCCAGGCCCAAAAACGGAACGCGCTCGTGGATCGTCATCATCAGCACCATCGGCTTGTAGCGCCGCAGGCGCGCCACACGGTTGGCGGTCAGCAGTTGCGGAAGCTGCCAGCCGACCGAGTGGATGGCAGGGATCAGGCCGATCAGGATGGCCGAGTCGGTCATGCTGCTGACAAAGAGCGGCAGGATGGTGCCGAAGGAGCTAAAACCCCAGCCCAGACCAAAAAAAGTGGCATCGGTCATGCTGATGGCAATGTTAAAACGCAGGTTCTTGCGGATGAGTGCTTCGAGTGCAGACATGTTGGGATTCTACCACCGGCGCATCATTTAAGAAAGCGCTTACATGAGTGAATCGATCTTCTTGAAGTTGTCTAGATAAATTTTGGTGCAATATTTTAAGGTAACTGCAACTTATTACCCCTTGAATTGACCTTGCATTTATGTTAGAATGACAGTCGATACCCCAACAGGTAGGGGGAAGTTGAGTGGTGCTCGCCATATATGGCGGGTACATATGTTCTAGATATGCAGAGGCATTCATGCGTTGTCCGTATTGCCAGCACGATGAATCAAGAGTCATAGACACCACCCGGGACAATCACGGGGGTATTCGCCGCCGCCGTGAATGTGAGTCTTGCGGCCAGCGTTTCAGTACCTATGAGCGCCCAATCCTGGCAACGCCGCTTATGATCAAGCAGGACGGCACCCGCGAGGAGTTTGACCGCGAAAAACTGGCGCGCGGGATCCGCATTTCGTGCGCCAAGCGACCCGTTTCCGCCGCCGACATCGAACGGCTGATCGGGCAGGTCGAGGCTGAACTGCAAAAACTGGGCAAGGCCGAGGTCTCTTCGCGCATCGTCGGTGACATGGTCATCAACGGCTTAAAGGAACTCGACCAGATTGCCTATATACGCTATGCGATTGTGTATCTGCGCCTTGATGATCTGCACGAATTACGCGGTGAAATCGACCGCCTTTTAGACGCCTAATTTTACAGGGCCTGGGCTGTTCGACAATCATGGCATTGTCGCACCCCAAGCCCTGTACTGTTCTACCGAGCAATTATTCAAAAAATATTAATTGTACAGGAGCCAAAATGGTCGCAAAAAATATGGAAGCCCAAAAGCACGGTTTATTGCCCACCCCACCCCTCCCGGCGGATCTGCCGCCTGTGGAATTGACCGATAATGCCCGCCAGGTGCTCGTGCGTCGTTATGTGCGCCGCGGCGACGACGGCAAGCCGGCCGAGACGGTCGAAGAAATGTTCTGGCGCGTGGCCTACCATGTTGCCAAAGTCGAAGAAACCTGGGGCGGAGATATTAACCAGCGGGCGCGCCATTTTTATGCCCTCCTGACCAGTAAGAAATTTTTCCCCAATTCGCCGACCTTTACCGGGGCCGGCACCCCGCTCGGACAGTTGGCGGCCTGCTTCGTGCTGCCGATCAGCGACGATATGGGTCGCGACGAGGCCGGGATCTTCCAGTCGCTGCGCAACGCGGCCTTGATCCAGCAAACCGGCGGCGGGAATGGATTCTCCTTCTCGCGCCTGCGCCCGGCGGGTGGGCTGGTCAAATCATCTGCCGGGCAGGCCACCGGGCCGGTTGGATTCCTGCGGGTCTACGACCACGCTTTCGGTGAGATCGCTCAGGGCGGAACCCGGCGCGGGGCCAATATGGGCGTCTTGCGCGTCGATCACCCGGATGTGAACGAGTTCATCGTCTCGAAGACCAGCGAAAACGCCATCACCAACTTCAATATTTCAGTCGGCATCACCGATGCCTTTATGCAGGCTGTCAAAGACGACGCCGATTGGGATCTGGTCTTCCCCGACATTTCTTCGCCCGAATATCGCAGTTTCCGCGGCACGATCGAGCAGGCCCGCGAGCAGGGCATCCCGATCGTGGTTTACAAGACCGTCCGCGCTCGCGAACTGTTCAACAAGATCGTCACCCAGGCCCACCACAACGGCGAGCCGGGCGTGCTCTTTTTGGACGCCGCCAACCGCGCCAACCCCGTCCCGCACCTGTACCCGCTCGAAAGCACAAACCCGTGCGGTGAGCAATGGTTGGGACCGTTCGAAAATTGCTGTTTGGGTTCCGTTAATTTGGCCCAGCACTTCGGGGCGGATGGTTCCGTGGATTGGGAGACCCTGCGCGAGAGCGTGGAACTTTCGACCCGCTTCCTGGATGACGTGGTCGAGGCCAATGCCTACGTCCCGGCGGTGCCCCAACTTAAGGAAGCCGCTCACCGCGCCCGCCGCATCGGACTGGGCATCATGGGCCTGGCCGATCTGATGTACCACGTCGGTGTGCGCTACGGTTCGGCCGACGGACAGGAATTTGCCTCGGTCGTGATGGAATTCGTGCGCTACCACGCCATGAAAACCAGCATCGAAATGGCTGCCGAACGCGGACCCTTCCCGGCCATCGAAGGCTCGATCTACGATCCCGATAACCTGAAATGGCACGCCCCCAAGTCGATCGTCCCGATCAGCCAGACCTGGGGCTGCCCCGCCCTGCCATGGGACGAAATCGTCAGCGAGATCAAAAAGCACGGCATCCGCAACGCCGCCCAGACCACCGTCGCGCCGACTGGCACGATTGCCACCGTCGCCGGCTGTGAAGGCTATGGCTGCGAACCGGTCTTCGCGCTGGCTTACATCCGGCATGTCAACGACAACGGCAAGGATTTGCAACTGACCTACGGCTCACCTTCCTTTGAAAAGGCCCTCGGTGCAGCGGGCATCAGCCCCGAATCGCGCCAGGCCATCTTCGAAAGCGTGATGAACCACGGCACCTGCCAGGAAGTGGCCGAAGTGCCCGAGAACCTGCGGCGGGTCTTCGTCACCGCTGGTGATGTGACCGCCGAGGAGCACGTCCGCATGGCGGGCGCTCTGCAGGCCTTTGTCGATAACTCGATCTCCAAGACGATCAACTTCCCCGAAGGCGCCACCGAAGCGGACGTGGCCCACTCTTACATGCTGGCCTGGGAACTGGGCGCGAAGGGCATCACCGTTTATGTGACCGGCTCGCGCGACAAGGTTGTGCTCGAAACCAAGGCCACCCTCGACAAGAAACAGGCCGTCGAAGCGCCTGTTGAGCAGGTTGTCAAAGTCGAAAAGCCCGAGCGCGTCATCTGGCATGAGACCAAGAAAATGCGCCCGCGCGCACTGCGAGGGCAGACCTTCAACATCGACACGCCGCTCGGTAAGGCCTTCATTACCGTCAATGAGAACGGCGGCGACCAGCCCTTCGAGGTTTTCATCAACACATCCAAGGCTGGCTCGGATACGGCCGCCGTTTCGGAAGCCATCGGACGCCTGATCTCGTACATTTTGCGCCTGGCTTCGCCGATCGCGCCCATCGACCGCATGCGCGAGGTGGTCACCCAACTGGCCGGCATCGGCGGCGGACGTTCGCTCGGCTTCGGCCCGAACCGCGTGCGCTCCCTGCCCGATGGCGTTGGCCAGGTTTTGGACGAGTACCTGACCAACAAGACCGAGCCGCACCTGGAAGCTGGCTCGAACGGTAATGGCAACGGCCACCACCCGGCCGTCTCAGGCCCGCAGTCGACCCCGGCCCACATGAAGATCGGCGACCTGTGCCCCGAATGCGGAGAAGCGGCCGTGGTTAACGAAGAAGGCTGCCGCAAGTGCTACGCCTGCGGGTTTAGTGAGTGTTAGGGTGGGGAATAGAGAGTAGAAAGTAGAGAGTAAACTCCCGAAGTTGAAAAGACTTCGGGAGTTTTTGTTTATACCATATCCAACCTTCATCAAATGCGTGTGGAGCACATCCCCCATTTTTCGGAATGGTTAAAAACAGGGAACGCTTTGTTGACTTGCTATAATGGATTTAAACCTTTTACTATCTACCTATCGTTGAATAACCTGAATGAGAGAACCACATGAAAAGCAGATCCCTGATCGTTTTATTGGCAGCACTGCTCGTGGTAAGCGCTTCGCTTTCCTGCTCCTTGTTCCCGTTTGGCGGAACGCCGACCCCCGAACCGGATCCGTGTTGTGCGGTTACCCCTGGCGGCCTGCTCAAATTTGAGCCTGAGAGCCTACCCGCGGCCCAATTGGGCGATGCCTACCAGGCCGAGATCCGCATTACGCAGAATATCACACCCGCATACGATATCTTCATTTCAGACGGCAGCCTGTCCGCCGGGCTGGAACTCGTTGAAGTGC
This sequence comes from Chloroflexi bacterium HGW-Chloroflexi-6, assembly GCA_002840685.1. Taxonomy (GTDB): domain Bacteria; phylum Chloroflexota; class Anaerolineae; order Anaerolineales; family Villigracilaceae; genus UBA8950. The sequence goes on along the minus strand of PHBU01000014.1, from coordinate 38,967 downwards.
AGGGCGAAGATAGCGCAATCATCAGCGGTACTCCACAAGAAAGCGGAACCTTTCGTTTCACGGTCACCGCCTACTGCTACGGGACCATGGTCTCCGGGCAAGCAGGCGATATGGAATATTCCATCGTTGTCGAAGAAGAATGATCTGAACTCATCATTCTGCATTCATCATTCATCCTTCTGCATTTCCATCTTCCTTGCATTACAATCGGGGTATGAGAAGCTTCCTGGCCCTCCTGCTGTTTGCCGTGAGCCTGGCGGCCTGCCAGCCGGCGGATGTGCCTGCGCCGCAGATTGACCCGGCGACGGTCACTCCGCAAGCCTGGCAGGTGACCTTGCTGACGCCCGACAGCGAGACCAAATTCACATCCTCCGCGCCGACGATCGGCGAGGCCCTGCGCGAGATCGGACTGACCCTGGCCGAACGCGATTTCACCTGGCCGCCGCCCGAAGCGCCCTTGCAAGCCGATACAACGGTCGAGTTCCGCCCGGCGCGCCAGATCACCGTCCGCGTCGATGGGCAGGAGATCACGGTCCGCGCCAACGGCCAGACGGTTGGGCAGGCCCTGGCCTCAGCCGGGATTCCGCTGCTCGGGCTGGATACCAGCCTGCCGGCTGAGTCCGATCCGGTACCGGCCGACGGGGTCATCCAGATCGTCCGCGTGCGCGAATCGCTTTCGCTACTGCAAAAGACCATTCCTTTCCAAACCCAGTATGTCGACGCGCCCGAAGTGGCGCTGGGCGTCGAAGAGATTCTGACGGCCGGCCGGCCGGGCGTATTGGTGACGCGCACCCGCATCCGCTACGAGGACGGGGTCGAGACGGCCCGCTTCGAAGAAGCCGAGACGGTTGTCCAGCCGCCGCAAGACCGCCTGAGTGGGCTGGGTACAAAGATCACTCTGCAATCCGTGCCGGGCCAGGAAAACCTGCAATACTGGCGCGCGTTTTCGATGTATGCCACGTCTTACTCACCCTGCCGCTCGGGTGTGCCGGACCGCTGCTTTTCCGGCACGGCTCTCGGGCTGCCGGTCAAACGCGGGGTGGTGGCGATGTCGCGCCTGTGGTACAACCAGTTGGCCGGCTCGCAGGTTTATATTCCCGGCTATGGCACGGCGATCGTGGCGGATGTCGGCGGCGGTTTCCCCGACGGCCGGGCATGGATCGACCTGGGCTTCTCAGACGAAGATTTTGAAACCTGGAGCGGCTGGATCACGGTTTATTTTCTGGCGCCTGCCCCGCCAGCCATCCCTTATTTCTTGAAATGACGGCGGTTTATGAACGGTTGGGGCAAAATTGCGTTGGTGATCATGCTGCTGGTGCTGGGCGCTGTCTGGTTTGGCATCGGCTTTGAGATGATGGCGCGCTGGGATGAACCGCTCGGCCCGGCGCTTGAGCTGCCAACCCCGGCCCCGGCCTTGCCGGCTATTATGCCGTCAGCAACCTCCGCGGCGGAAAGCGCAATGCTCGAGAATACGCCGGCCCCGCCGACCGCCACCCTGCCGATTATCCCCACCGGCACCCCGCTCGACGAGGCTGCCATGGGGATTCCGCACTGCGGCGGGCCGGAGAGCATGATGCTGCTTTTGATCGGCTCGGACACGCGCGCCAACGGCTACATGTACGGCCTGGCCGATGTCATTCGCCTGGTGCGGGTCGATTTTATCCACCCCGGCGTCAGCGTTTTGGAATTTCCGCGCGATCTGTGGGTCGAGATCCCCGATATTTCTGACCATTATGGCATCACCCACGAGAAACTGAACCAGTCTTACCTGTACGGCAACCCCGGCTTTGGCTATTACGAAGGCCCCGGTCTGGGGCCGGGCCTGCTGGCGCGTACCCTCGACCTGAACTTTGGCGCGCGGCCCGAGCATTACGCGGCCATCAACATGCAGACCTTTGTGCGCCTGGTTGACGGCCTGGGCGGCATTCAGGTTAACCTGCCGTATGATGTCGATGGCCGCCGCTCTGACCAGCAAACCCGCAGCGATCTGTATTTCAAGGCCGGGCCGCATCTTTTGAAGGGTCACGAAGCCTTAATGCTGGCCCGCCTGCGGATTGGCGACAATGCCGACCGCAGCACCCACCAGAGTCTGATCGCCTGCGCCCTGCGCGATGCCGCCCTGCGACCGTCCAACCTGGCCCGCCTGCCCGAGATCATCAATGCCTTCCAGGGTGCGGTTCAGACCGATCTTTCGCCCAAAGATATCAGCGCCCTGGTTTGCCTCGCACCACAGATCCCGCCCCAGAATATCCGTTTTGTTTCTTTTCCTGAGGGCGTGCTGACTGCCTCGCGCACTTACGACGGCGTTTTCAAAAAAGAAGTTTTCATTTACGAAGCCGATTTCAACCTGGCGCGCCTGTACGTAGCCGCCTTCCAAAGCGGCGATTGGCCGCCACCTGCGCCTGTGCTGCCTGGCCTTGCAACCCCCACCGGCCCCAAAGAGTCTTTCTCATGCCCCTGAAAAAACTACCTTCCCTCAATGTTGCTTCCCTGCTGCGCGCGCACGGCCTCTCGGCCAGCAAAGGCCTCGGTCAGAACTTCCTGCAGGATGATTCGGTGTTGGCCCAAATTGCCGGAGCAGCTGAAATCAGCGCGGCGGATGACGTGCTCGAGATCGGTCCCGGCCTGGGCAGCCTGACGCGCCACCTGGCGCTGGCCGCCCACTCGGTAACCGCGATCGAGCTGGACGAGAGCCTGATCCCGGTTTTGGGCGAGGTGCTCAAACCCTTTGACAACGTGCGCGTTGTGCATGGTGACATTCTGAGATTTGCCCCTGCTGACCTGATGCCCTCTGCTGACTACCTGGTGGTGGCCAATATTCCGTATTACATTACCTCGGCCGTTTTCCGCCATTTGCTTGAAAACCCGCCGCGCCCGCGCCGGATTGTCCTGACCATCCAGAAGGAGGTTGCTGAGCGCATCTGTGCCCTGCCCGGCGATATGAGCCTGCTGGCCCTGAGCGTGCAGGCTTACGGCCAGCCCTCGATCGCCGCCCGCATCCCGGCGGAGGCGTTTCACCCGGTTCCCAAGGTTGATTCGGCGGTGATCCGGGTTGACCTGTACCCCGAGCCGCTCCTCCCGGCGGACAAATTGGATGCCTTCTTTCGCCTGGCCAGGGCCGGTTTTTCGCAGAAACGCAAGACCCTGCGCAACAGCCTGTCGGCCGGGCTGGCAATCAAACCCGCCGCAGCCGGAGAAATGCTCGAGAAAGCCGGCATCGACCCGATGCGCCGCGCCGAAACCCTCTCGCTCGAAGAGTGGGGGCGACTGGTGTAGGGAATGATCCTTTTGTGAAAAGCCGTTTGCGCAATGCAGGCGGCTTTTGTTGTTAAATGACAAATTCTCCCTTGACAAGATCGTAAATAACTTTATAATAAATTATACTTTATGGTATAAAGTTAAGCATTCAAGGAGAATATCATGTCTGAAAATCTTGCTCAAATTCGTTATCTTGCTGCCAATTATTCGCGCCTGCAGGGGTTGCGCAGCGTTCCGGTAGGGCTGTTCATTGCCGCGACCGGTATCTGGGTCAACCTGCCGGTCGGGCAGGACGGCGATATTGGCGCTCCGTTGGTGATGATCGTGATTACCTCCCTGGCCTATTTTCTGGTCGACCGCTATTACGCGCGCACGTTCGGACAGGTTAACCCGACCGGCAAGGAACGCAACCGTGAGATATTCATCTCCGTGCTGTGGGGCGCTCTGGCGTTTTTGGCCTTTGGCTTCGATACGGCAAAAATTCTGCCGATCAGCGTTTTTGGGCTGGCTTTCGCTGTGGCCATGTCCATCGATTTGTTACGCCCTTCTGCCAGGCCGTCTTTTCAAAACACCCCCGAAGCTTTCCTCGCGCCGATCTTGGTTGGCGTGGCGGCGCTCCTGCCTGCGCTGGGCATCTTGTGGTGGCAAGCCTTGGGCATGCAGACTTCCCTGGCCGGGATGCTGGTTGTGATCGGGACCTTGATGACGATCAGCGGCATGATTGGTCACCTGCGCTTTACGCGCCTGTTGGCCAGGGTTCAGGAGGCGCGCAATGCCCAATCCCTTTGAAAAAATCGCCCAACTCGACAAGCTGATCCACGAACCGGCGCGGCTGTCCATTCTGACCGCCCTGGCCTCCTGCGAAAGCGCTGACTTTACCTTCCTGCGTAACCTGACCGGCCTGAGCGATGGCAACCTGTCGATCCAGGTCGGCAAGTTGGAAGAGGCTGGTCTGGTCAATATCCACAAGCAGTTTATCGAGAGAAAACCCAGCACCCGCATCAGCATCTCTGAAAAAGGGGCTCAAACGATTGGGCTGTACTGGTCGCAACTCGATGAAATCAGGAAGAATGCTGATAACTGGAAAAAGGATTCGGAAGGATAACCTGCTGCAACCCAAACAGGGCCTCTCCGTAATTATTGTGTGACATTCATCACAAGGAGAACAACGTGAACGCAATTCGATCGGCCTGGGAGCTGCTTAAGGAACACAAACGCTCCTACATCTTTTTCAACGTACTGTATTATGGTCTGGTTGTGATTTTTATGGGCGTGGCGGCCTTCAATCCATCCGTCCAGGATGAACTGCTGCGCCTGGTCGGCGAAAGCTTCATGACCGGCCCGCTGGCGGTGGTTGGGCAAGCCTACCTGAACGCTGAAGTTTTCACTGCGATCGGCCTGACTTTTGTCGTTAACCTGGTTATTGCCAGCCTGCTGTCGATCACCGTCCCGTCGTTGGTAATTCCGTTTGTGGGGCTGCTGCTTGGCGTCTACCGCGCCATTCTGTGGGGACTGCTTTTTTACCCTGGTCATCCCGATATGCAGGTTATCATGATTCCGCACTCGCTGACCCTGATCCTGGAGGGGCAGGCCTACATCCTGGTCATGTTTGCGGCCTGGCTGCAAGGTCGCGCTTTCCTGTTCCCGCAGAGCGCGGGCGTCGAAGGCCACCGGCGCGGCTATGTCGAAGGCCTGAAGCGCACCGGCAAGATCTACATTCTGATTGTCCTGACCCTGCTGGTCGCGGCCATCTATGAAGTGATCGAAGTTGTCTGGATGGCGCAGATGATGGGCGGGGCTTGATCTTGTAGCATACCCTTTCAATACACAAAGACGCCGGGTCGTATTCAGGGCCTGGCGTCTTTGTGTTAAGAAACCCTTCAGCCTTGATATAATCAGCCAAACTTGTCGGGAGGAGTTTGGCATGACAGCGAAGGTTTACGACTACATCATCATCGGTTCCGGTTTTGGCGGTTCGGTCTCGGCCCTGCGTTTGGCCGAAAAAGGCTACTCGGTGCTGGTGCTCGAAAAGGGCAAGCGCTTCCGCGATGAAGACTTTGCCCGAACCAATTGGCAGTACTGGAAATACCTGTGGCTGCCCGCCCTGCGCGCTTTTGGCGTGATGCAGATCAGCCTTTTAAAGGGAGTCATGGTGCTGCACGGCGCGGGGGTTGGCGGCGGCAGCCTGGGCTACGCCAATGTGCTCGAAGTGCCGACCGATGCCACCTTCGCCACCCCGGCCTGGAACACGCCGATTAAATGGGGAGAAATTCTCGCTCCGCACTATGCGACAGCCCGCAAAATGCTGGGTGTGGCGCGCAACCCCAAATTGTGGACCGCCGATGAGATCCTGCGCCAGATGGCCTCGGAAGCGGGCATGGAACACACCTTCCGCGCGACCGAGGTCGGGGCTTACTTTGGCGAAGCGGGGGTGAAAGTCGCAGATCCCTATTTTGACGGCGAGGGACCGGAGCGGGCGGGCTGCCAGCACTGCGGCGGCTGCATGGTTGGCTGCCGGCATAATGCCAAGAATACCCTGCCCAAGAATTACCTGTATTTTGCCGAAAAATTGGGCGTGGAAGTGCTGCCCGAATCTGAAGTCAGCGATGTCCGCCCTTGCAACCATTCAACGTTAAACGATCAACCTGCAACAGCTTGTTACGAGGTCACTTTTCAGAGTTCGACCAACCCATTTAAACGGAAGCAAACTGTGGCGGCGAAGCGCGTCATCTTTTCCGCCGGGGTGATGGGCACGATGAAACTGCTGCTGCACCTGCGCGATATCCAAAAATCGCTCCCGGATCTTTCCCCGCGTCTGGGCGATGTGGTGCGGACGAATTCCGAGGCCCTCCTGGGCGGCCTGGCCCGCAAAAGCGATATCGACTACTCGGAAGGTGTCTCGATCTCATCCATTTTCAACGCCGACGAGATCACGCGCGTCGAACCGGTGCGCTACCCGAACGGCTCCTCGCTGATGCGCTTTTTGGCGGCCCCGTTGATCGATGTCGATGTGCCGGTCTGGCGGCGTTTGCTGCGTTTTATCGGCTGGACGCTGACCCACCCGCTTGATTTTGCGCGCGCCATGTTCCTGCCGGGTTGGGCTCACAATACCACCATCCTGCTGGTCATGCAGCATGCCGACAACCGCATGCGATTGCGCAGCGGGCGCAGCCTGTTTACCCTGTTCCGCACCGGGCTGGTGGCCGAGGAAGAGCCGGGCTACGAGATCCAGGCCCAGGTGGCCGGTTCGCACGAGTTGACCCGCGAGTTTGCGCGGCGGACGAATGGCGTGGCGCTCGGTTCGATCGGCGAAAACCTGCTTGGGCTGCCGACCACGGCCCACATTTTGGGTGGCGCACCGATCGGCCGAGATGCCGCCGAGGGCCTGGTGGATGAGAATTTCGAGATCCACAACTATCCTGGCCTGTACATTGTCGACGGCTCGATCATGCCTGCCAACCCCGGCGTTAACCCGTCGCTGACGATCACCGCCCTGGCGGAATATGCGATGAGCAAGATCCCGGCCAAAACGGATTGAACCAACGATAAATCAAAAAAGGATGAGCCTGCCGGCGCTCATCCTTTTTTAGTTAAGTACCTTGTTCTAGGGCATCGCGCAGGCGTGTTCGCGCGGGGTCAGAATGTAACTTTCGCTGCCTGAGCCGCCATACTCATCCACGCTGCCGGGTCCAAACGCCTCGAGCTTGATCGGCCCATCCGGGCTGCCCAACAGCGTGAACGTGCCTTCACCGGACAGACTGAAGCCTCCGCCAGTCCCTGAATAGGTGTAACTGCCTCCGGCAGGCAGTTCAGACGGTTCTTGGGCCGGGCTGGGCACAAATTTCAGGGTAATGCTGCCTCCGTAGACACTGCCAGTCGCAGAGAAAGGCTGGTTGATGTTGCAAATGAAAGCATAGGGCACTTTCATACCAGCCGTACCGCCGCTCATGACATAGCCTGTCACGCAGTATTTGTTAATTTTCTCGCGCGGACCATCCAACCCCGGGCTGCCAAAGTGATCGAGCATTCGTTTTTGAAACTCTTTGTAAAAAGGGGTTGAACCGCTTTGGATGTTTTTGAGCAGGGTGTCTGCGCAGGATATCCCGCCGACCTGCCTGCCACCCTGTCCGCTTTTTTTCTGACAGTTGTCGGCGGCATCGTCGATGGTTTCCTTGGCTTTGCCTGTTAGCTCATCCCAGGTTGCGTTCTTTATGGCTTCTTTTTGTGCGGCATCGATTTTTGTGCCGTAGCTTTCCAGCACCCGCAGTTCATTGTCGAAGTGGTCGATGGCGCTTTTTAGCTGCGAGCAATCAGCGGCCTCGGCAATTTCGCGCTGAGTGTACTCGAGCCAGCGCGTGATGCGTGCAGTGTTCATGTCTTTTTCTGATGGGAGAGGCGCCAATTCATCTTCAGCCGCCTCGGCTGCGGCTCGTTTTTGTTCGAGGGCCCGGGCCGAGTCGTTTGGCGGATTTTCCCTGGCGATTTCGGATGCCGTTTCAGCGCTGGCCTCGCTCGCGCCGGTTGGCCTCAGGTTTGAGAGCCACTCACGAACGGCATCCCCAAAGCCAGATTGGGGATACGGCCTGGCCATGTGTCCACTTTGGCCGGTCGAGGCGCTGACGGCTTCATCGTGTGCGAGCGGCGATAGTGCAAACTCGCTGCCGTAACCGTCGAAAGAAAAGCCAACCCTGGCCAGCCCCGAGTCTGGAAGGCCAGCCTCCGGCGTGATTTTCAGGCTGGCTGGCATGTTCAAGGCCAATCCTTCGGGTTCAATCCCTATTGCGCCAATCATATTGCCGTCCAGCGGCCAATCTGACAGGTCTGCAATGGGGACCAGTTTGATTTCCGTATCGGCATCCAATGCGCCGGGCGGGATGGTCAGTTCGTACAGCACACCAGCCTCCTCCAGCGAGATGCTCCCGCCGGACGGGCCGATCGTCTTGCTTACAGCTGCCGCATCATCGAATTCCACCAAAACTTGCAGCGGATTTGGCTGGCGGGCCGGGGTGGTCACACTGGTCAGAGATTGGCCGATCGGGCCGGAGCTGCCGATGGCCTGCACGGCATAGGTCAGCGCACTGCCCGGTGCGGCCAGGAAATCCTCGTAGCTGTTGGCGGACGCATCCAACTCGATCACGGTCAGGGCCTTGCCCTGATTTGTGCTGACCATAACTTTATAGGTTTCCGCCTCTGCCACTGCCTGCCAGGACAATTTCACGCTGTCTGCTGATGTGGCCTGGGCTGTAAACCCCTGCGGGCCATTCTCGTCGGCTGCCAGGGGCGGGGCTTTCTCGGGCGGTTCTTTGGTGGCATCTGCTTGCTCTTGTTGTGTTTCGGTGACAGGTGATGAACGGGTGATGAAGTTGCACGATATGGACATGAGTAAAAGTCCGAGAAGGAGTGGGATAACTTTTGTGTTTTTCATTTTTCGCCTTTTTTGCCCATTATGTCTACTATCTCAAAAAGCGCCGTTCGCTGGGCGGGCAAGCCTGCTATTTGGATGTTTTGGTTACCTTTAGCTCAAATTTTGTGTTTTCGGTACTCGTAGAGCCTTGCACACCAAACGGGGTAAAGGCAGGTTGCACTGCCACCCAATCGGCCTGCAAGCTCTGAAAACGATCATCAGCGGTCCAGTTGGTTTGCACATCCCAGCCGGTGATAATTTTATAATTATTAAATCGCGCCGCCATGAACAGGCCAGTCCAGTAATCGCCGCCGCCCGTGAGCTGCACCATTTTTGGGCAGCTCTTGTTATCGTCCCCCGATACGGCGACATTAACATCGCCGTTCCAGCCATTGACAATAAAATCGCTCAGGTGAAAATCGACCATCTCCCCATTTTCACCGAAGATAGGGGTTAACTTGCCCACAAAAAAAGTCAGGCTGTCGTAATGTTTCAACGGGAAGGTGCATATGCCTGTTACCTTGAAATCCTGTGTCATTTTTCCCTCGCCGGTAAAATAAATCTCTCCTTTGGCGTAGGTAGGAAACAGTTTTAGCTTCGGAATATTGGCGCTGGAATGCAGAGTCGAATCTTCTGCTGTAAAAGTTAACTTTGAATCCATCGTGAGCTCAAAAGAGCAGGTTACTCTTTCGTTTTTCAGGTCATCAAGCGCTTTCTGGCCGTGCTTCTGCTTAAATCGTTCCGCAAAAGCCTCCGCAAAGCTGCTTTTGGGATTGGTTAATCGTTCCACCAACTCCTGCGCTTTGAAGTCATTTTGTGTCAGGCAGCCGCCTTTGTTTTTATCCAGCAGCTTTTTGGCTTTGTCCACCAACAGGTCGAGAATCTTTTCGTTGAGTTTCCTGGTGGATTCGAATTTGTCTCCGCCCTCGTTGATGTACTTACTATAATCATCCAGCGCATCCATCAGCTTGCTTAAGTCATCGGCCTGCTCCACTTTTTGCAGGATGGCCTCTCCCTCTTTCCCTAAATTGGCTTCTTCTTTAACGAGCGATTCTGGCAAAGGCTCCAGTTCATCCAACTGGTTTACCGCCAGGCGCTGTTCGGTACGATTTTGCGATTTTGACGCCGGTTTCTTGCGGATTTCCTTTACATCTTTGGCTGTCCCGCTGCCTTGTCCGTAGCCGCCGCCATTCTGCAATTTGGCAAGATCAGACCACGGAGGTATAAAATTAGCGGCCGCCCGCAAACTGGCCAGGTGCGCGCCCGCGTTGCTTTGCCCGGCCGAGGCATCAAACGGATAGAGATGAAACTCCCGCCCTTCGGCTTCGAACGCAAAAGCCATTGCCAGCGGCCCGGCAGCGGCCGGGAAATCTGCCGGCGGGGTCATCTTCAACGTTGCCGGTACATCGAAAACCAGCGACTGTGGCTCAACGAAAACTGCCGCCATCAATCCGCCGCTCAACGGCAGGTCGGGGATGGCGGAGATCGGCCTGAGCGTGATGGTCATCTCAAACCTGAGCGCGTCTGGCGGCACGTTGAGCGTGTAAACCACGCCGTTGCTGCCCGCCACCGAGACCTCGCCGCCCCGCGGGCCGATCACGGCCTGCGCCTGAATTGGCTGGGGCGCAAACATGGCCGGGTCGAAATTTTCAGGATCGAAATTTTCGAGATCAATGGAATTAGGGTCGAAGTTGTTGGGGTCAAAACTCAGGGCTGGCGCACTCATGTCAAATTCCAGGCTGACTTGAAGCGGATCGCTTCCTTCATCCTTTGTCTGAATAGAGATTTCCTTGCTGTTTTTCTTTTCAGGCCCGGCCAGCCCGCTTAACCGGTAGGTAAAGCGGGTGGCAGGCGGGACATTATCATCCTGGTAAGATGTCTGGTCGGCGGGCAAGGTTGCCAGCGGCATAAATTTATCCCCAATTTGCACTTCGATCAGGTATTGTTCCGCGCCGCTGATTGGCTCCCACTTGAGCAGCACGCTGTTCTCGTTGGTTGCTTCCGCTGAGAAGCCATTGACTTCCTGGCTGGAAGGGAGGGGTGCTTCACCGCTTTCTGCATCGGATGGCACCAGGTTAGTCATAAAGTTACAGGCTAACGATAGGGCTGTTAAAAACAAAAACACTGGAACCAGTTTTTTTCTCATTTTTATCCTTTGAATAAAGTATACATCTTTGCCCCTATTTATCAACGTTACTATTGGGCTACCAAATCGGGTACAATTTTTGACCATACCTTTCATGCCCTGGAGACGATCGTGAAATACACCTGGCTGCTCTTTGACGCAGATGACACCCTGTTTGATTTTCCTAAAGCCGAAGCCAATGCCCTGAAATGGACCCTGGATGAAGCCGGCATAGCGTTTTCGCCCGCCTATTTCGAGATTTACGCCCGCTGCAACCTTTCTGTTTGGAAGGAATTTGAGCGTGGCTTGCTGACCTCGACGGAATTGCGCACCAAACGCTTTCGCCTGTTCTTTGATGAGATCGGGGCCGCGGGCGACCCGCAGGCTGTCTCGCCGCTCTACCTGCGGAATCTGGCCCTCGGCACCGAGCTGCTTCCCGGTGCGGAAGAGATCGTCCGCGCCCTCAAACCCCGTTTCCACCTCGGGCTGGTCACCAATGGCCTGGCCGATGTTCAACGCCCGCGCCTGGAGCGCTCGGCCCTGGCCGATTGCTTTGAAAAGGTTTTTATCTCCGAAGAAGTCGGCGCGGCCAAACCGTCCACAGCTTATTTCGACGCCGTTTTCGGCGCGATCGGCAATCCGCCCAAAAACGAAGTGCTGATCATCGGCGACAGCTTGAGCTCTGATATGCAGGGTGGCCTGGGTTACGGCATCGACACTTGCTGGTACAACCCCGACCGAAAAACCACCGATTTGCCCGTTACGTATCAGATTTCCCAACTGGTGGAGCTCAAGCAAATCCTGGCTTGAGCATTGGGCCGGGAACGGATCCCCGACCCGTTGAACGAATCGTGAAAAACCTGGTAAATTTTGACGAATTGGTTGTAAGATAGTAGTATCAATTCCGAGTTATCCTGTCCAATTCCCATCCCTTGCAACCATGCCAGTATTCCTTTTTACAGATATTGAAGGCAGCACCCAACTTTGGCAGCGCCATGCCGAACTGATGCCCCAGGCCCTGGCGCGGCACGATACCATCCTGTCTGGCGCCATCCTGCGGCATGGCGGGCAACTGGTAAAGCACCTTGGCGACGGTGTTTTTGCTGTCTTTCACCAGGGCGACCCACTGCAAGCCGCACTGGAGATCCAGACTCTTTTGGGCGCCGAAGATTGGGGCAGCCTGGACAGTCTCAAAATCCGCATTGGTTTGCACGCCGGGGAAACGGAAGAACGCAACAATGATTATTTCGGCATTCATGTCAGCCGCGCTGCGCGGGTGATGGCCGCGGCCTGGGGCGGACAGATATTGCTCACGCCCGAAGTCCTGGCACAGACTGCCTGCCCTGCTGGTATTTCCATGCAGGATTTGGGCAAACACATGCTTAAAGACCTGGTCGCGCCGCAAGCCATCCTGATGTTGCGGCATGACAACCTGCCGGGCGATTTTCCACCCATTCGCTCCCTTTCCACCCACCCCAACAACCTGCCCCGTCAGGATGCGCCTTTCATTGGCCGGCAGGACGAACTGGAAACCTTGAAGCAGTTTTTCAAGCGCGACAAACACCGCCTTGTTACCCTGACAGGGCCGGGTGGCATGGGCAAAACCCGCCTGGGACTTCAAACCGGCGCAGATCTGATAGCCGAATACCCCGACGGGGTCTATTTTGTGCCGCTGGCCCCGCTCAATACCCCGGGCTTGATTCCCAATGTGATTGCCGATGCCCTGAAATATGCCTATCCTCAGGGCATGGATTTGCTCAACCAGCTGGCGGGTTATCTTGAAAACCGAAAAGTGTTGCTAATTTTGGATAATTTCGAGCACGTCAGTGCCGGGGCGGGGATGATTGCCGATCTGCTGCAACGCACCAGCCAGCTTTGTGTATTGGCTACCTCGCGCGAGCGGCTCAACCTGCAAATGGAGGTATTGTTCGAATTGGGTGGCCTGCCGGCCCCGCAAAGCGTTACAGCCGAAATCTTCGAGAACTTTGCCGCCGTCGAAATGTTCCTAGCTTATGCCCGCCGTTTGCAGCCCGGCCTGACCCTTGATAATCGGGAGCGCGCCGCCATGGTTGAAATCTGTCAGATGGTCGGCGGCATGCCCCTGGCCATTCAGTTGGCGGCCAGTTGGCGGCGCAGCCTGAGCCTGGTCGAAATCGCCAGCGAATTAAAAAGCGACCTCGATTTTCTTTCGACCAACCAGCGCGACCTGCCGGAACGCCATCGCAGCATGAGGGCCGCTTTTGAGTACTCCTGGAATCTGCTTACGTCCCCGGAACAGGATGCCTTTGCCAGGCTATCCATGTTTCGGGGCGGATTTAGCCAGGCCGCAGCGCGGACGGTTTGCGAAACCCCCTTGCGGGTCCTCTCGGCGCTTGTAGATAAATCGCTTCTGGTGCATGATTTGCAGGGCCGTTTCCAGGTGCATGAATTGCTCCGGCAGTTTTCCGGGGAAAAACTGGCCCAGACGCCCGGTTTGCCCGACTCCATCGGTTTGCGGCATGCTCACTATTTTTCTGGGTTGGCGCAGAGTGAATTTAACAAATTGATTACCGGCAAGACAGCCCTTGATTTACAGGTTTTCGATCTGGAATTGGACAACCTGCGCAAGGCATGGCAATTCTCGGTGGAGAACCACCAGGCGGAGATTTTGTGCGACCTGGCCCCCTTCATGATGTACTACGGGCAGATGCGCGCGCGTTACGCCGAGGCATTTACAGCCCTCGAGCAAGCCCTCAGGATGATGGATGAAAATCATGAGGCGGCCAACCCTGAGAAGGTGGCCTTTTCCCACTCTGTGCTGCTGGTTGGGCAGGGCTGGTTCTGTATCCGCTTGGGTTATCTCGACCGGGCAGAAGATTGTTTCAAGGCCTCCTGGCAGATTTTGCGCCGCCTCAACATCCCACCCAGCTCAGTCCCCGGCTTCGACCCGCGCATCGGTTTTTCGCTGATTGCCAACATCAAGGGCGACCTTGAAACTGCCATCCAGGTTGGGTTGGAGGCTCTCGAGGATTGCCATGAACGCGGCGATTTCTATAACGAAATCGAAAATTGTTATGTACTGCTCAGCGCTTATCATGCTGCCGGGCGTTTCGATGATGGCCTGTCCATCGGTGAGCGCGGTTTAAAATTGATGGAAGTTCACCAATTTCACTGGTTCAAGGGCGAATTCCTGAACGAAATGGGCGGCATTTACCATGCCCTGGGGGAGACCCGCAAGGCCATGCTGGCTTTCGAAGAAAGTTATTGCCTGCGCGAAGGGATGAACGATCCGGGCGGCATGGCCGTCGCCCTCCTGCACATGGGCGACCTGTCATTGGAACTGCGAGATTACGAAAAAGCTCGGCGCTGTTTTGAGCGGGCTTTGCCGACCTACCGCGAATTGAACGATCAGGGGGGCCTTTCCAATGCATATAACGGGATGGGTCGGTTGCTGCTGGCTGAAAATCAGTCCCTACTGGCGGGTGGATACCTGCACCAAGCCTTGCAAGTGGCGCTTGACTTGAAGTTTCTCGCTCAGACCCTGCGGGTGATGGTTGGAGTGGCAGACTGGTTCACACGAAACGGCCAGGCCGAATTTGGGCGGCAACTTTATGATATGGCGGCCAACCATCCGGCCACACCGCCGGTGATGCGCCAGGAAGCGCTGCGCGCGCTTGGCAAACCGCCCTCGGACGCGCTGTCATCCAACGAAGATGCCCACAGGCTCGCGGGCCAGGCTCTCTCTGGGCTGCCAAAATTGCCTGCTGACTGAATAGGCTATCCTGGCAGGGTGCTCATTCTGCTCACTTTTTGCTATCAATTTGTCATTCCGAACCGCTGATGGTCCAGCTTGTCGAGACCCAGCGGTTCAAAATGACAGCTGCCCGCTGAATAGTTATGAACCGATTTTCATTATTGTTGACAACATTCGATTATGATAAAATGAGCCAAATTTAGAATTTGTGTTCTACTCTTTAGAGGTGTTATGACAGAAAAACCGGCTTTGAATCCCACTTTGGTTTTTGAATTTGTCCGTGTTTCGCATGGAGATTTGGAACGGGTCGGGCAATTGCTCGAACACGAACCGGCCCTCGCTAATGCCGCCTGGGATTGGGGTGGCGGAGACTGGGAAACCGGCCTGGGCGCAGCCGCCCACATGGGGCGCGCTGATATCGCCAATTTCCTGCTAGCCCGTGGTGCGCGGCTCGATATTTTCGCGGCGGCCATGCTCGGCAAGACCGCGATCGCCAAAGCGGCCGTGGCGGATAATCCCAACATCCTCACCGTCCCCGGGCCGCACGGCATCTCCTTGATCGCGCACGCCCAGGCTGGCGGTGAGCCTGCTATCGAAGTGCTGCAATTTCTAGAAAAAAATCTATAAACCAGGAAAAACGCCTATGCCCCCTGAAGCCATACTCGTCGAACAACTCAGCAAAACCTATCAGGTGCCCGAGCGCGAAGGCGGGTTTTCGGCTGCTGTGCGCAGTTTTTTCAAGCGCAAATACAAAGATGTCAACGCTGTTCAAAAGGTTGATTTCCGCATCCAGCCCGGTGAAATCGTCGGATTTCTCGGCCCGAACGGCGCCGGCAAAACGACGACGCTCAAAATGCTTTCCGGGTTACTGCACCCGACCGGCGGGACAGCCCATGTGCTCGGGTTCACCCCCTGGAAGTTGGAGCCCGCTTACCTGCGCTCGATGACCCTGGTCATGGGACAGCGTAACCGTCTCTCGTGGGATATCCCCGCTGCCGATTCTTTCCTGCTCAATCAGGCCATCTACCGTCTGCCTGATGATGAGTACAAGGCCACGCTCAAGGAACTGGATGAATTGCTCGAGCTGGGTCCGCTGCTTAAGAAGCCGGTCCGCAATCTCTCGCTCGGCGAACGTATGAAGTGCGAGATCGCTGCCGGGCTGCTGCACCGTCCGAAAGTGCTTTTTCTCGACGAACCGACGATCGGCCTCGACATCACCGGCCAGGTGCGTATCCGTGAATTCTTGCATGAATATAATCGCCGCACCGGGGCCACTATCATCCTCACCAGCCATTACATGGCCGATGTGACCGCCCTCTGTGAGCGCATTATCATCATCCACCATGGTCATCTCAAATACGATGGCGGCATCACCAATCTTTCTCGTAGAATTGCGCCTTTCAAGCTGATCGGTGTGATGCTGGCCGATGCGAATGGCCACGATCTGAGCATTTATGGCACACCGGTAGATAACGAGGAAGATGCCGACAAGCGCTACATCCAGGTGCAGGCTGTGGATGTGGCCAGCGTCACTGCCCGGATCCTGGCCGATCTGCCTGTCCACGATATCACCATCACCGACCCGCCCATCGAAAGCGTCATTGAGCGGGCGTTTAACGAGTGACCTATGTTAAAAATCTACCAACGTCTCTGGCAAGTTAACTGGGCCGAGCAGTGGCAATACCGTGCCAACCTGATCATGTACCTGCTTTACTGGCTGGTTTCTCCGGTGGTTTATCTGGCTGTCTGGACGACGATCGCCACCAGCCAGGGCAGCGTCGGCGGCTTGACGGTTAACGATTTCGTTGTCTATTACATGACCCTGCTGATCGTGGACCAATTGACCAGCGAGATCACCATCCATTTGCTGGCTTACAAGATCCAGGACGGCACACTTTCGGGTGAGTTGATCCGGCCCATTCACCCGATCCTGACCAATACCCTGGTGAACAATCTGGCGT
The DNA here is from genome assembly GCA_002840685.1 of Chloroflexi bacterium HGW-Chloroflexi-6. Taxonomy (GTDB): domain Bacteria; phylum Chloroflexota; class Anaerolineae; order Anaerolineales; family Villigracilaceae; genus UBA8950. Next base: position 22,486 of record PHBU01000014.1, on the reverse strand, counting down.
TCAAGGCCTTGACGCTCATGGCGCTGATCCCGGTCTGGGCGGTCTTGTGGTTTTTGTTCAGCCCAGACTATTCGGCGGTCAGCCTGCAGAGTATTTTGATGGCGATCCCGGCCATCCTGTTGGGATTTTCGGTCAGCTTCCTGCTCGGCGCGAGTCTGACCTGTGTTGCCTTCTGGACGACGCGCGTTTATTCGCTGTCAGAGTTCTACTGGGCCCTGGCCGTTTTATTTTCGGGACAATTTGTCCCGCTGCAACTGATGCCAAAACTGATCCAGGATATCGCCAACTACTTGCCATTTGCTATGTTCAAGTATGTCCCGATCCAGATCATCCTCGGTCGACTGGACGGCCCGGAAATTATCCGCGCTTATCTGGTTGGGGTCGTCTGGCTGGTGATTTCGCTCGTGCTATTCAACTGGATCTGGCGCGAAGGTGTTAAAAAGTTCTCGGCAGTGGGAGCTTAGTTATGAATTTTTTCAAATTGATCGGCGTTTTCCTGAAAATCAACATCCAGATGTCGCTGGCTTATCGCGCAGACACGGTTATCAATATCCTGCTCAACCTGATGTGGCTGGGTTGGGAATTGCTCAGCCTGAACATTATTTTTAGCAATACCGAGACGCTCGGCGGCTGGGGACCGGGCGAACTGGTCGCTTTACTGGGAGTTTTTCGTTTGGTCAATACGCTCATGGCGGCCCTGATCTGGCCCAATACCGAGAAATTCAATGCCAGTGTGCGTGATGGCTCACTCGATTACACCCTGCTCCAACCGGTTAACAGCATGTTTCTGGTAAGTTTTTCGCGCATCACAGTTTGGCGCGTCTGGGATCTGGTTCTTGCATTTATCCTGATCGTTGCCGGCATCAACATGTCGGGGGATACGGTCACCGCCCTCAGCCTGCTCAGCTTCATCTTCCTGACCGTTTCGGGAGCGGTTGTCATCTACAGCCTGTGGATTGTGCTGATCGCGCTGACTTTCTGGTTCACCAAGTTCGATAATAACGTTACCATTTTGCAGGCCTTGCTCGATTCTGGCCGCTACCCTGCCACCATTTACCCGGTCTGGTTGCGAGCGATTGTGACCTTCGTCATCCCGATCGCTGTCGCGACGACCGTTCCACTCCAGGCCCTGCGCGGGGATCTGGGCGGGCAGCAGATCCTGCTTTTCTTGGGGGTTGGCGTCGCCAGCTTCGCCATCGCCTCGCAGGTCTGGCGGTTTGGCGTGCGGCGCTACAGTGGCGCGAGCAGTTAGCCGGGAATGAAATAGGGTACCAAAGGGAGCCAGTGAATTTTCTCGCTGGCTCCCTTTTTTTGTTGCCTGTTTTTATATTGACAACCGATATATCGCGTGGTATTATAACGTTATACGATATATCGTGAAGCGATAAAAGGAGATTGATTTGGCACACAACATCACAAAATACCTGCCGCTTTCCGAATCCACCGCTTATATTCTTCTGGCTTTGGTAGAACCGTTACATGGGTATGGTGTCATGCAAATGGTCGAGCAGATCAGCCAAGAGACGGTCAAGCTGGGGCCGGGAACCCTCTACGGAGCATTCACAACCCTGGAGGGTGAGGGGCTGATCGTCAAGGTCGGTGAGGCCGATCGCCGCAAAACGTATGCGCTGACTGACAAGGGCAAATCCGTGCTCAAGGAACACATCCGGCGTTCTGAAATTTTGGTTAAAAATGGAGCAATAACGCAGGGCTGGTAGCCCTGAAAGGTGAACTATGACAACAATGAAGCAATTCCGCTGGTTTTGGGCCTGGGACGATGAGAAGGAAGAAACCTGGTTGCGTGAAATGGCCCAGAAGGGCTGGCATTTCCAATCGGTGACCCTGCCGGGTAATTACACTTTTGAACAGGGCGAGCCGCGTGACGATGTTTATCGCCTCGACCATTTTGTTGACAATAAGAACAGCAAGGCTGATTATCTGCAACTTTTCATGGATGCCGGTTGGGACTACATGGGCGAAATGAACGGCTGGCAATATTTCCGCAAAACAGCCGTGAATGGTGTAATCCCTGAAATTTTCACTGACAACGAATCAAAGGCAAAAAAATACCAGCGCATCATGCTCTACCTGGTCATATTTTTGCCTATCTATATCAATGCAATCAATCTGGTGAGCAAACGAACTTCCACCTTGAGCGAAGTATTTACATTTATTATGCTCTTGTTCATGCTCTTGTATAGCTATGGAATTATTCGGCTAATCATGAGAGTGAACCAGCTTAAGAAAAAGATTTAGAACAGCAGTAAAAAAAACGGGCATTCGCTGAGATGGCGAATGCCCGTTTTTTTATGCTTCCCCGGTTAGCAATTTGATACGCTCCATGGGGGTTAACTTATCGTTGTCAGCCAGGATGCTTTTTATCTCGTAAATCTCATCGCGCAGGGCGGCGGCGCGCTCAAATTCGAGATTCTTGGCGGCCTCCTTCATCTGGCGTTCCATTTCGAGCAGCATTCTTTGCAATTCGCCGTGGTCGGCAGCTTTGGCCTTTCTTCCGGCCCGATACTCAGCCTTCGATTCGGCAAGCCCGAGGGCCTTTTCGCGGCCTTCTGCGGAGAGCGAATCGGTAATGTCGCGGATGGCCTTGTGGATGCTGACCGGCACGATGCCGTGCTCCTGGTTGAATTTAACCTGTTTGGCGCGGCGGCGGTTGGTTTCGTCGAGCGCAAACTTCATCGAATCGGTGATGCGGTCGGCGTACATGATGACCCGACCCTGCACGTTACGCGCAGCGCGTCCGATGGTCTGGATCAGCGCCGTCCCGGAGCGCAGGAAGCCTTCCTTGTCGGCATCCAGGATGGCGACCAGCGAGACTTCCGGCAGGTCGAGGCCTTCGCGCAGCAGGTTGATGCCGACCAGCACATCGAAGACGCCCAGGCGCAGATCGCGCAGGATGCTGATGCGTTCCAGCGTCTCCACCTCCGAGTGCAGGTAGTGGACTTTTATCCCCAGCTCCTTCAGGTATTCAGCCAGATCCTCTGACATGCGCTTGGTCAGCGTGGTGACGAGAACCCGCTCCTTGCGTTCGACCCGCAGCCTGATCTCACCGACCAGGTTGTCGACCTGGCCCAGGGTCGGGCGGACTTCGACTTCGGGGTCGACCAGCCCTGTTGGGCGGATGATCTGTTCGGCGATCTGGTCGGCTTTGTTCATTTCGTAGGGAGCAGGCGTGGCCGATGTGTATATCGTGTAGCCCATCTTCGGCTCGAACTCGTCAAACTTGAGCGGACGGTTGTCCATCGCGCTCGGCAGGCGGAATCCGAACTCGACCAGGGTTTCCTTGCGGGCGCGGTCGCCGTTATACATGCCGCGGATTTGCGGCACGGTCATGTGGCTCTCGTCGATGATCAGCAGATAATCGGAGGGAAGGAAGTCAACCAGCGTCCAGGGCGGGGTGCCGGGGGCGCGCCGGTCAAAGTGGCGCGAGTAGTTCTCGATGCCCGAGCAGTAACCAACTTCGCGCAGCATTTCCAGATCATAGCGCGCCCGCTGCTCGATGCGTTGGGCTTCGATATGCTTGTCGTTGGCCTTGAAGAACGCCACCCGCTCTTCCAGTTCCGCTTCGATGTCTTTGATGGCTTCCTTGGTTTTGTCCTCGGCCGTCAGGTAGTGCTTGGCCGGGTAGATATCGACTTCGTTCAGGTCGGCGGCGATTTCGCCGGTCAGCGGGACGAATTGGGTGATGCGCTCAACTTCGTCGCCAAAGAAACTGATCCGGTAGCCGAATTTCTCGGCATAAGCCGGGATGATTTCCAGCGTCTCGCCGCGCACCCGGAAGTTGCCGGGGCGCAGTTCCATATCGTTGCGCTGGTATTGTCCGTCGATCAACTGGCGCATCAGCGCGTTGCGACGATAGATTTCGCCAACCTTCAGGTTGACCGAACCACGCAGGAACTCGTCCGGGGAACCCAGACCGTAGATGCACGACACCGAAGCAACGATGATGACATCCTTGCGCGAGACCAGGGCCGTGGTGGCCGCCAGGCGCAGGCGTTCGATCTCTTCATTAATATCAGTTTCTTTTTCGATGTACAGATCGTGACGCGGGACGTAGGCCTCGGGCTGGTAGTAGTCATAGTACGAGACGAAGTACTCGACGGCGTTGTCCGGGAAGAAATCCTTGAACTCGGCATACAACTGCGCGGCTAGGGTTTTGTTGTGCGCCATGATCAGCGCCGGCATTTGCAGGTTTTCGATGACAGATGCCATCGTAAATGTTTTGCCAGTTCCGGTTGCGCCGAGCAAAACTTGCTGCCTCATCCCTTGCCGGACACCGTTGACAAGGGTATTGATCGCTTCCGGCTGGTCGCCGGTCGGTTTGAAGGGGGCTTGGAGTTTGAAGGTCATATCAGTTGGGGGATGGGTTATAGGAACGAACGTTCTATGAATTGTACCCCAAAGGCGCAAGAAAAACCAGTTGCTGCCCTGATTTGGGCCTGCCTGGCAGGAATTGTGACGAAGAAAGTAAGCAGTTTGTTACCGGGTGATTAAATTCCCGCGTTGCTCAGCACCGCCGAGAGCTGCGATAGCTGGTGGGTCAATGCCGGATGGCTGATTTCAAAGTGTTCGATGGCTTGCGCCAATCGTTTTGCCAGCGGCGAATCGGACTCTCGCGATGCTCCAGAACGCTCAAGCAATTCCTGGATGTCAGCGGCCAGGTGGGTGAGCATTTCCCGCCCTTGTTCATCAAGTGTCTCTGTTTTGTGGATTTCGTGGTCAATCTGCTCAAGCATTTCGCGTAGTGATTGGTTTTGCATTTCGGCCTCCTTTCAATGGGGTATTGCCTGCTTCTATTGTACGCTTTTTTTCGGTTCAAATCAAAGTTGCCGCGTATAATTAGCTTAGTCATTATTAATGAAAGGACTTGCCCATGCAAGCAGTACAGACTTTCGCAAAACAGGTTATCGAGAACGTTGAAAAGGTTATCATTGGCAAACATGAAGCAATCGAATTGATTGTTGTCTCGCTGTTATGTGAGGGACATGTTCTGCTCGAAGACGTGCCGGGCTCGGGCAAAACCATGCTGGCGCGTTCGATCGCGGTCAGCCTGGGGAATAGCTTTAAGCGTGTGCAATGCACGCCAGACCTGTTGCCGAATGACATCACCGGTGTTTCGATTTTCAACCAGAAAAGCGGCGAGTTCGAGTTTCGGGCTGGCCCGATCTTTGTCAACATTTTGCTGGCCGATGAGATCAACCGCGCCACGCCGCGCACCCAGTCGGCTTTGCTCGAAGCGATGCAGGAGCAGCAGGTGACGGTGGATGGCGTTACCCGCGAACTGCCGCGGCCCTTCCTGGTGCTGGCAACCCAGAACCCGGTCGAGTACGAGGGCACTTTTCCGCTGCCCGAAGCACAGCTGGACCGCTTCCTGATGCGGCTCTCGCTCGGCTACCCCTCCCCGCAGGATGAGCGCCAGATTTTGATCAACCTGTGGCGTGAACATCCCATCACCAAATTGGAAAGTGTTGTCGATGGCAATGAAATGCCCGCCCTGCAAAAACTGGTCTGGGATGTGCATGTTGACGAAACCCTGCAGGAATACATCGTGCGCCTGGCGGCCGCGACCCGCAATCACCCCGACCTGGCGCTGGGGATTAGTCCGCGCGGCAGCCTGGCGCTTTTCAAAGCCGCCCAGGCTCTGGCGGCGGTCCGCGGACGCGACCATGTCTTGCCGGATGACATCAAGTATCTCGCTCCGGTGACGCTGCCGCACCGCTTCATCGTCACTCCCGAGGCTGAACTGCGCGGACGCAACGCGAAAGCCATCCTGGCAGACGTGCTGGAAAACACCCCGCTCGATCTGGGCAAAGTGGAATAAACACCCGGTGTCAAAAGCCTGCTGACTTTTGACGGAAACGATATGATCGGCTCTTACCTGCTGCTCCTTCTTCCGCTAGTGGTGGTCGCCGCCTTGATGAGCGACGACTTTGCCCTGACCCTGATCTATCTGACGGTCGGGGCTTTTTCGCTGGGCAGTTGGTGGAGCCGTCGGACCCTGAAACAGATCGAAGCGCGGCGTGAACTCGACAGCCACGCTTTTCTCGGCGAAACGATCAAAATCTCGCTTAAAGTGCGCAACAACGGACTGGTTCCCACGGCCTGGGTCGCGCTGTATGACAGCCTGCCGCTGGCCCTCGGTGGTACCAAGCCTTTTCAACGGGTGGCAGGCTTCGGGTCGCGCGAAGAATCCCATTTTGAGTACACGCTCGAAGCCCGTAAACGGGGCTATTACGCGGTCGGTCCGCTGAGCATATCCACCGAAGACCTGTTCGGCCTGGGCCAACGGGTTGTGAAGGAAGTCCCGGCCCAGTTCATCACGGTCTACCCGAAAATTGTCCCGCTGGCGAATGTCAAGATCCCTTCACGCTCACCGCAGGGCACGCTGCGCCATCACCAGCCGCTTTTTGAAGACCCGACCCGCGTATTTGGCAAGCGCGAATATGTGGCGGGTGACTCGCTGCGCCGGGTGGACTGGAAAGCCACGGCCATGACCGGGCGGATGCAGGTCAAATTGTTCGAGCCTTCGATTTCGCTTGAAACGATGATCTTCCTGAACCTGAACGCCGAAGATTACAACTTCCACGGCCGGATCGACTCGACTGAGCTTGGGATTGTGATCGCCTCTTCGCTGGCCTCGTGGGTCATCGAAAAACGCCAAAGCGCCGGGCTGAGGATCAATGGTCTCGATCCGCTGGCTGTCGGCGGCCTGCCCCAGCCCCTGCCGCCGCGTAAGGGCAAAGGCCATCTGATGCGCATGCTCGAAACACTGGCGCGGGTCGAGATGACCCATGAGTCGCCGCTGGCGCTGATGGTTCAGCGTGAGCGCTCCGTGCTGCCCTGGGGAACAACCTTGCTGGTCGTCACCGGGCAGGTCGAGCAGGATCTGCTCAACGAGCTTCATCAGGCCCGCCGCAGCGGACAGAACGCCCTGCTGATCCTGGCCGGGTCTGTCTCGCACGTCAAGGATATTCAAAAACGCGCCGCTTTCTTCGGCGTACCGACCCTCGCCATCTCGAAAGAGAGCGAGCTGGACGTGTGGCGCAGGTAACCCATGAACCCCTCCTTTTTCAATTTCGAAGCGCGGATTAACGAGAACACCTTCCGGCTGGCCAGCCGCCTGCTGGTGGCCGTCATGCTGGCCTTTGCTACTCAGACCTTTGTGGCCTTGCTCGGCCAGATTTTCATCGGTTGGAATCCCTGGTATTTGAGTCTGGCTGCCTTCCTTGTGGCGCTGGCCCGCCTGGGCACATACGCCCACTCGAAAAAATTTGATCTGTTTGGCGAGCAATGGTTCCTGTATCTGGGCGCACTCTGGCTGGTCATTCTGGTGGTTTTGCGTTTGATGGTCGGCCTGTCGCAGGGCTGGCAGGTCTTTCTGGCCGAACTGCCGCGCTGGCCCGAAGGCATAGATATTATTCTTCCAGGCGATTTCACCATGGCGGTTGTGCTGGTGCTGGTGATCTGGCTCCTGGCCGATTATTTTGCCGAGCTGCTTTCCAAACTTGACCTGGATTTTGTCCGTTTGCAAGAAAAATTCCCCGATGTGCTCGAGGCCGCCATGCCGCCGGTTCGAGAGCGCCTGTTGACCCTGACCCTGGGCATTGGAATTTTCCTGGTGCTGCTGACGGCCATCATGCGCGTCGATTTGCGCGCTGCCACAAATGCCGAACTGGTCATCCTGGAACTGCCGCCCCTGGCGGGTGGTGGGGCCAGCACCCTGATCTACTTCATGTTGGGTCTGGTGCTTTTCAGCCTGTCCCAGTTTATGGATCTGCAAGCCCGTTGGGGCTTGAACGGTGTGCCGGTCAGCGGCGACCTGGCCGGGCGTTGGCTGCAATACAGCCTGGCCTTCCTCGGCATTTTGGCGCTCGTGGTCACTCTCCTGCCCACCAGTTACAGCCTGGGCTTCCTGTCGGTGCTGGGTTATGGCCTGAGCATCGTTATCCAAGTGCTCTTTTTTATCATGCAGTTGATTTTTTTCCTGTTCGTGTTTTTGGTGAATGGTTTATTCAGCCTTTTTAATCGACAGGCTCCGCTCGAAGATGTGCCCGCCCCCGATGCCCAGGAGCTGCAATTGTTCCAGCCTCCGGCCTCGCAGGTGGTTGACCCGAGCGCAGCCCCGCTCTGGATGGAATATCTCAAGCAGGCCTTCTTCTGGGTTGTACTGCTGGCGGTCATCATTTTTGCCGTGCGTCAGGTTTTGCTCCAGAACCAGGAACTGATCGTTGAACTGCGTCGTTTCCGCTTTTTCGGGTTACTGGCCGATTGGTGGAACCGCCTGAGCGGATTTTTCGCCCGCGCCGGAGCCGGGGTGCGCGAAGCGGTCCAGGCCGGGGTCGAGCGGCTGCTCCCGAAGCGCGGCGCACGCCAGGTTGGGGGATGGATCAACTTGCGACGGCTTGACCCGCGCCGCAAGGTTTACTTCTACTACCAGGCCTTTCTGCGCCGCAGCGGTGAGAGCGGACTGCCCCGCAGCCTGTCGCAAACGCCGAGCGAATTTGCCCAACGCCTCGACAGTGCCCTGCCCGAATCCGAACCCGATATCGACGCTTTAACCGGCGCCTTTATCGAAGCCCGCTATACCCGCCAGGAAATCCAGCCCCAAAAGGCCAGCCTAGCCCAAAGCACCTGGGAGCGCATCCGCAAAGCGTTGCGCTCGCGCTAAAAAGGATCACTTTTCGCAAAACCGAAAATTACCTTGACGCCCCCCTGACAACGTGATAAACTATTGGCCGCTCAAGAAATAGAGCAACTGGTCCCGTGGTGTAGCGGCTAACATGCGGCCCTGTCAAGGCCGAGATCGCGGGTTCGAACCCCGTCGGGGCCGCAGAGTGTAACTAATCTGCGTGCAGAGAGAGAAAGCCCGGTTTTCGATGAAGAAATTCATCGGAGACCGGGCTTTTTCGATTCCGGCTCCAGGAGGAGAACCATGACCGCCGGAAATGTACCTTCAGACCAGGAAGTTTTGTTCCGTATCGAATTGCTCACCATTCCCCAGGTAGCAGAATGGGCCAGGGTGAGCACCAAAACGATCTAGCGCTGGATCGAGTCGGGGAAAATCCCGGTGGTCAAGTTCGGTGAACGCACCTACCGTATCCCGGCTGGGGCAGTCATCGAGCAGTTGAAACAGGTCGGATATGAAGATATCATCAGAATCGTAAAGGGATGCTATTTTTGGCCGCATTGTCTCACTGCAGCATGTTATTGGCTTATTTTTTGTGCTTCGTGTATGATCGCGGGGCAGGCATGGTATGCTTACGCTGTAAGTACACAAGAGACGAGGTTTCTTATGTTACGAAAAATCTTCAAGACAGGCAACAGCATGGTGGTTTCCCTGCCCAGGGAAATGCTGGAATCTTTGGGTATTTCAGATGGCTCGGATGTTTCGGTGGCGTTGGAAGACGGAAAAATTGTGATTCGCCCGATGCGCCAGGCCGTTCCGGGTGTGGATGAAGAATTTGCGAGCCAGTTGAGCGAATTTATTGACGAGTATCGCCCGACCCTGGAGGCTTTGGCGAAGTAAAATACTTGTCTCCAATTGTTTGCAAGCTGATTAGAATTTAGAAATCTATTGCGAAAACATCTTGAAATAGAACATGCGTTCTGGTATAATCATTTTACTCTTCTTGACGTTCAAGGAAATAAAATGATTGAAACCATCTTTTCTAATTCATCTCAAGTTCAAATTCAGGGCGATGCGGTTTTGCGAATTATAGAGGCTGGGGTGGACAAGGCAATTTATGAGTTGGTTGGCTTTGAGCATTACCCGGTCAGAATCGAAGATACGCGCCCATTTGGGGTGGCTGCCCTGGCCGATTACATGGAAGATCATCAGGCTGCCGCATTTGCACCCAAGTTCAATCATCCGGCTCAGGTTACGATCAGCAAGGGGCCGGGAAGCCAGATGCTCATTCAACTCTCCGAGACAGAAAACGAAAATCCCGATTACATGTTGTGGATCGCAATCGGGATGCAGGAAGAACCGCCAGCCTATTCCTTTGTCTTTTGTGAGAATATTCCCTATCAGGACAATCGGACCGCTTTGTTATCTTTATATGAGCGTCCGAAAGTTACCCAACCTGTTTTTTCTCAAGGGACGGTTGTTTTGCATCGTCCCAAAGATATTCTAAACCTTGAAAGGTCAGACTTTGCTGTCCAAGTGTAAGAAGTTCTCCGATATTTCTCCAGATATGGAATTCCTGTACTGAATTATCAGGCATTTTGATGTGAAAGTGCTTGAGTAAGTCGAGCCTGAATAAGTCATAAGCGCTACGTATCATGATCCCGAAGCTGCCAACCGAATAAATGGATGCTTTTTGAAAAAAAGCAAAGCAAAACAACCCTAACAGCCCGGCAATCAGGTAGCGATAGGAATATGCAAAAACATCAATATAAGTAAGCGTACTCACCGGGGATAGTGAAAAGAAGCCCAGAATAAAAAGCACGGGCAGGGAACATAGAAAAGAAAAGAATAAAGCCAAAACAGACATATTTACCAGAAAGGACAATTGGTTTCGCGCGCTATCAATTGAATCCTGGTATCGGTCCGGGATAACCTGCCTCAGGCGCGGCCAAAACTCGACACCATCCATGCCATAACGGTTGCTGGAGTAGGCTTCGGATGCTTTTAGGATGTTCCCAAATTCAGTTGGTAATACATCATCGATCTCAGGCGGGAAATTTTTATCGTAATTCGCGGCAATGTTATAGTATTGGTTTCTTAACCGCCGCAAAATTTTTTTCGTTCTGGGTGTGGGATTGGATGACCAGCTTTCCAATACGCTTATTCTCTTTCTTAGAGTTTCCTTGCGTCCGATTAATTTTTTCGCTTTCTCACGCTGTCTGTAAACCAGAATTGGAAGGTAGCGAAAAAAGACATAGCCCTCGAAGAATTTCAAAATGTAGGTATTCAGGGCGGTTAGAGTAAAACCAACAATCACGGTTGGAACCAGAACCAAAACCCCCACACCAAGACCCTGGTAAATGCTGTTTGGGGCGTTGATGAGCGCCGATGGTTGCAAGATGGGTTCAAAAATTGTCAGGATAGCAATGACCAGCCCGAGAGATGGGATCATGGCAGCAATTAAAAAGTTGCTGCCAAATTTATCCAGGTAGCCTGAGACAGCATTGTTCATTTCAGCGCTTGCCCCGATGAGAAGCGGATGAATTTGTTTTGGGAGTGGTTGGATTTGATGGTGGTGTGGGCGGTGTTGGGCTTGGTGGACGCGGTGTCGTAGGAAGGGGCGGGATAATTTTCTGTCGCCCCTCTCCTGGTGCTTCGTCTGGGGGATAGATATTAACCCCAGGCAAGATGTCTGCAATCATGTGCCAAGCACTCATTGCGCCTCTTCTCTATGCGTGTTTCCATTATATATTGTGCGACTGAATTAAACAACACTCTCCCCCGAGAAACCGCAAAATACGCTTAAGCAGACATTTCTTCAATGAATTGCAGCAGGCTTTCGACGTTGGCATCGATGATACGCTGGATTTGCTCAAGAGAGTGGGCCAGTGCTTCCTGATCGATTTCATTCTCCAACAAGGATTGCTTGAACACGGCATCGATCTGGTTGACCTGGCGCTGGTAGCCTTGCAGGATGACCTGCACCCTGGCCAGTTCGATCAGAGTGCGGTTGATGGTTTGGAGCGGGTTGCGGTATAAAAGCAATCCCAACAGCACCAGGCTGATCAGGGCAATCAAGCTCGAAAAATTGATATTGGCAGTAGTAACCAGCGCGTGCTGACTCGAAACGAAGAAGGCTCCGCCCAAAATGCCGAGCTGCAATACATACGTTCCAGCTCGTACCCATAGGCCCGTTCGCAGGCTATGAATGCTGGCTTGCACCTGTGCAATGATAACCCGGTCGCTTTCGCGCAGAGACTCCTGATAGGTATTCCAGGCCAGCATACGCTGGGTATAGCGCAGCATTTTTTCGTGGCGAGGCTTTTTAGTAGAGTCTGGCATAGGTAATTTTGCACTCATTTGCTGATGATCACATCATTATTACACTAATTTTCTTCGTAACTTTTGACAATCAGCGGTTTGGCGCGCTCCAAATCATCATCAGAACCGATCGTGATTTCCAGATCACCTGTCCCAAAGTGACCGACATTTCGCACATCACGGGTGAATCCATTTTCGAAGCGGACACTGTTCCAATCAGCTTTCACAAAAACAACGATTTTTGCAGTCTGAGGGTGAACCTCAACGCAGGCAAAGTTTTTAATGCGTTTGAAAGCAAAGTAAAGTTTGAGCGTCTTGAACTGGACATCATCCCCCAGAGCTTGAAGGAAGGCTTTCAGGGCTTCAAAACGATCTTTGACTTCAGTGCTGGACTTAGCCAGCTTCTCGCTGACCGTGCTCTCCGTTGACTTTGATTTTGCGCTTGCCAAAACAGTCTCTTCAGCATTGCCTGTCGTGGCATTAACCAATTCGAGTAAAAGCAGGCTGTCGCCATAACGGCGATAGCGAATTAATTCAATATTGCGGTTTATCTGCTTGACAGCGTGTTGATCAAACTTGGTAAACTCACCAGCGATGCATACTAAACGGGCGCCTAGCCAGGTTATTTCTTCAGATACCTGAACACTAATTTTCTTTTGAACAAGCAGGGTGAATTCGGCTTTGTGGTCGAGTAACCAATCGAGATAGTACAAGCCCTGGTTGATGACGTTCTCGTTCAGGGCGCGCTTGTATTCGATAATGACCGGGCAGCCATTTTCATCCAATCCGAGTGTGTCAATCCTCCCACCGTGCGTTTTGCCGGTGGTGTATTCGGAAGCCAGGAAACGCACACCCAGGAAGGTTTCCAGGTGCTTTTCGAGCAGCGTCTGCAGAGATTTTTCAACCGCCATCGACTGCCCTTCGATGGCACTAACCGTAGTTCCGTTGATTTGAAATAACTTGATGTCGCCCATAATGACCAACTTTCCTGAAAAATTACCTTGATATCAATTTAAGTTTTGGCAGATCGTTCCTATTTCTCCTCAACATTTTTCATGAAACATGCCAGGAAACAACAGTTCCAGTTTTTATCCTCCAAAACACTGATCTAGCACAAACTCTCAAACAACTCATCCACCTGCCGCGCGGACTCTCCTATCCGCCCCCGCAGGGACTCGACTCGCGCCACCACACCCGCAAACTTTGCTTACATGGTTGCTACTTGACCTTGCGCCAAATCGCCGCTTCACTTTTTAAGCCGAAAATATTTACACTGGGCTTACTATCAATATGTTTAACCAAATCTTCTCGTTTTTTTAGTCTTTTGGCAATTTCGCTGTGCACTGATTGGAAAGGCTGATCGTTTTCGGCATATTCAATCAATGCTTGAACATAATTCTTTTGATATTTTTGGGCTAATTTCAAGATGAATTCATGAGAGTTAAATTCATCTTCCATCAAATTCACAATTTCGGGATAGATTTCTTCCAGTTTCTGAAAAGCGTTTGCAGACATAAGATCTCCTTTTTGTCTAACTCGAAAATGATTGCGCCAGCAGACTCTCAAACAACCCATCCACCTGCCGCGCGGACTCTCCCATCCTCCCGCGCAGACTCTCAACCCGCGCCACCACACCCGCAAACTCGGCTTGCAGGCTCAGCGGTGGAACAATGATTTCCATTTTTCGTAAGTCTGCCAAATTCAAATGTTGGGATGTGGAACCAGTCATTACCTTTTCAATTCTCTCTGGAGAAAGTTCATATAAAAGCAACCACAACATAAACTCGCTAGCCATAACCTTTCGCTTAGGGCTAACTTGCACTAATCTTTGCCCTAAACAAATCTTCATTCCTGACAGAACAATAGCAACAACGCCAACAGTGCCTTCTCTACTTAAGATAATATCTCCGACATTAACTTCCGAGCGCACGGTTCTTTCTTTATATTCTTCTTCAGTTACATAACGTGTATCAGACCAATCCCAACCACCCGTATTTGTTAAATTGGATGTCCGAACACACAGAACTCCCGAATTTGTCCAATTAGGTGTAGTGTGCATACAATCAACCACTTGATCACAACAATTTTCTAGGCGAATTCTTTTCCAGTTTTTCGGGTTTGGTAACGGATCCCCAAACATCTCCAAAAACACGGACTGGAGCAGTTCATCGCCGAGATCGCGCGCAGTCTGCCGTAGTTGACGCAAATGGTCGGCGCGCGCCAGCAGGGAGGCAATCCGCTTTTGCTCGGTCAGCGGGGGCAGGGGAACTTTTTGTTCGTAAGCATCATCACGATTCAAACCAGGAACAGCGGCCGATTTATTAAGGCGCGTCAAATCGAGAGCCAACAATGTGTAATAAAGCCAAGTGAAATCACAAGGCACTTTTGTCTTTTCGATGTAGTAAGTTGTGTCGATTGGCCAGCATGGATTTTTGCTCAAATGAACTTCGCCAATCGAACCTTTTCGTCCAACAATAAGCGTTTCGCCTTTTGTAATTGCTTCATCATGCCAGCCAACAATTCCATTCGAACCATAAACAGGAACGTTGCCACCTTTGCGATCAGCCTCTTTCAAGCCATCGCCATAAACAAAATCACAAACTTCGCCCAGCGGAACGATAGGATATTTCATCATCTGGAACCGTGTTTACCTGTGTACCTATTTACCAATCTACTCTTCACCATTTACCAACTTCCCAAGTTCCCGAATTTCATCCAACATCACTTGCTCCAAACGGGACAGGCGTTCCAGCGTCACCGATGGCTGCTCATGATAGACCGCGTCCGCGTCGGCCTGGCGGTAACGGCTGGCAGAGAGATCGTACTTGTTGGCCTTGACCTGCTCCTTCGTCACCCAGAACTGGCGGGTCAGGCGATCAAGTTCCCCTTGCGGCGCAGAGATTAAAGATTGGAGAGTAGAGAGTAGTTCGTTCGCTTCCGCAAGTTTCTCCGCGTTCTTGCCGTCTCCATCCAATGCCTGTTCAAACGTCAAACGGTTGACTTCAGCCTGCAATTTCAACCGTTTTTCCTCCAACGGAGTCAACTCCGCGCGCAAAGCCACTATTCTCTGTTCTCTACTCTCTACGAACTTCTTATCTACTCTCTGACTCCAGCACTTCAAAATATCTGGAATATCGTTTTGCGAAGCATCCACCTTCACCCGCTTATCGTCCAGCGAAAAACCATCGTGGGCCATATCGTAGAACCAGATGTCCCTGGTCTGCGCGCCGCGCGTCAGGAACAACACCGCCGTGCTCACTCCCGCATACGGCTTGAAAACCCCCGAAGGCATCGAAATGACCCCGTCCAGGCGGTTCTCCTCGATCAGCCGCTTGCGCAGCTCCACGTGGGCGCGGCTCGAACCGAACAGCACTCCATCCGGCACGATCACCGCCGCCCGCCCGCCCATATCCAGCGCCCGCAAAATCAAATGCAGAAAAAGCAGTTCGCTCTTGGTCGTGTCCGACGGCAGGGCCGGGTGCACGTCGCCCTTATCCACCGCGCCCTTGAAAGGCGGGTTCATCAAAATCACATCGTACTCGCGCTCATCGTTGAACGACTTCGAGAGCGTATCCATATAAAAAAACTGCGGCGACTCGATCCCGTGCAGCATCAGATTCATGGAACCGATCCGCAGCATGGTCATCCCCGAATCGTTATCGAAGGCCCGCAGGTATTTCTTCGACGACATGAAATCGCGTTCTTCCTTGGTGAGCTGGTCGCCGATTAGGTGGTGCGGCAGCCCTTCGGCGTCATACTCCAAAATCCCGGCCGAGGTGTGCTTCTCCAAAATATACTGGTGCGCGTTGACGGGGAATCCGCAGGTCCCGCCCGCCAGGTCGCCGATCCGCTCGCGCGGCTGCGGGTCCACCATCTGCACCATCATGTGGATAATATGGCGCGGCGTGCGGAACTGTTCATTGCGCCCCGCAAACTGCATGTGACCCAGCATATACTCATACAGACCGCCCTGCACATCCTGTTTCTGCTCTGAGATTTTCATCTCATCAATCAGGTTCACCGTATTCACTAACAGGCTCGGCTTGTTGATCTTGCACTCCGCCCCACGCATATACTCGAAAAACAACTACTCATTCTTTGCCAGACTCGCCAACCATGGGAAGACATCCGACTTAAGATGCTTGCGCATCTCTTCGGCTTTCATCTACGTTCAATCATTTCCAGAATTCAAGTTCTATTTTTGTTTAATAAGGATAGGAATTTCTCCTTGCTTTATGCCATGTTGAATTCCCATTTGGGCACATCCTAAATTATATGCTTGCTCAATAGACTTGCCTGCTGCTACAGCTTGATAAAAGCCAATTGAAAACGCAATTGCAGGCTTGTCTCCAATTTCCTTTTTCATTCCAATCAAATAAGGAATGTTTTTTGCGATAGCTTTAGCCTGCGGCTCTGAAAAACATGCATTTAATACAATACACTCAATTTGGTCTTTAAATTGTTCGAATAGATTTGCTAAAGCAAGTGGCTCAACTGCGTGAACCTTTCCAGCAACATCTTCAAAGCATAGTTCACCATCTTGGGTTCCATGTCCAGAAAAGTGAACAATTTTAGGTTCTATATCCAACAACGCCTGACTAACGTCTTCTGAACGCACCGATGTCCTTGATTGAAAAATAAAATTCTCTCTAAATTTTCCCATTTGGATTTTGTTTTGAATTTCCCTTTGCTCTTCACCCAATCTCAATCGGGTTGCGTCGGTTGGGTCTGCTGCCAGAAACAATATAGTTTTCATGCTATTCTCCTCATTTTTTTTAATTGTTTTTTCTTCCTTCAATACATTGCCCAAAAATGCTTTGATTGCACGATTAGAGTCGATGCTTCTCAACATCTTAGCGGTTAGTTTTCCCTCACTTCTTAATGCTTCAAGTAAATAATAGTGAATGCGATAAGGATGACCTTTCGTGATCTCATAAAGTGTCGTGTCTACTCCGTTTTCCACTTCCCAATCGTTATCCTCAACAATAGAAAGAATTTGCTTTATATCCTCTATTGATAATGGCGGTAATTCAATTTGCTCAGAAACAAGATTTCGAAGAACCGATACATCGTTTCGGAATTCCTTATCTAAGGGCATCTCTCCGCAAAGTATAACTATCGACTTCTGATTAGCAACAAGAGGTCTGATGATGGAAAAGGATTTCGACAAACATGTTGAATCAATGCCTCTATGAATATCATCAAAAAGTATTACCGGCTTGATTACTTTGTGCGTCTCTTTGAAAAACCATTTGGAAATTTTCTCTAAGTCGTTTTCAAATCTAACTCCTTGGTCGCTTGGTAAAAAACTCTCATCTTGTGGATAAATTAAGCCAGTGTTCTTGGCTATCTCATGAATGTAACCATTTTGTACCGCTCGCAATAAGTCGTTATGGGTTTCATATTTATTCTTTTCAAACTCGATATAAACTGCAAAGAAAACTGCCAACGATGTAGACGACGAGGCAGATGATAAGCTCCTTTGTACTGCATTTAAGAGGCTTGTTTTGCCTATGCCAGGTTTTCCAATAACACCAAATGAGTGTTCCGATCGACATCCATTACATATTTTTTTGATAATATTTTCTCTGCCCACAAATATCTTTGAGCTTGCAGCACGTTGAGGTGAAAATAAGGTTTCAGGAGAAATTCTCTCTATGGGCATAGCGTGTTTCCTCTCATCCTAGCTCTTTAATTTCTTGTTCGATAGCTCTTCGGAGCAATTCGTATCTGATACTAAGTTCCTGATTGTCATTATCTTGTCGAATTACCGTTGTGTCTTTTAAATTATTAATTGCATCTCTTATCCTCCTCTTTTTCTCGTCATCAGCATATTGACTTAACAACTCACTTCTTCTAAGCGCCTTCCCATTTACCAATTTTCTGACAACTTCTCTTTCTTCTTCATCGAGACTTTCGTTGTATATTTTCACTAACAGCGCGCGTTCCGAATTGTTATCTAGATAAAGCTCAACAGCATCATCAATTATTGATGTGGTTACATTTCCATTATTGAAAATTTTTTTAATTTGGCTTCCTAGAATTCTTGTAAATAATGGATGACCACCTGTTATCGAATAAATGTATTCAGTGCTTTTTTCATCAAATAGCAGTCCAGCAATGATACCTAAAGAAGTAACTAATTCATTCGTTTCTTTTGGAGTTAGAGGTCCAAGAAATATATCTTTGGTAAATCCAATAAGAGGGTTTTCGCCTTGTGCCCAATGCGAAATCCTACTAATAGCAGGGCTTCTACCACACAGTATAAAATTAAACCAATCAACTTCTTGCCGAAATGATTTTAGGAATCCAATAAACCCCAGAAAGTCCGTAAGTCCTCCCTTACCTGAGCGATCTGGGATTAAGTAAGCGCATTCATCGAATATTACTAAAAAGCGATGACCTGATCTTTTTGATTGCATTTGCTTTTGATACTCTATTAATATTGCTCGGAATTTATCTGTGGTGATTTCACCATAAGGAACTTCCACTTCTTGAGGGAGAAGCTCCATTATTCTCTTGTATATGCTCGAAGAATTATTAAAAGCCGCCGACAATTCAATTGACACAAATGTTATATCAGGTGAATATGCTGCAAGCGATTGGCACACTCTATTAAGCAAGCTGGACTTGCCTATTTTATGAATTCCAAACAAACCAAATGGTTGCTGATCTCTTATTAAAAACCTAATATTTTGAGTTTCAGTATCTCTGCCAAAAAAATCTGTTCGGTCTTTGATAGGTACCTTGCGTTCAAACGGATCGCTGATATCAATTGACCGCCGAAGGGCTCTATCCATTAGTTCTACACATGCATCATCGCCTCGCAAGAACGCCTCTTGTGCTTCAACAGATGTAATTAGTGCGACTCTCTTATCTGATCTTCGGTAGGTAAGCAGTTGCATTCTCGCGTCAAAATCTAACACGTCTGCGCTGGTAATAAGAATAATATCGGCCGCGAAAGGCAAGTGTGTGTTTACTGCATCAACAGCGTCTCTAACTTGTGATGCAGTCAATTCAGGTGTTTCAAGCAATGCTACAGCTAATTGAATTGGCAACCGCGCTTTGGAACCATCTGTAAGAAATAATTGGGGAAGCAAAATTTTTGTCTCCAAACCCGCCGCCGAGAGGAAATCTTTGGAAAAGATACCTAACAATATTTCTTCCTTTTCTCTAATTCTGTCGCGGGTTGACCGTCTTCTTTCAATTGCATCAATTTGTAGGCGTAGACTAGCAATAGACTCTTTCCATTTCTTAACCTGATGTGAAGTAGGACTCAATTGAATCAGCCTTTTGTAAGACCGTATCGCTTGACTAAATTGAGATTGCTTCTCTTGTTGTTCGACTAGTTTTCGCGTGTATCTTTCCAACGCGCTTGAGTCTTCAGCTGTGCTCACAGCATTTTCAAAATAGGCTAATGCCTCATCTGGCTTTTTCGCTTCCAAAAGGAGACCATATTCAAAATGCGCAGCCGCATAAACCTTTTCCTTTACCGCCTCACTTAATTGAACAATTGCCTTCTCGATTTCCCCCATGTTTTTTAACATTCGTGCGTAATTTGTTCTTGCAACTTTATCTTTTGGATCAAGCTTAATGGATTTTTCAAAGTCTTCTTGTGCCTCAAGACGTTTTCCCAGAGCATTATATGCATTGGCACGATTAGCATACGCTGCCGAACTATTGGGAGATTTTTGAATAAATCTTGAATACAATTCAACTACTTTTTCATATTTGCCTTCTGTTGAAGCCGTTATAGCCATTTCAAACAGAAAATCATCGGGAATGCTTTCGCCTACTTCTCCTTCAATCTCTTTCAAAATCCTCCGTTGCTCTGTAATATCTCCTAATTCTTGGAAAAATCCTAGCAACTCCTTCGAAAATGCCCGTTTGTTCCGATTAGGTAACATTTCTTTTGCTAATTGTTCTATTGGAAGATTGATATTTTCCGCGATATTCTTGAATTTAACCGCATAAGGCTTGCCCCCTCCGACCCAACCTTTCGAATGGTTTAGAGTTTTTTCCCAAATGGAATTTGCTAACTTAATAAGCAGACCTTTTTCTATAAGCGATAGGGAGTTGCGAAAAATATCATATGCTAAATCAACATCTATATTTATAGCTCTTGAAAGTAGTGGATTGGCAAGGTTTTCCACAATACCTACCAGAAAAACCAATTGCTCTCTTTTTTCGCCATCAACTCCTTTTGAGGGAATAAGGATATCTATCGGTACGCCCTTTAGGTTGAGCGCTTGGAAATACTCTTGGAATGTGTGATGAAAGAAAGAAATCCGGCGAGATTCTAACTTTAATATTCCTCTACTTATCAAATCTTGCCGCATGTATTCTGCTATTCTATAAGGATCACGGGCAGATGCAAGTGTTTGAACAAAAACTGTAGAGACTTCTTCCCATGGCGCGGATGTGCTGGACATGTCTTTAGCCAAATTTTGCAACGACGAAAATATTAACTCAAAATATTTTTCCTTGTTGACTTCGTAACCAAGACCCGACGATAGTAACACAAGGATATTTTCTGTATATTTTTCTTCGCCCCAGTTTAGGAGTAAATCGATAAACTGACCATAAAGTTTCCCCTTGCCAGTAGGAACGGTTTTTTTGCTTTTGTAAACAGCAAACAGCATATTAAGCATCAAAGGGGTTGCACAAATTTCCATGACGCTTGAGTCTAAGCTATGATAAACACTTAACGCTTCTTCTTCTCCCCCCTCTAATCCATCTCGCAAGTATTGATAAATCAAATCGGGCGTTAGTGGCTGGATTTCCCATATATTATTCTCCAGAAACTCCAAACCAACCAACTTGCGTGAATATGCATAATCATATTTTCGCCCAGACACAATCCACTGAGTGCGAGATGTTGCTGATTTTGGATTTGTGAGAGAGAAGAGATCATCTCGAATTTTGGTTTGTAGATTGTTAGGATGCACCTCATTTAATCCATCTAGCATAAGTGTAAAAGCCCCAGTTTCAAGTAAATGCCTTATGAATTCAGGCGCCATAGGGTTGTTGTCATTGATAAATCTGCCAATATCCGACAAGAGTTCACCCGTATACTGATTAAGTGGCATGTAAATTGGCGTTCGACCACCCTTTTCTGATAACTGCTCAGCCATGACTTTTAAACTTGTTGTTTTACCTCCTCCTGGATCACCTAGTAACAAGAATGAGCCAGTCTTTGACATCGCTCTAAATAAATCAGCTTCGTCTCCACCTTCAGTAGAAGTTATCTTTGTGGGCGCTAATGCAGAAAGCGTCTGAAATTGAGTACGCCAAGTTGCATCTTTTGCCTGTTTAATCGCTTTCTCCCGCAAGGTGCGAATAGACAGTGATACTGTTGGTAAAGTCTCTAAATAATCTTTTCCATAATCAGCAATTAAAATACATGATAATTCATCTACTAAGATCGAAGACTTAACACTGTCTTTCAGCAAATCATTATGCATTTGGATTTGATATTTTTCTGGCACATCCCCAAAAACAACAAAAAAGAAATTTTCCACACCAGTGGATTTTATATTTTTGATAAGTTCTTGGAAAGAGTTAGGATCAAATTCCTGTCTCAAAAAACCGATTAACCAACTTTCTTCCGATCGAAAAAGTTTATCGGTTGATTCTCTTGTAATATTGTCCAAATAAGACAGATCTAATCCAACAACCGGAAATTCTTCAGTACCCAAAAACCCCAATCCGTTTAAAATAGATTTACATAATTCCTGAAACTCGCTATTCTGTAAATCTCTTACGGCAGACCACGTAGTTTGGTTGTTCATAGGTGATTCTCCTGTTAATTCAGTCTGTCAACATCCCAATTTTAGTACCACTTGAAAGTAGAAAATATCAAGCAGATTGTGCCGCATATTGGTAGGGTGTTAGGCCTTGCAACGCATCATGCGGGCGGATCGCGTTGTATTCTTCAAGCCACTGCTCGTCAGGTCGAGGCCCTTTTCGAGCAGGGCGTTGCGCTCTTCCTCGGTCAAGTCCACACCGTGAATGCCCTGGCGCTGGAACTTGGTCCGCGCGGAATAAAGGTTGTAGTTCACAAGCCATTTATCATCTATGGCTTGTTCGTAGCTATAAAGGTAAGTCGGCTTGCCGTCCGTGCAATCAAAAGCCAGGAAAGTATCGCGGTTGATGTAATTGGCGGGTGTGGCGGTTAATCCAATTTGCCTGCCATCAAAATATTCCAGCACTTCATTGAACTTGTTATAGATTGAGCGATGAACTTCATCGAGGATGATCAAGTCAAAGAAGGCCGGCGAGAACTGCTCGAAGATATTGCTCAGAGTTTGGAGAGTGACCGCGTACAGGTGTTGCGTTCGCGCATTCGGATCATCCCAACTATGCAGGCGGGTGCAGGGCTCACTGGGAATGAATTTCTCAAAACCATCATCTTTGGCCTGTTTCACTAGAGCCTGTATGCAAAATCAGAAAAGAGAAATATTGCGGCAAGAACGATTATCGCGGCAAAGTTAGCAGCCCGTTTTTCATAACGAGTAGCAATTC
>PHBU01000004.1 GCA_002840685.1 Chloroflexi bacterium HGW-Chloroflexi-6 | reverse complement strand
TCTGGGAGACGCGGGCAGCGGCTTTGCGGATGTTCCGGCCGACAATCTGTTTGCTCCCTGGATCAAGCAGCTGGCCGCCGAGGGCATCACGGGCGGCTGTAGCAGCGGCAACTACTGCCCGAACAATGCTGTCACCCGCGCCCAGATGGCCGTCTTCCTGGTCAAGGCGTTTGAACTGCCGTAGCTAACGTTCAATGGTGTTGCCGCGTTTCAGACTTTGTCTGAAGCGCGGCAACACAGTTTCGTTGACCCTGATACGGTTTTTTTTTGGTATCGATGTCCATATGCAAAAATCCTGCTCTGAATGGGCAGGATTTTTTGCGTTTAAACTGATTTTATTCGTCACTTTCTTCCCAAACGGAGTGGTAGGCCCCGATCGCTTCAAAATAATCAACCATGCGGCGGTAAAACGGATGCGCAACGATCGTGGCGCTGTCACCGATCACGATCAGCTTGCGGCGGGCGCGCGTCAGGGCCACGTTCATCCGGCGGATGTCGGCCAGGAAGCCGATCTCGGTCTCGCGGTTCGAACGCACCAGCGAGACGATCACAGCTTCTTTTTCGCGACCCTGGAAACCGTCCACGCTGTCGACTTCAACCTCGCTGTGGGGGATGAGTTGCCGCAATAGCCGCACCTGGGCTGAATACGGCGCGATGACCGCTATCGCCGCCGGGGGGAGTCCCGCGGCGAGCAGCGCTTCCAGTTTTTTGACCACTAATTCTGCTTCGAGCGGGTTTAGCAGGCTGTCGCCCTCGGGTTCAGATTCTTCTTCGTAATTCGCCCCGGCAGTATCGATGAAAGTAACCGGCGTTCCGGTCAACTCGTTCGCGATGACGCCGGGCAAGTCTTGCAGCAGGTGATTCTCTACCGAGGCGTCCGCTCGCAGGCTGCCTTCGTATAATTCGTCGGATGGAAACTGCATGATGGCCCGGTTCATGCGGTATTGGATCGTCAGCTGCCGCGAAATGCCCGCGCCAAGCTGGTTGAGCAGACGCTCTGGCAGACTGACGCTGAATCCCTGGGCGGCGGCCTGGGTCGAGAGAATCGTCGGCGCTAGTTGTTTGTGGTCGCCGGCCAAAACCAGCCGGTCGGCATATTGCAACGGCCCCCAGGCAGCAGCTTCGGTGGTCTGGTTGGCTTCATCCACGATGCACCAATCAAAGCGGCGCTCCCCGATCAGGGAACGATCCAGCCCGGTGACGGTGGCGCACAGGATGTGTGCGCCATCCAACAGGCGTGCAATAACCATATCTTCGATCTTGCGGGCATCGGCCAGCATCAATTTAGCTTCCTGCCGCATCGCCTGGCGCGCGCCTCGCTCTGGTTTGGCGCGCGTAAACCTGGCGGCATGATCGCGCAGGGAATGGGCTTCACGCACCAATTTGCGGGCCACTTTGACTTCAGAGTCGTTTTCAACGAGCAGGTCAAGGGTGTGTTCGCGTAGTTCGGGCAAGACGCGCGCCGGATGTCCGAGCCGGATCGCTTTCTCTCCGGCAGCCAGCAGGCGCTCGAAGAGATTATCGACGGCGATATTGCTGGGGGCGACAGCCAGAACCCGTTCACCGCGTTTTGTGATCTGGCGGATAAGTTCCACAACGGTGGTGGTTTTGCCCGTGCCGGGCGGGCCGTGCAAAATTGCAATATCATCTGCAGACAGGGCGAAGCGCACAGCTTCGAACTGGGATTCGTTGATGAAACGGCCGAGCGGCTGCGGGGAGTCTGGTCCGCGAAAGGTCGGGGTACGCGATCCAAGCAAAACGTCGCGCAATTCGGCCAAACGGGATCCGCTGGCAGCAGCGGCCTTTTCTAATCCCTGGCGTTGGCGCTGGCGCGAAACCTCGTCGCTCGAGCGGTCGAGCCGGAAACTGGGGCGTTCGCTTTCGGGCCACTGTGAGAAGGCAACCTGAATGCTGTCTTTTTGGATGCGGCTGACAATGCCGCGCCAGCCTTCGCTGTGAGCGCCTTCTTCTGAAAGGATGACGGGCGAGCCGGGGCCGAGACGCGTCCAGGGCAGGGACAGGGTCTGGTTGCGTTTGCCCAGGGTCAGCAAAATGCGCTCGCCCAGCCCAGCGTCTTCATCGCGGATGACGAGGTTGGTCAATGTGCCGCCCGCAGCTTCAGCGGCGGAGGGGGAGCGGCGCTGAAAATCGCGCAGGGCCTGCTGCTTTTCGGCTTCGGCTTCGAGTTCGAGCCAGTGTATGAGTTGTTGGAAGTGATGGGTTGTCAAGCGAATCCGGGCTCCGGGTGCATTATATGCAATATTGCAATGTCATTCAAATCTTGGCTTACTCGTAGAATAGCACATCCCAACAAGTTGGAGCGCCTGCCAGTAATTCCAGGCCGTGGCGGGCCGGCAGCTGACAGGTCTGGGCGGAGAAGGCCAGGGCCACCTTGGCTGCCGCAGGCGAGAAGTATGCCATGACTTCGCAGTGCAATGGGCCCGGTTCGTTTCGCGTAAAAACTGCCATTTCTGCAGGCTGGCCAGCTGCTTCGAATAACGGCAGAAAAATTTGCTCAATTTCTGCGGTATAGATGGGAGCGGAGATTCCATCTCCAAGAGATTTGGAATACCAGTTGGATATCATATTTTCCTGCCTATTCGGTCTTGCGATCTGTGGCCATCCATTTGGGTGGATAGATACGGCTCCAGTTTCCAATTACAAATGCGGCAAACCCGATCGCTTGAAGTGCGCGGGCTAGCAGACTGAACCAGGATGAGATGCCGGCGTAGGGGCCAGCAATATTTAGCCAGATGCCCAGGTTAACCAGGGCAAACGCCGCCCAACTCCAGCGCTCGTCACCGCGCGGAGAATTACCGCCCAGGCGCGGCAAAATCCAGAAAGCCATACCCAGCGCCAGTTGAGTCAGCCAGCCGAGAGTGAGAAACTCAATGTGGGTTGGGAGCAAAGCCCAAAACCACAGCGCAAAGGGAATACCCTTGTTGGCAAGAATCAGGCTGCCGAAGGTTAACCCTAACAACAGATATATCAATGCTGCGCGGATAAATAAGCGGCTTAGTCTGGGCATTTATTTGCCTCGCACACGAGTCCAGACGTTGGCAACAAAGCCGACGCCCGCCAGCCATTGCAAAACGGCGGCAGCGACAAGCATCCAGCCGCCCAGAGCCGAAGGAGCAACTCCTTGCAACGGCTCAAAAACCACCCGCAAGAGCAGGCCGGTATTGAGCGCTACAAATGTTGCCCAGCCCATCCACTGTGGGCCGCGCGGGTGCTCTTTGCTATAGGCTGGGAACATCCAGATGGCTATGCCGAAGATCAGCTGGGTTAGCCATCCGAAGGTCAGCAGATGCATGTAAACAGGGAAGATGCCCGCTGTCTTGATGCCCGGAATCTGCTGCCAAACCCCGACAAGCAGTCCAAGTATGAGGGAGACCAGAGATGCTTTAACAAACCAACGTGTGGCGGCAGGCATCAGGCTTTGCTCCCCTTAATGATGGAATAGATGGTCAGGCCCAAGAAGAGCAGGATGGCAACTTCGTTGAGCAGTCCGCCCCATTTGCGGATCTCAACCTGGCTGGTCAGGTCACCGATGATGCGCAAAACAAGTGAGAGATGTAACAGGCTAAGATGGGCATAGAAAATTGGATAAAATTTGATCTGCGCCCCTAAAATAGCGGGAAAAATGATCGGGGCGTGGCCGAAGATCATGGCAATAACGAAGCCCACGAAAACAGCGTGCAGGGCGGCATCATAAAGCGGGCCGGCGTAGAGCGGCCCAAAGTATAGAAAAAGGCTGCCAGAAATGCCCATCCAGATGAAACCGCCGAAGAGGCAGATGGCAATATAGCGGGTGAGCGGGTTGGGGTGGTGGATATTGCGCCGGGCGAGATCATTTCTCAGGAACCAGAGCGAAAGCCCGAGCATGGCGAAGCCGCTTAAGCGCGAACCGAGATTTAACTCAACGCTGGCAACAATTGCCCCGGCCAGGAGTGCCGCGGCCAGAAAGCCGAAGAGACGAGTTTGATTGGGCGTGGGGCGCAAGACCCGGCTGAGCTCGAGCCGTTCGCTGCCGATCGTCAGCACGAGAAAAGCAATCCACCAGAAAACAATCTGAAAGACGGGCATTCCCAGCAGCCACAAAAAATTCCCGACTACCCAGGTGAGTGCGCCGACTAGCATGGTGATGGTGTGGATGTGCGGTTCGCGGTGCACCATTACGCCCAGAATGGCGAGAGTACCCAGGCTGCCAAGGGTCAGCAGAACCGCCCCGGTGGCAGGTGCGAAAAGCAGGCTGGCCCAGCCAGCCCCGGCCAGGATGGGCACGGCGAACATCCACTTTTGGCGGATGGCAACGGCGCGTTCAAGCGGGATCAGTACACCCAGGAAGCCCGAGACCATCAGTGGACCATGCGCTGCGGCCAAGTTATCAAAGGCTGGCCAGTTCCAGCCCATGCGCAGCAAGCCAGCCCACATGCCAAACAGGAGCGCCAGAATCGCGAGAAAGATAATGGGTAGAAAGCGGAATTGAAGTTTCATACTACCAGTGTATCAAAGCCGGCAAGTTTTTTCCTTGCGCCCGCTCAAAGAAAAGGCTTTTACGCACCTTTGCAAGCAACCCGCTGATTAGATTTTCTGCCTTTGAGACTCTTAACTCAGGCAGCCGGGAATGCTAAATGAATGCGCGTGCCCTTGCCTGGGATACTCTCAATCCGGATCGATCCACCCTGCGCTTCGATCAGTCTTTTGGCGATTGATAAGCCAAGTCCGTTGCTTCGGCTGGCATCATTTTCAGGGGCGGCAACCTGGTAAAAACGGTCAAACAAGTGCGGTAGATGTTTGGGATCGATGCCTCGGCCGGTATCGGCGACCTCGATCTGCATCCATTTCCCGGCCGAATGCGCGCTTAAGCGGATTGCGCCGCCCGCGGGGGTGAAACGCAAGGCGTTATCGAGCAAAATTAACAGTACCTGCCGCAGGCGTACTCGATCGGCTCGAACCAACCCATTCGTCGAATTTGTCTCAATTGAAACGCTTCCGGCCTGGGCCAGTTTGCTTACCTGGCGAACTGTTTCAGAAAAAAGATCCGAAATTACGATTGGCTCAAGTTCCATTTTTAGGCGGTGGGCATCCAGACGGGAGAGCAGCAACAGATCGTCCACCAGGTGATCCATGTAGTCGCATTCGTTCAAAATATCAGTCAGCAGCTCGGATTGCTGCCCCTTAGGCTGGCTGCGCAATCCGTAATCAGCGGTAGCGCGGATCAGGGTCAGCGGGGTTCGTAGTTCATGGCTGGCATTCGAGACAAAGGTTTGCTGCTGGTCCCAGGCTTTTTGCGCGGGGCCCAGCGAACGACCTGCCAACCACCAACTCACAAACACCAGGAAGATGGTTGCTGAACTCCCTAAAATAGCCAGGAAGACCAGATATTGATTCAAAGCGCGGACTTGATCTGCCAGCAAACGTCCGGTTTGCAACATTGCCGGCACTTTTGCACCCGTTCGATAGGTTAATAAGCGGATACGTCCCTTACCTGGCACTTCAACTGTGCGCAGGTCATAGCCAGCCTGAAGCGCATTGGCAACGATTGTCGGATCATTGACGATGGGCGGTGATATCGTGTTGGGAATCAAGATAGGGTCGCCAGTCTCCTCCAGCGAAACGACAAAGATCGCGGCCAGATCAGCATCATAACCGTGATCGTTTTCCAAATATTCTTCCGAATCAGATTCGTTGCCGCTATTGTTGTCATCGTCACTATCTGATTCTTCATCATCGTTTTCGCTATCAGATTCTTTGCCATTACTTGGAACACTTGTGGTTGGCGTGGCTTGTAAAACTACCCGGCTGTTGTTTT
The DNA here is from genome assembly GCA_002840685.1 of Chloroflexi bacterium HGW-Chloroflexi-6. GTDB lineage: Bacteria > Chloroflexota > Anaerolineae > Anaerolineales > Villigracilaceae > UBA8950. The sequence continues at coordinate 375,794 of PHBU01000004.1, read as the reverse complement.
GCAGCCAGGTGGATTCAGCCTGCGCCAATTCAGTTGGGGGTGTCAACCCAAGAATACGAAATTCGCTGGCCATTTTGTATTGCAGGGCAAGATCTGTGGTTTGCTGGAAATAGCGATCGATCAGTAGATACGTGCCTATTCCCATCAAGCCAACCAGGCCAATGGCTGCCAACAGATATAAAAATGTCAGCTTCCAGCGAAGAGAGCTAAGCATTGTCCACATCCAGATAATAGCCCAGCCCGCGTTTGGTTTGGATCGGATCTTGATAACCCGGCAGGCTTAATTTGTTGCGCAAATAAGAAACATAAACATCCACCATCGTTGGCTGAACTGTGCTTTCATAAGACCAGACGTAGTCCATGATGAATTGGCGCGAAAGCGTCTGTCCGGGATGGCGCATCAAGCATTCTAAAAGAGTCCATTCCGTTTTGGTCAGGTCAAGCACGCGGTCAGCGCGGCGCGCTGAATAAGTTCGCGTATCGAGTACGATATTCCCAATGCGCAATTCCCAGGTATTGACGGCGCCAACACCACCCACGCGTCTGCCGAGCGCATGGATGCGGGCGATCAACTCGTCATAAGAGAACGGCTTGGTGAGGTAATCGTCGGCTCCGCTATATAGACCAGCCACCCGGTCTTCGACCTGGGTGCGGGCCGTCAGCATCAGAACGGCAGTCGAAAGCCGCGCGGCACGGATGGCCTGTGCCACCGCAGGCCCGTCGCGCCCTGGCAGCATCCAATCTACGATGGCAACATCGTAAACGCTGCGCAGCGCAATCTCGACACCTTCATCGCCATTATGGCTGACATCCACATCAAAGTGCTCGCCTTCGAGCACTTTTTTTGTTAAAGCAGCCAGACGTTTATCGTCCTCAATTAATAAAATTCGCATTGTTTGCCTAACCTGTCTTTCTGTTAAGCTAAGTCTAGCAGAAAAAGATTGGAAAACGATTGGAAAATTGGGGTGGTTTTTAAAAGAAATCCCAATCTTGGGCAAGTATCCTTAGGCAAGAAACAACAAGCCTACTCACTCTTTCGGAGGATATTATGTCTAAGAAAAACCTTTTTGTCTCGGCTGCCTTGACCGCTTTCGTGTTGGTAATCCTGGTCAATGTGGCCTCTGCATACAAACAGATCAGTAGCTCATCTACTGACGTTCAGCCCGTGCTGCCAACCGTTACAACCACTGTGGAAGTTTTGCCGACGGAAACGGCAACACCGGTTGTCGTTCTGACCCATCAGGAAGCAGCCCTGGTTGCAGCCAATTTTCTTGGTGACACTGATTTGTTCAGCGTTGAAAATGCTCCCTGGGAAGAAAAAGATGCCTATAAAGTTGTCTTTAGCTCAGGCTACATTGTTTATGTCAGTCTTGATGGACAGATCTTGAGCAGCGAAGCTCCCCAGCCCGTGTTCGTCTCTGTTCCCGCGCCAGCAACCAACAATGGCGGTTCTGGTCAATCGCAGGCATCCAGCAACAACTCACAGCAACAGAACCATGATGAAGATGATGACGATGACCACGATGATGATCATGAAGAAGATGATGACGATTAGTTGTTTATAAATTCAGGAGAAAAATAATGGCAGCAAAACCTGGTCCTAAAAATTGGGACGATATCAAAATGATGCTTACAACAATCTCGATCACAGCCACGCTTGGTTTTTGGAATGTGTTTGCGGCGGCCAATCAACAAAATATTGTTGCAAAAGAAGTTGAACAACCAGCTTCACCTGCGTCTGGTATTACACAAGCGCTCGTTGCAGCTTCACCAACCCCGGTTTTTACGGGAAAAATCCTGTTGGGCGGAAAGGCTCCCAGCCCGGTTGTGATTGCAGTGCAGCAAAAAGCAGCAGCCAGGAAGAATCAACAGCCTCAGCAACAATCCCAGCAGCCTGACCCTGTGACTCAAACTCAATCTTCGTAATGATTCACAAACTTCAATTCCGCGCAATGGGCTGTCAGATGCTTGTGGCCATCGACAGCCCGCAAAAACCGGCCGAGTTGGATCTTGTGCCGACCTGGTTTGAAGCCTGGGAACAAACTTTCAGCCGCTTCCGGCTGGATAGCGAGCTTAGCCTGGTCAACCGCCGCGCCGGCATCCCCACACAGGTCAGCCGGGAATTTGCAGATGTGTTTGAAATCGCCCTGGAGGTAGAGCGGATCAGCGGCGGGATGGTGACCCCGGTGCTTTTGGATAATCTCCTTCGGTCCGGATACGATCGGAGCTTTGACCTGCTGGCCCCGCAACAAGTTTTCTCCTGCCCTGAGCCAATTCTCTCCCTGCCACGCCTGAGCGAAATCGATTGGAATGTGGCTACCCGTACGATCTGCTCTCCGCCCGACCTGCATCTTGATTTCGGAGGCATTGTCAAAGGTTGGGCGGCGCACCAGGCGGCAGAAAAACTCAAAGAGTTTGGACCAACCCTGGTTGATGCCGGCGGTGACATCGCAGTCAGCGGGCTGCAAGCGGATGGTCAACCCTGGCCGATCGGAGTGGCCAACCCGTTCAACCCAACTGAAAATCTGGACTTGCTTCAGATCGAAGCAGGAGGGGTAGCCACTTCAGGCCGTGATCGGCGACGCTGGTTGCAAGGCAGCCGCTGGAACCACCACATCATCGATCCTCGCAGCGGCGCACCCGCTGAAACGGATGTTTTGACCGCCACCGTGATTGCCCCTTCGGTTATTCAAGCAGAAATGACAGCCAAAACCTGTTTGATCCTGGGCAGCCAGAATGGTCTGGATTGGCTCGAAACTGACCCTTCCCTGGCCGGGATGCTGGTCTTGGAAGATGGCCAGCGCCTGTATAGCAATAAGTTTGAAAATTATCTTTGGAGGTAATATGTCGTCCCCACAACAAGACTTACAGGAATACCCGGACACGCTTTTGTCCGCGCAATCATTTTTATTCGTCATCCTGGCGATGGGCGTTGGAACACTGATGGCCGTTATCGTTTTACCCGCCTGGATGCCGCACATGGCCGCCTCATTGTTTGGTCCGGACCCCAAGGCTTACTGGTATCTTTCACGAGGCAGCGCCTTTGTTGCGCTTAGTCTCTTATGGGTTTCGATGGCGCTTGGCATTCTGATGACCAACAAGATGGCGCGCAGTTGGCCCGGCGTGCCGCTTGCCTTTGCCATTCACGAGTTTATCAGCCTGCTCGGGGTCGGGTTCTCCTTATTCCACGCTCTGGTGTTATTGGGTGACCGCTATATCAACTATGATTTTGCCCAGTTGGCGATCCCGTTTGCGGGCAGTTACGAACCCGTTTGGGTTGGGCTGGGGCAGGTCGGGTTTTATGTCATGCTGATCGTGACTTTCAGCTTCTATGTGCGCCAGAAGATCGGGCAAAAAACCTGGCGCGTTATCCATTATGTCAGCTTTCTTACTTATGGCATGGCGCTTTTGCATGGTTTGACCGCAGGCTCAGATACATCGCTGCCCTGGGCACAACAATATTATTGGGTTTCAGGTGGCAGCTTGTTGTTCTTGCTGATGTATCGAATTGTAATCAGCCTCTCTCCAAAAAAATCCCCGGCTCCGGCGCGAGTCACAATCGAGCAATAGCGCTTGCAATCAACCTTTATCACCCCAAAGTTGCTGTCCTGTTTTTCACAAATGGGAGTATCATCGAATTAGCCACCCAATACAGGGATGCCCACAATGCTCAAAAAGCTCTTCCAACAAGAACATACCCGGCGCGCCAGTATGGTGCAAGGACAGGTTGTGCCAGATTCGACGCGTTGTGTGCAATGTGGAATTTGCTCATTCAATTGTCCGGTTGGCATTGATGTACGCCGCCACGCCTGGCAAGGGGAACCTGTTCAGCATAGTCGCTGCCTGACCTGCGGCGAGTGTGTGGCGCGTTGTCCGCGCGGGGTGCTGACTTTTGAACGCACCAACTTGTTTACGGGGACAGAAAAATGACCCACTACGCGATCATCGGGACAGGTGTGGCCGCCATCGGCGCTGCAGAAGCCATTCGCAGCGTTGATTTCACTGGAGATATATCCTTGATCGGCGAAGACCCATTTAGCTATTACTCGCGCCCCGGCCTGGCTTATTACCTGACCGGCGAATTGAACGAAAACCTGCTTTTCCCTTATCAAAAAGAAGATTACCAAAAGCTGCGGGCGCGTTTTCATCGCGCTTCAGTCAGGCGCATCCTGCCGGATGAAAAAGTGGTTGAACTCGATTCGTCCGTTCGTTTGCCCTATGACCGTTTGCTGATTGCGACAGGCGCGCAGGCGATTGCGCTGAAAATTCCCGGCGCGGGCTTGAACGGAGTTCATAAACTCGATCATCTATCCGATGCGCGCGCCTTGCTTGCCAATGCCAAACGCGGACGCACCGCGCTGGTCACCGGCGGCGGTATCACTGCTCTCGAATTGGCCGAAGGGCTGGCTGCGCGCGGGGTTAAGGTCCACTACATCATGCGGGGCGAGCGCTATTGGCCAAATGTGCTGGATGAAATTGAATCGCGCATCATCGAAAGCCTGCTGGCGCGTGAAGGTATCCATCTATACCATAAGAATGAAGTAATCGAAATTTTGGGTAAAAACGGCAAGGTGATTGGGGCGCGTCTGGCGGATGGGCGCAACCTGCGTGCTGATTTGATCGCCTATGCCATCGGCATCGCCCCGCGCATCGACCCGGCACAGGAAGCGGGTATCGCCTGCGAGCGCGGCATCCTGGTCGATCAATCCATGCAAACCAACCTGCCTGATATTTTTTCCGCCGGGGATGTGGCCCAGGTCTACGATCCCGCTTCCGGGAAGCATGTTCTTGACAGCCTGTGGGCTCCTGCCCGCGAACAGGGGCGCATTGCCGGGTTGAACATGGCTGGCCAACCCAGCGCCTACCAGAAACCCGCTGCTTTTAATGTCACCCGGCTGGCGGGACTAACCACAACCATTATTGGGGCCGTCGGCGGCGGGCGCGACGATGATCTCGAAGGCATCGCGCGCGGCGATAGTGAAACCTGGCGGCAATTGCCTGATGCCATCGTCGCTCAGGGTGGCTTTGAAGTCAACCGCCTGCGGCTGATGGTCGGTCAAAAATACATCCTTGGTGCAATCGTGATGGGTGACCAGAAACTCTCTAGCCCGCTCCAAACCATTGTCCGTCAAAAAGTAGATATTACTTCAATCCGCCATGCTTTGCTCGTTCCTCATGCTCCCATTGCCGACATCCTGGCTGAGTTTTGGGGAAAGAATCACGCACTCCAAAGTCTCCAGGCTTTGGGGGAAACCTAACTATACATAGCGGCTGGAGACGTTGGAATCCTGGTAAATACCATGCTCCGTTCATCCAAAGAACTCATTCTTGCCTTTCTTACTTGCGTTGTCATCGCGGCTTGCTATGGTGCGGTACTCTTTTTTACCCGCGAAATCCCTGCGGCTGGCGGATTCTATGGTCACACGATAGGCATATTAGGTTTTGTCTTCATGCTCCTGACCGAAACCCTGTACAGTTTGCGTAAGCGCAGCCGCTCGGCTCGCTGGGGGCGCATGGCTGACTGGTTGCAATTTCATATTTTTACCGGCATTGTTGGCCCCTTTATGGTTCTTCTGCACACATCCTGGAAGTTCAACGGGCTGGCAGGTGTCACCTTGCTCCTGACCGGCGTGATCGTTTTCAGCGGCTTCGTTGGACGCTACATCTATACTCGCATCCCTCGCACTGCCGACGGTATTGAAGATCCCGGCCTGGTGGGCAGCATGCAAGCATCTGCCCTGGCCAACGCCCGCCGGTTGATGTCGCTTTGGCACACAGTTCATATTCCAATTGGCATGGCACTTTTTACTGCGTCTTTTGTTCATATTCTTGGTGCGTTGTACTATGCGACTTTCTTGAGATAAACCATGAACAACCAACGACTCGGCTGCCTTTCCCCGCTTGCCATTTTTACTGCCATCCTGACGCTGGCGATCATCCTTGCGTGGGAGCTCTTGAGTGGGAATCTGATGTTCACTGCGGGGGCGTTGAACGCCCAGTCCGGTGCCCTGCTGGGTGGAACAACATCCCATTATGAGTTTGGGCGTGAGTGCGAAAAATGTCATGTTGCGCCCTGGTCGGGAGATACGATGGCAGACCGCTGTGTGGCCTGCCATGTCGATATCCAGACTGAATTAGAAGATCCTGGCGAGTTACATGGCGCTATCCTGGCCAAAAACCCATCCGAGCCATGCCGCGCTTGCCACCATGAGCATCGCGGACAAAACGCTGTGCTGATAGATGTTAACCCGGCTCTTTTTCCTCACGATGCGCTCGAATTCTCGCTTAATGCTCATGCTGAGACTGACGCTGGCATCCCCTTCACCTGTAATGATTGCCACACCCCGGATTACGAAGCCTTTGAAGTCAACCTGTGCGCAGATTGCCATAAACAACGCGATATGGTCTTGATAACCAGCCATATGCTGGAGTTTGGTGGGGACTGCCTGGCTTGCCACGATGGCAAAGAGAGCCTGGGTAAAAATTTCGATCATAACAAGGAGCAATTTTCTCTGACAGGTAAACACTCAGATGTAATTTGCTCGAAATGTCACCTCGGAGCCCGAACATTGGCCGATTTACAATCCGCGCCAGTGGTTTGCGAAGCCTGTCATGCACAGGATGACCCACATGCCAATCGCTTTGGCAGCGCCTGCGCAGATTGTCATAATCCCGAAGGCTGGCAGGTTAACGTGAAATTCGATCACAACCTGGCCGATTTTATTCTCGAAGGTAAGCACGTCAGTGTGGCCTGCGAACAATGTCACACGACTCCACATCAGTTTGCTGGCACCCCATCCGACTGCTACTCCTGCCACAAACAGGCGGATGAACACGATGGCGATTACGGCACCGATTGTGCCGTTTGCCATAATTCCACAGATTGGGAAGATGCCAGCTTTGACCACAATCTATTTGACTTCAAACTGGATGGGGCACACGTTGATGTAAAGTGCCTGGATTGCCACACCAATAGCGTGTTCAAGGATACGCCAGGAGATTGTTATTCCTGCCACAAACAGGATGATGAACATGAAGGCCGTTTTGGCGTATCATGTTCTCTCTGCCACAGCACTAGCCGGTGGAATCCATCTACCTTTAATCACAACCTGTCCAAATTTCCGCTTACCGGGCGGCATGTCAGCATTTCTTGTGAAAGCTGCCATCCGGCAGCACGTTTCCAGGGATCGCCGATTGCCTGCATTGGCTGTCATGGTGAGCCAGCGTACCACGCCGGAATGTTTAGCAGCGATTGCACCCAGTGTCACAACACCAACGATTGGGGTGCGCGCTACACCGGGCCTCATCCGGGCATTTCCGACGATGATGGCGGAAGCGGCGTCAGACACGGCGGGGAGGGCTGCCGCTCATGTCACACCCAGACCCTTTCAAAAGCGACCTGCACCAAATGTCACGATGGCAATGGCGGCGATGATGATTAAAACCAAAGCAAGATGCCGCGAGTTGTACTACGCATCTCAAATCAAATGAACGTACAACGGCTTGGTTGTCTCTCCCCTTTTGGCATCATCAGTGCTTCTGTCACACTGTTGGCGCTAGATCCTTTGAGTGCCTTCTCTATTGCTTCTCGAAAGCCAGCTTGGAATTGAACCAAATTTTGTGGCGCTTGTTCACTGGATGTCAGGCCATTCCGCTGGAGATCAAGGGCCTGCCATCCAGTGAACAAGCGGGTTCCTTCTCCTGGCAACCATAAACAAACGCAAGACTTTAAAAACGGATGATGCGGGCGTCCGTTTTTTATTGTAAATATATACTTTGCGCGTAGTCATAGAGTGTTGCTCAAAACCACCGGGCATCAACTTGAGAAGAGCAGGGGCGAGCATTGCAGGGTTGAGCATTGCGCAGAACCGCTTTGTTTACATCTGTCGCAGTTCTTCAATCATTGGGTTGCACATGCCAACTACAACCGAGATCGAAAGGCCCGTGGTAATTGATAAAATTGCGCGTAGCCAACAAATTATACTGTTTTCATTCTAAATACATAATCCAATAACAAGAAAGACTAAAGCAAACAACTCGCGCTTCCATCTGGCTGGTCGAATGGGGGAGAGCCGTCTTTACGCAACATCCCAAAGCCATGCTAGAATCTTCGGATAAAATGCAAACCGAACCCGTTTATCAAACTGAAATATCCCAAACTCAGATTGTCTCCGTCCGCAGCCTGGTGGAATTTGTTTTACAAGCAGGTGACCTGAGCGCTGGCGGATTTCAAAGGCGCGATCGCGCCCAAGCTGGCACACAAGGCCACAAACAGGTGCAACACTCCCGCCCGGCAGGATACCAGGCCGAAGTGGAGATCGCCTGTCGGGTTGAAGACACCGACCTGCCCCTGGAAGTGCGTGGCCGGATCGATGGTCTGTATGCGGACCAAGAGCCTGTGGTCATCGAGGAAATTAAAACAACCACCTTGAGCCTGGAACTGGTCAACGATGACAACCGGCTGCATTGGGCGCAAGCTCAGTGCTATGCCTATATGTATGCCCGGCAACAGGGTTTGGGAGGGGTTGGCATTCATCTGACGTACTATCATCTCGACAGTCGTCAAGAAAAAACCTTTGAACGCTACTTCACCCTATCCGAACTGGAAATCTTCTTCCATGATTTAATCACATCCTACCTGGACTGGTTTCGCAAGGTTTGGGCCTGGCAGACCCGGCGTAACCAATCCATTCAGCGCCTCGAATTTCCCTACCCAGCTTACCGCCTGGGCCAGCGCGATATGGCTGTGGCGGTTTACAAAGCCATTCGGGACAATGATCGTCTGTATGTGCAATCGCCCACCGGGGTAGGGAAAACCATCGCGGCTCTTTTTCCGGCGGTGAAAGCCCTCGGGCAGAGGCTGGCTGCCAAGATCTTTTATCTGACGGCAAAAACGCCAGGGCGCACGGTGGCAGAAAAAGCGCTGGAGGATATGCGCTCGGTCGGCCTTCAATTTAGAAGCGTAACCCTGACCGCCAAAGAAAAGATCTGTTTTTGTCCGCCGGTTAACTGTGACCCGGAAGTCTGTGTTTTTGCTCGCGGCTACTTTGATAAGCTGAAAAGCGCGCTGAATGAAATGGACCGGCACCAGGCGTTTACCCGTCCGGTGATTGAACAGATCGCCCGGCAGTATGAGATCTGCCCGTTTGAATTTTCGCTCGATCTGGCTTTGTGGGTCGATTGCATCATCTGTGATTACAACTATGCCTTTGACCCGCGAGTCTACCTGCACCGCTTTTTCGACTTTGGCACAGAATCGTATGTTTTTCTGATCGATGAAGCCCACAATCTTCCGGACCGGGCCAGGGAAATGTATTCGGCGGAATTGGATAAAAAAACCGTACTAAACCTTCAGCGCGCGCTGAAACCGCATTTGCCAGCCCTAGCCAAGAAACTGGGCGCAATCAATACGGTCTTGCTTGAGATGCGCAAAGTCTGCCAGGCTGAAGACAGGGATGCGCTGGTTGAGTACGACCTTCCTGAAAATCTGATCAAGGTTATTCGAGAGTTCAGCCAAAAAGCGGAAGATTGGCTGGTTTTGAACCAGGCTGCTGAGTTCAGACAGGAATTATTGGAGTTTTATTTCGCGTGCAGCAACTATCTGCGGACGGCTGAATATTTCGACACGTTTTATGTATCCTATTTTGAGCGACAGGGGCAGTCTGATCTCAAGGCCAAAATCTTCTGTCTCGACCCGGCCCCGATGCTGGCCGCGCCGCTCGAGCGCAGCCGGTCTAGCGTCTTTTTCTCGGCAACGCTGCTGCCGATCGATTACTTTATGAAGCTACTGACCGGCGATGCGGTTCATTCCAAACGTATCTTCCAATCCCCATTCCCGGATGAAAATGTTTGCCTGCTGATCCATAACCAGATCTCCACCAAATATGCACAACGGGCTGATTCTTACGCAGCCATTGCCGAGGCAATCGAGGCCGTCTGCAGCACCCACACGGGAAACTACCTGGTTTACTTCCCATCCTATGCCTATCTGTCGGCAGTGCTTGAGCTGCTCAAGGAAAGGCTGCCGGAAAACCAGCTTTTGGTTCAGGATCGTTCCATGACAGAAGCGGAACGGGATGCTTTTTTATCCCAGTTTTCGGCCAACAATCAGGAAACTCTGGTCGGGCTGGCCGTGATGGGGGGAATTTTTGGCGAAGGGATCGATCTGGTGGGGGAGCGGTTAATTGGTGTGGTGGTGGTCGGTGTCGGCGTTCCCCAACTGGGGTTGGAAAGAGATCTGATCAAAGCTTATTTTGATCGTCAGGCCGGCAATGGTTTTGCCTATGCTTACCAATATCCAGGCTTTAATCGAGTCCAGCAGGCGACTGGCCGGGTCATTCGAACCGAAACAGACCGGGGGATCATTGTATTGATCGATGAGCGTTTTAGCCATGCCCGTTACCGCCATTTGTTCCCCTCACACTGGCGCGGTGTTCAAGTTGTGCAAAACTCGGGCGAGTTGAAAGATAAGTTGACCCAATTTTGGTCGCAGGCTTAATTTTCCTTTTCAAAAATTTCAAAATAACCCTTGTCAAGCTCATCGTCTGACAGGTGGGCGTAGCGCTGCGTGACGCTGATGTTGGTGTGGCGGGCCAGTTCCTGGGCCAGTTTTAGGTTGCCCGAGGCGCGCAGGACGGTTGTTACAAAATAGTGACGGAAGGAATGCGGGGTGATGTTGATCACTTGCCCGGAACCGGTCGAAGGGTCGGATTCGTTCCCAAGCGCTTCGCGCACCCGCTCCTCGACGATGTGCCGGCCTGTGGCGGTGGTCATCGGTTTGACCTTTTTGCCCGCTCCTTTATCGTGGCGCGCAAAAAGCGGCAGCGAGCCGAGCGGATGGCCAGAGCCGCCATCCAGCCTGGCGCGCGCCGCTAGGTAATCCTTGAGCGCAGCCAGTGACCGGCTCGAAAAACGAATGACCGCCTGTTTGTCGCCTTTACCGATGATAATGGCGCGGCCTTCGTTCCAATCAACATCTCCGCGCCGCAGACCGCAGATCTCATGCACACGCAGGCCGGTATCCGCCAGCGTGACCAGGAAAGCCCGGTCGCGCAGCCAGCGCAGGAGTAGGTTTTTTTCGCCTTCCTCTTCCGCTGGGGCAGGGGACAGGTGCCCTTCATCCTTCAAAACATATTCCAGAACCTGTTCGATCGCTTCGCGTGGGAACTGTGGCAGGCGCTGGCCGGTTTTCCGCCCACGCATGCGCACCAACTGCCGAACGCGGTGCAGGTTGGGGGATGAGAGCCCTTCTGCAGCCAGGAACTCGTAAAAACCGACCGTGGCTTGCAGGTAGAGCTGCTCGGTAGCCGGGGCGTGATCCTTGAGCCAGGCGGCGAACCAGCCGACGGCCTCTTCGCCCAGTTCGTTAACCGGAGCGTTTTCAACATCGATTTTGTTGTCAGCCAGTAAGGCAGCGAAAGCGCGCAGCGCAAATCCATATGTATCGAAGGTGTTTTTGCTGCGCGCGCCCTCCACCGTGGACAGGTATTGCTTAATGGCCCGTTGAATGGTTGTCATGGCTTTATTATCCTGTGTTTTGGCTTCTTTTGGGTTCGAAATATGATTAGTTAATCAACTTAATTATATAGCCAGGCTTGTGTAAACTGCGCATAGCTTATCGCTTTAGAACTCATTCATCAACGAAATTTTAGCGTTAACAAACTTTGCCAGCAAGCGAACTCAGCAGGGGATTTGCATATTCGACAGGGGAGCAGGATCAAATTTGACAGCGTGTAGTGGTGCGCGCGCCGGATGTTAAAAAATGCCGACAAAACCTTAAAGAACGATGGGGAGGCTGTCGATTGCCTCGTATTGCTACACGGAATATTTTTTGCATACAAAACCTGCCTGTTGCCGTCCTGACCTGTCTGACTACACAGACTTATTGGGGAAATCCTGTGAAATCTGATGCCAGAGGCTATTGTACAGCCTGTTTCGATTATATCATATTGTTTCTATTAATTATACTTAAGTGAAACATGAAGTAGAGAATAGAGAAAAGAGCATGGAGAGCAGTCCCCCACTGATTGAAATGTGTACATGTGAAACGTAAAGAATGAAGCGTGAACAATTGGGTTGCTGTGTTGTTTTTTTTGCCTTTCATTCTTCCTTCCGAATTCTGTCTTTGCAGTTCCCCTCCCCTGCCCTATCATGCATGCGCGGCAATCTGCAAAAATAAGCGTGAAGAAAGAGACTTCCGCTGGTATTCACAGCCGGAAGTCTCTTTCTTCACGCTTCAGGTCTCATTTTTCACTCGCCGCCCGGATCTGGCGGTTGACCGAGATCTTCTCCAGAAAATCCTGGCGTTCGGCCGGGTCGGCGATCAGGCCGGCCTGGGTCATTGTGATCTGCAGCGAACCGTGCAGCAGGGTGTCTGCGCCCGGGTCGTTGAGCGCTTTCAGCGCGCGATAGTGGTTGAAATAGATCTGCTGAACCACTTCGACATCTTTTTGGGCCTCGAGCAGCTTGATCGCCCGGCTGGAAGCATCCAGCGCGGCCTGTTTTTGTCCGAGCCCGAGCAATGCCTGGCTGTAGTGGGACAGGTTCTCGATCAGCTCGGCCTTGAGTACCAGCTTCTCGCAGATCTCGACTGATTTTTTCAGGTACTCGGCCGCCTGCTCGTACCCTTCACGCTGCAAGGCCAGCAGGCCCAATCCCTGGTAACAGTAGGCCATGCCACGCTCGTTTTTGGGCACCTGCTGCCACATTTCGACCGACTTTTGCAGGGCATTTTCGGCTTCTGTGAAGTTCTGCTGGTCAACATGCACCAGCCCGATATAGAACCAGGCGAATCCCTGCCCGGGCAGATCGTTGTTGGCGCGTTTCAGTTCCAGCGACTGATCGAAAAGCTGCATGGCGCGCGGGTATTGCCCCATGCGCAGCAGCACGCGTCCCAGGTTGGTCAGGTGGATGCCCTCCTGGAATTTATCGCCGCGTGCGCGGGCCAGCCCCAGGGCGTGGCCGTGACGTTCGAGCGCCTGCGGGTAATGGGCGCGCTTCAGGGCGATCATTCCCAGATACATCACGCTCCAGCCCTCGCTGGCCGGGTTTTCCAACTCGCGCAAGATCTGGACCGATTCATCCAGCCAGGCCTGGGCCTTGTCGAAGTCGCCGATCTCGTAAGCCTTGGCGCCCATGGTGTAGAGTGTGCCGGCCTGGGCGGCTTTGTCACCGCGCGCGCGCTGGATCTTGAGAATCTTTTCATAGTTCTGGATGGCGGTGCCGTTGGCGTACTGCCCCTCGGCCTTTTTGGCCGCCATAGTGAGATATTTCAAAGCCCGATCATCGTCCGAGCTATGGCTGAAGTGGAAGGCCAGCAGCTCGCAATACGGTTCCGGGTTTTCGGTATAAACCTCTTCGAGCATTTCAGCGATGCGCAGGTGCATTTGCTGGCGGTTTTGGACCAGCACGCTGTCATAGGCCACCTCCTGCACCAGGGCTTCAGGGAAGGTGTAGGTCGGGTCAAGGACTTCGATATCATCGGGGCGCACCAGCCCGCCGCGTTCCAACTGGGCAACCCACAGGCCAATTTCCTGCTCGGCGTGCGAGAGATTGCGCAGCAATTCCATGCGGAACTGGCGGCCAATCACCGATGCCATTTGCAGGGCCAGGCGGGCGTCTTCGGTCAGGCGGTCGATGCGCGCCACGATCGCCGCGTGCAGCGAGGCCGGGACGGTCACTTCGGCGATCTTGTCGGTCACCAGCCACAGACCGGGCTGGCTTTCGTCCAGGGTCACCGCCTGGCTTTCGATCAGGCTTTGGACAACTTCCTCCAGATAGAACGGGTTACCGGCCGACTTGGACAGGATATCGTTTTTGACCGTTTCCTGGAACTGCGCTCCGGGGATCAAGCGGCCGAGCAGATCGGCGCTTTCTTCAAATTTCAAGGGCTGGAGTTCGATTTCAAAGAAGCGATGAGGATAGTCGCTGTTGGCCCGGTCGTGCAAGTGCCAGCAACCTTTGTCGCGCAGTGCCCTGAAGAGCAGGCAGAACATCAACGGCGCCTGGTCGCTGAGCGCCAGCAGGTGCTCGAACAACAGCAAGGAGGCTTCGTCGGCCCAGTGCAGGTCGTCGAGCGCCAGAACGATCGGTTTCTCCTGCGCAGCCTGTTGGAAAAAGCGCGAAGCGGCCCACAGGATCTGTTTCTGGCGCACTTTGGGGTCTTCCTTGCGCACCCAATCCCATTCCTGGCCGAGCTCCAGACCCATCATATGCGCCAGGTACGGGACGGCATCCATTGAGTCGTCCCCAAGCAGCCGCTCCCCGGTTTCGCCCAGCGCAAACAGCACATCGTCCTGACTGGCATCGGGTTTCAGGCGCAAGATGCCGCGCATCACCTGGGCAGCCATCCAGTACGTGGTTTGTTCGCTGAAAGACAGGGCGCGGGCTTCGATCCATTGGATGCTGTCCGCTTGGGTATGCTCGCCCAACCATTTTTGGAACTCGCGCAGCAGGCGCGACTTTCCCATACCGCTGTTGCCCATCAACGCCACGATCTGTCCGCGCCGCTTCAGGAACATCTCCCCGCGCTCGATCAGTTTTGCAAGCACGGCATCGCGGCCGGTCAGTGGCGATTCGATATGCTCCAGGCCGCGCGTCCGGCCGACTTGATCCTTGCGTCCGCTGACCGAGAAGGTCGGGATGCGGATCTCTTTGCCTTTGACCTTCAATTCACCGCGATCGGTAACGTCGATATATGGGGCAACGTGGTCGCGGGTCTTGCGGCTGATATAAATTTCTCCCCAGGGCGCATTTGACATCAGGCGCGCAGCCATGTTGATGTCATCGCCCATCAGGGTATATTCCTGGCGCAGGTCGGGTGCGCCGACATTGCCCGCAAACAAGTGCCCGGTGTTTATGCCGATGCGCTGTTCAAACCGATAGACCCCGGTCGAAGTGCGCAGCGCTGAGAAGTTGGCCTTGGCTGCTTCCTGCATTTCCAATGCGGCATACACGGCGCGCACCGGGTCATCCTCGTGGGCGCGTGGTGCGCCAAAGAAGATCACCAGCCGGTCGCCGACTGCGTACTGGTCCATGCGCGCCAGGGTGCCCTCGTACCGCTCGACGATCGAGGCCATGTGAACGAAATAATTATTCAGGTGATGGGTGATCAGCTCCGGCTCGTTCTCGCCGTGTTTCTCTACCAGCCGGCTGATACCTTTGTAGTTGGCGAACATGACCGTCACCGGGCGATGCTCCGGGCTGATGCGCGCATCCCGCGGATTGTTGACCACGCGTTTGACCAACTCATCGGATAGATAAGGCGTCAGGCGGTCAAGGCGGGCCACAAGGTAGGTGATCTGTGAGAGCGCATCTCCGGCGGGGGGTTCGGGGGTATCCAGTCGTTCCTGTGTTCCCTCTTCCAGCGCAGGGACGCTCAACAATCTTTGATAAGTCTCATCGGGTTCGCGCTCGACCGGCCCGAACGCTGCCAGGCCTTCCAGCAGGCGCGCAGCCTCGATCGTCATCGCAACCTGTTCAGGGTGGGCATGTCCCTCGGCTTCTTCCGCAAGGTTGACGGTATGCCCGGTCGTGACAAAAGCCATCGTGCCATTCCGGTCATACTCGCCGGGCGGTGTGCCGATATGGGCCGCAAAATAGGGTCCGGCCGAAATACCGATCTTGATCAGTAGCGAGCGCTTCTCCCCCATCGCATTGATCTCAGCGAATTCCGGCTTTTTCAGGATCTCCTGCATCACCATTGCGGCCTGGGCCGCGCGCAAAGCTCCGCGCTTCATCTCTTCATCTGTTTCGGCCGGAAACAAACCCAGCATGGCATCCCCGCCAAATTTGAGCAGCGTGCCGCCATGATCGAACAGCACAGTGGTCAGTTGTGTGAACAAGGCATTGATGATGCCGGTGATCTGTTCTGCGCCAGCCTGCCCGAGCACTTTCAGCTTTTCTGATAGCGGGGTAAAGCCGGAAACATCTCCAAACAGGAAAACGCCACGATACATTCCGCCGGCCGGCACACCTGTCGGCTGCGGGTTGGCAATCACAGGGTAAGCCAGATAGGTTTTTGTGGTCGCGGTCAGGGCGGTCAGGTGATCGCGCACAGCGTCGATATCGTGTTCTTTTGGCTTGCGTTCGAGCGGTTCATACAGATGGGCTGGCAGGTAACGCTTCAGCGATTTGAGCATCATCGCCAACGGCTGAGCCGGAATGAGCTGTCCCATGCGCAGGTCAGCCGATTCGACGTTTGGCGCAGTTTGTGGGGTTTGTGTATCAAGAATTGGGGCGATTGGCGCGGCAACCACAGGCATGGCTGGTGCCATCGCCAGGGGTGATCCAACGGTTATTGGCGCAATCGCCTGGTTGGCAGGTTGGTAAACAACCGCTCCCGCCTGGGCCACAAATGCCCCACAGTGATAGCAATAACGCGCCTGGAGTGGCAATAAGGTTTGACATTGACCGCAGACCAGCCCCTGTACCAGGCTTTGTCCGCAGCCCATACAAAAACGAGCCTGTGCCGGGTTGATTGTCGCGCATGTTGGACACTGCATAGTTCCACTCCTTTGACGTTGGAGAAAATAGTCACCCTGTTTGCTTCAGGTAGTTTAGCACAAATTCGCCCCGCGCTACTTCTTCGTTACCGGAACCATGCGGCCAGTTCCGAAGGCGCGTTCGCTGACCTTGAGTACGATCCCGAACTGCCAACGCTTGTGTTCCGAGCGCTTCAGGGCCGGGTGCGTACCATCGGTCTGCACGATCGCTTCCAGTTCAGGAGAAATCTTGTCATAATCAAATGGGTCAACCTGCTCAGGCCGCAACTCGGCGCTCGGCGGGCGGGAGAGAATGAAAGGCGGAATGCAAAATGCAGAATGCAGATTTTTAGATGAGTATTCTGCATTCTGCATTCTAAATTCTTCATTCAGAAACTCCGCCAACTCATACACCTGCGGCTTGGTCAGGTCGGCCAGCGGGCAAAGCGCCCCGGCCATATCGCCGTACAGGGTCGAGTAGCCCAGCGCCAATTCTGTTTTATTGCTGGTATTGATCAGGAATCCGCCAAACGCGTTGACGTAACTCATCAGGACCAGCATTCTCAGCCGCGCCTGGGCATTTTCTGCCCCCGTGCCCTGCTTGAACAGACTCCCGAGGGTCTGTTCCGCCGCCAGGTGGAGCGGTTCCAGCTCCACGCTTTCGAAACCACACCCCAGGCTTTCGCACAACTGACGAGCCGACTGCGCCGAGCGCGGGTCGCTGAACCGTGATGGGATGGCGATGCCGGTCACATTTTCTGCGCCCAAGGCTTTTACCGCCAAAACCAGGGCCAGGGCCGAGTCGATCCCGCCTGAAACGCCAATGAAGGCGCGTTCGAGTCCGTTTTTGCGCGCAAAATCACGGATGCCAAGGGTCAGGGCCTGAGACAGATCATCCATACCGGATAACTGTTTGGCCTCGTTTTTGGGTCTTTCGTCTTTCTTCTCTTTATTGATGGTCACAATCGAGATTGCTTCGGTAAAACCCGCCTTGCAATGACAGCTTTCATCATCCAGCACGAAGCTTCGCCCATCAAAGATCAACTCATCGTTCGCGCCGACCAGGTTGACGAAAACCAGCGGGATGCTTGATGCGGTGGTTGAACTTATCGAGACCGCCCGCCGGCCCTGCTCGATACGTTTCTCGAGCACACCCTGTCTGTAAGGCGAAGCCGACAGGCAAACCAGCAGCTGCGCTCCGGCAGCCTTAAGCTCCGCAGCCGGGTGGAGTTCATAATCTTCATCCCACAAGTCTTCGCAGATCAGAATCCCCACTTTTTGCCCGGCAACTTCCAGCGGCGGGCAAAAAGCTCCCGGCACGAACCAGCGCGGCTCGTAGAAAACATCATAAACCGGCAAGAGGCGTTTCTCGGCGGCGATGGTCATTAAGCCACGCTGCGCCAGATAAGCCACGTTTAGCAGCCCGGGCAGCAAGCGATTCGTCTTTTGGCTTTCGGCCTTCATCCGGGCGATCGACCCGAACAAAACCGGCGGCAGGCCTTCGCACTGCGCTGCAAAATCAGCGGAGGCTGCCAAAACAGCTTCAACGAAACTCTCATCATACAAAATATCCCTGGGCGGGTAACCAGGGATCACCATTTCAGGGAAAACGATCAGATCAGGGGCCTGGGCGGCGGCCTTGCGAGCAGCGCCCAGGCACAGGGCAACATTGCCTGCTAAGTCGGCGATGGTGGGGTTTGCCTGGCAGATAGCGATACGCATAAATTTTCACCACAAAGACACAAAGGCACGAAGAAAAACATTTTTTGAACTCTAGTTCACCATGCGCTTGATACCCGATTTAATCATTGGCACATTGAAGTTGATCAGAAAGCCGAGTCTGAGGTTGGTCAAGCGCAGGTAGGTTAATAGTTGTGCTTCAAAAACCGGCATCATTTCATTAACCGCTTTAATTTCAAGAATGATTTGTTTTTCGACCAGAATATCAAGCCGAAACGCATCGGACAGCTTCACCCCATCGTAAACAATGGGCAGGGCAACCTGTCGCTCAAGGTTCAACCCATGTTGTTGGAGTTCATAGCACAGACAAATCTCGTAGACACTTTCTAGAAGTCCGGCTCCCAGGTTTGTATGAACCCTGAAGGCCGAATCAACAACTGCACTGGCAATTTTTCAGTTTCAGGTGCTATGGGCTGATGCGCGGAAGGCGTTATTTTTTGCATTGAGATATCATCCCGATCAAAAAACTTAAATCTTAGTGTCTTGGTGCCTTCGTGGTTAATAACTTTTCCCAAGCTCTTGCAGCAAGTTCAGCGCTTCGATAACCGTGTCACGCTTCAGGCAGACCTGGTCGCCGAGCATGAAGGTCCGGTAACCGATCTCGAGCAGGAAGCCCAGGTCACCCAGATCGGCGCTTTCGGGGATCGGTTGATAGGCCAGCGAGTCGAGGATCCGGCTGGCGACGATCGCATTCGGGTCGGCCTGGATGATCGTTTTCAGCGCATTTAAAATGTGGTGCGGGCGGGCCACCTCGATATAAAGATCACCGCGGGCGGCCATCAATTGTCCGTGACGGGCCCCGCTCTTACGGGCATAATCCAAACCGTGCAAGGATTCGATCTTCTGGATGACTTCCGCCCTGGGCAGCAGCGCACGAATTTCTCCGGCATCAGAGGCGCTTTCGGCAAACGAGATCATCACATTTTTCAAGCCGCGTTCGCGCATCGCAGCCAGGTACAGGCGGTCGGTCTCGGTTAATGTCCCCTCGATCCTGAGAGAAGGGTGAACGATGTTGACCGATTCGCCAGGGCCGATCAGACGGCGCGGGCCGTCTTCAAGGATGATGCGGTTGCCATCGGCCGCGATGATACGGCCCATTTCGCGCCCATCTGAGAAAAAGGCATCCACCGGCGTCTCAACCCGGATACGGTGGCTGAGAAAGATCTCACTGAAAGGCGGGATGGCCGCGCCGACCACGCGCAACTGGCGGCCCTTCAGGTCAACCCACAACGGCTGTCCATAACGCGAGAGCCGGTCGAGCGCCTCGCCCGGTCCGGCGCGCAGAGGCATGACCGTGTTGAGCCGCAATCCGCTGACCATGGGGTGCGCGGCCACCTCTTCGGCGAAGGGGGCATAAGGGGGAATGGTGACGATGACAGATATTTTCATTAAGTATTCCCGTCCCCCCATTTTCGAATTCGAAAATGGGGGGACCAGAGGGGGGTTATGACAATTTCAAGGTTGTGCCACAATAACTGCACTTGAACAGACCGCTGGCGCTGGTCGGGATGGGCCCGCCGCAGGTTGGGCAGATCATCTTGATCACCTTGCTGACTTGTTCGACTTTGGTTTCATCCTGACGGGCGCGCATATTATCTTCGAAATCGCCAAAATAACCCCAGGAGCGCGCGATCAGCCCCATGGCGTAATCGACGGCGCGCTGCTCGTCCTCGATGCGGATGATTTTCTGGGCACCGATGGCCTCGCTCCACTGTTCATCGACCTGGTCGCCGGGTTTGCCGGTCGGGCGGCGCAGGAACCAGGTATTCCACTTTTTGGCAACCCGCTGCCATTCGGCGATTGCATCCATATCCTGGGTTTTATCGCCAAGGTAATGGCCGATCTGCCCGGCAGGGACGGTCTTATGCATGGTGATATCGCCAAAGACAATCAGGAAGGGCATTTCTTCGGCTTTTGGCGCTTCGACATGGGTGTTGACCCAGTTGGCGAACAGACCGTAGCTTTCGGGGGCATCCCCACCGCCGCCTTCACCGTAGATCGAGCCGAGCAACTGTTCCAGATCGAATCCGCTGGCAAAGGTGGTTACCTGTAAGGGCCAGTGGTCCACGGCGGCATCGCCAATCGCGGCGAAGCAGATCTCAACATCCGGGCGATATTGCGAAAGGGTATTGAACAGCAGCGGCAGGCGGTCGAAAATCTCGGCCGGCCAGCTGGCCATCGAACCGGTCACATCAACCGCAACGATGATCGGGTTTTTCGATTCAGAGCGGATGCGTTTCTTCGGGTCGATGATCTTTTCGTTGGGCGCGTTTTTGCCGCCATAGGCGCGTGGGCCGGCAGCTTTGGCGCGTTCGGCCGCCTCCCCTCTCTTCGAACCTGCCGGAGCCGGAGCGTAGGCGTATTTTGCGGTGCCGCGCCAATCAGTTGTATCTTCATCCCACGAATACATAAAAAGCCTCCTGATTCAAATAGACCTGACAGGTCTTTGGTATTGATTTTCCCAACAGGCTTGCTTCGGAGACCTGTCAGGTTTTTCTTGTTTGTAAGTGTATATTGTACACTATTTATATTTTACCGCATCTGCCAGAATTTGCAAGCCAAATTCACGCCGGATGCGCTGGTCGAGTTTGCGGCTGAGGATGTATTCTGCGATCTCAAGCGGGACGAGGAACTGCCAATCTTCGCCGCGCGCGATGGCCTCGCGCACCATCGTCCCGTTGACGCGAATCCGCTCATTGGCCGGCACAAAGGCGACGGGGCGTTCGATCCGGTAGAATTCGCTCAGCAGGTTGGCGACGTATGGGTTGTCGCTGACGAACAGGTCAAGAGTCCCCAACGTTTCTTTAACCATCAAGCGCCAGCGCGGGCCGTCATCCAGATCCGGGATGGGTAGGATCTGCACATTTTCACGCTCCCCGATGGCAATTTTCAGCATTTCCTGAGTTTCTTCCAGGGTGAAAGGGTTGCGGGCGTTGTAGCGGTTGGAGCTTCCTATGCCAAGAATAACCTGCCCCCCCGCCGCGCACAGCCCGCGTATCACCGCAGCCTGGCCAAGGTGGAGGGGTTTCCAACGCGCGATCATGGCGAGACGAGAAAATTTCATACCCAAATTATACGTCAGTCAGGCAAATCCTCTACTAATGACCAGGGCACAAAGTAGCTTCTGTGTATATACTGACCATCAGTTATAATTATCGCGCCTGTAACCGGTTACAGAATAATCAAAGAAGGGCAACTCTTATGAGCGATTTGGTATTGCATAAAGATCTGGCGCCGCCGCGCAAGAACCCGCAAGATTTATTACGCCGCCGCGAGGGATTGATCGGTCTTTTATTTTTGTCTCCCTGGCTGTTGGGATTCATTCTGTTAAAGCTGGCGCCGATCGTTGCATCGCTGGTAATTTCTTTTACTAATTTTTACATGATCAACCCTGACGCAATCCGCTTCGTTGGGCTGGAAAATTATTTGCGCGTTTTGGGGGACATTAACGCCGGCTCGAGCCTGGCCGGCTCGTTGGGATATTTTCTATTCACAGTTCCGGTTCAGTTATTTGCGGCGCTTGGCCTGGCTGCCGTTTTCTCGAGCGACCGCCTGCGCGCCAAACCTTTTTTGCGTCCCCTATTCTTTATGCCCAGCTTTATCCCGGCCGGAGCGATTTTCTTCATTTACCTGGGCTTTGTCGACCCGCAAGCGGGCTGGCTTAACCGATTGATCATGCAGCCGCTGGGGCTGCCGCCCGTCCCTGGCCCGAATACGGGGTTGTCTTACGGCATCTTGCTGGTAATGATGGCAATGTGGAGCATCGGGCCTGGATTTCTGATCATGTATGGGGCGATGCAGTCGATTCCGCGTGAAATTATCGAAGCTGCGCGGGTGGACGGCGCCGGCCCGATTACGCGTTTCATTTTTATCACCCTGCCGATGATCTCGCCAGCCATCTTTTTTTCATTGGTGATCAACTTGACCAGCGCTTTCGGCGGGACAGTGCTGCTTGACCGAGGCTTCTTGTTTTCTTTCACTCTTTCGCCAATGGAAGGGTATATCAATTTCATGATCTTCGAGAGATTCAGGCTGGGCTATGCCGCCGCCCTGGCCTGGGTCATGTTTGCTGTCACAATGAGCATCACTTTCTTCTTATTCCGCTCGGCAAATCGCTGGGTGTATTTCCCCGACGAGGTGAACCGTGAAGAATTTTAACTTATTGAGGAATATTAGCTTTTTCAGGAACACAGGCGCCTCCACGCTGACTTTCAAGATGTGGGAGTTTACCGGTACGGCCATCATCAACCTGTTTGTTTTCACCTTGCTGATTGCCTATCTTTCGCCGCTGGCTTACATGTTTGTCACGGCGCTCAAAGAAAAAGAACAATTCTCTGATGCAGCCTCGCCCTTATACCCGGCCAGACACGTTGAGTTTGAGTACGAAGGCAAAAGCTACCCAGTTCTAAAAGTACCCACCGATGCTGGGGTTCGGGAACTGGCTATCGTTGTCCGCAAGCGCACTTACGCTGAATTTGTCGATCCTGCCAACCCCGAAGCGGGACTCATCCACTGGGAGGGCAATTGGAGGGAGTTGGAGAATATTTATATTCCGAATGCCACTTTTGATAATTTCACAAAACTGTGGAATGCGGCCAAATTCCCCATGACGGTCAAAAACACACTGATTGTTGCCGCAATCAGTGAAGTTGGGGTTCTGCTGGCCTCCATCGCCGTTGCCTATGGTTTTTCCCGTTTTCGCATTCCCGGCGGCAAGTGGCTGTTTTTGCTGTTGATCGCCACGATCCTGATCCCGGAAAGTATCACCCTGGTGCCGACCTATTTCGTTTATGTTCGCATTTTTGAATGGAACGGGACCTGGTACCCACTGATCGCGCCCTATTTCTTTGGCAATGCCATTTACATTTTCCTTTTGCGCCAGAATTTCAAAAGCATTCCGCGCGATCTTGATGAAGCAGCCATGCTGGACGGGGCCGGGCCATTGCGCATCCTGTTCTCGATCATTCTGCCGCAGAGTATCCCGGCGGTGGCAACAGTCGCGTTGCTGCATTTCTTCTATACCTGGAACGAGCTGCGCCAGGCCAGCCTGTATCTTGGGATTGCACCCAAACTGCGCACGGCCGCCTTCAATGTGCAGGCCTACCAGACCTTGGACTTTACGCCCGAAGTGCTGCAAGCCGGAGCGCTGCTGGTGATGATTGTCCCGGTGCTGGTTCTTTTCATCTTCCAGCGTTTCTTTATGCAAGACATGGTTGTGACGGGAATGGAGAAATAAACCATGAAAAATCCCACTGTTCGCACCATCCTGTTGATCTGGTTGGGCTGGCTGCTGCTTGTGATCGGTTTTCAGGCGCTTGCAACCGCGCGGATCGATCTGCAATGGCCCGACCGCGCCCAGGGCTGGACAACCACTGAAACAGCCAAATACGAAGGCAATTATCAGCGCGATCGCGCCTACCTGATGGAGCCCTTCATGAACAATCAGGTGGCCTGGGATTCAGAATACTATCTGGGAATGTCTGTCGGCGGCTATGACGATCCGCTCGTGCCTGCCCTGAGCCCCGATGGTTGGTTCATCCCGAATTACATTACCCACATTCCAACCGTTGGTTATCAAAACCAGATACTTTCGCTCAGTTATGCCTTCCTGCCCTTTTACCCGCTCGTGGTGCGCCTGTTTTCGATACCGCTCAGTTTGCTGGGAATGAATGTCATCGCAACCGCGACGTTGGCGGGAGTGCTCGTCTCCGCTTTGGGGGCGCTGGCAGCCATGTTATCGCTCTATGATCTTTCGCGCGATGCGCTGGGCGAAGAAGGCGGCTTGCGCGCAGCTTTTTACCTGATCATCTTCCCGACCGGCTTTTTTCTGGCCCAGGTTTACACCGAAGGTTTGTTTGTTGGTCTGGCTTTTTCCAGCCTGGCGATGCTCAAACGGCGTATTTGGTGGGCTGCGGCCTTGCTGGCCTGCGCCGCTACGCTGACCCGTGCTGTCGGCATTGCGCTGATCATCCCGATGCTCATGACCTGGATATCGACCCGCGAGTGGTATCACCTCGACCAGGAGTGGAGTCAGATTTATCACTCCGGGCTTCCGCTGCGCCCGTTCCTGCGCGCCCTGCTGGCATTTTCACCCTTGTTCGTCTTCCTGATCTGGAAGTTTTCTTATCTGGGCGCGGCCTTTGATTACGTTGAAGCCAATTTCTTCGGACGCGGCTATCTGGATATTGGCGGTTCATTTTATAGCTGGGCAAATGCCCTGCGCACGATGTTAAGCTATAAAAATCCACAACACAGCGCCTATTACTTCACTGAATTTTTCGGCATGATCGTGGCCGTGATCGCCATTCTCAAGGCGCGCAAGAACTTTCCGGAGCTGGCCTGGTTTAGCATCGCCGTCTTCCTGATCTCGTGGGGTTCGGGTCCGGCCCAGGGCATTCACCGTTATGTGTTGGCTGCGCCAGCCCTGTTCGTGCAGCTCGGAGCCTGGGGCAAGCATCCCGCCTTTGACCGGGTCTGGACGATCGCCAGCCTGCTGCTGATGGCCCTGCTCGCCACGGTATTTGCCTTCGACTTCTGGGTGGCCTGAGCAAATCAGCATCCCCTCACCTTGAGCGCCTGAACTTTACAAAGTTCAGGCGCTTGCATTTACAGATCATATGTTCTATAATTGTTTTATGGATGCCATCACCCGCCTGAAAATGCTCTCGAACCAGATGACTTTCGAGCCAGACCTGGAGCAAAAGCCGGTATGCTTTAGTCAGAAGCAACAGGATCAGATTTTTGTTCACCCTGCCCAAATGCCCAACGGACAGAGCATCAAACTGCTCAAGACCCTGCTCTCGTCGACCTGTGAACGTGACTGCTTCTACTGTCCATTTCGGGCCGGGCGCGATTTTCGGCGCGCCACTTTCCAACCCGAAGAATTTGCCAGGCTCTTCATGCAGCTCAATCAGTCCGGTTTGGCCGAGGGAGTCTTTC
The DNA here is from genome assembly GCA_002840685.1 of Chloroflexi bacterium HGW-Chloroflexi-6. Classification (GTDB taxonomy): domain Bacteria; phylum Chloroflexota; class Anaerolineae; order Anaerolineales; family Villigracilaceae; genus UBA8950. The sequence continues at coordinate 350,634 of PHBU01000004.1, read as the reverse complement.
TCAGCTCGGGCATCGCCGCCGGCGGCATCCGCACTCAGGATAAACTGCTCGACACCGCGGACATCCTGCGCAACAAACTCAATTTTCGCGGTTATCTGCACCTGAAGGTTATGCCAGGCTCCGAGCGAGCCCAGGTTGAACGCGCCATGCTGCTGGCCGACCGGGTTTCAGTCAACCTTGAAGCGCCCAACACCGAAAGGCTGGCGCGCCTGGCCCCACACAAGGTTTTCATGGAAGAACTGCTCCAGCCGCTTCGCTGGGCAGATGAGATCCGCCGGACAGAAAACCCCAACCGCGCCTGGAAGGGCCGCTGGCCCTCAACTGTCACCCAGTTTGTGGCGGGCGGCGCCGATGAGCCTGATCTTGAGCTGCTGGCCACCACAAACTACCTGGTGCGCCGGCTCGGCCTCAAGCGCGCCTATTTTTCGGCTTTTCACCCCATCCGCGATACACCGCTTGAAAACAAGGCCGCGGTTGACCCCGTCCGCGAGCACCGGTTGTACCAGGCTTCGTTTTTGCTGCGGGATTATGGATTCGACATTGAAGATCTACCGTTTACCGGCGAGGGCAACCTGCCCCTGGCGAACGACCCGAAGCTTGCCTACGCCACGATCAACCTGGTTCATACGCCTGTGGAACTCAACCGGGCTGACAGGCGTGCCCTGTTGCGAGTGCCGGGAATCGGCCCGAAGGGTGTCGAAGCCATCTTAAAAGCCAGACGCACAGGAAAGCTGAAAGATATCAGCCGCCTGCGCGCCCTGGGAATTGACCCTGCCCGAGCTGCACCCTTTATCCTGTTGGATGGCAAACGCCCGGCCCAGCAGATGGCCCTGTTTTAGCTCTGAGCAAGGTAAAGGCCGTTTAAGAAATTTCCCCAGACTTCAACAAATCCAACAATGCCCGCGCCGATTGCTCGGGGCCAGTCATCTCCAGCCCTGAGATGCCCAGTTGGGTGCGCATCTGGCCCACATAGGTTCCCGAAGTGAAAAGCTGCCCAAAGTATCGGCGCGCAAGCACATCATGCTCTTCGATATACTGGGCCGGACCAAACACGTTTGCAAAATATGTTCCGACCTTGCCCTGGGTGGTGGTTGTTCCTTTGCTCATCACTGCGCCAGCGCGGAAGGTTTCGAAGGCAAACTCCAGTTCAGTAAAGCGCTCGATTGCTGAATGCTCGCCATCGACCGCTTCGTAATTGTTGGCATACAGAACCAAATCCACCGGGTAACCCTGAACAACCGTTTTGTAGGTTGTGACTGGCAAAACCACGCGAGCATTGACCTCGTTCGGGCTCATAATAATGGTGCGGTCGATCTGTCCAAAGGCATACCCTGGATTGAGATCATCCAGGCGCACAAAAGCGCCAATTTCAGTGCCGTAACCACGCAGGCGTCCCGCGCTGTCAATTTCGAGTGAGCCCATATCGTCGGCGATGATAATAACATCTTCCAGGTCATCCGAACCGATCAGACGCAGGGCTTCGAGTGTTTCCGATTTGCCTGCGCCGGTGTCGCCCATTACCAGCACAGTATATCCACGCTGACCGCGCAGCATCAGGTGCACAAGCGCGCCGTGGAAAGGCAGGCGTCCCTGCTTCATCATGCGGATATTGTGCAGGGTTAGCACCATTTTCTTGAGATACCCAAAGTAACTGAACTCATCTTTGTCCGGCAGCGCGCCGATCAAAATATTATGTTCATCGTCGTCATAAAAGATGGTTTGCGAGTTGCCAATTTTCGGAAATTGAGCGTCCGGAATGCCGAAGAAATAAACAGCGTCGGGGGTCTTTTCCAGGGCTTTATCATCGGCCAGCTCGAACAAATTGCTCAGTGTAAAGCCATGCTCAAAAAAACGCATTGAAAAATAGATCAAAATCAGCTGTGGCCCAACCATGGCTGGGTAACACAACCAGTCTTCTCGTCGAAAATCAAGGTTTTCGGCAGGGTTTTGTTCGACTTGTTCAAACATCCCTGATCTTTTGTTCATGGGCGGGGTAAAGATCAACGGGGGGTAGAGCAGAACCTGCCGAATGACAGGAATATGCTCGAGCTTGTCGTTGAGATAATCCGGTAATGATAAGCGCCTGGGGAGCGCGATCGTTGCGATCCCGCCTCCCGCCGGTACTTGACGGTAAATCCGCGGGTGGTCGCCGGTAATGTTCTCCTGGATTTCACGATAGGTTCCGCGCACCAGGTGAGTCAGCTGCTCAATGGTCTGGTTAAAAGTACGGTAAGGACGTTTGTCAAAACGGTTGCCTTCCGAGTCGCAAATAACCAGTCGGCCCAAGTTGCGCCAGTAGTTATAGAGATACTCGACAAACTGGCTAAAGAGATCAATGTCACGGGAAAATTGTTCCGCGCCATCCACCAGCTTGACAACATGCGCTATCGGCAGTTTTGCCAGGAATTGCAGTGTTTTTATCAACAAACGAACATCTTGTTCGCGAATTTCGGGGTCTGCGAAAATCGCCAGAAACCGTGAGTTCTTCTTGGCCAACTCGCGAATGGCGCGGCGTAAGATCGTGTAAAAAAGACGGCTGGCAAGCAATTCTTCAGGGGTATCGCAGGCCCGATCTTTGATACGAATAATGACTTTGCCATCCACAAGTTGAAAACTTCGATTTTCCATGATTTACGCTCCTGCTAAAATTCTCCCCATTTTACAGGCATATTGTTGTAGTGGGCATAAATTTTGCGCAAAACTCTGCTTATCGCCCATAAGTCTCATTTCATCTCATTTCAATGAGACTGTAATTGACGGGTTGATTTCAATTTGCTAAACTCGTTATGCAAACGCCAAACTTTTTCGGAGGAGAATCATGAAAAAAAGATTTTATTTATCAGTGATTGCGCTTTTAATGGGCGCACTGGCCTGTAACTTGCCTGGTGGTTCAGCAACTTCGCCTACAGCCACCAACGCCGGGCCAGATGCGGCCTTTACCCTTGCGGCTCAGACTGTGGAGGCAGAACTGACCCGCGTCGCCCTGGCCCAGCCGACGACCCCTGTGCCGCAAAACACTTCAACGGCCAGCCCGGCGCCAATCGCCAGCGCTACAACTGCTCCGCAGCTCAGCCCAACAGCCAGCCCGATTCCCTGCAACCAGGCATCCTTTGTTCAGGATGTGACCATTCCGGATGGCACCAGCATTGTCACCAATGCGCCATTTACAAAAACCTGGCGACTCAAGAATACCGGCTCCTGCACGTGGAATTCGAGCTATGCGTTGGTTTTTGATAAAAACGAAAAGATGGGCGGACCCGACGCACAAGCCCTGTCTGGCTCGGTCGCTCCTGGCGCGACGGTGGATATCTCTGTCAACCTTACTGCGCCCGCTTCGGCCGGGAACTACCGTGGCTACTGGCGTCTGCGTGATGGCGCGGGTGTCCTTTTTGGCCTGTCCACCGGCTCATTTTGGGTCGATATCAAAGCGGTTGCGCCTTCGCCAACCCCAACCGCTACCTCGCTTGTTGTTTTGCCGCCCGCGATCGCGCAGATTAATGCTCCGGTGGTTGCTGCAGAAAGCGGCTCGGTCCGTTCGGATGGGTCCGTGCTATCCCCGAAGAATGTCGGAGACACGGAGAGCAATGTCTCTTCGCAGGGTTTCCTGAGTTTTGATATTTCGGCGATCCCGGCCGGAGCCACGATCACTGAAGTAAAAGTCGATTTCAGCGATTACGATACTCTTGGCAGTCCTTTTGGCCTGGGATGCCTGAGAATGTATCAGCAAAACTACGGCACCCTGGATGGCGGCGACTACGTTGGAGGTTCAGCCCTGGGGGCGCTTTCGCGCTGGTGTAATACAGGTGAAGTGTCTGCAGTAGCAGTGGATGATGATCTAAAAGCCGTTATCCAGGCATTGGTTGGAAGCTCTCGAGCACGCTTCCGTGTTCAATTCAACGAAATGAACACGAATAATAATGGCGTGGGCGATATGGTGCGCTTTGGAAACATCAAGCTGATCATCACTTACACACCGTAAGATTGGGTAAATAGTAAGCGGGCAGGCTGTTTTGAAATACAGCCTGCCCGCTCACCGTTTTAATTCAGCTATCGAAACATTTCCTCGATAAGGATGTCAATTGCTTCCCAGTTTGGCCCAAGAACTTGCGCGCCGCCATCGGTCGTAAAGGGAGTTACCATCTCGCGCGAGATGGCCCTTGCCTCAATGCCACCGGGCCCTGCGCGCAGGATTGCGAGTCCGAGCCTGGGCCATTGCCAGGCTGGCACATCGATTTGGGTTGCCTCGCGCACGGCCAGATAAAAAGAAGGCAGGCGCGGCCATGACGCCGGTTTTAGCAATTCGCGCAGCAGCCCGCGTAACAGGATTTGTCCCTGCGTCATACGGAAAAAATCATCGCTGCCGCTGCGGTTGCGCGCAAAGGCCAGGGCTTGCGTACCGTCCAGTGCGTGAGTCCCTGCCGGGTAGCCCGCGTTCGGTTGGTCGAGTGTGATCTCGATCCCGCCCAGGGCATCCACGATGCCGACTACACCATCCATACGCAGAACGACAGAATAATCAACAGGCACGCCAAAGTTTTTGTAAATAACCTGTTCTGTGACATTTGCGCCGCTGCCGGGTTCTTCAGCTTCGGCAAAGAAAAACGCGGTATTAATGCGATTCTCGCTGCCATCCATTTGGGGTACCCACAAATCGCGCGGAATGGAAAGCATGGACACATCAGGTTTGAGCGGCGAGATGGTTGCCAGGATAATCGTATCGGTGCGCCCCAGATCGCCCCGCCCCAGGCCGCCATCCACGCCCAGAACCAGGATGTTGCTACGGATTGGCAAAAAAAGGTAGAGCGCCGCGATCAGCAGCAGCAATCCAATTACTGATAGACAGCCCCCTGCCCAGCCACGCTTTGGCGGAAGCTGCTTGCCGTTGCGTGACAAACGTACTGCCTGGAAAGTGCCCAGGGATGCCGGAGCGCGCGATGGCGTTGTTTCGGCGAATTGGTCAGACGATTTATTCATTTTATTGGTTCAGTTTTTTCCAGGCCCCAACCCAGGGCCGTCCAAGGCGATGCCCAGCGGGCACGTTAACCTTGCTCAATTTGGCTGCCACCTGGGTCATTGTAATCGCGATCGTGGCCCAGTCATCAGCCAGCACAGCAGCTTTCATTTTATCAGCATATGTTGAAGCCCATAACCAGTCCATGCGAAACCGATCGGCCTTGACCCAATAACCGCGTTTTTCCCAGGCCAGCACAGAAACATCGATACCTTCTGTTATATTTGCCAGGGCCAATGCAATGAAGGCGGCCATATCGCGAGATTCGGGCCCAGGCTCTTCTTGACGCGCCAATTCGCGAATAGCGAGTACAATGCCTTTGCTCAGTTGTGTACGTTCTTTTCCCGCAGAATCGGGGTTAATAACTCGACTCATATAAACTGCTCCAGTGAGGAAATTAGCAAGAGCGGGATTATACCCGTTTTTGAAAAATCGTTTATTGACGCTGACCAACCTCTCGCTTATAATCGTTGCGCTCGCATTGGGGACGTGCTGGAACTGGCAGACAGGCTTGACTTAGGATCAAGTGCCGCAAGGCGTGCGGGTTCAAGTCCCGCCGTCCCCACTAAATGCGCAACTCGCAAATGGATTTTTATCAAGGAAGGATCATAACTTTGAATATCGTCACCACCCCCCGCGAAGACCACCAGATGGAAATGGTCGTCGAAGTTGAAGCTGAACGTATGGAAGCGGCCAAGCGCCGCGCCGCGCGCAAGATCTCAGAGAAAGCCAAGATTCCTGGTTTCCGCCCCGGAAAGGCCCCCTATGACATCGTTTTGCGCTTTTATGGTGAAGGCCCTATCGTTGAAGAGGCCGTCGAGCTGTTAGTGGATGAAGTTTATCCGGCTGCGCTCAAAGAGCTCAACATCGAACCCGGTGGCATGGGGCAGTTGGAAAACGTTGAATCGCTCGAGCCGCCGAAATTCAAGTTTGTCGTTCCGCTGCAACCGAGTGTGGATTTGGGAGATTACTCACTGGTGCGCTATCCGTATGAATGGCAGGCTCCCGGTGATAGTGAAGTGGATGAAGAGATCCAGAATTTGCGCCGCATGTATGCCAGCACTGAAACGGTCGAACGTGAGATCGTGGAAGGCGATTATGTTTCGCTGGATCTGGTTGGGCGCAAGGCTAAGGCCGCCGACGATGCTGAAGCACTGGTAGAACGCAAGGGTTTTGCAATCGTTGTGCGTGGTGAAGAAAAAGAAAGCGAATTTCCCTTCCCTGGTTTTTCAAAGAAACTTCTTGGTCTGAAAACTGGTGAAGGTAAAAATCTTTCGCACAAATACGCCAAAGATTTTGATGACGAAAAGCTGGCTGGTCAGAATGTAGCTTTCGAAGTGACCATCAAGACCGTGCGCGGCGTTAACATGCCTGAACTGGATGATGAATTTGCCAAGAAAACCGGCCTGGGTGAAACTGTAGAGCAACTGCGCGTGCGCATGCATGAAAACATTCAGCGTGAATCGCAGGATAAATACGATGATGATTATTTTGCGGCGGTGATCGACAAAATCAAAGAAGGCGCAACCATCAAGTACCCTCCGCAGGTCATCACCCATGAGTCCGAACATGTCATGGAAGATTTGAAGCGCCGACTTTCCCAACAGGGCATGGACATTGCGACGTATTTCAAGGTCCGCGAAACCACCGAAGAGAAATTTCTTGAAGAAGAAGCCAAACCCGTCGCCCAGAAGCGCCTTGAACGCGGCCTGATCATGGATGAACTGGCCCGCGTCGAAAAAGTCGAGCTCAAGGAAGAAGAAGTCGGTCAGGAATTCCAACAGGCCTGGACCAATCTGGTCATGTATGACCAGGAATTTGCCAAGCGCACCAACAACGGCAAAAAAGCCCCCAAAGACCTGGTGGATGCCGTCGTGATGGATGCGGCCAACCGGCTGACAACCCGCAAGGTGTTGGACCGTCTCAAATTGATCGCCACCGGTCAGGCTGGCGAAGCCGCCCCGGCCGAAGAAAAACCGGCCAAAAAGGCGAAAAAAGCCAAGGCTGAGTCCGCTCCTGAAGCTGAAGGGCAGACAGAAGCCTCGGCAGCGGAAAAACCGGCCAAGAAGAAATCCAGTAAAAAGGCCGCTGAATAAATCACAAGACAGGTCATGCAAAAGCATGGCCTGTTTCTTTTTTTTGCCCCAAAAAATTAACGCGATTCCAACAAAAAACGATTATGATTGCGCTATTACTGAGGAGGAACCATGATTCCAAATTTCAAAAACCTTGTTCCTATGGTGGTCGAGTCTTCTGGCCGCGGTGAGCGCGCCTACGATATTTACTCACTCTTGTTGAAAGAGCGCATCATTTTCATGGGTATGCCGATCGATGACCAGGTTGCCAACGTGATCGTTGCGCAGCTGCTTTTCTTGAATCACGAAGACCCTGAAAAAGAGATCCAGATGTATATCAACTCGCCGGGCGGCGTGATCTATGCCGGACTGGCGATCTATGACACGATGCAGATGATCTCCAACCCGATCAGCACCGTGGCGGTTGGCGTGACTGCCTCGTTCGGCACCGTGCTCCTGACTGCTGGGACGAAGGGCCGCCGCTTTGCCCTGCCGCACGCCACCATCCATATGCACCAGCCTCTGGGCGGCGCACAGGGTCAGGCAACGGATATTGCCATCCAGGCCAAACAGATCCTGCACTTGAAGACCCTGCTGAATGGCATTATGTCCAAACACACCAGCCAGCCGCTCGAAGTGATCGAGCGCGATACAGACCGCGACTATTACATGGATGCCCAGCAAGCGGTGGATTATGGCCTGGTTGACCAGGTCTTGCAATCGGCAGAAAAGTAACCCAGTCTTTGTTCTTTACTCAGGGCGCACTTGAAAGGTGCGCCCTGAGTGGTTAAACCGGTATAATTGTCCGGTATTCAACTTTATTAAAAGGAAATTTGACGCATGAGTTTGCTCCCTGAAGGAATCAAGGGGCTGATTCTGGATATGGACGGCGTGCTGTGGAAAGCAGACGCCCCGATCGGCGACCTGGCTGCAACGTTTCGCCGCATTTCAGAAAAAGGCCTTAAGGTGGTTTTTGCCACCAACAATTCGACCCGCACCCCGCACCAGTATGTTGAACGCCTGCGGTCTTTTGGCGTAATCTGCGAGGATTGGCAGGTGGTGACATCCTCCCTGGCCGCTGTCGATCTTTTGGGTAAACGTTTCCCTGCTGGAACGCCGATCTACGCGATTGGCGAAGCCGGTTTAACGCAGGCGCTGGATGAGAATGGGTTTACCACCCTTCCGGTTGAGCGGGCTGAAGAAGCCCAGGCGGTTGTGATGGGCATTGATCGCGCGATCAACTTCCAAAAATTATCCGAGGCGACCCTGCTGGTGCGGCGCGGAATCCCCTTTTACGCGACCAATCCCGATAAAACGTTTCCGACCCCGCGCGGCGAGATCCCCGGAGCGGGATCGTGGTATTCGATCATTGTTACCGCCAGCGGGATTGAGCCGATCGTGGCGGGCAAACCCGGCCCGGCCATGATGGAATTGTCCCTGGAACGGCTCGGCCTTCCACGGGAGCAGGTTCTGGTTGTTGGCGACCGTCTTGAAACGGATATCGCTGCCGGGCAGGCGGTTGGTTGCGCCTGCGCGCTGGTACTCTCTGGCGTTTCGTCGCGAGAACAGGCCCAGGCCTGGTTGCCCGCGATTGATGTTATTGCCGCCGATCTGGCAACGCTGGTTTCTTAAAACCTTGCAAACATCCAACCTTCCCCCCCTCGTTTATGATCTCGACATGCCCGCCCTGACCAACCTGGTCAAGGAGTGGGGCGAGCCTGCCTTCCGCGCCAAGCAAATCTGGCAGGGATTATATAAAAACATCTGGACACAACCTGAAGATTTCAGCAACCTGCCCAAGAGCCTGCGCGAAAAAATGAGCGCCAATTTGCGCTTCAACGTGCTTTCTCCGACCCTCAAGCTGGATTCCACGGATGGCCAGACCCGCAAGACCCTCTTCAAGCTGCCGGACGGACGCCAGATCGAAGCGGTGTTGATGCGCTACGAACGCCGCCGGACGCTGTGCATCAGCACCCAGGTCGGCTGCGCAATGGGTTGTACATTTTGCGCCACCGGCCAAATGGGTTTTTCGCGCCACCTTTCGAGCGGGGAAATTGTGGCGCAGGTCATGTACTATGCCCGGCTTTTACAGGAAGAAGATGATGTTGTCACCAACGTTGTCTTGATGGGCATGGGCGAACCCTTCCATAATTATGACAATACCATGCAAGCCATCGATCGCTTGAACGATGCGGATGGCTATAACTTCGGAGCACGCCGATTTACGATTTCCACGTCCGGGTTGGTGCCAGCCATTCGTCAGTTTGCCGATGAGAAACGTCAGGTCAACCTGGCTGTCTCGCTGCATGCCGCCGAAGATGCCAAACGCGTATCAATGATGCCGATCAACAAACGCTACAACATCGAAGAATTGATCGCTGCCTGCCGCGAATACGTTCAAAAGACCGGACGGCGGATCACTTTTGAATGGGCGCTGATCCACGAAGTCAACGATAGCCCCGAAGAAGCCCGCAAACTGGCCGCCCTGCTGAGGGGATTGTTGTGCCACGTCAATGCTATTCCGCTCAATCCAACAACAGGATACAGCGGTCAGCCCACGACAAAAGAACGCGCGGCGGCTTTCAAGGCTGCGCTCGAAGAGAGCGGCATCCCCTGCACGATCCGCATGCGGCGCGGGATCGATATTCAGGCTGGCTGCGGTCAGCTCGCTTCCCGCGTTGATTAGTTTTTTGTTTTTATTTGTTTAGATTATGATTTTTTTCTATAGTATTTATTGGCTACGCGCAGCTTAAGAGAAATGAAGATTTTCGCGGTGAAGTACGTTTATTTCTTAGAAAAGCACAATGAAATACAGCAAAGCAATCTCCTTGATCAGTGAGTGTGTTGCGGGCAATGAGTACGCCGTCGAGCAGTTCGTCTGCGAATATCAGACGGGGGTATTTCGCCTGGCGCTTTCGGTTTTGCAGGATGAGCATGAAGCAAACGATGTCACCCAGGATACTTTCATTGCGGCACTAAAAGCATTGGAGCACTACCGCGATTATTCGTCTGTAAAGGCCTGGCTGTACACGATTGCGCTAAACATGAGTCGCAGCGTTTTACGCAAGCGCAAGGCCATGGATCATGTCAGAAGGGCAATAACCTCCCTTTTTCAAATCGAAACCCAAAAACAGAGCAGCCCTGAAGATGTCTTGATCCAGGATGAAAAAGATCGCATTCTATGGAGCGCTTTACAAAACCTGGGGGAGAAACACCGTTTTCCTGTTTTGTTATATTACTATCACGACTTGCCTGTAAAAGAGATTTCGGAAATTTTGCAAATCAGCGAAGGCACCGTTCATTCGCGGTTATTTACGGCCCGCGCAAGATTGCGCAACGAGATGGAGAAGCATTTACAGGCAGCAGGAGAAACAAGATGAACAAAAACAAAGATATCAACAGCGATCTGGAAGATAGGCTGCGCCGAATTACACACCAAAAATGGGATAATTACAAACCCGCCGTCTCCGTTTCCGCGATAAAAAGGCGATCGGTCACACCTTTCGCATTATCCAACCCCAATCATTTGATGACTAGAATGGCTCTGGTATCTTTGTTTTTTTGTGCGTTCGCCTTATTTTTCTATTCACCATTCGACCCACCCAGATTAGATGGCCTACAGAATATGGCAGCCCCAATTCCAGACATATCTCGCCCAACAGCCACGCCAACCTTGCCAAGCACAGCGACCCAGAAAGCAGGGTGCAACGAAATTTTATATACTACGCAAGTTGGAGACACCCTGGAAAGTATCGCTGCAAAATTCTCGGTTGCGCCTGATACCATCATGGCCGATAACCAGATAAACACAGAAAATATGCCCGCCGGATTGTCGCTTGTCATCAGCATCTGCCAGCCCGCCACATCCACCTCCACAAACGAACCCACCGGTACCATGACCTTTGCCCCTCAGAATTAAAGATAGCAGCAACACGCTTGCCAGAAACATCGGATTGATGTATAAAGCCGTTCTAAACTGAGACAGAGAGACGCAGAAAGTAGATACCCATCATGACAAATACGCCCAATTCTTCGCCTGGTGTGCTCGAACTTAAACAGGATATTCTGCAAGAACCTGATGAGAAAGAAATAGCAGAAAAGCCCGGTCGCTGGCTGGACAAAACCATCTCCCCTGCCCTGCCGTGGCTAACGATGGAAGTATTGCTTTTTGCGGTGATTGTTTTGCTCGCAGTGGCTACACGCTTCTACGATTTAGAGTCCCGGGTGATGAGCCACGATGAAAGCCTCCACACGTATTACTCGTGGACGTTCTCGCAGGGCCAGGGTTACATCCATAACCCGATGATGCACGGACCGCTTCAATTCCACATGCTGGCTCTCGTATATTTTCTATTCGGGGCAAATGATTTTACGGCTCGTATTCCGGCTGTTCTTTACAGCATCGCCACCGTTTGGGCAATCTGGTATTGGCGGCGTTATCTCGGGCGAGCCGGTGTGCTGGTGGCCGGGCTGATGGCGCTGATCTCCCCATACATGCTTTTCTACGGGCGCTACGTTCGCAACGAGGCTTTTGTCGGTCTGTTTGGCTTATTGACCCTGTTTGCCGTCCTGCGCTACCTGGAGACGGGTCTTAAGAAATATCTCTATTTGTTGGCCGCCGCCACCGTTTTGCATTTCACGGTTAAGGAAACTGCTTTCATTTACACGGCCCAGATGCTTTTATTTCTGGCCGCTTACTTTGTCATTCACATCCTGAACGAGGATTGGGGCGAGAAGAAAGCGGAGCTGAACGGATTCATCATCAGCCTGGTCGCCTCGGCAATTGGCATCGGCGGCGCGCTCACCCTGGGAGTTATCGGCAACAAACAAGGTGTCATCGGCGGGGACGAAACGGTTGCCCCCTCGCTCCCCAGCATCGAAACCCCGATGGATGCGATTGGGTCGAATATCTGGATTTTGCTGCTGGTTATCCTGGGCCTGGCCGGGATGATCGCTGCGGGCTATTTCCTGATCCGAGGCTTTTCGCTGGAGCGCGTCCGCCAGGAGCGTTCTCTCGACATGCTGATGATCCTCGGCACGCTGATCCTGCCCCTGTTAACCCCAATTCCGGTTGCCCTGGCCGGATTCAACCCGATGGATGTTACAACCGATGGCATCATCCATATTCTGATCTTCCTTATCCCAATCAGTATTATTTCCGTGCTAATCGGCTACTGGTGGAAGTGGGATGTCTGGTGGCGCGCTGCCATTCTGTTCTATGCCATCTTTACAGTTTTCTACACTTCGCTGTTCACCAATGGCAGCGGTTTTTTCACCGGATTGGTTGGCTCGCTCGGCTATTGGCTCGAACAGCAGGGCGTGGAGCGTGGCAGCCAACCCTGGTATTACTATCTGCTCATCCAGATCCCGATCTATGAGTTTCTGCCTTTCCTGGCCAGCCTGCTCGGTGTCGCGATTGGGTACAGGCGTTTGTTGCAAGCCCAGCAGACACTGAATGACGCATCTCGTAATTTGATCAATACCTACGGCCTGTTGGTCTGGTGGTCGTTCTCCAGCATTGCCGCATTTAGCATTGCCGGAGAAAAAATGCCCTGGCTGACGTACCATATGGCCCTGCCTATGATTCTTCTCGGCGGTTGGACCATTGGTAATATCATCGAAAGCATTGATTGGGAAGCAGCCAGACAGAAGGGTATCTGGCTGTCCCTGGCGCTGCTGGCTGTGCTGACGGTTGGCATTATCGGCATCGTATCAAGTTGGATTGGCGAAGTGCGCCCCTTCAGCGGAAACGATCTGACCCAATTGCAGGTGACAACAACCTTTGTGCTGGCGCTGGTCGGCACGCTTGCCAGCGGATACGGATTGATCCGCATGCTGGAAGGCTGGTCGTTCAAACAGCTCATCTATCTCAACCTGGTGGTTGTTTTTAGTCTGCTGGGAATCCTGACTGTGCGCGCATCTTTCCGCGCCACTTACGTGACTTATGATAGCGGACGCGAATACCTTGTCTACGCGCATGGGTACACCGGTACAAAAGATGTATTGCGCCAGGTAAAAGATCTTTCCAACAAGCTGACCGGGGGCATGGACATCGTGGTCGCTTACGATGACGATGTCTCATGGCCGATGTCATGGTATATGATCGATTACAAAAATGCGCGTTTTTATGGCAACCAACCCGGCCGCGACCTGCGTGATGCCCCCGCCATCATCGTCGGAGACAACAACTACTCAAAAGTCGAGCCAATTGTCGGCGACGCCTATTTTCAATTCGATTACATTCGCATGGTCTGGCCCAACCAGGATTATTTCGGACTAAACACGGAGCGCGTTCGCAATGCTATTACAAATCCGCAGGTTATGGCCGGGATTTTCGATATCTGGCTGAATCGTGACTTCACCCGCTATGGTCAGGCTCTCGGGCAAACCAGCGTGACCGACGAAGATTGGCAGCCCTCCGACCGGATGCGGCTCTATATCCGCAAAGATGTTGCCTCGACGCTCTGGCAGTATGGCTCGGCCCCCGTAACTGAGCTTGCCGAAAACCCGTACGAGGACAATATAGTTCTGCTGCCGGCCGATCTGGTTTTCGGTTCAGCCGGCCAGGAGCCCGGACAGTTCAACGCACCACGCAGCATGGCCATAGCTCCCAGTGGCGATTTATACGTTGCAGACTCGCGCAACCACCGCATCCAGCAATTCAGCCCGGATGGCCAGGTGATTCGTACCTGGGGCACGTTCAGCACCCTCGACAACGCCAACGCCCCAGGCGGGACATTCAACGAACCCTGGGGCATTGCTGTCGGCCCTGATGGCTCGGTTTATGTCAGCGACACCTGGAACCATCGCATCCAAAAATTCACAGCCAATGGCGAGTTTATCTCGATGTGGGGCGTCTTTGGCCTGACCGATACGCCCGGCGCATTATATGGCCCACGCGGCGTCGCGGTCGACTCACAGGGCCGGGTCTTTGTTGCCGATACCGGAAACAAGCGCATCGTGATTTACGATCCGAGCGGGAACGTTCTGGGCGAGTTCGGCAGCGAAGGGTTTGAACCGGGCCAGTTTTACGAACCGACCGATGTTAAAGTCGGCAAGGATGGTTACGCTTACGTGACCGATGCCTGGAACAAACGCATTCAGGTTTTTGCGCCAATCGATGCTGATGGGCTCGACTACCAGCCATTCAATCTGTGGCCGGTCGCCGGTTGGTACAGCGAATCACTCGAAAACAAACCCTTCATGGCAATTTCGCCCAATGGCAATGTTCTGATTACCGATCCTGAAAGCTATCGCGTGATCGAGTTCACATCCCAGGGCGAGTTTGTCCGAGCCTGGGGCGATTACGGCACGGAATATTTTGCCTTCACCCTGCCCTCGGGCATTGTCAGCGATGCAGATGGCAACATCTGGGTTTCTGACGCCGGCGGCAACCGCCTGATGCGTTTCAAGCTGCCGTAAAGAAAACAAGAAGAGACTCTCCGCAGGTTGCACCAGCAGGCCTATACCAAAATTAAGCCTGTCTTGTGTAATCTGCGGAGGTGTTTTTTTTCACGGTGGTATAATTTCAACCGGCAAGCTGGTTGCCAAAAAACTACCAGTAATCTCTCAGGGAGAAACAACCGAATGAAACTCCACGAGTACCAATCAAAACAAATATTTTCCAAGTACGGCATCCCCATCCCCAAAGGACGGGTCGCGGCAACCGCAGGCGAAGCAAAGAACATTGCTGAAGAACTCGGTGGCCGCGTTGTTATTAAATCGCAAGTCTTGGTTGGCGGGCGTGGCAAGGCGGGCGGCATCAAGCTCGCCAAAGATCCCACAGAAGCCGAGCAGCTTGCAACCCAGATCCTCGGTATGGAGATCAAAGGGTTGCCCGTACGTAAAGTGCTGGTCGATGAAGCCGCTTCGATCGACCAGGAAATCTACCTGGGGATCACCAACGACCGCGCAGCAAAAAAACCGGTCATCATGGCATCTGCCGCAGGCGGCGTGGACATTGAAGAAGTAGCAGCCACTGCCCCCGAAAAGATCATCAAGGTCCATGTCGACCCGCTGCTTGGCATCAAGGACTACCAGACCCGCGATATCGCATCTGGGATCGATCTGCCGCGCGAGTACTGGAAACCCTTTGGCGAGATTGTTAAAGGCCTGTGGAATGCCTACACAGAAAATGACGCCACCCTGGCCGAAATCAATCCGCTGGTTATCAGCAAGGGTAAATTGGTGGCACTTGACGGCAAAATGCTGATCGACGATAACGCCATATTCCGCCACTCGAACTTAAACGAGATGCGCGATCTGGATGTTGAAGCCCCGTCCGAGATCGAAGCCCGCAAATACGGCCTGACCTTCATCAAGCTCGATGGCAATATCGGCTGCATGGTTAACGGCGCAGGGCTGGCGATGGCCACCATGGACATCATCAAACTCTTCGGCGGCGAACCGGCCAACTTCCTCGACATCGGCGGCGGCGCAGGCGCAGACAAAGTTGCCGCAGCCATGCGCATCATCCTGAGCGACCCCAATGTCAAGGCCATCCTGTTCAACGTCTTCGGCGGCATCACCCGCGGCGACGAGGTTGCCAAGGGCATCCTGGCCGCCATGAAGGAAGTTCAGCCCAAAGTGCCGATGGTCATCCGCCTGGTCGGCACCAACGCCGAAGAAGGCCGCCGTTTGCTGGCGAACGCCAACATGATCACCGCCGAAACCCTGGCAGACGCTGCCCAAAAAGCCGTCAATGCCGCAAAAGGAGCCTAACCATGAGCATCCTCGTAGATAAAGACACCCGTCTGATGGTGCAAGGCATCACCGGCGGCGAAGGACTCTTCCACACCCAGCAAATGCTGGCTTACGGCACAAATGTCGTGGCTGGCGTCACCCCCGGCAAAGGCGGCGAATGGGTCGAGGGCAAAGTGCCCGTTTTCGACTCGGTCAAAAAAGGCGCTGAAACCACCGGCGCCAACGCTACCATCATCTTCGTCCCGGCCCGCTTTGCGCCCGATGCCATGTTTGAAGCCGCAGACGCCGGCATCCCGCTCATCATCTGCATCACCGAAGGCGTACCCGTTCAGGATATGATGCGCGTGCGCAACTACCTCGATCAAAAAGGCGTGCGCCTGATCGGCCCGAACTGCCCCGGCCTGCTGACCCCCGGCGAAGCCAAAGTCGGCATTATCCCCGGCAACATCGCCATCCCCGGCAACGTGGGTGTGGTTTCGCGCTCCGGCACGTTGACCTACGAAGTGCTCTATGCCATGAAAAACATCGGCCTGGGCGCATCGACCTGTGTCGGCATCGGTGGCGATCCGGTCAACGGCACCAACTTCATCGACTGCCTTGAAATGTTCAACGATGACCCCAAGACCGAAAAAGTCGTCCTGATCGGTGAGATCGGCGGCAACGATGAAGAAAAAGCGGCGGAATACATCGCCAACAAAATGACCAAACCGGTCGTCTCCTTCATCGCAGGCCAGAGCGCGCCTCCCGGAAAACGCATGGGGCACGCCGGAGCCATCATCGAAGGCGGCTCAGGCACCGCAGCAGACAAGATCAAGGCTCTCGAATCGGCCGGTGTGCGCGTCGCCCATCACCCCGAAGAAATTGCCGAACTGCTCAAGTAAAAGCACTTGCCGCCTCGCAAAAACTATCCTTTAAACGCATAGAGACGCCCTTCCGGGCGTCTCTACTGTATAATGACTGTTGTTTAGAACGGATTAGCGATGGCTATCGATGTAGCGCACTGCTTCGCCCACAGTCGTAATTTTCTGGGCATCTTCGTCCGAGATCTCGGCGCCGAACTTGTCTTCAAAAGCCATGATCAGTTCGACCAGGTCGAGAGAGTCCGCTTCAAGATCTTCGCGGAAGCTGGCTTCCATCGTAATTTTGCCCTCGTCAGCGCCGAGCAGATCCACGATAATTGCCTTGATTTCACCAAAAGTGTCAGCCATAAAATCCTCCAATTTGTTGGAAAAAGGTTAGCAGGTATTTTACACCCTTTTTGGGCATTTCTCACCATGCAGATTACAAAGACAGGAACACAAGACCATGTCAAAAGTTGCGCCAATTGAAGAAAGAAAAGCCGACCACATCAAGATCAATCTTGAAAAAGATGTGAAATCGGGGCTGGATTCTGGCCTTGAGCGCTACCGTTTCATCCACGAAGCCCTGCCCGAGCTTGATCTGGAGCGGATCGACACCAGCCTGAGCCTGTTTGGCCGCGCGATGAACGCCCCGATCCTGATCAGCTCGATGACCGGCGGCACCCGCGACGCAGGCGACCTGAACCGCCGCCTGGCCGAAGCCGCCCAGGAATGCAAGATCGCAATGGGCGTTGGCAGCCAGCGCGCCGCGCTCGAGCACCCCGAGCAGGCCGAAACCTTCAAGGTGCGCCAGGCGGCCCCAGATATTTTGTTATTCGCCAACATTGGCGCAGTCCAGCTCAATTACGGATACGGCCTCGACCACTGCCGCCGCGCGGTTGAGATGATTGAGGCCGATGCGCTCTACCTACACCTGAACGCCATCCAGGAAGCCGTCCAGGCGGGCGGCGACACCGATTTCGCCAGGCTGGCCAAGAAGATCGAAGCCATTTGCGCCAAACTTGAAGTGCCCGTGATCGCCAAGGAAGTCGGCTGGGGCATCTCAGCGCGGACAGCCAAACTGCTGGCCGAGTGCGGCGTGCAGGCCATCGATGTGGCCGGGGCGGGCGGCACAAGCTGGTCGCAGGTTGAAATGCACCGCGCGCCAGACGAATTCACCCGCAGCCTGGCCGCCAGCTTTGTCGGCTGGGGCATCCCAACCGCCGAGTCGATCCTGCAAGTGCGCCAGGCCGCGCCAGAACTGCCGGTTTTCGCCAGCGGCGGCATCAAAGACGGCATCGACATCGCCAAGTCGATCGCCCTGGGCGCGACCCTGGGCGGCATGGCCGGG
The DNA here is from genome assembly GCA_002840685.1 of Chloroflexi bacterium HGW-Chloroflexi-6. Classification (GTDB taxonomy): domain Bacteria; phylum Chloroflexota; class Anaerolineae; order Anaerolineales; family Villigracilaceae; genus UBA8950. The sequence goes on along the minus strand of PHBU01000004.1, from coordinate 332,655 downwards.
CCTTTCCTGAAAGCGGCCGCCGTTAGCACCGAAAACACCATCGAAACCATCCGCCTGACCAAACGCCAGATCGAAATCGCCATGTTCGCCAGCGGAGCGGGGAAGCTGGAAGAGTTGGGGATGGAGAAGTTGGCCGAGATATAGTTTTTTTGTCTGAGAAAAGCATATGTCCCCGATCGACAACCGAAGCAAGGTACAACAACGCATCCTTGAAGCCGCTCAGGCCAACCCGAAAATTGTCGGCTGCATTGACTATGGTTCAACCAGCGAAGGCCGCGGCGATAAATGGTCCGACCTTGATATTGCTCTTTTTATCCAGGATTCGGAGCTGGAACTGTTCGAGAAGAACTGGAAGCAATGGGCGTCCCAATTCGGCAATCTTTTATTGGCCTATATTGGCGGAGTTGGGCATCCCTGGGCAGTTTATGATGCAACGCCCCTTCCGCTAAGGGTCGATTTTGTTTTCTTCCCCGTTTCCAGCCTCGATAAAATTCTGAAATGGCCCTGTTCCCCGATCAGCGTGGAAGCGATGGTTTTGTACGACGATACTAACGGTCAGATTCGCTCCCACGTCAGCCAAATCGTCGGGCAGTCTTTGGCCCCTGATGATCTGGCAAAAGCCTTTGAGCAGGTCGGCGGCGATTTCTGGTATTATCTCCTGCGTACCCATACCAAGCTGATTCGTGGCGAGCATTGGGCCGCGCGTCACGATTTCAACTTCATCATCACCGGCAATCTGCTGGCCTTGCTGCAGATTGAATGCGATGCAGTAAGCCGCTGGCGAGGCTCCTCAGCCTCGTCGGGCATCGAGAAAGTTCTATCAGCTGGGCGGTTGGAGCAACTCAACGAATGTATTCCGGGGCCAGGCGAAACAGATCTGAAATCCGCCCTGCTCCGCGCCGCATCGCTGGGCCGCGAAGTTTCTGAAAACATCGCCCAAAAACACAGCCTTGACTGGCCCGCTTCCCTGGCAAAAAAAGTGCTCGAAACGTTGGGAGATGAAATATCAAGATGAGCGAACCAGACAATAAAGTATTTAATGCAACGGTCCAGAAAGAAGGAAGTTTTACGTTTGTAGCAATCCCATTCTCGCCGCGCGAGGCCTGGGGCGCGCAACCTCGCTATCCTGTTTCAGGAACGATCAATGATATTGCTGTACGAGGCACCCTGGGCGCTTTGGGAAAAGATTATTTTCTTCGTTTGGCGGCAGCCTGGTTACGAGACAGCGGAATTAAACCCGGAGAGAAAGTGATCGTGAAATTATCATTGGCAGAGCCTCGGTTAAATTCATCGAACCAGGAGTAGCGCAGACCATGAACAAGGTTGACATTGTTACGTTAATTCATTTCAATTTTTGGGCAAATGAGCGCATTCTCAGCACCTGCAAGCGTATTTCAACCGACGAGTTTACGCGCCCGCATACATCTGACCCCGGCTGGGGCAGCCTGCGCGGTATTCTGGTGCACACGCTGGACACGGAGTACGGTTGGCGCTCTGTCTTACAGGCACTGGATGCGGATAATATCCTGGAAGCGGAAGATTTCGACGATCTGGAAGTGTTAAAGTCTCATTGGGCTGTGGAACGCGCTGCCTGGTTTGATTATCTCGCCAGCTTAAGCGATGAGAGCCTCAACCTCGGGTACGGTGATGATTCCCAAACCGGGCCAAAGGTATGGCAGACGATCTTGCACGTTGTTACCCATGGTATTCAGCATCGCAGCGAAGCCGCAGCCATCCTGACGGAATATGGTCAATCTCCAGGAGAGCTCGATTTTGATCTGTTCTTGAAGGAAAAACCTGAATTCAAATAGAAATCAGCTTTCATTGCGGCCCAGCCTTTTACCGTCACCGGGAAGAGCCATCTTAACATCAATCATCCAATCACAAATCTCAAATCCAAAATCACAAATCAAAATCCCCATGACAACCATCATCTTCGACCTGGGCGGCGTGCTGCTCGACTGGAATCCGCACCGCCTGTATGCCCCTTTCTTTAAATCCCAGCCAGAAATTGACCAGTTCTTGCGCGAGATCGACTTTGCCGCCTGGAATGCCCGGCAGGATGCCGGACGCCCCTTCGCCGAGGGTGTCGCAACCTTATCGGCAGAATTTCCGCACTATGCCGACCTGATCCGCGCTTATCATGAAAACTGGGAAGACTCCGTGCCTGGCCCGATAGAGGGTACAGTTGTCCTTCTCAAGCGGCTCAAACAGGCCGGGCACGCTTTGTACGCCCTGACCAATTTTTCGGCTGAAACCTTCCCCATCATGCGCCGCCGCTATAAATTCTTGCAACTCTTTGAGTATATTCTTGTCTCGGGCGAAGTCGGGATGATCAAACCCGACCCGGCCATTTACCGGCTGATGCTCGAAAAAATAGAGCGCCCCGCCAGCGAGTGCCTGTTCATAGACGACTCTCCGGCAAATATAGCCGCTGCCCATGGCTTGGGATTTGACACGATCCGATTCCAATCCCCGGCCGGGCTGGAAAGCGAACTGAAAGAAAGAAAACTGCTGGCCTGATCAGGAAGCAACAAGATCCTTATCCTGCCCGGCAGCCGCTTCACGCAAATAAACCTGGTACTTGTAGCGGTGATCGCGGCGCGAGTACGGTTCCCCGCTCAAGACAAATCCCTGCTGCGTCAGGCCTGTTGCCATCTCCTGGTCGGACAGGCGGACCGTTGCGAAGATGGCCTGTCCGCCGCTTCTCTCGAGCAATCGCTGCAATAGGCTAACAAGGATTCCCTTGCGGCGATACTCGCCCAGGATATGGAACCAGCCGAATTCCAGCGGATAAACAGCGTTGCGCTCGGGGATGCCCGCTTTCTTGAAAACACCCTTCAGGTAGCCTTCGTTGGTGTGCTTCAGAGCTGCGATCGCTGCTAGTTTTTTGCTGTTGTCGTAGTAAAAAGCCAGCAGTTCGGCCTGTTCAATGCGCTGATCAAGACCGTCCTCGCCCTCCTGCTCGCTCGCCAGGAGCATGGCCTTGAAATTTTCCAACTCGTGCGGTTTGCAGGCCGCAGGGGGTTTGATACTTTGGGGCATAAACGCCTCTTTCTGCTCGTTAAGAATAAATACAGGCTGAGTATAACCCAGACTCAGGCAGAGATAAATTCAGCCGGTAAAAGGTTTGCGGAGGAAACCATGAAAGCATTTCAGATTGGCGCTCTTATATTGACCCTGCTCTTCAGCGGCTGTTCGGCTGCCAAACCGGCAACAGCGGAAAATCTTCCGCCGCAGGCACAGCCTAAGGCAACAGAAACTCCCCAGGCGGCGGAAGCCGCCCTGGGAGCCGGATTCCGCTATTCGACCTACGGCCCGCCCTCCGACCCCGGCCCGCAGTACTGGCTCTCGACCGGGCAGCGCATGTCGGCCAAATTCCCCGGCTCGCACCCCGAAGCGATCTGGATTGTCAGCAATTTTCTCGATAACGGCAAAACATCCCTGTCCTTCAAGGCCAACAGCGACGACCCGAATATCACATCCGGCAACAGCGATCTGAACGATGCACCGCTGACTCTCTTTGACGAACAGGGATTAAAAGTCTGGCTGCAAGTCGAGCCCGGCAACGCAGACATGCTGACTTTGATCGACCTGGTACTCAACCAGTACAAGCACCATCCCTGCGTGATCGGCTTCGGAGTCGATGTCGAGTGGTACAAGTCCGACGGTTCCGCCGAGGGCACGCCTGTCAGCGATGCAGAAGCCAAGGCCTGGGTCAAGGCCATCCGCGCCCACAACCCCGCCTATCGCCTGTTCCTGAAGCACTGGGACCCGGCCTGGATGCCGCCCACATCCCGCGAGGGGATCGTCTTCATCAACGACAGCCAGCAATTCCCATCCTTCGAGAGCCTGGACGATGAATTTGCTGCCTGGGGCGCACGCTTCGCGCCGGCCGGGGTCGGCTACCAATACGGCTACCCGGCCGATAGGGCCTGGTGGAGCAAACTCGAAGACCCGGCCGCCGAAATCGGCGACGCCATCCTGGGCCGATCGCCCAACACCGTCTCGTTGTTCTGGGTCGATTTCACAGTACTCGAAGTATTCCCGCCCGAAGAATAGATGGGTTACAATTTAAGTCGATCGTCAAACCCACCCCCTGACAGGAAAAACCATGAGCCTGAAAACCCTCTCCAGCCAGATGCTGCCGGCCATCGAAAGCGAACTGCAAAAGCAGGTTGCGCGCCTCGATCAACCGCGCACCGCCGTTTATCACGAAATGCTGACCTACCACATGGGCTGGACAGGCCAGGGGGCCGGGTCCGAAGCGACCGGCAAGCGCATCCGTCCGCTGATGGTTTTGCTGTGCGCCGCAGCCGCTGGCAGCCTCGACGGACTCGATCCGCACAACTGGCAGTCGGCACTGCCCGCAGCTGCCTCCGTTGAACTGGTGCATAATTTTTCGTTGGTACATGACGATATTCAGGATAATTCTGAAAAGCGCCGCGGACGCCCTACCCTGTGGACTCAATGGGGCATCCCTCAGTCGATCAACGCTGGCGACGGGTTGTTCGTGCTCTCGAACCTAGCCGTGACTGACCTGACCCGGGCTTACCCGGCCGAAACCGCCCTGAGCACCGCGCGCGTGCTGCACGAGACCTGTTTGGACCTGACGCGCGGCCAGTTCATGGACATTTCGTATGAAAAACGGTTGGACTTAAGCGAAGACGATTACTGGCCGATGATCTCGGGCAAGACCGCCGCCCTGCTGGCGGGCTGCTGCCAGATGGGCGCCATCCTGGGCGGAGCAGATTCTGCAACCGAACAGGCTTACCGCGATTTTGGCCTTTCGCTCGGCCTGGCCTTTCAGGTGCAGGATGATATTCTCGGCATCTGGGGCGACGAGGCCGTGACCGGCAAATCGGCAGCGTCTGACCTGCTGGAGGGCAAAAAGTCCCTGCCCGTCTTATACGGGTTGGGCAAAAACGCTGGGTTCGCACAGCGCTGGCAGGCCGGCCCGATCACATCAGCCGATGTCGCAGCGGTTGCAAAAATGCTTGCAGACGAAGGAGCTAGTGACTACGCGCAAGATAAATCAAAAGAGTGGACAGACAAGGCCCTGGCCAGCCTCGAAAAAGCCAAGCCCCAGGGCGAAGCCGGCGCAGCCCTGCGTGAACTGGCCGATAAGTTGCTGGGCAGGAAAGCATAAGAAACGAGAAATCAGACAAGTTCAGCAATATTTGAAAAATTCAAAATGCTATAATCCGCCAAACATTTATCGGTACTCTCAGGAGAAAATATGGTTCAAAAAATGGCTTATCAATGTCTGGTCTGCGGAACGGCCCTTGAGGGACCGCTCGGGGTGTTGTTCCACATATTTGGGGTCTCGCGCAGCAAACACAACCCCAACGTTTGCAACCGCTGCGACGCTCACATCCAGGAAGGGCGCGTGATTGAATTGTCCGTGCTTTTCGCCGACCTGGCCGGTTTTACCGAGATGACCAATCGCCTTGGGCCAGAGCGCAGCTACCAGGTGGTGGACGAGTTTTTCAAAATGGCGAACGATGAGTTGATCAAGAACAACGCCTTTATCGATAAATACATCGGGGATGCGGTCATGGCAATCTTTAATGCGCCCATCCCCAATGCCCAACACGCGCGCGGGGCAACGACCGCCGCGCTGGGCATCCAGGAAGGCTTGAAATCCGTATCGCAAAGCCTGGGTCTTGACTTGCGGGCCCGGGTCGGGGTTGCAACCGGGTTTGCGCGGGTCGGACGCCTGGGTTCACCCGATCGCAAGGATTACACGGCCATCGGCGATGTGGTCAACCTGGCCTCGCGTCTCGAAGCGCTGGCACAACCCGGTGAGGTGCTCGTCGATGGAAAAGCTTTTACCCAGGTAAAAAAGGATTATCCACAACTAACCCCCGAAGCATTAAACGTGCGCGGGTTTGCCGAACCGGTCGAGGTATATCGGATTGGAAGCGCCGACCGCGAGAATGCGCCGATCGCGACTCCCCAGCCTGACCCGCTCGCCGCGCGCCAAAACGTTGGCCTGGGCACGGTTCTGTTCACCATCTTCGGCGCACCCTGCGCGATTGCAACCACACTCAGCCCGCTGGCAATCCTGCTTGGGCTGGGATCATTCATGGGCGCGATCAGCCCGATTTTTGCCACGCTCGATGCGGCCCAGATCCGCATCCCTTTGCAGCTCTTTGCGGTGTTGGGCGCAATCATCAACCTGTATGTGATCCGGCGCGGAAATTCGCATCAACAGCAAAACACCCCGATCGAGTTGACCCTTTTCGAAAAGCGCAAAATCAATTTTGTAGCCGGACTTTCGATCTTTTCACTTCTGGCAGTACTCTACGAAACCTATGTGCATATTTTTGTTTTGGGAATGTCTTACTTTAGCCCAAGCTTATAGCAAAACTAACGTGTCAAAATGCCAGGCTGCCTCTTGATGGGATTACACATATAGGTAGACACTTCGCCATCAATACGTAAACAGGATCAAAGTCGAAGAAATAGCCATCGATATTTTGCAGGGATTAAACCTGCTCCCCAAGAGTGATTGAGTTTTATGACCCGCTGGCAGCAATTCTACCTGGAAGACCAACGCGTACTCACTGCACCGCCGTCGGATACCGTCCGATACGCCCTGGATGTTTTTAAGCAGGCCGGCAAAACCACCCTGCTCGACCTGGGCTGTGGCACCGGACGCGACACAACGATACTCAGCGCAAGCAACCCGAAGATTTGCGGTGTGGACGCAGCCCACTCCGGCCTTGTGCTGGCAAAAGATCGCAACCCGGGCCTCGGCCTGGTCGAAGCTGATGCCCGGCAACTGCCCTTTCGGGATGAATATTTCGATGGAATTTATTGTTTTGGGTTAATGCATGAATTTGTCGAGGAGGGAGCCAAAGGTAATGTTCTGAAAGTGATGCAAGAGATTGCGCGTACCCTGAAAACAAGCGGTCTTCTGGTGCTGACTACCCTGGCGGGCGAGCCGGAACAGGGATTACCCCACTTGCAAATGTTTACTGAAGCCATGTTTGATGAAATCCACCCGACCAGCCTCGAGCGCCTCGAAAAAAGCTTGCATGACGACATTGGCTGCACCGGGTTGCGCGGGTACAAGGTCTGGCGAGGGGTTTATCGAAAAAATCAAGCTGTCAAGGACGTTCAACCATATGTCACAGAATAAGCTAAAAAGAGAAAGTCGATCTATCGAGGGGGAATCGATGCGCGGAATCCCGGGTTACCGCACAAGGCAAGACCGAACAGGGCTTGATCCACTGGACACAAGCGCTGAAAGCGCCCACATGGAAGGACTATTCTTACGCGAACTTTTTGCTCTGCGGCTCAGAACAAAAAATCCTATTCATCTCCTGATGATGTTTTCGTTTGGCCCACTTTTCTTCTTTCCGATTCTTAAAATTCTAAGCGATGTGATTTTTTACCCAGGGCCTATCGCATCTGACAATGTTCTAATATTTCTCCTGGTATTAGGTTTCTTGGTCACAGTCACTGGAGCCCTCACCGTCAACTTCATAAAAAATATTCTGTGGTTGATGAAAATCAACCCTGTATCATCCCCAAAAAGCAAGAAAAAGCCAACCAAAAAGCAGCCCAGTCGCCGCAAAGACTACAAATAAAAACTGCCTAGTGCAGAATTTCCTTATCCGCCAGGTCAGCTTCTTCCTGGATTTTGCGCACATCAGCTTTCATTTCGGCGCTGGCGCTGGGGGTCATGGAAATAAACTTGACCAGATCGCGGGCCTGGCGCAGCAGGTCTTTGACTCCGGCAATGTAAGAAAAATCGTATTTGCCCTCGGGGGGTATGGGCAGGTCGCGGGCTTTTTGGATCAAAGCCCGCGCGCGCAGAACACGCTCAGCAGCAGGGATAAGTTTTGGCACGATTGCTCCTTAACGATGCGTGACGCCCAGTTCAGCCGCAAGCGCATAAAATTTTTGAGCTTGCGGCTGATGCCCGAGCATTTCATAAGAATGACCAAGATTTAAATACAGCGAAGGATAAAACTCGCGCACCCGCTCGTCAGCAACCAGGTCTGCACGTTTTAATGCTTCCTGATTCCAGCGCAAAGTTTCTTGCGGTGTGGGCTGAAAGCGGGCCAGATAGTGGGCAGCGATACAGGCTTCATAATCGTCGCGGGCGGCATCCCAGGCCTGCTGATAAAGCTGACGGGCAAGTTCAGAGCGATTCGCGAACTCAGCGCGAGAGCCTTCGATACAAAGTTGAATGACCGGGCTGGATGTATCCATCACGAGCGAATTTTACCCGCAGACCAGCCAAAATGAAGTTTTTCATCGTTTGACTTTACTCAATAATCGACTAGAATCAATTTAGGAAGCATCACGCAAGCCAACCAATCAGCGCTGGTGATTTCGCCCTATTTTGGCATCGCCCAATCTAGAGATTAATCCAAAGAGCATAGATGGACACCGAAACCCGCTACAATCAGACCCTTGACTATCTCTACAGCTTTATTGATTACAGCCTGAAAAAAGCCAGCGAACTGGCCAGGGCTGAGTTTAATCTGGATCGTATGGCAGCCCTGCTCGACAAGCTGGGCAACCCACACCTGGCTTACCCGATTATTCACGTGACCGGGACAAAGGGCAAAGGCTCGGTTTGTGCGCTGTGTGCCTCAGCCTTGCAGGCCGGCGGCTACAAGGCCGGGCTGTATACCTCGCCACACCTGCTCGATTACGCCGAGCGCATCCAGGTCAACGGACAAGCCATCCCCCACGAGGCGCTGGCCGATCTAGTCGATGAGATCAAAGCAGCGGTTGCCAGCGTCCCTAAATTGACAACCTTCGAGATCACGACCGCTCTCGGCTTTTTGTATTTTGCGCGCCAGGGTTGTACCGCAGCCGTGATCGAAGTCGGTCTGGGCGGACGGTTGGATGCAACCAACGTTGTCAGGCCAAATGTGGCAGTTATTACTTCCATCTCCTATGACCACATGGCCGTGCTGGGCGACACGCTGACCCTGATCGCCGGCGAAAAGGCCGGGATCATCAAACAGAACTGCCCGGTGGTGAGCGCGCCACAGACACCCGAAGCGCTGAAGGTGCTGGAAAAAGTCTCCGCTGAGCGCTTCGCCCCGCTGACCCTGATCAACCGCGATGTAACGATCGCGCCGCTGATGCGTTCGCTGACCGGGCAGTCCTTCCAGGTCAGCAGTGAAAAGATCGCAACGCTGACACTGACCGTCCCGCTTCTGGGATCGCACCAGACCGAAAACGCCGCCACCGCCTTTGCCGCCCTGGAAGCTTCGGGGCTGGAACTTTCATATTCTGACATCCAAAACGGCTTTTATCGTGTAAAATGGCCTGCCCGCTTTGAAGTTGTTCGGCAGGAACCACCCGTCATTTTCGACTCGGCTCACAACCGCGATTCTTTCGCCCGCCTGCGCGCTACACTGGATGAGTACTTCCCCAGCCGGCCGGTCATCATGGTTTTTGGCGTTTCGGAAGATAAAATGCTGGCCGATATGCTCGAGGAAATCCGTCCGCGCCTGACCCACCTGATAGCAACCCGCGCCGACCATCCGCGCGCGCTGGAGGCTGAGAAAATCGTCGAAATGGCGAAGCAGGCCGGGGTGGAGAGCGAAGCGGCGACCCCCGTTGAAGCGGCGCTGGCGCGGGCGCTGGAACTGGCTGGTAAAACGGGCATCGTTCTGTCTGCCGGGTCGCTTTTTGTCACCGCAGAGGTTATGCGCGCCTGGGAAAAATACAAGTAAACGAGGTTTTATGAATACCGAATGGGAAGACAACGAAGACAACGAAGAAGAGTTTGACACGGCATTGAGCCAGCGCACCGAGGAGCTGTATCGCGTGCCCAACCAGACGCCGGATGAAAACGGCATCATCGAAATAATGGCTCTGCCGATGCGCGATATGGTGGTTTTCCCACACATGGTTTCGCCGGTTTTTGTGGATAACGACGCCGCGATTGCGACCCTGCAATCGGCGCATGAGCACAACCAAACCGTGATCGGCATCGTGCAAAAAGACGCCGACACTGAAAACCCCAAAATGGTCGATTTCCTGCCGGTCGGGACCGAAATGGCGGTTGGCCGCCTGCTTTCGATGCCAGACGGGGCCAGCTCTGCCCTGGTACAGGGAAGGCGGCGGGTCGAGATCCTGGAATTTACGCGCATCGCTCCGATCATCAAGGTTCGCGCGCGCGTGATCGATGAAGACGAAAAAGCGGACAAGAAAATCCGCGCCCTGATGCGCTCGGCGCTCAACCTGTTCGATCGCGTGGTCGATCTGAACCGTTCAATCCCCGAAGAAGCGCACCTGTTTGCGATGAATATTTCGGAACCAGGCTGGCTGGCCGATATGCTGGCGACAGCCTTGTCGCTCGATTTCGAGGAGCGCCAGGCGCTGCTGATGATGCGCGTTCCACAGGCCCGCCTCGAGCGACTGAACGAGCTGCTGGCCGCCGAGGTGGATGTGCTCGAGCTGGAAGATGAGATCCACACCCGTGTGCAAAGCGAGGTGGACAAGAGCCAGCGCGAGTTTTACCTGCGCGAGCAGATGAAGGCCATTCAAACCGAGTTGGGCGAAGGCGACATCTGGACGCGCGATGTAACCGAACTGCGTCAGAAAGTCGATGAAGCCAAACTGCCCGAGGAAGCCAAAAAGGTGGCGCTCAAGGAACTGGAGCGCCTGAACCAGATGCCGCCGATGGCTCCCGAAGTCGGTATTATCCGCACCTACATCGAGTGGATCCTCGACCTGCCCTGGGGCGAGCGCACAGATGACAACCTGGATGTAAGCAACGCGGCGAAAGTGCTCGATCGCGACCATTATGGGCTGCAAAAAGCCAAAGACCGCATCCTGGAATACATTGCGGTGCGATCGCTGAAACCGAAGAAGGAACGCCAGCCAATCCTGTGCTTTGCCGGGCCTCCCGGCACGGGCAAGACCTCGCTCGGGCGCTCGATCGCCGAAGCGCTGGGACGAAAATTCGTGCGCGTCTCGCTGGGCGGTGTGCGCGACGAGGCCGAAATCCGCGGCCATCGCCGGACGTATATCGGCGCGCTGCCGGGGCGCATCATTCAGACCATGAAACGGGCAGGCAGCGCCAACCCACTCTTCATGCTCGACGAGATCGACAAGCTCGGCTCCGATTTCCGCGGCGACCCCTCTTCGGCGCTACTAGAAGTGCTCGACCCGGAACAAAACAATTCGTTCAGCGACCATTATCTCGAAATCGCCTTCGATCTGTCGAAAGTGATGTTCGTGACGACAGCCAACCATCTCGGGGCCATTCCGCCCGCGCTGCTCGACCGTATGGAAGTCATCGAATTTCCCGGTTACATCGAGGAAGAGAAGATGGCGATCGCCGACCGCTACCTGATCCCACGCCAGATGGAAGAAAACGGTATGGACGAGAGCGGCCTGCGTTTTTCGGCAGCTTCAATGCAGAAAATCATTCGCGAATACACCTATGAAGCGGGCGTGCGCAACCTGGAGCGCGAAATCGGGCGGGTTGTCCGCAAGGTGGCGCGGCTCAAGGCCGAGAAGAAAGATTTCCCGACCATGATCACACCCAACATGATCGAAAAATTCATGGGGCCGCCCGAATACTTCATGAGTGAAGCCGAACGCCAGGACGAGGTCGGCGTTTCGACCGGCCTGGCCTGGACAGAGAACGGCGGCGAGATCATGGCGATCGAAGTGGCCCTGCTCGAAGGCAAGGGCTCCCTGCAAATCACCGGCCAGGTTGGCGAAGTGATGCAAGAAAGCGCCCAGGCCGCGCTGACCTATCTCAAATCCCGGGCGAGCGTGCTGGGCATCGACCCGGACGTATTCGAAAAACTGGATATTCACATCCACCTGCCCGAGGGAGCCATTCCCAAAGACGGGCCATCGGGCGGGATCACGCTTTGCACGGCGCTGGCTTCGGCCTTCACCGGACGGCGCGTCTACCGCGATGTCGCCATGACCGGCGAGATCACCCTGCGCGGACGGGTCTTGATGATCGGTGGCGTGCGCGAGAAAATCCTGGCTGCCCACCGGGCCGGGATCAAAGTGGTCATCATCCCCGAACGCAACCAGAAAGACCTGGTGGATGTGCCCAAACGGGCCCGGACGGATCTGAAAATCATCCCGGTGACGCACATGGACGAAGTCTTGAGCGTCGCGCTCGAAGCCGAACCCAGCGTGGAGCCTGTCCGCCCGCGTCGGCGAGAACCTGAAAACGAGCAGGAAGACTGATCACCGATAGAACGTTGAAGGTTGCAGATCAAAAATACAACTTTCAACGTTCTATTTTCCAACCTTCTACCAAGTTCGGAGGGGCTATGGCGATTGATCTGAAAGGCAAAGTAGTTCTGATTACCGGGGCTTCTTCCGGCTTCGGACAGGATGCTGTGCGCCTGTTTGCCAATGAGGGTGCTTCGGTAATTATGGCCGCCCGGCGCATCGAGCGCATGCAGGCCCAGGTGGAACGCATTCAAAAGGCTGGCGGTGCAGCAATGGCCACTCCGGTCGATGTTACCAACAAGGCGGACATCGAAAACATGGTCAAAAGCGTTATTGAAAACTATGGCCGGATCGATATCCTATTCAATAATGCCGGGTTTGGGCGGATCGATTGGCTCGAATCGCTTGACCCTGCCCGCGATATCGAAACCCAGATCGCCGTCAACCTGACCGGTCTGATCGAAGTCACCCACGCCGTTCTGCCGCACATGCTCGAACGCGGCAGCGGACACATCATCAACATGTCATCCGTGGCCGGATGGCTGGCAGCGCCCACCTACAGCGTTTATGCCGCGACCAAATTTGGAGTGCGCGGCTTCACGGATGCCTTGCGGCGCGAGGTCGCCCACCGCGGCATCCGTGTTTCGGGGATCTATCCCGGCCCGGCAGCCACCGAATTTGGCGAACATACCGGGCAAAGCAGCATCAAAAAAGGCTTCAAAATCCCCGGCTTTGTCACCATGACCTCCGAATACGTGGCGCGCCGCGTTGTGCAGGTTGCCAGACATCCCCGCCGCAGCCTGGTTCTGCCCTGGTGGTTTGTTCCGCTGATCTGGCTCGACCGGGCCTTCCCAACCATCAGCGATTGGATTCAGATCTCGGTTTCAAAGAAGTACCATAGCTAAAAATTGTCGCAGTAACACCCAACACATCAACACTCCAATCAACCAGGAGAAACCATGTCCACCTTACGCTTTGAAAAACTTGCCGCCGCCCTTAAAGATAGTGATTTTGACGCGATCGCACTCAACCCCGGCCCAACTCTAACCTACCTGACCGGGCTCAATTTCCACCTGATGGAGCGCCCGGTGGTACTGGTCTATGCTCCCGGAAAGACCCCGGCCATCATCCTACCCGAGTTGGAAATGCAAAAAACGGTAGATTTGCCCTACGCGATTAAAACTTATCCGTATGGCGAAATCCCATCAGAATGGGGACAAGTTTTCCGCTCTGCTCTCTTCGAACTGGATCTGTATGGCCGAACGATCGGCGTGGAACCACGCCGGATGCGGGTACTGGAGCTGCGCCTGGTTGAAAACGGCGCACCCGGCGCGCACGTTATTGCCGCCGAACAGGAACTGGCTTCGCTGCGATTGCGCAAGGATGCCGATGAAGTTGCCAAAATGCGCCAGGCCGTCAAGATCGCCCAGAATGCCCTCGAAGCGACGTTGCCGCAGATCAAGATCGGGATGAGCGAGAAGGAAGTCGCCGCCGAGCTGACGGTTCAACTACTGCGGAACGGCTCCGACCCCGAGATGCCCTTCGCGCCAATCGTCTCCGGCGGACCGAACAGTGCCAACCCGCACGCCTCCCCCTCCGAGCGCAAACTCCAGGCTGGAGATTTGCTTGTCATCGATTGGGGCGCAGCCTACGAGGGTTACATCTCAGACCTGACGCGCACTTTTGCTGTCGGCGAAGTGGACGCGGAATACCGCAAAATCCACGAGATCGTCCAGCAGGCAAATGCCGCCGGGCGCGCCGCCGGCAAATCGGGCGTCGCCTGCGCTGAAGTGGACAAGGCCGCCCGCAGCGTGATCGAAGCCGCCGGCTATGGCGTATACTTCACCCACCGCACCGGCCACGGCATCGGCATGGAAGGTCATGAAGAACCCTACATGCGCGGTGACAACCAGCAATTGCTCGAAACCGGCATGGCCTATACCGTTGAACCAGGCATCTACCTGCCGGGCCGCAACGGCGTCCGCATCGAGGATGACATGATTGTGACTGAGAACGGCTGCGAGTCGCTGAGCGATCTGCCGAGAGAAATTCGAGTGGTGGGATAGAAAACCTTTCATCGCCAAGAATTCAAGCTTAAAAGCAAGACGCCAGAGAAAATAACCCTGGCGTCTTTTGCTTTCTTTTGGCTTGCTGGCGATCAATTCTTACTTCACCAGCTCAATCAACTCCGGCGGAACCCAGAAGCGGCCCAGGCCGCTCAAGGTCAGCACGGTGGAGACAAACAGGATCAGACAGCCGACCGCGATCAAGATCCGGTCACGGCGCTGGTAGGTAAGTTGCACCAGCCAGGTGCGCGGGCCAACGCCAAAAGCGCGCAGATCCATCGCGTCGATGATATCTTCCGAGCCGATAATGGCGTGGATCGTGACCGGCACAATGATCGGGCCAAGCTTGCGCACCTGTTCGATAATCCCGCCGCTCAGTTTTTCGATCTCATAGCCGCGCGCGCGCTGGGCGTCCATGGTCATCTGGAAGTCGCGCCCAAAGGTGGGGATAAAGCGCATGGTCAAATCCATGGCATAAGCGATCTTGTCTGACAGGCCCAGCCCCTTAAAGGTGATCCCATAGTGAGCCGGGTTGAGCGAGTACGGGATCAGGATCGTCATCATGGAAACGCTAAAGACACGCGCAAACTGGCTGACCGCGAAAAACGAACGCTCGACGGTTACATCCAGAGTCGGACGCCAGCCAAAAATCATAAACGGGGCCGCAAACTGACGAATGAGATGCTCTTCACTGTAGACTTCCTCTCCGCCGCGCCCGGTCAAAAAAGTCAGAATAGTAAAAAAGACAATGAAGATCCCGATAAACAGGAACGGTCGCTTGATTTCATGCCACTTGAGCCCCGAAGTCAACAGGCTGAACAGGGCTATCAGCAGAAACGGCAACAGAAAGCGCAGATCCCAGAAAAACAGAGTTGAGAAAAGAAAGCACAAAAAGAAAATCACCCACGCGCGCGGGTCAAATGACTGGATGAAGGAATTGCGTTTGCGGTATCGCCAGGAGACAAGCATAACATCCCTTTGGGGTGCAGGCCCATTCTTGGTAAGCGGCGCACAATCGCACCGCTTACCAAGCACAACTTAT
This sequence comes from Chloroflexi bacterium HGW-Chloroflexi-6, assembly GCA_002840685.1. GTDB lineage: Bacteria > Chloroflexota > Anaerolineae > Anaerolineales > Villigracilaceae > UBA8950. The sequence continues at coordinate 317,361 of PHBU01000004.1, read as the reverse complement.
AACAAATTAGCGCCCCGATTGGCGCTGGACGGCCGCGTAGGCCAGGACCAGCATCGGCACGAGAACGGCGGCGAAGATCAGGTTGGGGCCGGCCGCAGGCAGGAACTGGCCGACAACTGTGGCGGTCAGGCTGAAACCGTTGATCCAGATGTCGGATATGGCGGCAAAACCGATGCCCAGCAGATTGCCGAGTGAAGCCCAGGTCACGGCAGCGGCAATGTCTTCGTTCTTGGCAAAGCCAAAGCGCACCGCAAGCACCAGCACAAAACCGATAACGATGGAAATACCAGCGAAAAGGGAAATCTGCTGATCGCCAAAAATACCGTTCTCGACATCATAGAACAGCATATTGGGCACACTCTGGTTCAGGAAGAACAGCACCGCAGCCAGCAAAGCCAGCGCGCCGCTAACATAGAGCACGGTATCCATGCTCTTCTTCTTGTCTTTGAACAGAAAAACCATGCCGCTGATGAAACCAACCAGGCCGTTGCCAATGCTCCACTGCGGGGAAAGACCAAAACCGGTCAGGGCATCGCCAAACATGTTGCCGACCGCGCCGGCAAAGAAACCTACCACCGGGCCAAAGGCATAGCCGAAAAACATCGGGATGGCGATCGCCGGGCGCAGAGAAACCTGGCTGAGCGAGGGAATCACGAAAACCGTGCCATTGAACAGGTAAGAGAAAAGAGCATACAATGCCGCGCCAATCGCCATGTAAACCACATGCCGGGTTTCCACTTCCCAGATCTTGTTTTCCTTGGTGAAGTAGTAGACCGCAAAGGCGATCAGCAAACCAATCGCTACGAACACAAAGCGCAGCACCGGGTTTTCGCCAGTCTGGAAGCGTTCGTTGCCGAGCATATTGCCGACCACCAGCACAGCCCCCATGACAATCACCAGGATAGCCAGCAGCGTCCCGGCTACAGAAAGTAACTTTTTGTCCATCTTTCTTCCTCCTGAAACAAAATAAGAATGGATTAACTGCGCAAACGCGCAGGTTTACGCATGAGCCAGGGCTTCCGCCCGCATAAAACGCCCGGTATGCGCCAGGCGCGCCAGGTTGGCATCCAGCAGCGAGGTCGGGATGACGCGGCAGCGCTGCAAAAGCTCCTTATCGGCCAGTACTTGTTCGGGCCTGCCATCCGCCTGCACGCGCCCGTCCGCCACCAGGATCACCCGATTGGCGTAGATCGCCGCCAGGTCAACATCGTGCGTAATGAACAGGATCGCCTCAAAGCCAGGCATCTGCAGGATCGCATCCATAAAATCCATGTAGTTTTTGTAATCCTGGCCGGCGGTTGGCTCGTCCATCACCAGGATCTTCGAGCGCATCGCCAAAATCGCCGCGATCGAAATCCGCTTTTGCTGCCCAAACGACAACGAGAGCGGCGCATCCTGTTCTTTATCAGGAAGGTTGACGGTTTCCAGCGATTCTTTGATCTGCACTTCAATCGCATCCGGTTTGTGTTTCAAGTTTTTCGGCCCAAAAGCCAGTTCAGCATGCACCGTCGGCGCAAAAAGCATGTGGCTGGGGCTTTGGAAAACATAGCCAAGCGTGCTGGCGATCTCAGCCACGCTCGCTTCGTGTGTATCATGGCCATTCACCAGCACCCGTCCGCTCTTGGGCTTGAGCAGGCCGATCGCGTGCTTCACAAAAGTCGTTTTACCCGCGCCGTTTGGCCCGAGCACAGCGATGACATCCCCTTTTTGGATGTTCAGGGATATGTTTTTGAGCACCGCCGTTTCGGGATCGTATCCAAACCCGACGTTTTCAAACTGGACCAGAGGCGCAGGAGCAAACTCACCCGCGCCTGGCTGCCGCAAAATGGGCCGCATCTCAACCCGAGGCGGAGCACTGCGCTCGCGCTCAATGATCATCTCCGCTGGGAGCTTGACTTCGCTGGTATCAACCACGTTGATCAACCCATCCGGATCGCCCAGGTAATGGATTGCGCCATCTTTCATATACAAAACCCGGTCAGGGTCAATGCGCAAGACATCTTCAACACGATGCTCCACCATCAGGACGGTTAGTCCCCCGTCAACCAGTTGGCGCACAATATCGAGCGTCTCCACCGCTGAAGCCGGATCGAGACTGGCCAACGGTTCATCCAGCAGCAAGATCGATGGACGCATCGCCAGCACACCGGCCAGGGCCACCTTTTGTTTTTCGCCGCCAGAGAGCAGGAAAGTCTCACGATCGCGCAAATGCGGAATGTGCAGGGTAGCCAGAGCCTCGTCGACGCGGCTGAGAATTTCATCGCGCGCCAATCCCATATTTTCCAGGCCAAAAGCAACCTCATTGGCCACTCGCGTGCCAAGTATCTGGCGCTCCGGGTCTTGCAAAACTGTCCCAATCATTTGCGAAATGCGCGAAAGCGGCAGGGTTGAAACATCCTGCCCGTTGACAAGAATCTGACCTTCGAGTTCGCCCTTATAAGAGCGTGGAATCAGACCATTGATGGCACGGATCAGGGTTGTCTTGCCACAGCCCGAAGCTCCGGCGATCAACAACAACTCGCCTTTGGATGCCGAAAACGAAACGCCGTGCAAGGCAGAGCCCAGACGGTCGCGGTAACGAAAGCGCAGGTTTTTTACTGACAACGCAATATTGGACATTCAGGAACTACCATTCTATTTCTATTGGTTCGCCAACCTTGATATTCAAGCGCTCTGCGGCAGAGCCATTCACAACCGAGACAATCAGATTGCCAGTGCTGCCAAGCAGGGCCACCAGTTCGCCGGGTTGGCGCTCGCCAAAAGTATTGACCATGCCCTTTATAACGGCTCCACCCAACTGAACGATAACGTTATCCATCTGTGTTAACGCCGCAGGCAGGTTTTCGACACGAATATTGGAAGCCAGGTTGCCAAAATGATCAATATGGATAATTTCCCCATACCAACCGTGAGCGGTTTGCTCAGGTTGAGGCAATGTCAATCGGACAGGATCCAGCACACGGGTACCCAGATCTGCCAGGGGAACGCCCCGCGCCAGGTGCCCGGCCACGGGAGCGAAAATATCTCGCCCATGGAAAACATAGCTGACGTCTTCCAGCCAGAATTGGGGCTTATCCAGCGCGATAAATTCGAGCGGCCAGCTCTCTCTTTCCGCGCGTTCGAGCAGCAAAGTGATGGTTCCATTATCGGGGCCAACATAGATCTGACTGCCGATCTTTGCCGCCAACGGGCGGCGGGCCGTGCCAACGCCGGGGTCCACCACCACGACATGGACGGAGTTCTCAGGAAAGTAGGGGGCCGAACGGGCGAAAATGAGCGCCGCCTCGCGAATATTCTGGGGCTGGATCATGTGACTCAAATCAGAGATCTGGGCATCCGGCGCGATCTTCCAGATGACTCCCTTCATCACGCCTACATTGCCATCTTTAATGCCAAAATCGGTCATCAGCGAAACAACTGTCATGGACTTTCTCCGGATCGATGAATTTCAGCTAAATCTATTATATAAGGATTTGCTCTTCTGGGTAAACAATCAAATGTGGCGGCGCAAGTTGGGCCAGCACCAGAATAATACTCAACGCGCCCAGGCGGCCCCAAAACATGACCAGGCCGATCATAAACTGGCCAAAAAAGCTCAAATTGCTGGTGTACCCCAGCGAGAGGCCACAGGTGGCAAACGCCGAAATGACTTCGAACAAAACCTTATCCAGCGGCGCGCCCGGATGCGTGATCAGCAAAATCCAGGTAACGGAAATGACAACAAGAAGAGAAATCGTCAGAACTGCCGAGGCGCGCCGCACGGCAGCGGCCCCCAGGCTACGCCCAAAGATGCGCGGGGCCTCGCGCCCACGAGCAAAAGCCCAAAGCGCTAGGATCAGCACCGTAAACGTGCCGGTAGTGATGCCTCCACCCATCGAAGCCGGTGCAGTGCCAATGAACATCAGCGAGATCTTTAATAACTGGCTGGAAGCGGATAGATCATAAAAATTATCAAGCGCGCTGAGCCCGGCAGTGCGTGCCGAAATGGATTGAAATGTTGAAAGTGCCAGGGCTCGGCCATTTGGCAGGGTAGCCATGGTCGCCCCCGGCTGAGTTTCTGCCACAAACAGCCCGATTGACCCCAAGACAACCAGGAACGCAGTTACGATTAGCGTTAAACGGGAATGCAGTGACAGATTGTGACTACGGCGAACAAAAAGAAAAATAAGATCTGCAACAACCGGAATGCCCAGGCCGCCGATCAAAATCAGAATGGCGATCACCGACAGGCTGAAATTATCAGATGGGATCCCCGTAAAGCCAGGAGTGCCAACAAATAAATCAAAACCGGCATTGCAAAACGCTGAAACAGAATGAAAAACGGCAAACAGGATGGCGCGCTCATTTCCCAGGTCGGCGCGCCAGTGCAGCCAGAGCAGCAAAGCGCCAATAAATTCCAACGAAAAAACCGCAAACAGCACCCTGCGGATCAGTTCGACAATCGCATTCAGATCAAGCAAGCCAAACGAATCACGCAGGGCCAGCCGATCGGCAAAGGAGATGCTGCGCCCCAGAATGCGAAAAACGATGACCGAAACCACCATATAACCGACGCCTCCAACCTGAATCAGCACCAGCAGGGTGATCTGCCCAATCAGGGACAAATCAGAGCCAGGTGTAATAATTGAAAGGCCGGTAACGGTCAAAGCAGATGTGGCTGTAAAAAGCGCCTCGTTAAATTGCAAAGGCCGCTCGGCCCCTACCCAGGGCAGCATAAGAAGCAAGGTTGAAACAAAAACCATCAGCGCCAACCCAAAGGCCAGCCTGATGGCTGTAGGTAGCCGTCTCGAAAATGATCCAACCCACTGCAGGCGCGTGGACATTCCTATCTCAACTCAGCCAACTTGGTTATTCTTTCGGTCCGGCCGATCACAACAATGATGTCATTCTCTGACAGAACCTGGTCGGCGCGCGGAGAAACCGTCACGGAAGTCTCGTGGCGCACCGCGACAACATTGGCTCCGTAAACATTACGCAAATCAAGCTCGGTCAACGTTTTGCCAGCCATCGATGCCGGTACGCGTAGTTCGAGCACACTATGACTATCCCCAAAGGGAATCTGATCGAGCAGGTTGGGTGCGGCCAATTCAAGCCCCAGGCGCCGGCCAGCGTCCGCTTCAGGCAGCACCACATCATCTGCGCCTACCCGCAGCAGGATATCCTTCTGTCGTTGGGAAAGAGCCTTACAAATGACGCGCCGTACTCCCAGAGACTTCAGCGCCACAGCAGTGATCAGATTGCTCTCAAAATCGGTGCCAATTGCGACAATGACCGTATCAAAAGATGCGATATCAAGTGCCCGCAAAGAATCTTCGTTCGTTGAGTCAACCACAACCGCCTGGGTACACGATTCGCTGATATGCTGCACCGTTGCAACATCACGGTCCACGCCCAGCACGCTAAATCCCTTTTCACTGAGAGTGCGCACGACCGACCGGCCAAAACGCCCCAGGCCGATCACTGCAAATTCTTTATTTTTATTGCGAGAGGATTTGAACATGGGGTTGATTATGACACAAAAAATCGCCGCTTTCCAGAGGAAGAGCGACGATTCAAAGCTAAAAATAATTGGCTTAGTTTACGTCAAAGCCTCGAAGTCAGCCGGATTCCCAAGGGATTGGGTAGCAGCTTCGGCTTCGATGCGCTTGACCAGGCCAGTCAGAACCGCGCCGTTGCCCACTTCGATGAAGCTGGTCACACCCTGGGCATACAACCAGCGAACTGTCTCTGTCCAGCGCACTCTTGATGTCATTTGAGCAAGCACATCGGCGCGCAGGTCCGCGGCACGGATCAGCGGGGCACAGGCCACGTTACCAATCACCGGGATGGCCGCATCGCTGAAATTGGCAGTCTGCACAGCGGCTTCCCACTCAGGGAGGATGCAAGTCATCAGCGGCGAATGGGCCGCGATACTGACGGCCAGCGGAATGGCGCGGCGCGCACCAGCAGCCTTGGCCAGGTCGAGAGCCCGTTCCATGGCAGGTTTTGCGCCTGAAATAACCACCTGCCCCGGTGAATTATCGTTGGCAACCTGCACGATCTCATCGGCAGTGCTGGCCAGGGCGCAGACACGGTCCAGGGTCGGAATATCCAGGCTGATGATGGCAGCCATGCCGCCGGGGTTTTCCTCGCCAGCGCGCTTCATCAGCTCACCACGCCGTCGCACCAGGCGCAGGCCATCGGCAAAGGATAAGGCTCCAGATGCGGCAATGGCAGAAAGCTGGCCCAGCGAGTGCCCGGCCATAAAAACGGGAGCAAGCCCCGGCTGGCGCGCGCAAAAAACGCGATATGCTGCCAAAGAGTGGGTGAAAAGCGCTGGCTGGGTGTTGAGCGTATCGTTCAAATCCAGTTCCGGCCCTTCCCACATCAATTTGGAAAGTGAAAAGCCAAGCAAATCATCAGCTTCTTCAAAGGTCTGGCGGGCTTCAGGGAAAGCCGCGGCCAGTTCACGCCCCATGCCAACGGTCTGCGACCCCTGGCCGGGAAAAACAAAAGCGGTGGTTTTTGGGTTGATTGTCATGATCGATTACCTCTGCGCTTAAAACACAAACGCGCCGTTCTAGTGACGGCGCGCACGTGTCTTGAGTTATTACTTGTTTTCTTTTTCGACGGCAACAACTTCACGACCCTTGTAATGCCCGCAGTTTGCGCACACGGTGTGCGGCAAACGCATCTGTCCGCAGTTGGGGCAAGCGGTCAGGTTACGGGGCACAAGAGCATCATGGGCGCGGCGGCGATCACGGCGTCCCTTGGAATGTTTGCGTTTTGGATGAGGCGGCATTTCGTACTCCTTCTATAATTGCAACACCGTTTTATAGTTTTAGGTTAAGCGGATGGATTATAGCGGCGGCAGGCGGAACTGTCAAGCAATTATTTCACCAAAATTTTCCGCAGCGTGAAGAGCCTGCAGGACGATTATGTTATACTTTTGGGTCGATTAACTTCATCAAAGAGAAAAAATCCATGACGCTGACCAAATTCTCAAAATTTTCCTGGGTTGTCCTGGGCTGGACAATTCTTGTTATTCTGTGGGGTGCGCTGGTGCGCGCAACCGGCTCAGGTGCGGGTTGCGGCAACCACTGGCCGACCTGCAATGGGGATATCCTGCATCAGCCGCAAGCCATCGAAACCTTTATCGAGCTCACACATCGCGCTATGAGCGGTGGCGCGCTGATCCTGGTCTTGATCATGCTGATCTGGGCCTTTCGGGCCTACCTCAAAGGCAATATTGTCCGCAAGGGCGCGGTTGGCACAGCTGCCTTTATTCTGCTCGAAGCTCTGTTGGGAGCCGGTCTGGTTTTGCTCGATCTGGTTGGCGATAACGACTCCGTTCACCGCGCAATTGCCGTTGCCCTGCACCTGCTTAACACCTTCCTCCTGTTGGGGATAATGACCCTGACCGCCTGGTGGGCATCTGGTGGAAAGAGGATCACTTTCAAAGAAAAAGGATTGTGGCCGGTCTGGTTCCTGCTCGGCCTGGCAGGGGTGGCCATCATTGGGATGACGGGCGCAGTGACCGCCCTGGGCGACACCCTTTTTCCGGCCCGTTCTCTGGCGGAGGGCTTGTCGCAAGACTCCGACCCGAACGCTCACTTCCTGATTCGGTTGAGGGTCATTCACCCGATTGTGGCTGTGCTGGTTGGGGTTTATACGTTAAATCTGGTACGCTTCGTTTACCCACAATTAAAAAGCAAAACAGGGCAACGCTTTGCGCTGGCCCTGGCTGGAATGATACTCATCCAATGGACAGCAGGGCTGGTTAATGTTGTTTTACTTGCGCCGATCTGGATGCAGCTCTTGCACCTTTTTCTGGCCGATTTAGTCTGGATTTTCTATGTTCTCCTGGCAGCAAATGTTTTAAACACAGAGGCTTAAGTTTATGAGAATTGCACGCGACACTTCTTTTATCTTGCGCTGGGTTTCGCTCTTTTTCATTGCAGCAGCCATCGTCCTGACGATGTTCGAGCTAACTGCTTACAGTCGGGCGCGCGGCAACTACCCGCAAGGCATGACCATTGGCGGCGTGCCCGTTGGCGGAGTCAGCCCGCAGGAAGCCGCACAAAGGCTTTTGCAGGTTTACAGTTCGCCAGTCGAAATTCAATATACCGGTCAAATCATCCACCTCGACCCAAGCCTGGTCGGGTTCAGCATCGAAACCGAATCGATGCTGGCTGCGGCAGATTTACAACGCACCGGCAGTCCGTTCTGGATCGGATTTTGGGATTTTTTGTGGAGCAGACAGCCCGAGACTAGCCCGGTGCCTCTGGTGGCCACTTTGTCACAAGACAGACTCAGAACCTATTTACAAGAAGAGATTTCGCCGCGCTATGATATCCCGGCCGTGCCCGCCCAGCCTATCCCTGGACAGGTCAATTTTGCCCCTGGAACGCCCGGCCAGGAACTGGATATCGACCGCGCAGTTATCCTGCTCGAAGATGCGCTGCGCTCACCTGGGAAACGAACCGTCGCGCTGACATCCCAGCGCACCACCGCAGGCCGGCCAGCATTGGTTAACCTGGGCATTCTTGTCCGTCAGATCATCGATCTGACGCCTTTCGATGGCGTGGTCGGCTTTTATATGCTCGACCTGCAGACCGGGGAAGAGCTGCACTTCGGCTACGATCGTAACCAGAATGTCAGCATCGAGCCCGATATCGCCTTTACTGCATCGAGCACCATCAAAATCCCAACCATGATCTCGGTCTACAAACATCTTGGGCCAACCCTGACCGAAGACACAGCCGCCCTGCTGTTGGAGATGATCACCAAGTCTGAAAACCCGGCCACAGACGCCCTGATGGAGCGGATCGATGAGGGACGCGGTCCGCTGGTCGTAACCAGCGACATGCAAAGCCTGGGATTGGACAATACCTTCATCGCCGGGTATTTTTTCAACGGGGCAGCGCTCCTGCAAAGGTTCGACACTCCTGCCAACCAGCGCACCGATGTTGTCACCAATCCGGATGTTTACAACCAGACAACCCCTTCAGAAATGGGCCAGCTCATGGCTGACCTGTACCAGTGCTCACAGGCCGGCGGCGGCACACTCGTAGCAGCATTCCCAGATAAGATGAGCCAGGCAACCTGTCTTGAAATGATCGATTACCTGAAACGAGACCGGATCGGCGTTTTGCTCGAAGCAGGCCTGCCCGAAGGCACCCAGATCGCCCACAAACACGGCTGGATCAGCGGCCCATCGGGCATCATCCAAAATATAAGCGATGTCGGCATCGTCTACACCCCCGGCGGAAATTACGTGCTCGCCATTTACATTTATCATCCGGTCCAGACAGTCTGGGAACCGGTCTCGAACATGGTGGTTCAAATTTCGCAGGCAGTCTACAACTACTTCAACCTGTCGCAGTAAAACACAGACCGCAAACCATATAAATAAAATAAAAGAAGAAAGGCGATTGAATTTGTCTTTCTTCTTTTATTTTTGATTTTGCCTGTATCCTCCGGCTCTTCCCGTGTATAATTTTAACTATGAGCTACGCCCTCGGACTTTACCGCCTGCAACAAGTAGACAGCCGCATCGACCAGGTCAACACTCGACTGGATGCCATCCGCACCGTGCTGGAAAATGACAGTTCCACGCGTGCCGCGCGGGCCACGCTCGAACAGGCCGAAAAAAGCCTGCGCGAAGCAGAGAAAAACCTGCGAACCAGCGAAGCTGCCAGCCAGGCCCAGCGTATCAAACTGGAGCAAACTGAAGCAAGCCTGTACGGTGGCCGCGTTCAAAACCCCAAAGAGTTGCAAGATCTGCAAAATGAACTGGCTGCACTCAAGCGTCATCTCGCCACGCTCGAAGATAGTCAACTGGAATCAATGTTGACGCTGGAAACTGCGCGCGAAGAACATAAGGCCGCACTGACGAACCTCTCCCAGGTGGAGGGTCAGTTCATTTCACAAAACGCTTCGCTGAAAAGCGAGCAAGACACCCTGCAAAACAACCTCGAAAACTTGAAAGCCGAACGCACGGCCACCCACAGCACCATTCAACAGGCGTTGCTGGAAAAATATGAAACCCTGCGCCTGAAACGACGCGGACTGGCCGTAACAACCGTCAGCGACCAGGCCTGCGATGCCTGCGGCGCCGGGCTAACCCCGGCCCAGGCCCAATCTGCTCGCATTTCGACACAACTGGTTGAATGCCCATCCTGTGGGCGGATCTTGTTCAGCAACTAAGGGCGAATTCATGAACCGTTTGCCACAAATCGACATGCTTTCTTTTTGGATCGGCGCCATCGTTGCCTCGATTTTCTGGGCCATGATCTCTGCCTTGCGCCCAAGTTTGCGAACCGCCATAGAAGCGCTCCAAAAACAACGCGAGCAAGCAAAACTGCGTTCCAGTTCCGGAATCGAAGATACTCATCGAAAAATCGTTTACCGCCAGACCCAGGAAATCCACCTGGCGGCATCATTGTTCTCGCTCGATGAAATTGTGCTCGAGCCGCGCCTGATGGCCCCACCGGTTCAAATTGAGCCGGGGATGGCCCCGCATCATGAAGATATTGTTGAAAAGACCCTGCCCTACCTGCCAGAGTGGCCAGAATTTGCAGCTTTCTATGGCGCACACAGCCTGAGTCTGGCCCAGGCAGTCTCAGGCGATGCAAATATTGCCATCATTGGCCAACCGGGAACGGGGAAAAGCACCGCGCTGGCCTACCTTGCCAGCCAAATGGTTAACCGTCATCCGGATGCGGCGAACCTTCACGAACGTATCCCTTTCCTTTTACACATCACCGATATGGGATTACCTCTCTCGGACCCCAAAAAGCCCGAAGATCTGATTGCGCCGATCATCGAGCACCAGGCCAACCGCGCGCCCGTTTTTGATACGCCGCGCATCCCTGGGTTTGTTCAATTCGCCTTCCAGAGCGGGCGCGCCCTGCTGCTGCTGGATGGGTTGGATGAAATGCCCCAGGCCCAGATCCAGGAAGCCTCTGTTTATCTGAGACAATTGTTGCGCGCATATCCACAAACCCGTGTCATCGCAGCCTGTGGCAACGAATATATCGACGGCATGCTGCAACTTGGCTTTATTCCGCTGACGTTGATGTCGTGGAGTGCCAAGCAACAGCAAGAATTCCTGCACAAATGGGATTCTCTCTGGCAAAAATACGTTAAAAATGAAAGCTGGGCACAATCAGCACCGGATGTGGACAACCTGCTACTCAAACGCTGGCTGGCTGTTGACAACCTCGGCCTGACACCGCTCGAATACACCCTGAAAATCTGGGCGGCCTATGCCGGGGATGTGCGCGGCCCGCGCCCGCTGGATGCGATTGAGGCGCACATTCGGCGGCTTACACCGGCCAATACTCCGTCTGAAGCCCTGCATATGATCGGCGCGCAAAGCAGCCTGAACAACCTGGCCACCTTCCAGGGTGAACAGGCCAAAGAGTGGGTCAAAGCCTTTGACCAGACCGCAGACACCAGCCAGCAGCCGGCAGTCAGCGAAAGTGGGTCTCCCGTCGAGGCTGAAGCTGCCCCGGCTGAGTCCGCTCCCGAAACCGTTCAGCAGGGCGAACAAAAAGACCAGAAGAAAAGCCCGGCTCCGGCCACGAACGCCTCACTCGTCAGCAAACTCACAGCCAGCGGATTACTCAAGGCGCTGCCTAAAAACCGGCTGCGCTTCAGCCATCCGATTTTCGGCGCATACCTGGCCGGGCAGGCTTTACGCGGCCCCGGTATGGCAGAACCCATTCTGCGCCAACCGACCTGGAGCGGACGCACACAGGTGCTGCGCTACCTGGCGGCCTTTACGGATGCTACCCCGCTCATCGAAAGCCTGTTGTCCGAGAGCGACCCGCTGCTCATGCGGCCGCAACTCAACATGGCGCGGATGTTACGGGATGCACCGCGCAGCGCACCCTGGCGCAACGTGGCCATCGCCAACCTGCTCGAAATCTTGCAAAACGAAGACAACCCGCTGGCCCTGCGTGGACAGATCATGGCAGCTTTTGCCCTGAATAACGATCCCAACATTGGCGCTTTATTCAGGCAGTTACTGCAATCACCCTCCGATGAATTGCGCAGCCTGGCCGCGCTCGGGCTTGGCCTGCTGCGCGATACAAAAGCCGTAGACAACCTGGGTTACCTGCTCTCCCAAAGCACAGGTCAAACCCAGCGCGCAGTTTGCCTGGCGCTGGTTTCAATCGGCACGGCCCCGGCCCTTGAAGCGGTTGCCACAGCCCTGTTACAAGGCGATGAAGACCTGCGTCAGGCCGCCGCGGAAGCGCTCGCCAACGACCCGCACGAGGGCCGCGAAGCCCTGCGCGAAGGCATCAACAGCGACGATATCCTGATGCGGCGCGCCATCGTCTACGGGCTGGCCCGCATCCCCGAAGATTGGGCCGCAGAATTGATGCAAAAGACCCAAATTGAAGATACCCAATGGGTGGTGCGCAACGTTGCCGTCGAACTGCTCGACAGCCGCGCACGGCCCGATCTGCACATTCCGCGTCGCCTGACCCCGCCCGCCGAAACCCCCTGGCTGATCGAATTTGCCGGGCGCCAGGGCATGGGCATCAGCCCCGGGCAGGTTGCCACAGATATGCTGATCCTGGCCTTCAAGGGTGATAACGATGATGAAAAACGCGCGGCGCTCTCGTACCTGCGTCACACCCCTTCGGAGGGCGTTATCGGCGAGCTTTATCGCGCCTATTTCAGCGACAATCATGAAATAAAAGAAACGGTCTACCACACGCTCAAAGATTATGCCCGTGGCGGAACTCAATTGCCGCCCACGATGCAGTTTGGACTGGGATAAAATGCTGATCACAAATGCCACCATCGTCACCTGGGGAAAACAGAATGAAATCCTGGCCGATTCGGCGCTTTTGATTGAAGATGGAAAAATAGCAGATTTCGGCCCTTCGGCGGAACTCATGGCGCGCTACCCCGACGCCGCGCTATTTGATGCGCGTGGACAGTTGCTCCTGCCCGGAAACATCTGTGCCCACACCCACTTCTATGGTATGTACTCGCGCGGGCTGGCCATTCCGGGTGAACCGGCGGCGCACTTCTCGCAAATCCTTGATAACCTGTGGTGGCCTCTCGACCAGGCCCTGGACGAAGAAGCCACCCGGCTCTCGGCCCTGGTCTGCCTGGTGGATGCCATCAAGCACGGAACAACCACGCTGATCGATCACCACGCCTCGCCCAACTTCCTGAGCGGTTCGCTAAACGCCATTGGCCAGGAAGTTGAAAAAGCCGGGCTGCGCAGTGTGCTCAGTTACGAAGTCACCGATCGCTATGGCGAAGCCAAAATGCGTGAATCGATCGATGAAAACGTCAATTTCATCAAAGCCACAGCCAACGGCAGCCGCCCGCTGCTGCGCGGCACATTCGGCCTGCATGCCCCTCTGACGATCTCCACAGCCACCCTGCAAGCCTGTGTGCAAGCCATCCAGGGGCTGGGTGTTGGGCTGCACATCCACGTTAGCGAGTCGAAAGACGACCAGCTGGCCCTGGCCGCCCGCGGCGATGGCCGCCCAATCGAGTGGCTGCACCGTCAAGGCGGACTTGGCCCGAGGAGTATCGTCGCCCATGCCGTGCATGTCGACGATAGCGAGATCAAGCTCCTGGCCGACAGCGGAACCTGGGTCACACACCAGCCTCGCTCGAACATGAATAACGCTGTCGGCGTGGCCCAGACCGAGAAAATGCTCGAAATGGGTGTTAAAGTTTGCCTGGGCAACGATGGATTCTCGAATGCGATGTGGGAAGAGTGGAAAGCTGCCTATCTCCTGCATAAGATCGCGCATGAAGACCCGCGCCGCATGGGCGGCTATAGCGTGACACACATCGCCATCTACAACAACGCCGCACTGGCCACAAGTTTCTACGATCTGCCGATCGGCATCATCGAAAAAGGCGCCGCCGCCGACCTGATGCTGGTGGATTACGATCCGCCGACCCCGCTGACGGCCGGCAACCTGCCCTGGCACATCCTTTTCGGATTCCGCGACAGCATGATCACGGGGACGATCGTCAATGGGCAGGTTTTGATGAAAGACCGCCAATTGCTGACTCTGAACGAAGCCAAAATCGCCGCCCAGGCCCGCAAGCTGGCGCCAAAAGTTTGGGAAAACTACAACAAGTTCGTTGCATAACAATCCAGTCTCCAAAATCTGAAGGTTTTGGAAAATTCCCAACGTCGCGAGATGTTGGACTCCAATAAAGGAACCCTATGACTGACCAACTTCTCATGACCATCGCCATCCTCGGCGGCACCGGAAAAGAAGGCAAGGGCCTGGCCTACCGCTGGGCCAGAGCTGGCTACAAAGTTGTGATCGGCTCACGCACCCCTGAGAAAGCCGAAGCGGCCGCAAAAGAACTGACCGAAATGCTTGGCGACGCCTCCATCGAAGGGCTGGACAACCTTTCAGCCGCGAAGCAGGCCGATATCGTTGTTTTGACCGTGCCATATACCGCCCACAAAGACACCCTGCTGACGGTCAAGGATGCTCTGCAGGGCAAAATCCTGGTTGATGTGACCGTGCCGCTCGTTCCTCCCAAGGTCAGCAAAGTCCAGATGCCCCCGGCAGGCAGCGCTGCCCAAGAGTCGGTTGAAATCCTCGGCGAGGGCGTGCAGGTTGTGGACGCTTTCCAAAATATCTCATACGAGCACCTGATCGCCGAAGGTGAAACTCCGTGCGATGTGCTGGTGACCGGCACAAGCAAAGCCGCTCGCGAAGAAGTATTGAAGCTGGTCGAAGCAGCCGGCCTGAACGGCTGGGACGCTGGCCCGATCGAAAACTCGGTTGTTGTTGAAGGCCTGACCTCCGTACTGATCTACATGAACAAACAATACGGCTCAACCCATGCTGGAATCAAATTAACCGGGCTGTATAAATAGGTTTCCCTGTGTCAGGTATCAGGTGTCAGGTTTTGCCCGCCTGACACCTGATACCTGACACTTAACACCATGACCCTCACTCTCACCCCTCTCTCCAATATTCCTCTCATCCGCCCGGGCGACAACCTGGCGGAGTTTCTTCTTAATAGCCTGCGCGAGGCTGAGATCAGCCTTGAAGACGGCGATATCCTTGTCCTGGCCCAGAAAATCGTCAGCAAGGCCGAAAACCGGCTGGTCAACCTGACCGCCATACGCCCTTCGCCCGCCGCACTGGAACTGGCCGAAAAAACCGGCAAAGACCCGCGCCTGGCAGAACTGCTGCTGCAAGAAAGCAGCGAAATCCTGCGTGTGCGCATCGGGTCGGTGATCGTCGAACACCGCCTGGGGTTTATCTGCGCCAATGCCGGGATAGACCAGTCCAATGTTGGGAATTCGGATGGCGGAACCCAGGATGATGAGCCGCACCACGATTGGGCCCTGCTGCTCCCCGAAGACCCGGACCGCTCCGCAGCCGAAATCCGCGCTGCGCTCGAAACGGCCAGCGGCAAACGCCTGGGCGTGATGGTGATCGACTCGCACGGCCGCGCCTGGCGGCTGGGAACGGTCGGGGTGGCGATCGGACTGAGCGGCCTGCCCGGCCTTCTAGACGAACGCGGCTGGAGCGATCTCTTCGGCTACACATTGAAAATTACCGTGGTCGGGGTCGCGGACGAACTGGCTGCCGCCGCCAGCCTGGTGATGGGCCAGGCCGCCGAGGGCACGCCCGCCGTCCACGTGCGCGGATTCCCCTATCCGCTGCGCGAAGGGTCGCTCAAGGAGTTGATCCGGCCCAAAGATCAGGATATGTTCAGGTAAAAGATGAAAGACGAATTCTGGGACTTTCTCGACCAACTGATCGAATCCAGCGAAACCATCATCGACCGGCCAGCCGGTTCGCGCCATCCGCGTCACCCGCAGATCGTTTACCCGCTCGATTACGGCTACCTGGCCGGGACAAGCTCGGCCGATGGCGACGGCATGGATGTCTGGCGCGGCTCGCTGGAAGAAAAAGCGCTCGGGGGCATCCTGGTCACAGTCGATCTGCAGAAACGCGACAGTGAGACCAAACTGCTGCTCGGCTGCACGCAGGCAGAAACCCAAACCATCCTCAATTTTCACAACAGCGGCCAGATGCGGGCCGAATTAATACTCAGAAAGGATAATACGTGACAGTCACCATAAAGACGACTGTCACGTATAAAACGGAGAGAAAGCATGAACAACATTCCCGAAAAATATCACGACCTGCTCAAAGATGAGGCCAAGGCTTTTTTATTCCTGGCAACCGTCATGAAAGACGGCTCGCCGCAGGTTACGCCGATCTGGTTCAATCACGATGACGAGCATATTTTGATCAACTCGGCAAAAGGAAGAGTTAAGGATCGCAACATGCGCGCCCGTCCGCAGGTGGCCTTTGTCATTCAGGACCCTTCCGACCCGTATCGCTATCTGCAAATCCGCGGACGGGTGGTCGAAATCACTGAGGAAGGCGGCCTGGAACATATCAAGACCCTGGCAGGCAAGTATACCGGCAAGCCCTGGCGGGGAGCCGAGCCCGGTGAGATCCGCGTCATCTACAAGATCCTGCCAGACAAGATCGACGCACATTGATTCCTGTGAACCTTCAGCCTTCAAACTTGCGGGATTTCCTGCGCTCCCGGCGTTCAGTACGAAAGTTTACGGATGCGCCTGTGGCAGACGAGCTTTTGCGCGAGATACTCGAAACGGCAACCTACGCCCCATCCGCACACGGGATGCAGCCCTGGCGTTTTGTGGTGGTCGACAGCCAGGGCACCCGATCGGCCCTCGGGACCGCGCTGACCGGTCAGATGCGGGCCGATATGCAGGCAGAAAATGCCCCCGAAACGGAGATCCGAGAGCGGGTGGAACGCTCCCTGCGGAGAATGTCCGAAGCGCCGCAGATCATCCTGCTCTGTCGGGATGCCGAGGCGCAGCGCGCCCAACATCCCGCTGAAGAACAGATGGGGATGCAATCGGTGGCAATGGCGGGGCTGCAACTGATGTTGGCCGCCCACGCCCACGGGTTGGGAACGGTCTGGATCTGCTGGCCGCTCTACGCCGGGGCCGAAACGCGCCACGCGCTCAACCTGCCCGCAAGCTGGCAGCCGCAGGGTATGATCCTGCTCGGCCATCCGGCGGAAGAGCCGCGAGAGAAGAAACTGAAGCCATTCGACGAGGTAACCATTTTCGCATCTCTGTCATAAATGAAGGAGAAGCAGCATGAAAACCATCAATTATATCTTTCTGATTGGCGCTGTCATGTTCGTTTTTACCGGACTGTACTTCTGGCTGGTAAAGAACCAGATCGATTATGCCGCATTCTTCTTTGCGCTGGCCGCGATCGGCCACTCAACCTACTTGCACGCCACAAAAGCAGATAAAACCAGCTAAAGCAGATTTTGAGAGCTAAATGTATAACCACGCTCCCGGAAACTATAACTGTCCTTTTTGTCTCTTGATTCAAGGGATAAAGAACGAGCATGTCCACTCGATTCAGAGTGACATTGTTTATCATGATAGCGCGGTCACCGCTTTCGTCAGTTCCCATCAATGGCCGAATAACCACGGGAACACCATCATTGTCCCCAACCAGCACTTTGAGAATATCTACGATCTGCCCCTGAGCTATGCCGGGGATATTCAGAGAATTGCAAAGCGGCTGGCAATCGCGATGAAAGAAGTTTACGCATGCGATGGGGTTTCAACCCGCCAGCACAACGAACCGGCCGGCGGCCAGGATGTCTGGCACTACCACCTGCATGTCACTCCGCGCTACGAGAATGATAATTACTATGGCAGCCAGCGTGAGTTTATGCCCATCGCTGAACGAGAAATGCACGCATCGGCCCTGAAAAAATTACTGGAAAGCGTGGAACTGAACGAAATATTCTTGCGTGATGTGGAAAACGAAGATCTGTCCATCTTTTTTGAACATCAATTGGACCCGGAAGCCAACCACATGGCAGCTTTTGCAGCCAAAGACCCAACCAACCGGGAAGCCTTTCATGCACATTGGCGCAAAATTTTGGCAGACCCGAGCGTCATCATGAAAACCATCGTCTGCAATGGGCAGGTTGCCGGCAGTGTCTCGAGCTATGAAGAGGATGGCAAACCGGAAGTCACTTATTGGCTGGGGAAAGAACATTGGGGCAAAGGTCTCGCCACCCAGGCGCTTGCCGAGTTCCTGATGCACCACAACAAGATACGCCCAATTTATGCGCGCACAGCCAAGGATAACCTGGGCTCACGCCGGGTTCTGGAAAAATGCGGGTTCACCGTGATAGATGAAACCAAAGGCTTCGCCAACGCTCGTAACGAAGAAATCGAAGAGTTGCTCTTGGAACTCAGAACGCTCTAAATTTAGACAGTAAGGCCACATAAGAACGGTCTGGCGCTTGAAACAAGCGCCAGACCGTTCTTATTCATAGCCAATCGTACGAATGATGCGCAGTTATGCGAAAAAGTTTCTGGATTCGCGTTTTCAGATATAATGGACAAACTTTGCCGGATTTTGCATCAACCCACCCCAGGAGGAATTACATGAACAAGAAGATCACTTTATTGATGATTACTATCATGCTGGCAGCAACTCTGGCCGCATGTGGGGGAACTCAAGCGGCAACACCCCAGGCCGAAGAATCCGCCCCGGTTGCTGAAGCACCTGCCGCAACAGAGGCGCCGGCCGAAGAAATGGCAACTGAAGAAGCCCCAGACGAAGAAATGACCGAAGATGAAGAGCCTGCCGATGGCGATTACATCCTCGTTACAGATGACACCGAGTCCCTCGAAATGGCCGTCCCTGCTGATTGGAACCAGGTCAGTGGCGAAATTTTTAGCACTGAAGATCATAATTTCGCCAGCATCATGGCCTCCAATGATTTGCAAGGATTCACCGAATTTACCGCACCTGGTACCTGGGTAATGGCTTCCGCCACCTTCGCCCAGACTCTGGGCTATGTAGAGAATCTTGATCTAATGAAGGAAGTTTTCACTTCTGAGGGTTTCGAATGTGTTTCCCAGAATATCGGCGATGATTATTCCGATGCAAAATACGAGGGTCGTTATGCTTTTTACGAGAACTGCTTGGGGTCAGGCAACACTCTCCTGATTCTCAGCGTTCGCCCAATCGAGAACAAGACCGATCACATCATTACGGTGATTGTCAGCTCACCCAGCGGCGAATCATCTGATCAGGCTGAAACGCAGAGCCAGTTGATCCTCGACAGCTTCAACGTTGTCGGCCAGCTTCCTTAATCGATCAAACAAGAATTACCCGGCATAAGCAAAAATGGTCTGTCCTGATGATTGGGACAGACCATTTCTCTTTAAGAATACTTCTGATCAAATCAGCAAGACTTCGACCACCGTCCCGGCAGACAAGCCGGTGGCATGCGGTGGGATTTTGAGCAGGCCATCGGCAGCAGCCAGGCTGAAGATCAGGTTCGATTTGCCAAAGATCGGCTCGGCAAGCAGGGAGCCCTGAGAATCGCCTTCCGCGCGCAATTTGACCGGCCACCAGTCTTCGCGGCCTGCCATCGAAGGCAGGTTAACCGTCAACGTGGCGCGGATCGACGGTCGCTGGCGCGGCAGTTGGCCGAGCAGCTTTTCGATCAGCGGTACAACCATCATATAACCGTTGACCAGCGCGCTGACCGGGTTGCCAGGCAGGCCAATCAGCGGTTTTCCGTCACACAGGCCCAAAATAGTCGGTTTGCCGGGGCGGGTATTGATGCCGTGCACCAGCACACCCGGTTTGCCGAGGGTGTTGATCACATCAGCTGTCATGTCGCGGGTCGATGCGGACGAGCCGGCTGTGATCAGAACAAGATCGCATTCGCCCAAAGCGCGAGCCGCGGCAGCCTGCAGGGCTGCAAAATCATCGCGGATGATTCCATACTGGAGCGGCTCCCCACCTGACTGCGTGACAAGCGTCCCGAGCGTGTGAGCGTTGATGTCGCGGACCTGACCGGGCCGCGGAGTCTCACCAGCCGGGATGACTTCATCGCCGCTGGAAAGGATTCCCACGCGGACCTTATTGGCTACGCGCAGCTTTGTAATTCCCAGCGCCATCAGGCCGCCAATCTCGGCCGGGCGCAAGCGCGTTCCACGCGGGATGACAAGCTGACCCTCGGCCACATCCTCGCCGATTCGGATCAGATTCTCGCCATCGGCGACTGACTTCATGATCTCGATCTCATCGCCCAGGGTCTGGGTGTATTCGAGCATCAGGGCCGCGTCCGCCCCGGCGGGCAGCATCCCACCGGTATGGATGATGGCACATTGACCAGGGCCAACTTCGAAATCGGGTGTATCTCCCATCGGCACTTCACCGATCAATTTGAGATAACCCGGCAGCGACTCGGATACGCCATAAGTATCGCGCGATCTGACGGCGAATCCATCGACCGTCGTGCGTGGAAAAGCCGGGAGCGGATGCGGCGCGAGAACATCTTCGGCGCTGACGCGGCCCAGGGCAGATTCCGTTTCGATAACGGATGTCAGGCCGAGGGGAGTCAGTTGCGAAAGCAATTTTTCACGGGCAGAATCGGGTGGGAGCAGGGTTAAAAATTCGGGCATGGGAAAGGCTTTTCGTTTAATGTTGAACGTTTAAGGCTCAAGGCGTGAGGTTAGCGCAGCCAGAGGGTCACGGTCAGCAGGTAGGTTGTCAGGCCGAGCAAGGCGATCGCGGTCGATGCCAACAGGGGCCAGAGCGGTTTTGCGCCATCGGCCAGGCGGCTGAACTGGTAAACCTGGAAGGCCGCCAGGGGCAGGGTCAGCAAGGCCGGCCAGACCAACCCGAAGGGCACGCCCAGGAAGGGCGCGGCGGCCAGCAGAAGATAAGCGGCAACCAAAAACCCGTTGTGCGCCGGGATGGCGGTCTGCCAGCCAAGGCGGATCAGCAGCGTCTGGCGGGCATATTTCTGGTCGATAGCAAAGGTCTGAAAATCAAGCGCCAGAAAGCAAGCCAGGGCCAGGAAGGTCAGCGGGAAAATATAGGCTGGCAGCAGGCGATGAAGTTCGCCAGTCTGCAAGCTGAAAGCCAGGGTGGGCGCAAGGCTGGCAACCAGGATCGCCAGAGCAAACTCTCCCAGGCCGCGATTGGCAAGGCGCACAGGCGGGATGGCATAAGCCAGCGCAGAAAGCACGGCAAGACCCAGGAAGGCCAGCGTCAATGGGCGGGCGAGTTCAAAGGCCAGCAGCGGAACGGTCAGAGCGGCGGTCAGGGTCAACATGGCGATAGCCAGAACAACCAGTTTGCGGCGATACTCGTCTCGCTCGCGCGGAGTTTGCTCAGACAGGTAGGGCTGGGCCGGGTTGCGGTAGGCGGCATCGAGCAGGTTCATGGCGCTGACAAGGAAAGCAAGCCACAGGAATCCGAGCAGAAAAGGTAGGATGGCAAAATCCGCGCCGAGGTAGCGCGCCAGAGATGCCCCCAACAGATAGGTCAGGGCCAGGAGCAGGGTGTGGGCAGGGCGAAGGAGGCTAAGCATTTAGGGTTTGTTTATCCACTCACAACTTTTTTCAAATCCCGCAGGTGCATGATGTTATGCAAGTAGACCATTTTGAGCATTTCACCGAGAGATGTGATCCCCAGCGCAGGATGGCGGCCGGTCTTTTCCAGATCAGCTTGATCCAAACTGGCAGCAAAATCAACCATCTGGGCACGGGTGACCACGTAGCGAGCCAGCAGCTCGGCAGAGGTGACCTCAGCCAGTTTGGCCTGCTGACTGGCGTTAAAGCGGTCAATATCGAAATCGTCGCTTGCGCCAGGGCCGCCATCACGGATGGAAGCAAAAATCTTGAGAAACCCCTGCTCGGCGCTGACAAAATGAGCCAGGATGCTGCGTGCCGTCCAGGGGCCTTCTTCGCCATAAACGGTTTGCTGCCATTGCTCAGGGGTCAGGGCGGCAAAAAAGGTATATATCTTTTCGCCTTCGGTCTTGAGTTTTTCAGAGATAAATATGGGGCTGTCTGGCATGGTTTCTCCTAACGATAAAGGGCTGATTCATGAATTTCAAGAACACTAAAACTAAATAAGCGAATAGCCGCCATCGATGCGGATGGTCTGGCCGGTAATATACTCGTTTTTGATCAAAAATTCGAGGGCCGAAGCGATCTCTTCGGGCGCGGCAGGGCGCTTAAGCGGTAGGCGGCCAACGAGGCGTTCCCATTCGGCGGGAGGCATATCGTCAGAGGGGATGACCAGCCCCGGCGCGATGGCGTTAACGCGGATTGCGGGAGCCAGGGCGCGGGCCAAAACCTGCGTCAGCGAGTCCAGCCCGGCCTTGCTGACGGTATATGCGGGGAACCCGGTCCAGGCTTTGGATGCGCCAATGTCGCTAATGTTGACGATCAACCCACCCCGCCCCATGCGGCGGGCGGCCTGCTGGGAGCACAGGAGAGGCGCACGCAAATTGAGCGCAATCGCGGCATCGAATTCAGATGAGGTCAGGGATTGAACATCACCCCGAGGCATCAGGGCGGCGGAGTTGACCAGAACGTTAAACGTCAAACGTTGAACGCTTAATGGGGATTCGACCAACAAGTTGTCTATCTGCTGAAAAAGCGCTTCGATTTTAGCAGGACTGGTCAGGTCGGCCTGGAGCGGGAAGGCAGGGACGCCCAAGGCGCGTATTTCAGCGGCGGTGGCAGCGGCGCTTTCAGCCGATGCATGGTAATGAAGTGCAATCGCATATCCCTGGCGGGCCAGGGCCAGCGCAAAAGCGCGTCCCAGACGATGCGCGCCACCCGTTACCAGTGCAAGCGGGAATTTCTCAGGCATGATCGCCGCTTCAGCCTTTCAGGAGCAGATTGACTTCTTCGAGCTCGGACTGACTCAGCTTCCAGTCCACCGCACGGGCGTTGGCCTGGATCTGATCCAGGCGGGTCGCACCAGAGATGATCGAGCAAACTGCGGGCTGGGCCAACAGCCAGGCCTGGGCCAGGTCTCCCAGGCCATGTCCGTGTTCGGTGGTCCAGGCTTCCAGCTTTTCGATCCGGTCATAGTTGGAGTCGGTCATGTAGCCTTTGACATAATCACTGCTCTCACCGCGCGAACCAGCCGGGGCAGGCTGTCCGCGGCGATATTTACCGGTCAAAAATCCGCCTGCCAGCGGGAAGTAAGGCACAAACCCGACTCCGTGTGCAGCGCAATACGGCAAAACTTCGCGCTCGACATCCCGCTCGAGCATGTGATGGTGCGATTGCAAGGCGGCGAAAGCAGTCCAGCCGCGAAACTCAGCCAGAAGGTTGGCCTTGGCCAGTTGCCAGGATGCCAAATCTGATGCGCCAATGTAGCGGATCTTGCCCAGCCGGATCAAATCATCCAAACCACGCAGGGTTTCCTCAATGGGCGTGGAAACATCCCAGCGATGCAGGTAATACAGATCGATATGATCGCTCTGCAAGCGGCGCAGGCTGGCGTCCACGGCATTCAGCATGTGATAGCGCGATCCGCCGCGGTCGTTGGGGCCATCGCCGGTCGCCCAGAAGAACTTGGTTGCCAGTACCACCTTGTCCCAACGGCCTTTGAGCGCATTTCCAAGCGTCACTTCAGATTGTCCAGCGGTGTAAACATCCGCAGAATCGATGAAATTTATCCCCAGATCGAGGGCGGCATCCAGCATGTCGTTGACCACGGCCTGCGGAACGTGCGGTGCGCCAAATCGGTTGGTTCCCAGCCCGATGGCCGAGACTTTTAATCCAGACTTGCCGAGGTTGCGATATTCCATACGAAGTCTCCAAGTTTTTTTCAAGTGTACCCGAAAGCAAGCCACAAGCACAAGAAAAGGCTATAATTGGCGCAAATTTATGTCAAGGAGTGCACCATGTCCAACGTTTACGAGTCACATCACCCTCTTGTCAAGCACAAACTGAGCCGCTTGCGCGACAAGAATACCGAACCCAAGAAATTCCGCGAACTGGTGCAAGAGATTGCCGCGCTGATGGTCTACGAAGCGACCGCCGATCTGGTCTTGACCCCGCGCGAAATCGAAACTCCGCTGACAGCTATGACCACCTATGAATTGCAGGAAAAGGTTGGCTTGGTGCCGATCCTGCGGGCCGGATTGGGCATGGTCGAGGGGATCTGGGAACTGATGCCGCATGCGGAGGTCTGGCACATCGGGTTGTACCGCGACGAGCAAACCCTGCGCCCGGTTGAGTACTACAATAAGCTGCCAACCGAGCCGACTGTTTCCGTCTGCCTGATCCTCGACCCCATGCTGGCCACGGGCGGCTCCGCCACCGCTACGGTTGAAGTTCTCAAACGCTGGGGGGTCAAGAAAATCAAATTTGTCGGGCTGATCGGCGCCCCAGAAGGAATCGCCCGAATGCAGAAAGAACACCCCGATGTGCCGATTTACCTGGCAGCCATAGACGATCACCTGAATGAAAAAGGCTATATCGTCCCCGGCCTGGGAGATGCAGGCGATCGTCAGTTTGGCACAGGATAGCCCAAAAATTACCAAACTGCAAAGGCGGCCAGGGATATTAACCCTTTATTCGTGCTTATAATGTTATCTAATGGTTGCTAACCTGCTGTTTTTTCACCTACTCTTAACATCCTTCTTGTTTTTGGCTGTGGGGGTCTACAGCCTGCGTCACCGGCAGTTCAATGCGGCCATCCCTTTTGGCATTGCAATGCTTTTGCTCGGGATCTTCACCTTCTTATCAGGCCTGGACCTTTTATGTCCAGGCCTGAATGCCAAAATTCTATTGATGCGCTTACGCCTGTCGATCTTGCCGTTCGCGCCTGTGGCGATCCTGGTCAGCGCAATCGAAAACGCCAACCGTTCAAACTGGCTTTCAAGGCAAAGATTTCTGCTCTGGATGCTCGTGCCGAGCGTTAACTTACTCTTTATCTGGCAACCTAGGCTGGAAAGTTTTCTGCGCAACAATTACAAATTGGTTGATATTGGTTTTGCTGAAGCGCTGGCATTTAGCAACGGCGCCTGGTTCTGGGTATTGTTAATTTACTCAAGCATTCTTGCTTTTGTTATTTTTGGCATTCAATTCAACACAATGCTTAACAGTAAGGGAATTTACTTCAAGCAGATCTTATTTCTTAATTTAGGGCAAATCATCCCCGCGCTTGTGATCATTCTCCTGGCGACAGGCAAATTGAATTTTTTTTATGGCTACAATTACGCGCCGCACTTACTAATGTTGACTGCCGTGCTTAATGGCTGGGCTATTTATCGCTATCAATGGTTATTCACTTCCCCCATGGCGCGCGACATCGCCATTGATCTTGTGAACGATATGATGCTGGTCGTCAACGAATCCGATCTTATCAGCGATGCCAATACTGCCGCGCGCCGCACTTTCGGCATCGCTGAAACAGATATTGGCGCAAGTATCAAAAATCTTCTTCCCACCTGGGAGAAAATCCGCGAAGATGCTCAAGAGAAAGAGACTTTGCGCAAAGAGCTAAATCTGCCCCAAATTAGCGCGAAGAAGATCTATGAATTAAACGTAACCCCCGCTCGAAACCCAACCAGCCAAACGATAAGCGCCTTTGTGTTGGTATTACGAGAAATAACCGAACAAAAACAAAAGCAAGAACAAGTTCAAAACCTGGTGCGAGCCGTCAGCCAAAGCCCAAATAGCGTTTTGATCACCGATTCCGACGGCATCATCGAATATGTAAATCAATCTTTCACCAAGCTGACAGGATATTCAAAAGAGGAAGCCCTTGGCCAAAAAACCAGCCTTTTCAAGTCCGGGAAAACTCCGATAAGCATTTATCAGGAGATGTGGAAAACGCTCAAGGCCGGGAAACTATGGAAAGGCGATCTGCTCAACCGCCGAAAAAACGGGGAACTGTACTGGGAAGAAACTCTGATTTCGCCATTGTTTGACAACAACGGCGAAATCGTCAACTACATTTCCATCAAGGAAGATATCAGCGCCCGCAAGGAAATTGACGAGATATTGCATCGTCGCCTGGAAGAATTGGTGATGGTAAACACCATTACCATGGCAGCAGCATCCCAACTCGATATGGAGTCGCTGGTTTCGCTGGTTGGGCAACAGTTGGAGCAATCGTTCAATGCACGCTCGGTTTTGATCGCATTGCACAACCAGAATTCCGATTATCTGGAAGTTCCTTACTGGACCATCGACAAAAAACGCGTTACCCCTCCCCCACTTAAATACGGTGAGGGGCTCGTTTCCCACATCCTTGATACGCGGCAACCGTTGTTGATTTCCAGCAATTTCCAGGTAGAAGCTCCACCGCTTGGGCATAAAGCTGTTTTTGCTCACCAATATGGTTATCCGAAGACATGGCTTGGTGTGCCGATCATGTCTGGGCAGCAAGCCATCGGGGTCATCAGCTTACAAAACTATACGGTTGAATTTGCATTCACCGATGATGACGTAAGGCTGCTCAATACAATTGCGGCCAGCATCGGGGTCGCAATCGACAATGCCCGCCTTTTTCGGGCAGCCCAGCAAGAAATCGAGGAGCGCATTCGGGCAGAAAAAGAAGCCAGCCAGCGCGCTGACCAAATTTCCGTTCTTTATGAAATTGGGCATTCGATCACGGCCGGGCTGGAATTGGAAACTGTCTTGAATTCTCTTCTGGAGAAATGCAAACAGATAGCGCAAGTAGATGTTTTCACTGTAGGACTTTACGACTCGGCGAGTGACCAAATCAGTTTTATCAAATTCAACGATAAAGGCAAAGAGAAACCACATATTCAGCTTAGCAAAAATCTAGATAACTACATGACCGGAAAAGTTATCCAAAAACGAGTTCTGATCTATGTGTCAGACTGCGATGATGAAACCAATATTAAGCGTTATCGCCTGCAACATACCACACGGGAGCATGCCCGCACCTATCTGGGGATTCCACTTTTTAGAGGAACCGATGTAATCGGGGTGCTTTCAGTACAAAGCTACGAACCCAACGTTTTTAGCCCGGAGCAAATACAAACCCTGGAAATCATCGCTTCCCAGGCTGCCATCGCAATTGATAACGCCAGGCTATACGAAGTCACCCGGCGCAGAGCTGAAGAAATGACAATATTGTACGAAATCAGCATGGAACTTTCGGCAAACCTGAATATGGATCAGGTTTTAAGAAATCTGTTCGAAAAATGCCGACAGTTAATGCCCGTGGATTCTTTCTATGTCGCAATCTACGAAGAAACCACCCATTTACTTTACTATCCACTTTTCTACGATCAAGGAAATTTTAAAAACATAGCGGTCAGGGATATGCGCGTGGCGCCGGGACTAACCGGCGAGGTGGTGATGAGCGCAAAAACCCTTTATCTAAGTGATACCACAGACGTTACAGTTGCGGAACAATATCAAATTATCCGCATCGGCGGCACACCAACCCGCTCCTTTGTCGGCGTGCCTATGATTGTCCGCGGCAAAGTGATCGGCGTGATCTCGATGCAATCGTACCTGCCCAACCAGTATGACCCTGAGCAAATCAGACTGATGGAAACCATTGCAAGGCAGGCCGCAATTGCAGTTGAAAATAGCCGCCTATACGAGGATGCCCGAAAAGAAATCGTTGAACGGCGTCAAGCGCAAGAGGATTTGCAGCAGACCAACCAGGAATTACAGGTGCAGCTCCACCGCGTAGAGTCTCTGCAAGAAGAACTGCGCGAACAAGCCATACGCGATGTATTAACCGGATTATTCAATCGGCGCTACCTGGACGAAAGTTTTTCAAAGAAAATAAACAGAATGAAAAGAAAGGAATCTTCGCTGGCAGTGATCATGCTGGATATCGATCACTTCAAATCTTTTAATGATACCTACGGGCATACAGCCGGGGATGAATTGTTAACCCTGTTAGGCGAACTGCTGCGCAAGCAAACCCGTCAAAGTGATGTCGCTTGCCGCTATGGCGGAGAAGAATTTATCATCCTGCTGTCTGATACCAGCATGGAAGTAGCCATAAAACGCGCCGAGGAGATACGGCGCACATTTGAAGAAGCTCGTATCCGATTCGAGGGGCAAGAGCTAAAAGCTACCGTATCGGTTGGCATTTCGATCTACCCCGACCATGGTGACCAGCCCGAGGCGTTGATCATCCAGGCGGACCAGGCGCTTTACATGGCAAAATCAAACGGGCGGAATTGCGTTGTTGCATGGACGCGATGAGAATCAAAAAACACCCGGGCGGGTGCTTTTTGATTGGCTTGATTATTTTCCCAGACGGGCAAGCTCTTCTTCCAAAACCAGCTTTTCATCCAGTTTTTTAAAGAGCGGGAACGGCTGCGACAGAGCCTGGCCGGGCTTCAACGAACTTGGGCACCACTGCACTGCCTCGCCCGCGGGTTTGTAACGCAAAACAGTATGAGTACCCAGCGAATCGCTAACGGTTTCGGTATACTGCTCACCAAATAAGGGCATCTCAAAGCCAAAAAAGGTGTGCAGTTTTTCGCAGGTAAACGGCAGGACCGGCGCAAAAAGCACCTTGAGCGAGTCGATCGCCTTGAGGGCTGTGTAAATCGTCAGAGCTGCCGAATCGCGGTCGGTTTTGATGGCCGTCCAGGGGGCGTTGGCATCAAGATAACGGTTGACTTCTGTCGCCAGACGAAATGCTTCACGCAAGGCATCACGCAATTTGACGGCTTCGTAGTATCCGCCGACAGATTTGAACCCGTCTTCTATCGCGGTCAGCAGGTTAAGGTCCGCTTCGCGCAGTTGGGTCACATCCACCGGAGGCACGTGCCCATCCCAGTGCTTGAACGAAAATGACAAAACCCGGTTGGCAAGATTGCCCCAGGTGGCAACCAATTCGCCATTGTTGCGGGCAACGAATTCATCCCAGGCCCAATCGCTGTCCTTGGCTTCAGGCATATTGATGGTCAGGTAGTAGCGCAAAGCGTCGGGATCGTAACGGGTCAGGGCATCACGCCCCCAAACTGCCCAATTGCGTGAGCCGCTGATCTTTTCGCCCTCGAGGTTCATGAATTGGTTGGCAGGCACATCGTAAGGCAAATTCAAGGGCGCTTCTTCGTCGCCTGCGAAAATCTTCATAAAAGCAGAGCTAGCGCCCATCAGCTGGGCGGGCCACCAGGCAGCGTGGAAAAAGATGTTGTCTTTACCGATAAAGTAGAAGGATTTGGCTTTGGGATTGGTCCACCACTCGCGCCAGGCTTCGCCGCTCCCCGAAACCTTGCTCCACTCAATCGCAGCGGAGAGATACCCGATGACGGCTTCGAACCAAACGTAAATCCGTTTGCTCTCCCAGCCAGCTTCCGGCACGGGAATACCCCAATCGAGATCGCGGGTAATGGGACGGGGCTTCAGACCGTCGGTCTCGATCTGCCCGAGAGATTGACCGCTAACCGTTTCGCGCCAGTAAGATTGACGGGCGCGCAAGAATTCGGCCACTTTGGTTTCAAGTTTGGACAGGTCGAGGAAATAATGTTCGGTTTCACGCAGTTCCGGGCTGGAGTTGTCGATTTTGGAGCGCGGACTGACCAGTTTTTCGGGTTCAAGCACATTGCCACAACGATCGCATTGATCTGAACGAGCACTCTCATATCCGCAGATATAGCAGGTGCCTTCAACGTAGCGGTCTGGCAGGAATTTACCGGCGCTGGGAGAATACCACTGTGGGCGAATCTCAGTATACAGAAAGCCATTCTCCTTCAGGGCCAGGAAAATGGACTGGGAAACCTTGAAATGGTTTTCAGTGTGCGTGCTGGTGAACAGATCATAGGTGATACCATATCCCTGAAAAACTTCAAGGAAAGTATTATGAAACTGTTTGTAGACATCCTCAACCGGTTTTCCTTCGGCGTCAGCGCGAATGGTGACGGGGGTCCCGTGTGAATCGGTGCCACTGACCATGAGCACATTGTTGCCCTGCATGCGATGATATCGGGCAACGATATCGCCGGGCAAATGCGAGCCGGTAATATTACCAACGTGGATTTCAGCATTGGCATAGGGCCAGGCAATGGCAATCAGGATGTTTTCGGGCATTGGAGTACCTCCGTACTTTTTGGAAATAAAAATGCTGGCTTTTGCCAGCATCGATTTAGGCGGCGCAAACCGTCCCGCAGTTCAACTGGCAATGAACCGCAAGTAGCTTAGCATTGGCATGGACATGAATTCTCTAAACATGGCAGTATTTTACTACAAGGTGACGAATTTTCTCTATAAATATTCACGCAACTGATTAAGCCGGCCCGGGTGACGCATCTGGCGCAAGGCCTTGCCCTCGATCTGGCGAATACGCTCACGGGTCAAGCCAAATTTTTGGCCAACCTCCTCGAGTGTATATTCAATACCATCATCAAGGCCGAAGCGCATCCGCAATACCCGCGCTTCGCGCAAAGGCATGCCCTGCAAAATTTCATTCAATTTTTCACGCAGCATGGATTGATAGGCTGTTTGCAGCGGGGATGGATTGAACTCATCCTCGATAAAACTGCCCAGTTCCGATTCTTCATCTTCGCCAACCGGGCTTTCAAGCGAAAGCGGGCGGCTGGTAACGCGCATCACCCATTGCAACTTCTGGACCGTCATCGACAAGCTTTTGGCAACTTCATCAAGAGTCGGCGCGCGCCCTAATTTCTGCTCAAGATCGCTGGTCATTTTATAGATCTGGCGCACCCGGTCTCCCATGTGGACCGGAAGCCGGATGGTGCGGGCTTGGTCAGCAATGGCGCGGGTAATGGTTTGGCGGATCCACCAGGTGGCATACGTAGAGAAGCGAAAGCCACGATGCAGGTCGAATTTCTCAACTGCCTTCATCAAGCCCAAATTTCCTTCCTGGATCAAATCCAGAAAAGGAACACTTCGACCGATATAACGCTTGGCAATACTAACCACCAGGCGGGTATTGGCTTTTATCAGATGCTCTCGGGCAACAAGGCCATCGTGAACAACACGTTCCAATTCACGCCGGGCATCGTCCGAAAGAGCGATGGGAGTACTGAGTGTTTTCGCCGCGGCCCGCCCGTGTTCGATCGCCTGGGCAATCTCGAGTTCTTCCTCTGCGCCCAGTAAGGGGACACGCGCCATTTCGCGCAAATAAAGACCTGTCGGGTCTTCAAAGTTCACCGTATCCGAAGGATCCGCCCAGGTTTCAGAGCCCATATCAAACAGGCCCGTCTCATCTACCGCAAAATCCAGATCCCCTTGTGTATCGACAACTTCAACCCCGCGTTTCCGTAGCGATGTTGCAAGCACTGAGAGTCGTTCAGAATCCCGGTTCTCTTCGGGATAAGCCTGAAGCAAATCGTCGGTGGTTAGATAACCCTGCACCCCTGCTTTTTCAATAAGCAAGAGCATTGCATCACTACGACGTCCGTGCCGTTCTGGATATGCCATGAAAGCCTCCACGATAACCATCCAGAGCCGCCAAGCAGGCTGCCCAGTCAGTGCTAATTTTCAGAGTCAAATAATTCTTTCAAGGCTGAAAAAGGCGAATCATTCGGAGGAGTATGGCCACAATCACGCTCATTCAAGTTTTGGCCGCACTCCATGCATAACCCCAGACAGCCAGGTTTACAAATTGGTTTAATCGGAACTTCAAGCAGCGCAAAATCATGCACCAGGGTTTGCAAGTCGATCTGGGCATCGTCTGGAACAAGCAATCCGGATTCGGTTATGTTATCAGTAGTAAAAGCATATAGCTCTATAAATTCCCACTGCAGTTTATGCTCATAATCTTCCAGGCAGCGGACGCATTCCTGCGGAACGGTGCCACTAAAATTCCCTTGCACAAGCAGCCCCTGAGGGGTGCGGCTGATCTTCGCCACGCCCTCGATGTTGCTAATTCGAAGCCCGTCTTCGGATGTAAGGGCGATCGAATCAAAAAAGAATTCGCGGTTGATGCCGATCGGAGAGTTAATCAGGAAGCCGACATTCAGCCGAAAAGGTTTACGTAAATTGGTCACGTTGCTCACTTCAATACGGGATTTTAATCATTGTAGCATGCGCGAATCATGAAGTCAATCGTTTTTTAACACAGAACACACTTTATTTTACAAATTTGTTTCACGGACCAGCCAAACATGGGCAGGCTTGATAGCCACAATAACGCCTTATCAGTAACTAAAACCTTTTTGTGTGTTTTAAGTTAAATCAAACCTGATCATCTAAATTCCCAATCATTTTCGTGGAGGAAATATGGCAAAAGTAGCGTTGGTCACTGACAGCACATCTTCACTCCCAACCGAATACTTAAAACGTTACAACATTACTGTCGTGCCGCAGGTTCTGATCTGGGGAGAAAAAATGTACGAAGATGGCATCGACATCCAGCCTGATGAATTCTATCAAAAGCTTTCTGGCGCAAAAGTAATCCCAACCACATCCCAGGTTTCAGTTATCAACATGAAAAATGCTTTCGAGCAGCTGCTGGCTGAAGGCTATGAAATTTTAGGGATGTTCTTAAGTTCAAAATTATCAGGGACCGTTCAATCTGCAGTCCAGGGCCGAGAATCCCTGTCCGCCGGGAAAGACAAGGTGCACATTGTCGACACCGAAACAACAAGCATGTCGATGGGCTTCCAGGTTTTGACCGTTGCCCGCGCTGCATCGGAAGGGGCTTCCACGTCAGAATGTAAAGCCCTCGCAGAAAAAGCGCACACATCCACCGGGATTTTTTTCATGGTCGATACGCTAGAATTTCTACACCGGGGCGGCCGCATCGGTGGCGCGCAACGACTGCTTGGAACAGCACTCAACCTGAAACCAATCCTGACCGTCAAGGATGGGAAAATCGAAGCGGTGGAACGTGTCCGCACCAAAGGCAAAGCTCTTGACCGTCTGGTGGAATTGGTCAGCGAACATACGAAAGGGAAAAACCCCATCCGGCTGGCTTCATTGAGCGCCAATGCTGAAGCAGACGCCAAGTCAGTGCTGACTGCGGCCAGTTTAAGCCTTCAGGTCAGCGAGAATATTGCTACCGAGCTAAGCCCGGTGCTCGGCACGCATACCGGTCCAGGAACTGTTGGTATCGCTTATATGGCTGGGTTATAATCACGCAATCCTAAAACCGGAGAAATATAACCATGAAGAAAGTTGCCATCCTGACGGACAGTACCGCTTATCTTCCTACAGCGTACCTGAAAGCAGAACAAGTTACCACCGTACCCCTCAATGTTATTTGGGAAGAAAAAGTTTTCGAGGATGGCGTTGATATTACGCCCGAAGAATTTTACGAAAAACTAAAGAACACCAAGAAAATGCCAACTACATCTCAGGTTTCCGCGGGGCGGATGCAGGAAAAATTCCAGGAACTTCTGGATCAAGGATTTGACGTGTTGGGAATTTTTATTTCTTCCACACTTTCCGGCACAGTCCAATCTGCCCAACAGGCCAGGGAACTGATAGAAAAAGATCGCGAGCGCATCGCTATCGTAGACAGCCAGACCACAACAATGGCGATGGGATTCCAGGTGTTAGCCGCAGCCCGCGCCGCAACCCAGGGACTGTCGCTCGCCGAATGCCGCGAGATAGCTGAACAGGCCCGAAAACATACCGGCGTTTACTTTGTTGTGGATACACTTGAATTCTTGCATCGTGGTGGTCGCATTGGCGGTGCGCAGCGCTTTTTAGGAACGGCCCTCAACATGAAACCGATCCTGCACATCAATGACGGCAAAATCGAAGCCTTGCAGCGTGTTCGCACAAAGGGCAAGGCACTTGACAGATTGATCGAGCTGGTTGAAGAGCAATGCGCAGGCAAAGGAAAAATCCAGATGGCCGCCCCCAATGCAAGCGCATCTGAAGAAGCCCGTCAAGTTCTTGATAAAATCGCCCAGCGCCTGGATGTGTCAGAAAGCATGATCACAGACCTCAGCCCGGTGATCGGAACCCATGTCGGTCCAGGTACCGTTGCTCTGGCCTACATGACCGAACACTAAAGTAAATATCCCCTGCAAAACGCGATTCTTGCTCAGAATCGCGTTTTGTTTTTCATATACAAACGAAAGATTTGCCCGGCTCGTAACGGGTATAATTCAAATATGACCCAACCAGCCCCCTTAGTCATCGGAATCGCTGGCGGATCCGGCTCTGGCAAAACCACCGTCGCCCAGGAAATTCTCAACCGGGTTGGTGCATCGCGGATCGCCTATCTGCCGCAGGACGCCTACTACAAAGATCTGAGCGGCCTGCCCCCCGCCCAACGCGCAGAAGTTAATTTCGACCATCCCAATTCGCTCGAGACGGATCTGCTCATCCAGCACATCATTCAGTTGAAAACCCATCAGCCAGTTGATTTGCCGGTCTATGATTTCTCAAAAGACAAGCGCACCGAAAAAACCATCCCAATCGAGCCGCGCCGGGTGATCATGGTCGAGGGGATATTGATCTACGTTGAGCCAAAACTGCGCGAACTTTGCGACATCAAGATCTTTGTAGATGCCGATGCAGATCTGCGCTTTATCCGCCGCCTGCAACGGGATATTACAGAGCGTGGACGCACCACAGAATCTGTCATCCACCAATATCTTAAGACCGTCCGCCCCATGCACCTCGATTTTGTCGAACCGTCAAAGCGTTATGCTGACATCATCATCCCGCAAGGCGGGTTTAATATGCCCGCGCTCGACATGGTGGTGGCTCGCATCGAAGAAATGCTGAGAAACGCCTAAACTTATCACTTCAAGGAGAAATAATGACTACCAAGCAATGGAACACACCGCCCCAAATGGTTATCGATCCGCAAAAAAAATATACCGCATCCATCGAAACCGATAAGGGAACCATGGTCTTAGAATTATTCGCTGATAAGACCCCGAAAACGGTCAACAACTTTGTCTTTTTGGCGCGCGAAGGCTTTTACAACGGAACCATCTTCCATCGCGTGATCGCCGACTTCATGGTTCAGGGCGGAGACCCGACCGGCACCGGACGCGGCGGACCGGGCTATCGTTTCGCAGATGAATTCCACCCCAGCCTCAAGCACGACAAGCCGGGCATTCTGTCCATGGCGAATGCCGGGCCTGGCACAAATGGCTCACAGTTCTTCATCACCCACATCCCAACCCCGTGGTTGGACGGCAAACACAGCGTCTTTGGCAAAATCACTGAAGGCCTGGATGTGCTCATGTCCATCCCGCCCCGCGACCCGATGCGCCCGGAATATGATGGCGTAAAAATTGCCAGCATCACCATTAACGAAGCCTAAACCTGCGCCGCGCAAAACCATGGAAAAACCGACATCAGCCACGAGCAGCCTGGTTTTGCGCGGCCTCAGCCTGGCAGCTTTTGTTGCAATAACCCTGTTCGTTTTTAGCGTGCGCGACCGCGCCGCAGAATTGGCAGTATACGGCTACCCTGGCATTTTCCTGGTGGCGATGCTCTCCAGCGCCACGGTGTTATTTCCAGCACCTGGGCTTGCAATCGTCTTCGGCATGGCAGGCGTTTTCAATCCACTGGGAGTAGCCTTCGCGGCAGCCTGCGGTTCGGCGCTGGGAGAAATCACCGGCTACCTGGCCGGGATTGGCGGGCGAACCGTCGTGGAGCGCACCGATATTTACATCCGACTCGAGCCGTTCGTGCGCAAATACGGTGCGTTCGCGATCGTTGCGCTGGCCGCCATCCCCAACCCATTCTTTGACCTGGCTTCCATAGCGGCAGGCGCCCTCAAACTCCCCTTTTGGAAGTTCCTGCTGGCCGCCTGGTGTGGTCAACTAATCAAGATGACCCTGGTTGCCTATGCCGGATCACTTTCGCTGGGTTGGGTATTTGGTTTTTAGAAAGGAATCGAGCATGACCAATCACGTGCAGGTTGAACAGTATCTCGAAAACCATCTTGACCAAAGCATCGCCGAACTCTCAAAATTGGTGGCCCAGCCCAGTGTTGGCGCTCAAAACTGGGGGCTGCAGGAGTGCGCAACGCTCGTCAGCCAGATGCTCACAAAACGCGGGTTCAACGTCGAGATCATGCCAACCGATGGTGCACCGGTCGTTTTTGCCGAACGCAAGGGCCACCGCAGCGATAAAACCCTGCTGTTTTACAACCATTACGATGTGCAACCCGCCGAGCCACTGGAATTGTGGGAAACACCGCCTTTTGAACCGTCCCTGCGCGATGGCAAGCTATACGGGCGCGGCGTTAGCGATGATAAAGGCCACCTGACTGCGCGCCTGCACACTATCGACGCCATCCTGGCTGCAGACGGTGAACTGCCCTGCAATGTCAAATTTATCATCGAAGGCGAAGAAGAAACTTCGAGCATCCACCTGCATGATTTCATTCGGGAAAACAAACAAAAACTGGCTGCCGATGCCTGCATTTGGGAATTCGGCGGTGTAGATCACCGCGAAATTCCAATCCAATATCTGGGGCTGCGCGGAATTTGTTACGTGGAACTTTCAGTGGAAACTGCCGCGATCGATGTTCATTCGGGCGTCGGCGGATCGATCTTCCCGAATGCTGCCTGGCGTTTAACCTGGGCTTTATCCACGCTGAAAGGCCCCGACGAGCGCATCCGCATCCCCGGCTGGTATGACGGTATCGTTCCCCCCTCGGCCCGCGACCGCGAACTGATGGCGGCCTTGCCCGATATGGCTGAAGAATACAAAAAACAGTATGGGGTCAAGAAGTTTCTGAAAGGTTTGACCGGCGGTGTGGAGCTGGCTCTGGCCGAAGTTTTTGAACCGACCTGTACCATCTGTGGTCTGACCAGCGGCTACCAGGGCCCCGGTTCAAAAACCGTACAGCCAGCCCAAGCCACCGCCAAAGTGGATTTCCGCCTCGTCCCCGGCCAGGACCCGCAGAAATGCCTGTCCCTGCTGCGGGCCCACCTAGACGAACAAGGCTTTAGCGATGTAAAAATCAACTTTCTGGGCGGCGAGCCCGCCGCGCGCACTGATCCCGATGACCCTTTTATCAAAATCGTTGTCGACAGCGCCGAAGAAATTTACGAAAACAAAATGGAAATCGTGCCGATGGTCGGCGGCTCCGGCCCCAGCCATCCGTTTGTGCACGATCTTGGTTTACCGGTGGCAACCGCCGGGTTGGGATACCCCGATACTCGCGCCCACGCCCCGAATGAAAACATCCGCCTGGATCTATATCTCAAACACGCCCGCCATATGGCGCGGG
The DNA here is from genome assembly GCA_002840685.1 of Chloroflexi bacterium HGW-Chloroflexi-6. Lineage (GTDB taxonomy): Bacteria > Chloroflexota > Anaerolineae > Anaerolineales > Villigracilaceae > UBA8950. Next base: position 280,381 of record PHBU01000004.1, on the reverse strand, counting down.
TGTTATATCAATTTTCCGAAGGATAAATGTTCATCCATAAACTTCGCCGCGATTTCGGCCTTCAACTGCTCGCGTTTTATTTGCTTCTAGTCGTCCCGGCTTTAAGTATTATTGTGGTATTCGATGTGATCGAAAGCCGCCGCATCCAGCAGGAGGTGACTTCGCGCGACTTGGCGCTGGCCAAAGCAATTGCCCAGCAAACTGACATCGCCATCGGAAATGCGCTTAATGCTGTTGAGCAAATGAGTCTCTACCCGGCTGTGCGCGCGGACAATATCGAAGATCTGCAAACCATCTTCTCAATTGTTCAGGGGAGTCGCCCCGATATTGATTTGATCTACCGCCTCGACAGTAACGGCGAAATGATGTACCACTACCCTGCCGGGGCAATCTCCACCATTGGTTCTAATTTTGCGTTTCGGGTTTATTTTCAAAAAGCCCAAAAAAGCGAGGCTGCTTTTCTGTCTGAGGCGCGCATCTCGCCTACAACCGGGCAGCCGGTGGCATCGGCCGTGATGCCCATCCGCACCCGCGATGGTGTGTTTCTGGGCGTGATTGCCACCAATATCAAGCTCGAAGGTTTTAGCGCCACCGCGCGCGAGGCCATTCAGGAGCAGGGCCAACAGCAGCAGGGCTTCCAAGTTTTTATCATCGACCATACCGGGCATGTGGTTGGGCACGCCGAAGAATCGCAACTCATGGCGGGCATCAACAGCATTATGCCTGAGATTGCGCTGGAGGTTCTTGACGGAGCAACGGGCTCACAAATCGCGCCCGATGCAAACGGCCAGGAACAACTTTACACTTATGCCCCAATCCCCAACGTTCGCTGGGCAATCGTCACCAGCAGGCCTACGGCGCTGGCGTTTTCCCAACAAGCATCACTGCGCACGATCACCATTACCGCGTTCCTGGCCTTCGCCGGGATTGGCGTTTTATTCTGGAATGTGCTCCATCGGCGCGTTCTGAAACCGATCGAGCACCTGGCAGCCATCAGCCAGCTGATTGGCGAGGACAAGGAAATCTCTCTCAAGCAACGCGAACACCTCGCCAAAATGGCACAACGGCGAGACCAATTAGGAGAATTGATCACCAGCCTGACGAGAATGGAAAAATCGATCCAGGCGCGCATGAACGAGCAAGCTACCCTGCTCGAAACCAGCCAGGCTGTTGTTTCATCCCTGGACACAAAAGTCGTGCTCGACCTCATCCTCGAGCAGGTTGAACGGCTGATGAACGTTCAGAAAATTGCCATTTTTGTATTTGATGAACAAAGCGGCCTGTACAAAGTGAAAGCCAGCCGCGGCCTATCAAAGCAATATATCGAAAAATCCACATTCAAACCTGCCGAGTCGTACTCTGCGGCCATGCGCGCAATCCGTTCAGGGAAACCAGCTCAAATTGTCGATACAGAAGCCGACCCTGATTTTGCGCCGTTGCTCCCGCGTTCGCGCGATGGAGGCTATCGCTCCATCCTGGCCGTGCCTCTCAAAAGCAATTACACTCCATCCTCGGCGCTGCTGGTGCTCCGACCTGAACCTTACGAATTCAGCAACAATGAAATTCAACTCATGGCCAACTTTGCCAACCATGCCGCAATGGCGATGGAAAATGCGGCGCTTTACGCTCACTCTGATCAGCGGCTGAAGGAACAAACTCGCCGTTTGGAGGCGCTTATCCAATCCATGCAAGATGGCCTGATTTTAGGAGACCTGGGCGGCAATGTGATCTACACCAATCGCCGCATTGCCGAGTTGGCCAACCTGCAAAATACCGAGCTTGTTGAAACCACGGTAACGCGAGTGCTTTCCAGAATTCTCTCGCAACTAAAAAAGCCTGAAAAAATCCGCAAGCAAGTGGAAAAAAGCCTGTCTGAAACAAAAAACCGGGAAGTGGAAATAAACACGGTGATCAAAGGCCGTGAGTTATTCCTTCGGTTCCATGCCTTCGATGTAACCGATCTAAATAACGTCTCGATCGGGCGTGGTCTCATCATTCAGGATATGACCGCCTATCGCGAAATCGACCGCATGAAAACCAGCCTGATCTCGACGGTTTCGCACGAGCTGCGTACGCCGCTGGCCGCCATCAAAGGCTACGCCAGCACCCTGCTTGCTGAAGATGTAACCTGGGATCGCGAATCTACCCGCGAATTTCTCGAAATCATATCAGACGAGGCTGACCGGCTCAGTGACCTGGTCAACAACCTTTTAGACCTTTCAAGATTGGAAGCTGGCAGCCTGCAAATTCAGCCAGTTGAGTGTAATATTGAAGAAATCATTGAACGCGCCGCAAAGCGCTCGCTAACCTTCCCCGGACACCGGTTACATGTTACCCTTGCCCCATCGTTGCCGCCGCTATATGCAGACCAGCCTCGTCTTGAAACTGTCATACGTAATCTGCTCGAAAATGCGGCAAAATATGCAGGAGATAATGCCAATATTTCCATCTCAGTCTCACGCGTTAGCGACAAACTCATCTTCCGCGTTGAAGATGATGGACCGGGTATTGCGCCTGAACAATCTGAGCGCATCTTTGACCCATTTTTTCGAATCGACAACCTCTTTTCTCGCGGTGCAGGCGGCACCGGCCTTGGCCTGGCCATCTGCCGCGGGCTGATCAATGCGCATCGTGGCGAAATCTGGGTCGAACCTCGAGCAACCGGCGCCTGTTTTGCGTTTTCCATTCCTCTCACTCTGACCACCGTTTAATAACTATGCCCACTTCACCTGCTGTACTTGTCATCGACGATGAAAAATCACTGCGAGATTTTGTCCGGATCAATCTCGAAGTTCGCGGCTACAACGTCACCGTCGCCTCAAACGGTGCCGATGGGCTGTCAATATTCCAATCGCAACATATTGACCTGGTCATCCTCGATATCATGATGCCCAACATGGATGGCCTTGAGGCCACCCGTCGCATCCGACAAATATCAGTGGTACCAATCATCATCCTGACCGCCCTGGGGGAGGAAAGCGACAAAGTCCGGGCCTTCGATCTGGGTGCAGACGATTATCTGACCAAACCCTTCGGGATCGGTGAGCTCCTGAGCCGGGTCAAAGCCGTTTTGCGCCGCGCCCGCTGGAGCGAGGCCCAGCCAGAACAAGAAAGTCTATCGTATCGGGGCATCATCGCCGATTTGGTGCGCCATAAAGTTACGGTTGACGAAAAAGAGATCGATCTTACTCCGACCGAATTCAACCTGCTTGTCTATCTGATGCGCAACACGGGGAAAACCCTGTCACATCGCGCCATTCTGCAAAATGTTTGGGGCCCTGAATATGGCGAAGAAGCAGAGTACCTGCGCGTTTATATGGGAAAACTCAGACAAAAGATTGAGAAAGATCCGCTTCAACCAATCTACATTCAGACAGAGCGAGGGATCGGGTATCGATTTGAAGGTTAAATAAGTTTATTACCCGAGCTGTAAAACAACACATTCCAAATTTCAGGGCAAACAGTATAATAATATAGTGGTCTTCACAAAATTTTATTCAATCATAACCGCGTAAACAAATCAAGGAGGTCTCCATGCTCGTTGGCGAAAGAATGTCCAAACCTGTAATCACCATCAGCCCCGATATGCCGATTACTGAGGCCGTCAATCTCTTCAAAAAAGAACATATCCGCCGCGCTCCGGTGGTCAAAGATGGCAAATTGGTCGGAATTGTCACGGAAGGCAACCTGATGAATGCGTCCCCTTCCGCGGCAACCACACTTTCCATCTGGGAAATGAACTACCTTCTGAGCAAAATAAAAGTCTCAGAATTGATGACCAAGAATGTTATGACGGTCACGGAAGACACCCCCATTGAGCAGGCTGCGCGCATCATGGCCGACAACAAAATCGGCGGCCTGCCTGTTTTGCGAGACGGTCATGTTGTTGGCGTTATGACCGAAACAGACTTATTCAAACTCCTTCTCGAACTGATGGGCGCCCGCGAAATGGGTGTGCGTGTTACTGCCTTGCTGACCGACAAACCAGGCACCCTGGCCGATCTTTCCCAGGCGATCGCATCCCAAAAAGGCAACGTTGTGGCATTCGGGGTTTTCACCGGCGAAGATTCATCCAACAAAATGGTCACATTTAAAGTACAAGGGCTTGGCCTTGAAAAAGTCAAACAAGCCATCCAGCCCTACGTCAAAGAAATTCTTGATATTCGCTCGTAAGATTTTGGCAGAAATTTCTCCATCAACCAGGTACCTGCTCTCTGTTTTTATTGCTTGACAGTATAGCGAAGGCGATTATAATAATGCCCTGCTTGCGCTGGTGCTGGAACTGGCAGACAGGCATGGTTGAGGGCCATGTGCCGCAAGGCGTGAGGGTTCAAGTCCCTCTCAGCGCACACACAAAAAATGGACAGGGAGTTTCCCTGTCCATTTTTTGTATTAAAGAGTAAGTTGGGTTTGCGCCTTTAGGCAACCATCCCTGCTTATGGGGCAACGCTCACATTTGACTCGCCCAATGAAACCTGGATCGGGCTTCCTTCTGCGTTTGCCAAAAGAGCTCCCTCGGTAGCGGCGGGCGTGGAACGAAAGCGGATCGAAGCATCGCCACCAGCTTTTGCCCGAAATTCAATAACCAGCAGCGCCCCACTTCCCTCGGCAACGGGGCGATTGAGCTGGGCCACCGCATAATCGATCGTTCCGGCTGTGTTATCGAACACATTCTGAACAACAAAGTCAGGCTGCAAAAAACCGCCATGCTGGATAGAAACCACTTCCAAGACAGCCGGGTCAAAAGCCAGGTGGGCTTCTGCTGCGGTCAGACCGCTGACGTTCTCCGCCTGTAATGTGATCGTCAGCGACTGGCCGATCTGCGCCGAAACCTTGTCCGGGGTTAGGGTGAGCACAGGTTCTGCCGTACAGGCCGAGAGCAGGATCACAAGAAGCCCAACAACCACCAGTCTAAGGCCAGAAAAGTGGAGAAGCTTCAAAGGCCTGTTCATGGAATGCATAAACTCTGCCCGACATAGATCAGGCGCGGGTTCGCAAGTTGATTGACGCGCGCAATCTCCTCGTACGGAACACCGTAGTTGACGCCGATCCGATAAAGCGTTTCACCATAGCGCACTGTGTGATAAGCGCGACAGGCAATCGGGGTCAAAGGGATCGGGGTTACAGGAACAGGCGTCAGCGTTGGGGTTGGGCCAGTCGCTGTCGCGGTCGGAGTGAAAGTCGGGGTTGCCGGAACAGGTGTGGTCGGAACAAACTGGGTCTGACAAACCGGCCCCGAGGGGATTGGCGACCAGGCAACATTTGGAATGGTCAGCTTCTGGCCGGGGAAGATGAAGTAAGGCCACCAGATGTGGTTGACTTCAGCGATGGACCAGGGGTTGACACGGTAACCGCGCCCAATGCAATACAAAGATTCTCCCCAACGCACGGTGTGCGTTCCCCCACCTACGCTAACAGGCGGAGTTGTGGCGGTGGGAACGGAGGTGGATGTGGCTGTCGCGGTGATGACCGAGGTTGCCGTAGGGGTCAGTGATAAAACCGGCGCAGTAGCGGTTGCTGTCGCCGTTGCGGTCGGAGGTACAGCAGTTTGTCCCTGGCCGCTCCCAACGGTCACAGCTCCAGCAGTCCAGACCGCCGGGATGGACATCCCATTCGAGTCGGCCAGGAGCAACCCGGTCGGCGCAGCCTGGACAGCCCGCAGCGTTAACGGAGAACTGCCATTGGCCTTGGCGCGGAACGTGATCTTCAACAGCGCACCGCTCCCCTGCGCCGGAGCGCTGTTGAGTTGAGCAACTGCGTAATCAATCGTTCCACCAAGGTTATCAAACGTGTTTTGCACCGTGAAATCTGCCACCACAAAGCCACCATTGGCGATTGAGACCACTTCCAGCACAGCCGCGTTGAACGAGAGATGAATTTCATAAGCGGTCAGCCCGCCAACATTATCGACCCGGACATAAGAATCGAAAGTGTTGTTGACTTGCGCCGAAAGAACAGCGGGATCCACTCTCACTGCAGTCCCAGTTTGGGCCAAAGCCGGTGTGTAGTTGAGCAAAGTGCCCATCGTCAGAAACAAGACAAGCAAGGCCCCTATCAGTTTTTTTGTACGCCACATAACAAACTCCATTTATCGAGATTACTTACAAACTTCTACTTACACGCAGAACATGCCAAGCTTATCACACTTCTACGGCCAGGTGATCGGACCAACCTGACCCCAGTTACCAGACAAGATCGCCAGATCGCTAATATTGATACGCCCATCATCATTGATGTCAGCCGGTTCATCGACCACACTGCAAGTGATGGATGCAGAACGTACCGCCACACCCGTTTGGCCAAACTTGCTGATGATCAAGCCAACATCGAGGATATTGATAACGCCATCACCGTTGACATCGCCACCGCGCAAAGAAATGGTGGTCAGTACCAGGTTTAGCTGGCTGCTGGAAAGCACCACTCCGGATTTTTGTGCAGCCAGGTAACCAGGGTAAGATGCGCGGAAGGTGAAGGTATCCAGCGCCAGATTGGCCAGGCTGAAAGCGCCGGTTGAGCTTGTATTAAGGGTTTGCATCGGTGTTGCAAGGCCGGTGGCAGAGACGCTGGTGCAGGAAAGTGTCCCACCGCCCGTATTGGGGTTGGCAGGCACGCCCTGGCGGGTAACCAAACCCGTAACATCCACCGCGTATTCGAACGTCACGCATTGCTGTGCGCCAACCGTGTGGGTGACCGCAAAGCCATCGGAATTAACCAGGCTGGATTGCAAGATCGAAAAACAGGTGGCTCCTTCCGCGGCACCCCTGAAGTGGAAGCGGGCTGCGAATCCAGTTTGGGTTGTCTGCGGGGTTCCCGCCAGCACCAGGTGAATGCAAGGCTGCGTCCCACCGGGGCATTGCGCGGCAGGGAGAATTTCATTGATACTGACGTTGGGCGTGCCAAAAAAGCCGGATAGGATTTCGGTTGTTGTTTGCGGCGAACCAAGCGGCGAAACAAAAGCCGGATCATAACCAACATAAACCTCGGCCCCTGAAACACCCGGCGTGATGCTCGTCGCCGAGAATACAAGGTCAAAAATAACATCTCCCCCAACTTGTCCAACTGCCGGGGATGGGGCGCTCAATGAAACAGAAGCGGACGGTGTGACCTGCGGCGCAGTTGTTTTTGCGCTTGCGCTCAGCGGCGTGAGCTGAAGCATCAACGCGAGAGCAAAAAAGATTACCAACGATTTGGGCATTTTCATAGCATGAACTCCTCTTGTGGTGTAAAGAATTGTGTATTGTGAGCGCCAAGAAAACCCTGACGCAACAAAGCGTAATAAATTTTTTACAGGATAGCACACGCATCAGAACAAGCCGTTACAACTGCGTTATTGAATAATTGCCAAATCATTATATTTAGCGTTTTTGGGTAGTCAGACCCGCAAATCATACGAATCGCAGCCGGAAAACCAAAATTCTTATAAACGTTTTGTTAGCATTCCGATTCTTGTCTTGACAAATCACCCAAACTTGAATAATATTTATCGAAATTATCTAATAATTTCTTTGGAGAAATTTCAAATGAATTCTTGCTTGTGTATGCGGCGGGTTTCGTAGTACCGTCGCCTCGTCAAAAAGATACCAATACCAACTGACCGAAGAACGGTACTCGAATCCCGCATGTGACATTTCAATGTCTCATGGCGCTCGACGCCGTTCTTTTGTTTTTCTGTGAATCGCAGAAAGACCGGTCAGTTGGTTTTATTTATAGAGAGAAGGATATCCAAACTATGAGTGAAGTAACCCAAAAAGTAGATCATGCCGCGCTAAAAGCAAACCAATTGGTCATCATCACATTAAATGTGCTGGCCTTCGTGCTCAACGCTCCCTGGCTGGCCGGGCTGGTAGCTATCGTCATGCTGGCAGGTACACTGGCTGGCAAGCCATTTTTCGGGCAGTTGGTTCGAAAAGTCATCCAATACAAACCCGATGTCATCCAAGACAACCCTGAGCCGCATCGCTTCGCTCAGGGGCTGGGCGGGGTCTTTATGCTGGGCGGCACAATATCCCTTTTCGCGGGGCTTGGTGTGCTCGGCTGGGGATTGGTGTGGATGGTGGCCGCTCTGGCCGCGCTCAATGCCTTTGGCGGGTTCTGCGCCGGATGCTTTGTCTATTACTGGCTGGCCCGTTTCGGGGTTCCGGGATTTTCAAAGACTGCCCCCGCCGGAACAGTGCCCGGCTTTCGCCCAAAGGAAAGTTAACGGATGAACGTAGAAATTTTTGAGCGGCTGATCATGGCGGCAGCCATTTCAGGGCTGGGCGTTGCGGGATATATCCTGTTTAACCGCTTCACGCTCAAACGGGCCGAAAGCAAGGTAGCTCGTTTCCAATCCTATCGTCCCGGCCTGCCAGCGCTCGTCTATTTCACGACCCCGACCTGCGCACCGTGCAAAACGGTTCAACGCCCAACGATTGAAAGAATCAAAGGTAATTTTGGGCGCTGGTTCCAGGTCATCGAAGTGGATGCCAGCACGCAACCCGAACTCGCCCAGGAATGGGGCGTGATGAGCGTCCCGACCACTTTTGTTATCGACGCCAATGGAAAACCGCGTTATGTCAACCACGGCGTGACCAATGCTGAAACATTAATCAAACAACTTGAATTGGAGGATTTTTCGATATGAAAATTGCTGCGAACGTAACCGAATTAATTGGGAATACCCCACTGGTACGCTTGAACCGTTTGAGTGAGGGCGCTGTCGCTGAAGTAGTGCTCAAGCTGGAATTTTACAACCCGGCCAAAAGCGTTAAGGACCGGATCGGGTTTTCGATGATCGAGGCTGCCGAAAAAGCAGGCTTGCTGACCCCGGACAAAACCATCGTCGAGCCGACCAGCGGCAACACCGGCATCGCCCTGGCGATGGTAGCTGCAGCCAAGGGTTACAAGTGCATCCTGACCATGCCCGAAACGATGAGCCGCGAACGCCGCATGTTATTGCGTGCTTATGGAGCCGAGCTGGTATTGACCCCCGGCCCGGATGGAATGGGCGGAGCGATCCGCAAGGCCGAAGAGATTCGCGCCAGCGAGCCTGAGAAATATTTCGTCCCGCAGCAGTTCCAGAACCCGGCCAACCCTGAAATCCACCGCAAAACCACCGCCGAGGAGATCTGGCGCGACACCGATGGCAAAGTGGATATTTTCGTCTCCGGCATCGGCACCGGCGGAACGATCACCGGCGTGGGCGAGGTGCTCAAAAGTCGGAAACCATCCGTGCAGGTGGTGGCGGTCGAGCCGGATGCTTCACCGATTCTTTCTGGCGGCGCCAAAGGCCCACACAAAATTCAAGGCATCGGCGCGGGATTTGTGCCGGACGTGTTGAATACCAAAATCTACGACGAAGTCGTTCGCGTGACCGACGATAACGCGATGGACACAGCCCGCCGCCTGGCCAGGGAAGAAGGCATTCTGGTCGGTATCTCGTCTGGCGCGGCAACCTGGGCAGCCTTGCAGGTGGCCCAACGCCCCGAAAACGCCGGGAAGTTGATCGTGGTCATCATCCCCTCTTTCGGCGAGCGCTATCTCTCGTCGGCGCTGTACGCGCATCTGGCAGATTAATCGCCTATAGGTAGGGGTGACTCTGCAAGCCCGGCCCGGGTTTCGCCTTAGGCGCACATTCTGCCTGAAGAAATAGCTCATATAGCCAGGCGGGTCGCCCCTACAACTGCAAAAAAGGATTTTTTATGCAAGCCGAAATCACACAATCTCAAAATCAACCGAACAAAAAATCGCCCGGTTTCTTCGCGTCAGTCAGCGATGATCTGAAATCAGCCTTGCAACGTGACCCGGCGGCGCGATCACGGTTCGAAATCGCCCTGCTTTACCCCGGCTTGCATGCAGTCTGGATTCACCGCATCACTCACTGGCTGTGGCAGCACGGCGCAAAACTGCCAGCGCGCTGGCTGTCGCAACTGGCGCGCGGCCTGACCGGCATCGAGATCCACCCCGGAGCAACCATCGGTCAACGGGTCTTCATCGACCATGGCATGGGTGTTGTGATCGGGGAAACCGCCGAAGTGGGTGATGAAGTCACCCTGTATCACGGCGTGACCCTGGGCGGGACTTCGCTCGAAAAGGGTAAACGCCACCCAACCATCGGCTGCCGGGTGACGATCGGCGCAGGCGCGAAGGTGCTCGGCAACATCACCATCGGAGCCGACAGCCGGATCGGGGCGAACGCCGTGGTTGTCAAATCAGTGCCTGAGAACTCGGTCGTGGTCGGCGTGCCAGGACAGATCGTCAAACGCACCCAGTTGCACCATGCCGGCGATGCCCCTGACCTGAACCATACCGCCCTGCCAGATGTTTTTGCCGTGGCGATCAAAGACCTGATGTCGCGCGTCGATGAACTTGAAGGCCGTGTAACCGTCCACGATCACCCTGAACATGTGCATGCCCCTGTCAATGATGCCTGGGAAGGGATCGAGTTCATGATATAAAGGCAACCAGCCTATAATGAAAAGATGCAGCCGTGGAAATTTCCTGGCTGCATCTTTTTTGTTTGTAACGCCAACCCTTGAGAAAACCTTATTCTCCGGGGGCCGTAGATGGCGCGTCACCTTGCGGAGCGGACTCGTCAGCCGAAACAGGATTGCTGAACATAAAGGATGGAGGCGCAACTACCGTATCGGTTGTTCGCAAAACGAAAGTGGTGCGGCCAAGGTTTAAGTTCGTGCTGGTGACCCAAACACCTTGAATAAAAATATTCAGCGCATCGTTGGCGGTCAGCAATTCGGGCGAACTCAAAACATAATAGCGGCAAGCGCTGTCCGTGCGGTCGGTTGGATCAGAGAAGAGCATTTCGCGAGAACCAGAACCTGCAGATGCGTCCATTTTGTTTATTTCCACATAAGATACATAGGCATTCGCTTGTGCAGTATAGCAGAACTCAACCCCGACAAGTTCCAAGCTCCTGCCATATAAAACGGTCGGGATCGATGGATGAAGCGACAAAAAGTTCGAGCCGGCTGTTGCCTTGGTTACGTATGTACTGGATGAAAAATAACTATAAGATAAATTATCACCGGATGAAAAAGGCTTCCAGTCTCCAGGCGAGGAACTGACCAGGATCAACCCGCTTTGCAAATCAGATGTTTTTTTCAAAAAGACGGCCATCTCGGCGCGAGAGACGGTGTTATTGGGGCGATAAGTTCCATCGCCATAACCACCCGTTATTCCCTTTTCCTTCATCCAGCAAATAAAAGTCTCAGCCCAGTGGCCATTTGTATCAGGAAAACACCCGGTTGCGGCATAAGCATTGCCTGCATAAAAAGCCGTCAGAGCAAAAACAAGAACGGCCGCGCCCAATAAAACTCTTCGTTTCATTTATTTCTCCTTTTGTGGATAATATGTACCTTTATTGTACACATTACGGCAAAAGAATCTATAACGAAGATATTACAACCCCTGTTTCTGTTTATACTTGCAACACATCCATACTTTCGCTCAGGGTGAACCTGAAATTACACTTGGTGTGCATTGCTCATAATATGCAGAAAACTGGCGAGTTAACTCCGCCAGTTTTTTTTGTTTTCGCTCTTTTCACCCTTGCGGGGTGTTTTTAGGGTCTACGTGGTACAGCGCTCAAGCAGGCTGCACCACAATACTTATCTCATGCTTACGGAGCCGAAGTATCGGTCTCCGGCATGGGCTGCAAAGTAACATCTGAGCCAGATCCGGCAGAGGCTGGAGCCAGCGAGGGAGCCGCGGGCGTGGTGGTCGCAGCAAAAATAAAGGTGGTTCGCCCAATTGCAAACTGAGTGCTCGCAGCGCTCCAGTTAACCTGGATAAAAAAGTTTACCCCATCGTTCGGGCCCAACACAACCGGTGAGGACAGGGTGTACGTCCGGCAGGCATTGCCTGTGCGCGTGGTGGGATCCGAAAATCTGAGATTTCTCCCGAGCGATCCGGTTGTATGGCTGTAGGTATTAATTTCCACATAATTAAGCGAGGTACTGGCAAATGTGTCATAGCAGAACACGACCCCCTTGAAAAGCAAACTCTTGCCATATAATACGGGGGGGATATCCGGATTGACCGACAGAAAGCTTGAACCAACTGCCGATCGAGAAACCTGCGTCTGGCTGGAAAAATAAGTATAAGACAGCGGATCAGTCGAATTGAAGGGATGCCAGTTCGCAAACCCGGCGCTGATCAAAATATCACCAGTGAGTGTTTGGTCGATCTTGGTATCCAGGGTCGTGGCTGTTTGATCAATCTTGGTATCCAGGGTAACAGCCGTTTGGTCGATCTTGGTATCCAGTAAAACGAATAACTTATTCAAAAAGACGGCCATCTCGGCACGAGAAACAGTGTTATTTGGGCGATAAGTTCCGTCGCCAAAACCACCCGTTATTCCCTTTTCCTTCATCCAGCAAATAAAGGTCTCAGCCCAGTGGCCATTCGTATCTGGAAAACACCCGGTTGCGGCATAAGCATTGCCTGCATAAAAAGCCGTCAGGGCAAAAACAAGAACGGCTGCGCCCAACAAAATTCTTCGTTTCATTTATCTCTCCTTTTGTGGATAATGTGTATCTTTATTGTACACATTATCCACAAAAGAATCTATAACGAAGATATTACAATCCCTGTTTCCGTGTATACTTGCGGCATGTCCACACTTCGCGTGCCCGCTCCGCTCAAATATTATCTCGATAACCAGTCCGAAATTGTCTTGAAGGGCGAAACGGTTGGCGATGTCTTGCGCAATCTGTCGAAGCAATATCCCAAAATCAAAAGCCATCTCTTCGACAACAGCGGGCAAGTCCGCCGCCATATCAACCTGTTCGTCAATGCCGACAACATCCGCGACCTGCAAGGGTTGGGGACGCCGGTGGGCGAGGAAGATATTGTAAAAATTCTGCCTTCTATCACAGGCGGGTAATTCCAAAATCTCCAGATTTTGGAGGAAACATGGAACTCTCTCACGAAGAAATCCTGCGCTACTCGCGCCACCTGCTAATCCCCGAAGTGGGGCTGGAAGGCCAGAGAAAGCTGAAACAGGCCTCGGTCCTGGTGATCGGCACAGGCGGGCTGGGCTCTCCAGTTTCGCTGTACCTGGCCGCGGCGGGAGTGGGCCGGATCGGGCTGGTCGATTACGATGTGGTCGATTCGTCGAATCTCCAGCGTCAGGTGGTACACGGCAGTTCAACGGTGGGCAAGCTCAAGGTGGAGAGCGCACGCGAAAGGCTGCTCGATCTGAATCCCGGCATCCGGGTCGATACCTACAATGAGCCGTTTACATCCGCCAATGCCATGCAGGTCGCCGCGCCCTATGATGTGCTGATCGACGGCACCGACAACTTCCCAACCCGCTATTTGAGCAACGATGTGGCCGTTTTCCTGGGCAAGCCGAATGTCTACGGCTCGATCTTCCGTTTTGACGGCCAGGCCAGCGTTTTTTACGCCAAACAAGGCCCGTGTTACCGCTGCCTTTTCCCCGAACCGCCCCCGCCCGGCATGGTCCCGACCTGCGCCGAGGGCGGCGTGCTCGGCATTTTGCCGGGGACGATCGGCACGATCCAGGCCACCGAAGCGCTCAAACTGATCCTGGGAATCGGCGATTCGCTGATCGGGCGGCTGCTGCTCTACAACGCGCTGGATATGTCATTCGACTTTGTCAACCTGAAGAAAAACCCCAAATGCCGGGTCTGCGGGCCAAATGCGGACATTACGGAATTGATCGATTACGAGGAGTTTTGCGGCGTGCCCGGCCATGACCACGAAAGCGGCTCTGCCGGCGCTGAATGGGATATTAACGCCCCACAGCTTGCCTCCCGTTTAAAAGACGAAAATCCGCCGCTGCTGCTGGATGTGCGCGAACCGCACGAACTCCAAATCTCGGCCCTGGCGGGAGCGGTCAACATCCCGCTGGGCATGCTGGCGGCGCGCCTGTCAGAGCTGGATTCGGCCCGTGAAATGGTTGTGCTCTGCAAGTCTGGATCGCGCTCGGCCCGCGCCCTGGAGTTGCTGGCCAGCGCCGGCTTCAAGCGGGTCAAGAACCTGCAGGGCGGCATCAACGCCTGGGCAAAAGAAGTCGATAACAGTTTGCCAGTGTATTGAGCCATGGATTTTTAAATCAAAAAACGCCATCCCATTTTGGATGGCGTTTTTCTTTGCCAGTTACGGGAATCTCAACCCGCCAGGGCCTGTTCCAGGTCGGCTTGCAGATCTTCGAAATCTTCGATGCCCACGCTCAGGCGGATCATGCCCTCGCGGATGCCAATCGCGCGTCGTTTTTCGGGCGGGAACTCGGAATAAATGGTATGGAAGGGGTGGATCGCCAGCGATTTGTTGTCGTTGAGATTGGTCGCGCGCCGGATGATTTGCAGGCGGTCCATCACTTCGACACACTCGCTGGCCGAGGCCACATCGAAGGTCAGCAGCGCGCCGGGTTTGCCGCCAAACTGGCGGCGGGCGATCTCATAAAAAGGCGAGGAGGCCAGCCCTGGGTAGTTGACTGCGCTGACGCGCGGGTGGCCCTGCAGCCAGGCGGATAAGCGATGGGCGTTATCGACCGAGCGATCCATGCGCAAGGCCAGGGTCTCCAGTCCGACCGTTTGCAGGAAGGCATTCATCGGCGAGAGACAGGCCCCGGTGTTGCGGTAGACTTCCTTGCGCAGTTTGACCTGAAAGGCGAGCTGGCCGTGTTTCTCGACCAGCGCAGCAATCCGCTGGTTTTTCGTCCAGTCAAAGTTGCCATGGTCGATGATCAGCCCGCCAACCGAAGTCCCGCCGCCAGAAACGAATTTGGTGGTGCTGAAGACTTCCAGATCGACCCCGTGACTCTTGGCGTTGAAAACATAGGGCGGCGTGAGGGTCGTATCGGCCACCAACAGGATGTTGTGCCTGTGGGCCAACTCAGCCAGGGCGCGGATGTCAGCCACTTCCATCTGCGGGTTGGTGATGGTTTCGAGGAAGAGCATCTTGACCGTCGAGTCGATCTTGCTTTCGACATCGGCGAGCGAGGTCAGATCGGCCGCCCGGAACTGGATCCCAAACGGGGCAAACGTGCTCTCGAGCAGCGAAACGGTGTTTCCGAACAAATAGCTGGTGGTCAGGATAGTATCGCCCGCCGCAAGCGTGGTCATGATAACGTTGCTGATAGCAGCCATGCCCGAAGCGCAGGCTGTGACCGAGGGCGCGCCGGTCATATCTTTGATGCGCAGCTCAAAATATTCAACCGTCGGGTTCGATGAACGACTGTAAACGTGAGCAGGTTTGGTGCCCATAAACGCAGCAGAAAGATCATCCGCGTTGGAAAATTCGAAGGCATTCGAGAAATACAGCGGCATCTGCAGCGCACCGTACGGGTCGCTTTTGCTGTAGGGCACATTAAGCACCCGGGTGGTAAAACCTTTGGGATTCATGGCAGGTCCAATCTTTTGGTGGGATTATATCTTCGGGCAATGGCGATAAAATTGCCCTATTTTACCGCCAAACCGGGTCAGAAACTCGATATAAACTTGAGCTTTATGGAATTTAAGCACAAAACGAGACGCCGCCTCGTTGATCGGGCGGCGTCTCGTTTTCTAAAGCCATGTTCACCACTGGAAGGGTTCGACCAGGTAAACATCACCCTTATATTCGGCCATCCAGCCATCAAAACCATCCCTGGTGCGGATGCGCCACCAGGTTGTATTGTCCACGCACATCGGGCCGCCCGTGATCGCCAACAGGGTCCCTTCAGGCACAGTGCGGAGCGTATCCTGGGTAAACCCGGGTTTGGCCCGAATGCGCATATTACTGCCATCGGTGAAGGCCACCCTGGCGCGCGCATCGACCGCAAGCCTGCTCGTTAAAGAGCCCGGGCAAGACGGCGGCGGAGTCGGGGTGGGGTCGAGTGCGATTCCCGGCTCAATCTGATGGGTCTGGTTCTCGTCGATCTCAATCACATAACCGCTGTAAGCGAGAGTCCCGGATGGGGTTTCAACATAAACGTAAACCATACGCCAGCCGCGCCCATCAGCGCAAACCATTGGCGAGACAGAAGCAATTTCAAGGGCCTGCCCCGGGTCCAGGCTCAGCACCTGGCGCGCCGTCGCACGCGGGTTGGCGTAAAGCCAGGCTCGCCCAATCGGGTGCACCTGGCCGGCATTAGGATCAATCCGGCTGACAAAACCGGCCGGGCAGGCCAGGTGTGCCCGGCTGCTGGCCTCGAGCGCCTGAAGCTTGGCCCGGCTGTCCGCAGACAAGGAAATCGCGCGATTCATCTGAAAACTCTTTTGCTCTAAATCGCTGGATGTCAGAGGAAGCTCCAGCCCGGATTCGGTCTGGGCAAAAAAATAACCTTCGGCAGCCGGCGCATTCAACAACAACTGGCCATTGGCATCCATTTCGAATTCCTGCCAGCCCTGAAAAACATAAACACCCAATGAATCAAAATACAAAAACAATCGAATCTTTTCATTAGGCTGAAAGTTATTGAACAGCAACTGGCCTTCATTCAGAGCATAAAAACGCGGAACCACTGGCGCGCGGAAATAAACATTCGACTCAAATTTCAACCTGCGTCCGGTGATCTCAAATCGGTAAAGCCCCTCCGGGGCATCCAGTGCAGGGCGGTAAGAAAAAGACCCTCGCCCGCTTTCATCCACCACCTTCTTGCCGCCAGCCTGGCGCCCATTGGGATATGTGACCGTGAAGGTCAATTCGTCCCCGTCAGCCCAGCCGCAGGTGACCATCTCGGCTTCCATCATCAATTCAGTATCTTCGGGATCACTGGCGATAGTTGGTTCTGCATAAGGAAAGAGGCACAAAGGATCAACCCCGCCAAAACCCAGGCTGACGATCTCCTCCAAAATTCCATCAGGAGGAACATCGTTCAGGTTTTCAGTTGAAAAATCTTCGGGGCCGCTGGGCGCGAGTGTGGCGGTACTCGTCGCCACCTTGGGCGGGCGCAAAGGCACTCCCGTAGCCGGTTGTGGCGTGTCCCCTTCAACGGGCAGCGTTGGCGCCAACGGCGCTTCGGTTGCAGGGCCGGGCATGCTGCAGGCGGCAAGCAAAAGTCCGAAGATAATGAAAGAAACCGGCAGGATTTTCTTTGCGTTCATTGTTTTTCCTCCGCAACACCACTCCGCAAAGCGCGGCCGCTGACGCAGCCGCGCTTAAGACAGATCAGGGTTCGGGTGTTAACTGGCTGAATATATTGGCTACACGCTCTTTGTAAATTTCCTGGCGCTCGGGGTAATCTTCCAGCAGATCAACGGCGGTTTGGTACTCATCCAGGGCCAGGGGCAGGTCGCTCTTGAGCAGATAAATCGCTCCCAGCCGGGCATGCGATTCAGCAGCCAGCTCTTTCAGGCGCGGGTTGGCTCCCTCGCCATAGGCCTGGATGACCAGCAGGAATTCCTCGCGGGCAGGTAAAAATGAACTCTCCGCACCGGCCAGGGCTTTTAAAAACAAGCATTGCCCGCGCGAATAGTGAATTTTTGCATCAACATCCGCCAGCGGCGGCTTGTCGGGGGCCTGATCGGCCAGAATAAGCTGTTTGAGGCAGAGATCGAGAAACGCCAGGTCAGCATCGCCATATTGCCCGGAAAGCAGCGCGGGCGCAAGAGCGCGGGCATAGGCCAGGTTGGCCGTGGTGATGTAAGGCCGGGCATAGTCGGGGTCGATGGCAATGGCCTTGTCGAGCAGTTCGGCGCTGTGCACAAAACTGGCTTCGGCGGCTTCGGCATCTTTTTCCCTGAGAGCCGCCTCGCCGACCTTGGCGGAGGCGTTGCCGGCCATCAGGTACAGAACTTTCTTGCCTTGCAGATCATCCCAACCGGAAACGGACAAGCCAGTTTCGAATGATTCAAGGGCCGAATCGTACTGGCGCAGGGCAAAATATCCCAGGCCGACCGACATGGCCGAGAGGGCCTTGCCACGCGAAAACATCTGCTTGCCAAACTCAAAGCGCCAGGCTGAGTTCGAGGTTGAGCCAGGCAGATTGAGCGGCATGCCCAGGGCATGCGGGCCGATGATCTCGCGCGCTTCGTCAAAATTCTCGGCAGCGATATAAAACTCGGGCAGCACCTGCCAGCGTGTGCCGGAAGCCTCGACCGCTCCGTAGATAACCAGATCGGCGTGAATCTTATCCGCCAGAGCTTTGGCTGCCTCGGCGCGTGCCTCGGGCGTCTGGCCCGTCACTGCCCCGGTCAGGTCCGGGCCCCAGACGCTGATCACCAGCTGCGGGTTGATCTCCTGCAGATCCTGCTCCAGCCGCAAGCGGACACTGTCGGCCAGATCATAACCCAGGGTCGCGTTCCCGGCTTCTCCATCCACGTAAAACGAAGCCACCGCGATCCGGAAATCCCCGGTCATGATCGCGGGTTGGCGGGGGCGCAGGGCGAAATAAAGCCCCAGCCCGACCCCGACAATTGCCAGGAAGATCAGCGGGAACCAAAACCACTGCAATTTCAGGCTGCTGCGGCTGGTCTCCTGAACGGCTTCGAGCTGTTTTTCCATTTTCTCGCGCCAGAGCGCCCCGGTTTGCAACCGCGAGAAAAGCACCGGCATCCACAGGTCGCTGGCCTCATCTGCCAGCAAAACGCAGCGAGCCGAGGCCAGGGCGCGGTCCACCAAACCGTCTTCGAGCAGTTCATCGAAGAAAACGGGCATCATGCGCGCAACGCTGGTCATCGAGATCTTGCCCTGCATGGCGATCACGGCCGGGACGCCGGCACCAGCCAGCAGCGGGCCCAACGCCTGGAGCGCCTGGCTATCGTTCGTATCTTCGCTGGCTTTACCGGCGCTTTCACAGGAAGCCAGCACCACCAGCCGCGGTTGGATGTCGAGACTGCTGATCTGCTCGGCAAATTCCTTGCCGGTTACTCGTTTAACTTTGCCATCGTCATCTTCCAGCCAGACATAAGGAAGGCCATTGACCATGCTGCCGTGCGCCACCAGATATAGAATATCGCAACCCTGGCGCAGCTCGTCTGCCAGGTTGGTCAGTGTGCAGCGCCGGCCTTCGAGGGGCAGGAAGGTTGTTTCGATACCATGCAGGCTGGCCCGGACCAGGTCTGTTTCGCGTACCACATCAACCGGGGTAAGCTTGTAATCGGCCAAATTCTGCGGCCCGGCCACGGCCACCAGGGCCCGCACCTGCTTGCGCGAGGTCAGTTCGACCGCCGTCCAGTTTTCGCCGGTCAGGTAGCGCGAAAACAAAATGTTCTGGTTGGCAGCCAACAGGGTTCCATCCGATGGGTGCGTTAGAGTCTCCCAATGCAGGTTATGCAGCTCGGGCGCTGTCGGCCCAACCAGCAGGCGAAACCGCAGCGGCTCGGCTTCAGCAACTGCCTGGGCATATAAAAATATCTTTTTGACTTCGGGGACAAAAAACGCTTCGCTCAAAAACTTGCCATAAGCCTGCATGTCAGGCAGGCAATCTTGCAACTGGATCAGATCGAGCGCCATCCGCACCGGTTCTTTCGAACCGAGGCTGATCTCGGCTGCGTCTCCTGAAGATGTGAACCGCCCTTCTATGCTGTAAACATCATCTGTGCGTTTGTGGATGCTGAGTTCAAGATCTGCATAAGTTTGCATGGAAGCCCACCCGAATCGAGATTGAATAGCCCATAGTTTCGCTTACAAGACTAGTATACACCAGCAAAACTGAATGGAAAGGCCCTGCTCTCAAGGCGTGACCCCAAGCATCTGTTATATTTTCTCAATGTACATTACACGAAAAGCGACTAGAATAAAACCATGCAGGCAACTGATCCCAATTCCAGGTTGAAGTCTCAAAGAGCCAGTGTCGTCCTGATCATCCTGTCAGACCCCCAGGCTCGCCGCTATCTCGAAGAGTTGCTGAACGGGCGGGATGAGTTCAAGCTCGAATTTTGCGAGAATCCGGCAGAAGCAGCTCAAATTGCCCACAAGCTGCTGCCTGATGCCATTCTATTGGATGCCAACCTTGATAAAGTCGACAGCGCGGTAACCTGCAGCCACCTGCGTTCCGATCCGCACCTGAGCGGCGCTCCAATCCTGGTCATGCTCGACCCCCTTGACCGAAAAGCCAAAGCCCAGGCCCTGGAGGCAGGCGCGGACGACTTCATCAGCAAACCCTTCGACGCGTTGGAACTTTTGGCGCGGCTGCGCACCCTGACCCGCCTGCACCATTACGACAAGCTTTTTGCCGACCTGGAACGCTTCAAGTGGATGGCCGCCCACGCCCAGGAAGGTTACCTGCTGCTCGACAGCCTGGCCATCATCCAATATGCCAACGAACGCGCCATCAATATGCTCAACCTGCCCGAAAACCCGGTCGGACTGGATTTTATTGTTGCGGTCCAGGCCAATTACGTAGCCAGACCGATCGAAACCTGGCAAACCTGGTACGAAGATCCATCGCCCTGCTTTGTGATGCGGCCCGAAAATATCCAGGCGCGGGCCTTTTGGATGGTGCTCGAAGCCCTGGATACCGATATCGGCCCGGTAACCCAGCGCATCGTCCGGCTGCGAGATGTGACCGAGAAAATGTCCATTTATCAGGATATCCGCCGCTTCCATGATACCGTCACCCACAAGCTGCGCACCCCAATCTCGCTGCTGGCAACCAGCGTTTCCCTGATCAATTCGCAGCTCAAAAATCTTTCCGCAGAAGAGATCAAGGAATTGATGCAGACCGCCGCCAAAGGGGCGGAGCGGCTGGTCTGGCAGGTACGGGATGTATTAACCTATGTGGACGCGCCGCTCTCGCTCGAGATCGGGACACCGGTTGAGATCGGCCAAATTCCGGTAATTTTGAAAGAGCTATGTGAAAAATTTAGCATTCAAGATGTCGAACTGTCCCTGCCCGCCAGCCTTGCCGGAACGCAGATTACCCTGACGCCAGACGCACTCGAGCTGGTTTTAAGTGAAGCGCTCGAAAATGCAAAAAAATTCCACCCTGAGCGCGCCCCCAAACTGGATATCTGTATTGGGGAAAGCGAGCCAGGCATGATCCATATTCGAATTACAGACAACGGTGTTACGCTCTCCGCCGAACAACTCTCCTGGGCCTGGCTGCCCTATTTTCAGGGAGAAAAAGCCTTTACCGGTGAGTTACCCGGCATGGGGCTGGGATTTCCTCTGATGGCAACTTTGGTCTGGGGTTCAGGGGGAACATTGCGTCTGGGCAACCGCCCCGACGGCCCTGGCGTGGTGGTTGAAATGAAAATTCCGTGTGCGCAGGGGTAATTTTTCTCGGGTGGGCCAAGATCCACAATTTATCACAGATTTCAGTGGCTTTCGGTGACAACTTTCCATGACGTTTGATACATCACAAGCGTTTCCTGGCGTGCTAAACTGGGCATACATCCCCCAACCCAAAGGAGAAAACATGCCCCAATATTCACCCGAGCCGTTTCGCATCAAAGTTGTCGAACCGATCCGCCTGCCCTCGGTCGAAGAAAGAAAAGCAGCCATTCAGGCCGCCGGATATAACCCGTTTTCGCTGAAGGCTCAAGACATTTTCATCGACCTGCTGACTGACTCAGGCACAGGCGCGATGAGCCACTACCAGTGGGCGGCCCTGATGCAAGGCGACGAATCGTATGCCGGAGCGCGTTCTTACTACCGTTTAGCGGAAGCTATAACAGACATTATGGGCTTCCGCTTTTTTGTGCCCACTCACCAGGGTCGTGCGGCTGAGAACATCTTGAGCGCAGTACTGGTCAAGCCGGGGCAATATGTGCCATCCAACATGCACTTCGATACAACCGACGCCAACATCCGCGCCCGCGGCGGCAAACCGGTCAACCTGGTAATCGACGAGGCCTTCGACCCGCAAAATCCGCACCCGTTCAAGGGCAACATGGATATTGTCAAGCTGAAGGCCTTCATTGAACGCATCGGCGCTGAAAATATTCCCTTCGGCATGGTGACGGTTACCAACAATGCCGGGGGCGGCCAGCCGCTTTCGATGGAAAATATCCGTGCAATTGCCGAAACCTATCACAGCTACGGGCTACCCTTTTACATCGATGCTGCACGCTATGCTGAAAATGCCTACTTTATCAAACTGCGCGAACCTGGCTACGCGCAAAAATCGCCCCAGGAGATCGCCCACGAGATGTTCTCCTATGCCGATGGCATGACCATGAGCGCCAAGAAAGATGCCATCGTCAACATTGGCGGTCTGCTGTGCCTGAACGACGAGAGCGTTTTCCAGCGCGTCAAAAACGAGCTGATCCTGCGCGAGGGATTCCCGACCTACGGCGGGCTGGCCGGGCGCGACCTGGATGCAATGGCTGTTGGGTTGTACGAAGCTCTGGAAGAAGATTACCTGGCTTACCGGCTGGGGCAAACATCCTATCTCTCGGCGCGCTTGAAAGAATTTGGCGTGCAGATGATCGAGCCACCCGGGGGGCACGCCATCTACATCGACGCCGGTCACATGCTGCCGCATATTCCGCAGGCAGAGTTTCCGGGCCAGGCGCTTTCAGTAGAAATGTACCTGAGTGGAGCAATCCGCGGCTGCGAGATTGGCTCGGTCATGTTCGCCCACCCCGACCCGGATAGCGGCCAAATGGTTTACCCCAAGCTAGAGTTGGTGCGCCTGGCCCTGCCGCGCCGCACCTACACCCAGAGTCATCTCGATTATGTAGCCGATACGATCGGCGAAATCGCCCAGCGCGGCAAGCAATTGCGCGGGTTCAAATTCAGCTACGCGCCGGAATTGCTGCGGCACTTCACTGCCAGGTTTGAACCGATCTAAAAGTTCAAACCAAGCAGACGGCAGATAGAATCAAAAAGGACCGCTTGAAAACAGACGGTCCTTTTTGATTCTATTTAAGATGAGCTAAGGTAACTGCGAACCAATTTCAAGGAGCGCTTCAGCCGCGAAGGATGGCTCATAAAACTTCTCCGGTTCAACAACCTGATCGAGCAGTTCCCGTTCCAGCAAGAAATTCTGATACTCCATCAACGATGGCACATTGACAACACCATCCGGAGATGCATTCGACCAACATACCTTATTGACCAAATCAATTGGCAATCCGGTAAGTTCAGAAGCCAGGACAACATTGCTCTCGGTTGGTCCTTCTAGATATTTGCGAACAGCTTTTAGGTACGCAATGGCAAAGCCCTTACCAACTTCCGGATTCTCCAAAATCCTTGGGCCAACAACGATCATGCTGCTCGTCAGCCCGGGAACATACTGCTCGGCAAAATCGAGGATACTGATATCCCCTTTCGCTGTCATACGGGTCACCGAAGGTTCGACTGCATAAACTATATCAACCTGGCCGTTTCGCAAGGCTTCTTCCTGGGCAGCAGAATCGACAACCACAGTGGTCATTTCATCAACAGTTAAACCGGTTGGTGCCAGCGTGCGAGCCAATACAAAGCCAGGCACACTATTCAGGGCCTGGGTTGAAATGACCATGCGGGCTTCAGACCAACTCTGCTTATCCGTGTATTTGCCGGACTGAACATCTTCTGCGCGAGCCAGATAAGCCACCGTCGCGCAATCTTTTACTACAAAATCAGTCAGAGGCAGGATAAGTTTGATATTGCTTTCCTTTGCGACTGCGTTGAAAAAGCCTGCGCTCGGTGAGGGCGCACCGGCGTCCAGCTCACCTGCAATAAGCAGCGGGATCAACTCGTTGGTGTTTGCAAAGGGGATAAATTCCACTTCCAGGTTCTGTTCAGCAAAATAACCCTCGCTTTGGGCAATCATCAGCACAGTATTTGATAAATAAGGCATGATGGACACCTTGAGCTTGAACGGCGCATCCGTGCCCACGGTGGGAATCGCCTCATTTTCGACAAGTTCAGGGGCTTGCGTGGAGGCTGGTGAGCCACAAGCGCTTAAGATAAGAGAAAAAAGCGTTATCCCAATAACAACTCTTGTAATTCTGTTCATTATCATAAATTTTCTCCTTTAGAAACAAAAAATTAAAATACGAATTATTGACCTAGTTCCCGGGTTGGCTCGCCAATACGGGATGTTTCCAGATGATTTTGCATAATTTTCCAACGCAGAGATTCGGGATGATGCGTAAAAGCCGAGCTGAGATACTCTGCAAACTGGCTCATGTAGTTCTGGACACGCGTTTCATGCTCAGTATGAGCATCCAGGCTGTTAAATGGCTCCAAAAACTGAACCGAGCTCCGGCCTTCAGGAAGCAGCGTGGATACCACAGGCACTACCGGCGCGCTCGTACGACTCGCCAAATCAGCCCAACCAGCGCGCGTTAAATAGTGTCGCCCGCAAACATCCAAAGGCCACTCGCCGCGCGAGGTAAGACCATTGTCAACAAAGGCCACAACCACTTCCCCGGCTTGTAAGGCGCGATAGCCTTGAACCATAACATCAGAGCCGTAACGAGCCTGCTTCGCCCCTTGCAGGGACGCTACCTCGTGCCGCATCTGTCGCCTGGGGCCGGAATCGACGCGCATGCTGACTCGCGGGCTGAGCACAAGCGCGGCAGGTTTTCCCAGCCAATGGGGCATTAGCAAAGATGGGAGCCGCGCCATTGTGCCATGATAGGCCAGCACGATCAATCCCCGTCCCCGGTAGTGGGCTGTCTGAAGGTTTTCAAGGCCAGAAATAGTTAGAAACTTTTGCGCGAAGTTCGACTCTGGCTGGGCGATGATCGGGGCAAATGTTCGCCAAAACAGGTGTGGAGAGTCTGTATAACGGCTTAATCGCCCTTTTTCTTCCTCGCTATGTTTGAGGTCAGGAACATGGCTGGCCAAAATATTACCAGCCAGAGCCATCAAAAAAGTTTCTGGTTCACTCAGCGTGCTCTGTCTTACATCTACCCAAAAGGAATGAAAAATTTTTTTCTCGCGAGCATACAGCATGTTCTGTGTCATGGGCCGTCCGGCCCAATCCATCAACCACTGCAAGCCATCATCATAAGACTGAGACAGCATCCGCTGTTCGATCAATCGGCGAAATTGCCTGACGGATGTGTTAAAAATGCGATCCAGCGTAATACGATCATGGGTAAAGTGCGCCCAACGTTGCCCGATATAGTGCAATTTGGTTTGGATTCGATGTTTATTTTGGCGTGAAGTTCCGCTCTCCAGCCAGGCTGTCGGATCGGGATTGGCAACAGGCTGTAAGAGTTGCGCCAAAGAAGCGATGGTTGGCAACTTGAAAAACTGTTGTGGAACAGCAGCATCGAAATATTTTTCAACTTCCATGATCATTTGCATACTCATCAGGGAATCGCCACCCAGTTCAAAAAAACTATCATCAACGCCCACGGCTTGGATTCCCAGAACGGACTGCCAAATCCGAACAAGTTCTAATTCCGAAACGGTTTTAGGCGCACGATAAGGAACATCCAATGCCGGGCGCTGAGGTGTGGGTGCCGGCAGGGCTTTACGGTCAGGTTTGCCTGTTGGCGTCAGCGGCACCGACTCGATCACCTGCAAAATGGAGGGGATCATGTAATTCGGCAGATCTGCCCCCAATTGCTTGCGCACCTGCTCAAGGTGAATCTCATGCTCATCTTCAAGCACCAGAAACCCAACCAGGCGTTTGTTGCCGCTCGGTAAAGTTTGGACTGTTGCGGCAGCGTTTCGAACATTCGGTAGATTCTTCAGGGCTTTCTCAACAGCTTCCAGTTCAATGGTATATCCGCGCACTTTAACCCGGAAATCCTTGCGGCCAAGGAATTCAACCGAACCGTCCGGCAAAATGCGCCCCATGTCTCCGGTATAGTACAACCTGTCCCCGCTGCCATCCAGGACAGTTTCAAAACGCGCCGCAGTTTGAACAGGATCGTTAATATAGCCCGCGGCCAGGTAGCGGCTGCGAATTGCCAGTTCGCCCTTCTGCCCCGTCACAAGAGGTTGACGATTTTCATCAACAACAAGAACATCGACAAATTTCGGCGGAAAACCGGCCGGGTTTGTCTCGCCATCCCAGACCTGACCGGCTTGGACCCTGAACATTGCATAATTTCCAGCTTCGTTGGATGCTAACCGAACATTCAATTGGCCACCTGGGGGCATAAAGGCCAGCACACGGTCTATCTCGCGGCGTTTGAAAGCTTCGCCGCCAGTATCAACCAGGCGCAGCGATTCGATAATTCCAAATTCTTCAGGAAGGTTAAGCAGGCTGCGAACCAGCCCGGCAGAAGCGCGCGCAATGCTGATGCAGTCTTCTTGCAGCCAACGGTAAAACGCGAGCGGATTTGCAAGCGCCTCGGTTCGGCGGTAAATAGTCAATCCATTCAAGAGTGCCCCCAGTGTGGAGGTGAGTGACATTCCGAGAGAGACTGGCATCGTCAGGGTAATGCGATCGCAGGGAACAAAGCCCAGATCAACCGATGATATGTACGCCGAATGCAATATGACTCCGTGGGTACGCAGCACTCCCCGTGGCTTGCCTGTTGAACCAGAAGTAAAATAGACAGAATGGTAAGAGTCGGCATCCAAAATGGGGATTTGATATTCTTTGGGTGCATCGGGAATATCATCAACAAAAAGGATTTTTATCTCATGCTGGGCAAATTGAATCAGAATCCTGGCAGCATCAGCATAACGGAGAGAGGTTATCAGCACCCTGATCGGATATTCAGCAAAATAAGCCTGCGGCTGAGCCATACCCTGGAGCGGGTCAAAAGCCACATAATAGTGTCCGGCGAGGACAACCCCCATCAACCCCAGAAGTTCAGTCCAATCCGCGTCTAGCAGCAAAGCTACCATCTGCTGTTCATGCTGCGCATCAGAACCAAGAACGGCTGCCAGAGCGGCAGAAAGGCGCTTGCCATTTTCAAACAACTGCGTATACGAAACATCCGAATGAGGATCGTGGTATGCAAGGTGCCCTTCAGGCAAGTTCTCGATCACTTTTTCGAGTCGTTCATTCAGTGAACCACTCATCTCATCGATCGCAAATGGAATGGGCTGGGATAAGTTTGAATTTTTCATTATTGGGAACTGTGGTTGAACAATCAACTCCTGAGACAAACACTTATCCCAGGAGTATGCAATAAAGGATTTTTGAAAAGTTTTGACGATTATATCGTTTGCAAAGTCTAAAAGCAAATCTAGATTACAATTGTCGTAATAAGATTAGCGCAGCGAAAAACACATAAACATTTGGGGCCGCGCAGCAAATTTCATTTCCAACTCGGCATTACAGAAAACCAGACATTATGATAAATCCAAACGAACATACATCTGCGATCGGCCAGGCCGGCTCGCTCAGATTATCCGAGGTGGTTGTCGAGCCGCCACACAGGCTTATCAACCTGAATTTATCCGAGCTTTGGCGTTTTCGGGAATTATTATTTTTTTTCATCTGGCGCGATATCAAGGTGCGCTATAAGCAAACGTTATTAGGGGTGGCCTGGGCAGTTCTCCAGCCAGTAATCACAATGATTGTTTTCAGCGTAATTTTTGGCCAGCTAGCCAATATGTCCACCGGGGATATTCCTTATCCAATCTTTTTATATGCCGGGTTATTACCCTGGCAGCTTTTCTCTCGGGCCCTGACTGAAGCGGCATCTTCCCTGATCCTTAATCAGAACATGGTCACGAAAGTTTATTTTCCCCGTTCGATTTTGCCGGCATCGTCTGTGCTGGGCGGATTGGTCGATTTCGGAATTGCTTTCATTATTTTGCTGGGCCTGATGATCTACTACCAAGTGCCCTTTTCGTGGCAGTTGCTGTTACTTCCTTTTTTTATTATCATCGCGATTTTTACTGCCCTGGCGATCAGCCTGTGGCTTTCAGCGCTGGTTGTGCGCTATCGTGACATCAAATTCATTACTCCATTCCTGGTGCAAATCTGGCTGTTTGTCACCCCGGTGGTATACCCCAGCACAATCATCCCGCAAGACTGGCTATGGCTATATAACCTGAATCCCATGAATAGCGTTGTCGCTGGCTTTCGGTGGGCTATTTATGGAGCGCCCTTTTCAGGCGATTACTGGCTATTGATTTCGGCATCAATGATCGTTGTGCTTTTGATCAGCGGCATAATGTTTTTCCAGCACATGGAATTGACGTTTGCGGACTTAATATGACAAACTATGCCATTCGAATTGAAAAAATAAGCAAACGCTATCATATTGGGCGAAAACTGCGAAACCAAAACTTTACCGAGACATTGCAGAGCGATTTCGGCAATGCGGTTCGTTCCATTTCGCAAAGATTTGCGAGAGAAGAACACGAAAACAGCGATCAGCCTTCGATATGGGCGCTTCAAAACGTCTCATTCGATGTCAAAGAAGGCGAATCTGTGGGCATTATCGGCAATAATGGATCAGGCAAAACCACCTTGCTCAAGATTCTCTCGCGGATCACCACCCCTACCCGTGGAAGAGCGCGGCTATGGGGTCGAGTTGGCTCTTTGCTCGAAGTCGGCACTGGCTTCCACCCCGAGTTGACTGGGCGGGAAAATATCTACCTTAACGGCTCCATTTTAGGGATGCGCAGAAGGGAAATTAGCGCCAAGCTTGATGAAATTGTTGACTTCTCAGAAATAGAGGAGTTTTTGGATACACCAGTGAAATTCTATTCGAGCGGAATGCGTATGCGACTGGCCTTTTCTGTAGCCGCCCACCTCGAACCGGAAATTTTGCTCGTCGATGAAGTGTTGGCAGTCGGCGATATCGCTTTTCAACGAAAGAGCCTCAAAAAAATGGGCAGCGCTATTCAGGGTGGCCGCACAGTTTTATTTGTCAGCCATAATATGGCTGCGATCAAGGCTTTGTGCCAAACCGGTGCTTTTCTGGAGCGCGGTGAACTCAAATTCCACGGTGATGTAGCTTCGGCGGTTGATGCCTATCTCAACCAGGGTGCGCTTCAGCAAACAACAATGGTGCAGCGCCAGGCGAATCCTGCTCTGACTGTTCAGTTTATGCAAATCAAAGCGGTTTTTGAAAATACGCTTTCGTCCGGTCGCTTCGGGCATGATGATGCAGTCAGTTTTGAAATCACGGTCGATGTGCGCGAACTATCCTACCGCACTTATTTACGGATGTATATTCTTGAAGAAAGCCTTGATATTTTGCTGGCCACACATGATGTCGAAATGGATCAAGCCAGCTTTACATCCCGCAAACCGGGCAGTTACACTTATCGTGTCCAACTTCCAAAACAATTATTGGCGCCCGGCAATTATCGGGTTAGCCTGTACGCAATCATGCGTCACAACCGTTTCGAAACAATCCTTGACCGTATCGAGCATGTTTGCCCGTTTGAAGTGGTGGACAATGGAAGTTTCCTGGCCCAGGCGGGTATCCAGTGGAAGGGGCATATCGCAATGCCCTCCAATTGGGAAGTACTCGACTGCCAGCCCTTGGATAAGAAATCTGAAACAGCCAAAACACGGGATATTTCTGCATGACCGAGCCTGTCACCGTTATCATCCCGGCTTACAACCGTGCCAAAACGCTCGGCCGCGCTGTAGACAGCGTGTTGACTCAAAGCTTTAAAGATTTCAAGTTGCTGATCGTTGACGATGGCTCTCAAGATAGAACCTTGCAAATCGCACAATCATATCAAGACTCTCGAATTCGTTGCATCGCGCACTCATCCAACATGGGATCCGGAGCTGCAAGAAATACGGGAATTCAAGAAGCAACCACAAAATGGTTGGCTTTTTTAGATTCGGACGATTTCTGGCATGCAGATAAGTTACGAACTCAGATGGATTTTATCGAGCAGCATCCGAATATCATGGGCTGCACAACGGGCTATTTTCATGTTCGCGAAAACGGCACGAAACAGATCATCCCTTCTGCGCGCCAGGCCGAGCATCGCCAGGTTTTGTTTCACGATATCCTGCATATGGGTACCACTCTCCTGGTAAGGCGAGAAGCTTTTGAGCGCCTGGGTGGATTCGACCCTGCCTTGAGCCGTGGACAGGATAATGACTGGTTGCTGCGGCTGACAGCGGTCGAACGATTGTCTGTTGTGCCGCATCCCCTGGCCTGGGTTTTCCAGCACACCCAGCGCTCTGCAGAACGGCTGGAAAATTCCAGAATCATCATGCTCGAAAAACACGCTGCCGATTATGCGCGTTACGGGTATTTATTCGCACACCGGAAAATTGCCCATATGTGGGCAGATGTGGCCTACCAGTACGAACGAGAGGGCAATCGATCCAAAATGCGCGAATACGCCATGAAATCCCTGTTCAGTTTTCCGCTTCAAGCACCGGGAATTTACCTGATCCTGCTTGATGCCCTTACTGGGCTCCGCATAAAATCTCTGGCAACCGGACTCAAGAAGAAAGTCGTCAAATAAGATGGTTCTGCCTAATTTTTTTATCCTTGGCGCCGCCAAGTCTGGGACAACCAGCCTGCACGATCTACTCAAACAGCACCCGCAAGTTTATTTTCCTTTCTCAAAAGAACCGATGTTTTTCAGCCAGGATGCACTCTACGCCCAAGGGCTGGATTGGTACGCAAAAAGCTTTTTCAAGGGGTCGGAATCCTGCCCCCGGCGCGGAGACGCAACCCCGCATTACCTCTACTGGGCAGAGAAGGTTGCTCCGCGTTTAAAGAAGGTATATCCTGATGGTCCGGAGATGATCGTCATTTTGCGAGACCCGGTTGTGCGAGCTTACTCCTGGTATTGGAATATGGTGCGCGAGGGCAACGAATCCTTATCCTTTGAAGATGCGCTGGATGCAGAAGCAAACAGGCTCAAAAGTCAGTATGTCACGTTACAAACCAAAGGCGCTATGTTGTATGGGTATGTTCGCGGCAGCCAGTATATTGAGCAAATTCAGCACTTCCTGACATTTTTTCCGCGCGAGAAGTTGCTATTCCTGCTCTACGAAGATCTGGCTGCGCCACAACTAACAAAAACTCTGGATGACATAAATAATTTTTTAGGTCTTGAAGCTCATAGCACCCCCATAAAATCGATCATTAGCAATCCGGCCGCCCTGCCGCGCAGCATGAGCCTGCAGCGCTGGTTACGGCGTCAGTCCGCATTCCGCGAGCAACTCAAGCGTTTTATTCCGCAAAAAGCCCGCTATTTCGTTAAAGAGCAACTCATTCGCATGAACCTGCGCCCAACCAGCTACCCGCCCATGAATGAAAAAACGAAGCAGCAATTAAAATCCCAGTTTGAAGGTGAGATAATGAAACTGCAGGGATTAATTGGACGCGACCTGGCAGATTGGCTAAAGGCATGATGTTGCATATTGCTCTGTTGTTTCCATCACTGGAGGGCGGCGGGGTTCAGCGTGCGCTGATCAATCTGGCAACGGGGCTGAAACAGAGCGGGCTTTCAGTGGACCTGGTTGTCGGGAAAGCTACCGGCCCGTTCAAGGAGCTGGTCCCCGCTGAAGTTCGGATCATCGAACTGGGGGGCAACGGGATGTTGGGCAGGATTCCAATGTTGATCCGTTATCTTCGAAAAGAGCGTCCCAATTGTTTGATGTCGGCTCAATATCATGTCAACCTGACGGCCATTCTCGCCCGCTGGTTGGCCGGAACAAAAACACCTTTGGTAATCAGTGAGCACAATGATATTCAATCGGTGTATAAAAACGCTCAATCGCTGAAAGATCGTCTATCAACTCGATTAACTCCCTACCTGTACCCATTTGCCGATCGAATTGTAGCGGTTTCACAAGGTGTAGCAACAAGCTTATCAAACTGGACAAAAATCCCAACATCGCGCATCAACATCATCTACAATCCTCTGGTTCACAAGGGTTTACTCGATTCTGCTCAGGAATCGGCAAACCACTCCTGGTTTGAACCGGGTCAGCCGCCGGTGATCCTGGCAGTAGGCCGCCTGGAACCTCAAAAAGATTTCATCACCTTGTTAAAGGCATTTGACCTGCTGCATAAAAAAACTCCGGCCCGATTATTAATTCTCGGAGACGGCGGTCAGCGGCGGTGGATCGAAGAACAGGTAACAAAATTGAAACTGGCTGAGTTCGTTCAAATGCCTGGCTATGCAGCCAACCCTTATGCTTTTATGTCGCGGGCAGCTGTATTTGTGCTCGCTTCAGCCTGGGAAGGTTTCCCCAGCGTCCTGGTCGAGGCGATGGCTTGCGGATGTCCACTGGTTTCCACCGATTGCCCGAGCGGTCCCAATGAAATTTTGGAGGCTGGGCGCTGGGGCCGATTGGTGCCAGTCGGGCAGGCAGACGCCCTGTCCAATGCCATTTCTGAAACGCTTAATTCACCCAAAATCCCCGGGTTAAGTGAAGCTGCCACCCGGTTTTCCATCGATAATGCCACAAAAAGCTACCTGGCACTTTTTTCTGAGATCTGCACAAGATGAAGATACTGCATGTCATCACCAGTCTGGATCATGGCGGCGCGCAAACGATGCTAACAGAACTGGCGCTTCAGTTTCAGCATCGTGGAGTCAGCAACCTTATCGTCTCAATGACATCTCAGAACGCATTTGCAAAACAGCTTGGATCACAAAACATCCCTGTCGAGATACTAAACATGCACCAGGGGCGGTCATTGCTGACTGGATTTGCTAAATTGCGGAGTTTAATCCGGCGCTTTCAACCAGACATTGTGCAAACCTGGTTGTATCACGCCGATTTAGCCGGTGGGCTCGCTGCCCGGCTCAGCAGAGTACCGGTAGTGTGGGGGATTCACCACACGGCGGGGCAAAATCATTTACTAAAACCTGCCACACAGGCAGTAGTTCAAATTAACAAATTAATCTCTGGTTTTGTTCCCAGCCAGATCATATGCTGTTCACAAAGCGCATATGACAGTCATCTTGCTCGGGGGTTTTCGCCCGCTAAGCTGACCCTGGCGCAAAACGGAGTTGATACAATACGTTTTCAACCAAATGAAATTATTCGCCAGGAATTGCGCACAAATCTTCATATTCCAGAATCGGCAACCATCATTGGCCACTGTGGCCGCTTTCACCCGGCAAAAGGGCATTTAGTATTCATTCAAGCAGCCAGTGAACTTCTAAAGTTGCACCCTGAATTGCATTTTGTGATGTGCGGATCTGGCATCGATGCAGAAAACCAGAAGTTGACTCATTGGATTGCACCAACAAATCTCAGGGATCATATTCATCTTTTGGGGCCGCAAGACGGCCTGGATAAAATACTGCCAGGGTTCGATATCTTTGTTTCAAGCTCACTTGAAGAAGCTCTACCGCTGACAGTTTGTGAAGCGATGGCGTGCCAGGTGCCCTGCGTAGTAACAAATGTTGGCGATCAAGCCAGGATCGTTGAAAAAACCGGAATTTGCGTTATCCCCAACTCGGCATCAGAAATAACAAGAGGATGCAATATACTGCTGAATCTGCATCAACAGGAACGCGCCTTCTTGGGACTATCTGCCCGGAGAAGAATTCAGGAAAATTTTAGTCTTCAAAGCACTGCTGAAAAATACCTGTCCATTTACAATAGAGTCATCCACAAAGGCGTATCCTGATATCTGGATGGCGGGATCATAGAGCAAATAAAAATCGCGAGAAGATGAAAATCATATTCTTGGCAAATACAAGTTGGAATTTATACAATTATCGACTCGAGTTGATCGAGCATCTGCGCCTGCGCGGAAATAGTATCGTTGCGCTTTCCCCAAAAGACAAATTCACTTCACACCTGGTTGCGCGAGGTTTGAAATGGGCCAACATCGATATCGCGGCACGCGGGCTTAACCCTTTTTACGACCTTTGGACAATTTCTCAAATCTATTGGCATTACCGCAGTGAAAAACCAGATATCGTCAGTCACTTTACGATTAAATGCGTTCTATATGGTTCCTGGGTGGCGCGCTTACTTGGAATAAAGCAGGTTATCAATAACATCACCGGTCTGGGGTATATATTTTCCAGCAACAATCTGACCACCCGAGTTTTGCGCCCACTTATCATTTCTCTGTATCGATCAGCCCTTAAAAACACACGGGTCATCTTTCAAAATCCCGATGATCGCTCCTTTTTCATCTCCAACAAGATCGTTCAAGAAGAACATACCCACATGGTGACCGGCTCCGGGGTTGTCGTTCCAAAGGAAACGGTAAATATCGGCGCAGTACCACCTTTTTTGGTTGTGCTATCTGGCCGAATGCTATGGAGCAAGGGGATAAAAGTTTTTGTTGATGCGGCTCAACAGGTGCGACAGGTTCGGAAAGATATTCGCTTCGTTCTGGTTGGAGATATCTCAACCGAAGATCTTGATGCAATTCATCGCGCAGTGCTGGACGGCTGGGTAAAAAGCGGCAGCGTGGAATGGTGGGGCTGGGTGGACGATATGGCCCAGGTTTATCAGCAAGCCCACATTGTGTGCCTGCCAACTTCATACGGCGAAGGAATCCCGAGATCCCTGATTGAGGCCAGCGCCCATGCCCGCCCAATTATCGCCACCGACATGCCCGGCTGCCGCGAGATTGTCCAGCCCGGCGTAAATGGGCTTTTGATCCCACCCAATAACCCCAAAGCGCTTGCCGCCGCAGTCTTGCTTCTGATTGACAACCCTCAAACCATGCAAAAGATGGGGCTGGCCGGCCAGGATCAGGTTCGCCAAAAATTTTCGATCGAGAAAATTCTCGAGCAAAACATGGAAATTTACCAAAGAAAGCCAGCCTAAAGGTCAGGTTGGCTCTCTTTCAAATACAACTATTGGTTGCTGGGGAAAATATTAGCTAATCTTGGACATTCTGATCGTACGCCCAGGGCGCCAGATACATGCTTAGATATTTGAGGCCAACGTTGAACAGGGTACCCAGCAAGGCAACAACAATCAGGGTGGCGTACAATTCTTCGACACGCAAAGTCTGCCAGGAAAACCAGATCAAAACTCCCAGTCCCCGTTTGGCAGAAACCAGCTCGACCGCAATCGCAATCAAGAGACCGGTATTCGCCGCAAGCCGGATTCCGCTCAGTACCATCGGCAGACTGCCTGGTAAAAGTATTCTCGTAAATGTCTTTAATCGATTGGCCCCATAATTTTTTGCCACTTCAAAATAAACCGGATCAATATGCATTACACCCGTCATGCTATTAACCACGGCGGGGAAAAATGCAGAAACAGCAATAACTACGATATTGGCCGTTTCACCAATGCCAAAAATGATCAATATGATCGGGAAAATGGCAATTTTCGGAATGGGGTGCAGCGAAGCGATTAACGGGTCGAATATGGCACGCAATTTTGGAAGCCAGCCCATCATAATTCCGAGCGGAACGCCAAAAATAATCCCGATAAAAATACCCAGGCCGATGCGCCCTAACGAAACAGTGAGATGCTCCAGCAGCCGGCCAGACAGGATCATCTTGAACAGGGTCTGCACGATGACCAGCGGAGGCGGGAAAAACAGCTTCGAGATAACGCCCAATCTTGCCAGCATCTCCCACAGCACGGTAAATGCCAGCAAAACGATCACGCTGCTCCAGGATATTTGGGCCTGAAAACGCGGAGATGCTTTCTTGTCTGTTTTCATTCAACCAACCTGAGGCCGCGGCGAACTTCCACCTCGATTAAGTCCCAAATCTGCCGATGAAGGTGCTCAAATTCAGGGTTTGCCCTGGTATCCAGGCTGCGCGGGCGTGGCAGCATCACAGGCATATCA
The DNA here is from genome assembly GCA_002840685.1 of Chloroflexi bacterium HGW-Chloroflexi-6. Classification (GTDB taxonomy): domain Bacteria; phylum Chloroflexota; class Anaerolineae; order Anaerolineales; family Villigracilaceae; genus UBA8950. Next base: position 244,919 of record PHBU01000004.1, on the reverse strand, counting down.
GCCCGGATGGTCCCCGGCCGGCCGCTCATGACAAGGATGCGATCTGCCAGCAAAATCGCTTCTTCGATGTCATGGGTAATATAAACCACAGTTTTTGGGTTTTCACGCCAGGTGTTCAACAGCTCCTGCTGCATCAAAATCCGCGTTTGCGCATCTAGCGCACCAAACGGTTCATCCATTAAAAGAATTTGCGGATCAGACAAAAAAGCACGCAAGATGGCCACCCGCTGGCGCATGCCCCCTGAAAGCTGGTGAGGATAGGCATGCAGGAAGTCGCCCAACCCGACCCGATTTACAAAGTCGCTGGCGCGGGCATTCCGCTCTTTTTGCGGCATTCCGCGCATTTCCAGACCGAAGGCAACATTTTCCAGCACTGACATCCACGGGAAAAGCCCCTGGCTCTGAAAAACCATGGCAGTTCTAGGGCGCGAAGCATCTGCTTCCAGAGGAAAAATAATGCGGCCATGCGAAGGCTGAAGCAGCCCCGCGATCAACTTCAGCAACGTAGTTTTTCCACAACCGCTGGGGCCAACAATACAAACAAATTCATTCTGGGCAACAGAAAACGTCACTCCTTCCAAGGCTTCGACGGCGGTCTTGGAAGAGTATGTTTGTGAAACATTTATGCACTCAAAGCTCATGGAAATTATATTATCCCGAATGTTTTTTGTCCGATCCTGATCGGACAATTGAGAGATTATAACCCGTTATAGTACGCATATCCATTTTTTTGACTCTCGGCCGCGCTTCGGCTATACTTACAGATGGATAAGATAAAAATTATCCAATTTATCTCACACACACATTTCCCAAACCACAGGAGGTTTTTGTATGACCGATTTCAAACTGACCTATGCAACCATGTTCAACCCACCGGAAGAACTGCATACTCAATACGATGCAGCGTTGCACAGGGTCAAAGCCAGGTTTGGCGCGGAATATGCCATGCTGATCGACGGCAAAGATGTATTTGCGGACGAGAAATTCGAAGACCACTCCCCCGTCAATACCGACTGGACACTGGCAGTCATGCAAAAAGGCAACCAAAAACACGCCCAGGCCGCCATGCAGGCCGCCCGCGCAGCCTTCCCCGCCTGGAGCCACATGCCCTGGCAAAAGCGCGTTGAACTGCTGCGCAAAGCCGCCGCCCTGATCGAAGAACGCATCTTCGAACTGGGCGCAGCCATGAGCCTCGAAGTCGGCAAAAACCGAATGGAAGCCCTGGGCGACGTACAGGAAACCGCCGACCTGATTAGCTATTCGTGTCACCAAATGGAAAAGAACGACGGATTCATCGTGCCCATGGGCAAAGATCCGCTGGTCGGCTACGACTCGACCAATATCTCGATGCTGCGGCCCTACGGCGTTTGGCTGGTCATCAGCCCCTTCAACTTCCCCTTTGCCCTGAGCGGTGGCCCAATGGGCGCAGCCCTGGCCGCCGGCAACACGGTTGTGCTCAAACCAGCCACCGACACCCCCTGGATCGTGCGTCTGCTGGCAGATTGCTTCCGCGATGCCGGTCTGCCCGAAGGCGTGGTCAACTTCGTCACCGGCCCGGGCCGCACCCTCGGCCAGGCCCTGGTTGACAGCCCCGAAGTGGACGGCGTCACCTTCACCGGCTCCTTCGATGTCGGCATGAAGATGTACCGCGACTTCGCCAACGGCAACTATGTGCGCCCCACCATCCTTGAACTGGGCGGCAAAAACCCGGTCATCGTCTCGCGCAACGCGGATCTGGAACGAGCCGCGATCGGCATCGTGCGCTCGGCCTTTGGCTTGCAGGGACAAAAATGCTCCGCCGCCAGCCGCGTACTGGTCGAAGGGCCAGTCTACAATGATCTGCTTGCCCGCCTGAAAGAACTGACCGAAAAACTGGTCATCGGCGATCCGACCGAGCGAACAGCCACCACCGGTCCGGTCATCAATGCTTCCGTTTACACTGAATTTAAGGAATTCAACGAAGAACTCTCGCAAGCCGGCGCCTTCCTGACGGGCGGCAAAGTTCGCAGCGGCGGCCTGTACGATAAGGGCTACTTCTGCGAGCCAACCTTCGCGGTCGATGTGCCCTTCAGCCATCGCCTGTGGAAACAGGAGATGTTCCTGCCAATCGCCACCATCGGCAAAGTGGACAGTCTCGAGCAGGCCATGGGCATCGCCAACGATGTCAACTACGGCCTGACAGCTGGTTTCTACGGCGCGGAGAATGAAGTCGACTGGTTCTACGATAAGATCGAAGCCGGTGTAACCTACGCCAACCGCCCACAGGGAGCCACTACCGGCGCCTGGCCCGGCTTTCAACCTTTCGGCGGCTGGAAAGGGTCCGGCTCGAGCGGCAAGAACGCTGGCGGCCATTACTATCTCCCGCTCTACATGCACGAACAGATCCGCACACGGATCAAATAGGAATTTCATCACTTTGGCCCCTTCCCGGCAACCGGGAAGGGGCTTTTTGGTTTAGAATTGCATTATCCTTTCAACTGGCGAGGCAAGAGATGGAAGAAGGCGATCGCAAAGATTTTATCTCCCGCATTGGCACTTTTTTCCTGCTGATAGGGATCGGCCTGATGTGGCTGTTCATTGTTTCAGATATGGGGAACGAAACCAAGTTCACATTTTTCTTTATCAGCGTCATCAGCCTGGTGCTGGGCTGGTATTTCAAGCGCATCACTGCGCCGCCGCCCAAACCAGGCGCGCGCTTTGAAGGGTTACGCAAGTTGGCTCAAAAACAGCGCGAAGCCAAAGCCAAACGCGCAGAAGCATCTAAAAAGAAAAAATAAACTCAAGGAACTCAAATGAGCAAAATTCTCTCCATGAAAGAAGCTATCGCCGCCTATGTGCAAGATGGCGACACCCTGTATGCTGCCGGATTCACCCACCTGATCCCGTTTGCCGCCGGGCATGAGATCATCCGCCAGGGCAAGAAGAACCTGACCCTGGCTCGCGCCACACCCGACCTGATCTACGATCAGATGGTTGCCGCCGGATGCGCCAAAAAGGTGATCTTCTCGTATATGGGCAACCCCGGTGTGGGCTCCCTGCGCATCGTCCGGACTGCCATCGAAAAAGGTCAGTTGGAATGGGAAGAATACTCACACTTTGGCATGATCACCCGCCTGCAAGCCGGGGCCAGCGGGTTACCCTTCCTGCCCATGAATCAGACCGGCGCAACATCTCTTGAAGCCGCCAACCCCAATATCAAGCGCGTTACCGACCCCTACAGCGGAGGGGAAGTTATCACCGTCCCGGCCCTTAACCCGGACGTAGCCATCGTTCACGTTCAGCGCGCCGACGCGAATGGCAACGCACATTTGTGGGGCATCGTCGGCGAGCAGAAGGAAGTCGCCTTCGCCGCGAAGAAAGTTATCCTGACCGCCGAAGAGATCGTCGATGAAAGCGTCATCCGCTCTGACCCCAACCGCACCATGATCCCGGGATTCATCGTCAGCGCGGTTTGCCATGTGCCTTATGCAGCCCACCCCAGTTATGCCCAGGGCTATTACGACCGCGACAACGAGTTCTATCTCGAATGGGACAAGATCTCAGCCGACCCAGCCTTGACCCAACAATATCTGGATGAATGGGTTTTCGGCGTTGAAAACCGCGAAGCCTACTGGCAAAAGCTCGGCGCAGAAAAACACACCCAGCTCGCCGTGCCCCCGCTGATGAGCGAAGCGGTCAATTACGGCAATTATTAAAGATCATAAGTCGGGCAACTTTTGCCCGACTTATTTTTTTACTCAAACTTGGCACAAAACTTGCAATCTTTAATATAAATCGCTACAATCATTAAAGATTGGTTACACGATGCTACAACAAATTCAACGACCCCTGACCACCCAGCGCCCGCAAACTGCCGCCAGTCTGATGCAGACTATGAATCTGCTGCACCTGACGAGTGATGAACTGCGCCAGTCAATCGAACGCGAGCTTTCAGAAAACCCGGCCCTGGAGTTGACCAACGCCCCGCGCTGCCCGGCCTGCGGCAGGAAAAGCGCAAAACCCGGCATCTGCCCGGTTTGCGCGGCACGCTCCGAAGCCCAGGTAATCGTCTTCAGCGCCCCCGTTGCCGATTTTCACGAATCCGTCCCCGGCCGCCGCAGCGAAACTTACGATTCCCAGCAAGCCCCCGAAGCAGCCGAAACCATCAGCCTGGCCGCGCACCTGCTCGGGCAGATCGCCGCAGAGCTGGCGCTCGAAGATCGCCCGATCGCAGCACACTTGCTGACAGCGCTCGACGAAGACGGCCTGTTGGGCATCCCCCCGAGCGAAGTGGCGGCCTATTTCCACATGCCCATGCAACGGGTCGAGCGCGTTCGCCAACTTATCCAGCGCGGCGAACCGCTGGGATGCGCCTCGACCTCGGCGCGTGAAGCCCTTTCCGCCCAACTCCATATCCTGGGCGAAACCCAAACCCTGCCCTGCGCAGCCCAGGTCTGCCTGGAGCATTTCGAGCTGCTGGCGCATCATAACTTGGGCGAGATTGCAAAAAGAAGCGGTTTTTCGCTGGAAGAGATCGAGACAGCCTCCCATTTTATCGGCGCCAACCTGAACCCCTACCCGGCCCGCGCCTGGTGGGGTGCGCAGAGCGGAACGGGCAGCCCGCAGCCTGTCTACCGCACCCCAGACGTGGTTCTACGCTGGCTGGATGCCGCTGGCGCGGCCCTGGTCATTGAACTGGCACTGCCATATGCCGGGCAGCTGAGACTGAACCCGCTCTTCAAGCAGGCCCGCGCCGAAGATGAAACCGGCGCATTCGATGAAGCGATTGGCCGCGCGCGTCTGCTGATCAAAAGCCTGCGCCAGCGCCAGACCGCCCTGGAGATGCTCATGGCCCGCCTGGCGGGCTTGCAGCGCCCATTTATCGTGCATGGGGCAAGCAACATGCTGCCGCTGACTCGCGCCAAACTGGCCGCCGATCTGGGCTTCCACGAATCAACCATCTCGCGGGCTGTCGCCGCGAAACAAGTACAATTACCAGACGGGCACATCATCCCGCTGGCGCGCTTTTTCGAGCGCAATTTAAGCGCCCGCAGCGCGCTAAAAAACCTGATCCAACATGAAAATAGCCCGATGAGCGACGAAGAACTCACAAAAGCGCTCTCCAAACAAGGGTTTACGCTCTCACGCCGGGCTGTCACTAAATATCGCCTGATGGAAGGCATCCCCAACTCTCAAGAACGTTCACGAGAACGAAGAAAGAAAAACTTATGAGTACCGGTCCGCTCTCCACCCACCCACTGAGCGCCCAGCCCGTCTGGCGAGGGGTTTTGCCCGGCACAAGTGAACTGGCGACCCTGCTAAACGATATCAACGATGCGACCATCGTACTCGATCGTCTCGGCGGACAGATCGCTTTTGCCAACAAAGGCTTTTTTCAATTGACAGGTCTTTTCCCGCTTGACCCTGCCCCTTTGCTGATCGCAGAAATTTTGCCCGATTTTGGCGCAGGCTGGTCTTCCGGCGAAGGGCAAGAAACGCTGGTGGTGCTGCCCAACAAGCGAAAAATGCGGATGTGGGCCAGTGCCACCTGGCTCGACAAACCCGGCCGCTGGATTGTAATTCGCCTGATCCCGCTGGATGTCAAACGCTGGCGCGAAAAACAAACCCAACGCGCCAATGAACTGGTCAAAATCAGTGAGCGGCTGACTGAACTGACCCAACAACCCGACCTGGACGATGCGCTGCATCTGGCGCTCGAAATTGGACAGGATTTGCTTGAGACACAGGGTATCTGCCTTTATCGCGCAGAATCAAAGAGTCGGCAACTAACCAAAGTGGTTTACCGCGGACAGATTGTCAGTGAGTTGCCTGAAAGCCTGGAAATTAACGAGCCCAACCTGATCTATACCCCCTCGATCTGGATAAACGGCCAGCGGGCCGTAACCCAGATCCAACAGGCGGCGCGCAACCTTGCCCTGGAGTCGCTGGTCTCTGCCCCGATCCAGTTGGAAGGCGCGCGACAAGGTCTGCTGGTCGCTATTAACTTGCCAATCATGGAAAGCCGCCTGCTGGTGGATATGCTCGAAACACTGGCCGCGCATATCGCTGTTGCTCTGAATTATTATGCCACGCGCAACAATCAGCGCCGGGCCTCTTTCGAGGCGGTCAGGGCGCTCTCGATCCGCGATGCGATCTCAGAAAACATTTTGGATGGGATCATACTGCTCAACCCGGCCATGCGAGTGCTGGATATGAACCCGGCGGCAGAAATGATGCTCGGGTACGCCACCCAGGAAGTTCACGGCACACGCATTGAGAACATCCTGATCGGGATGGAAACCCTGCCGGCCGCCCTGCGCATGGCCTTGAATGGGATGACATCGCCAAACCTGGGCAACGGCAAACTGCACCGGCGCTCGGGGCAGGTTTTCCCAGCACATTTGCAGGTTTTTCCGGTGCGGACAAACAGCGAACTGACCAATATCGTCTTGCTGGTGCGCGACATGAGCGAGAGCGAACAAATCCGCGCTCGCACCCAGCAATTGGAACAGCGCGCCCTGCTCGGAGAGATCACCGCCATTTTCGCCCACGAGGTGCGCAATCCGGTCAACAACATTTCGACCGGCCTGCAACTCATGGAAATGAATCTGCCCGAAAACGACACAAATCGCGAGTTGGTTTCACGTTTGCAAGGCGACTGCAATCGCCTGGCCAACCTGATGGAATCAGTACTCTCCTTCGCCAAGCCAATGGAATACAAAATGGTGCCCACCGATCTGGTGCGGTTACTCGGACAACTGCTAGAAAGATGGCGTCCGCGCATGGCCAGACTGAACATCGAGCTGATCTTTAAGCGCGAAGAGCCCGCCATCCGGGCCCTGGCAGATGGCCGCGGGCTGGATCAGGTTTTTACCAACCTGTTGAGCAATGCGATCAACGCCATGAAAGACCAGCAAGGCGGCGTGCTGGCCGTCCGGGTCGAGCGAGTCGCAGGAACAGGCGGCCATCCGTGGGTCAGCGTCTCGGTTTCTGACAACGGGCCGGGTATTCCGCCGGATGTCCGCGATAAAATTTTTGAGCCGTTCTACACCACCAGCCCGCAGGGAACAGGCCTGGGGCTGGCCATCAGCCAGCGCATCGTGCTGGCCCACAAAGGCAAGATCGAAGTTAACAGTTTCCCTGGCGGCACAATCTTCACCGTGCTAATTCCGGGTGTTGCAAACGAGGAGTAAAACATGAGTGCAACAATTTTGGTTGTCGATGATGAAGAAAACGCCCGCATGATCATTACCCAATTTCTTGGACCGAAAGGCTACGAGGTGATCGGCGCTGCCAGCCTGGCCGAGGCCCGCGAGCAGATCGCGCGCGGGGTTGCAGATGTCATCCTGCTGGATGTGCAATTGCCTGATGGCTATGGCCCCAGCCTGCTCGAGGAAACCGCCCGCCTGGCTGTGCGCCCGCCGATCGTGCTGATCACCGCTTACGGCGATATTGATATGGCAGTTGAGGCGATGAAAAATGGCGCGCACGATTTTCTACAGAAGCCCATCCAACTGGCACGGCTCGAAGAATCGATCAAACGCGCGGTAGAGATCGTCGCCATGCGGCGCGAACTTGTTCACCTGCGCAAAGCCCAACGGCGCGGGCAAGATTTTGTGGTCGGATCCAGCCCGGAGATAAAATCACTGCTCGAGCAGGCTCGCAGGGCCGCCGGGGCAACCGTATCGGTTTTGATCACCGGCGAAACAGGCAGCGGCAAGGAGGTGCTGGCGCACTTCATCCAAGACAACGGGCCGCGCGCCGACAAACCGTTCATCGCGATCAACTGCGCCGCCATCCAGCCGACCATGCTCGAATCGGAATTGTTCGGATACGAGGCCGGCGCCTTCACTGGGGCGGAAAAACGCAAACCCGGTTTACTGGAAGTAGCCGATGGCGGCATCCTATTCCTGGATGAAATCGCTTCGATGCCGCTCGATATCCAGGCCAAGCTGCTGCGGGTACTGGAAGAACGCGCCTTCCGACGGGTCGGCGGTACCACCATGATCAAAGTGGATGTGCAGGTGCTGGCAGCCTCCAATCGTCCGCTGGCGCGCATGCTGAGTGAGGGACTCTTCCGCGAGGATCTGTATTACCGGCTCAAAGTGGTTGATCTGCACATCCCGCCCTTGCGCGAGCGCAAAGGGGATATTCTCGAACTGGCCGGGTTATTTGTGCGCCAGAACAACGCCCGCATGGGGCTAAACATCAGCGATATCACGCCACGCGCCGTTGAGGCGCTGCGAGCCTACGACTGGCCGGGGAACGTGCGCGAACTGCGCAACGCCATCGAGCGCGCCATGCTCTTTTGCGATGATCCGGCCATCGATCTGATGCACCTGCCTTCAGATGTAGTCAAGTAAAATAGCTTCTCCAACCACGAACAGCCAACGACATTACAAATCCGTTGGCTGCTTTGACTTTTCAAGGCAAATGACTACAATAGGAAGACTATGAAACAGGAAGCGATCGGCATCGAACAACTTTTGGCCTCCCTGCCAAAATATTACACGGACGAAGACCGTGAAACGGTCAAACGCGCCTACGAACTGGCCGCTCTCGCCCACGCCAACCAGAAACGCGCTTCGGGCGAGCCTTACATCAACCATTGTGTGGCGGTTGCCGGGATTCTCTCTGACCTGTTCATGTCGGCCGATGCGGTTTCCGCCGGGTTGCTGCACGATGTTGTCGAAGACAGCCACATCTCTCTGCAAGAGATCCGCGAAAAATTCGGCAGCAGCACTGCCAGCTTGGTGGATGGTGTTACCAAGCTGAAAGCTCTGCCGCGTGTCTCGCGCAACGATCAGGATGACGATTTCTTCGAAGAAGATGACAGCGACGATGAAACCAACCTGACCATGGAGCAACTCTCGAAACGCAAAAAAATGTTATCCCACGAGACCCTGCGCAAGACCATGGTTGCCATGAACAAGGATGTGCGCGTCATCATCATCAAGCTGGCCGACCGCCTGCACAACATGCGCACCCTTTCTTACACCAGACCCGAGAAACAGCGCCGGATCGCCCGCGAAACCATCGAGATCTATGCCCCGATCGCCAATCGCATCGGTATCGGCGAAATGAAATGGGAGTTGGAAGATCTTTCGCTATATTATCTTGAACCTGAGAAATACAAAGAAATCGCGGCCGGGCTGAACGAACGCCGCGCCGTCCGCACCCAGCAAATGGAGAAAATCAAAAAGCGGCTCGAAGAAACCCTGCTCGATTCGGGCATCAAGGCCGATGTGAGCGGCAGGCCGAAACACATCTACTCCATCTACAAGAAGATGAAGAGCAAGGAAAGAAGTTTCGACCAGATCATGGACGTGCGCGGGGTGCGCCTGTTGGTTGAGGACAAAGCTGCCTGTTATGCCACCCTGGGCATCATTCACAGCCAGTGGCGGCCGATTCCCAACGAATTTGATGATTACATCGCCGCGCCCAAAGAAAATATGTACCAATCGCTTCATACAGCGGTCATGTATGAAGACAACAAACCTCTCGAAGTCCAAATCCGCACGCATGAAATGCACCAGCATGCCGAGCGCGGTATCGCTGCCCACTGGCGCTACAAAGAAGGCACAAGGCAGCGCGACCAGCAGTATGAAGAATTCCTGTCAGCCCTGCGCAACCAGCTTGATATCAAAAACGAAGACATGAACGCCGACGAATTCGTTGAAACGATGAAGAACGATGTTTTCGACGAGCATGTTTATGTTTTCACCCCCAAGGGCGACATTATAGATCTACCCAAGGGTTCGACCCCAATCGATTTTGCCTACCATGTCCACACGGATGTCGGTCATCGCTGCCGGGGTGCAAAAATTAACGGCAAGCTGGAACCGCTCAACTATGTGCTAAAAACCGGTGACCGGGTGGTGATCCTGACCACCAAACAGGGCGGCCCCAGCCGCGACTGGCTCAACCCGAGCATCGGCCTGGTAAAAACCCAGCGCGCCAGGGCGAAAATCCGCGTCTGGCTCAAGAAACAGGCCCGCGACCATAACCTGACCCAGGGCCGCCAGATGCTCGAACGCGAATTTCACCGCCTGGGTCTTGATGAGGTCAACCTCGAAAACCTGTCGCATCAACTGGAATATCGCAACCCCGATGATATGTTCGTGGCCCTCGGCTGCGGAGACCTGTCTCTCAGCCGAATCGTGACCCTGATCTCAGATCAAAAAACGCCCGATGACGTCATCGAAACCTCCGCGCCCAAAAGCGAGACCAGTTCGAGCGATGCGGTCGCCGTGCGCGGCCTGCGCGGGCTGCTGACCCAAATGGCAAAGTGCTGCAACCCCACCGCGGGCGACCCGATCGTGGGCTACATCACCCGCGGACGTGGCGCAACCATCCACCGCGAGGACTGCCCCAACATTCTGCGCGCATCGACCAACGAAAAAGAGCGTCTGGTGAGGGTTTCCTGGGGCGATGCCAGCAAAACCTACCCGGTACCGATCCGCATCACTGCTTTTGATCGCCAGGGACTGATGGGCGACATCTCAAACCTGCTCAACAACGAGGGCGTCAACATCACCGACGTCAACGTGCGCGTCAACCACGACTCACTCAAAGCCGATATTGCCAACATCCGCCTGATCGTGGAAGTGCGAGATATCTCGCAGCTTTCGCGAGTGCTCAACCGCATCGAAAATCTCAGCAACGTTCTTGAAGCCCAACGCTCCAGGGCTGGGTAAAAATCCGACATTCCCGCCAAACTGCACACAAAAACGCTTTACTGAATAGACCCAATAGGGTAAAATGTCACGCGCCTGGCACTAGCCCGGCGCAACGGAGAAGATCATGGACAAAAAACTTTACTGGGGCGCGATGATTGCTTCCATCGCGGGCATAGCAATTTCGATCTACATGACCATTTATAAATTGACCGACAATAACGCCATGTGCATGGGCAGCGGTGACTGCGCCACGGTCAACGCCAGCCAGTATTCAGAAATATACGGCATTCCGCTCGGGGTCATTGGCTTGCTTGGCTATCTGGGCATCCTGCTCATGCTGGTTCTCGAAAAACGGATCAAAATCTTTCTCGAATATGGCAACATGATCGCCATGGGTATGTCATTCTCAGGGTTTGTCTACAGCATCTACCTGACCTACCTTGAAATTTACGTCATTAAAGCCATTTGCCCCTTCTGCGTGGCTTCAGCCGTAGCAATTACACTCTGTTTTGTATTCACATTCATCCGTTTTGTGCGCGGTGAAAACTAGGAGGAAAGATGCCCCGTATTCGCTGTCATTACACTGATTGTATTTTCCTGGACGAAGGTTACTGCTCTGCTGCAGCGGTCGAAATTGACCCCGATACCGGCTGCGCAACCTATTCTCCTGTAGACGGCCCCGCGGCTGAAGCAGAATGGGAAGAGGAAGAAGAAGAACTGGAAGAGTGGGAAGAGGAAGAAACCGACGAAGAAGATCTTTGGGCTGATGACGAAGAAGACGAGTTCTAACCTGCTCCCCTCAGCCTGGCTTTCGTTACGAAAAATTGATCCAAACTGATAAAAATCCCCGCACCCGCGGGGATTTTGCTACTTCAGGGCGCCACTTACGGCTGGAGGGTCAGCCAGTGCATACAGCAAAACTCCCGCGGCCACCGCCAGATTAAGCGAGCTGACCTGCCCGCGCATCGGCAGGGAAACCCGTTCGGCGCAAAACGCCAGGTGCTCAGCAGTCAGGCCTTTTTGCTCAGAACCAAGCACAACCACCGTCGGACGTTCATCCAGCTTGCACTGACGGTAATCCAACTCGGCACGGGCCGAGGTCGCGACCAGGCGCAAGCCGTTTGCCGCCGCCCATGCCGCAAAATCTGAGAAGTCGGCCTGCACAAATGGGACATTGAACAAAGCCCCCATACTGGCACGCACACAGGACGGATGAAAGGGATCCACGCCGCCGTCCAGCAGGAACAGTCCCGCCCCATCAACGGCATCCAGCGTGCGCAGGATGGCACCGACATTACCGGGGTCCTGAGGGGTCACCAGCGCGGCAAAAAGCGGTTGCGGCGAGCGCTGCATTGCGGGCAGCAACTCCGCCAAACCCAACTGGCGCTGGCGCACCAACGCCGCGATCCCCTGCGGGTTTTCTTTTTCGGCAAAGGATTCAAAAACCGCCGCCGAAACCGGTTGGCAGCGCACACGCGCCCGCTCGAGTTTTTGCAGCAGACCCAGACCAAAATCGCTGCGCAGGCGCTCAGGCGCATATAGAACTGCATCCATTTGCCAGCCGGCTTCAACCGCGCTGCCAACGTGCGCCAAGCCCTCTACCAAAAACAAACCGCTCTCATCACGGAATTTCTTCTGACGCAGACTGCGGGCCTGCTTGACAAGCGGATTGGAAAGACTTGTGAGTATTTCAGACATGGGTTGATTTTATCAGTTTTCAGGCGCGGCAAAGCCTCTTCCCATCCGATGTGTTTTTGTGGTATAAAATAGGCATACCCTGCTGTGTTCGTGATGGTGTACTAATGGTTCTGGGCCAACACTTACCAACTGGGGTTCAATCTCTGGGTGACGATGCGATAGGCTTGAGCCAAGGCTGAGTTCCCCGGTAGGACCTCGACCTGCTTTTGCAGGTTCAGAACTTCGCACCACACGGCATGAGCGGGGTCTTCTTAATCTAAAACAAAGGCGCGCCAAGTGGCGCGCCTTTTGGATTAAGCCGAAGCTATTTACCCTTGGTTGAAAACTTAAACGGGAAGTAAAGCGGACAAAAACTGACGACACTGGTCACGGCAAAAACTACCGCCAAAACCCACAGAACGATACCGAGAGTGCCGCCAACCACGCCCAAAAGGTTAAGTGCGGCAAAGACAACCGCCACAGCAACGCGAATGATTCGGTCAGTTTGCCCTAAATTGGTTTCGAGTTTCATGATCATTTCTCCTTTACTGGGTGAACCGTTGAACAAGAACAGAAAGCTCGTTACGAAACCAGGGAACAAAACACATAATTCAGTTTGTTCTCTCGTATCCTTGCTTATAGATTCTTTGATGTTCACTCGGACAAAAAGATACATAAAGTGGATAAAATCTGGTAAAATAAACTTTGCAAGCCGAACCCATAAAGTAAGCCTCGGCCTTCCCCAGGTCGGGGTTTTTGTGTGTACTTCACCCAATTGTTAGTCCCATCTCGAAGGATGGGCAGAAAGCAAGTATGATTACCGAACGAAAAGACCTACGCAATATTGCCATTATCGCCCACGTTGACCACGGAAAAACCACCCTGGTCGATTATCTCCTGCGCCAGTCGCACACTTTCCGTGACAACCAGCAGGTTGCCGAACGCGTCATGGATTCAAACGATCTCGAACGTGAGCGAGGCATCACCATCCTGGCGAAAAATACCGCGATCACCCTGCCCGACCTGGTTACAGGCGAAATTATCAAAATCAACATCGTCGATACTCCCGGCCATGCCGATTTTGGCGGCGAGGTCGAGCGCATCATGAACATGGTTGACGGCGTACTCTTACTGGTGGATGCCGCTGAAGGCCCCATGCCACAGACCCGTTTCGTGCTCAAAAAAGCCCTCGAGCGCGGTCACAAGGCCATCGTCGTGGTCAACAAAGTCGATCGCAAGGATGCCGAACCGGCCCGTGTACTCAACGATACCTTTGATCTGTTCATCGAACTGGGCGCAAGCGAAGACCAGGCAGATTTCCCCGTGGTGTATGCCCAGGCGACCGCCGGACGCGCCGGGCTGACCCCTGAGCTTGGTCCCGATTTGAAACCACTTTTTGACGTTATCCTTAACCACATCCCCGGCCCCAAAGTGGATGTTGAAGCTCCGCTCCAAATGCTGATCACCACTCTGGGTTACGATGATTACCGCGGCGTAACTGCCGTTGGACGTGTTTTTGCCGGAACAATTCGGGCCGGACAAAAATTGGCCCGGCTAAAAGTGGACGGCACAACCCTGCCCGAAACTGCCCGCTATCTGTACACCTTTCAGGGCTTGAACAAGGTCGAGGTGAACGAGGTTTCTGCCGGAGACATCATCTCCCTGGCTGGCCTGGAGGGGATCGGTATCGGTGAAACCCTGGCCGACCCGCTCAACCCGGTTGCCCTGCCTCCGATCAAAGTTGAAGAACCGACCGTGCGGATGACGTTTGGGGTAAACACCTCACCCTTTACCGGCCGCGAAGGCAAGTGGGGTACATCCCGCCGTTTGCGCGAGCGCCTTTTTGAAGAATTGCGCACCAACGTTGCCCTGCGCGTCGAAGAAACCGAAAGCGCTGAAAACTTTCTGGTTTCCGGACGCGGTGAGCTGCACCTGGGCATCCTGATCGAGACCATGCGCCGCGAAGGCTATGAATTCCAGGTCTCGCGCCCTGAGGTTATCTTCCATAAAGCCGAAGATGGTGAACTGCTTGAGCCATTCGAAGAAGTGCACATCGAGACCAGCTCCGAGACCGTCGGTTTTGTTGTAGAAATGCTTGGCGCGCGACGCGGCAAGATGATGGAAATGCACGACACCAGCGATGGTCACGTCCGCCTGGTTTATATCGCTCCAACCCGCGGGTTGCTCGGTTTCCGCTACCAATTCCTGACCGCCACCCGTGGCATGGGTATCATGAATACTCTTTTCCACAGCTATGACGAACTGGCAGGCCCGATTGCATCGCGCTCGAACGGTTCGTTGCTGGCCATGGAAGCGGGCGACACCACTTCGTATGCCCTGAAAAGCGCCGAAGAACGCGGCATTTTGTTCATCAATCCCGGTGTGGCCGTCTACGAAGGCATGGTCATCGGCGAAAACACCCGCCCCGGCGACATAGCGATCAACGTCTGCCGCAAGAAGCACCTGACCAACATGCGTTCCTCGCGCGGTGATATGGAAATTCGCCTGACACCTCCGCGTCAGATGTCTCTGGACGAAGCCATCGAGTACCTGTCCGACGACGAGTTGCTCGAGATCACCCCCGCTTCGTACCGCATCCGCAAACGCATCTTGAATACTGAAGAGCGCGGCAAACAAACCAAAAAAGCCAAAGAAGCCATCGAAGGCGCACAATAGAATAAATGATATAGGCGCAAGCGCTTACCGCAAAAGGCCCGGACGAAATCGTCCGGGCCTTTTTTATTTTTATGAGAGGCGCAAAGCGGATAAGCTACTGTAGATCGCAGAAAACTCAAACGTCGCGAATAAATCTCTTAGCAGTAAGACTCAACCAGCGCAGTCAGGAATCGCCAGACGCGCCCAACCGAAGGAATGTGCAGGCGTTCTTGCGGTGAGTGCGGGTTCTGAATGGTTGCGCCAAGCGAGATCATGTCCATGTCGCCAAAAATCGCGCCAATAATGCCGCATTCCAACCCGGCATGAATCATCTCAACCCGCGGCGCAACTTCAAACAGGGATTGGTAAATATTGCGGCTGCGCTCCAGCAAAGGAGAAGTCATATCGGGCTGCCAGGCCGGGTAACCGTCGCTGTGACGGACCTGCGCCCCGGCCAGCAGGGCGATCGCCCCAATCCGCCCGGTCAACTCTTCCAGGCGCGACATGACCGTACTGCGCTGACTGGTCAGCAAAAAAAGCTCATCGCCACGGATCTCGAGGCTGGCAAAATTATTCGAAGTCTCGACAAAACCTGCCACATTGGCCGACATATGCGCCACTCCGTGCGGAAGCGCCAGCAGCAATTGCACCAATTTTTCAGTATCGACCTCGTTGACAGCTCGCTCCGCTTCGCATTTACCCAAGGTCAGCGAGATCCCGTCTTCAGCCCCGGCATACTCAAGAGACAGCTTGTGCTCGAATTCGCGCAAAACCTGCTCAACCACACCAAAATCCCCAGAATCAAAGGCAATACAAGCATTGGCTTCGCGCGGGATGGCATTGTGAGCTGACCCGCCCTTCAAGCCCGCAACACGCATCGGCACGCGGGTGCGAATGCTCTCAAGAGTGCGCGCCAACAGGCTGTTGGCATTAGCGCGATGTTTATGGATATCGACACCCGAATGCCCACCCTGTAAGCCGGAAACCCGCAAATGATAAGCCTGCCAGTCTGGCAGTGGCTCGAACCACAGATCCATGCGGACATGAGTGGTCTGTCCGCCCGCGCAACCAACAATAAAAGATCCCTCATCCTCCGAATCGAGGTTGATCAAAATTTTGCCTTCCGCAAAGCCCGGCTCAAGACGATTGGCCCCACCAATCCCAACCTCCTCCTCGACCGTGAAAAGCAATTCGAGCGGAGGATGCTTGACGCCATCCTCCGCCAGGGCCATCGCCAGAGCAATCGCAATACCATTGTCTGCCCCAAGGGTGGTGCCTTCCGCCCGCAGCCATTCGCCATCCAGCACCGGGCGGATTGGGTCCGCCAGAAAATCATGGCGCGATTCGGGCGTTTTCTCGCAAACCATGTCCATATGGCCTTGCAGGATAAGTACCGGAGCGGCTTCGCTCCCCGAGCTGGCCGGGACCCGTATCAGCAGGTTTCCTGCCGGATCGGTTTTCCACGCATATGCGCGCGCCGCGGCCCAGGATTGCAGCCAGGCTGAAAGGGCCGCCTCGCGGCCTGTCCCACGCGGAACCGCAGAGATTTGTTCGAAGAGATGGATAATTTTTTGAGTTTTGCTTTCCATGATTTGGCCTGCCCAGTTCTGATGAAAAAATTGGATGTAAAGTTAACGGGGTGTGCGAGCATTCGCTTCAGCCAGGGCCACAATACGCGGCAGGCCTTTTTCAACCAAACCCAGAATCTCCTGGATCAGTTTTTTAGGGTTTTCGCCGCCCAAAGCCGGGTCGGGAATATCATAGGCCACAGGCGCAGACATTTCGCTCAGCAGATAGATCCGCCCGGTGGTCTGAGGAAATTCGACCTGCAGGGCTTCGCGTTGGCCGCGCTCCATCACCAAAATCAAGTCGGCGGCTTCGAGCATGCTAAAATCTAGCGCTCGTGAACGGTGACGAGCCATATCCGGCAGGCCACTCCACTCAGGAAGGCCGCGCACGGCCGGCAGCCCGTTCTCAGCCCAAACCCCCGCTGAAGCAACCTGCCACTCAGCAGCATCAAGCCTGACACGCAAGGCATACTCGCTCAACGGTGAACGGAATTGGTTGGCATGGCATAAGACCAGAATATTGGGCATAGAAAGCAATTATACCTGTCCCTGTAACAAATTCTTTTTTCGAAAACAGAGAAGTGCAGATCCCAATCACACGCTGTTTACAAAATTGATTCAATTACATTTACCCAGTCTCTGTAACGAGATTGAATGGTGCGCTCGGCAAGAACATAGCTGCGTGCGTTATGGGCAATGCTGTTTCTCAAAACGCTATCCGCGATCAAGACTCTAAATCCATCAACCCACTCTTCTGCCGTATTGCCAGCCAAATAACCCGTCTGCAAATGATGAACGGTATCTTCATAAGCAGGCACGCGGCTATAAATGCCTGCAATTCCGGCAGCGCCATAATCCAGGTGCTTGATATCCGACTTGCTGCGAGTGAAAGGCGTATCATTCAATGGGCACAGGCCGATATCCCAGTGAATATTGGCATGAAACCACGGAATAAATTTATCATACGGCACAATAGCTGGATTGAGCGGAATAATAGTGGCGGGCAAAGAGGCTAATATCTGGCGCGAATCAGCCTTGTGTGTAACACCCAATATCTGAAACTCAACTTTCCCAGAATATTCCTTGATGATCGCCTGAACAGCCGGAAGAATTATTTTCAAATCGCCGTCATGCGTAAATGTACCCATATAGCCCATAATAATGGGATCACCTGCCGGCTTATGATGCTCAACCGGAGGCGGGAGCAACCGTTCATCAAGAGCATTCTTTACAACAAAAATCATCGAGTTATAAGCAGAAAGCCGCTCTTTCAGGTTATCCGTGGTCACCAATACTGCATCAGCAGTGGTAATAAAATATTCAACCACCTGGAACATCTCGTCAGATGGCTTCCAATCCAGCGTGGAAATATCGAGATCAAAATAATTATCATCCAGCGCATAAATAAACTTTGCCCCTGCGCGGCGAATATCATTTACCAAGCTTTTCGCCTTTAAAAGATTGATCCCAGGCTGCCAGAGGCGATCTACTACAACGGCATCCACCCGGGCTCCGAAATACTCAAGGCCGAAAGTTGCATTAAAAGCGCTTTGCAAAAGAGGATGACAAAAAGGGCGCAATAACCGAACTTGAGCACTGCCAAAGGGTATCAAGTCAGAGCCATGCTCAAACAGGATATGCAAACGTGGAATGGTCATGAAGGCTCTGTCTTTTCCAAATAGTAAATGCTGTTATTGATTTTTATTCGCAAGAAGGGTCACGCGCCTGGGAAGAGTGTCTTCAGGATGTTGTAAGCGGGGCGCGTGGGATAGAATGCGCACACATCGCGGATGGCATTTTTTTGTATTTTTGAAAACAACGCTCTGTTGTCAATTAATGATTGGACTGCGGCCAAACAGGCATCGAATGACAAAGTGTTCACAATCAAACAATTTTCTCCGTTACGGGCATAATCAATGGCCCCACCGATTTCAGGCACTACCACGGCATTTCCGCAGGCCATTGCCTCAAGCGCAGTAAGCCCCATGGCCTGGTGTGAAGAAAAGTCAACAAAAATATCTGTCTCATTAAAAAACGCCGCGACCTGTGACGGATTTAGAAGACCCGCCAGCTTCCAAGGAAAATCGAGCGGCATCTTGCCGAAATCAGGATTGTCGAGCGTAGTGCCAAATATCTTAATCTCGACGCGAGAGCCATACACCTGGCTAATTTTCTTGAGAACCTGCATCGTTAATATCGGCTCTCGATAAAGGGTCTCAGGACGTATCATGGCAGAGATAACCACTGGCCGATCGATACTTTCGTCCCGGGAGCGTGGACGAAATAAATCAACATCCACGCTTACCCCAACTGGAGTACAGGCCACACCGGTATTGCTTAGCACTTGCTCATGGGTCCAGAATGTTTTCGTGAACGGAATAATGCTCGGAATCAGCGCGTAAGAGGCCAGAGCCCGGTTATATTCAGCCGTGTCTGGCGGAAATATCAAGGGTTCAAAGCCTTGAACATAATACCCAAGTACGGGGTGTTCTTTTAAACTTAGCAGAGGTTGCAGCCATTCAACGGAAAAATAGACCGTTGCAATTGCAGCATCATACAACCTGGCCAACGAAGCAAAATCAGCCTCGTTGCCAAATGTAACCGGGATGGCCAAATCAGGATAACTATCATGAAAAGAGTTACGGTTACAATCTAGATTAAAAATACGAACATCAACACCCATCTCAATCATTTCCGCAGCTTCACTGAATACCACATTTGCTCCACCGCCTGCCAAAGCTACCGGAAGACCAAACAGTATTCGTTTTCCACCAAACTCCTTCTTGCCCAGGCTGATCAAATTCTCGCGCTCGATCATCACCTTACTGCGAGAACGGATCCCTTCCAACACAGATGAGTTTAAGTTAAATGCACAGCTGGTATTAATAATTTCTTGTCCATACTTTGCAGACAAAGCTTTTCCAGCTCTGGCAGTAAGCTGCTTGCGTCGTTCGTGTGAATAACTTTTTGATTGGGCATGGTAAATATAAACATCATCGGCCAGGGCTAATTTCCAACCTTTGGCTCTGGCGCGAAAAACGTAATCATCTTCTTCACCGTAGCCATCACCAAATAAATCTTCATCAAACATGCCGATATCTTCCAATAATTGGCGCTTGAGCAACAAGCAGAAACCATTGAGAAGTTGCACCTCGGGGTAGAGCCGCGCCGAATTTTTGGCCAGCATATTGGCCATGCTCTCAACCGATAAACTGTCAGGCAAAGGGTTAGCAGCCCAATCCCCATTTTCGAAAATCTCGGGAATGGACTGCCAGGAAGCGGTATTTGAAAGCGGACCAACGATGCCGGTCTTGGGATCGGCGTCCATGCAGGCACACATCCGATCCAACCATTCGCCTGAGACGATCGTGTCACTATTTAGCAGCAAGATATATTCAGCTCTTGAATGCTGAAGCCCCTGATTGGCAGCGCGTGTATAGCCGCGGGCATCAGAATTGGCGATCAGAGTCGTTGCGCTGTGCAACCTGGCAAAGCCATCCAAATATTCACTTGTTTCGAGCTGGCTCCCATCATTAACAATGATCAGGTGATAGGGCGGCGATGTGTGGGCAACAATTGAATCGAGGCAGCGAACCACATCATCCAAAGCATCATGGACGCACACAATAATATCAACCGAATCTTGATGGGCAGGAATCGGAGAGTTTGCCCGATCGGTTATGGGCGAAACCGAGATCAGCCTGGTTGGATCGATATCGTCTCGGGTAATCGCAGTGACCACCGGGGTTTGCGCATCTGACCGGGGTTGACTAAACTTAATCTCAGTCGGTCTATTTGCTTCCACAGAACGATTCCCTGGCAACATTCTGTATAAATATTGCTTCAGCCTGCTGATAAAAGCCGCCCTCCCGCTTCCATGGGGTACCAGCCTTAAACGGATCGTCCATAATACCCGAACAATGCGCCACGCTCGGCTGCCATAAATCTCCCACAACTTTGCATTCAGCGCCTGCAAAACCTGTTCGCGCTCATTCAGCCTCACCTTAAGCGTGCCCAGTTCTTGCTCACGTTGGTTTCGAATATTATCGTTTTGGCTAATTATTTCTGCCTTATCAGACAGTTGGAGAGTAAGCGCCTGAATGGTCTGATCCTTCTCCAGCAATTGGTCAGCAAGCGCCTGGTTAGCCTGATCCTTCTCCAGTAGCCGGTCAGCCAGTACTTGGCCGGCCTTATCCTTCTCTGACACAGTAGCGGCGAGATTGTGAATGACTTGCTCCTGATCAGAGATTATCCGAGAAAAGGAGCTGGCCTGTTGCATCAATTCAAATATATCGAGGTTGGCATCATCTTTAATGGCCACCGGCAGATCTTGGATTACCGTTCCAATAAGTTTTTCTGACCCGCTTGTAACATGCTCTTCTTTCCCGACGATAATTCGCCTGCCAAGCAAGTTTTTCTCGGGGGAGGCCTTCTTGATGATGCAAAGTGAATTTACGAATTCCACTGAGTGTATTCTGGTTAAATCAAGATCATCAAACTTAATGCCAAGTTTCTCTGAAAAACTGGTAAACAAACTTGCCCTTGATTTATTGTTTCTCCAGTGTTCGTAATTGACCACATCTGCCAATCTTTTAAAAAAAGCCATTGCCGAGAGAGGGTTATGAAGACTGCCTTCAAATTTTTCCCAATAACTGGCGTGTATATCTTCCACTATGTATACACCCCCCTCATTCACATACGGGAAATATCGGGCAAACGAGCGCACGATATCGCTCGATTTATGCGAGCCATCATCAATAATGATGTCAAATGCCGGCGATTCTCGCATTATCTCGCTCTGGCAGTCATCTGTATTTGCATCCCCAATAATGACTGATATACGATCATCATCGTATCGAAGACGTTCACATTTTTGATCTATATCACAACCGATTATTTTCTCGGCTTTTGCAAAGTAAACACCCCAGACATCCAATGAGCCACCATTTTGAATTCCAACTTCAAGGAGCCTAATCCCCTGATCTCGGTATGGTGCAAATAACCTATCCCACTCATCGAGGTACAAGGACCATTTATCAGACACCTTGCCTTTGTGCTCCAAAAACAGTTGTTTAAGGGTTTTGTCCATGTATTTCAAATTATCTCCAGAACCAGTACGGGTATGGCATGAACAATTCTATGCCATTTTCAATTTGCGAATTTTACTCTTTACTTACAGTTATATACGGTCATGTCAAACGGATATGCGTAAGATTTTCCCGGAAAACGTTGAATTGGCCTGCATTGTCGGGCTACATATTCCTGTTCAAGTTCTGGAAATTGGGTATCGAAAAGCACCAGGTAGTCAGGGTGGTAATGCCCAATCGCCCACAAAGCGGAATCTTCGTAAGTTGCATTTTCGTTGAGTTGCTCGCTGACCGGCGGTTGTATAAGACCTGCAAAATCAATCATTTTCCGCTGGGCATGGTAGCCGACTATGCCTACTTCGAGCATCCCCACGCTGGCATTCTGTGGGGTGTGGTTTCGCAACCAATCACCAACGTCGCCATACATGACCATCCGATTATCTATAAACAGACGATGATATGGATTCTGCCGCAATTGCCGAAGATGAACTGCCTGGGCTGCGAAAAACACAAGCAATACAATCAACGATGGAATATAAAAGCTGATCCGATTCAATGAGCGGGCATCGTCAAGGCGGGCAGAAGGCCAACGCCTGCTTAAAGCGGATATCCCCAAGCCGAGCAAAGTAATAAACCCAGGCACCAGAGGAGCATAATACCAAAAATAACCACTCACACCCAAAATCGAATACGCCAGAAAATAAAGCAAAGTCCAGGCCATGAACACTGTCCAGCGCCGGGCATGCCGAAACAGAAAAACCATCCCCGCAGCGGAAAAGCCGGCCTCCAACAAGTAAGGCCATGCGGTGTACCAGCCCAAAATGCTCAAAAAGCCCGGCACAAAGCGCTGACTGATCAACATGGCCCCCTGATGCTGCTTGGCTGCCAGCGTAACCGGCAATGGGGAGCCAAAGTAAGCCCAGGCGAAAACAAACCAGGGAGTAATAATCCCTAAAAATAAAGCTACTGCCAGCCAGGGAATGGGACGACGCGCCCACAAAAAGGCATGGGTCGCCAAAACAAAAGCTACAAGGATGCCGTCGGGCCGGGTCAGAACGGCCAGCGCAACACAAACAGCTGTCAACGAAAATCGTTGACGGGCATAGAAAGCAAAGCCTCCCAGGCAAAAGGTAAGGTAAAGCGGAATCTCAGAACCCAGCGTGCTGACGAGCAGAGAAAAAGTAGGATAGAGCAACAGTCCGCTCCATCCTACCAGAGGCGATTTCCAGGTATGCGCCAAATCCCACAGAAAAATTGCTCCCACTGCCAGGCTGAGCGCGCCGATCAGGTTGGCCAGGCGCGGAATTTCCGCCCACAAGCTCGCGAACAAGGCCAGCAGAATGGTAAACAGAGGTGTCGTGGTACTCAGTACGCGTTCATCAAGATTGTATACAAATCCCAGGCCGTTCTGAAGGTTTGCGGCATAGCGATAGGTGATAAAAGTGTCGTCGTAGATCCAGCCGGAGAAAAAATAATTTACGATCAGGGTGGTTCCAGCCACATATATCGCCGCAAAAATTACCTTGCCTGTATTCTTCATCCACGATCTATTCCCATCTCATAAACATCCCACAGTTCTGACCATGAGCCAGCCGAAGGATTCTCATTATTTAATTTGAAACTGTTTTCGAATAAAGTTTCTTATGGCAGCCCAAACGTTCTCACCAAAAAGACCGCCATCTGGGCGCGCGTAACAGGGTTTTCCGGACAATAAATCCCCGAACCACAACCGCCAGTGATACCTTCCGTCGCCAACTGCTTGACCCAGGCAGCAGCCCAGTGTGAGGTGAGAACATCGTCAAAACCGGTACTGTCCCCAACTTCTGGAGCTGCATAGCCCGCACCATACTTGGCTTTGAGCAAGAAAACCGCCATCTGGGCCCGCGTCACGGAATTTTCCGGGCAATAATTGCCACTGCCGCAACCGCTGGTGATGCCTTCGACCGCCAACTGCTTGATCCAGGCTGCCGCCCAATGGCTTGCCGGAACATCGCCAAAGCCAGTATCGGCGCCTACCTCAGGCGGACTGAAGCTTGAACCATGCATGCCTTTGAGTAAAAAAATCGCCATTTGCGCGCGGGTGACCGTATTCTCCGGGCAGTAGCGCAGGGTCGGGCTGGCAGCGCAACCGCCGGTAACGCCGGCCTGATACAGGCGCTCAATCCAACTCGTGGCCCAGTGACCAACCGGAACATCGCTAAACAACATGTTCCACTCCAGATAGAGCGGATTTAAACTCACATCCACTGAAGCATCGGGAGCAACTGGAGTGCCAAGCGCATCCCAGGCAAAAACAGGCGCAACAGGCAGATCAACTGAATGTGTATTTCCATCCAACGACCACAGCACCCAGATGCGGCGATCTGCCTGCTGAACTTCGTATCCTTTTAAGCCCGCATATTCGGTAATATCCCGAACCCCGATTGCATTCTGCAATGTGTTGCGGGAAAACTGAAAAGCCGTGTAAGCCGGGCGCGGGCTGAGATCAGCGTTAAGCAAGCCCGAGTTGCGCCAACCCAACATACTGTACCAAATATTCGCCCGCAACCCCTGCGCAATAGCTGCCGAATAGCTCTGGGCTACATAGTAGGCTTTGCTGGCTTCAAAGACCGCATCACTACTGCACTCCGTACACAGAAGTGCCGTTTCGGTATTCATCAGGTACTTGCCCGAAACGCCATACTGACTCAACATACTCTGAATAAATTGGGCCTTTGCAATCAAAGACGGGCCGGTTGTATTCCAGGCGCTTTGCCAGCCAGGGTTCGCATACTGCCCCAATTGGTTTT
Source organism: Chloroflexi bacterium HGW-Chloroflexi-6 (assembly GCA_002840685.1). Lineage (GTDB taxonomy): Bacteria > Chloroflexota > Anaerolineae > Anaerolineales > Villigracilaceae > UBA8950. The sequence goes on along the minus strand of PHBU01000004.1, from coordinate 220,485 downwards.
GATAGATATCATAAGCATGGAAACTGATACCGTCAAAGTAAGACCCGCCGTTATTAAGCAGGATCCCTTCCAGAAATTTACCCGGTAATGCGCTGTGCCCGATCGCGGCGCAGCCTGCCCCGGGCCGCGGATCGCAATCCATCAACAGCCCTCCCATGAGCACCTGCGCTTGCGGATCGGCTGCCTTGATCTGCGGATAGACTGTCTTCAACATCTCAGCATAATAACGACCACCATAATAGGGATCGGCCTGATCGCCCCAACAGCCAAATCCGCTATTAGTCGACACCAAAGAAGGGTCAACATCCGGTTCGTTCCATAATTCCCAGTACTTTACGTTGTAAGGGGGCACGCTGTAGCGCGCGACCATCTCGTTCATGAAGCTGCCAAAGGCAGCCAGTTTATTGGCGTGGATCGGGCCGCAGGTTGGGCCAGACCCGGCAATTTTGCGCGCCCACTCCGGCGTGCTGTGTACAACCAGGATGACCTGGATACCCCGGCTGGAGGCATCCTGCAATTCGCTTTCCAGGCTGGAAAGGGCATCCCAATCACGTACGCCTTCGCTAGGTTCCACAATAGACCAAAGCACGCTTCGACCACGCGTCCAGGAAGCATTTGCGGCTTCTGCCTGATTTAATCCGTCCCCAACTGTGATATGCAGCATTGCTGTCCCAAAGATAGTTTGAGTAACGGGCTCTGGCGCTGCTGTGGAAGATGCGTAAACATGATCCAATTTCCCCGAAACTGGGGACAAAAAGAGAACCCCAAGGAGTATTGCAGTTATTATAACTATTAATCGCGATCTCATTTTTTTATTCTCCATTTATTCACGAACCTGTTAAAAGAAAAAATTTACACCGATTTTACCATTAGAGGATTCGCGTAAAGAATAGATCAAAGGTTAACCCGCCAGCGTGAAAAAGCTATCGAATGTAGTAATAGTGAATAACCGTTGAAAGGGATGCCACATCCAAAACCAGGAAAAAGAGGCCATATGCCCAATATTTGGCGCGAGGACTGAGATGCGCCCAACGCTGCAAGAAACAGGCTATCTCCAGCCAACCGGCATTCAGCACCAGCAGGCTGGGAATAATAGCCGGATAGGCATAGCGCGCGGGAGGAATATAGATTTCACCGACTGCGAGGGCCTGGATCCCCCGCAAAAAGGTTTGGCCCCAGATCCCGGTCGCGGCCAAAGCCAGGAACAAAAACAGAGCCCAGGGTTGGGCAAGCCCCCGGCGCACAAGCCCGGCGATCATCCCGCCCAGGCCAGCCAGCGTAAGAATACCCAGAAAAAAATAAAACTGATCTGTAAACGGCAAAATGGGGATGTGGCCCCAGCCAAACTTTGCCCAAAAAGTACTCAAAAGATACCCGGCAGCCTCTTGATAATACCTGCCCGACCATTGCCAATCGAGGATTGAATTTAAGGCCCACGAAGGAGCAGGACTTGAACGAAGGATGCTTTCTGGTATGGTTTTTTCAACCCAAGGCTGAAGCCCCGGCCCGCCGCTCTCCCCGGAGGCATTCCGTAACAGGTTCTCGAACGATTTTCCGCCCCAGGTTCCTTGCCCTGCCGAAAAATCGTCAAACTGAGGTGCTTGATCTTGCGAATACGCGCCTTCTGCCAGAACCAGACCATCATAAAATACGGTTATGGCTTCTGTGCCACCCTGGGCATCCGCTGACAAGTTCACCCGCACAAATTTCGCATTTTCGGTTATCGTCGCGGAAAAGGCATGAAAAACGGGCGCTGTTCCGATTTGGATGGGTTGAAAAGAAGCATCCTTTTGCGCGCCATCCAGGGAGAACGGATTCGCAACAATCGGCCGGGAAGCCCAAACCCAGGCGCCCAAAGTCACGGTTTTGCCCCGCAAGGCCTGGGCCTGATCGGCTGGCAGTAGTTGAACAACCGCAGCCGGTGCTTCGTTCGGAGCGATATCCAGGCTTAAAGCATACTCACCAAGGGGAGCATCAGCAGATGAAACACGAGTCGGGTTTTTCTGAGCTGCTTCCGGGCCGCGCACCCAAAACAAAGCATCGCCCCACGAAAAAACAGAGAACAAAACAAAAGGGAGCAGCGCTGCCAGCGCCAGCCAGGGTACCCAGCGCCAGCGCTTTTGAAACAAAGCCAGCAGCAAGGCCAAGAGCAGCAAGGGCAGGGCCAGGAAAACAGTATTTTTGGTCCAGTAGCATAACAAGGCGGCGCTGGCCAGCCACAAGAGGCGCCAGACAGAAAACCCGTGCCGGATCAGGCGAACCCCGCCCCACAGGAAAAAGGAAAAGAACATGATCGCAGCCACATCGTTGTTGACGGCGGTCATCAGGTCGGTATAGCCCGGCAGGAGGGCCAGGCTACCCGGCACCATCCAGCGCAGGGGATGGCCGGGCGCAGTCAGGTCGGCGGTGAGACCGTAGGCCGCGGCCAGGCTGGCCAGGTAAAACAGGAGCGACACCAGGCGTCCCAGGTAAAGCTGGAAGGCGATATCGCTGGTCCGCGCCAGGCGCAAAGGCAGGGCAACCAGGCCATAATAAAGCGGGGGGTCGGTTACCTGGGAAAGCCCGATCCAAACCGGCTCACTTTGCGCAATCAGGTTGGATTGAAAGCCCATGCCCCTGAAAAAATTGCGCTCGATCATCGAGGCGGCCATTTCGCGGCGCATGGCCGGGTCGTGATCGTTTTCTTGCGGCAAACCCGGGCGATTGGCCAGGAGCCAGGCGTATTCAAAACGCCCCGGTTCGTCATAATGCTGCCAGGGGGGGATGATAAAAACATACAACAGGCCATGCAGCAGCCCCAGGGCCAGGATCAGCCCCAAAAATGGATGGGCATGCCAGAAACGCCGCAGCCAGGGTTCTGTCATTTTCGCTCCAGCTTGAGCCAATCTACAACAGCGCTTCGGCCTATTCCGTTAATGTAAGAATAGTTAGTAAACCTAACAGAAATCAGGTGCAATCCAATATCCAAATACAGATCGGTTTCAAATTCCTGCCAGCTCATATCCTGGCGGATTAGCTCAAAATTAAGAATAGGCGCGAAGTTATGTTCAATCTGCAAATTGACAGGGGCAGGCGGCGTATTTTGCGCCGTCAAAATAAGAAGAAATTCGCCGGGCCGCACAACTTTAACAACAAAAACTGATGCCCCATTCCACCAAAAAATGCCATTGCTCGAAGAGAAATTGCTCATTGGCTTACCAAATATTTCTCCATCACCAAGCCAAATCATATCTTCCGCTTCAATTCGAGAAAAGTCTGCAAGAGTATAAACGGGCAAGCTGGTTAATCCATCGCGCTGGGGTAAGCGTTGATCGTTCACAATAGTCAACATGTCCCATAGCAGTTCATCCGAACTAGACATCGCGACACCCAGGCTGATAGCCATCTCAAACAGACCAGATGCCGTCCGGTTTTTTTGGCAAAATAACGCATTGCCCGCTTCCGGTATCAGTTGAGTAGGGTCCACCCCAGCCGCAGAAAGCTCAGTTAAGATCAGTGCGCGCAGCTCATCAGCAGAAAGCTCCGAACCAGACGGCTCGGCCATACTCTTTTGATAAGCAAACGCCAACTCCAAATGCCCGAGCGGATTCCGCGGCCGCAGGCCGGTAAAGGCCCGGTAAGCCGCGATCGCCTTCTGATACTCTCCCATTAAACAATAGGCCCGCCCCAGCAACAAGTAGGCCTGGGCCAGTTTGGGGTCATGGCTTAAGGAAATTTCCAAATAGGAAACGGCCGCGCCTAGCCGGGCGCGGAAGTCCGAATCGACAGGCGCAATTAACGTGCAGGCAATCGGCACATCGCCCCATTCGTTGAAAGTTCTGATCACTTCATCCAACTCTTGCCCGCCCCGCACCTGGTAATGGATCGCCAAAACACGCCGACCCAGCCAGGCCCCCACGGCAATTAATACGATCGCCAACAGAACGATAACAACGAGCTTGCCTCTATTCAATGCGCACAGCCTTCTTTCAGAACGTATTGTTGCCAGATTATACACTTGAAACAATCTGTGGAAAAAGCTGGTGAGCCACCTGGAAAGCCTGGCCAACTCTTTTTGTTGCGATTGTTACCTTTCAGCACGGAACAGGCAGCATCAGCCGCCATACGCTGAACTTCTCTTTAACTGCGGTTCATCGCCAATACCCAACCAGATTCTTGATGCGTGGTAAAATCGAGCGCGTTTGACAACTAGTAGCATCCCGGATACCATCTTGGCCCCTGAAAAACCAACCACAAAACAAGATCAGATTCGATGAATATAGTGTATCCGCCAGCAACTAGCAGTATTTGTTGGCGTGGCGCGCTTTGAGTAGGTGGGTAAAATATAACCCGATTCACTTTGGAGTAGGAGAAATCAAACAATGATGAAAATAATCAAAGCTATTCTAAAAGCCTTAGGGTACGAAATTGTAAAATTTGCATCAGGAGTACCAGCGTCAACACACACATTTGCTAACTTTACCAACGTCATTAGCGCTTATGAAAAATTATTCCAAGAAAATCAACAATTTTTTTTCAGCGCGAATCCTTCCCGCACCGTATTACTAGCTCGATTACGAGGCACACCACCTTCAGAGGCCTATTTCATAATAAAATCTCTATTTCAAACAAAAGACGTCGAAGGGGATATTTGCGAATTTGGGGTTGCCCAAGGCGAAACTTCTGCATTGATCGCAAACGAAATACGTGAAAGTGAAAAAATATTTCATCTTTTCGATTCTTTTGCTGGGCTTTCGGATCCTACAACAGAAGATGAACTTAAGGATGATATATTTTCGCTTGGATCGATGAATGCCTACAAAGGCAAAATGTCCTACCAAAAGAATTGGGTGCTTTCGCGTCTCGACGCTGTTGAATTCCCCCAAAAGCGCTACAGCCTTCATGAGGGCTTTATCGAGGATGTTATCGCACACGAACAGAATTTGCCCGAAAAAGTTGCCTTTGCATACGTGGATTTCGATCTTTATGCTCCCATAAAAACCGCTTTGGAGTTTCTGCACACGCGTACAGTGAAAGGCGCAATCATTATGATTGATGATTATGATTTTTTTTCAACTGGCGTAAAAAAAGCCGTAGATGAATTTCTTCAAGCGAATGTTAATTATCAAATTGATGTACCCAGTTCCGATTTCGGTCACTTTGCAATTTTGCACAAAAAGCAGTCGTGATGTTGCATTCAAAAAACACGAACACAATCTCGACAGCATTCGAAGGCTTTTCCTGGAATGTAACTGGGAATTTCATGCGTTCGGCGGCTGGCTTTGCAATTAATATCATACTTGCGCGGGTGCTCGGCCCGGAACCTTTTGGAATTGTCGCGGTAGCCTTGCTAATTATTGGGATCGGTAATTTAATTATCGAATCAGGGTTAGGTTCTTCCATTATCCAAAAGGAAGAAATTACCAGCGAAGATATTGCTTTTGTTTTTACGTTACAGATGTTGTTTGGCATCAGCCTATTTTTGATTATTATTTTTATTGCCCCATGGCTGGCCGATCAGTTTAACAGCCAAAATGCAGTTCCAGTTATTCAGGTCATGGCGTTTATGCTGATATTACAAGCATTTGCCCAAGTACCATCTGCTTTGTTGCGCAGGAATCTCAACTTTAAACGCCTGCAAATTGCGCAAATTTCTTCTTTTTTTGTCGGCTATCTTGTCTTTGGTATTCCGCTAGCGCTAACAGGATTCGGCGTGTGGAGTTTGGTCGCTGCGCAAGTGATACAAAGTGGTCTTAACGCAACGCTGGTGTACCTTTGGTCGCGCCATAACCTGTCTCTAAGCCTGAAAGGTTCTTCACAAATTACTGTTTTTGGTTTGCGGATTCTTTTCGCTAATATCGCAAACTGGCTCATTCAATATATAGACCAGGCGGTTATTGGCAAAAGATTTGGCGCCCAAAATCTCGGGTTATATAGTCGAGCTTACTTTCTCAACTGGACTCCGGTTGGCATTATCCTTTCCAGCGCACAGGCAACTATGTTTTCAGCCATATCTCGAATCGGAAAAAGTGAAGAAACATCACATCTTTTTTTAGGTGTCATGAAAGTATTTGCTATTTTCTTTTTTCCCGTGTACTGGCTAATTGCCCTAGAGGCTAAAAATATTATTTATATCATTTACGGGCCAGAATGGTTACCTGCGGCCGATGTCCTTATACCTTTGGCCGTGTCTATGCCATTTTTAGCATTAGTAGGATTGGAGGGCCCTGTATTAAATGGATTAGGAAAACCTCATTATGAAATGTGGGCGCAATGGATAACCGCAATATTTGCGGTTATTGTCTTGACAGTATCGGCAAATATTTCGCTCATATTTACAGCTTGGAGCATTCTTTCAATTTATTTATTTCGATTAGCCATAATGAGTATTATGACAATAAAGGTTACTGGAATTTCCATAAAGCAATTAATCTATCCTGTTTTCTTCGGTCTCGGACTAGGCACAGCAACAGTAGTTCTTTGGTTTTTTGCAGAGAGAGTTATAGCCTTTAATTCCATTCCCCTAATTGAACTAACAGCAAGATGCTTGCCCGTTGTTTTAGTTTTATCGGTGTTTATTTGGATTGGACGTAACCAGTTTTTTCCCGAGTACCCACAGCTAATGAAGCTTATACAAAATTACAAGAAAGAAAAACTTCAATGAAAATTGGGATAGCAGGACCAGTCTCATTGAGATTATTATCAACATATGTTGAGTATGGCGAACAAATGCCCGCAGGTTATTTGTTCGCACCAATGGCTGCGTGGGTCGAATCCTTGCTTATGAGAGATCACCAAATTTCCATTTTTACTTTGGCTCCTGGTATCAGCACCCCCCTAACTTTTACAGGGAAGCAACTTACCATTCATATTGGGCGTTATCGCGCCCACCACCGTGCGCACGATTTTTTTAAGCAGGAACAGGAAGATCTGCTCAAAGCTATACAAAAAGATCCAGTTGATATACTCCATGCCAATTGGACATATGAATTTGCCCTTGCAGGGCTAAAAAGTGGTTTGCCAACTCTGATCACCGCTCACGATGCCCCTCTAAACATTCTAAAAATCTACCCTGACCCTTACAGATTTGCGCGATTATTAATGGCCAGGCAAGTTTGTCAAAAAGCGCAAATAATGACTGCGGTTTCCAGATATATTGAAAATCATTTTCGGCAAGTGTTCCGTTTCAAAGCGCCAATTTTTGTAATCCCAAATGGAGTGCCTGACTTTATATTCAACCTGGCCAAACCCAACAAGGCACATTCACAACAAAAAAATACTGTTTTCGCATCGAACTTAACAGGCTGGGTTGGCCGAAAAAACGGAAAAACACTGATATTGGCTTTTTCGCTATTACGAAAACAATACCCCGAGTGTATACTTTGGATGTTTGGGGCGGGACATGGAGAAAATGAAGCCGCCCATATCTGGGCAAAAAAAATGGGAATAGCAGAAAATATTGTCTTTCGCGGACAAACCCCCTATCAACAATTGCTTGAGGAAATGGCAGAACATGTTGACGCTTTGGTACACCCTGCCATCGAAGAATCTTTTTCCATGGCCATCGCCGAAGCCATGGCCATGGGGATTCCAGTCATCGGCGGTAGGGAAAGCGGTGCCGTACCTGAAACAATAGGCCAAAGCGGGATCCTCGTAGATATAAAAAATCCGCACGATCTCGCCAATGCAATGGCACAATTAGTACAAGATAGATCATTGCGGAATAATCTTGCCAAGTTAGGATTTGAAAAAGCAAAAAATTGCTACAAACTTGATAAAGTCACCCAGCAATATGAAAATATTTACAAGCTTATCCTTTCTGCCTAAAGAATGCCGAAATGACTTACCGCTTCGGTATCTCAGATGGATACGTCATTCAAAAAAAAGGGGTTGTCAATGCACATTCTTGAACGTGCCCATCTGCGCTTATTTTTTCTTCTCTCATCTTTAGTAGAATACCCAGCTCTAAAGTTGTTAGGTGTTGAGTTTGGCAAAGATCTGTCCCTCGCAGGAATCCCAATTATTTCAAAATTTCCGGGATCAAAAATTTCCATAGGAAACCGTGTGGTTTTATGCTCATCCAGTATTGCTACAGCGCTGGGTGTTAACCATCCTGTTGTTTTAAGAACACTAACAAAAAAAGCGATTATCGAAATTGGGGATGATGTTGGCATTAGCGGCGGTTCAATTTGCGCCGGCCAGCACGTTGCAATTGGCACACGCACGATGTTAGGCGCGAATGTAACAATTGCAGATACCGATTTTCACGATTTTTCGCAGAAAGATCGAAGATATGCAGGAACCCCAAAAGACGACTTATTTATGCCTACAATTATTGAGGAAAATGTATTTATTGGCACAGGAACCATCGTTCTCAAAGGCGTCAGGATTGGGAAAAATGCTGTTATCGGCGCGGGTAGCATTGTCTCGCATAATATTCCTGAAAATGTTATTGCAGCCGGAAACCCGTGTAAAGTTATCAAATCATTATGAATGATATACTCATACTCGGCTTTGCGCTGATTGCCCTTATAGGGCTTAGCCTATTGTCACTCCTAGCGTTCTTGAAATTGCCCATTTTGCCTGTTGGCTTATTCTTTTTGTTATTTGCGGCAGATATTCTAACTGACAACAATTTGCCCAATCTGCAAGCAGGAAGTTTTAGCATCAGCATCTTGGATGCGTTTTCTATATTAACCGTAGTTTACAACCTGATAAGTATTCTTCTAAAAAAAACTAAATTTAACCGTACGACACTATTACTTCTTATGCTGGGCGTCCTTCTTGGCATATCTTTAGTGCGTGGCATGAGCTTGTTCGGCACCGAACTAGCAGTAAGTTATTTTAGATCGTATTTTCACTTTTATGCAACGGTATTCTCTGTTCTTCCTTTACAAGCAACTCCGAATGTTCTAAAACTCTTCTTTAAGTGGTATGGCTGGACTGCGTGGGTTTTAGTTGGACTAATCATTTTTCGCTGGCTCATGGTAGCAATCGGCGCATACCAAAATACTGACTGGGTCGCTCCTGGCGGATTGATGATGCGCGTTATCTTTGCCCAACCAACTTTCTTTTTATTGCAAGCTGCTATTTTTGCCTGGGTTTTCGAAAATCGTTCAAAATACATGCCCTGGCAAAAATTTATGCCATACACTATTATTCCAATAGTTATCTTGCTACAACATCGTACAGTCTGGGTCATTTTGGGGTTTACCCTGTTTTCCATTTTCTTATTTTCGCGTCGTATGCGACCATTATTACTCCTTATAATCCTGGTCAGCAGCATCTTCGCTACCGGTGCAATGCTCATTTTATGGGACACACCTCTTATTACATCATTAGCGGGTTCGGCCCAAAACCTTAGGAACTTTGAATGGCGCATAGCAGGTTGGCTGGCCTTACTTTCTCCAGATCGCTTTATGAACAGTTGGGATTATTTTATCGGGCAACCGTTTGGCACTGGCTACGAGCGCTATCTTTTTGGTTCATCACATGCAATCGAATATACACCGCATAATTTTTATATGCAAACTTTCTTGAATATCGGTGGAGTTGGTTTATTCTTCTTGATAGCAATTTATCTGAATACTTTTGGGTCATTAATCAGAAGAATAAGGCATACCCAGAATCTAGCCTTTACCCTTATCATAATTTCTCACTTGTTGTTTTTCATGACATACAACCCCAACTACGAACAAGGGCTGTTGCTTGGGTTAGCCATCCTGACTGCAAACAACAAAAATTATTCCTGATTATGCGCAATCTAGCTGTTCTACTCACCGTTCATAATCGCAAAGCCAAAACCTTGGCTTGCCTAGAAAGTTTTTTTATCCAACAAAACCTGCCGGAAGATCTTCGCACACAGGTTATATTAGTAGATGATGGCTGCAGTGACGGAACACCAGATGCCATTCAAAGAAATTTTCCTCAAGTTGAAATAATCACAGGTACCGGGAAGCTGTTCTGGTGCGGTGGTATGAGATTGGCGTTCGACCTTGCTCTGCAAAAAGATTTTGACTTCTACTTATGGCTGAATGATGACACCTTTCTTTTTTCTGATGCATTGGCCCGGCTTCTAAGCACATCATCTCAGTTCAGCCACCAAGCTATCATCGTCGCATCAACCCAAGACCAGCAAACGAAGGAATTAACCTATGGTGGTGTAAAGCGCGCAAGTTTCTGGTACGCAACTAGATTTTATCAAGTAGCCCCAACCGAAGAACCCATATCTGTAGATACAATGAACGGTAATTGTGTTTTGATTCCTAAATTTATCACCCAAAAAGTTGGTAATCTTGACTCGGTTTTTACACATGGGATCGGCGATTACGACTACGGTCTGCGAGCACGCAACGTAGGGCTAAATGTCATATTAGCTCCTAACTATTATGGCTACTGTCAGCGTAACCAACCTAACAAAACATCTTCATGGCAACATCGATTAAAACGGACACTTTCTCCGCATGGTTTACCTCCTCGAGAATGGGCCATTTTTACCAAAAGACATGCCGGCTGGCTGTGGCCTGTATTTTGGTTATCGCCATATATAAATGTAATATTCAAAAACGGAGAAAAGTAATGGCAACATTTTTGATCTTGCTTGAATGGCTTAAAAAAAAACAGAAAAATATACTGCTTATTTTCGCTCTTTGTTTTTGGGTTGCCGCAATTGGTTATTCTCTTTACCTTGATGATAGACTACCTTATCCGGATGAGCGCTGGTACTTCAACGATTATGCTCAAAACCTCGCAAATCAGAGCATTTTCAGCCGCGATGGAATTAATCCAACTGCGTTCCATCCACCTGCCTATCCCCTTGCCCTCAGTGGGCTAGTAAGCATAGGGCTTGGAATTACTGCCGCTCGCTTGATGAATTTTCTAGCATTTTTTGTCACTTTAATTAGCCTTTATTTCTTACTAAAAAATCACTCGCATAAGCTGGCATCCATCATTGTTGTATTGCTGGCATTGGCCTATCCTGTTTTATTTTATACAGCAGGCACACTTTACCCACAAACCTTCGGGGCAACATTCTTTATTCTAGCAATTATGTTTTACTGGAAAGAACCACTGGCAATTAAAGACGCTGTTTTGGCCGGTATTTCAATGGGTATTGCCATCCTGACAATACCCACGTTTCTCTTTGTTCCATTTTTTATGGTTTTGTTTTCATTGATCTTCCGTCGAAATATCATTAAACAAGCTGTGCTACTTTTGATCATGGTTTTCATCACTATTGCACCTTGGACAATTCGAAATTACTTGGTATTTCATCGCTTCGAGCTGGTTTCATCCAACTTTGGAACCAATTTTCTGCTTGGCAATTCCCCTCAGACCACTCCAAACAATGGTCCAGCCGCATCAATTGGTATCCAACATATTATTGAAGAAGCCAACAGTCTGGGGCTGGATGAATTTGAACGGGATGAGTTTTATACCCAACAAGCGCTGGTATTCATTCAAGCAGACCCGATCCATTATATTTCCCTCTATTTTCTAAAAGTTGTTAATTATTTCAATTTTCGTAATGAACTACTGACCGCATCAGAATCAAGTTTGGCAAAAGATTTTCTAATGCTTGTAACTTATGGTTCATTCTTGCTTTTAGCCGTATTTCGCATACTGCTTATTCACCAAAAACATCTTACAAAGCTCGAAATATTTATGATATTGCTTTATATTGGCAGTGCTTTTGTTAGCGCGCTCGCTTTTTCTCGCATCAGATATCGATTACCATTTGATTACCTATTGATAATACAGGTAAGCATTTTTCTGGAAACCATGCTTAATAACTACAAACTTTTCAAAATGAAAGAAGATTAAGTATTTCTAAATCGGCTGAATTTTATGAACGCACCCAATACTAATTACAAAGACTTAGGTCAAAAGATGAGAAAAAAAAGAGTTTTATTTGTAACCGAATTTATACCACCGTATAGAATAACTTTTTACAAAAAATTATTACTCGATTCGAATTTTGAATGGAAAATTATCCATGGAATAAAAGAAAAAGAGGATGGACGTCCTGGATTTAAAGGATCGCTGGATTTTGAGAATTACGGTGTCCCTTATAAAGAAACAAAGATAGGCCCTTTCAGTTTGAGGTGGCAAGCAGGAGTAATCGAAAAAACAAAAAACTGGCAACCTGATATAGTGATAACGCAAGGTATCCCTAGTATATTATCTAACTGGCTGGCCATGGATTGGGCACAAAAGCACGGCGCGAAAACAGTCACGTGGCATTGCGGATGGGAGTTGCAAGCAGGCAAGCGTTATGTTCTTCCAATCAAACAATTGATTGCGCGCAAATATCTTTCACTTGTAGATCACATCTTGGCTTATAGCACAAAAGGCGCATATTACCTATCTGAGTTACAATGCGGGCGAACGAATAACATTACTGTTTGTTATAACGGTTTAGAGATAGACCCCATGCTCGAAAAAGAAAGTGAATATCGAGCCAGAGGTCAGGAATTGCGTCATCAGCAGCTAGCGGCGGGAAAAAAGATTTTCCTGTATGTCGGCGGCATGCTAACCGAAAAAAAGGTCTCATTGCTCATCAAAGCCTTCCATAGTTTGTCAGAACACGAAAATGCTATTTTATGGTTGGTGGGAGATGGCCCCGACATGCAAAAAGTTAAAGATCTGGCGGAAACTTTAAAAGTGAAAGATGTAAAATTTTGGGGGCGGGTTATTGAAGATGTTGATGTGTTCTTTGCGGCTTCGGATTTTTTTGTCTTGCCAGGGCTTGGCGGCTTGGCGCTCAATCAGGCGCTGTTTTGGGGGCTTCCCTGTGTTGTCAGTGAGGCGGATGGCACCGAAGACGACCTGGTTTTTGAAAACAAAACCGGGTTTCACTTCACACCCGATGACGATGATTCTTTGAAAAAAGCCCTGCAAAAGTGTCTGGCGCTTTCAGATGAACAAAGGACCGGATTTGGCATTGTTGGCCGTAATCTTGTTTTGGATCGCAGTAATGTCAATGAAATGGTCAAAACATTTTTATCAACCATTCAGCAACTCACACAATAGAAGGCTAGGAATTAAATGAATTTCGATAAAATTTGCATTTTAGGGTTGGGTTATATCGGGTTACCTACAGCCAGCATGTTTGCCACAAACGGCATCAAAGTCCACGGCGTAGATGTAGATGCCAATATCATCGAAACCTTGCAAGCAGGCAGGATACACATACATGAGCCTGGGCTTGGAGAAATTGTTCAAAAAGCAATTCGGTCCGGAAACCTCTCGGTTTCCAACACTCCGAGGCCAAGCGATGCTTTTATCATAGCCGTTCCAACGCCATTTCATAATGACAAATGTGCGGATATGAGCGCAGTAATATCTGCAACAGAGGCGATTGTGCCACATCTAAGAAAAGGTAATCTTGTGGTACTTGAGTCCACATCACCTCCACTTACTACAGCAGAACTCGTGACGCCAATTCTAGAGAAATCTGGTTTGCAAGCTGGAGAAGATTTTTTTGTTGCGTACTCACCAGAGCGCGTTTTGCCCGGCCAAATTTTGCGAGAATTAATTGAAAATGATCGGGTGATTGGTGGTATTAATCCAGAATCTGCCCAGGCTGGATGTGACTTGTACACGGTTTTTGTTAAAGGTGAAATCGTAAAAACTACAGCAACAACAGCAGAAATGATTAAGCTGATGGAAAACACATATCGAGATGTCAATATCGCCATCGCCAATGAATTTTCTCGTCTTGCTGATCGATTCAGAATCGATATATGGGAAGCAATCAGTCTTGCAAACCGCCACCCACGCGTTAAAATACTTGCCCCAGGGCCAGGGGTAGGCGGTCACTGTATAAGTGTCGATCCTTGGTTTCTTGTAGAGGCTGCCCCTGATCTCACTCCCCTTATACTTCAAGCCCGAAAAACAAATGATACTCAACCTCATTTTGTAATGAGCCTCGTAAAGCGTGCAATCGGAAAGGATTTACAAGCAAAAAAAATTGCTTTACTTGGCCTTTCATATAAACCTGACGTAGATGATTTACGAGAAAGTCCCGCTGTTGAACTTGCCCATTTATTGATAGGAGAAGGTGCTAACGTTAAGTGTTTTGAGCCATATGCACTCGAAGGAAATATCCCTGGGTTGGAGATTCTACCTTCTGTTGAAGCCGCTATTTTTGATGCCGAAATTATAATTTTTTTGGTTAATCACTCACAATTTCGGAAAATTTCCCCAGAAAAAATAATTACGCTAACAAAGGCTCGAACGGTTCTTGACACAGTAAATGGGTTAGAACATAGCACTTGGGAAAAGGCTGGCTTCAAGGTGCATAGACTGGGTGTTAATTTCTAATAAAGCGAGTATCATATGCATTCCCGCACATCCATCATCGGCGTACAGGTTAGCGCCATCAACATGAATCTGGCGCTTGCCCAACTGCAAAGCTGGATCGAAGCCCGCCAGGCCAACTATGTTTGCGTGGCCCCGGCCCATTCATTAATGGAGTGCGTGCAGAACCCCGACCTGACCCCGGTCTTCAACGGGGCGGGCATGGTCACGCCTGATGGCATGGCCATTGTCTGGCTGCTCAAGGCTAAAGGGCATAAGCATGTCGGCCGGGTTTATGGGCCAGACCTGCTGCTCTCGGCCTGCCGGCATGGGCTTGCTCTCGGCTGGCGGCATTATTTTTATGGCGGCGCGCCAGGGGTGGCCGCCGATCTCGCCGCCAACCTGCAAGAACGCTTCCCCGGCCTGCAAGTGGTCGGGGTTTGCTCGCCACCCTTTGGCCGCCCTTCCCACGAAGAACAGCGTGCCCTGAACGAGAAAATTAACGCCAGCGAAGCCGATATCGTCTGGGTTGGGATGAGTTCACCCTGGCAGGAAAGTTGGATGCACGCAGAGCGCGCCAGCCTTCAGCCGCCGGTGCTGGTCGGCGTGGGTGCGGCCTTTGACTTCCTGACCGGCCGCAAACCCCAGGCTCCGCGCTGGATGCAGGTCAGCGGGCTGGAGTGGCTCTTCAGGCTGGCCAGCGAACCGAAACGCCTGTGGCCGCGTTATAAACACTATCCGCGCTTCGTATACCTGGCCCTGCGCGAGTTGCTGCTTTTGAAGAAATAGTGCAGAATAACTAAAAAAATATGACAACAAAAAGTGGCAACAAAGATATAATTTTGAAAATCTCGTAATCAAAAAAAGGGGAAAAATGCTTCAACGTTTTTCAAGCAATACCGCCATTGCCATCATGCTGCTCGACATTCTATTGGTAGTGGCCGGTATGAAACTCTCCAATCTGTTTATCGCAAAACCCAGCGATTTTCATCTGCTGGCCTATTTTGTTTTTCCCCTCGTCTGGTGGGCCATCTTCCTGGCAGGCGCGCTTTACGATGGCAAGCGCAATCTGCGTGCCGTAGATGAAATAAGCACATTCATTATCGTCGGTTTATTTGCCGGAATCAGCCTGGCCGGGCTGATTTACCTGAACGGGTCCGCCATTAAACCTGCCCAGTTCAATATTTTCATCGCATTAACCACGTCGCTGCAACTGCTGGCGCGCATCGGTTTGAGGGTTTACTGGCATCTTAATACCAAAAATGGCAGCGGGAATGGCAGACGGCGTGTACTGATCATCGGCGCAGGTGATTTGGGGCGGCGAGTGCAAAACGAGATTCAAAAATACACTCAGGAAACCCCAGTTCAATTTGTAGGATTTGTCGATGACTCTCCCTACAAGCTTCTCATACCAGATGTTTTGGGTGTTGTAGCGGATACACCAAAACTCATCATGCAGTACCAAATTAGCGATGTAGTTATCACCCTGCCTGCCAAGGCACATAAAATACGCAAAGAACTGGTTACCCAACTGAACAGCCTGCCGGTGCGGGCCTGGGTCATCCCTGATATCTTTCGCCTGGCCCTGCACCAACCCAAAATCGAAACTTTTGCCGGGATGCCGATGCTCGATGTGCGCGCGCCAGGCCTCAACGAACAGCAGCGCCTGACCAAGCGTATCTTTGACCTGCTGATCTCGCTTATCCTGCTAAGTCTATCCTGGCCTCTCTTGGTCGTGATAGGCTTGCTCATCCGCCGCGACAGTCCTGGCCCAGCCATCTTCCGCCAGGTGCGGGTGGGTGAAC
Organism: Chloroflexi bacterium HGW-Chloroflexi-6; assembly: GCA_002840685.1. Taxonomy (GTDB): domain Bacteria; phylum Chloroflexota; class Anaerolineae; order Anaerolineales; family Villigracilaceae; genus UBA8950. The sequence continues at coordinate 204,400 of PHBU01000004.1, read as the reverse complement.
ACGGCCAGCCATTTATGATGTACAAGTTCCGCACCATGGTGCAGGAGGCCGAATCCCTGCGCCACCTGGTAGAACATCAAGATGAAAATGGCAATATGCTCCACAAATCCCCGACAGACCCGCGCATCACGCGAATTGGGCATTTCTTGCGCCGCACCAGTCTCGATGAGTTGCCCCAATTAATAAACGTTCTCATCGGTGATATGAGCCTGGTCGGGCCGCGCCCGGAGCTGCCCCACATCGTGCAAAATTATCAGCCCTGGCAGCATGCCCGTCTCAGCGTCCCGCCCGGCATTACCGGCTGGTGGCAAGTTAACGGTCGCAGCGATAAACCCATGCACCTGCACACCGAAGATGATATTTACTATGTTCAAAATTGCTCGATCTGGCTTGACATCCAGATATTGCTGAAGACGATCCTGGTGGTGGTATTACGCAAGGGGGCCTATTAGTACCGGCCACCTGATCCGCCATTGCCAAATGATATAATCCATCATCCCAATTTTAAGGAATCATCATGGAAGAAAACAACGATAACGATACTCTCGAATTCGATTTGATCGACGCCGCCAGCCTGCGCCGCATGGGAGGATTGCTCTGGCGCAACGCTTGGATCATAGCGCTGGCAGGCTTACTGCTCGGGTTGGCGGCCTTCATCTTTGGCCGGATGCAGGCCCCAGTTTACGAAGCCCGCACCCAGGTGCTGGTTTCACGACCTTCTATGCAAAGCCAGATCGTCGATATCACCCAGTCCATGAACAGTCAGCAGATCACCCAAACCTATGTTGAAATGTTCAAGCTGGCAAGTGTTCGCCAGGCCGCCGCCGAGCACCTTCAAATCGAGATCAAGCCCGGGCAAGTTAGCGTTAGCGCCTTGACCAACACCCAGATCGTTGAAATTGTTGTTGAAGACACCAACCCGGCCCTCGCTGGCGAAATCGCCGATACCCTGGTCGATGTCCTGATCGAAAAGAACGATGCGATCCAATCTGAACGCTATACTAATAGCGAACAAAGCCTTAGCACCCAAATCGCAGATGTCGAGGGCCAGATCGCAGACTTGCAGGAAAAGATCACAGTACGCAGCGCTGAGGTGCTGGAAGAGCAAAAAACCAATTTTGAATCCCAGATTTCCGATACCAGGGCCCAGATCGCTGAACTCGAGAGCGAGATCGCCAGCCTGCCCGCCGAATCGACAAGCCTGGCCGCTGAAAAGCGCTCGCAGGTGGAGCAGCTACAGTCTCTCCTGCGCAGTTACGAGAGCGCCTATAACACGCTGATGGTTCAAAAAAAGATCCTGGCCGCCGACGATGAGGAATTGACCCAGCTTGAAAAGACTTTCAACCTGTATCAGCAAATCTACCTGAACCTGCTCAACAACCGCGAAGCCCTACGGCTGGCACGCCTGCAGAACACCCTGACCGTTGCCAAAATCGATGCCGCCCAGGTCAATCCCGCACCGATCCGCCCGCGCACCACGCTCAACACCCTGCTCGGCGGGCTGGCCGGGCTCATACTGGCGGTCAGCATCATCTTCCTGCGCGATTTTCTCGATGACACGATCAAAAGTCGCGAGGATGTCAAGCGCATGTTCGGGCTGACAACCCTCGGCCAGATCCCCGAACACGGAGCAGCCAAAGAAACCGGGCTGTTCATTGCCAGCCAGCCACGCTCACCGGTCAGCGAAACCTATCGCGCCCTGCGCACCAACCTCGAATTTGCATCGGTCGACAACCCGCTCAAAACCATTCTGGTGACAAGCGCCGGACCGGGCGAAGGCAAGAGCACGGTTGCCTGCAACCTGGCCGGAGCGCTGGCCCAGGCTGGCAAGAAAGTGCTGCTGATCGACACCGACCTGCGCCGCCCACGAATTCACCAGTACCTTGGTCTCGGCAATCGTTTCGGCCTGAGCGACCTGTTCCTCAGCCACGGGAAACTGGCGGATGTTACCCAGGTTTACGAAGGCCCCAACAATACCCACTTCGAGGTTGTCACAACCGGCGCAATCCCACCCAACCCTGGCGAACTGCTCAGTTCTGAGCGTATGAAAACCCTGCTGGCTGAAGCCGTCAAAAATTCAGAGATCGTGATCCTCGACTCTGCCCCCTCTTTGGTAGCAGATTCGCAATCCGTCTCCGCCAGCGCAGACGGTATCATCATCGTGGTCGAAGCTGGCGGTACGCGCGCCGAGCCAGTGAGAGCCATGTTGGAATCCCTGCGCCGTACGCATACACGCATTCTGGGTCTGGTCATCAACCGCATGAAAGCCCACCACGGCGAATATGGCCATTACAGCAACAGCTACTATCAGGATGACATTGAAGGAAACAACGGTAAAAAATCCCGCCTGCGCTTGCCCTGGGCAAAAAAAGTACAACAGGATTAATTTAATTTATCCCCGGGCAAAGCAATAACAATTTGAAGGGCAATTCTTTCCCGAATTTAAGCCCGCCTCATTTAACTGATTACCTTCCCCGGTCAGCCCAAAAGCTGGCCGGGGATTGCGTTTAAAACCAGTCCCAGCACCCGCGCCCGGCTGCTGGCCAGCTTTTCAAGCGCATTATGGGCAGCAGCGACTCTTGTCCGACCGGTCCAACCAATCAACAGCGTGCCGTCGGCCCGCGCTGCGAGCACCTGCGCATCTGGAAGCGCTAACCCTGAAGCGTCGAGCAAAACAACATCAAACATCCCGGAAACCTGCACAAGGATCTGCCCCATCCGCTCTGAGGCCAACAACTCCAACGGATTGGGCGGCAGCCCGCCACTGCTTAAAACATCGAATTTTACCTGGTTCTGACCGTGATAAGGCTGGATCAATTCCGCCAGGCCCATGTCCACATCACGAATGGCATCGCTCAGCCCCAGGCGATTCTGCAAGTCAAGCAGTTTATGCAAGGACGGCCTACGCAGGTTGGCATCCACCAACAATACCCTGCGGCTGGCCTGCGAAAACACAGCAGCCAGGTTGGCCGCCACGGTCGATTTGCCCTCTCCCAACCCGGGGCTGGTCAGCAGAATGATTCGCAAAGGCGCATCGATGGCGCTAAAAGCCAGATTGGTGCGCAGGATGCGATAAGCCTCACTCTCTGACGAGCGAGGATCACTTTCAACAGGCAGGCGATCACCTGCCCGGCCAAATGGAATCTGCCCCAAAATTGGGATTCCCAGCCGTTGGCGCACAGTTTCGACTGTCTTCAGAGTGTCGCTAAAGAATTCAAAGACAATCACCAATCCAATGGCCAGCCCCAGGCTGGCCAACCCGGCCAGCACGGTATTGCGGCCGGTACGAGGCACATAAGGGGCCAGCGGCTCGTAAGGCTCTTCGACCTTGATCAAACTGGGCGTACCTTGCAGCTTGAGCAGACGCACATTTTCGCGGTTGGTCATCAGATTGGTGTACAGAGTTTGGTAAAGCGCCAGGGTGCGCTCCAGGCGAGTTATTTCGGCATCCCTGCTGGCAGCCACACGGTTGGTTTGCAGCAGAGCTGTGTAAGCCTGACGGTTAGCCAACAAGCGGGTCTGTAATTGACTGATTTGTTGGCTATTCGGGGCAGAGGCAGCGCGCAAGCTGGCCAGTTGTCTTTCCAATTCAAATATCTGTGTCTCCAGATTATTTTTCTCTTCGGCCACCAGCAAGCTATAACGCGCATCCAGGTCGGCGCGGGTTTGTTCAATTTCAAGACTGATACTATTTATCTGGCTATTCAGAGAAGTCTCTACCTGGGCATAGCGATCATCCTGCAAGGAGCGGATCTCATCCGCCAGTACAGCGAGCGCTGCATTCAAAAGCGGGACAGCAGCCTGCGGATCAGGCGTTTGGGCGCTCAAGACAACAAACTGCGCATCTTGCATGGCAAAAGCTGCAACAAATCCGATCTTCCCGCTGCGCTCGATCACCCGCTGGTTAAAACCGGCAGTCTGCGCCAGCTGGGAATAAGTCCGTGCCACATCGATATTCGACATCAAGTAAGTCAGATCACTGGATTGTTCCTTGATTGGCCGAACCACCATAACCCGCATACTGCTTGCATACATCGGGGTTTGCGATTTGCTATAAAGGTAGCCCCCCAACGCCCCCAGAGCTGCGATCAGCGCTACCAGCCAGGCCCAACGCAATAAAGCCCTGCTGTAACGTTTCAAGGTTTCAAGCAGGGCTGTGGCGCTGGATATGGTAGATTGACCGTTTATCATAATGATTGATAATAGCAGGAAATAAAGTTAAAAGAAAAATGCCGGGATGATGGTCCCGGCAGGGTCGGAAGAAAAAATAATTAGCTCTGAAAACCGTCGTACGTGGTAATTTTAGTTGACTTACCTGAAAATGTATATAAGGTCAGATATACAGGATTTTCGGTTATTGCACTCTTTTGATAAGCTTCAGTTCCCTGAGCGCCCAGAACAAACACCTGCGGTGTGATCCAAACCTTATGTGGGGCTGTGTTCATTATATCCTCCTGAAAAATGATTGCTAAAAAACAGATTTATCGTATTATACGCCCAATCATGTCACTTGGCAAGAATTTACAAAAATGTTAATCGGGCTTTCTCAAAGTCAGTGAAGCAAGCTGAACGCTGGTTCAGGCTGGGCAGCAAAGAAATGCCTGGCCGCTGGTAGTGTAATCATGACCAGATCTGGCGATGAGCGCCAACACAATGGTGTTGATAATGCTCATCATGTGAGCAGCGGATTTGCGAGAAAAGGTTGTATGATCTTCGAGAAGATTTTCACCTCTGATAGCAAATATATTCATTGCCTGCGAATCTCGAAATCGAGCCAAGTCTCAGTTATACTAGCGCTATGAACCCATCGCTTGTCGGCTCCGATCTTTGCGTCCCTTGCGGCCTGTGCTGTGATGGCTCGCTTTTCGAGCGCGCCAATCTGCGCGCTGGTGAACAATCCTTCACCGCCGGGCTCGGCTTGAAAGTGCTGAACGCAAGCAGCGAAAAACCCGGTTTCCACCTGCCCTGCCCGCTCTTCAAGGGCTGCTGCAGTATTTACGAACAGCCACGCCCGCATATTTGCGGCGCTTTCAAATGCAAACTTCTTCTTGCATGCGAAAACAACCGCTTCGAACTGAGTGACGGATTGGAAATAATCAAAAAGGTTCGCGCCATGCAAGCTGAACTCAGCAGTTTGTTGCCAACATCAGTTGATGGCATTTCCTCTCGGCAAGAGATCAAACGCCAGATGCAGGCACTGGCCCAGGCCAGCCAGGAAGAACGCCGCACCCATCTGAGCTTCCTGGTGCTCGCAGCCAAATATGAAATGCTCCTACGTAAGCACTTTCTCCTCCAATTCAGCAAAAAAAACTTACCGAATAACCTGCCAGAAATGGATGGATAAGCAAGGGGATGAGATACAATTATCGGGCTTTTGGCCTGCAAATTCTCTCTGAAATTGAATTTCCCAACCTGCCTGCCGAAGAAGAGCAGGCAGGGGCGCAAGTCAATATTATGTTTGGAACCATACCGGAAACCCTTCCTGGGTTGCCTCGCACTCGCCGCTATTTTCAAGCGGATCGAGGAAAATTACTGGTACGCATCCAGGGTGTTGGGCGCATCCTGGTTGAGGACGGCCAGCGTATCACTTTCGAGCCTCAGGCCGGGGTAGATTCGGTCAATATGCGCCTTGCCCTCACAAACCTGGGCTTGAGCGCCATTCTGCACCAGCGTGGCGCCCTGGCCTTGCACGCCTCAGCAGTCGCCACCCCAACGGGTGCGGTCCTATTCTGTGGCAATCGCCGGGCGGGCAAATCAACCCTGGCCGCAGGCCTGCACAAGCGCGGTTGGCCCTTGGTCTGCGACGACAAAGCCGCCCTGCAGTTGAGCGAAGAACAGGTTATCGTGATTCCATCTTTTCCAGAATTACGCCTGTGGCGAGATGCCATGGAGCAGCTTGACATAGCAAGTGCGCGTATCGAAAGAATGCCCGACAGCGATAAATTTAACCTTGGCATCGAAAACGGCTTTCAAAATACACCGCTTGCGCTGCGGGCAATCTACCTGTTGAAACCCGCCGTCACGCAAGAGATTAAACTGCGCCCGCTGAATGGCATGGACAAATTCCAAACGATCAAGCAGCATACCTACACCAACCAGTTTCTCAAAGATCTCGGGCTGCTGCCGGCCCATTTCAGCCTGGCCAGCGCCATAGCAACCCAAATCCCGATCTGCGAAGTGACTCGACCGACCGACTCCAACCAACTCGATGCGTTGGTTACGCTAATGGATTCAGAATTAAAGAGAGCATAAGCACATGGCAGGTATCTTCTGGCTGGCATCATACCCCAAGTCTGGCAACACCTGGCTGCGCATTTTCCTGACCAATTACCTGCAAAATGGTGATCAGCCCGCCGATATCAACCACCTGGATGGCGGCCCAATTGCCAGCGCGCGTGAAATTTTTGACGATCTGGTTGGGGTCGAAGCCTCTGACCTGACCCTGCAAGAACAGGAACTGCTGCGCCCTCAGGTTTACTTGCAGTTTGCGCAAGAACTCGCGCAGGATGAGTTTCTCAAAGTTCACGATGCTTACACGTTGAACAGTTCCGGTCAGCCATTATTTCCACCTGAAGCCTCGCGCGGCGTGATTTATATCATGCGTAATCCGCTCTCAGTTGCGCCCTCTCTTGCCAACCACATCAACAAAAGCATCGACGAGGCCATTACGATGCTCAATAACGAGCAACCCGGGGAAAATAAACGCCTGGCTGGTCTCGGCCCGCAGCTACCCCAACGCTGGCTCGGATGGGGAGAACACGTTCGCAGTTGGTCCGCCCCCCCCGGCCAGCGCACCCTACTGGTGCGTTACGAAGATCTAAAACGACAGCCTTTCGAAGCTTTTCGAGCCATCATCCGCTTCAGTGGGCTGGATGATGATGAAGCCCGCATCCGCAAGGCCATCCAGTTTTCGTCTTTCGAGCAGGTCAAAAAGCAGGAAGCCGAAAAAGGCTTCCGTGAACGCATCCGTCCGACCAGTTTCTTTCGCAAAGGTGAAACCGCCGCCTGGAAAAGCGAACTGACACCCGAACAAATCGAGCGCATCCTGGCCTTCCAGGCCGAGATCATGCGCCGTTATGGTTATCTTGATAACGCCGGGATTCCGGCGGAAGCCATCCCCCTGGAGGAATTTTCGTATGACTGAAGAACTATCTCAAATCACACTGGAAACCAGCATTAAACGCTCCGAAAACATTTTGTTTTCCGAAATTGACCAGGATAAAGTCATGATCGATATCGAGCGTGGCGCCTATTTCGGGATGAACCCGGTTGCCGGCGAAATCTGGGACATGCTCGAAACAACACAGACCACGCAGCAGATCGTCGAAAAGCTGCTTGCCGCCTACGAAGTGGATGCTGAAACCTGCCGGACCGAAACCATACAGGTCTTGCAGCGCATGCTCCGCCTGAAGTTGGTCGAAGTGGCTGGATAGCCCTAAAATAAAAACTTTTCAAACCAGATCCCCGAAAGCTTTGCATCAAGAAAGGTTTTATTCGAAACAGGGTCACGGCATGATTTTAAAAAAACTGCGCACCTTTTTGGCCCTCTCCTGGGGAGACAAAGCCCTGATCTTCGAAGCGCTGACCTGGCTGGGATTAATGCGCCTGGCTGTGCTCACATTACCCTTTAAGAGAGTCTCAGCCTGGCTGGGAAAAGAAGGCCAGACAACTCCTGAAGCGCCGCTCCCACCCGATCAGGCCAGGATGGCCCTGCGAATCGCGCGCGCCATCCGCCGCATCCAACCCTTCACCCCATGGGATAGCAACTGTCTGGCCCAGGCGCTGACAGCCCGCCGTATGCTCGAACTGCGCAACATTCCTTCCACAACCTGCCTCGGCGCGACGATCGAGAGCAGCAAAGGGATCGTTGCTCACGCCTGGTTGCGCTGCGGTACCTGGATTTTGACCGGCGCCCCCGGCCACCAGCGCTACAAAATCGTCGCTACTTTTGCCTGAGTATTCTCTTTGCAAAAATTTTATCTATCAGGAAAACATGACCGCAATTTTCGGGATCATTAAACACGATAACAGCCCCCTTGCGCCTGATGCGCTGACCGCGGCCGCCCAAACCCTGGGCTATCACGCCCAAGATGGGCTGGATACCTGGCAGGATGGATCTGTTGCTCTCGGCCAGGCGCTGACACGCTTCTGGCACAACAGCGCCCAGTCCCCAACCCCAGAGCGCGACCACGAACGAGGCCTGACTTTGATTGCAGATGCCCGCCTCGATAATCGCAACGAGTTGGCCGAACACCTGAGCATTTCACGGGGCGAACTGTACCAAATCTCTGACAGCCGCTTACTGTTACACGCATACAAAGCCTGGGGCGAAGATTGTCCACAACACCTGCTGGGAGACTTTGTTTTCGCAGTTTGGGATTCTCAAAATCAAAGATTCTTCGCTGCGCGCGATCAGATCGGAATCCGCTGGTTATATTTTTCTGCAAATTCGCGCCAGTTCTCCTTCGCCAGCGATATCGCCGGTCTGCTGGATCTGATGGATGAAGCTCCGCGGATCGATATGACAAGCCTGGATGAGTTCCTGACTGTTCCTCATAAAATATCCGTCAAGCGAACATTTTATGAGAACATTCATAAAGTACAACCCGGACAAGCGCTGCAAGTGCAAAACGGAACCGTAAGAACCTGGTATTACTGGCAAGCTGAAAATATCCAGCCAAACCCGGATCTTAACGATCCACGCCAGGGAGTCGAAATTTTGCGCGACCTGCTTAAACAGGCCGTCAGTTGTCGCGCAGAAACGGTTGATCGCCTGGGAACGCACCTGAGTGGCGGGTTGGATTCATCAGCGATTACCGCCCTGGCGGTGGATATTAACCGCACTGCGGGCCGACCCGATCCGCTGGCTTTCTCCTGGTCACCGCCACTGGATATACATCCGCTGATTGCAAACGATGAACGTATTTACGTTGAACGCATCGCCCAATATCTAAATATCCTGGTCACATATACTCATGTCCCACCCCAGGTGGATGTTTTGCATGAGACCAGCGACCCGTCCACCCTGCCACTTAACGCCAACCGCCTCGAGCAGACCGTCATGGAAAATGCCCGCCAGCAGGAATCCCGCGTGCTGCTCTCAGGCTGGGGCGGCGACGAACTGGTTTTTTCGCGCGGCATCGGCTACCCCAGCGGGCTGATCCAAAAGGGTCGCTGGCTGGCCCTGGCACGCTACCTGAAATACCAGTATGGGTGGCATCCCCAGCGCTGGGTCAGCGGACTTTATGCTCAAGGAATTTATCCCCTTCTGTCAGAGTCCTGGCAAATCCGCCTGCCTGCCAGGCTGGGACGAGAACACGACAATCGGCAAGGTGGAATTGAACAAGCGAGAAACGCATCTCGATTCAAACTACCATCACCCATGTTCTTCCAGCCTGATTTCTACGCCAGACTGGAACGCAATCATAAGCCTAAATTTCAGTGGATCCAACCAGGGTTACGCAATAGCCAACTCTGGTATCTTACTATTCTGCTCAATCGGGTTGAATCCTGGGCCGCATGGTCAGCCCGCCTGGGTATGCGTCACGCATACCCGCTGCTAGATAAACGCCTGGTTGAATTTGCTCTCTCAATGCCTGAAGATTGGATCTATTATGGCGGCAAATTACGCGAACTCGGCAAGCAAGCTGTTGCAAATAGCTTATCACCTCAATACTTCGAAGGCCGGGATAAACAAGACCGTGCGTTATTTGCCAACCAGCCAAATCCAGACCATCAAAAACAAGTTCGCAATACAAAAATAGCCAGATTAACAGCCCAGAAACTCAAAAATCCGCCTTCGCAAGCCTGGCTGGACTTTAAATACATGGAGCAAATTCTCCATGGAGAAATTAGACCCAACCTTGGGGACAAGGAGCAGTTACTGGTGCTAAACGGTTTCCAAAATGTATTCAGATTAGCATTTATTGATCATCGCGCAAGAATTGGCAAAGTATAGATAATCAAGATGACTATTCCATCAATCGAACCAGAACGCATTCCAAAGATGTCGCGCAAATTTGTGTTACGCGTGCTGAAATGGTATCGCCCCCAAACCGTGCGCCTGCTGATCGCGGTTTTCTTCATCCTGCTCGCGGTTGCTTTTACCGTGGCTCAACCGCTCATTCTACGTGATGTGGTCGACCGCGCCACCGCAGGCGGAGATTTCAGCCAACTGGCAATAGCGGCTGCTTTGCTGGTATTGCTGCCAGTGCTCTCGTCCGGGTTGAATGTCGCTCAGAACCGTATTCTGGGCACAGCCTCAGCCAGCGTCACCTTCAACCTGCGCAACGCGGTCTACATCCACCTGCAGCATCTGCCCTATCGCATGTATGTTCATGCTCCGCCCGGTGAAATCAACGCCCGCTTAAGCGGCGATGTACAGCAAACCACAAATATCATCCAGCGCGCTTTTCCCGAAGGGTTAACCAGCCTGCTGCGGCTGGCCGGAACGCTGGCGGTGATGTTTTCTCTCGAATGGCGTCTGAGTTTGGCCGCCATGCTGGCTGTCCCTTTATTGGGCTGGGTGGCGCGTAAACGAAATTACGCCGCCCGCAAAATGGCGATCAATGCCATGCAAGCCAATGCCGCGCTGGGATTACAGGTTGCTGAAACAACCCAGCCCAACGGTATTCTGAGCGTGCGTCTGTTCAACCGCCTGCAACATGAAATTGAACGTTACCTTTTGCTCAACCGTCAGGTGCGCGACCTGGAAGTAGCCCAAAATAATCTGAGCGCCAATATCATTGTTCTGACCAGCGGCATCGCCGCGATCGGGACCGCCCTGGTTTACGCGGTCGGTGGTTTGTTGGTGTTGGGTAATGCCTTCAGCATTGGCACAGTCATCGCTTTCGTAGCCTATCTGAGTGGTTTGTATGCTGCCTTGCAAATTCTTTCCAGCCTGCCGCAAGGAACTGCAATGGCCCTGGTCGGCTACCAGCGTATTTTTGAACTGCTCGACCTGGAAACAGAAAATCTAGGCCCGATGCGCAGCGATCTGCCAGCGCGAGCACACGGCGAATTGCGCTTTGAAAATGTCACCTTTCAATTTAACGATGAAGTTCCCTTGCGCGAAACCGCCCGTCCATGGAGCGTGCGTTTGATGGGCCAGAGTGCCCAGCCCTCCTTGACAGACAATGCAGCAAACGCCCTTGAAAATATCTCTTTTTCACTAAATCCCGGCCAAATGCTGGCAATTGTCGGCCCAAGCGGCGCCGGGAAGAGTACCATCTTCAACCTGATCCCGCGCCTTTACGACCCGGATCAGGGAAAAATCGCTCTTGACGGTCAGGATTTGCGCGACCTGCCGCTCGAATGGCTCAGGCAACAGATCAGCCTGGTCAGCCAGGGAATTTACATCGCACCGGGTACCTTGGGCGACAACCTGCGCTACGCCCGCCCTGAAGCGACCGACGCCGAGCTTAGGTCCGCACTCGAAGCCGCAAACCTGGCCGAATGGGTCGAGAGCCTGCCGCACGGGCTGGAAACCTTTCTGGGCCAGGCTGGGGCGCGTTTAAGCGGCGGCGAACGTCAGCGTCTGGCAATTGCCCGCGCCCTGCTGAAAAACACACCGATTCTGCTCCTGGATGAAGCCACCAGCCACCTCGACAGCATCAACGAGTCTCTGCTGCAGGATGCCCTCTTTCGGGTGCGCCGAGAACGCGCCACGCTGGTGATCGCCCACCGATTAAGCACCGTCCACGATGCCGATGAGATTCTCGTACTTGAGCGCGGTAAAATCATTGAACGCGGCGTTCATAAAAGTTTGCTGGCTCACAGCGGCCTGTATGCCCGCCTCTATGAGAAGCAATTTATTTCCAATGAAAAGGATTGAACTGCGTGCCCGAGCTGATTGACTACACGATATCCGGACTACGACTGCGTAGCCAGATCGAACTACCAGAGTTGGTTTCAGCCCCAGAAACGGCGAAACAGGCCGATGTGAACCTGATCTGCGCCGAGACGCCCAGGGCGCTGGAAAACCCGATCAATAGCGGTGTGCTCTATCAGGCAGCTCCATCCCAGTTCTTGCTCCAGATGCCCAAAATTGCCCGCTATTTGGTGCGCAACGGGAATGAAATCATTGTCGAACCAGAACCTGGCAGCCTGGCAGAAGAAGTGCGCCTATTCCTGCTGGGAACGGTCTGGGCGGCGCTTTTGCATCAGCGCGAGTTGCTGGTATTGCACGCCAGTGCCATCTCCACACCGAAGGGTGCGGTTATCTTGATGGGGCGCTCAAGCAGCGGCAAATCTAGCCTGGCGGCAGCTTTTTACCGGCACGGTTGCCCCGTTTTGGCTGATGATACGGTAGCGATTGACATCATCGATGGTCAGTGTCTGGCCTACCCGGCATTCCCCCAGTTACGCCTGTGGCCCGATATGCTGCAAGCGCTTGAAATCAAGCCAGAAGAAGTGCTGGCCTTGCGCCCCAAACTTGCAAAGCGCGCCCTGCCAACCCCCGATGAATTCAAGTGCGAACCGCAGCCGGTTTGCGCAATTTACCTGCTGGGAACACACATCGAAAAAGAGATCAAGCTGGAAAAATTTAAGGGAATGGTGAGGTTTTCAACGCTGCTGAATAATACGTTTCGAGAAAAGTTTTTGGGGGGGCTGGGCGTTCGGCCAGCACACTTTCAGAAGGTCAGCAAAGTGGCCCAGAAAATCCCAACCGCAAGCCTGATTCGGCCTGAGCAACCCCCACAACTTGAAATGTTGGCCGATACGATCCTGGCAGATTTAGAGCTTCGCCTTTGATCGTTTTGCCCGCTCGATCAGTGGCGAAGTCAGGATTTTAGAGATGTAATGAGCCTGGTAAGCAAAACCCGGCTTGAGCAAGAAGCCATAGCCAAACCAGCGCGGGTCCTCGCGTTTTTCGGTTTGCGGCCAGGAGAGAGTATCCAGGCTGAAGCGGGTCAAGAAACGGCTGGCAGCATCGGGCCGAGCAAGTTGATTAAGTGGTTCAGGAACATCAAATCCCCACAGTTCCTGTAAGAGAGCCACTCCCTGGGCGGCAACCCGCCCCAGGCGAGTGAGACGCAAAGAGTTTTCCACCAATTGCCAATCAAATTCATGGGGCAGGCGCAAAATGGCCAGCAAATCGAGCAAGAGTTTGACACTACTCCAGCGATGTTTTGCGCCATGTACCAGTGTATAAACGAGCATGTCTTCGTAGGATAATATGCTTACCGTAAGACCCGGAACTTGCTCCTGAATGCTCCGGCGCATCCATTGCTCGCTTAGCTCGCTGCTCAAATAATAGGGCTCTGCCAGAGACCAGTGTAACTCAACGGCTATGCCCTGCTCAGGATGACGATAGGAGTAATGGTGACGGTATTGCGCATATAGCCGCGCCTGGAGTGGGGTTAAAGCAAAAGACGGCTCATAGCAGACATACCCGGCCTGGCGCAGCAGGGCGTCTGCGCAGGGAAAATCGGCCGCAGAAACAAGCAAGTCAAGGTCGAAAGAAGCGCGCAGGTTGAATGAGTTGTAAAGCAGGTGTGAAAAAAGAGGCCCCTTGAGAGGAATGAATCGAATCTGGTTGGATGCAAGCAAAGTGTTTAGCTTCGCCAACTCAGACAGCAACTTCATGTTATGCAAACCAGATTGATACTGAAAGCGTTTAAGTTGCTGAAAAACATCTTGCGGAAATTGCTTCTCACCCAAAACATGCATATTGGCCAATACCATGCCGCCAATGCCATGCCGTTTAACCCAAAACAAAAAATCCGTCCAATCAACCGAATATGACAAGCGTGCCTCGGCCCGGGCAAGGAAATCTCCTGTCAGCGGGTAAGGTGCCAGGGCTATTGCCAGATCAAGAGCGCTATTTTCGAAAATCATTTAAGATATTCTCCGGGGCAAAGTATACTCGAAGCAGGAAATAAGATTGTAAAAAAACGGTGAGAAATCTACATCACATAACCATTCTTCCGTATTTGTCAGGCAAGGCTTGACAGGGATTCCCGGCATGGCTATAATCTTGCCACACCAAGCGGGTGTAGTTCAGTGGTAGAACGCTTGCTTCCCAAGCAAGATATCACGGGTTCGAGTCCCGTCACCCGCTCAAGAAGCACAAACGGTTCGCGCCTCATTATCATGATAATGAGGCGCGAACCGTTTGTTGATGTTATCGGGAACGAATTTCCCCAAAAAGCGCAAGCAAAGGTTTGCTCACCGAACCTGAAACTCGCCTTCCAGCCCTTCGGCTGAGTTTGTGCCAACCCAAACTTTGAACTGCCCTGGCTCGACCACATATTGCATATCTTCAGCATGGAAACCCAGGCTGGCAACCTCCAGTTCAAAAACTACAGTCTGCCCCTGTTCGGGGGCAAGCAGGATCTTCTGGAACCCCTTCAACTCCCTGACCGGACGCACGCGGCTGGCAGCCACATCGCGGATGTAAAGCTGAACTACTTCCTCGCCCATCACTGTTCCGGTATTGGTAACCGTTGCGCTGACGGTGATTTTTTTCGCGCCGGGGAGTATCTCCAAATCTGCGTAAGCAAAAGTCGTATAACTCAGGCCAAATCCAAAGGGGTAGAGCGGCTCAAAAGGGCCGTCAATATATCTTGAGGTAAACCAGAAATCACCAGAGGGGCGGCCGGTGTTCGGATGGTTGTAATAGATCGGGCACTGGCCCACCACATAAGGGACGGTTGCAACCAGTTTTCCGCTGGGGTTATATGCGCCAAAAAGCACATCGGCCACTGCCGGGCCGGCCTGCACACCCAACTGCCAGGTTTCAAGCAACGCATCGGCATTTTGAGCGACCCAGGGCAAGGCCAGCGGGCGTCCGTTGCTCAGAACCACCACCAGAGGCTTTCCGGTTTCTTTCAAAGCTTTCAACAAGGATTCCTGATGGCCTGGCAAACCGAGCTCGAGGCGGCTGGCGGCTTCCCCGCTCATGCGGGCGGATTCACCCACAACGGCGATGACCACCTCAGCCTGCATCGCTGCTTCGATGGCCTGGGCAAAATCTGCAGGCTGCTTGCCGTTAATGTCGCAGCCCGGCGCGTACAACACCTCGGCCTGCGTGGCAGATTTGATCCCGCTCAAAATCGAGACAACATCCCGCGGTGAACCGGTAAAAGCCCACGAGCCGAGCATGTCGAAGGGGCTATCGGCCAACGGGCCAATGACCGCGATTTTGCGGATCTTTTCCTGGCTAAGCGGCAGGATTCCGCCTTCGTTCTTGAGCAGCACGATGGCTCGGCGGGCTGCCTCGCGGGCCAGTTCCAGATGCGCCGCCGAGAGGGTGTTCGCCGCTTCATTTTCGGCGCTGGAGCGATAGGGCCGCTCGAACAACCCCAGCAGGAACTTGACGCGCAAGATGCGGCGCACAGCTTCGTCGACCACATCCAACGGAAGAACACCCGCCTCGACCAGTTCGGGGATGTCGAAACGCAGGCTTTTGGTAACCATATCCATATCGACACCCGCCAGGAGCGCTTTTTTACCGGCATCCTTGCGGTCGGCGGCATAGCCGTGGGCGACCAGTTCGCCAATTGAATTGGAATCGCTGACCACGAAGCCGTTGAACCCCAACTGTCCGCGCAGGATCTCGGTCAATGTATAGCGATTGGCCGAAGTCGGGACACCGTTCAGATCGTTGAAACCGCTCATGAAGGTCAGCACACCCGCTTCGGCAGCGGCGGCGAAGGGCGGCAGGTAGATATCCTGCAAGGTCTGGAGCGCCATCTCGACGGTGTTGTAGTCGCGGCCAGCAACCGCTCCGCCGTAGCCGATGTAATGCTTGGCGCAGGCGGCGACATGCTGCGGGTCGGACAAATCGTCGCCCTGGAAACCACGCACACGGGCGGCAGCGAAAGCGCTGCCAAGATAAGGGTCCTCGCCCGCGCCCTCGGCGATCCGTCCCCAACGAGCATCGCGGGCAATATCCACCATCGGCGCAAAGGTCCAGTGCAGGCCCGCGGCTGAGGCTTCCCGGGCGGCAACCTCGGCAGTTTTGCGGGCCAGTTCCGGTTCCCAACTGCAGGCTTCGGCGAGCGGGATGGGGAAAATGGTGCGGTAGCCGTGGATCACATCCAGCCCAAACAGGAGCGGAATGCCAAGCCGCGATTGCTCGACAGCGATCTTTTGCAGGCGATTGATCTCATCCAGACCCTGCACACCAAGATACGCGCCGACTTCGCCTTTGCCGATCCAATCCTCGTGAAAATCAAGCTGCGCATTTTTGAACATTTCTGGGTCGGGATTTTCCATAAAGGCGTTGAAATCGAAGCCGCCGACAATCGATGGGCCAAGTTGGGTGAGCTGGCCGGCTTTTTCGAGCAGGGTCATTTGCGCCATCAAACCGTCAATCTTGGTTTCGATCTCAGGTTTGATGAGTTGGGATTGTTTTGTTTGCATTGTGTTTATCCTTGTTCGGGTACGTTTTCCAAAATTAGGGGGATGGGATTCGGGTTTGCCTTTCTGACCATCAACAGGCAAACCATCCCAAAAAGGGTCAGGCCAGACCAGAAAACAAACGGAGCGCCGGGCCACAAACTCGCCAGGCTGTTGCCGAGTGGCGGGGCAAGTACATTGCCGATACCGCTGATCGCCATGGTCAGCCCGAGGGCCGTCCCGGCGTAAGCGGGACCAACCCCCTCGGTTTCGATGACCATCGTCATAAAAATTGCCATGAAGGCATCCCGCACAAACCCGGCCAGCAGCACGGCCGTCCAAACCAACCCGCCGCTGGCAAAACTCAGCAGCCCGGAGCCCAGCGCAACCATCAGCGTTGCAAATAACAACAGGCACTTGCGCGAACCCAGCCAGTCAGACCAGAGCGCAATCGGCAGGACAAAAAGCATGCTGATAGTGTGAAAGGCCGAAAGCGCCCCATCGGCATGGACAGGCTGCCAGCCAATTCCGCGCAGATAGAGCGGCAGGTAACCGAGAATGCCCTGGACCGCGCCGCTTACCCCAAAAAGGGTCAACCCAAGCAGCCAGATGTATTTCAAACCAACAATGTGCCCGACTGCCTTACGCATCGAAAGCGCCGCCGCAGAAGTTTTGGCTTCGTTTGAGTTTACCCGCGAAAAATACCACGGAATGCTGAACAAAGCCCCGAGCAAACCATAAACGATCAGCACATTGCGCCAGCCGCCCAGCAACGGGGAAAAAGTGGTGGCGCTCAACAATGAGCCGATCAAGAAACCGAAGGCCATGCCCATCGAAATCAGGCCGTTGGCCAGCCCCAATTGATGAGATGGGAACCACTGCCCGGCAGTTTTGATACCACTCATGGCAACAAAGGGAATCAGCGCCCCCAGCAAAATAACGATGAGCGTCATCGAGACAAAATCCACTGCCAGGCCGCGCGCCGCGCCCAACAGGCCCGCAAATAGCGTTGCCGCGATCAGCACCCGTTTGGGTCCGATTTTATCGCCGATCACCCCACCCAAGAGGCTGGTCAGGATGGCAGGCAGGGAACCCACCCCCCAGACCACCCCGACCTGCACCAGGTTCAGGCTTAGATCTTGCGAGATTTCTTTCGCCAACACCGACATCCCCATAGCCGGCATGGCAACGACGAACATGTTGGTCAAGACCACCAGGGTTAGGATATACCACTTATGGTTGCTTTGCTGATTTACCATGAACTTCCTTCTACCAGATTACAGGGATTACCAAACCAATACTCAAACTGAAAGTATAACCAGTGAGAAAAGTTTTGACCAGCGACTCACAACGCAGACGCAGAACAGCGCAACAAACCTCCCCGCATACGAAAACAGCAGGGAGGTTTGTTATCAATCAGGTTTGCACGCTGGTCAACTGTGGCGTAAATGCGAGGGCTTAATAGGATTCGCGCAAGGAACGTACCTGAACCGTCGATTTGGAATTCCAGTTTTCAGGCAGAGGTGTGGTCACAGTCACGGTTGCGCCAGCCGGGAGGTCGAAGTAGTTGTCACTGAAAACGGGATCCGCTCCATCGATCGAGAGCTCCACGAAACGGGCCAGAGTTTGGGCGGAGACATCCACAAACAGAGTTTTGTCTTTGACACGGGTGGCAACGCTCAAATCAGCATCACGCAATTCGAGATGTTTATTGGAAACAAAAGGTGTCACGCTGCGCGCTTTCAACTCCGTTCCCTGCCACAGCTCGGCGACAAAAACAACCTCGCGCTGGTTTTCAGGTGTAACCTGCACCGAGAAATCAAACGAACTGACAAGGGTATCGGCAAGCGCCGCCACTCTGACAAGCTGCTCACCCTGCTGCATGACCCGCCCGTCGAGGCTTTCCAGGCGCCAACGGACAAGCCCATCGGTCGGCTCGACCAGGTCGCTGGTGATGTGGATCTTGACGGCCTTTCCATAATCAGCCACCGAGAGCAGCAACGGAGCATAGAAACGCTTGGCGGCATAATGGAGCGCCTTCCAGCGCCCAAAATAATCGAGCGAGGACCAGGATGCAACCGGCCAGCAGTCGTTGAGCTGCCAGATGAGCGTGCCGCTGACGCGGTTGCGGTTGCGCCGCCAGTGCTCCACCCCGTAGCGGATGCCCTCGGCCTGCAAGATCATGCTCAAGTAGGTCAGCGCGGGAAAGTCTTTAGGCATGCGGAAGGTGTCGGTCATCTGGGCGATCATCAAACCATTGCCCGAGCCGCTGCGTTGGTGATGCTCCATGATGTAAGAAGTCATATTCCAATCGGCGGGTTCGGCATAAGTGGCGATGGTTTTAAGCGGCGGCAGGGCCTGGAAGCCAAATTCACTCATGAAGCGCGGGAAGGAGGTGCGGTAGGCGGTAAACGGCTTGCGCCCGTGCCAGACATCCCAATAATGACAGTCGCCCTGAACCTGGTTGTTCGCACCTTCGAAAGGCGTGTTGGCCGAAGCCGAGCTGGGCCAGTAGGGATGGTCGGGGTCCTCAACCTCGAGCAGCTCAGGCAGCAAATAATGAAACATACGGTCATAGCCGTCCTTGAGGCGCTGGTTGAGCGGATCGTCGGGCTTGTTCCAGCCCCAATCACACCAGCCTTGTTCCATTTCATTGTTGCCGCACCACAGCGCCAGGGCGGCGTGGTGGCGCAAACGGCGCACATTTTCGATGGCTTCAACGCGGAAATTCTCGAAAAAGTCGGCGTCGGCCGGATAAATACCGCAGGCGAACATGAAATCCTGCCAGAGCAGGATGCCGTAACGGTCGCACAGATCGTAGAACATGTCCTCGGGGTAGTAACCACCACCCCAGACGCGCAGCATATTCATATTGGCATCGACAGCGCTCTTCAGCAGGCCATCCAGCATCGACTCGTTGATGCGCGTCGGCAATGAGTCGGTCGGAATCCAGTCTGCGCCCTTGGCAAACAGGCGCACACCGTTGACATAGAAAGTAAATTCCTTGCCCCATTGATCGGCATCCTGGCAAAGCTCGATCGTGCGCAAGCCGATCTTGTATGTGCGCTGGTCAAGCGTGGTTTTGCCCGCCTTAATGGTGATTGTTACATCGTAGAGCGGCTGCGCGCCATAGCCATTCGGCCACCACAGTTGCGGATCGGGGATTTCAACGGAGAGATTCGCGAAGTGGTCGCCATCGCCCAGCGAAAATAAAGTTTCTTCGTGCAGGAATTTTTCTCCATTGGGGCCGGTCACGGTCATGACGGCTTTCATCTCGGCTGTAGCGCCACCCTCGGTGCTGACATCAGCGCTGATCGTTGCCAGGTTGTCGTCCAGGCTCTGGCGCAGATGGACATTTTCGAGCCGCGTCGAAAAACCCTCGAGGCGGATATCCTTCCAAATGCCGATCGGCGGCAGCTTGGGACCCCAGTCCCAGCCAAAGTGACAGGGCGCTTTGCGGATGTGAGGCGCTCCTGGGATGTCGCCGCCACCCTGCAGGGGAAGCTGGGCCTGCTTGCCGGCGATAAAACGCAGGGGTGAGGCAAAAACGATCCGGATCTCATTTTCGCCCGGGCTCAAGAGCGTTTTGACATCCCACTCCCAGGATCGGAACATGTTTTCAGCGTGGCCGAGGTAGGTTTCATTGAGATAAACATCAGCCAGGGTATCGAGACCGTCACAGACGAGCAGCAGGTTGTCAGCGGCCAGCAAAGCGGGGGTCACGGTGAAGGTGCGGCGATATTCCCAATCGGTTTCGGCAACCCACATCACCTTGAGTTCATTATCCGCCACAAACGGGTCGGGGATTTTACCCAATGCCATTAAATCGGTATGCACGCCGCCAGGGACGCTGGCAGGCAGCCATTCCTCGGTACCAGCCTGGCGAAATTGCCAGGCACCGGTCAAGGTCATTTTTTCCATAGATAAGCCTCTATTTTTATTTAAATTTTCAGGTTTTATTTCGTTCAAGCCAAGCTCAAGAGGAATGCGCTATACAGTCGAGAGATCCCATTCTTCATAGATCTTGGGCACATCGTTGATCAAGCGCTTGGTGTAAGCCTCTTTCGGGTTCAGAATAACATCATCGGCCGACCCGCTTTCGACAATTTTTCCATGCTCCATGATATAGACACTATCAGAGACATAATATGCAAGACCAATATCATGAGTGATGAAAATCAGCGTCATCCCGGTTTCATCGCGCAGCTGCATCAACAGTTCCAGGATGGTTGCACGTGAGCAGGCATCGATCATCGAGGTTGGTTCGTCGGCCAGCAGGATCTTCGGCTTCAGCAGGAAGATACGAGCGATCATCAAGCGCTGCATCTGCCCACCTGAAAGTTCAAAAGGATATTTATTGGTCATTTCCTCGAACTTCAAGTTGACAAAGCTGCACGCTTCTGCCATCAATTCCACTTTTTTCGCATACGGGAGTTTTCGGCCGCCGCGCATGTGAATACAATCCAAAAGCACAGCATCAATCTTATTGAAGATGTTGTAGGAAGAAAATGGATCCTGAAAGATGGCCTGGGTGCTTTTCCAGTATTCCTGCTTCTTTTTCTGCGAACTGATATCGCGCTTCTTGCCCTGGAAGTAAATATCGCCTTCAGTGGTGCTGATCAAGCCCAAAAGCATCTTCGCCAGGGTGGTTTTTCCACTTCCCGATTCGCCTACAATCGAAACGATCTCGCCCTCGTAGAAACTGAAATCCACACGATCCACAGCTACGGTTTTCTGGCGGCCAAACCCAAATACCTTGGTAACGCCTGACCCACTCAGACATAATTTTTTATCAGCGCACATTTTTATATGCCTCCCGCAGTTCTTTTTCAGATAGGACACAGCGATATGCGCGCCCGTCTTCAAGCTCGCGAAGATTCACGAAATCCTTGCATTCTGGCCGAACATATTTGCAGCGCTCGGCAAACCGGCAGCCGGAGGGGGGTCTCTTGAGATTAGGCGGCACGCCAGGAATGGCTGTCAGCTTGGCATCCCGCAGGCCTTTTTCAGGCACAATAATCGAGCCCATCAAACCCTTGGAATATGGATGGAGCGGATCAAAGACAGCTTCCTTGGCAGCTCCCTTCTCTACGATCTGGCCGGCATACATAACCATAATGTCATCGGTCACGTTGTAGAGCAGTGGAAGCTCGTGAGTGATAAAGATCATCGATTTGATAAAACCATTTTCCATCAAGTTGCGCAGCATCTTGATGACCATCTTCTGTGAAGTAACATCGAGAGCCGAGGAAGGCTCATCCGCGATCAGCACTTTGGGGGTAAGGATCACCGAGACCGCGATCACTGTACGCTGCTTCATGCCGCCCGAAAGTTCAACGGGATATTTTTCCAACACTTCCGCTGGAAGCCCCAAAACCTCAAAGCATTGTCTGGCAAGTTCATAAATCTCTTTTTTGGTTTTGGTTGAATCATGCGCTTCGATCACGTCCTCAATAAAGTTGATGATCTTGCGAGTGGGGTTGAGCGCGTTCATCGCAGCCTGGGGAATATAGGCAATCTCCGTGCCCAGGATCGATTTACGCACATCATCGGGTTTCATCCCGGAAATATTTTTTCCGTCGATGATTATTTCGCCGCTCGTATAGTGCAGCGGAGCGAAATAATAGCCCATCAGGCTGAGCGCCAATGTAGACTTTCCGCAGCCGGATTCTCCGGCAATCCCCAGAGATTTCCCTTCTTCAACTTTCAGAGAAACATGATCAACCGCGTAAACATCTTCCCCGAACCGGGTGATATATTTTGTTGTCAGCTCATTAACTTCTAATATTACTTTTGACATATCAATCACCTACTCCCTTAGTGCCGGGTTAAATACCTGGTCAAGGCCGGTATTCATCAAATTCATCGAGAAAGTAACCAGGGCGATGGTGACGAGCACGGGGAAGTACGCCCACCAATTTCCGAGGATTTGCGCCTGGTAGATCATCGCCCACCTCATCATCAAACCCAGCGTTGGCACCTCGGTCGTTCTGGGTCCCAGCCCAAGGATCGACAACTGGGCCTCTGCCAGAATGCCCGATGCGATTTGCAAGATGAGCGCCATCACAACATATGATGCGATATACGGCAGAATATCGTTCAGGATGATGTGAAAGATCGAGTGGCCGGATAGTTTCGACAGGTTGACATGATCGCGATTCCGCAGGGAAAGCACTTGCGACCGAACAGCCTTGGCCAGCCAGACCCAGGATGTAATCCCAATCACCACGGCAACGGTCAAGGGGCCGCGCTTATCTTGCCCAATGCTGAATGAAATTAAGATCAACAACACAAAGCCTGGGATGACAAGAAAAAGATTGGTGACAAACATAATGATGTCATCCACCAGCCCGCCGACATACCCCGCCAGTAATCCCAGGGTCAACCCGATCAGGGTGGCAATAAGACCTGCAACAAGGCCGATCTGTAACGACACAGCTGTGGCCGCAACCAGTTCCGTCAGCACATCCCGGCCAAAGTTATCCGTTCCAAGCGGAAGCACGCGTACATTCGCGACTTCGTTGATATTCACGAAATCGGACTGTTTGACAATACCGGCCTCTTCCAAGACACCTGTTTCCGGGTTTTTTACTGAAACAGTTACACCCTCGATGGACAAAAGTCCTTTAAGCGAGGCATCGACCCTTTGATAATATCTTTGCTTGGCAAAGGTCATCCCGGGAACACTTTGGGTGGGATCATAATTAGTAACCCACTGATCCAGAAGCAGTGCGGTATCGGTGATATCGATCTGATCCTCAGGGATCCCATCTGCCAACAGCCACTCCTTCATGGCCAGGCGGTCATCATCGCTCAGCTTGTTGGCAATTCGTTTGGCAGCGGCATCCTCCAGCATAAGTGTATATGTGATCGGTGAATTGATGCTGTCAAAAGTATTCACATAAATCCCAGGCGGGAAGAAAGTACCCTGGGCGATGATCCCCAATGGGTCGTCTTTTATGAATAGTGGATAAAAGGTCACGATCAACAGCAATGCAGCAAAAATGGAAAACCCAACCACAAACTTACCGGAGCGAAAAACTTGTTGAAGTGTATGTTTCATAGCCGTCTCTCCACTTAATCCGACTGCGCCGCTTTGATACGCGGGTCAATAAAGCCATAAATGAGTTCGATGGCAAAATTCGCGATTAATACCATGATTGTAATAATCATGGTGGAAGCCGAGATCAGCGGATAATCCTGTCCCATGACACCGGTTAACAAGGTGGTACCAAGCCCCGGATAACTAAAAATGGTTTCCGCTACCAGCGCTCCGCCGACCATGGTGCCGACCGATAAGGCCAAACCGGTCACCTGCGGAAGCATGGCATTTCGAAAAACATAACCGACGATCTTTTGATCTTTGATGCCCAGAAACCGGGCGTATTTAACATAATCCGCGTTCAGTTCGTAGATGGACATGGAACGCATGCCGATCGCCTGACCGCCGATGGCAATCGTCACGATCGACCAGAACGGCAACTGGTAATGAACGATCACAGACCACATAAATGACCATGTGAAGCTTGGGATCAGGTCAAACCCATAACCACCAGATGTTGGGAACCATTTCAAATTGACCCCAAAAAGAACCATAAAAATAACCGCCATACCAAAGGCAGGGAAATTACTCACAAAAATACTGACGGGCATGAGAACTTTATCGAAACCGCCCTTAAGATAAGCTGCCAGTGCACCGAGTGTATTACCGATCAGCCAGCCAACGATGATCGCCGGGAACTGTAAACACACCGTCCACCAAATTGCAGATTTAAGAACATCTGCAACTGTTCGGGGGTATTGGCTGAAAGAAAAACCAAAATCGCCCCGTAAAACATTTTTTACATAAATAAAAAACTGCTCGATCATGGGTTTGTTGGTTCCGAACAGCTCCGTATATTGCTCATAAATCTTCTGCACGCCAGTCGCATTGGTCATGCCCTGGGCCAGCCTTGAGACGATAGCCGCCACAGGATCTCCCGGCATTAAGCGAGGCAGGGTGAAGTTCAAAATGAAAGCAAAAATAAAGGTAATGATGAACCACCCCAACTTGTTAAGGAAATACTTTCGGTATCCTTTCAACGCACACCTCCAGGCAAATATAATACAAATTATATCAACAAGGTGACAGCCACTCGTTCAAACCAGGTCTGAGACTGCGATTTCGAGATTTGCCAAATTCGAATAAAGTGACTGTCACCCATTTACTACAAGAACAGCCATGCCCCCCGTGATTGGCGGAACATGGCTGTCATGCCTAGATTACAGTTTACTTAACCAGTGTCAGGTTGTAGAGACCCGCGATACTCCAACCATCGGTCAGATCAAGCGGCGGAACGGGCGGGTTGGTGCCATCGCCATCATGCGGGAAGTTCGTCCAAACACTCTCGTTCACAGTGTGGAACGATTGAGGACGATACATGAGCGTGAAGGAGGGGATATCGGTCAGGTAAATCTTGACCAATTCAGTGTAAGCAGCCTTCACCTTGGCGGGGTCGGTTTCGGTGGGGATCGACTTGATCAACTCGTCAGCGACGGGGTTGCTGTATTGACCCCAGTTGCCGTTCCAGTTGCTCGCCATGCCAATGTATTCAGAGCTCATCAAATGGCGGATGCGGCTCCAGGGTTGGGTCGGGCCAGCGCCATCACTCCACATCATGAAGATGTCATAGCCAGCGGGCAGCGGAGCATCAGACTTGGTGACAACGGTCTGATAAACGGACCATTCAGGATAGTTGGTGGTGATGTCAATGCCAATCTCTTTACCAGCGGCAGCAACGATTTCGATCGCAGCTTGCCAGTCGGACCAGCCATTGGGACAGGTGGCTACATAGCTGAGCTTTTGACCATCGAGCTCGCGCCAACCATCGCCATCGGTGTCTGTGATACCTGCCTCATCGAGGAGCTTTTTGGCGCCTTCGATATCGTTGCCAGCCCACTGCAAATCCTTGACGGCAGCCTGATCGTACAGGGCCTGCTCACCAGCGGTCGGGTTCATCAACGAGCGCGGAACCTGATCAAAGGTGGCCGACTGGTTGGTCATAGCATTGGCAATAATGGTGGGATAGTCAACTGCAATGGCAATCGCCTTGCGAACCGCAATGTTGTCCAAACCATACGATTTCTGGTTGTAGAAGGCGGTTGGCAGGCTGGCGCCGATGCCATAAGGAGCCTCGGGCAGGTAAGTGGAAATGGGCAGGTTCTGCTTGAGCCACAGATCCTGAACATTGGAGTTGAACTGTTGGCTTACATCCACTTCGCCAGCTTGCAAAGCGGTTGTGCCGGCAGCGTTGTCCTTAAAGATCGTATGCGCCAGGTATTTCGGAGCGGGCAACTTGCCCCACATGGATGCATCCTGACCCCAGTAGTTGTCATTACGAACGAGGACAACCTTGGTATCGTCAGCAAAGAATTTGGAATAGGGGCCGGAGAAAACAACATCTTCAGCGACATCAGCCTTAAGAGCGGTCGCATCAGCGGAGCGCGCTTCCAGGGTCTGGGTCCAGGCTTTCTGGACAACGTAGTTGTTGCTCAGGTAATGCGCAACTTCGAGAGGATTGATTGCCTTGCCTTCTTCATTCAGCTTGGCCTTGACCACAACTGTCTGGGCATCAACAGCCTCGATCGCATCGATGAAATCTTTGCTGCCGGTGCCGACACCGGTTTCGTATTTAACGTTGGTCGCCCAGGTGTAGGCAACATCTTCAGCGGTCACGGGGGTGCCATCGCTCCACTTGGCAGCAGCTTTGATCTTGAAGGTGATCTCAGTCTGCGCATCGTTCCAAGTATAGGCGCCGTCCGCTAGCAGAGGATACTGCTGACCGTCGAGCATGTTGTACAGGTACGGGGTTTCGAACATGGTCACACGAGCGCTATCCTGCTGACCAATCGCCATCGCATTGTTGCAGTTGGACGAGTAAGGATTCCAACAAACAACCGAGCCCCACTGTTGACCATTGAAGTACAGGGTTTCAGTACGGGGCAGGGGATCGCCGGGTTTCAGGGGCTCAGCAGCAGGAACTTCAGTCGCTTCCGGAGCCGCAGTCGCAGCAGGGGCTTCTTCTTCAGCAGCCGGTGCAGCGGGGGCTTCGGTAGCAGTACCGCAAGCGGCCAAGAGCATCGAAGCGATGACCAGGGCACTCAAAACAAATAGCAGTTTCTTCATGGTGATATTTCTCCTCTTTAGAATGGGTGGAAGATCTGAATTATTTTCCGTAACAGAGCTTTTTGCTATGGTCGAGTAAAACCACCTCCTTACATGAAAATATTTCGGTTGTTCTTGAATGAGGGTGAAGAAGATCTGGGCAAAACTTGTGAGAGCAGCTACCCGACTTCATCGATAACCACTAGCGCAGGCAACCGCCTGCGAGTTGCTCAGATTTCAGAATCACTCTTCAGAAAAGCCAGGATATCATCGCGATAGGTAAAAGCCAGTGCCGTCACAGTATCTGCGCCGCCATAATAGATCGCGATCCTGCCAGTTGGTTCATCATACAAAGCCGCACAAGGGAAAGCCACATTAGGTACATCACCGACACATTCGTAAGTGGTTTGTGGCGAAAGCAGGTAAGGCGCGCCGCGTGCGATCACCTTCCAGGGCTGCTCCAAATCAAGGAGCGCTGCGCCGAAGCTGTAAACAAAGCCGTTGCACGATGTCAACACACCGTGGTAAAAAAGCAGCCAGCCTTCGGGGGTTTCAATCGGAATCGGTCCGGCACCGATCTTGGTGCTTTGCCAGCCACCCTTGGTGCCCATCACGAAGCGATGTTCACCCCAGTGGATCATATCCGGGCTTTGGCTCAGGTAGATATCGCCAAACGGGGTGTGGCCGTTATCCGATGGACGGTTCAGCATTACGTATTTCCCGTTAATCTTGCGGGGGAACAAAACACCATTGCGGTTGAAAGGCAGCAAGGCGTTTTCCAGAAAGTGAAATTTCTCAAAATCGAAGGTGTAGCCCACGCCGATCGTCGGACCATGATAGCCATTGCACCAGGTTACCCAATAGCGGTCCTCGATCCAAACCACGCGCGGATCATAGCGATACTGGTAGCGGCCAATTTCTGGGTCATCACAGAGCCAATCAATCGGGTCATTGTCCAACTTCCAAGTGTAGCCATCGTCCGAAAAACCGCGATGAACATTCATGTCGCGTTTTTTATTATCGCAGCGAAAAACCCCGGCAAAAGCACCCTTGAAGGGCACCACTGCACTGTTAAAAATACTATTGGAAGATGGGATTAAATCACGGGGGATAACCGGATTCCCGCTATAGCGCCAAATGACATCATTACGACCAGAAGGCCGCGCTTCCCAGGGGATATTAGGCAGATCAGATTTCAATGAACACATGTGTTTTTCTCTCGCCAGTTTATAAAGATGAATTCAAGATACAGGAGCAACCGACTCGCGCTCAATAAGCTCCGGGTGAATGGTTAGAGTCATCCGAGCGGCATTCGGGTTTTCAAGACGAAAAGCTAACATCTGAACTGCCGCCTGCCCCATGGCCACGGTATCAACATGCATTGTCGTAAGCTTTGGGTTGGCATGAGCAGCTAAAACAGTATCATCAAAGCTGACAATGGACAGATCCTGCGGAACATGGCGGCCAACATCTCGAGCAGCGCGTATGGCAGACACACAAACTTCATCATTGACCCCAAATAAAGCGGTGATTTCTGGATGTTCCTGCAAAAGTTTTTTTACTTCTTCATATCCGTGCGACCGATTGACATTAAAATCGGCGATATAGGTATTTGGCATCCCCGCTTCTTTGAGCGCCCGCAGGTAACCAAAACGCCGGTCCTGCAGGCTTGGATATGCATCCTTTTCAGTTCCCACCAACCCGATGTGCCGGTGTCCTTTTTTGAGCAAATATTCAACCACCTGGTAAGAGGCCAGGAAATTGTCAGAAATAACCGCATCATAACTTTCAGTATCAGAATAGGCATCCACCAATACAATCGGACACTTGCGCTTGCCAAGAACCGTCATCACGGTGTGATCAACAAAGGCCCCGACCATCAACAAACCATCTACATCATCGTTGTCCAACAATGGCAAACTCTCAACCGGATGATTATTCTCATCCACCGGCAAAGTCGCGTAAAGCAAACTTATTCCATTACGGCGACAGGCCTCTTCGATCCCGCTCATTACTCTTGAGTAAAAAGGGTTCATTTGCGGTGACACGCTGGATTCCATGCGGACGAACATCCCGATTCGGGAAAGTTGGCCGCGCTTGGCCGGCGCCTTAACCTTATAACCCAACCGCTCGACGGCCTCCAAAACCCTGGTTCGTGTCTCCGGAGAAATTCCCGGGCGATTCCTCAAAACCAAAGAAACCGTTGCGAGAGAAACTCCGCTTTCCTGGGCGACATGGTTGATGGTCACGCGTTCATTCATTAAGAATTGGCCTTTTTATTAAAATATTTCGCTTATTTTACTAAAAACAATGCACTCTGTCAAGCTAAATTCTAATAAAAATATTTTAGATTATTGAGCACGCAGTTTGCCTGGAAAGAAAATCAAGCAAGATTTTAAGTTTAGAACTTTCAAATACACTCACCATCAAAGCCCTTGCAAATTCAGCGCGCAAACAGGGTTTGGCCGAACACGGCCAAGCAAAAGAAATAGCGACTCGCCCACAAATCGGATGGGATATCTGCAATCAATGGGCAATCGTAGGGCAGACAGCGGGCAAACGTCAAGCAAAAATCACTCGCTGCAGCTATCATAAGCGCAGGTGATTTCTCTTCTCCTCCTTCGAAAAGAGAGCCGGGGTCGGCGTCCCCGGCTCTCTCAATTTAAACTGGCGTTGATTACCATCGCGCGGCTAGGGGGCAACCCATGAAAGTTTATCCCGGTCTCCGAAAGGCCGGTTCCGAACCCAAGCTCCTGTCCCCACATCAAAGCAGATTTTCATCTTGTTCTTTACGAATTGAATTTGCTACTATAATTGTGAACGATAACGGAACTCCGAACTTCCCCAATTTTCAAAAGTAAAGGCGGTATGGCATGCCTTACAAGGTTTTCTTTGTTGAAGATGAAATTGTGACCCGTGAAGGGATTCGCGACAACGTTGATTGGAAGGCGAACGGGTTCGAGTTTGCCGGCGAGGCAACCGATGGCGAAACGGCGTTACCGCTTATGCAAACCATTCGGCCAGATGTGCTGATTACCGATATCAAAATGCCATTCATGGATGGGCTGCAGCTTAGCAAAATTATCCGCGAACGCATGCCCTGGGTAAAAATAATCATCCTCAGCGGGCACGATGAATTTGAATATGCACAGCAGGCAATTGAATTGGGAGTTACTGAATACCTGCTCAAGCCCGTCACCTTGCAAAACCTGCATCGCACACTTCAAAAAGTAGCAGCGCAGCTCGATCGTGAAAGAAAAGATCAGGAAAATCTAAAAAAATTACAGGAGCAACTGGAAGTAAATCAGGCTGCGCTCAAGGAAAAGTTTTTATTAAAGCTGGTTGTAGGGGCTGTCTCGCCCACAGAGGCAATTGAACAGGGCCAATTGTTGGGGCTCGATCTTATTGCCCGCTGCTATTTGGTTATCATCTTGAAGGCCAACCTCAAGGACCGCCCGGAACAGTTCGATTATGATGAATACCAGCATCTTCAACAAATCCTAACCGGGCTGATTAGCAATAATCCCGATATCTTTTGGCTAAAAAAAGATTGGGAAGAGCTTGTCCTGGTTATGAAGGGGAACTCCCCAGAATGTCTGGAGGAAGAAAGAGACTTGCTGCTTGAGCAAATCAAGCAGGAATTCAAAAAAACAAGCTATCAGTTCACTGTTGGGGCCGGCACTCCCAAAAAGCGCATTGCGGATATTTCCCGCTCTTTTGTCGAAGCACTGGTAAATATACAAGATAAAGAAAATGGGGAAAAAGGCCGCCTAAATCAGGTCATGGATAGGGCAGAATTACTAAAAGTTGACAAATCTGCTGTTGAAAATTACTTGCGTTGCGGGGTAAAGGAAGATTTTGATAAGTTCTTTGATACTTATATCCGTCCTGTCAGCGAAACAGCGCTAAAATCTTATTTGCTTAAAAATTACATTTTTGTGGATGTTGTTTTGGCCACAGCAAAACTGATCGATGAGTTGGGCGGGGAGATTGAGAAGGTTGTCCCGGAGCTAAGTTCAATTGAATTGACACTCGCGAATATCCAAACCATAGAGCAGTTGAGGGAACAGGCTTATAAGATACTATCCGCGGCCCTGGTATTTCGGGATGGTCAACGCAATAGCCAGCACACAGGGATTATTCAGCAGGCAAAAGAGTTCATTGAACGCCATTACATGGACCCAGATCTTTCGCTGACAGATGTAGCCTGCCGCGTTAATCTTAG
The DNA here is from genome assembly GCA_002840685.1 of Chloroflexi bacterium HGW-Chloroflexi-6. Lineage (GTDB taxonomy): Bacteria > Chloroflexota > Anaerolineae > Anaerolineales > Villigracilaceae > UBA8950. Next base: position 173,687 of record PHBU01000004.1, on the reverse strand, counting down.
CCCCAGCCATTTCAGCCTGATCTTTAGCCAGGAGGCCCACCAGACTTTCAAGGATCACCTGACCGAAATAAGGATCAAAAAGGCGAAAGAATTATTGCGCACAACAGCACTTAAAGCTGCCGATATTGCCTACCAGGTCGGCTACAACGATCCGCACTATTTTAGTTATGCCTTCAAGAAAAACACCGGGCTTTCCCCAATCGAATTTCGGCAACAGACAGCTTTGTAAAAAAAGCGATTTCAAGCTTTGATACAAATTCGAATCAATACAGGCCCAGGAGACGAATGTGGCGCAGAAGAATAACACTAAATCATTCTTGATCTGGTTAAGAACGGCTACTCACTCAACGAGTAAATCACCGCTGAAATATCTTGGGCAACTGGCAGATTTTATTGCTGATATTAACCTCTCCATCCGGGCAAAAATCTTGGTCTCATTATGTATTGTTATTTTCATCATGGGATCTACGAACGCAATGCTGGTTTCGCAAGTCTTGAGCTATAGCAGCCAGTATGATGCGATTATCAACAACATTACCACCGCAAACAGTATCTCCGGCAACATCAAGCCGGAGGTTGACACCGAAATGTGGAAAATTGTTTCGGGAAAGATCGATTTCGAGGAAGGCAAACAGTACGATCTGATCAACAGCGTAAACGCCAAGCTGCAATTGATGACCGCCAATACCGATTCACCGCGCGCCAAGATCAAACTGGAGGGGATCCGGCGCACGATGCAGACTCTTACCGAGTACATCGACCAGATGGGGGTTCAGATAGAAAACAACAGTACGGCAGCCGAAAACGAGGCAATGCTGGATAAAATCCGCTTTGCCACCTCGGTTGTAGAAGAGGTTGTTCAAGATTATGCACTTTTTGAAGTACACCGGACCGATAGCCAATACCAGGTGATGCGAGAAGGATTTATCCGCTGGGAGATTCTAGCGATAATGCTCATCTTTGCAGCCATTGTTTTCTCTGTTTTGGCTGCGTGGAGCCTGTCCAGAAGCATTTATATTCCAATCAAAAAATTACACGATGTGACAGCCACCATTACCAAAAACGATTTACAGGCGCTTGTTACCAAAGATAACGTTGACGAAATCACCGAGTTGGGGATGAGCTTTAACATCATGATTGGCAAGATCAAAGAACTCCTGGATTCCAAAATTAAGGAACAGGAGAATCTAAAAAAAGCTGAATTAAGAGCACTCCAGGCGCAGATCAACCCTCATTTTCTATATAACACATTGGATACGATTATCTGGATGGCGGAAGCCAAGAAAACCAAGCAGGTGGTGGAAATTGTGAGTGCATTATCCAGTTTCTTCCGTATCAGCTTGAGCAAGGGTGCAGATTGGATCACAATCGGCGAAGAAGTGGAACGAACAAAAAACTATCTAACCGTTCAAAAGATGCGCTACCAGGATATCTTGGATTTCAAGATCGAAGTTGAAGACAATGTGTCTGCGAATACCGTTTTGAAGCTTATCCTTCAGCCTTTGGTAGAAAATGCCCTTTACCACGGGATTAAAAACAAAAGACAAGGCGGAGTGATTATTGTGCGCGCAAAGCGAAAAGGGGAAAACGAGATCCTTTTTGAAGTCGAAGACAATGGAATTGGGTTTAGCGCAGACAAGCTCGCACAAATCCAGATGGAACTGGATGATGATTCGGGCGACATCAAGATGGAAAGCGGGTTTGGGATTGGGAATGTAAACAAACGCATTCGGCTGTATTATGGCGAACAATACGGTCTGTCGGTTCAAAGCGAATACAATATCGGCACTTGCGTGACTCTCGTGATCCCAGCAAAAATGGAGCAAGCCATATCTGACAAAATTGGTTCGACAAAACCGGAAAATATTCCAGACAAGGTTGCTCTATGAAAATTTCACGTATTTTTTTACTGCTGATGATCTTGATGATACTTGCTCAGTCCCTGGGCTGCAGCGCATCTCCTACATTTGCCCCGCAGCAGCAAACAGACAGTCCCACGCCCAAGAAAACTTACGCGGATGTTATCATCGGCTATGCCCAGCTTGGGGCAGAGAGCGAATGGCGGGCGGCAAACACACAATCGATCAAAGAAACGGCGGAGCAGCTCGAAATAGAACTCCGGTTCCTGGATGCGCAACAAAAACAGGAAAAGCAAATCGAAGCGGTGCGCAAGCTCATCATCCAAAAAGTGGATGTTATCGGACTGTCACCAATCGTCGAAACTGGCTGGGAAGAAGTCTTCCAGGAAGCAAAAGATGCTGGCATTCCCATCATCCTGGTGGATCGCCGCGCAGCGGTGCCGGAAGATCTTTATGTAACGTACCTGGGTTCCGATTTTCTGGAAGAGGGGCGCAATGCGGCGCGAGTGATGGCGGAGATGATGAATGGTCAGGCCAAAATCGTGGAGTTGGTTGGGACGATCAACTCTGCGCCAGCCAACGATCGTTATGCCGGCTTTCGCGAAATTCTGAAAGATTACCCGGGTATGGAAATTATCGCATCCGAATCTGGCGATTTTACCCGCGCCAGAGGCAAAGAAGTGATGAAAACCTTTTTGAACAAATACGGAAGCAGCATTACGGCCGTTTACGCGCACAATGACGATATGGCCCTGGGAGCGATCACAGCCATCGAAGAATACGGTCTCAGGCCCGGGGTGGATATCAAAATCGTCTCGGTGGATGCTGCCCGAGGCGCCTTTGAAGCAATGATTGCCGGCAAACTCAATGCGACAGTTGAATGTAACCCATTGCTTGGCCCACAATTCTTTGAGCTGGCCCTGAAGGTTGTCAACGGCGAAGATGTTCCCAAATGGGTCCCATCTGAAGAAAGCATTTTCTTCCCAGAAGATGCGGCGGAAATCTTGCCAACGCGTAAATATTAACAAAACAAAAGAAAGTTAACTTCCATCATAAAAAATCTACCGTTATAGAACGGTAGATTTTTTATTAGGCTTGATGGCGTGAAAAAACAAACTTGTTACAAAAGAGAAAGCATGGATTTCCACTTTGCAAAGATGTAAGTTATTAATGGTCATATGCCACAGCATTTCTCTTGAAGAAATGCTTTTTGATAGCCCAATCAACAAAAGGAGAAAGCAGATGAAATTCACAAAAGTTTTACCCGGTCTTGTAATGGTTTTGATCCTTCTTGCAACAATGGTGGGATGCTCACCGGCCGCAACGCCGGAGCCTGCCGAACCAGCCGCTCCCGCTGCCACCAAAGTTCCCGCCACCGAAGCGCCCGCAGCCGAAGAACCTGAACCCGCCGCCAAGGTTTATGCCTACGAGGACATGGTTGTCGGTTTCCTGCAAACCGGTTCCGAAGGTGGCTGGCGCGCCGCCAACAGCGCTTCCTTCAAGGAAACAGCCACACAATTGGGCATCACCCTCAAGTTCTACGATTCCCAAAACGATCTGGCGAAACAGGTTGCCGGCTTCCAGCAATTTATCCAGGATCCCGAAGTTAACGTCATTGTCATGTCACCTCTCGAAGTAACGGGCTGGGAACAGGTGCTGAAAGATGCCAAGGCCGCTGGCAAACCCGTCATCCTTTCTGACCGCCGCATCGATGGCTTTGAAGATCTATACGTAACCTTCATCGGCGCAGATTTCGTGGAAGAAGGGCGCAAAGCCGGTCGCGAGATGTGCAAACTGCTCGAAGGCAGTGAAAGCAAGAATGTCTGGGAACTGGTTGGCAACGTAGGCGCAGCCCCCGCCATTGATCGCGGCAAAGGCTTCCGCGAGACAGCTGCTGAGTGTGGCATCGTTGTCACCAACAGCCAGACCGCCAACTGGAGCGTTGTCGAAGGCAAGCAGGTTACAGAAGCCTGGCTGAAAGCAAGCAAGGATGTCCAGGGCATTTTCGGTCAGAACGATGAAATGGCTTTCGGCGCTATCGAAGCCCTCAAAGAAGCCGGTCTTGTGCCCGCTGTGGATGTCAAGATCATCTCCGTCGATGCGACCGCCGGCGCTTTCCAGGCCATGCTTGACGGCACCCTGAATGTGACTGTGGAATGCAACCCACTGCTGGCCCCGCAGGTTTACGAAGCTGCCCTGGCAGCCCTCAACGGTGAAAGCCTGCCAAAGTGGATCCCCTCGCAAGAAAGCGTCTTCTTCATGGATGATCCCAGCCTGAAGGATATCGCGGCAGGCCGTCAGTACTAAACATGAAATTGGTTTGCAAAAACTAACAGCAGATCTGTTTCAAACAAAATAGTTGGGTTGGGAAGCGATGAAGAATGTCGCTTCCCAACCCTGAAAATAATTATCAAAGAGGCAGGCGCACATGGTCGAGTCAGACAAAAACATCCTAATTATGGAGGGGATCAGCAAAACTTTCCCGGGCGTACACGCGCTTGACGATGTCAGCCTGACACTCAGAAAAGGGGAAATCCTTTGTTTGGTCGGCGAAAATGGCGCAGGGAAATCCACCTTGATGAAAATATTGACCGGGGTGGATCAGCCCGATTCAGGCCGCATCATCTTTGATGGCAAAGAAATTCAAGCAAAATCCCCCCAGCACGCTCAAGCGCTGGGCATCAGCACGGTTTATCAAGAAGTTAATCTTTGCCCCAACCTGACCGCGGCAGAAAACATCCTCCTGGGGCGTGAACCCCACAAAATGGGCGGGATCGATTGGGCAAAGACAAACGCTCTGGCCAGCGAAACCCTGAAGGGCCTGCTCGGGGTAGAAATTGATGTTACCAAAGCGCTCGGCTCATACACTGTGGCAATCCAGCAAATGGTTGCCATCGCACGGGCGCTTTATATTGCTTCCGCAAAAGTTCTAATTTTGGATGAGCCTACATCCAGCCTTGATGTCAATGAAACAGAGCAGCTCTTCAAAGTGATGAGAAAACTCAAAAGTGAAGGGGTGGGCATCATTTTCATCACTCACTTTATGGGGCAGATTTATGAAATTTCAGATCGGATAACAGTCCTGCGAAACGGCAAGTTGGTGGGCACCTATGACACAGCTTCGATCACGCGGGTTGGCTTGATCTCAAAAATGATCGGTCGAAGTCTGGCCGAATTTGACGAAATGACAAAAATAAAACTGGAAAGCAGCAAACACATTAAAAGTGAAGCGCTGCTCCAAGCTCGGGGCCTGGGACTGACAGGCTCCATTCAACCCTTTGATCTGGATTTGCATGGCGGCGAAGTGGTTGGTCTGGCGGGGCTGCTCGGCTCAGGCCGCACAGAAACAGCCAATATTTTATTTGGGGTCGACAAGCCTGATGCCGGCGCCATCTTAATAAACGGGAATGCGATTCAAGATTATTCCCCGCTTGGTTCGATAAAACGCGGCGTTGTTCTTTGCCCGGAAGATCGCAAAGCTGCAGGCATTGTGGACGATTTATCCGTGCGAGAAAACATCATCCTGGCTATGCAGGCCAACAAGGGTTGGTTTAAATACCTGAGTCTACAGGAACAGTATGAAATCGCTGAAAAGTACATTGCAATGTTGAGCATTGCCACTCCTTCAGCCGATCAGTCGGTAAAAAACTTAAGCGGCGGCAATCAACAAAAAGTGATCCTGGCCAGGTGGCTGGCAACTAATCCGCAGGTTCTGATTCTGGATGAGCCCACCCGCGGCATTGACGTCGGCACCAAGGCCGAGATCCAAAAACTCGTACTCTCGCTGGCCGAAGACGGCAAGGCCTGTGTGTTCATTTCATCCGAGCTGGAAGAAGTGCTGCGCACAAGCCACCGGATCGTGGTTCTGCGCGAGCGAGAGAAAGTGGCCGAATTTTCTGGCGAAGTGGATGAGAACACGATCATCCATGCCATTGCAGGGAGCGAACTATGAAAAAGTCTTCTAAGTCATCTTTTAGCTGGAGAAGCATCACAGAGAGCAGGCTTTTTTTTCCGATCGTTGCCCTGTCGCTGATCCTGCTCTTTGATTTTATTTTTATCCCTGGCTTCTTTACAATCGAGAACAGGAACGGCAACCTGCATGGCAGCCTGATCGATATCTTCCGCAATGGTTCAACGGTGATGCTACTGGCAATTGGCATGACGCTGGTGATTGCCACAGGCGGCGTAGATCTTTCTGTCGGCGCAACCATGGCAATTGCAGCCTCGGTCGCCGGAATTTTGATGAACCCTTCTGCTCTGAAAAACGAAGTGTTTTTTATAACGGATCCCAACTACACCTTCCAGCCGCTCTGGGTTGTGATTATTTCGGCCTTGCTGGTGGCCATCCTGTGCGGGATGTGGAACGGCATCCTGGTGGCCTACATGCGCGTTCAACCCATGGTGGCCACCCTGATCTTGATGATTTCCGGGCGCGGAATTGCCCAGTTGATCACAAACGGGCTGCGGGTCCAGATCACATATAAACCTTATGCATATATTGGACAGGGCTGGTTTATCCTGCCTTTTTCATTGTTTATTGTGGCCTTTGTCTTCGCCATCACCTGGCTGCTAACGCGCAAAACTGCCATTGGCATGTTCATAGAATCGGTGGGGATCAATTTCCGCTCCAGTTTCTTCAGCGGCATCGATGAAAAGAAAATCAAATTGCTGGTTTACACATTTTGTGGCTTTTGCGCCGGGATCGCCGGGCTGGTGGCCAGTTCAAACATCAAAACCTCGGATGCCAACAACATTGGTCTCACAACCGAGCTGGATGCCATCCTGGCGGTCGTGATCGGCGGGACATCCATGTCCGGCGGGCGCTTCTCCTTATTGGCCAGCATGATCGGGGCGCTGGTAATGCAGGCGATTACCCAATCCATGTATGCAATTGGTGTGCCAGCCTTTGCCCTTCAGGCGATCAAGGCCGTTGTTGTCATCCTGGTGATCCTGCTGTATTCGGATCAAGTCAAAAGCTTCGTCCGCCGCATCAGCGCTGCAGGAAAGAAGGCCTAGCCATGTCAACATCTATCGGCAATTTTTTCTCGAAGTATCGCAAATTCATTCCGGTAATGTCTACGGCCATCCTGGCCCTGGCCGCCTACGGGATTGGAGCCTATTTTTTTGTTGGCATGCGCAACCCGCAAGTATTCTTTAATTTGTTCCGCAATAGTTCTTACTTGCTGATCAGCGGCATTGGCATGACGTTTGTCATCCTGACCGGAGGCATCGATCTTTCGGTGAGCGGTGTCGTGGCTTTGACGACAGTTGCTTCTGCGGTTCTCTTACGAGAAGGCTGGAATCCCTGGGTGGTTATTCTGCTCATGCTGGCAATGGGCATGAGCCTTGGCGCAGTCATGGGAACCTTCATTGTCAAACTAAAAGTGCAGCCTTTTATCGCCACTCTGGCGGGCATGTGGTTTGCCCGGGGGATGTGCTTTTTTATCAGCGATGATGCAGTTCAAATCGACGACCGCATCTTTCAAATCCTGGGGAAAACCAAAATCCTGATCCCCGGCCTGACCGAACTTGCTGCGAGCCAGGGAACCCCAGCTCCCTATATCTCCATCCCGGTGGTTGTCGCATTTACGCTCTTGATCATAGCAATTTATATTGCACAATATACGCGCTTTGGACGCACAGTTTATGCCATTGGCGGGAACGAAGGCCGCAATGAGCAGTCGGCCCGGCTGATGGGCTTGCCCGTCGAACGGACAAAGCTGCTGGTCTATACATTCAACGGGTTTTGTTCAGCCCTGGCGGGTCTTTCTTTCTGCCTGTTCGTGGAGTCTGGGCATGGTTTATATGCGCCAGGCTTCGAACTGGATGTCATCGCTTCGGTGGTGATGGGCGGCACAATGCTGACGGGTGGTTCGGGCTATATCTTCGGAACACTATTTGGCGTCTTGGTGCTTGCCGTTACGCAGGTTTTGATCCAGTTTATTGGTTCGCTAAGTTCTTGGTGGACGAAGATCGTCATCGGCGTGCTGACGCTGATCTTCATCGGTGTCCAGACAGTTCTTGCGAACCGCAAGAGCGGCGCCCAAAGTGCCCAGTCAACCGAGGCCATTTTGGCCACGCGTCGCAAACAGCAACGTCTGGCCTTGGGCGCTGGAGCGCTGGCAGTATTGGCAATCGTGGCGCTGATCACTATTCCAAAATTAACTCCCGAATCGACCAACGCAACACCTGAAAATACCCAATGTCAGGTTGCGCCCTTCCGCGAAGATGAAGCCGCGAGTCTGATCAAAGAGGGCGCAGTGATCGTTTATCATCGCACGGCCGGCCCGCAATGTGTGGACGAGTTGTTTGCGATCTACCCCGATGGACGCGTTACCGGTAACGATGGCACAGTTAAGGTGGAAAAGCAGGTATCCGCTGATGAAGTGGAAGAAATGCTCGTCGCCATTAGTGTCGACCACCGTTGGTTCACTCCCGATATATACAGCACTTATCTCAATCCGTGCAGACAGTGTTTCGCTCACTATATTGATATCGCCTATGATGGCCAAGAAAAGGCTGTTACCGGAGTCGATGGCACAACAGCCATGCCGCCAGGGTATGCCTTTGCATTGGCAGAAATCAGACCCTTACTACCAGAAATTAAGCCTGCGCCTTAGAAGGAGAAAGAATGACCAAGTTTACCAAAATACTGACTCTGGTTCTACTGGCGTATGCGCTGGTTTCATCTGCCTGCATTTATATTGTGCTGCCTGAAGGCCTGGAAGAACCGGAAGTGGTGGAAGCGGGCGCAGAATTAAAAGCCTGGTCGGCCGCTGTGACCGGCGTCGGCAAATCAGAATCCGGGGATTTGCGCATTGATTTGAGCATCCGAAACGATACCGGAGATTGGAGCGCCATGCAGGCGGCACCCGAAAAACCAGCCATCCTGGCAGGCAATGACGGAAAGACCGCCAATTGCGAGACGGTTTTTGTGGGAACCGGCGGTCATCGCCTTGCTCCCGGTTTTCAAACACGCGGATATACCAACAAGGAAGGAACAACCCAGCTCCTTTATGTGGAGTGCAAGGGAACGGTTGCAACGGCCGGGGCAAAACTCTCAATCGAATATGTCAGTTTTAACGGCATTCTGGACGATTATGATCCGGAAGCGAACCAGACCCAGGGCTTTTTGGAATTGGATCTTGACAAGGTGACCACAGACTTAACCTACCCGATCGCTGCGCCCGTGGAAGGTTTGATACAGCCGGCCGGGACGAGCATTACCGGGCTAAGCGACAACGTGGTCACGCTCCTTGATGCTCAGCGCACAGAGACGGGTCTTCTGTTTACATGGCAAAACTTCAATCCTACCAAATTCCCCCTCAAAACGCATATCGGCATCCCACCCGTGATAGGCTCGGACGGCATTATTTATGGCGCTTATGAAATCATCGATATGGCGCCTGTCCCGATCACTCCGCCGAAAGAAAACATGGAATGGACAACAGAAGTTGCCGTTCCAGAAGATATAACTGGTTTTCACATCCTTCTCAGCGTGGAATCCAACAAACCGCGAACGTACATAAATTACGCTATCGATATCAGCAATAAATAGCTTACTGGGAATTGCGTACTGCTCTAAACCCAACGGCTCATCTTTCCTTGGAAAGATGAGCCGTTGGGTTTGGCGAGTTATCCAAAAGGCAAAAGCTTCAACATTTCTGCATCACTACACGCTCACACGGCAGGTAGAGGCCCCCGGGTTGGTTTGAGTGAGATCACATCTCTTCGCTCACACTGCGCAGCCCCGGCTGGAGCGCGGCCCAGAATGTCATTAGCAATATCAAGATTCCGGCCAGCGCAAACAAACCGCTTAAATTCCATTTGCTGACCGCGCCCGAAATTGCCTGCGAAAGCGGCACAAACCCCAGACTGCCCAGCATCAACATACTCATCACCCGCCCCAGCATGTCTTTGGGCGTACGCAACTGAATCCAGGTGAAGATGACCAGGCTCAGGTAGCCATTGCCTATCCCGATCACGGCCATCAAGATAATATCGAGTATGGTCACATTCAGCCAACCCAGGCCGATCAGAACCACTCCAAACCCGGCCAAAATAACGAGAATGACCGTACGCAGCAACTGTCCACTCAGGCGGGGAAAAACCCCGGCTAACACCAATCCGGCCAGGTTGCCCCCCGCAAAAGCAGACATAAGATAGCCAAAAGCGCGCGCACCTTCCGGCAGGCGTGTATCGGCCAAAACCGGGATCCCAACCATCATCGGTCCGACAAAAAGAAAGCTGATGGCAGTCATCAGCACAAACATAAAGCGGACTCCGGTGTGATTCCACACGTAAACCCAACTGTTGCGAATCGCGCCCCAAATGGCCTCATCTTGTGATGCAGGCTGCTGCACGCTCCCGATGCGAATCTGTCCGAGCAGGATGGCGCACAGACCGAAGGTGACCGCGTCTACGGTCAGAGCGATCGCCACCCCCAGGGAGGATTCTGCATAGGCGCCGATCAGCATCCCAGCCAGGGCCGGACCGAGGAACCCTGCCAATTGGGTCGACCCCATTGTGATCGAATTACCGGTCTGCAAATCTTCTGCAGGAACGAGAGCAGGAGCGATACTGTTGGCCGCCGGAATCACAAAGCCCGCCAGCAGGCCAGTGATCACGCTGAAAATGTACAACATCCAGACCTGCATCAGTCCCATGAAGGCCAGCCCCGCCGCCAACGCGGTAAAGAAAAAATTAAGCCAATCGCAAACGATCAGGATGGTACGCGTTGAAAAACGATCACTGGTCACCCCACCTACCAGCACAAAAGCCGCGCGCGAGATACCCGCCAGCCCCAAAACAAGCCCCAGCGCCAGCGGATCACCCGTCAGTTGCAGCATCAGCCAGGGCATGGCAATCATCGAAAACTGCGAGCCCAAAGCAGATGTGGATCCGCCAATCCACAGCATCACAAAGTTGCGGTTGGAAAACAGGTTTGATTTATATTTTTGAGCGATGGTCATTTTACTCACCGAATCTACATTCCAAAGTGGATGCTGGATAGCCCCGCTTGTTCCGGGCAACTTTTTCGAACGACAAACATCTAACGAATTAAAAGGTTACCGCAAACCTGATGCTTACCCCGAGAACCCGGCCGGCGGAATGCCCAAAGCCTGGATCAGGCGCGCCCAATAATTAACCTGAGCTGCGGTGGCAGCCAGGGTCACTATCTCGCGTTCATTGAAATTGACTTTGATCTGGTCAATAAAATCCGGGTGGAATTTTAGAGGTGTCTGTGACACAAATCGGGCATACTGAATAGCCAGTTTTTCCCGTGCTGAAAACGTAGAGACGGTATCCAGCGCAAACAGTCCACGCAGCGCCGATACCTCATTTTCAGCGATGCCCAAAGATTCGTGTTCATAGGTATTCATGTCGATACAAAACGGGCAGGCAGTTGCAAATGAAACGGCCATGCGCACCAGCTTAAGCATCCGTTCATCAAGTTCGCCATCACGATGCGCAACCAGAGACTCGAGCACACCAGAGCCAAGCGCCGCCTTTGGGTACCAGGCTAAAATCCGCGCTGGGAGCATCATTCGCCCAGTAATTTTCTCTGAAAGCCAGATGCCAAAGCGCAAAAAAAACGATATTTTTCGTGGAGGTTCGATAAATGCGTTCATAAAGTATCTCCTATAAAGAGCTATTTTATCTTTTTCTCGGCTAAACAAAAAAAGAAATACTTGCCTGGAGGGCAAAATGTCAGAACTAGGATTTCAGTCCAGATTACAAATGAAATACGAAGCAGCGCTCGAAAAAGTCACCGAGGCGCTCAAAGCGGAAGGCTTTGGTGTATTAACCAGCATCGATGTAAAAGAAACCATGCAGAAGAAGCTTAATATCGACTTTCGAAAATACACCATCCTGGGAGCCTGCAACCCGCCCCTGGCGCACAAAGCCTTGACTGCCCGGCCCGATATAGGGCTTTTACTGCCATGTAATGTGATTATTTACGAAGATGGCGACGAAACGATCGTTAATATTATCGATCCGCTTTCGATGACCGATTTTATCCAGGATGCAGCCTTGGACACGGTAGCTGCCGAAGCCCGCCAGCGCCTTCAACGCGTAACGCAAGCCCTCAATGGATAAAAATCCAGACTCGACAAACAGCCCCGATTTAAAGCCGGGGCTGTTTGTCAGAACAATCCAGCTGCAAATATCAGGCTTTTTTGACAGGCAAACCAGCCCGCCGCCAGGCGAACATCCCGCCATCAGCATTGAACACATTAAACCCTGCAGCAACCAGCATCCTGGTCGCCGAGCGGCTGCGACTACCCGTTGCGCAAAAGCAGATCAGTTCCTTATCTTTGGATAATTCTTTCATCCGCCTGGGCAACTCGCCAAGCGGGATCAACTTTGCCCCGGCAATATGCCCGGATGCATATTCCTGTGGCTCGCGTACATCCACCAGAACGGGTCGTTTGCCACTTTTAAGCTTCTCGTTCACTTCCTGGGCACTTAAGTTCTGAAGCGGCGGGCCAAACAGACGAGATAAGAAGTTCATTTTATATTATTCTCCATTTTTCTACGTTTCACGCCCTTTGATGCTTGCAAACCGAAAAAGTTACTTATGCAAATACAAAGCGACCGATGCGGTCGCTTTGCAAAAATCACGATTAATTAAAGATCACGAGTGAATCCAAGTGCGGTTGCACAAAGATGAAACTCACTCCACGCGCAGGGTTGCCTTGAGCAGATCGCGATCGCGTGACGAGGGGCCAACCAGAATTTCAAATTCGCCCGGCTCGACCACGTTGCGAGCCTCGGCATCTACGATCTGGAAGGCTTGCCATGGCAACTCGATCCGCACGGTTTTCTTCTCACCGGGCGCAAGTTGTACTCTGGCAAATCCCTTTAGCGCTTTGTTGACCCATGTAGCCGATGTAACCAGATCACTAACGTAGACTTGCACGATCTCATCGCCTGCGCGTTGACCGGCATTCTTCACATCGACAGAAACCACGGCAGCCTGCCCGCGAGCAAGAATTGATGTTGCAAGCCGCAGATTCGAATAACGATATTGCGTAAAGCTCAATCCATGACCAAAGGGGAAGAGCGGCTCCTGTGTCATATCTGCGTAGCGGTCGCCATGCTGGCCGCGCACCTGGCTATAGAATATCGGCTGTTGACCAACATGGACCGGGATCGAGATGGTGAGCTTGCCCGAAGGGTTGATCTGCCCGAAGAGGGCTTCGGCAATCGCGCGCCCCCCTTCCATGCCCGGGTTGAAGGCTTCGAGTATCGCTGCGGCGCGTTTGGCCGAAGCTGGGAGAACAAGCGGTTTGCTGTTCACGAGAATGATGAGCAATGGTTTACCGCTCTTCTCTAGCGCATCGAGCAGCGCGATCTGCCCGCCCTGCAATTCGAGGGTAGCAGTGCTCTGAGTCTCGCCGACGAACTTCAGGTGGTCACCTACAACTGCCACAACCAGATCGGCCGCCTGCGCCGCAGCAACCGCGGCAGGGATAGCGGAGAGATCATCATCAACGATCGAACAGCCGCGTTCGTAATGGATGGATGCACCAGCCAGTGCCAAAGCGCGGATACCATCCAAAACGGTGGTTGTCTTTTCGCGCGGCTGCCTGCCAGCCTGCGGTGGGTGCTGCGATGAACCGAGCGACCAATCGCCGAGCTGCTGCTGATCGTCATCAGCGTTGGGGCCGACCACGGCAATGGACTTAACCTTCGCCATGTCGAGCGGGAGCAGGCCGTTGTTTTGAAGCAGGATCAAGCTCTGGCGGGCGGCGTCCAGATTGGCAGCGCGATGTTCAGGCCGGGCAACTTCAAGGGCAGCGCGTTCCAGATCAGGACGGCGTGGGTTTTCGAAAAGGCCCATGCGGAACTTCAACGCCAGCAAACGGGCGCAGGGCGCGTCGATTTCCCACTCGGCCAGGCGGCCACTGCGCACAGCCTCGATCGCGCCCTCATAAAACTCCGGGGTGGTCATGATGATGTCATTCCCGGCGCGCAAGGCCACGATCGCGGCATCGGCATAGGTCGCGCAAACCTTCTGGCTTTTGACCAGTGCGCCGACGTTGTCCCAGTCAGTCACAACCACGCCACGGAAACCCCACTCGTCCTTGAGAACTTCAGTGAGAAGCCAGCGGTTGGCGGTCGAAGGCTGGCCTTCGATGGATTGGTAACCGGTCATAAAGATCATCGCGCCGGCGCGGGCGGCGCGCTCGAACGGCGGCAGGAAGTAACTGCGCAGCTTGCGGCGCGAGAGATCGGCTTCAGATGAGTCGCGGCCGCCCTGCGTCTCGGAGTAGCCGGCATAGTGCTTGGCGGTAGCCAGCACAGCTGTGGGATCGTCAAGGCCCTGACCCTGGTAGCCGCGGATAAACCCGGCGCCGAGTTCGCCGATCAGATACGGATCCTCGCCAAATGTTTCACCGGTGCGGCCCCAGCGCAGATCGCGCGAAAGGCAAAGCACGGGGGAGAAGGTCCAGTGGATGCCCGTCGGGGTCATCTCCTCGGCGGTCACACGTCCGACCTGTTCGAGCAGGTCGGGATTCCAGCTCGCAGCGAGCGCCAATTGGGTCGGAAAGATGGTTGCACCCTTCCAAAATGAGTGGCCGTGGATGCCATCCTCGCCAACCAGCAGCGGAATGCCGAGACGGTTCTGCGCAGCAAGGTTCATCGCGCGATTGACCTTCTCGCCCAGAACATGGAGCACGGACCCAGGCTGGCGGGTGTTGATAAAGGAAAGATCCTCGACGCGCGCATCCCACAAACAAAGCTGGCCGACCTTCTCCTCGAGGGTCATGCGGCCAAGCAGGTCGGCGACACGTTCTTCGACGGTCAGGGCAGGATTACGATAAGCGGGAGCGGGCAAAGATGAATCAGGAGAGATACGTGGCATGGGGGTTCCTAAGAGATACTGAAATGAATTGATTGTTCATCGGCGGTGCAGCTATTTTACACGGTTCGCGCCCGTAAAGCGCTACTTCATGTTGTGAGCTTGCATGAGCAGCCCATCCACCATTTCTTCGGCGGGCATGGTCAGCGCACCCTGCTGGAACAGGAGCACGCTCAAGAGCGGCATGTCCATGAACATGTCCATCACATTCATGCCAATCCCCTCTGAACCATCATCATCACCAAAAGCCTGCTGGCTCATGGCTGTCATCTGCTGCAGCAGCGGGCCGATCACTGCCTGTCCGCGCGGATCTTCCAGCCACTCACGAATGGTGGACTCTTTGTCGAGCACACAAGGCAGGCTGAGGCTGGATTCGAGCGTCACTGTCAACGTGTGGCGGATATCGGCAGCGGAGGCTGCGACGAGAATGTCAAAGTCTCCAGATTCTGTGATCCACATGCGGTATTTGGGATGGTAGAAGGCAAAAGCCCGAAAATCAAGTTGGATGGAGACGGTTTTGGTCTCACCCGGCTGGAGTTCAACCTTTGCGAAGCCTTTTAGCTCCTTTTCGGGCCGCACCAAACCGGACTTTTGATCGTGGACGTAAAACTGGACCGCTTCCATGCCTGCGACCTTGCCCGTATTGGTGATATCTACCGTTACCGTCAGGCCGTCCGCATCTTTGAAGGTGGATCCCGACACAGTCGGATTGCTATAGGCAAACGTGGTGTAACTCAACCCATAACCAAAGGGGAACAGAACGGGCACCTGCCGGGCATCATAATAACGATAGCCAATGAACAGGCCCTCGCCGTAGCGCACTTCGCCTGCGCCGCCCGGCCAATTCAGGTAGGCTGGGGTGTCGCCAAGCTTGAGCGGGTAGGTTTCGGCCAGCTTGCCGCTGGGATTAACCTTGCCAAAAAGCACATCTGCAATCGCTGCGCCGCCTGCCTGGCCCATCATCCAGGCTTCGAGCACAGCCGCCACACCATCGATCCAGGCGCTCATTGCCACCGGGGCGCCGTTGTTCAGAACAACCACCGTTTTGGGTTGAACCTTTGCCACGGCCTTGATCAACGCCACCTGCTGTACGGTCAGGTCAAGATCAGCGCGGTCGTAACCTTCCGATTCCTTGTAAGACGGCAGGGCGATGTAAAGCACAGCCACATCCGCAGACCGAGCCAAACCCACCGCCTGATCGATCATTTCCTGATGGAAAGAATCGTCTGCAGGGTAGCCCTCCGCGTAAGTCAGTTCGGCGTTTTCAGCACGGGACTGCAGTTCCTTGAACGGCACAGCCACCCTGGTTGCGTTGATATGCGAACTGCCGCCGCCCTGAAAGTGAGCATTTTCTGCCGCGCGCCCGATCACAGCAATGTGCTGCTGACCTTTGAGCGGCAGGATGCCATCATTTTTGAGCAGCACCATACCTTCGGCGGCAACCTTCTGCGCCAGTTTGTGATGCGCGTCAACATCGAATTCGCCGCCCTTGGGAGTTTCTTGCGCTTTAAAAACAATATTCAAGATGCGACGCACGGATTCATTCAGAATGGCTTCTTCCAGTTCGCCGGAAAGAACCGCATCCACCACCGCTTTGACACGTTTCTCCTGCGGACCGGGCATCTCAAGGTCAAGGCCGCCCTTGAGCGAAGCGACCCGGTCGTGCACCGCCCCCCAGTCCGAGACGATCAGGCCATCGAAGCCCCATTCATTTTTGAGAATATCGGTCAGCAAAGCATGGCTTTCAGAGCCGTAGCTTCCGTTAAGCTTGTTATAGGCGCACATCACCGTCCAGGGTTTGGCCTGTTTGACGGCTTTCTCAAAAGCTGGCAGGTAGATTTCACGCAAGGTGCGTTCATCCACCTGGGCATTGATCGTGAAACGCTGAAACTCCTGATTATTGGCCGCAAAATGCTTGAGCGAAGTGCCCACGCCCCTGCCCTGAATGCCGTTGATGAGGCTGACAGCCAACTCTCCGGCCAGGTAGGGGTCTTCGGAAAAATATTCAAAGTTGCGGCCCCCCAGCGGGGAACGCTTCATGTTGTTGCCGGGGCCAAGCAGCACATCCACGTTGAGGGCGATGGCCTCTTCGGCCAGGGCTTCGCCCATTTTGTGGAGCAAATCCACATCCCAGGTAGAGGCCAGGCTGGAAGCAGTCGGGAAACAGGTGGCGGGCAGGCTCTTCGCACCAATCGAATGAACATCCGGCACGCGCCGCACGCCATGTGGCCCATCGGAAACCAGCATTTCCGGGATTCCAAGCCGCTCGACCGGGGTGGTCGTCCAGAAGCTTGCCCCCGTGCACAGGGCAGCTTTCTCTTCGAGGCTCATCTGTTCAATAAGAGATTGAATGTTTTTCATGGCTAATTCCTTTTCTTGCGCAAATGAAACCGGTTATGCTTTCACGACTGATCTATTTGTCAAAAGATACAGACCAAACAGAACGGCAAACACCACCACCATCCCGATCGGGATAATCTCCAACGAAGCCTGGCGCGCCAGAACTCCCAACAGACTGGGGAGTACCGCCGTCCCCAAACCGGTCGCAGCCATTTGGAAACCAATGGTGTTTGCCGCAAAGTGCGCACCCACGCGCTGACTGGTTCCCGACATCAGCGCCGGGAAGATCGGCGCGATCGAAAAGCCGATCAAGGCGACTGCCAGCAAATTTGTCACTTCAGACGGATTCCAGAACAGCAGAACCGATCCCAGCAAGGCCCCCAGCAGCCCGCCTTGCACCAGCAGGTTGACTCCCACCCGCCTGGCAAACAAACCCGCCACAACCCGGCCAACGGTAAAGGTTGCCCAATAACTGCCAGCCCACAAGCCTGCCATGGCCGGATCGATGCCGCGCGACTCGATCAAAAGGCTGTAGGTCCAGGTGCCGAGTGAAACTTCGGCGCCGCAATAGAGAAAAAACAGCAGTGCGCTCAACCAAACCTGCGGCTGGCGCAGGGTTTCCCTCATCGGCGTTTTGTAATCGGTCAGGCGTTTGGGCTCTTCGCTTACAATCGGCCCATCTGTTTGATCCCACATCGCCAGTGTCAAAACAAAACAAGCCGCCAGCACAAGCTGGAAGCCGCCCACAACACGGTATCCGACCTGCCATGAGTTCAAAGCTGTCAATGCGATAGTCATAATGATCGGTCCAAGGGTCACGCCGATCCCATAACTGGCATGCAGCCACTGCATCAGCCCCTCGCCAAAATGGGAGGCAACGTAGGTATTCAGGCCGGCATCAATTGCGCCTGCGCCCAAACCGGCGACCACCCCCAGTAAAACCATCATCCACCAAGCCGGGACGAGGGTGTAACCGATCAGCCCGACCCCGGTCAGGGTGCAGCTTGTTATCAGCACCCGGCCCACACCCATCCGGGCAATCAGCGGGCCGCTCAAAAAACTGGATGTCATGTAACCCGTCACAGCCGCAGTCAGCAGCATCCCAATTGCATCCAAAGGGATCGAGAAACTGGCGCGGATGGACGGCCAGGCCACGCCCAATAAACCATCGGGCATACCCAATGCGATGAAAGCAATATAGGCCAGGATCACCAGGCCGATCTTAGGGTATTGCCTAACCTTGGTCCAAATTTTCACAGATTTTATTCCTTTCAGCTCATTGCAATGGTTTTTTTACGTTCTTCGTCAATCAAACGCGAGGAAAAGAAAAATATCATCTAAAGGATAGTGCAAAACAAGAAGGCCGGGAATCGGGAATTTGGCTGATTTCAGCTTAAAGCTTGTCACGTAAAGCAATGACAAAACTCACAATCGGGGGATATACTGGTTGCAAAAGTTACCCAACGGCCTATAATAAGAATGTTGGGTAACTTTTGCGCGTTCTTGGATAAAAACTTTGCATAAATCTGACAAGTTCATCGCAACCAATGAATTGTTGAAAGCCGAGCCATCCGATATTCGGGTGGGATCGGATGCGTGGTTTGCGTGGCTTTCCCAACACGACAAGTTTTCATTTCAAGGGAAAAGCGGCCGCTTTACCGCGCAACGCGAAGTACGCCGTAACACAACTTACTGGTACGCCTACCGTCGGCGCTCAGGAAAGCTTTTCAAGTTATACCTGGGAAAAACAGACGAACTTACCTCGGAACTCTTGGAGCAGACCAGTATTTCGCTTGCCGGGCAAAAAATTTCAGAACACAACACCGCCCCAGAAACCGAAACAATCGAACAACGTATCGACACACCCCTTCTGCCGCTGGACAAGATCAACAGCCCGGCATTGCCGCCCCAACTCCTGACACGCCCCCGCCTGAATTGCCAGATCAATACCCCCTTGACGCTGATCTATGCCCCTAGCGGGTTTGGAAAGAGCACCTTGCTGAACGACTGGAAACGAACCTGCGGCCACCCCGTCGCCCGGCTTTTGCTGGATGATGGGGATAACCAGCCCTTGCGTTTCTGGGGCTCGGTCATCGTGGCGCTGCAAACCATCCTGCCTGATTTTGGAAGAGAACTGCTCAACCACCTTCACTCCGCGTCCGCGCTCGACCCATCAGAAATCGTTTCACGCCTGACGAGTGAAATTATCGGCACGCGAGCGGCCCTCCCCCGTTTTTGCCTCGCGCTCGATGACTTTCAGCACATCAACGATCCCAAAACTTATGATTCCATCCAGAACTGGATCAAGCACCTGCCGCCCAACATGCAACTGGTTATCATCGGGCAGAACAAACCGCCGCTTTCGCTGGGCGATCTGCGCGCCAGAGGCATTCTGACAGAATTGGATGCCAACGACCTGCGATTTACCCTTGATGAGGGTATCCGATATCTGCGGCAATACCATCAAGAAGATCCCCTGGCCGACACCGACCTTGAAAAACTGGTCAAGCACACCGAAGGCTGGGCCACCGGGCTGACGTTGTCTGCCCTGGCCCTCAGCAAGCAGCAAGATCGACGCCAGTTTATCGATACTTTCAGCGGGGCGCATATTTACCTGCGTGAATATTTCATGGAGACAGTTTTACAGCATTGCAACCCCGAAACACAATCTTTTCTGCTTAAAACAGCCATCCTGAAACACCTGACAGGCGGTCTATGTGATGCAATCACGAAACAAACAGGCGGCGAGGAGATGCTCTCGCGTTTGTGGCAAGACAATTTGTTCATCGTCCGCCTGGAAGATCAGGGATGGTACCGTTATCATGATCTGTTCGCAGAAATGCTGCTCAGCCAGCTGCAGACGCGCTTCCCGGATGAAATATCACAACTCCACCAACGCGCTGCACAATGGTACCGCCAACAATACGCTCCCGCAGATGCTGTTTATCACCTGCTGTCGATCATGGCCTGGGAAGAGGCCGCCTCCCTGATCGAGGAGATGGCCCTGCGGGAGCTCGAACAATACGGTGAGGATTCCCGCTTGCTGCGTTGGCTACATGAAATACCGGCCAGCGTGGTCCAAAAACACAAAACGCTCTTGCATGTTTATCTACGGCTGGCAGATGTAGCCCTTCCCAGACACAAAATCGAACGTTTTATCAGCGATATTGAAATTAACTTGTCCAGCACATCACTCTCCCGACAAAGCCCGGAAGAGCGTGAAGTTCTCTCTGAAATCCAACACATTCACAATAACTGGAAGCAAAATCAAATATTTACCCCGCCGGCATGGCATGCGGGCGAAAACGACTCCAAATGGGAGCTTCTAAACGGACTGCATCTTCTCAAACAAGGCCACAGCTCCGCCCCTGAATTATGGGAAAACCAAATCGTCAACCTTTTTGACAAGGCACGGGAACAACACAATCTATTTGTTGTTATGATGGCGGGAGGTTTTCTGGCAAGACGCGCCTATCTGAACGGACAGTTGCGGCGTAGCGAAAAGATTGCCCAACAAGTACTGGAATTCCATCAAGGAAAGTTGCCGGAACCAGCCAGCATCACCCTGACCGTGCTCAGCCAGATATACCTGGAGCGCAATGATTTAAGCAAAGCGCAAAAATACCTGACCCAGGCGCAGGAAGTGGATCCAAACCCAACCAGTACGAATATGCCTGTCCAGATAACCGTGCAGCGGGCCAAGATTCAAGCAGCCCAGGGGAAAATCAACGAGGCGCTTGCCACCATGCAAGCTGCGCGCAGCTTGCATAGTCAGCGGCCATCTGCCATTTGGAACGATCAGGATCTGCTGGCATACGAATCGCTTATCTTGCTCCGTAAAGGGGATATTTTATCCGCCGAGAGTCTTGCCAGAGAATCTGAGAAAGCCGGGGAGCATTATCTATCTCAATTGGCGCGCGCACAGATTTTACTGGCGAAAAACCAGGCAGATGTCGCGGAAAAACTTCTGACCCAGCTCGTCACGCAAAACCCGAACAGCCTTTTATATGAACCCTTGATGGAGGTGCGTGTCTTGTTATCTCTGGCGTTGATCGCGCAACACAAAACACATCACGCGCTGCAAGTGGTCACCGAAGCGGTTCGCCTAGCAGCCCCGGAACGCTTTTTCCGCCCTTTTCTGGAAAACAGCATCGGTAGCATACCTCTGCTTTTGCTAATGCTTAAAACTGAAAAGCTCACGGCTGATGCCCAGCTATTCATCCGGGAAGTTCTTCGGGTTTCAGGATATGTTGATAAATATCCGCAAATTTCGCAGGCCGAAATCGAAACGCTGTTCATCGCGGCATCCATCAGCCAACGAGAACAGGAAGTACTCCAATTGTTGAAAAACGGAACCGCCAACCGGGCAATCGCAGACACGCTGAGCGTATCAGAAAGCACCATAAAAACCCACCTGGGGAATATTTATATCAAATTGGGTGTCAAAAACCGGACTCAGGCGGTTAAACGCGCGGAAGAGTTGAAATTGGTCTGATTTGCATCACCACGGCCCAGCCACAATCCGGGTTCAAATTCATGCAAAATTGCCAAACTGTTGTCACTCTACATTTATGTGGCAAAAAGAAATAGCCTGCCCCTTATATCCCTCAACGGCAAAAGCGGCCTGATAACCCGGAGCAGGGTCAAATGCTTGGAGATGCCAGCGCAAAGCCTGCTCCCTGTTGCCGCCAACGGAACTCAGCGCAGCAGACCCATCCGAATTCAGAGATATTTCCATGTGACTGAGCGGCATGGTCAGCCCGCTGCCGTTTGCCTTCAACAGCGCTTCCTTGCACGTCCACAGCTTAAAGAATGCGGCATCTCTTTCTTCACCCCGCAGCGAATTGATCAGTTCGGTTTCATGGGAAGAAAAGAATTTCTCGGCAAAATCATCCGTGTCGGGCATGGGGTGAATGTATTCAACATCGATTCCAACCTCATGGTTACGGCTGAATATATATAAAGCCAGGTCATTCGAATGAGATAGATTAAACTCGAGCTTTTTACCCTGTGGCCCTGATTTCAAAACTGGCTTTCCTGCTTCCCTGTAAGCGAATTCTATTTGAGAAGGGTCCATCCCAAGATACCCGCCGATAATCATTCTCAAGAGGCAGCGCCCTGCGATAAAGCGGTTGCGGTCTCTTTCAAAATAAAATCGTTCGGCGCGGGCCCTTTCATCCGGTGCGAGCAAAGTGAATGGCTCATCAAGAAATTGATGAGCCATTTCCAACGATGCAACCCAAATATGGATATCAGAATCGGTCAGCGTCCAGAAAGGCTCGCCTTGAGCCAGCGCTTGCCTCATAACCTTCAGATTATTCGCCATCATATTGCTAAATCAGCAAATATTCTTGGTTGTCACGTTCAGCCTACATCCCTTCGCTTTTGCATGAAGATGGTGCCCAGGAAAATAATGCTAATAATCAAAACTTGCGCGGCCCAGGTACTGAAGATCGTGCCTAAATATTTCTCCCGATTATCCTTATCCATGAAAGTCCAGCCGAAATCTTCCTTGTATCTTTCGATGCTCGCTTCAGCAGCGCCAATTGCTATGGCGCGCTTCACTTCAAGTTCGGTCAATTCTTCCTGATAGACCACGATTTCATCCTTGTAACTTTCCTGCTCTTCCTGCCAGGCATCCACAGCATCTTTGTATTTATCCTGAAGCTCTGAAACTTCATCAGTATAGGCGTTAAGATCGTTCAAGTAGATTTGCAACGCCAGCAAGTTGTTGGGGTCTTCCGGTTCAGCAGGTTCCTCCGGGAGAACCGGTTCGGTTGGCTGCGGACCTGGTTCTTTCGGTTCTATGGGATCAGCCTGATCAATGGCTTCATCGTAATAATCACCCAGGCCAGGGAAACTGCAATGATCTTCCCGCAGCGCATTTTCGCCCATACAATCACACTGTGCATTTTTTTCTTCAAGGGTGAGATCATCCCGTTCTTCCTCGCTGAGATTCCAACAGGCATCTCCATCAACATCAGACCCGGTGCCACTGATCCCAATAATTGCCTGGAATGCCCAACTACTGGAGGCAGGCGCGCGAGTGGGCGCGGGAAACGGCATCATCGCGCCGCTCAGCACCATCTGCGGAATAATGAACATGATCAGAAGAAGCGGTGCAGCATTCGCATTAGGCGCCAGCGCAGATGCAAAAAGGCCAAGCATCATGCCAGCCGTGATAAGCAGGTAGACTGTAACAAAAAAGAGGGCAAGTTCCTCGAAGCCGCCAGGCATGTCAAAGGCAATATAACGGATCGCGGTATAGCAGATTGTCTGATATATTGCCAACAACAAAGCGATCCAAATCTTGGACATGATGTACGGGAGAAGTTTAAGGTTAACCATCCTCTCCCGCTTGTAAATATCGCGTTCCTTAACCAGCTCGCGCATAAACGATAGACCGCCCACAAGCATGGTCGTATTGGTCAGGATGATCAATGAAGAAACCACGTCGCTGAAATTGCCGGTGTCGAATCCAAAGGGGTTGCGTCCAACTCCGGAGGCCAGCGTGAAATCCAGGGAGGCCATCAGGGGAGCGGTAACCAGAAGCAGCGCCATGGTAAACCAGTCGCGAGTCATGATCTTTAAGTTTCGACTGGAAAGAATGAGGAACTGACGCAGCGCAGAGATTTGATTCCGCTTGGTGAGCGATTTGGGCGCCGCTTGCGGAGTCTCCGTTTTCTGAGCCCTGGATCCACTTTGCAGAGGCTCAGAAATATATTTGTTATAAGCGGGATCATTCCGGAAACGCTCCGCCCATTCCGCGCCGCTGCCGAGTTCAGCATCATCCAGCAGGGTGTAGATATGGTCAAACTCCATCGCGTTTGCGCGGCGGTCGCGCTCGGTACGATACTTGTCGAAGTACGCCAAGGCTTCTTCGGGAGGCCCAAACCAGGTGAGAAAGCCTCCACGCGCTAGAAAAACCACCTTGTCAGCAAGCATCACATTCTTGGTGGCATGTGTAACCATGACGATCGTGCGACCCTGGTCTGCAAGCCGCCTCATTAAACGCATCAGTTCCGTTTCCATGCCGGGATCCAGGCCCGAGGTGGGTTCGTCGAGGAAGAAAAATCCCGGTTTGGTCAGAAGCTCAACACCAATCGAAACGCGCTTCTGCTGACCTCCGCTCAAACGGCTGATCTGCGTATCTTTACGGTGCGCCAGATCCAGATCTTTCATCACTTCTTCAACCCGTTTTTTGCGCTCTGCCACCGTGGTGTCCGCCGGCATACGCAACTGGGCGGCATAATCCAACGCCTGGAAAACGGTTAATTCCATGTGAATAATATCTTTCTGTGGAACGTAACCAATGGTCGAACGGATAGAATCGAACTCCTTATAAACATCAATGGTCTTGTTAACGATGATCTGACCGTGCGTTGCAGGCCGGTATCCCGCAATGGCATCCACCAAAGTCGACTTGCCACCGCCGCTTTGGCCAACAACAACAATAAACTCTTTGGGTTGGAAAGCAAGCGAAATGTTTTGAATGATATTCAACGACTTGCTTACCCACTTATTGACCCCAATGATGTCAACGCTTACGCCGCCCTGGCTTTGATCAGATTGAGAAAACTCATTTTCATCCACAACAAAACGATACGGGCCGATCTGAATGGCATCCCCAATTTGCACCCAATTTTCACCAGTTACGCTTTTGCCATTAATAAAAGTTCCATTGCTGCTGCGCAAATCGCGGACCCGATAGCGCTGGCCAACCTTTTCGATCTCCGCATGAAATTGCGAAACGGTGGGGGATGGCAGAACAATTGCATTACTGGGATTGCGCCCAATGGTCATCAGTCTTTTTTCGGTAAACTTAATCTTCTGCTGAGAAGAAAGTTCAGAATCCGGAGATAAATAATCCAGCGCCACCATCTCGCCTGCTGTAAACCCACCAAACCGGATCTTGGCTCCGTGCTGCAGCCGTGTAGGCTCCATGACCGGCCTGCCGTCCAAAAGCAGGGGATTGCTTACATTCTGGGCCGGGATAAGGTAATATTCCAGGCCGCGCTTCTCCAATTCGGCATGGTAGCGCGAGACAAAACGGTTATCGAGCACAATGTCATTGTCGCCCAAGCGTCCGATGCGCAGGCGGTCCATCGTCAGCGTATATACCTTGGGTTCCTTGCCTGATTCATTAACAATCAGACTCGGCGGAATGGCCGGCACAGGGGGCATTTCTGTGAAGGCCATGGTTTTATCCGCCGCGACACGGGATGGCATAAAAGCGGTTGCATTATCGGCCGTTTTTTCGGCTGTCTTGGGTGGCGCGTTAAAGAGGGTAGCATCTCCCTTCTCAACAACCGGGATCACCACACGCATTTCAAACTCCTGGCCCAGGGCGATCACATCGCCATCCCGAATTTGATATGGCTTATCAATAGGTACTTGATTAACGTAAGTTCCGTTGCTACTCTTCAGATCTTCTATTATGTAACCCGAATCCCCCTTCGAAACGCGTAAATGTTTACGCGAAATATCCTGTAAGCTAATCGGCACATCCGCAGATTCATCCCTGCCAATGATAAAAGGTAGTTTGGAGAGCTGAATTTTTTCTCCCAGGCGCGGGCCCTTTGTTACGATCAAATGATCCTGTATTTCATTCACGGTAACCTCCAGACGTGCTTTTCAAATAAAGAACAAAAAAAATAGCCAAATAGAAAAATCTCAATTTTTCATGGCAATTATTGCTAAATATCACGATCTCTCAAACGAAACAGGATAAGACGCATACTGAAAACTACAGCAAAGAGTAAAAACAGCTGATAAAGCCTATTTTGAATAACCTGCTCCACCGCGCCCACGAAAGAGATCGGGCTGCCGGCCAGAAAATGCAGGGCGCCAATCAGACTCATGCACAATACAGTAACAAAAAGGATACGGCCTGCCATGCGACTCAAGACACTTGTCGCAAAAACCCACTTATTGACCGTTGAACCAAGGCTGACGATGGGCCTGCCTAAAGTGGTTTGCGCACGGATCATAAGATCGTTAAACGCATTTCCAAGATCTTCGATATTTAGAAAAACGCCATCGCCCGCATTGTCATGCAATTTTCTTCGCCATTTTCGTTTGACCAGTTGTGCCCGAATTTTCATAAATTCTGTATATTCGTGATACCGATCCAACTGGTTATCCAGGCGCAAAACAATCGAGTCATAAAGCAGCGTAGCGCGAATCATGCGCAGCATATGCAGATTCATCGGCAGGTTGAATTTTTGAGCAACCCGTATCAACACGAACCATTGCCGCGCCGATGTTCGTTCCCAATACTGGGTATATTCTGCTGGAGTGTTGAAGGTGTGCAGCACGCGCATGTATTCTTCCTGAGCTTGCTTGACCAAAGAAGGCAGGTCCACCGGAGGCAGGGGCTCCATGAGGCTCAGCGAAGCGCGTGTCATAGCCTCGACATCCTGATTCTTCATGCTGAGCACCATTTGCTCCAGCGCAACTCGCTGCTGATTATTGAAACTTCCGCAGCTTCCGAAATCTATGAACGTAATCTCA
Organism: Chloroflexi bacterium HGW-Chloroflexi-6; assembly: GCA_002840685.1. Classification (GTDB taxonomy): domain Bacteria; phylum Chloroflexota; class Anaerolineae; order Anaerolineales; family Villigracilaceae; genus UBA8950. Next base: position 147,104 of record PHBU01000004.1, on the reverse strand, counting down.
TTATTTGGGCGGATGAGAATATTGGCCGGGTGAGGATCGGCGTGGAAAAATACGTGTTCATCCGCACTCCAGAAAAATGCCAAAAGGATTCGGCGCGCAACCACCGCCGGGTCAATATTCAGCTCCTTTAACAGCGCAAGACCGCGGGTATTTTTTTGTTCTGAGATCGCAATCACCTCCCACAGCCACAGCCCGGACACAAACTCCTGCACAAGAACCTCATCCCCCGAAAATTCAAAATGCACACGTGGGGCTGTAAAAAATTTCCAGCCGGTCTTCTTCGCATTCCGGCGGAAAATATCTTCAAAGCGCCCTTCGCGCCGAAAATCCAACTCTTCCATAAGGATCTCGCGCAGATCGGCACGCAACTTTTGAGTGAACCCAGGGCGGATGATCGTCAGAAATTCAGCCAACCCGGCGATCCAATCCAACACCTGAAGATCGGCCATGAACAGTTCCTTGATGCCAGGCCGCCGAACCTTCACAACCACCTTTGTTTTATCCTTGAGGGTCGCCTGATAAACGCAGGCAAGCGATGCAGACCCAATTGGCGTTGGATCAAACACATCAAAAATTTCCTGCCAGGGGCGCTTAACCGTTCGCTCAATCGCCTGCAAAGCCTGTTCCGTTGGAAACGGGGTCATCCTGTCCAGCATCTTCGACAATTCAACACAATAAGCCCACGGGACAAGATCGACACGCATCGCCAATTGCTGGCCCAACTTTACGAAAGTGCCCCCTGCCCGCTCCAACGCTCTGCGAAAACGCGCCGCGCGCCTTTCCAGTGTATCCCGGCGCAGTATCCGGTCAAAAAGATCACCCAACCCAATCGCAAGGATCAACCTCAACCAGACAAATAAGCGCCCGAGGCTCTGCCCGAAAGTATTTCTTGCCGGGAGCGGCTCCACATAAGGAATCCACAACTTCCTTTCGTCTGGAGGAACCGACTGCTGACGCCGCGGAATACTCTGCAGGATCGCCTCCAGCGGAAGCGGTTCGCCTCTTTCCCCACCCGAGCCTGCCGCAGCTTTCTGACGCTTTTTCCACATCCGAACAGCGTCAAAGACAGCCTGTCGCACGCTGATTGGCTTCAGATCTTCGTCTGCGATCACGGTCAAACCTCTTTATCATCCAGGCGGAACAGGACCGTCCGGCCATGAACAAATATCGTTATGAATAAAATGATCTGATAAACAGGGTTTGTCGCAACTTGGAAAAAGACATCATAGACATTCATGAATTGTTGTTCATCAAAATAAAATTTGATATTGATGAGAAATGCAAAGATCAGGGTAAGCGCTGCCGTTTGTCCAATAAAACGAAGCAGGGTATACACTGCAAAGGACCATTTGCTCATCAAAGTATTAAAGTTCACCGAAGGTAACGATAACATATGCGATGCACGGAAAAACAAACCTTCCGCCGCGTGCGCAATACGGTCCAGGCGGATAATCGTTTGCTCGGTTCCTTTTCCATCCATTTGATCGAGCATTGAATCTGTAACCCTGCGGCGAGCCTGCTCGGCTCGATAATTCTTAAAATTCTGATACTGCTTCACGAAATCGATCTCAGCGTGCAGACGCGCCCCCATAGACTCGAACAGTAGGGTGGAACGTATAAAACGCAACACCTGAATATCAACCGTAATTCCATACTTGCGAACCAAGCTCATCATACCGGCCCACTGCACAGAAGATGTGCGCTCCTGCCACGAAACGTTGTGAGGCGAGGCTTCCAAAGAATAAATTAATTGCCAGTTGTAAGTTTCCAACTCCTGAATTAATTCAATAACATCAATTGGCGGCAGGGGTTCAAGCATGACAAGTGTGGCGCGCGCCATATTCTGCGGATCGCGCTCCCATGCAAAATCCAGATTTTGTCGCTGGGCCTGGCGCTTGGTCCGGCTCAGGGTACCGGTTGATGTAAAGTTGATAAAGTGTAAAGTGCTGTCCTGGCCAATGATCACATTATCCGGGTTCGGGTCGGCGTGAAAAAACAAATTCTCACCCCAGTTCCAGTAATTGACCCACAGCAATCGCTTGGCAACAAGCTCAGGGTTTATGTTCATTTCCCGCGCGCGAACCAACACATCCGCATTACCCTGCTCGACAGCAACGAGCAACTCCCATAACCAGATGCCGCTCGCAAACTCATTGATCGCAACCTCTTCCGTGGTCAAATCCAAATAGATGCGGGGCGCGGAGAAAAAATTCTTACGAGATTGAGCAGCGGCGCGGCGGAAGGCATCCTGCCTGCGCGCTTCCTGCACAAAATCCAGCTCTTCAAGGAGCAGATCGCGAAACTCAGATCTCATTCCCTGCGTGAATCCCGGGCGAAATATCGTTAAGAATTCGGCAATCGACAACAGCCAATCAAAAGCCTCGATGTCTGACATGAACTGCTCGCCTATCCCAGGGCGGCGAACCTTAACGATCACCTTTTCGCCATTTTGCAATATCGCCTGGTAAAGGCAGGCAACCGATGTAGACGCGATCGGATCAGGATCAAAGCGGATGAACAACGCAGAGAGAGGCTTGGAAAGGGAACGTTCAATCGTTTCAATGGCTTGCGCAGCCGGGAAGGGCTCCCACCGATCGGTCATGCAGGATAGCTCACTCCCGTACACCCAGGGCATGAAGTCCAGACGCATAGACAGATGGAGTCCAAGTTTTACAAAAGATCCTCCGTTGCGTTCAAATGCACGCCGCAGATGTAAAGCTCTTCGCTTCGGTGTGTCCTTGCGCAACAAAATATCAATGGCGATTTTGGAAAGGAAATAGAATAAAAGTTGTAACCAACTCAGCAAACGTGCAACCGAGCGGAGACGGTTTATCTTGAAGGAAATAAACCGCATCTGCGATAAAGATGCGTCTCCTGCCGAGACATCAAGAAAACGCCGGCGAGGTAACCCTGCTAATACCCCGGCGCGTTGACCATCGCTTACAGAGTTTGAGATGTCAGGCATTGTTGATGGTTATCTTTGGTTGCTCAGAACATATAGCATGAGACCATCAAACTCGGTTTGATGGTCTCAAACGACAATTCTGCTAGATGCGGAACAGGCGGATCAGCTTGGATGAACGGCGCAGATTCTTCCTGAGCCGCTTGCGGTAAGATTCTGTGTTAATCGACTCCATGATGTCGACAGGAATATCGCTTGCCTCTTTCAAATAGGCACTCGTGGCCTTGGCAGAATTATTGAAAAAATCTTCGATTGCGCCGTCAGTTTTCTCTTTTGCAGATCGCTGGCGTTCACGCTCGTAAGTATCCATCCCTTTCGATAACGCTCTTACAGCTCTCTGGGCAACACGCACTACATTCCCCTCAAGAACTTGAACATCTTCCAATCCATCTGAATATTTTTCCTTGCCCTCGTCGGTTTCAGCGGTGCTTTTCTTCCTGCGTTCCTTATATTCCAAGACGATCGGTTTTATCTCAGGCTGAAGTTTTCCATGTGATCGGCGCAGTACGCGTGGTTTTTTATTTCCAGATTCGGTCATGGGGTTACTCCTCTTCATCGTCATCATCATCGTCATCGTCATCTTCATCATCCAATAAAGGAAAGATGACATTGCCGAGGTTCAGGCGGCCAGATTTTTGCTGATAAAGCATAACAATGGGAATGAGCACTTTGCCCTCGGCATCGGCGCCGAGCATTTCCTTCACCTCATCAGCGACATCCAGCACTTCATCCCACAGTTTGCCCTCGCCTTTTTTCAAATCCCTTAGCGAACTTGGTCTCTGTCTGCCCAGGTCGATGATGACCGGTTGTGTCATTTCTGCCGAAGCCAATACAGTATCTTCCGCCATTTTTACTCTCGCTTTCTAATATGCAACAAAACTTGAATATTTTGACGATGTAGTACAAACGGATGTAACTTACTAATTGACAAACCATAGCATTTAATATTATGATTTATTCTATCTTATTTGACCAAATTGTGTCAATTATCAATCCGCAAGGCCAAACGGTTCTTAAGTACTAAAGAACGTATCACTGATCAAAAGTTTATTCACCAGATTTACTGTTATGACTGGAGAAGAAAAATGACTTTTCATCAACCGGAATATTCAAACGGCGGGCCGGAACCAATCGCACTCATTGGAGTAGGCTGTACACTTCCCGGAAAGATTACAAACACAGGGGATTTACTCTCAGCACTAAGAGAAGGTCGGGACCTGATTACCGAAATACCATCGGAGCGGTGGAATGTGGATGCATTTTATGATCCAGACAATCTCGCGCCAGGCAAAACTTATGTGCGGAGAGGAGGATTTGTTGAAGATGTTTATCACTTCGACCCTGGTTTCTTCGGCATATCAGATGCCGAAGCTACCCGCATGGACCCCCAACAGAGATTACTTCTTCAAACGGTGTGGCATGCTCTTGAAGATGCCGGCCAATCGGCTGAAGAGTTAATGAATAGCAACACAGGCGTGTTCCTGGCGATGATGAATACCAACAACTATTCTCATCTCAAAAGCACATTTGAAGGTCCAATGGGTCTGACCGCCTACGATGCGATGGGGGACGCAATGAGCATCGCTGCCGGGCGCATCGCACATTTTCTCGGTCTCGAAGGCCCCTGCCTGACCCTTGACACCGCCTGCTCCAGTTCGTTGGTAGCCCTGCATCTGGCGCGCCAAAGTATTCTGGCTGGCGATTGTGACATGGCCATTGTCGCGGGTGTAAATATAATTCTCCACCCCGGAATTCATATTGCTTTTTCGAAATTGGGTCTCATGTCCCGAGCCGGGCGCTGTGCAACTTTCGATGCATCTGCAGACGGATACATCCGCGGAGAAGGCTGCATGGCGGTTGTTTTGCGCCGGCAATCCGATGCCATAGCAAAGGGCGATCGAATCATCGCCAGCATCGTCGGCACGGCAGTTAATCAGGATGGCCGCACCCCGGCCCTCACAGCGCCCAATGGACGTTCCCAGGAGAAAGTAATACGAAATGCGCTGGCGCGCACGGCCATAAACCCGAACGAAATCGGTTATGTAGAAGCCCACGGAACCGGCACCCCGGTTGGTGACCCGATCGAGATGAGCGCAATCGTGAATGTTTACGGGCCAAGCAGATCCGATGACCAGCCCTTGTACGTTGGCTCAGTCAAAAGTAATTTTGGCCACATCGAGGCCGGGGCCGGCTTGTTGGGATTGGTCAAATCTGCACTCTCGCTTCAGCACGAAGAAATATTCCCAAGCATTCATTTCAATAAACTCAATCCTGCAATTGACCTCGGCCAGGCACCTGTTCGTGTGGCAACAAAACGAACCCCCTGGCTGCGCGGCGAAACCCCGCGCCTGGCTGGCGTGAATTCCTTTGGCTACAGCGGAACGAATGCGCACGCGATTCTACAGGAAGCTCCCGCTCAACAGAATGGACATGCCAAGAAATCCGAACCGGAAGAAAAAACACTTTTCGACCCCGCGGGTGAATTGGTCGTTATTTCGGCAAAATCAGCCTCATCATTAGACGAACTGGTCGATCGCTGGATCGAATCACTGAATACAGAAAAGAATACCCCGCTCCGAAACATTGCCTTCACTGCCGCGCTTTCCCGCACGCAACTGAGCCAAAGGCTGGCTGTGATCGGGAAAGATAAAGATGAAGTCAGGCAAAAACTTCAAACCTGGCGCGAAGGCCGAATGCCAAAGGGTCTCTCTCATGGGCAGGCTTTTGCAAAGGTCAAGCCAAGAATCGCTTTTATCTTTACCGGGCAAGGCTCGCAGTACGCGGATATGGGACGCGAACTTTACGAGAATGAACCGCGTTTTACAGGTACGATCAACCACATCGCATCGATCATGGGCTCAGACCTGGGTGTGCCCTTGCTGGAGGTTCTGTTCGGCGAAAAATCCGCGGAGTATCTTGAAAATACTCGTTACGTTCAGCCTGCGCTCTTCGCCATTGAATATGCCCTGGCTGATTTATTGCGTCACCTGGGGATCGACCCCTCGTATGTGATCGGCCATAGCGTCGGAGAAATCGTTGCCGCCTGTGTGGCAGGCTCGCTTAACCTGGAAGATGCCGCGCGCTTTGTAGTGGCTCGCGGTCGACTGATGGGCCAATTACCAGCCGGCGGAACGATGCTCGCCATTGCCGCTTCAGTCGAACAGGTGCAACGCTGGGTTCAAGGCAAAGAAGCGGATGTCTCGATTGCCACAGTCAACGGGCCTCATGCTGTGGTTGTGTCGGGCCGGGCCGAGGCTGTTGCCGCCATCGGCGCAATGGCGCAGTCAGCGGGGCGTCAAATCAAAGCATTGGAAGTCTCACACGCCTTCCATTCGCCGCTGATGGAGCCAATTCTGGATGAATTAACACAAGTTGCCACATCGATGCGCATTTCTCCACCCAGGATCCCGATCGTTTCCAATACCAGCGGCGATTTCTTCGCTGATGAGATCAAGCCCGAATACTGGAGCGCGCAAGTGCGCAACGCGGTGCTCTTCCATCAGGGTATGGAGAAGATCATCGATGCCGGGTGCTCCATAATTGTAGAAATTGGACCGCACCCCGCGCTGACCCCCGTGGTGGTGACCGCTTTTGACTCCCCAACCTTGCAAACTGTGCCCACGCTGAGAAAAGACATGAAAGATGCCAATAATTTTCTCAGCTCACTCGCATCCTTATATGTGAATGGCGCGCCACTGAAGTTTGATCGCCTATTTTCAAATCCTGATTACCAAAGAGTCTCACTGCCTCTTTATCCATTCAGTGTCGAAAAATATTCACTGGATATTGAAGGTGTTTTCGATCTGTCGTTTGAAGCATTCCCGGCAGATCACAAAACCGGGACAGATGAATTACCTGAACTGCCAGAGCTTCATCCGCTGCTCGGCCGGGTTGTGACCCGTAACTCTCAAAAAGCCATATTCGAAACAGCGCTGAAAACAACCAGTCCGTGGACAGACCATCGCGTTCTCGATTCCACGATCTTCCCCGGCGCAGGATATGTGGAAATGGCAACACGCGCTTTCGCCGCAAATGCAGGGCAAAATTGGCAGGCTGCCGTTGTAAAAGACATGTCTTTTGAGCAACCACTCCTGCTTTCTTACAGAGAGGAAAAGAAAGTTTTCATCACGCTCGAAAAAACTGCGAAAGGTAAGGGCGACACAAAATTCGCCATTACCAGCAGCGACGGCAGCCTGGTGTACTGCCGAGGACGAATCGCTGCATCGAATGAAAAACAGGAAAAAGTACAGGTTGAAGCCGAGTTGTCTGGCCGTGAGTCCGAAATGAAAATCGGCGTATTCTATGGCGAGCTGCGCAGCCGCGGACTCGAATACGGCGCCAGATTTGCCAACGTGCGCGAATTATGGCAGGGAAAACCAGGCTCAGGCGAAGCGTTTGGGCGAGTCATAAACGCGACAACGGGCAATGGGCATGACCCATTCAACGATGCGGTGTTGCTGGATGGTTGCCTGCAAGTCTTCGGCGCGGCACTTTCCACGCTGGATGGAATGGATCAACCTGGCGCATTTGTGCCGGCTTCGGTTCAGTCAATATCTTTCAGCGACGAATTGCCGACCCAGGTCTGGAGTCATGTCAAGATCAACGCGGATGCAAATGGGCGCGGCGTTTTGGCAACCATCCGTGTCGTAAATGAAGCCGGGGATGTGCTGGCTAAATTCGAGAACCTGGAATTGCGGCGCACCGTATCGCTCGCTTTTGGCAAAAATAACGGTGCAAAGAGCCGCGCTTCAGGCAATCAAATCTTCAAATCCCGCGCGCATGCAGTGGAGCTTTTACGCCCGTTATCCAAGAGAGAGCGCGTGGCGCTGCTCTCAAAGTGGCTGATCGCCGAGATCAAAGATACGATCGGACAAGCCGCCGACGGATTAAACCTTGAAAAATTACCGCCAACAACTGCCTTCCTAGAGATCGGCCTGGATTCCCTGCTCGTTACCGAGTTGCAACGCCGTATCCAGGAAAGATTGGAATTCCGCTTCAAGCCAATGCAAGGGCTCGATTACCAGTCCATTGAAACAATGGCTGAATTTCTGCACGACGAAGCACTTGCCACAGATCTGAAAGTCGATGCTCTTGCTGTTGCCGACTAGCAAGCCACCAAATTATGGCCTATTGGCCTTAACGCAATAACTTACATTTACCGGTAAAGGAGTTCGGATGCTTAATTCTATTTCAGTTGACAGAGATTTTGCCCGCGATTTTATCGAACGCCATCTCGACAAACGTCAGGTAAACAAAATTCAACACGCCTTTCCTTCGCCGCGCTTCTGGTCGGAAACAGGTGTGCCGGTCGATGATATTTTGGATGACCGTCAGGAACTGCATGCCATGGGGCGTGGCGCGCCGGTCAATTTATATATGGGCGTGCCTTATTGCATCCAAACCAACCCAGGCAAATGCGGGTATTGTCTTTTCCCGGTGGAAGCCTTTACAGGCAATGTCGATCTTGAAGTCTATTTCGACTATCTAAAGCGCGAAACCGCCATGTACAAAGAATCACTCCAGGGAATTCCCCTGGGCGCAGTCTTTTTCGGCGGCGGCACGTCAAATCTTTACAGGGAAGACAAATATTTCCAGTTGATGGATCTGGTCCGCGACCTATTCCCGGATATCCCCGCTTACGTGGATATCACGCTTGAGGGTATTCCACAGCTCTTTACCCGGGAAAAGATCAAAGCGATCAAGGAAGCCGGGATGAACCGCATCAGCATGGGCGTCCAACAGGTAAACGAAACTCTTAATAGCCTGAGCGGACGCAAGCAGAAAACACAGCATGTTATTCAGACCATCGAGTGGGCGCACGAATTTGGGCTGCCGGCCAATATCGATTTGATCTTCGGCTGGCCGCAACAAACCGTTGCAACCATGGTCAAAGATCTCGAGACAGCCATCTCCTGGGGCGTTTACGACATCACGCATTATGAGTTAAATGTCGGCGGCCCGACCGATTTCGCACTCAACCGGTACCATGAGTTACCCAGTACCCTCAGCAACCTCGAGATGTACCGCGCTTCGCGTGATCTGCTGAAAAGTCACGGTTACGAACAGATCACCGCCTATAACTGGCGCAAACCAGGCGACCCAAACAGCCGTCCCTACGAGGAAGGGGTCACGCACCGTGTGGACACGATGGATACCCTGGGTCTGGGTTATGCAGCGATCACATTTTTTTACGACACGGCCCTAGCAGAGGGAAGGTCTTGGTCGTTCATCAATTCGCGCAATCTTAATGAGTACAAAGCCAAAATCGATGCCGGAAAATTCCCGACAGAGCGCGGATTCCGCCATGCGCGCGAAGATTTTATGATCTCCCTGATCTGGCGAAATCTCTTCGGGCTGGAACTCGACCGGCCGCAATTCCAACAGGCTTTTGATGTGGATGTTCTTGACCTGTTCGAAGGCGTCTGGAAAGCGCTCGAGGAATATGGTTTCGTTGAGATCACTCCAGAGAAGATCAAACTCGTTGGCGACGGTCCCTTCTACACGCCGCTGATTCAAGCCCTGTTGGCCGAGAAGCGCTATAACCAGCTCCGCGAACGAATGGTCGCGGAAGTTCAGGGCATGGAATTCTAGGGTCCGCCACAGACTGCCGGAACTTTACTCATGTCTCGATCTAACGGCAAACACGAACTTTCCCAGATACAAAGCGCCTTACAGCAGATCATCATCGGCAGGATCGGTGATGATCTGCGTTCCATTCCCAATGATGTTCCTATTCTCGATCTGGGCATCAGTTCGCTCGAACTCGTGGAGGGCATGCGGCAGGTTTACGATCATTTCGGTGTATTGGTTTCAATCCGCCGCGTGATCGAGGGCCAGACCACGATCGGTACGCTCGCGCTGTACATAGAGCAGGAGTTAAATTCCCAACAATCGCTGAAAAAGAAATCTCAGGCCGCGCAATGGCAAACAGAACGCCAGATTCCGCTGGCTGTATCTCAACAGCACCTCGGGTTTTTAAGCCGCTATTCAAGTGAGGCCAGCGCGGCTTTCAACGAGGCCCTGCTCATGCAACTGAACGGCGCATTGCATGGACCCGCCCTGCATGCCGCGCTTGAAGAAGCGGGCAACAGATACGAGGCGCTGCGCACCGCGCTCAACCCGGAGCAAAACACGCTCGATATCGGCACAGGCGAAACGCTCGAACTTTTGGTTTCACCCGTAACATCAGACGAATTAGCAGGGCGGCTGACTGAAATTGTCGCCCGCCCATTCGAGATCGGCAAACGGCTTTTCCGCGCCGAATTGTTGCGTCTCTCCGAAACCCAACATGTGCTGGTACTGGTCGGGCATGCGCTTGTGATCGAGCAACATGCGCTTAAAACAATCCTGAACGATATTGCAGAACTCTATCAGGCCTTCTCACACGATCAACCTGCCAGCGCCGCACCGCTCACCCTCCAGTGGGCAGATTATCTCGCGCTGGGCACCACGGATGAGGCAAAAGAAGCCCAAGGCGCTGCGGAAAAATACTGGAAGGATGTTTTCGACTCAGGTGTCCCGCTCCTGGAGTTGCCTGCCGATCATCCGCGCCCACCGTTAAAAAAGTATTCCGGTTCGCGCCTGGAACTGAAGCTGGATCCCGCTATTGATAAGCGACTCAAAACCTACGCATTGTCTGAGGGCGTCAGCCCTGAGGCAATTTTATTTGCGGCGTTTGCAGTTTTCATTCACAGGCTATCCGCGCTGGATGATGTGGTTATCGGCCTGGAAAGCGCCAGCCTGTATCTGGATGGCAGCATGCCCGCGATTGCGAACACGCGCAATATGCTGCCCATTCGCACAAGCTATGATGCAAACCGCGCTTTCAGAGACCACGTCCGCGCCCAAGCCGAATCGCTCGCAAAAGCAAACATCCACAGACATCTTTCTCTCGCCGAACTCATTCAACTGCTGCAACTACCCCGAGACCAGAGCCGCTCGCCGCTATTTACAGCCGCATTCCGCTCACAGACGGATGAAGCCTCCATTGTTTTTGCCGGTCTCGAGGCTGAGATAATCATCCCGCCCAGCGCCGGCGCACGTTATGACATTGAATTGATGGCGCTGACTCAGGGGAACAACATCTCGCTGGTCTGTGACTACAGCACCGAACTGTTTGAAACACAGACAATCTCGCGCTGGCTGAATGGCATGCTTGCGTTATTGAATGCCGGAGTGCAGGATGCAAGCCAAACCTGCGGATCGTTGCCGATGATGACAGCCCGCGAACAAGAGATGATCATCACCGAATGGAACAAAACCAGCAAAGAGTACCCTCGGACAAAGACAACACTCGACTTGATCACAGAGCAGGCCCGGGCAGCACATGAAGCAACCGCCATCCGATCTGGAGGCGCTTCGCTAAACTATGCTCAGTTGATGGTGCGAATCGAACAAATCGCGGCGGCACTCCATCAAAGCGGCGTAAAACGCGGCGGCCGGGTTGGTATCCTGATGAAACGCTCGCTCGATCTGATCCCGGCCCTGCTGGCAACCTGGCGAGTCGGCGCGTTGTATGTCCCAATGGATACCGGATTTCCTCAAAACCGCATCGCTTATATGTTGAGCGACTCCGCCGTTCAAACCGTGGTCGTCAACAGCGATTTGATGGGCGCGCTGGGTGAGGAGCATGCATTCAACGTTTTGCGCATCGAGGATGTCAACGAGCAGCCTTCTTCTTTGGAACACGTCCCACAGGCAAGCGGAACTGACAGCGCCTACATTATTTACACATCCGGCTCAACAGGAAAGCCCAAAGGTGTGGAGATCCGCCACAACGCCTTGCTGAACTGCCTGCTTGCCACAAGAGATTATGTGGACTTCAGAGCGGGAAGTTCCATGCTGGCTTTGACGATCATCTCTTTTGACATTTCCACCGTTGAAATTTTCATGCCGCTGATCGCCGGTGGATGCGTAAACCTGGGCCAGGACGGCCTGGTCGCGGACGGTCTTCAACTGACGGAACGGATCAAAAACGATAAGCCCACTCATGTGCAGGCCACCCCCTCCACCTGGAAAACGCTCCTGAGCGCAGGCTGGCAAGGCAGGGACGATATTTGTCTTTTATCAGCGGGCGAGGCATTAAGCCGGGATCTCGCCGAGCAACTCCTGCAAGAGTGTTGCGCTTTATGGGACCTGTATGGCCCCACAGAAACCACGGTGTTTTCTTCCGCTTATCGGGTGACATCCGAGCCCGAAAAACCTATGCGCATCGGACGCCCCTACCCGAACACACAGATGTATATTCTGGATAAACAATATCATCCTGTTTCGATCGGGGCCATTGGTGATTTATATATCGCCGGCGAAGGCCTTGCTGTTGGATACTGGCAAAGACCCGAATTGACCGCTGAGCGCTTTGTCACAAATCCTTTCAGCGCAAATGAGCGCATGTACTGGACGGGCGACCTGGCGCGCTACCTGCCGGACGGGAGCATCGTCTGGCTGGGAAGATTGGATGATCAGGTAAAGATCCATGGCGTGCGCGTGGAACTCGGCGAAATTGAATCTGCATTGCGTAACGTGGAAGGCGTGCGCGACGCGGTTGTCGTAGCGTGGCAAGATTCGCGCGGCGATGCGCAATTGGTGGCACACGTCATCCTAAAAAAGGATCTATCAGCATCCGAGATTCGCGCCCAATTACGCGAACGATTGCCCGAAGTGATGGTTCCGCCATACATTCTTTTTGCTGATTCGTTCCCACAAACCGCCAACGGGAAAATACATCGCGCAGGTCTGCCTGCGCCCTCAGTCGTACGCCCGTTACCATCCAATGCAGATGCTGAGAATGAACCGCCAACGACATCCACTGAGAAAATATTAGCCGGGGCCTGGGCAAACTTGTTGGGGATTGAAGAAAATGTCATCAGCCGCGATTCTGATTTCATGGATTTGGGCGGACATTCGCTTTTGATGACCCTGCTGATGGTGGAAGTCCGCAAGCAGTTCCAGGTTGGTTTCAATATGCGCGAATTCTTTGGCGCATCCACGCTCAAGAAATTCGCAGCGCTGGTTGACCAGCGGCGAGATCAAGAGACCGCCAACTCGAACCTCGGACGAAGCCCCGTCTCCTCTCACAGCCCGGAGTGGGCCCGCCAGCGCATGGCATTTCTCCAGCGAGAAGCGGAATTACCGCGCTACCTTGCCCCCGCGCGCGGACTCGTTTACCAGCCTGTCACAGACATTCGAAATGTGCTGCTGACGGGAGGTACAGGTTTCCTGGGAGCCTATGTCATTGCTGAAATTCTAACAACAACGAACGCTGATATTCATTGTCTAGTGCGTCCGCGGCGCGGAGAAAGCAGCAAGCAGCGTATCGAAAACCAGATGAAACGGTATCAGGTATGGGTGGAGGGCGAAGCCTGGCAATCCGCCTGGGATGGTCGCCTGCACGTTGTCGATGGCGATGTCACCCTGCCACGCCTGGGGATGAAGGATCACGATTACGAAAGGCTCTCGCGGGAGGTGGACGCCATCCTCCACGGCGCGGCGCATGTGAATTTTATTTATCCTTACGAGGCGTTGCGCGCGACGAACGTGCTGGGCGTACACGAAATCATCCAGTTTGCCTTTCATTCGCGCATCAAGCCCGTCCACCACCTTTCCACCGCGGCAATCTGGCCGATGGGCGCGCAATATACGTACTACGAAAAAGACCCCATCGACCATGTCGGCCTGCTTAACCTGGGCTACGATGAAGCAAAATGGGTCGGAGAAAAATGCCTGGTTCACGCGGCTGAACGCGGCTTGCCGCTGGCGCGTTATCGTCCGGGCGAGGTGGGCGGGGATAGCGTCACGGGGCGCTGCGTCACCGATCATTTCATTATTGCCTGCTTCAAAGGTTTTCTGCAATTCGGGGCCTTCCCAGACCTGGATATTGAAGTGGATATCGCCCCGGTGGATTATGTTGCCAAATCGATGGTTTACATGGCGTTTCATCGAAACGTCTTGGGGCGCGCTTTTCACCTTACCAACCCGTCTCGCCGTAAATTAAAAGATGGACTGGCCTATTTGCGCGGCCTCGGATATCAGTTTGAAGAACTGGCATTTGTTGACCTGCGCGACAGATTGGTCAACAGCCCTGATTTTTCATCGAATGCCCTGTTCGCTTACCAGGCAGCTCTCGACGATATGGACGATGTCAGCATGCAATTGCCCACCTATGACACGCGAGAAACACTGCGGGAGCTGGCCGGCTCTGGCATTACCTGCCACCCGGCGGATGAAAAATTATTCGGGACCTATTTGCGCTATCTTCAAGAAATCGGTTTTCTCCCGCAGCCAGAGGCGCTCATCCTGGACCGGATCCAATCGAAAGCGGGATAAACGAATGGAAGCAAACACGGCCCGCCTTGATGGGTTTTCGATAAACCCATACCAAACCTGGCTGCTGGTCAATCGCCCACAATCCTATACGGCATCCCTGCGAAAGCGCTACGGTGAAGTGGTTGCTCTTTACGTTCCCATGGGAAAAACATTTGCAATCGCATTGACCCCCAACAGCGCGCGCCAAATACTGTCCGCTGATCCAACTATCTACGATGCCTTCTGGAAGGAAGGATTTACCGGGGTGGCCGGCAGCGGATCGATTTGGGTATTGGGGAAAAACGAGCATCGCCGGGAGCGCCAATTGTTATCGCCAGCTTTTCATGCCCAGAGTTTTCGCGGTTATGGCGAAGTAATACGCGAAGTGACCCATCAAAAAATAAAACATTGGCAGCCGGGGCAAACCTTGCGCGCGCTTGACACCACACTTAGCATTTCGTTGGATATCATTATGCGCCTGGTGTTCGGCGCGGAAAACGGGGGATTTCTGGATGAAGGACGCCGGGTACTGACCGCTTTATGGCACAGCATGCACCCGTTATTCATTTTCTTTCCCACGCTGCAAAAGGGCTGGTTCCCGCCCTGGGCGCGCTACGTCCGCGCCAAGAATGATTTTTCAAAATGGGTCAGCCGTTATTTGACCGAACGCCGCGCTCAAAAAGACGGAGCAGACGATATTCTGGGCCGCATGCTGGCAGCTCGTTATGAAGACGGCCTGCCAATGCGTGATGAAGATATTCGAGACGAACTGATCACAATCCTGCTCGCCGGGCACGAAACCACTGCCACCGCCCTGGCCTGGGCACTTTATGATCTGGGGACTTGTCCGGACAAACTGGAAAAATTACGCATGGAACTGGCTTCTCTTGGAGTAAACCCTGAACCCGAATTAACAGCAAAAGCCCCCTATTTGACAGCCGTCTGCAACGAGACCCTGCGCCTGCATACTCTGCTGCCGGAGATCGCTCGCGAGCTCGTTTTGCCGCTTGAATTGTCAGGCCATATGCTTCAACCCGGAGACTCGGTGGGGGTTTCAGTCATGGCGATCCACCACGATCCGAACCTGTACCCGGAACCCGACCAATTCATCCCCGAACGCTTCATTGGCCGGAATTATAGCCCGTTTGAGTTTCTCCCCTTTGGCGGAGGTCATCGTCGCTGTTTGGGCTCGGGCCTGTCGGATTATGAAATGCGGATCGCGCTTGCCGAAATTGTCACGCACTGGGAATTTGAGCCGGCGGGCATTGAGCGCGAAATTCGGCACGACATTGCCATGGGACCCAAAAACGGGGTTCTATTGCGCATCATAAGGAAGACGAACATCGCTGGCAATTGAGCATTATCAAACAAGAAGAGGGATAATCCATTGAGCATTTTAGCCAACAAAACCATATTCATCACCGGCGGTAGCCGGGGCATCGGCAAAGCGATTGTTCAGACCGCCATGCAGGAAGGCGCAAATGTTGTTTTTACATACATCAACAGCGCCGAAGAAGCCGAAGTGCTGGCCAATCACCTGACGGCAGAATATCCAGATCAGCGCTGCGTGGCAAAACAATGCGATGTGAGCGATACGGACGCCATGGATAAACTGGTCAAGGGACTGATCTCGGAATTTAAACAGGTGGATGCCCTGGTCAATAATGCCGGAATTACGCGCGATTCAGTTCTGGCGCGCATGAACCGCGACCAATGGGATGCAGTCATCAACACAAATCTGGGCAGCATGTTCAATGCCACCAAGCCGCTTGTGCTTCAGATGGTCAAGCAAAAAGGTGGGTCGATTGTCAATATCTCATCGGTTGCTGGTGTGTATGGAACCATCGGGCAAACCAACTATGCCGCTGCCAAGGCCGGGATGATCGGCTTCACAAAAGCCTTGTCAGCCGAGATCGCGCCTCACAATATTCGCGTCAACGCCGTGGCGCCGGGCTACATATACACCGATATGATGTCGATCCTCGATCAGGACACACTGGAATATGTTAAATCACGCATTTCAATGCGGAGGTTGGGAACCGTTGACGATGTTGCCCCCCTGGTGTGTTTTCTGCTCTCCGAAAAGGCCGCCTACATTACCGGGCAGGTATTTCAGGTGGACGGAGGCATCACCCTTTAGCATTTTTATTGAGAGAGACGCTTATTCATCTAAAAAGACAGGATATTCATTGAAATTGTTCTGAGTATCCTGTCTTTTTTTTGCAAAGACTTCAACGTATATTATTTCCCACAATTGGAAAGCGAGAAATACAAATGTTAAGTATCCTGGTAGGCGTTCCGGTTTTCTTCTTATTGGCAGCAGGGGTTTTCATCTTCGTACTATTACGCAAACCCAGCCGGCGTTACAGCGGACCAGGTTCCGTTTCGAGCGTTTATGATCTCTGGACAGACGATCAGAAAATGAAATTTTACTGGGGCAACCATTTGCATGCCGGGTTTTACGGCCAGCCCCCTGAGCGCAAGGATTTCATCCGCGCCAAGCTGGATATGATCGACGAGATGGTACATTGGGGCATCGCGCAGCCTGACCCTGCACTCATCGAACGCCTGGAAAACCCTGCCGCGAACGGGCCTCGCGTAAAAATCCTGGATGTAGGCTCCGGCATGGGAGGCACTGCCTTGCACCTGGCGAAACGCTGGCCAAACAGCGCGCATATCACCGGCATCACCATTTCCAGCGCTCAGACAACTCACGCAACCCGACTTGCCCACGCCAGCGGGCTGTGCAATGTCACCTTTGTAGAGTGTGATGCCATGGATCCGGCTTTCACCGCTCAGAGTTTCGATATTATCTGGACGCTGGAATCCGAAGTCCACATGCCAGACAAGGAACGCTTCATGCGCGAGATTGTTCGACTACTCAAGCCCGGCGGATGGCTGCTGATGGGCACCTGGAATGTGCGCGATTCCCGCTCAGTTCCGCTGAAACCATCCGAAATTGAGCATGTTCAATATCTACTCGATGAATGGTGCCACACAAAGTTCGATGCGATTCACGAAAGCGTGCAACTGCTGGAGCGCCACGGCTTGCAAAAAGTGGTTTCCGAAGATTGGACCGCGGCCACACTTCCGAGCTGGAGAGATGCGATTCTGGTGGCCCTGCGCGATGGGCGCGGGCTGGTATGGACTGCCGATATTTGGTGGCGAAACACCCGCGACGCCTATACAATTTTGCGTTTTGACTCTGCCTTCCGCAAAGGCCTGTGCCAGTACGGATTATTTCGCGGGCAAAAACCGTAGAATACCACACCCGGAACTGCCTCGTTAACAAGCCATCATCGCCTTTTCAGCTGCATCGATCGTCGCAGCAATCACAGTTTCATCATGCAAAGTCGATAAAAACCCGGCTTCGAACTGTGACGGGGCTAAATAAACGCCATTTTCAAGCATTTTTTGGAAAAATTTCCCGAAGCGGACCTTATCCGCTATTTTGACGGAATTCCAATCTCGCGGTTCGGTCTCGCTAAAGAAGGTGGTGAACATCGTCCCGACCCGTGTCTGGCGCACCGGCACACCGACTTTTTGCGCCGCGAAGGCGATTCCCGTTTCCAACTGCCGCGCCCGGGCTTCCAACTGCTCCCAAACCGTTTCGTCCCGAATCAGTGACAGCGCCGCGATCCCCGCGCTCATCGCCAGCGGATTCCCGGACAGCGTCCCGGCCTGGTACATCGGCCCAGAAGGCGCCACCAGCTGCATGATTTCGCGTTTTCCGCCATATGCCCCAACCGGCAAGCCCCCACCAATAACTTTTCCAAGCGTGGTCAAATCGGGCTTAATATTGTAGAGCGCCTGCGCCCCGCCGGGGTGAACGCGAAAACCGGTCATGACCTCGTCAAAAATGAGCAGCGCGCCTTCGCGCTTAGTGACTACGCGCAATTTTTCCAAAAAGCCCCTTACAGGCGGCACCACGCCCATATTTCCGGCCACCGGCTCGACGATAATTGCCGCGATCTGGTCCGGATGCTGTTTGAACAAGGCTTCAACCGATTCGATATCATTGAAATTCGCCACCAACGTTGCCGCGGCAGTTTGAGCCGGAACACCCGGCGAATCAGGCAGGCCAAGTGTGGCAACCCCCGACCCGGCCTGCACCAGGAGCATATCGGCATGGCCGTGGTAACAACCGTCAAATTTGATGATCTTGTCGCGTTTGGTGTAAGCCCGCGCCAGCCGCAGGGCAGACATGGTCGCTTCGGTGCCGCTGTTGACGAAGCGCAGCATCTCAAGATTGGGCATAAATTCCATAATGCTCTGGGCCAGTTCAATTTCAAGCGGGCTGGGTGCCCCATAGGATGTTCCCTTGAAGGCCGCCTGTTGGATGGCTTCGACAACCTTCGGGTGGGCGTGGCCGCTGATCAGCGGCCCCCAAGAAAGAACATAGTCGATGAAGCGGTTGCCATCCACATCGTAAAGATACGGGCCTGCGCCGCGCTCGATGAAGAGCGGCTGCCCACCCACCGCACGAAAAGCGCGCACCGGCGAATTGACCCCGCCAGGGAAAATATTTTGGGCCTGCCGGAAGAGCTGGATTGAGTTTTGGATGTTCATAATGCCTCGAAAGTAGAATTTGATATTCGAAATCAGTGAGCAGCGAACGATAGAGAAACGCTATTTTTCATTTGTCTAGTCTCTACGATCGTTCGAACAGCCACTTCGCCAGAGTGGATGCAGTCGGGGATGCCAATGCCGCGATAGCCATTGCCTGCCAGGGCCAGGCCGGGATGATTGCCAAGCGCGGAGTCAATTTGGGCCAGTTTCGCAGGGTGCCCCAGGTTGTATTGCGGCATGGCGTTTTCCCAGACAAAGACCCGCGAAAGGATCGGCTCAGCGCTGATGCCGAGGGTGAGTTGCAGTTCCTCGCGCGCAAGATTCGTCAGTGCCGATTCGTCACGAGGCATACCGGCATCCTGTCCGGCCCGCCCGACAAAGATGCGGATCAGGGCGTAGCCATCTGGGGCGCGGTGCGGGAATTTGGTCGAGGTCCAGGTGCAGGCCAGGGCGCGGCGTCCTTCGCGGCGTGGGATAACGTATCCGTAACCGTCCAGGCTGCGGGGCACATCGCCCAGGTGATAGGCCAGGGACACGGTGGCGGTCGAGGCGTAGGAAATGCTTTGTAAAACGGAAGCCAGCGCCGGGTCGAGCGCTTCGAGCAGCTTCCCGCTGACAGGGGCGGGCGTGGCGAGGATAACGGAATCCGCATCCAGCACATCCCCTGTTGCAAGTTCAATGTTCCAGGTTGAAGGTTGAAGACGGCTCACAGATTTGACAGGTGCGCTCAACCTTAAACATACGCCGTTCAACCGTAAACTTTCAACCAGCGCCTCGACAATTTCAGCCAGACCGCTGGTGGGGGTCAGAAAAGCCGAACGCGAACCCTGTAGGGGCGAAGCATGCTTCGCCCCTACCTGTTTTTTGCGCATCTCAAGCGCACCGCGCGCCAGGGAGCCGTATTTGAGTTCAAGATCGCGCAGATATGGGAAGGTGCTGGCAAGGCTGAGCTGGTCGCCGTCGCCCGCGTAAATACCAGACATGAGCGGTTCGATCAGGTTCTCGTAGGCTTCGCGCCCCAGGCGGCGGCTGACGAATGCGCCGAGAGACTCGTCGCCATTGAGCGCTTTGGCCGGTTGGAGAAAATCGAAGCCCATACGGGCTTTGCCGAACCACGAAACCAGGCGGGTTTTGAAAATCGATTGAACATTGGTGGGGATCATCATCGCCAGTCCATCGGGCAGCGGCTGAAGACGGTTGCGGTGCAAAACGTATGTGTTTTTGGTTTTGGGGTTGGTGCCATGCAAACGGTCGGCGAGGCCGAGTTCGTTGCAGAGCGCCACGCCCCACGGCTTGCTGGCCAGGAAGGTATCTGGCCCGCCTTCGATCACAAAACCATCCGTTCTTTCGGTGGCGATTTTGCCGCCCCAGCGCGAGTCGGCTTCGAGCAGGGTGATTTGGGCTTCAGGGATTTGTTTTTGGGCGTAATATGCGGCAGAGAGTCCGGCGATGCCGCCGCCGATAACGATCAGTTTCATAGCCAGTTCTTTTCCCGTGCGGTTTGTTGAATGAGTTGGGCCAGCCCGTCGATCATCTGCGGGGCGGTATTGAGCATTTCAATACGTTCCAACTGCACGCCCAACGACTCGGCCAGTTTTTTGAAAACAATGTCCACATCGTAGAGCACTTCGACATGCTCGCAGACGAATCCAATTGGCGCGAGCAGGATCTGTTTTTTACCCTCGGCCGCATAACGCGCGATGATTTCGCCCGCATCCGGGCCAAGCCAGGGTTCGTTGGAAATGGCTGCCGATTGAAACGCAAAGCTGTGCGGCTGGTTGCCAAGTCTTGTCATCAGGGCGGCAACAGTGGCGCGCAGTTCGTCCGGGTAGGGGTCGCCCAACTCGCGGATGCGCTCTGGCAGGCTGTGGGCGGTAAAAATGACCGGAACCTCGGCGCGCGCTTCAGCGGGGAAACGCTCCAGCGCGACGCGCACCCGCCCGGCCAGGGCATCGAGGTAGCCTGGGAGCAGGTGCCAGCGCTCGATCGGGGCGATTTCCAGCGGTGCGGCGGCTTCATCTATTTTTTTGTAATACGCGCCGATGCTCATGCGCGAGTACTGCGGGGCCATGACCAAACCGACGATTTTTTCTATCCCGGCGGCGCGCATTTCAGTCAGGGTGTCTTTGATGTACGGATGCCAGTGACGCATTCCGACCAGCACACGAAACCGCTCACCCAACGCGGCCTGCAAAGCTTCAGCCTGGGCCCGGGTCTGCTCTAGAATGGGCGAGCGCCCGCCAATCTCGCGGTAGCGTTCGCGCACTTCTTGAATGATCTCGGGCGCAGTTGGCCTGAATCCGCGCACATCCAGCAGGTAGGACTCAACTTCATCAAGATTGTTTGGCCCGCCGTAGGCCATCAGCAAAACGCCAATCATGCCGCCGCCTTCTCGAGCGAAAATTCATGAACCATATCCACCACGGCTTTGACATTTTCAACCGGGGTATGCTGCAAAATACCGTGCCCGAGGTTGAAAATGTGACCGGGGCGGCCACCGGCGCGGCGCAAAATATCGTGGACGCGTTTTTGGATCTCGGGCAGCGGTGCAAACAACAGGGCCGGGTCGAGATTGCCCTGGATGGCAACATCCTGCCCGACCAGGTCCCAGCCCTCGTTGAGCGGAATGCGCCAATCGAGCCCGAGCACCGTTCCACCTGCGGCTTTCATCGCCGGCAAAAGGGTTGTTGTCCCCGTTCCAAAGTGGATGACCGGAACGCCGGTCGCCTGGGCTGCCTGTAAAATGCGGCGTGAGTAAGGCTGGACAAACTCGAGATAGTCCGCGGCATTTAGCACGCCAACCCACGAGTCGAATACCTGCACAGCCTGCGCCCCCGCACGGATCTGCGCCAGCAGGTAATCGCTCAGCACGCCGGAGAGTTTTTCCATCAGCGCGTGCCAGGTTTGCGGGTCGGAGTACATCATGGTTTTGGTCTTGAGAAACTCGCGGGTCGAGCCGCCCTCGATGATGTAGGAGGCCACCGTGAAGGGCGCACCGCAGAAACCGATCAGCGGGGTTTCTTTCAGCTCGCCGCGCAGGATGCGGATAGCGTCCATCACGTAGCCCAGGTCGGTTTCGGGGTCGACCGGCCGCAGCTTGCAGACATCTTCCAGCGTGCGGACGGGATTGCGCAGCAGCGGCCCCTCGCCTTTGGCAAACTCCAGCCCGACGCCCAGCGGAATGGCCGGGAGCAGAATGTCGGCAAACAGGATGGCGGCATCCACACCCAGGGCTTTTACCGGCTGAAGGGTCACTTCCGCAGCCAGCTCGGGCTGGTAGCAGATCTCGAGCAGGGAAAATTTCTCGCGGATGAGGCGGTATTCGGGCATGTAGCGCCCGGCCTGACGCATAAACCAGACCGGGGTCACATCCACCGGCAGGCGGTTGGCGGCGCGTAAAAATCGGCTGGTTATTTCCATAAGGCCAAGGTCTCCTCGGCGGGGTGATGGATCGCAGTGTGGAGCGGGGTGTCGCGCAGGGTATAGCGGCGTCCTTCGGTGTCGCGCAATTCGTTGACCAAGTCGGAAAAGCGCGGCAGATCGTCGGTTTCGTAAACGACCACGAATTCCTGGTTTTGCAGTCCAAACGAGTAGAGCAGCAACTGGCTGATATCTTCATATTGTTTGCCGATCCGAATATGCTCATTCATCATGCCCTGGCGCGCTTCGCGGCTCATCAGGTACCATTCCGTGGTTTTGCTGAACGGATAGATGATCAGGTACGGCAGACGGGTTTCGGCAAAGGGGTCGATTTCCTGCTTCGAGCGCGCTTTTGAATACTGGGATGGGCGGGTAAAGCCCCAGAGTGAATCCTTTATTTCAACGAGATGACGATAGGGGGCGTTGGCGCGGGCAAATTTCTCAAAGAAAACGGCCGCATCCCCCTTTTCATCCGCTGTGATGGCAGACCAGATCAACAAGTCCAGGCCGCTCTCGGTCGCCTGATAGATGTCCACTGTTTGGGATGACTGACGCAGGGCCGAAAGCCAGTTTTGCTGAAACTCAGCGCGTTCCTGCTGGCCCAAAGCCCAATAAGCGTCTTTGAAAGCCACAAACGCAAAATGACTGAGGGTGCGGTGGGTGATTTCTTCGCTATTTTCCATTTTCTAAGCCGCCTCGGGAAGATAAGCGCAGGCCGGGTCTGTTTCCAGGTAATCGCCGGTCACGCCATAGGCCCGTCCGCGCTGACCGCCGCACACGTCGCGATAGTCGCAAATTCCGCAGCGGCCTTTGAGTTTGGTCACATCGCGCAGATCTTTGAAGATCGGCGAGTTGCGGTAAACATCGACCACATCATCGACGCGGGTATTCCCGGCCGTGACAGGTAAAAATCCGCTTGGCTGGATGTCGCCGACATGCGAGATGAACAGGAAACCGTTACCATCATTGACGCCGCGGGTGGGGCGATTCAGTCCATCGGCATATTGGAAGCCCGCCCCCTGGAAAGTGACGGGCTTGTCCGCGCCCTGTTCGGCGCGTTTACGCTGAATGGCTACCCGGCGGTACATCGGCGCAGCCGTCGATTTGATGTCAAAAGGCGCGTTTTGCGACAAGTCGTAGAGCCAGTTGAAGACCTGCTCATGCTGTTCGGCGCTGATCATGCTCGCCAACTGGGCGCGCCCGGTCGGGACCAGGAAAAAGAGCGACCACTGCACAGCGTTGACTTCTTTAATAAACGGAACCATCTCCGGCAGGATGTCCACGTTGTGCCGGGCAACGGTCGTGTTGACCTGCACGCTGACCCCGATACTCTGGGCGCGCTGGAGAATGTCCATCGTGCGCTGCCACGAGCCGGGAACCTGCCTGAAATTGTCGTGAATCTCGGCGCGGGGCGCATCCAACGAGAGCGCAATCCGGCGAATGCCAGCATCGCGGACTTTTTCAAGCCGTTCAACCGTCGGCAGCGCGGTGGCGGTCGGCGTCAGCGAACAGCGCAGTCCCTTTTGGGTGGCGTAGGCGATCAGTTCGTGCAGATCCCGGCGCATCATCGGGTCGCCGCCGGTAAAGATCAGGATTGGGTTGTTGCCAAAATCGGCAATCCGGTCAATCAGATGAAAAGCTTCATCCGTCCTGAGTTCGTTCGGGTCGGGTGTATGCAGCGCGTCAGCCCGGCAGTGGACACAGGCATAGGCGCAGGCGCGGGTCACTTCCCAGGCGATCGTGAAGGGCGCCAGGTTGAAATCGGCATGGATCATGTGCTGGTTATGCAGGCTGCGCTCGGCAGCGGCGCGCGGGGCGAGGGTTTCTGTCATAAAAGTCTCCTTATTGGTAATTGGTAATTGGTAAATAGTAATTACCAATTACCAATTACCAATTACCAGTTATTTGAGCCATTTCGCGGCATCAACCGCGTGATAGGTGATGATTAAATCCGCCCCGGCGCGTTTCATGCCGGTCAGGGTTTCGAGCGTCACTTTGGCTTCATCGATCCAGCCGTTGGCGGCTGCGGCCTTGACCATGGCATACTCGCCACTGACGTTATAGGCCGCCAGCGGCAATTCAGGAAAAGCGTCTTTGACCACGCGCAGCACATCGAGATAGGCCAGCGCGGGCTTGACCATCAACATGTCCGCACCCTCGTCCACGTCCAGGGCGGCTTCGCGCAGGGCTTCGCGGACGTTGCCGGGATCCATCTGGTGGCTCTTGCGGTCGCCAAACTTGGGCGCGCCTTCGGCGGCATCACGGAACGGGCCATAAAAGGCCGAAGCATACTTGACGGCATACGACAGGATCGGCGTATTCTCGAAACCGCGTTCATCCAGCGCGCCACGGATGGTCGCCACCATGCCATCGATCATGCCGGATGGAGCAACGATATCCGCGCCACATTCGGTGTGCGAAACCGCCACCTTGCCAAGAATATCGAGGGTCGGGTCGTTCAAAACATACCCATCGGATGGGCGCAAAATACCGCAATGACCGTGGTCGGTATATTCACACAGGCAGACATCCGTCACCACCACCATATCCGGAATGTTCCGTTTAATCGCCCGGATCGCCTGCTGAACGATCCCGTCATCGGCAAAGTTCTCCAGCCCAAGCGGATCTTTCTGGGCCGGGATGCCGAACAAGATCACCGCAGGGATGCCCAGGCTGAAAGCGGATTCCGCTTCGCGCACCGCTTCATCCACCGACAACTGGCAAACCCCCGGCATCGAACGGATCTCCGTCCGCCCAGAGCCATGCCGCACGAAGAGCGGATAGATGAAATCGCGGGCATTCAGTTCCGTTTCGCGCACCATCGCGCGCAAGCTGGGGGAAGTCCGCAAACGCCTGGGGCGGGTGATTGGTGATTGGCGATTGGTAATTGTTTGCAAGTCAGGCTCTTTCAACATCAGGTCTCCCTTTACGAATTACTTCAATAAGTCCATCTGTCGTATATTCCGTAGCCGTCATATCCACAGTAAAGCCTTCTTTCCACGCGGCCTTCTCCGTGATTGGCCCAATGCAAGCGATTTTGGGCTGACCCGGCAAATCGAGCGGATTAAGACCGTTCTGGCGGCAAATCTCCGAAAAATTTTGAACGGTGGACGGGCTGGTGAAGGTGATCCAATCCACCCCCGCCTTGAGCACGGCCAGGCCTTCGGCATTCACTTCCGCTGGCAAGGTGTGATAAACGATAATTTCATGGGCCACTCCGCCCGCCGAAACGATGGCTTCGGGCAGTGCCTGGCGGGCAATCTCGGCACGCGGGAGCAGGACCCACTTGCCGTGCAGATCACCCAACCCCGGCAGGATCGCCTCACCGACAAATTCTTCTGGCATAAAAAACGGTTCGAGTCCGCGCAGGCGCAGGGCTTCGGCGGTCTTTGGACCAATGGCAGCAACTTTGATATGATCCAGTTGTTGCAATTGTAGGGGCGAAGCATGCTTCGCCCCTACAACAATGCGATCAAAGACCACGTCCACCGCGTTGACCGAGGTGAAAACCAGCCAGGCATAACGCTCAATTTCAGCCAGGGCTTTATCCAGTTCGCTGAAATCATCCACCGGATGGATTTCGATGACCGGGAAATAAACCGGTTCGAAACCGATCGCGGATAGTTTTTCGGCAAACTCAGCAGCCTGTTTGGCAGGGCGGGTTATCAGTACTTTCATAGTATTCAGTGAACAGTAATCAGTGAAAGGATTTCGTTTGCGCCCTGGGCGATGGCGTTTTGCGCGAGTCCCCAGCCCAATTTTTCTGCATCCGCGCCTTCGCCGGTGACTTTGACAGCCTTTTTCCCGTCCAGCGAAATCACCAATCCGCGCAGCGTAATTCTGCATTCCGCATTCTGCATCACCTGCACTGCATCCGCAGCGCGGTGCAAGTGTTCGCATTCCGCATACGCTCCAACCGGCAGCGCGCACCCGCCGCCGAGGCCGCTCAGGAAGGCGCGTTCGGCATTAACCGCTTTACGCGTGGGGTCATCTTCCAGCGCGGCAAGCAGGTTGAGGGTCGCCTGGTCATCGGCGCGGCACTGCACGGCCAGCGCGCCCTGTCCGGGTGCGGGCAGCATCACATCCAACGGTAGCCATTCTGTAACATGCTCCTCCAGACCCAGGCGGGTCAGGCCGGCTCCAGCCAGGATGATCGCGTGGTATTGACCATCCAGCGCCTTGCGCAGGCGGGTATCGACATTGCCGCGCAAAGATTGGGTGATCACATCCGGGCGTTGCGCCAGAATTTGGGCCGCGCGCCGCAGGCTGGATGTGCCGACCACCGCACCAGCGGGCAATGTCGCCAGGGTATATTCATTAGCCGAGATCAAAACATCCCGCACCTCGGCGCGAGCCGGGATGCAGCCGACCGTCAGCCCGGCGGGGTTTTCAACGGGCAAATCCTTGAGCGAATGGACGGCGCAATGCACCGCTCCGGAGAGCAGTTCGTGCTCGAGCTCCTGCGTAAAAAGCCCTTTGCCGCCGATTTCGGGCAGGGGTTTGTCGAGGATTTTGTCGCCCTGGGTGGTGATGATCTTTTCCTCGCACTCCAACCCGGGGTGGGCAGCTTGCAAAGCGGCAATCACCCACTGGGTCTGCCAGCGGGCCAGGGCGGAAGGGCGGGTAGCAAAAATAAGTTTCATCGTGATCTTTCTTCCCTAATCAGTCAGTCGCTGTTGAAACCGGGCAAGCTGCCCCAGAAAAACCGCATAGCCCGGAGTCATCTTCCAGTCCGAACAACGTGCGGGTGACAGTAGCAAATTCCGGCGCGTGCGGGCAGGTTGCCTCAGCGCGCAAGCGGCGGGTCGGCTGGTCGAGCAGTTTTTTGACCAGGGACAGGGTCAGGGCTTCGATCCGCTCCCGCTCGAGATCGGTCAGATCGGGCATGCGACGCAGTGTCCTGGCCAGTTCATCGCGGCGGATAACTTCTGCGCGCTCACGCATACCGCTAATAAGCGGCAGCATATCCAGTGAGTGAAAATAATCGAGGAATTTCTCCACTTCTTCGGCCAGGATGGCCTGCACATGCGGAACTTCAGCAGCACGGCTGGCCAGCGACTGCTCGAGGTGTGCGTTCAGGTTGTCAATGTCGTGCAGGCGCACATTGGGGATATTGGCTGTTTCATCGTCGATATCGCGCGGCACGGCAATATCAACCAGCATCAGTGGCCGCTCCGGGCGCTGCGCCATCGCTGCCGCAACCATCTGCGGGTGGATGA
The DNA here is from genome assembly GCA_002840685.1 of Chloroflexi bacterium HGW-Chloroflexi-6. Lineage (GTDB taxonomy): Bacteria > Chloroflexota > Anaerolineae > Anaerolineales > Villigracilaceae > UBA8950. Next base: position 119,630 of record PHBU01000004.1, on the reverse strand, counting down.
TGACGTGTGGCGCACCGGTGGACGAGATCAGAATGTCGGCGCGCAACAGGGCAGATTCCAGGTTCTCAAAGGTATCCACCGCCGCCTTCCAGCGGTCGGCCAGGGCGCGGGCGCGCTCCAGGGTGCGATTAACCACCGTCAGATGTTGTGCGCCGCGTTTGCGCAGGGCTTCGACAGCCAGTTCGGCCATCTCACCTGCACCTAGAATAACGATTTGGGCCGAACTGAGGTCGTTCACCGATCGTTCGCACAGCCCGGCAGCCAGCGAGGAGATCGAGGCCGGGCTGCGGCTGATGGCGGTTTCGGTGCGGACACGTTTTCCGGCATGGATGGCACTCTGAAACAGGCGTGAAAGCAGCGGACCGCTTGCGCCCACGCCGCGCGCCAATTCCAGGGCGCGAGTCACCTGCCCCAAAATCTGCGGTTCGCCCAAGACGAGAGAATCCAGGCCAGCTGCGACCTCGAATAAATGCCGGACAGCATCAGCGTCCGCATGGCGATACAAATGAGCATGAAACTCACTGACAGGCACACCGCGCGCATCGGCTAAAAAAGCCTCCAGCCCGGCAAATGATCTGCGGCTGGAGGCAGCGTAAACTTCGGTGCGATTACAGGTGGAAACGATCAGCATCTCTGCAAGAGCACGAACTTCAACCTGGTGACCATGACTATGGCGGGCGAGCGCGGCGCGTGCCTGCTCTTCGCTGAAAGCAAGTCTTTCACGAAGGTGGATGGGTGTGGTGGAGTGGCTGATGCCAACGGAAAGTATATGCATGGAAGCAGGCGCGTTGCAGAATGGGTTCAGGAAAACTTATAAGAATATACATGATGTATCAGTTGAAGCAAATATAAGTTTGTGAAGTTTTGGATTAGCTCTTGATTAACATTCAGACAATAAAGTTAAACGGTGATTAAAAGCAGGTTATGCATCACATTTTTCGATCTCGAAAGGAAACCCAACGATCTCCGAGATTTTTTGCACGGCGGCCTCTTCATCGCCTTTTTCCAGAAGGGACAGCACATCCGAATCCACCAGCCGGTACCAGAGCGCTTTGCGTGTCTCAAAATCTGGAATATGCTCCGCCAGTGGTCGGCGCAATTTACCGGACAGACGCAGGAAATGAGCGTAATGCGGGCCAATCTCAGTCTGCAACCTTTCCTTTATGCGCACCGCCAGGGCCGGCGCCCGGCCCGAGGTCGAAATGGCGATGCTCAGATCACCCTGGCGCAAAATCGAAGGAGCAATGAAGTTGCAGCGCGGCGTATCGTCGACCACATTGACGAGCTGACGATTGGCGGTTGCCTCCTGCCAAACCTGATGATTGATCTCAGGCTGGTCGGTGGCGCAAATGACCATAAACGCTCCCTGCAGGTCGCCAGGTTGATAGGTGCGCTCAACATAAGTCACATCTCCGGCCCTGACAATCGCAGCCAGGGGCTCAGTCAGGGTCGGGGAAACCAGCTTGACCCGCGCCCCAGCTGCCAGCAGCCCCTCGACCTTGCCCTCGGCAATTTTTCCGCCGCCAATCACTGTGCAGGGCTGGTCTTTAAGCTGCAAATAGACCGGATAATAGCTTTCGGGTTCAGATTTCATAGTCGGGCTTCAGGTGGATGCCGCATTCGGTCTTCTCCTGCCCGGACCAGCGCCCGGAGCGGGGATCATCGCCAGGCTTGACCGCTTTGGTGCAGGGCCAGCAGCCGATGCTGGGGAAACCATTGTCATGCAGGGGATTGTAGGGCAAATCATATTCACGGATGTAGTCCCAAACCTGCTGGTTCGTCCAGGCGGCCAGCGGGTTGAGTTTGACCATCTTATTGGTTGTGTCCCACTCCACCAGCCCGGCATTGGCGCGAAAAATGGTCTGATCGCGGCGAATGCCTGTGATCCAGGCCCGGTAATGGCTCAAGTACTCGCGCTGGGGGGTCACCTTGCGGATATAGCAGCACGAATCGGGGTCGCTTTTCCACAGGGCTTCGCCATATTGATCGGCCTGCTGTTGCAGAGACAGGTTTGTGGTAACACGCTCAAAGCGCACCCCCAGCCTGCGAACCAGTTCATCGCGCAAGGCATAGGTCTCGGCAAAAAGCAGACTGGTGTCCAGGTAAAAAACCTTTGTCTCCGGGCGGATTTCGGAAACCATGTGCATCAGCACCACCCCTTCAGGGCCAAACCCGGTAGCCTGAACGATGTCTGGTGCAAAATTTTCAAGACCCCAGCGCAATATCCCTTGCGGCGAACTGCCTTCCAGGTCAGCACTGGCCTGTTGGAGTTGTTTAACCGTCCAATCGGCCAGGTCGTAAAGTGAATACGGATTTTGTTGGTTAATATATTGAGTGTACATATAAAGATCTTTCCTGTTGAATTAGTGTGCAAACCAAACAGATTTCAGAAGGCGCTTTCTTGAAACAGCGGTATGTGCGAGCCTGTCAGTTCTTTTGTTGTCTGGAACCAGTCAATTTGTGGGCGCATGCGCACCACTTCACCGATAATGATGGTCGCAGGGGGATGGACTTCCTTCGCCTTTTCCAGAATATCATCCAACGTGCCTTCAACGACAAACTGCTGATGGGTGGTGCCCTGCTCGATAACAGCGACCGGCATCTGACTGCTCATGCCGTTGGCAAGCAGGCGCCTGCGGATCTCGGGCAGGTGCGCCACGCCCATCAGGAAGATCAGCGTGCCCACTTTGGGCAGGGCCGCCCAATCGAGACCGGATTCCGGCTCACAAGTGTGCCCGGCAATGACCGTGAAAGCTGTCGTCAGTCCGCGTTGGGTGACCGGGATACCGGCATAGGCCGGGACGGCGATTGCGCTGCTGATGCCGGGGATAACCTCGAAGGGAATCCCCGCTTCGACGAGGGCCAGACACTCCTCGCCGCCGCGCCCAAACACAAACGGATCGCCGCCCTTGAGCCGCGCAACATGCCGGCCTAACTGGGCTTTCTCGACCAGCAAGGCATTGATCGCTGTCTGCGGGAAGCGGTGACGGGTGGGCGCCTTGCCCACATCAATGGCTTCGGCCAGCGGGTGGATCTCGGCCAGAAGCTCGGGGGCGACCAAGCGGTCGTACAGGATCACGTCCGCCCGGCGCAGGCGGTCCAGCCCCTTGACGGTGATCAGCTCGGGGTCGCCGGGACCGGCCCCAATAATGGAGACAAACCCATTGCCCGGTAAATTTCCAAATAAGCTCATGGCTCTCCAATTAAGCAGCTTGAACGGCGAGCAGTTCGTCAAAACCGACCCGAACGCAGAAATCGCCAAAGGTTTCACCCGGCTGGCGGGATTCTTTGAAGTAGGTCAGGAGCGGCACCAGGGTCGAGACAATCTCGTTGAACGGAACAAGATCTTTGTAGATCTTGTTCAAACGCGTGCCATCGACGCGGCCGCCCAGGAAGAGCGAATACTTGTTCAGGGAACGTCCCACCAGGCCAATATCGGCCACATACGGGCGGGCGCAGCCATTCGGGCAGCCAGTCATGCGCACGCTGATTGGCTCATCCTGCAAACCCAACCGGGCCAGTTCCAGCTCCAGCTCGTCAATCAAATTGGGCAAGACCCGTTCGCCCTCGGTGATGGCCAGGCTGCAGGTCGGCAGCGCAACGCAAGCGATGGAATGCATCTGCACCAGCGAAAGTTCGCGAGGCAGGCGCACACCGTGCGAGCGTAAAATCGTCTCGACCGGGATCTGGGCTTCGGGCGGCAGGTTGGTGATCAGCAGATCCTGATTGGCGGTAATCGCAAAGCGCGGCTGGAATTTGAGCGCGATCTCAGCCAGGGCAGTCTTGAGTCGCACAGTTTCTGTATCGCGAATGCGGCCGTTTTCAACAGACAGGCCAAAGAACCAGCGCCCGTCTCCCTGGTTGTGCCAGCCAAGATGGAGATGGGCTTCGAAGGGCGGCAGCGGCGCGCTGGGGGCCAGCTTGTAGCCCAGACGGGCTTCCACTTCGCTACGAAAGCGGTCGATGCCCCAATCGTGGATCAGGTATTTGATACGCGAGTGTTTACGATTGACTCTGTCACCGTTGTCGCGATAGACAGCGATCACCTGTTCGGCAACCGGGATGAGTTGCTCGGGGGTGACAAACCCGAGCGGGTCGGAAAGGCGCGGGAAAGTTTCAGGCTGGGTGTGGTTCATCCCCAGGCCGCCGCCAACCAGCACATTGAACCCTTTCAGGGTGTCATCATCCACAATGGCAACAAAGCCAAGATCGTTGGTAAAGATATCCAGGCAGTTATCGCCAGGGTAAGCCAATGCAATCTTAAACTTGCGCGGCAGGTAGGTTTTGCCATAAAACGGCTCGACTTTTTCAGCAGGTTCCAACAAATCCACTTTTTCGCCGTCCAGCCAGATCTCGCTGTAGGCATTGCCGTGCGGCAGGAAGTGCGTGGAAAGCAAGCTGGCATATTCAGTGAGTTGGGCGCGGGCGCGGCTGTGGAACGGAGCCGGGCAGGCCGTCACATTGCGCACCACATCGCCGCAGGCCCCCTGGCTGGTGATAAGCGCCTGATGGATTTCCTGCAGCATGGCCTTGACCTCGCCTTTGATCAACCCGTGGAACTGGACCGTTTCGCGGGTGGTCAGCTTGATGGTGTTGTTGGCATAACGGGTCGCCAGGTCATCCAACACCAGGTATTGCTCAGCGCTGATCTGCCCGGCCGGGATGCGCCAGCGGATCATGATCGAATGCACCTTTTGGCCGCGCAGATCGCGGTCATGCTGCTGGTACATGCCATGCGCCTTGAGTAAGACGGCGTTATCTTCCGTAAACGGAATATCCTGTTGCAATTCTTCCTCGATCGTTCCGCGCAAGTAGCTACTTTCATCTTTGATGCGCTCAACTTTGCTTAATTTTGTGTCATCCATCTTCTTCTCCATGTAATCTGAAATAAAAAAAAGCCAGGAACATTCCCGGCTTTTTTTGAAAAAAATACCGGTGAATGCACTTCCATCTGGTTATGGAGAGTGCTTCACCGGTGTGCAGGCTTTTATTTTAGAACTGACCTATACTCGGATATGACGCATGACAAGGCGTCGCACATCTCCCCAGATGCACATGGAACACATACATGTACATAAACATGTGAACAGGTACAAACCGGGGAGAGTAAAAGAATTCATTTTGTCAGGGCCTCTTTAATTTCGATGTATTATATCCACAATGTCGATTTCGTCAATAGCCAGGATACCCGTATAGACAACTAAACTTGAAATACCGGGCATTAAACATCCAGCACACGCGCAAATATCTGCGAATTGCATTACAGTTCGGTCAGATTGGACAGATTATGCAAAGGAATAGGTATAATATTTTTACCATCCGAGAAAACATTATTGCCAGCACAAAGATGATCAGCAAAGCGGTTGTTTAGAGAAATTGTTCTCAGATACTTTCCTTGCTCCCTTTTTGACAACCTTTTGCTACTCACCCAGATTTGACCCAACTCATGACCATTCAATGTAAAAACTGCGGTTTTGTGAATCCCCCCAATATGCGCTTTTGCGGCAACTGTGGTTTACGGTTGCTCGAGACTGGCATCTTGCCAGCGATCGAGCCGCTCGCCGGAAAAGAATCGACCAACCAACTTGGCGAATTGGTTGGGGCCGACCTGCTGGACCGCTTCCGGCAGGCGGGCCTCGAAGCCGCCGGGCAGCGCCGGCAGGTGACCGTGCTGTTTGTCGATCTCTCGGGCTACACACATCTTTCGGAACAGATCAGCGATAGCGAGCAAATGTACGAGTTGGTCCAGCGCTGCACAAAAATGTTTGCGAATGATGTTTACAAATACGATGGGATGGTGGACAAGTTCACCGGCGATGGTTTGATGGCCCTGTTTGGTGCGCCAATCGCCCATGAAAATAGCGCCGAGCTTGCCATCCGCGCCGCGCTGGATATGCAAGCCGACCTGGAAGAGCTGAGCGCCGAACTAAAAGACCGGCTTGGCGCTGAGATCAAAGCCCATATTGGCCTGCACTCCGGGAGTGTTATCGTTGGCGGGGTTGGATCGAATATGATGATGAACTACACCGCCATCGGTGATGTCGTCAACCAGGCCAGTCGCATCGAAACCGCAGCAGGCCCGGGGATGATCCTGGTCAGCGATGTTGTTTACCGGCAGGTGCGCACCCTGTTTGACTTTGAAGCGCTCGCGCCGTTACAACTGAAGGGCATCAGCCAACCGGTCCGCGCCCATCGCGTGTTGGGGACAAAAAGCAAACCCGGATCGGTGCGCGGGATCGAAGGCCTGTACGCCCCGATGGTTGGCCGTGATGGTGAGCTCGAACGACTGAATCAGGCTGTCAATGCCATGAACATCGAAAAGCTGGGGCGCTTTGCGGCCGTCAGCGGGGAAGCCGGCATCGGAAAAAGCCGGTTGATCTCTGAATTTAAATCGCTATTGTCTCAGTTGCCGGTGCAGGTGCTGGAAGGCTATAGCCTGATCTATCGCAAAGGGATTTCGTATTGGATCTTCCAGGATATGATCTTGCGCCTGCTGGAAGTGGACGCTGAAACCCCACGCAGCGAATGCCAGGCCCGCTTGCGAGAGCGTGTCACCCGCGCGTTGCCCAAACGAGTGGATGATGTTTTGCCGTATCTCGAGCACATGCTCTCGCTGCCTCTCTCCAACCCAAAAACAGCCAAGCGGATCGATTATTTGGCCGCGGAACAACTTCGTCAACAAATCTTCCTGGCTGTCCGCGATTTAATTCTCGCTGAAACCCAGCAAAAGCCTGTGGTCTTGATCCTTGAAGATTTACACTGGGCAGACTCGGGTTCTTTGGAACTGCTCGATTTTCTACTGGAAAGCCTGGTCAAGCACCCGATCGTGATCGTGGCAGTTTCACGCTCTTTCGCAGACGGGAAACTCGCTGAAATTACCCAACGAGCCGGAGAACTGCTCCGGCTGCGGTTTACAAACCTTTCGCTCAGCAGCCTGTCGCCAGATCAAAGCGACCGGCTCTTCGCGCAACTGCTGGCGATCCAGAACATGCCAGAAGCGCTGCGCACCCACATCGTTCAAAGGGCTTCGGGAATTCCCCTGTATCTCGAGGAAATTCTGCGCATGTTGCTGGATCGAAACCTGCTGATCCGGGTCGATGGCCACTGGCAGCTAGCCGACAAAGTTGATCTTGCCCTGCTAGGGGTTCCGGATACGCTCGAGGGCTTGATCCTGACTCGTTTTGATCATCTCGAGCTGGTCCAGCGCCACATCATGAAAGTGGCAAGCGTCATCGGGCGTTCCTTTACGCGCGCCATCGTTGTAGAGTGCCTGCCTGGTTTGACATCTGACGAGGTCAATCAATCGATCAGAGTGTTGCTGGACCGTGAATTTATTTTGCCCGACCCGTCTCCCGGCGGCGAGTATATGTATAAGCATATCCTGGTGGCTGATACCATTTACAGCACATTGCTCAAGCGCGAACGCAAGGAACTGCATGGCCGGGTGGCCGAAACAATCGAAAAACTATTTGCCGATCAATTGGAAAACCAGATCGATGTGCTGGCCCGACACTTTTTTTGGAGCGACCAGATAGAGCGCGCCCTGCATTACCTGATCCTGGCCGGGCAAAAAGCCGCGCGCAACTTCAACGCCAGCCAGGCACAAAAATATTTTGAAGATGCACTCTCGTTATTACCAAGGGTCGAGCATACAGATCAACAGGCGCTTCAGGTTCATATCGGGCTGGGCGATGCTCTCGTGCTGGCCGGGAATTATCCCGAGACACGCGCAGCCTACGAGCGCGCAACCGAAGTCATCGCCGGAGATGAGCAAGCCAATGCCGAAATCGCCTGCAGCCTGCAGCGGAAAATTGGCATGACCCATGAGTGCCAGGGCGATTATGACCAGGCGCTGTTCTGCCTGGGAGCGGCCAGCCAGGCCTTGCTGAATGCCGGGCTGGATTCGCCCGCAGAGTTGTCTCAGATTTTGAATGATACCGGCTGGATCTACTTCCGGCGCAGCAATTTGGATGAGGCCGAAAAACGCCTGACGCAAGCGCTTGAATTGGCAGAGAAAGCCGGGCGACTGGATATCGTTTCGTCGGTTTATAACCGCCTGGGCGGGGTACATTACCAACAGGACCACTTTAAACAGGCTCGCGAATTTGTAGGAAAAAGCATCACCATTCGTGAGGAAATTGGCGATATCCTGGGAGTGGCCCGCTCTTACAACAACCTGGGCAATCTCGGGTGGAAACTCGGCGACTGGGATGAAGCCCTTGAAAAGTTCAAGCGCAGCGCCGAGCTTCAAACCAGGCTGGGAGACATGGAAGCCAATATCATGCTCAACGGCAACCTGGGCTTGCTGCAAATCGACCGCGGTTACACAACCGAAGCCCGCCAATACCTGGAAGAAGCCCTGATTCAGGCAGAGCAAATCGGGCACAATTCCCAGATTGCGATTTCCAACCACCACCTGAGCCTGCTGTTCAGTACTTTGGAAGAGTGGCCGGAAGCTCTTGAATACAGTTTGCGCAGCGAGGCGATCTTCAAGAGTCTTGGCGAAAAGGCCAACCTGGTGGATGTTTACGTTAATTTAGGCGTTATTTATCTGGGAATGCGCGATCTACAAAAGGCTACCAGTTATGCCGAGCAGGCGCTGGTTTTGCTGGCCGAGTTTGCAGCCGAATCAGAACCCGAAGTCAAAGGCTGCGCTTTGCGATTGTTGGGGGATGCCGCCCTGGCAGCACACGATCTTGATGCGGCTCAAAAGCACTATCAGCAGGCGGAACTGATTTTTGATGCCATCGGCAACCGCCTGGAACACGGACGCCTGTTGATGAGCCTGGCCCGCCTGGCTGCGCTTCAGTCCAACCGCAAGTTATCCAAATCCAGCCTCATGCAAGCTCAGAAATTATTTGAACAGCTGGGTGCAAGATTGGATTTACGCAAGCTGGACGCCTTGAAAGACAACCTCTCTCAAAGGCGCACTAAATAACTTTTTTGTCTGTATTGCGACATACTTAAAAGCGGATTCAAAAAGCCCACGACTTCAAAAAATGAAGCCGTGGGCTTTTTATAACTATCTGGATTGTGACCTACTCATCTTGCAAGAAATAGGAAGTCGTTGCATTGGAAATCGATGCATCCGGGCTTTGACCAATCTCAAAGCTGGCGAGGAAAGCAGGATCCGCAAACTGTCCGGCCCAGGAACCATGTCCGCCGGCCCAGGAACCATGTCCGCCAGCCCAGGAACCATGACCACCGGCCCAGGTGCTGTAGCCACCGGCCCAGGAACCATGTCCCCCAGCCCAGGAACCATGACCACCGGCCCAGGAACCGTGTCCACCAGCCCAGGTGCCCTCAATTCCACCGGCCCATGATCCGTGCCCACCAGCCCAGGAGCCGTGTCCACCGGCCCAGGAACCGTGTCCGCCAGCCCATGAACCGTGTCCGCCAGCCCATGAACCATGGCCACCGTCCCAGGTGCCGTATCCGCCAGCCCAGTCAGCAAACGGATCGTAAAGACGGTAGGTGCCTGTGGCTTCATCGTAATAAGAATAACCCTCGTAGTGCACGGTACCAGCCAGGTCAGCCTGAATATCCATGCCCAGGTTGGCGCTGCCAGTGATATCGGCAAAAACAGCATCTGGGGCGTTTACGCGGCCCGCGCCTTGCTGCCACATGCTATAGAGCGCATCGGTGGTGGTAACGTCCACCCAGGGCAAAGCGCTGGCGGTCAGACGATTCTTTACCTCGTCAGGTGTCAGATCGGGGTTGTTCGCAATAATCAGCGCCGCAATACCGGAAACAATAGCAGTCGCCTGTGAGGTCCCGGCCAGTTTGAAGTAGGATTTTTTGATCCAATTATCAGGGTATTCCGAGACCAGGTAAGAATTCGCCGGGGCAACAGAAAGGATATGTCCGCCAGGGGCAACCAGGTCGGGTTTAACAAAGCCGTCCAACGTCGGACCGGCCCCAGAGAATGGAGCAATGTAATCGTCATCCCAATCAGCCGGGGTGTAATTGTCGGTAAAGGCGCCAACCGTGACAACGTAAGGATTATTGCCGGGAACGCTGATGGACATGGCGCCCGGGCCACTGTTGCCAGCCGCAACAATAACGGTAATCCCATCGGCCCAAACCTGGGTCACTGCCTGGTTAAGCGGGTCTGCCCAGTAGGGAGATTGAACCGGCGCAACCAGGGAGAGGTTGACAACGCGGATGTTATAGAGCTCCTGGTTATCGATGACCCACTGCAAACCTAAAATGACGGTTTCGTAGGTGCCGGCGCCATATTGATCCAAAACGCGCACACCCGCCAGTTTGACATCCGGCGCGATGCCGTTCCATTCACCATCCGCACCTTTTTGGCTGTTGGCAATGATCCCTGCAACATGTGAGCCATGGCCATTCGGGTCAATGGGTTTCTTGCTCGCTTCGATAAAATCTTTCCATGCAACAATACGATCTTTTTTATTGTCTGCGCCTCGGGCCAAGGCTTGGAGTTTATTATCAAGGCCCGTATCCAGGACAGCTACAGTAACTCCAGAACCTGTTACATCGCTTTCCCAGACAAGGTCTGCGCCAACCACATCCGGATAATCAGTGGATGGCACGCCTTTATCCTTGTCCTTGTCTTTATCTTTATTCTTGTCTTTGTCAGCAGGAGCATCGTTATCGCTCGATTCGACAAGATCGTTGGGGGTGACTGCCACGATCCCGGTCTCACTGCGTAATTCCGCAAGCCCCTGGGTGGAGAGAAGCGCCCCAACCGCATGAATGATCTCGAGCTGGGAGGTAACCGTGCCGCCATGTTTTTCGACCAACTGAGCAGCCAGCGCAGTAGTGGTCGCTTGAACAATATAGGATTGTTGTTTTTGGGCCGCAACAGCAGGCACCCCTCCAATTAAACTTATCAATACCCCCAAGATGACAACAACGAGCATGGTTCGGAACAAGGTTGAAAAGCTTTGCAGTTTCATGGTTTCCTCCGATTGATCCTGGAAAAACAAACAGGCCTGGCATTAATAGCCAAGCCTGCAAGACATGCAAAACAATTGTCTCGACTTCGGCGGCCTGGCGATCATGACCGATTTCTCGGCTTTAGACCCGTGGCTTTGCGTCGCCGGCTTTCACCAGCTTTGCCTTTTCGGTTCTTTCTTTCTATACGCAACATTATAGCATCGTTTAATAAAATGGCACACACCTTGCACAATTGAAATCTATATATTTTAGGCCGAAAAAAGCCGAAATATAACGATTTACGCGCCTGCCAGGCAAGAATATTTCAACAGCGATCGCATCCAATCTACCCCAAAAAACTGAATATTAAATTGGCCAAGTTTGTTTTTAATTATGTCATAATATGACATATATCCATCCTATAATCATGTCAGAAAGTGACCAATGAGCACAGTTGCTACCCGCTTGATAACTCTAATTCTCAGCCTCCAGCGCCAGCCGGGGCAAAAAGCCGCCGATCTGGCCAGCCGGCTGGGAGTTTCCGTCCGCACCCTGCATCGCTACTTCGGGATGCTGGACGAAATGGGCGTACCCGTCTACGCAGAGCGCGGCCCATATGGCGGATTCTCGCTGGTGCGCGGATACAAACTCCCGCCGCTGGTTTTTACCCCCGAGGAAGCCGTGGCCGTCTCGCTGGGCACCAGTCTCGTCGGCGAAATGTGGGGGACGCTCTACCACGAGTCCGCCGAAGGCGCGCTCGCCAAGCTCGAGAATGTGTTACCCGACGAGCAGCGCCAGGAAATCGCCTGGGCGCGCCGGGCGCTGGTCGCCACCGGCATGAACCGTGCTGACATCCAGGCGCTGGCTCCCAGTCTGGAGAAACTACGCCGGGCGGTGCGGGAAAACCGTCGGGTCAGCATGATCTACCATAGCGGCAGCAATCCGCACGGTGAGCAGCGCGATCTCGATCCGTATGCGCTGGTCCACCGCTCCGGTTGGTGGTACGTCGTCGGTTACTGTCACCGGCGTTCGGCGTTGCGCACCTTCCGGGTGGATCGCATCGCAGGGTTAAGTCTGACCGATCAAATCTTTCCCGCGCCTGTTGATTTCAACATCCACAGCTACATGGCACAGGAATGGCAGGATGCCCCGCAACTCAAGGTCCGGATGGGCTTCGCGGCGCAATTCGCCCACCTGGCCCAGTATGCTCGTGGATACTGGGAAACGCTGGAGGAGCAGCCGGACGGCTCGGTGGTGGTCACGTTCAACGCCCCGGATGTTTACGCGGCAGCCAGCAATACCCTGGCGTATGGCCCTGCGGTGACGGTCTTGGAGCCGCCTGAAGTCCGTCAAATGGTGCAGGAGTGGGCGCAACAAACAGTTTCACTGTATGAATGAAAAGTTTTGAACCTGATTTTGACAGAAAAGGATTGAATATGAAACGTAAAACTCTTTGGATTATCCTGTTCGCGGTTGTTCTTGTAATTGCTGCAGGCGCCGGCGGCATGTGGTGGATGACCCAACAGCCACTATACCAGCCAGGCATGGTCAGCGCCAGGCAGAACCTGCGCGCGTCGCTAGCGCCGCCCAAGCAAACAGGCGACCCCGAATTCTGGCAGGTGGAGGCAGATATTCAGCTTTATCACTTTGCTGAAGGAGAAGGCCGCAATGTGTTGATCGTCCACGGTGGGCCGGGCATGCCTTTCCGCCAGCCAATGGCCGGGCTGGAGCCGTTGACCGGCGAGTATCGCTTTCATTACTATGATCAGCGCGGATGCGGGCTATCCACCCGCCCGATCGACCGTTTCGAGTCGCAGAATATGTACGAAAACATGACCCGTCTCGACCAGACCCTCGGCCTGGGGGCACAGATCGCCGACATCGAACGCATCCGCCAGATTTTGGGCGAGGAGAAGCTGATCCTGGTCGGCCACTCGTGGGGCGGATTCCTGGCTTCCTTATATGCAGCCGAATTCCCCGAACATGTCGAAGCGCTGATCTTAATCTCCCCTGCCAATATGCTGGTCATGCCCCAGCCCGAGGCCGAGAGCGACCTGTTCGCCAGCGTGCGCGCGAAACTGCCGAAAAACCAATTGGCCGAATACGATGCCTTTATCAAGGACTACTTTGACTTCAATACGCTCTTCTCCCACTCGGAAGCCGAGCTGGTTGCGCGGGACGCCAAATTTGGCGAATACTACATCTCAGTGGTGGATATTCCAGAGGGCGAAATGATCCAGCAAGGCGAGCCCGGCGGTTGGATGACCTGGGGTATGTATGTCAGCATGGGTCAGCGCCACGATTACCGCGCCGCGCTGAAGAAGGTCAGCGCCCCGGTGCTGGTGATCCACGGCGTGGACGATCTGCAAAGCGAAGCCGCCAGCCGCCTGTACAGTGATACCTTCCTGAATGCTCAATTTGCCATCATCGAGAATGCCAGTCATTTCGCCTTCCAACAGCAACCCGAACAATTCGCCCAACTGGTTGCCGGCTTCTTGAAGGGCAAGTGATCCGTTATGACGCGCCCCTTGCTCAACTCCCGACTCAGCGCTGAGGCTTTTCTGCGCTACTACTGGCTCAAGGAAGAGCTATCCGCCTTTTGTCGCGACTGCGGTTTATCTACCAGCGGTTCGAAGCAAACACTGACTGAGCGCATAGCGAACTACCTTGAAACCGGCGACAATGTCGGGTCAACCCCGGCCGTTCGCAAGGGCCCAAAAAGCCAAATGCCAGCCACTTTTACCCGAACGACAGTGATTGGCCCGGGCTGGCGTTGTTCGCAAGGTCTGCGCGCCTTCTTCGAACAGGAAATCGGCCGCTCGTTTCACTTTGATGCCACCCTGCGCGATTTCATCCATCACGGCCAGGGCAAAACCCTGCAAGAGGCCATCCTGGTCTGGGAAGCAGCCCAACGCTCCCCCCTCGAAACGGAAATTGCCCCGCAGTTCGAATACAACCGCCACATCCGCGAGTATCTCAAGGCCAATCCCGGTGCCGGACTTAAGGCGGCCATCCGCGCTTGGAATGAACTTAAACAACACCCAAAAGAATGATGGAAGGGTTCAAAATGGAAACACTTGATCTCAAAAAAGTCTACAAACATCTCTACATTCCTTCAACCAAAACGCCGCAATTGGTCGAGGTGCCGGCACTCAACTTCCTGATGATCGACGGCGCTATCGAGGCCGGTATGGAACCCGGCTCTTCGCCGCTCTTCGCTGAAAACACTCAGGCGCTCTACGGCGCGGCCTATACGCTCAAGTTCATGGTCAAGAAGCGCGCCGAAAAACCGGTCAATTATCCCGTCATGCCCATGGAGGGCTTATGGTGGGTCGAGGATGGCCGTTTCGACATCAGCGTCAAGGACAACTGGTTCTACACGATTATGATCATGGTCCCCGAGCTGGTCACCCCGGTGCTGTTCACCGAGGCTCTGGCCCAGATGCGCAAAAAGAAAGGGGATCAGCCGGGGTTCGCCCGCCTGCGATTGGACAGCTTTCACGAGGGGTTGTGCGTCCAGATGATGCACATCGGACCTTACGTTTCCGAGCCTGCCACCGTTAAAACGATGCGCGCCTTCATGGACGAGATGGGCTGCCAGGATCTGGTCGAGCGCGGCGGCAAGCATCACGAGATCTACCTGGGCGACCCGCGCCTGGCTGCACCTGAAAAACTCAAGACTGTCTTGCGCCACCCGGTTTCGCGGTCGCAAGACCAAAGTTGAACGTTGAAGGTTGAAAATCTCTCTCATCTGAAATGGAGCTGAATATCATGTCTCGCCCGCTCACTAAATCTCAATTGCTGGATGCTTCCCAGAAGGAATTCCAGAAGCTTGATACGTACCTCGCCAGCCTCACGCCCGAGCAGATGAGCGCCCAGCTCACCCCCGGCGCCTGGACCATCAAAGATGTGCTAGCCCATCTTTACGAATGGCAGCAGATGTTCTTTCGCTGGTATGAAGCCGGCCTGCGCAGCGAAACCCCGGCCGTCCCCGCACCCGGCTACAAGTGGAGCCAACTCCCGGCCCTTAACCAGGCCATCTACGAGAAATTCCGCGATCTGCCCCCGGAAGAGGTGCTGGGGATGTTTCGCGCTTCGCACCAAAAGACAGTACAATTTATGGAAGAAACCCCCGAAGCAGACCTGGTCACCCCCGCTCGCTACGCCTGGATGAACCAGAACACACTGATGTCCTATCTCAATTCCATCACCGCCGCGCACTTTGTGTGGGCGCTCAAAGAATGCAAGAAAAAAGTGTAGTGCGAGATGTTATCTCGCACTACCAAAGGATACTCAATGAGCATTCTGGGATCCAAACTCGACGAATTGAACACCACTGTTGCCCATCTCATCGACGTATACCGCGCCCTGCCCGATCCTGATGTGCCCGTCTACGAGCTGTGGTCGGCCAAAGATGTGCTGGTGCACCTGACCTTCTGGCACGAGAGCTTTGCACGCAATCTGGACGATTTGGTCAATGGCCGCAAACCATCGCCGCTCAAGGGCCGCCTGATCGACCTGAACCAGGGCGGCGTGGACGCGATGGCGCATCTCAGCCTGGCCGATGTGCTGGGGCGCTTCGAGGCCGCCCACGCCATCATTCAGGCGAACATTTTTAACCCAACCCTGACTCTCATCCCCTACAAAAAAGGCTCCCGGGACTACACTCCCGAAGAACATCTCGATATTGTTAACGCACACATCAACGAACATTTGCGGGATGTCCGAAAAGCTTTGAAACGCTAGAAAGGAGTTGGTCATGTCCTGGCAAGCTCAATTAAAAGGCGACTCGCTTACCTGGCTGCTCGAATCCGAAAACCCCGGCGTGCGCTACCTTGTCCTGCGAGATTTGTTCGACCTTTCACCCGACTCCCCCGAACTGCTGGCTGCCCAAAAAGACGCCCACGTCCAGGGCCCGATCGCGACGGTCCTGGCGAACATGCACCCCGAGGGTTACTGGGTCGAACCCGGCCCCGGGTACCTGCCCAAATACACATCCACGGTTTGGTCGCTGGCCCTGCTGGCGCAACTGGGCGCGTCCATCCACTGCGACGAGCGCATCGCCAACGCTTGCGCGTATTTTCTGGACCAGGCTCTGGCCGAACACGGGCAAATCAGCACCAACGGGGCCCCATCCGGCACGGCCGACTGCTTACAGGGCAACCTGTGTTGGGCCCTGACCGAACTGGGCTGCAACGATCCACGCCTCGAACGGGCCTACGACTGGATGGCGCACAGCGTAACCGGCGAGGGCATCGCTCCCATGGATGAGCGCAACGCGCCCATCCGCTACTATGCCGGCAAGTGCGGCCCAAATTTCGCTTGCGGCGCTAACGATAAACAGCCCTGCGCCTGGGGCGCGGCCAAAGTCATGCTTGCGTTTGCTCGCCTGCCCAAAGGGCGCCGCACACCGCAGATCGAGCGCGCCATCCAACAGGGTGTGGACTTTCTTTTCAGCGTAAACCCGGCCACAGCTTGCTATCCATCCCCTTACGCTGCCAAACCAAGCGGCAACTGGTGGAAGTTTGGTTTTCCCGTTTTTTATGTGACCGATCTGCTGCAAGTGGTCGAAGCCCTGGTTGCTCTGGGCTACGGGAACGATCCACGCCTGGCGGGAGCTTTGCAACTGATCCGTGATAAACAGGACGCGCAAGGCCGGTGGCTGCTTGAATATGATTACACCGGCAAAACCTGGGGCGATTTTGGCAACAAGAAAGAACCAAATCCGTGGGTGACGCTGCGTGCATTGAGAGTTTTAAAGGCCGCCAATAATTTAAGGAGTGCAATATGACAATTTCTTCCCGCCCGATCTCTGGTGAGGCGGACAAACTTCAAATACTCGCCCTGTCGCGTCAATTCCCATCTTACAATCTGCGCGTGGTCGATCTGCCTTACCGCCTGAGTTCCTGGGCGCTCGACGAGCCGGAAAATACCCGGCTGTGGTTCGATGCGGACGGCCGCCTGCTGGCCTGGGCCGTATTGCAGACTCCGTTTTGGTTCATCGATTACGCTTTTCGCCCCGAAGCCGCATCCCTGCACCCCCAGATACTGGACTGGGCTGACAAACGTGCCAGCCAAAGCCAGGCGACCGCCTTCGGCCATCCCTGCTGGTTTGTAACCGTCTTCTCCGACCAGACGGAACGGATGCGCGAACTGGAAGCCGCCGGTTTTTCAAACCAGGCTGAGGTGGGAGAAGATTCCTGGTCCAAGGTTTTCCTGCAGCGCCCCGGCGATTTTCCGGTCAAGGAATACCGCATCCCGCCGGGGTTTGTTGTCCGTTCATTGGCTGGCAAGGAAGAGATCGCAGCTTATGTCGAATTGCACCAAACCGTTTTCGAGAGCAAGAATATGAGGCTCGAATGGCGTCAGCGAACTCTCGAACACCCCGATTATGTTCCCAACCTGGATGTCGTTGTCGCCTCCCCCGATGGGAAACTGGCCGCGTTTTGCATTTGCTGGCTTCAGCAGGTTGAAGGACGCCTGGTCGGACAGGTCGAGCCGCTCGGCTGCCATCCCGATTTTCGCAAATATGCCCTGGGACGTGTTGCCCTGGCCGAGGGGCTGCGGCGTTTGCAAGCCCACGGCGCGCAAATCATTCACGTGGAAACTGATTCGTATCGCAATACAGCTTTTAGATTGTATGAGTCGATGGGGTTTTCCGTAGCAAAGAATGTGTTCGTTTACCGCAAGGATTATGCCGAATGACGGTCAAAAACAGATTGATTCTGGCGACTTTTGCTTTTATTTTGCTGAGCTTTGGCGTTGTGCAGACTGTTTTTGCCACCCCGGACACACCACGCGTTGTGGTAAATCACACCACCCGTGAATGCGACCCGCTCGTCTACTGGCGCGACGAGTGCGGCGAAGTGACTTTGCCCTCAGGCTGGGAATATCATACCGAAAAGACTTGTCCGGCTGAATATGCCGTCACCGAGTTGGAGAAGCTTGAATGGAAGAAGTTTCAGAATGACTTTTGCTGTCAAAACTACGGCGGCATGAATTGCCCTGAAGAAAACCCGGCCAGCCTCTCGCCAAGCCCGCTGGTAACGCTGGTCATTGAAACCACCACCCCGACCGCTACGCCGGAGCCAGGTGAATCAGACCCAGGATCAATTGTTTTGCCTGTCACCGGGGGGCTATCCCTGCTGGCCGGACTGGGATTGGGCGCCTACGGATTATTGGCCAGGAAACACAAATCCCAATAGCCGCTCTCGCTCCTGGCGAACTGCCAGCCAGGCCTATATAGGAGAAATCTCCTGTCGGCAGCCGGTCTCTGGCCCGATTATAATAACCCTATGCGTCTCAAAAATTTAATTACCTGGTTTGTTGTCGTGCTGATCGGGGCCGGAACATTTTCACCGCCCCGAAACGTTCAGGCCAGTCAACCCCAGCCCGCGCCCGCAGCAGTAAGCGCCTACGAACTGATCCTGGCCATGAATACCTTGCGGGTTGCCTATGGCCATCCCGCTCTGATCGAAGACCCAATCGTCAACGCAGTCGCCCAATATACCGCCGAAACCATGGCTGCCAGTCAGATGTCCTGGCACATCGGAGATGTGCGCGGACGGATCGCGGCAGCCGGCTACGGCGGCGGTGGTACCGTCTGGGCCACCGAAAACTTTGCAGTGGGCAGCATGGACATCGACGAGATCATGGCCGCCTGGGCCGACCCGGACCACATGCGGCCCGCGGTGACAGCCGCCTATTGCCATGTCGGGGCGGGCATGGCGACAGCCACAAACGGCAAAACCTATTATGTCTTGCAAGCCGCCTACGTTGGCGGACAGGCCTGCGGCAGTGTTTCATCATCGGGAGGCGCATCCACGTCCGGTTCGACGAGCGGCTCGACCACCGTGAACCTGCCGGTCTCGCAATTAATTATTCCGGTAAAAATCGCCACCCCCGATGCAGACGGGAAGATTTACCACGTTGTCCAGGCCGGGCAATCCTTCTGGTCGATCGCAATCTCCTACCAGCTGACAATTGCCAACATCGAAACCTGGAACAACCTGAGCCGTGAAACGCCGCTCAAAACCGGACAGCGCCTTTTCATCCCGGGCAAGAATACGGAAGGCTACGCCACTCCAACGCCGCAAGGCATGATCCTGCGCAGCACACCCGATGCAGAGGGCAGGGTTATCCACGAAGTGCAGGCTTACCAGGCCCTATTTTCGATTTCAGAAGCCTATACCGTCAGCGTCGATCGGATTTTAGCACTGAACGGTCTGCAAGCAGACTGGCCGCTGCAGATCGGTCAGAAGCTGCTGATCGACCCCGGCGACGTTACCCCCAGCCCAACCCTGAGCGCGATCGAACAATTGACCCCGGCCAGCGATGGGAATTACTATCACATCGTCAAAAGCGGCGAAACGCTCTCGTGGATCGCAGATTTATACGATGTTCCGCTGGTGAGCCTGATGGCCTGGAACGGCCTCGATAATTCATCCGTCATCCGGCCCGATCAAAACTTGCTGCTGGTGGTCACGCCTCCGGCCACACCAACCTTTACACCTGCGCCGGCGACCGTGACCCCAACCGCCCAGCCAACCCTTACGGCGACTCCCGCCAGCGCCGCTCCGGCCGCCCCGGAAACAACAGCGCCCGCCCAGGCAGGCAGCAATTGGTGGCTGGCCCTGATCATTTTCGTAATTGTCATCGGCCTTGGCTGGGTGGTCTGGATATTGCTCTCGCGTAAAACTTTATAAACCCATTTCGCCTGGTCAAAAAGAACCGCAAAAAAAAACGCTGCCCCGCTTGGGGCGGCGTTTTTTTGACTATCAAGGATTTTTCCGAGCCTTGAACCCCTGAAGCTGTTCACGCGTGGACTGGTAGCCCAGTTCAATGATCTGTCTGTATTTGTCAAACTCCAACAGACCATAAGCCTCAACCGGAACATGAATCAACAAATCGGCGCAGCGCCAAACCTCGTTCAGGCGATAGCGGTTATTACTGTAGACAATCCCCCCGACCACATCCACCAGATTGGGGGCCTTGATCTCTTTCACGAATGGGTTCAGACGCGAAAACAAAACCTGCCAGCCCGAAAGACTAGGCCCAAAATTGTACTGCCCGTTAACCGGGCTGCTGGTACTTAAATCCACCCCGATCACCGTTCCAGTCGGGCACAACTCCCGCATCCGGTCAACCGGCACATTGTTGGCTGCACCGCCATCGATCAAAACATCCCCATTGTAAAGTATCGGCGCAAAGACCGCCGGGAAAGCCATGCTGGCACGCACAGTCTCCCAGATCAGGCCGCTGGTATGCAGTTGTTCCTCACCACGCGTCAGATTGGCAGAAACACAAAAAAAGGGGCGCCAGGCATCTTCCAATTGGCTTTCACCGCATAATTCTCGCAACAATTTAGTAATACGCCCGGTTGCAGTGATCGAGGCATAGGGAAGGGTGTAATCAAGCAATTTTTGGGGGTTTGAAAAACTGGCCGCCAGTTGGTTTAGTTTTTCCACTGACCAGCCCAGGGCATAGCCAGCCGCAATGATTGCGCCCATGCTCGCTCCGCCAACCCAATCCACTTCAATGCCGTATTCTTCCAGGGCACGGATTGCGCCGATGTGGGCCCAACCGCGCGCGCCGCCTCCGCCCAGAGTCAGCCCGATCGGGTTTCCACTCAATCGACGGGCCAGGCGGCGAAAATCAGCAGGATTGCCCATCCGCAGATGATGGTGCATCTGGATCGGACTTGCCTCCGCACGGCGCGGAGTTAACCAGGAGAGAGTTCCCGATGGAACCTTGCAGACATCCGGGTGCAGCAAAATCAGTTCGAGACGCGCCCGGATGCGAGCCGATGCCAGCTCTGCTTCGAGCGCACCCATGCGTGGGTCGTCCCGCTCATCCCCAACCAGTAAAATGATATCGGCATTTTCCACACAGCGCCGCGCCCAGGCAGCCAATCGAGCAGAATCATCCAGAGGCTGCGGAACACTGTAAATTACATATTGGTGCTGGCGTTCATGCTCGTCAAGCCAAACGTTGATCAACGAACTGGTCGGGTGATCGATGGGGGTTTGGGATGCATCTGGTTTTCCATAAAGTTGATCAAAACGATCAGGGTCCCAATCCAGGGTGGAACCCAAGATATCGAAAACCTGCTTCAGATGGCCCGAAAAATCATCCAGGCTGCGGGCAGGATGAATGGGCAAGACAGCAATTACGAGCGCGCTCACTTTCTGCGCTGCCGGGGCGGTGATTTGAAGCTCCCGCCGAATGATGCGGCGGGTCAACTTAAGTAAAACTTCGGGATGCTGTCTCAACAGACCCTCAAAAACCATCCGCGAGATGACAATCACCTCCGAGGCACGGGTAGCCGAGACCGTTGCACTGCGCAAACTCTCGGGTGTGCCTTTTTCGGCCAGCAAAGAAAATTCGCCGATGCTTTCGCCCGCCGCCACCTCGCCCAGATCGCGTTTTTCGCCAGCGATTTGTATTGAAAACTGCAACCGTCCTTGAGAAACAATATACAGTTCTTCTCCAGGCTCCCCCTGGTGACAGAGCACCTGTCCGCGTTCCAATTTGCGCCAAACCAATTTCTTTTGCAAATCTTCGAGCGTTTCACGGTCAAGCTCCCCAAAAAGGCTGGTCAAGATCATCACCGTGCGGGTTTGCCGAAAGCGCAGCATCAATTCGCCAATCAGGCGGGTGACCAGTTCGGGGTGAATTTTTGCCAGGTTCTCAAAAACAGGCCGGGCAAGTTTTAAAACAACCGCGCTCTCGCATGCAAATACAGTTGTTGTGAATGGCTGGCCGGTCAGCACAGCCAGTTCTCCTACAGTTTGGCCTGGTCCAAGCTCGCCGAGTGAAGCTTCGTGACTTGCCAATTGACTCACCTGCAACTTGCCCGAAAGAATAATATACATGGCATCCCCGGGCTCGCCCTGGGAAAATAAAACTTCTCCCGCCGACAGGGTCACTTCTTCGAGGTTTTCCGAAAGCGTTTGGATTGCTTCCGGGGTCAAATGAGCAAAGATCGAAAAATTTGCGATCATATGTGCATAAGTCATCTTTATATCCTGTAGCTTTGCGTTTGGGTTTGGGCGAGATACATCAAGTGTTCATTTTCCAAACCAGGATCTCCGTAAAAGTTTTGCCTGCTGGGCGCGACCCACTATCAATTATAGTGGACAGAGTGTCAAGTTCAGTGAAAAACTATGTTCTTCTAGCACAAAATAGCTCTTCTCAAAATAAAACATTTGTTCTATAATTCACAATGTTTCCGCTCCTGGAAACACTTTTTAAGACGGAGGAACAAATGACCACCACCCTGATCGCCCCCTGCGGGCTGGATTGCGCCCAGTGCGAGGCGTACAAATTGACCCAGACCAATGACCTTGAAGGACAGCAAGCCCTGCTTGCCAAATGGCGTGTGGAATACAGCTCGCCCGACATGACTCTCGAGGCCGTTACCTGCGATGGCTGCCTGGCGGGGGCCCGGCACGGCGGCTATTGCGCGGCCTGCCCGATCCGCGCCTGCGCCGTGGAACTGGCGCACAGCACCTGCGCAGAATGTGACCAATACGCCTGCGAAAAGCTGCAAGGCTTTTTCCAGATGGCCCCACAGGCAAAGGAAAATCTCGAAGTTTTGCGCAAATAGCCTGAAATCGGGATATTTTTTTCGCCGCAGAGACACCGAGAACGCGAAGAAATTCAAAAAAAATCTCCGCGAACGCTCCCGAAGGATACCGGGACGGTGTGGATCTCTGCGGTGATTTTTTTGCCCCGCCCTCGAAATAATTGTGCATCTGTCATGCTCCCATTTCTGATAAAAAACATAGACAGGCTGGTTATAATAGACCCAACTCATCCAAATTGGAGCACACATGACTGAAAAGAAAACCATCCTGGCCGCATTGGCCCACCCCGACGATGAATCGTTCGGCATGGGCGGCACACTGGCGCTTTACGCCAGCCAGGGACACAATGTCTATCTCATCTGCGCCACGCGCGGCGAAGCCGGGACTGTTGACCCGCACCACCTGGAAGGCTATAACTCGATCGCCGAACTGCGCGAAAGCGAACTGCGCTGTGCCGCCGGGCACCTTGGTCTGACCGGGGTCTTTCTGCTCGATTACCGCGATTCGGGCATGCCCGGCATGGAAGCCAACCAGCACCCCCAGGCCCAGATCAACGCCCCGATCGACGAAGTCGCCGAAAAAGTCCTGCGCTACATCCGCGAGCTTAAGCCGGATGTTGTGGTGACTTTCGACCCGATCGGGGGCTATCGCCACCCGGACCATATCCACATCCACCAGGCGACGGTGCTGGCCTTCGAGAATGCCGCGAACCCAGACTACCACCCGGAAAGCGGATCGCCGTTTCAACCGGCCAAACTCTACTTCCACACCATTCCGCGCGGCTTCCTCAAGTTTGGCGTGGCATTGATCCGCCTGTTCGGCAAGGACCCCAAGAAGTGGGGCCGCAACGGCGATATCGATATCGAATCGCTGGCCAATGTCAATTTCCCAACCCATGTCCGCGTTGACTACACGCCAGTTGCGGAGAAGAAAACCCTGGCCAGCGCCTGCCATGCCTCCCAGGGCGGCAGCCAGATGCGGCGCGGCGTTCTGGGGGCCATCTTCCGCATGCTTGGCGAAGCCGATACGTTCATGCAGGCCTACCCGGCCCCTGAAGACAGTCAAAAACTTCAGCGCAGCCTGTTTTAGCAAGCCCGTTCATCGTCAATAAAACGCAAGGATGCCAGGAAAATAAAAATCCTGGCATCCTTGCGTTTTAAAAGCTGCGGTTTGTTTATCGCCGCAGCAGGGCGCGCATATCGTCTTCGATCTGGTCGGCCTGCAGGCCGTAAGGCCAGGTTAAAACCAGATTGCCTGCGCGATCCAGCACCAGCGTCGAGGCGGTGTGGTCGATGGTGTAGAACCCGCCATCGTCAGGCGGATTGATCTTGTAGAAAATGCCAAACTGGCGGGTGACTTCGTCGATTTCGGCCTCGCTGCCAGCCAGGCCGAGAAAAGTGGGGTCGAATCGGCTGGCGTAAACGGAAGCATACTGCGGGGTGTCGCGGCCCCAGTCCACCGAGACGAAGATCACCTGGAACCCATCCGCCTTATCCCCGAGCCGCGAGAGCGCCTCACGCAGGGTCGCCAGGGTGGTCGGGCAGACATCCGGGCAGGAGGTGTAGCCAAAATACAGAATAACATACCGGCCCTGGAATCCGCTCAGGGTCACCGGGCCGCCGCCCGATTGCAGGCTGAAATCGCCCACCGGCGCGGGCGGGTCGATCGCCGAACCGTTCATCTGCGGCGGCAGCAGAGTCTGATAAACGAGCAAAGCTGCGATAAAAACAAGCACCAGCGAACCGAACAATATTTTTTGGCGATTCATTTCACCTCGCAAAACCCATGGAATACCTGATTTTACCCTACGGCATGCTGACCGGCACCTGGACGGTGATTTCGCCCGCGTTTTCAAACGTCAGGACGAGCGTAACCGTGTCGCCGGCTTTCAATTCCTGCGTCAGCCCGATCAGCATGATGTGATAGCCGCCCGGCTTCAATTCGGCCATGCCTGCGGCCGGGATCTCGACCCCCGAGACCTCCGCCATCGACATCACGCCGCCCTGCATGCTCGTCTCGTGGATCTGAACCTCGGCCGCAACTTCACTGCTGGCGCTGAGCAGCACATCGGCCCGATCGGTGGTGTTTCTGATCTGCATGAACGCGCCGGTGACCGCCCCCCCGCCCGCCATCTCTTCGCCCATGTCTTCTTTGATGGCCGCGGCGCGCACCCAGGGGTCAATAATTTCAATCCCATTCTGCGACACAGCCACCTCGCCGGCCGGGGCGCAGGCCGCCAGCAGCAAAACAAGTATCATCACAAACAAGCTGAAAAATTTTTTCATCTTCATAGTATAGACTCCGCAGAGAAAATATGGGATTGTGCAAATAACTTGTGAAAAATTGAGCAACCCTCACGATTATACCAACTCGAGCTGCCACCTCCTTAAAAGGCAAGTAGCCGGAAACCCGGCTACTGCTTGGAGGAAAAGTGAAACGGATTGCGCCATTTCACCCTGCCGGCCGTTCAACCCAACCGCGCGACCGGTTTGCGGGTTTCTAGCCAGCAAGCCCATTTTACTGCCTTTTTAGCAAAATCTGAAAACTTTACAAAGCTGGTTGGCGCATCTCATAAAACAGCCAGCGTCCGAGCGCTTCTTCGGCAAAGATCAGCAGGATGATCGGGAACGAGAGCCACATCCGGGCCGCTTCGGGCACGACCGGCAGCAACCCCACCCCGACCACGGCCAGCGCGAGGCAGACCGCCCGGATCTTGCACGCCGTTTCGTGGGCGGGGCCATCCCCCAAAAGGATCAGGAACGCTTCAACCGCCAGCAAGGCCCAGAGCGGGAACCATACCTCGGCCATCCCCGTCCCGAAAGCAACCCCCGTTAAACCTAACACACCGGCGCTGAGAAAAAAAGCTGCCTGCGTGCGCCAACTGTTCCAGGCCGGTGCGGCCCTCAGCCGATAAACCTGGGCCATGCTATAGACCAGCCCAAGGCCGGTCAGGGCCAGCGGCAGTTTGCCCATGCCCGGTAAAACCAAAGCAACCAGCCAACATCCTCCGAACAGCCCGAACATCAGAATTTCACGGCTCAACCAGGATTTTTTAAGATGGTTAACCGCCCGCCAGGCATTGAGCGGCGTCCCGAGGTGCAGCAACGAAGCCAGCCCGCCCAGGCTGATCAGGCCGCCGAGGATGGCAAGCGTCAAAAGGCTGAGCGGCCCTGAAAAGAGCGAGAAAACTGCCATACCGGCGGCCGTCTGGGCTGCAAGCGTGAAAATGACAAGGGGAAGTTCATCAAAACCATTAACCGCAAAGGACACGAAGGACACAAAGTTTTTACTTTGCGCTCGGCCCGGGGTAGCCTGCCATGAAAGGCGTGATGCACTTCGCGTTTGAGTTTCTTCCCGATTGGAGATCGCCTTCGCCAATCCGTTGTGCATCGCGGCGTGGGGTTTGATCGCCAGGTGCGGTTCGGTCCGCGAAAATGCCGGCAGCGGGAAGGGGTGTTCGATGGCGGGTTTTTGCCACAACGCCTGATAATTGCTCTCTGTTCTCTCGTCACTGACCTCTTTATAATCCAGCACCCGCATTGGGCAGGCCGCCACGCAGGCCGGGGGCAGACCAGCATCGAGGTTATCGAAGCAAAAATTGCACTTGGTCATGTGGCGCAGGTCAGGGTTGTATTTTGGCGCAGCATACGGGCAGGCCCAGGCGCAATAGCCGCAGCCCATGCACTTCGACTCGTCGATGTAGACGATCCCGTCCGGACGGACGATATAGGCATCCGTTGGGCAAACACCCGCGCATTTGGGGTGGACGCAATGGTTGCAGGCGATCGACAGGTTGTAGGCGAAAACGTCGGTTTGCCAAACGCCAAGGCGAGCGCCATCAGCTGCGATATTGGTCCACGATCCGCCCGAAACCTCGAACACCCTTCGCCACAAAACGCCTGTCGGCAGGTTGTTCTTGTCCTTGCAGGCGATCTGGCAGGCCTTGCAGCCCGAACAGGCGGAGGCGTCAAAAGTGAAGGCGTAAGTCATTTTTTACCTGGCCGTAGGGGCGAAGCATGCTTCGCCCCTACACCTTCAATCTGAACCATGATGGTATGCTGGGCCGTGCCAAAGGCGAACGGCGTCCAGCGTTCGGAGGTCAGGACGTTGACGCAGCCGCCGAAATCGACTCCGCTCTCGTTGGGGGCCCACCACGCACCCTGCGGAATATCAACCACGCCGGGCAGGATGCGCGGGGTGACGCGGGCCGGGAGCACCAGCTCGCCGCGCTCGTTCCAGGCGCGGACCAGGTCGCCGTCGCGGATTCCGCGCTCGGCAGCATCGAGCGGGTTGATAAAAATCCGCTGCGGGAAGGCTTCGCCCAGCCAATCGTTGTTGTCGTGGGTCGAGTGGACGCGATGCAGGGTGTGATGGCCGAGGGCCTGAAGGGGATATACCGAGGGTTGAGTAGGACGAGTATTCTTCTCGTCCGTATCGAAACCCGGCGACATGGCAAAATCCGCTTGGTCTCGATACGCCGCTACGCGGCTACTCGACCAGCGCTCATCAAATGGGCTTTCCCATTCCTGAATATATTTCGGAATAGCGGGGACTTCATCGGGGTTACCAAAATCGTATAACTGCTTCGAAAAGATCTCGATCTTGCCGCTGGGGGTGCTCAGCGGATGCGCGAGCGGGTCGGCGCGGAAATCTTCGAAGGCGATCGCCGGTTTGGTGACCGGGTTGCTCCATGCGCCCAAGTTTTTATCGATGAATTCATCGAGGGTTGGCAAATCGGGGAAACGGGTCGCGCGCCAGACGCCCAGGCAGTAATCGACCCAGGCTTTTTCATCGCGGCCTTCGGTGTAGGCCGCGCCAATGCCCAATCTCTCGGCAATGTCGGCGCAGATCTGGTAGTCAGATTTGCATTCGCCGGGCGGTTCGACCAGTTGGGGCTGCAGGATGACTTCGTCGGAATATTTCCAGCCGTCCTCGACGCCCCAGGTTTCGAACTGGGTGCAGGCAGGCAGGATGATGTCTGCAAATTTCGCGGTCGGGGTCAGGAAGTTGTCTTGCACAACGAGGAATTCAACTTTCGACTCATCGCGCAGGATTTCGGCGGAGCGGTTGACGTTGGCGTGCTGGTTGATCAGGCAGTTGGTGGCGACAGCGTAGATCAACTTGATGTCGCTGGTCAGGCTCGGTGCGCCGGTGACGCCGTCCGCCTGGGTCATTTCTTTTCCACGGAGGCAGGCTTCGGTCCACAGAAAGACCGGGATGGCCGCTTTAACGGGATTCTGCCCGGTTGGGAAAACGGTCCACAAACCGCCGCCGTCCGGGGCCTGCAATCCCAATCCGCTGGCCCAGCCGCCCGATAAGCCAAAATTACCGGTGATGGCCGCCAGCACGCACCCGGCGCGGACAACCTGTTCGCCATAGGCCCGGCGCTGCATGCCGTAGCCCTGGTAGAGCACGGCCGGGGTCAGGCTGGCGTATTCGCGGGCGATGCGGGCGATGGTTTGTGCGGGGATGCCGGTGATGGCTTCAGCCCACTCGGGGGTTTTGGCCTGACCGTCGCGCGCGCCGAGCAGGTAGTCTGTGTAACTTTCGTCATTTTCGTGACCGGGCGGCATGTGGGCAGAATCCCAGCCAAGACAGTAGCGATTGATAAAGGCGCTGTCAAGCAGGCCTTCGCTGAGCATGACGTAAGCCATGGCGGTCAGCATGGCGGCGTCGGTGCCGGGGCGGATCGGAATCCACTCGTCGGCCAGGGCGGCAGCGGAGAGCGAGTGGCGCGGGTCGATGCAGACGACCTTGGCTCCGTTTTGGCGGGCGAGCTTGATGAAATAGTCGGAGTTGGTGCCGTCGCGCATTTCGGCGGGGTTCCAGCCCCACATCAGGATGTAGCGGCTGTTGAGCCAGTCCTGGCGCTGGTTGCCGGTGACGAGCGTGCCCCAGACAGTGGGCGTGGCGGCGTTGATCGCGGCCCACGAATAGGAGTTATAAATGCCGAGACAGCCGCCATACAGATTCAGCAGCCGGCGGGCGGTGTGTGACCCGTTGAGCTGGTTGTAGGAGCCGGTGCCGTAGGGCACAAACAGAGCCTGGTTGCCGTATTGGGTTTTGACGCGCTCGAACTGGGCGGCGACGATCTCGAGGGCTTCGTCCCAGGAAATCTGCTGGAATTGGCCTTCGCCGCGTTTTCCCGTGCGTTTGAGCGGATGGAGCAGCCGGTCAGGGTGGTACTGGCGGCGCAGATAGGCCCGCCCACGCGGGCAAGCGCGCAGTTGCGGGGCGGACAGGCTATCCGGGCGGTCGTCGCTGTCGAGGCGGATGATGCGTCCGTTTTCGATGTGGGCGATCAGCAGACAGCGTCCGCCGCAGTTGTGGGCCGGGCAGCCGGTGCGAATTTTGGTAAAGGGTGATTGGGGATTGGCGACTGGTTTGGAAATGGAACGGCTCATATCCTTAAGTGTAGGGGATATGAGCCGGGATGGGTAGTGATGGATGTAATGAAATTGGTCAGGATGATTCTGCGCTCAGGCGGCAGGTTTGTTTCATTAACTTATCAGCCGTGCCTTTACAAATGTGAGATGAAATAGCATCCACCGCGGTTGTAGGCGGGGCAGCCAGTTCTTATAGTTTTCAGTGAGCGATCATCAGTGGTCAGTTGGCTCAGGTTAAGTGTACGATGATTTGATCTACAGATGATAGTGATAGAAATCATGAATTTTGCTATAATCTCTGTAGATCAATGCGATATTGGGAGTCTTATCGCAATGCTAAAACCCCATGCTATTACAGTCGCTCTTGGGCTATTTGAACGTGTTATGCTGGTTTGATCCCGGTTTTCCGATGAATTTATCCAAGATGTTAACGGTGAATTCGAGGTTCTTTCGAATTTACAAGGAGAACGATTACCATGAGCGATCTAATAATTCGACGAATAAAAAGCTTTCTAACAAAAGAGTTCGATGGGCTAATTGATCTTTCAGATATAAAATCCCAAAAACCAGATGATAAAGAAGATCAGTTTCTCACAAGAAGTCTTGCATCCTGTGTTCTATCGTTTATGGCGGAGATAGATAAAAAGGTTGCGACAAATTGCATTATTGATGGTTATGACGATAACGGTATTGATGCAATATACTATGATCAAGAAAAACACATTGTTTATGTGATTCAGTCAAAATGGGTAGAAGCAGGAAACAAAAGCCCTGATTTAGGCTCTTTGAAAAAGTTTGTGTCTGGATTTAGAGATTATCTAGGTGGGAAGTTTGACAGATTTAATGCAAAGTTCTTAAATATGAAAACAGCACTTGAAAATGCCCTTGATGAAACTGATGTAAGGTTTTGTCTTTTGATTACATATACAGGAACTCAACCATTATCCGCATACGGCATCAGAGAATTCAATGATTTACTTGAAAAAGAAAACGATCCGGTAGAAGTAGTATCTTATCGTGTTTTTAGCCAAAAGGAAGTGTATGACATAATCTCTGGGTCATTTGGAGATGAGGCAATAAACATCGAAGTAACACTCCACGATTGGGGACATATTAGCGAACCCTACGATGCTTATTATGGTCAAGTATCCACTGAGGAAATCGCAAAATGGTATAGCGAACATGGAGGAAAGTTAACATCAAAAAATCTTAGAAACTTTAAAGGAGACACGGATGTCAATGATGCTATGAAATTGACTCTTGTGCGCGAGCCTGGAAAGTTTTGGTATTTCAACAACGGAATCACTATATTGTGCAAATCTATTGATAAAAAGCGAATAGGAGGCTCAAACAGAGACATCGGACACTTTGTATGTATTGGGGCCTCTGTGGTAAACGGAGCTCAAACAGTTGGAAGCATTGAAGCTGTTGTATCTAAAGGATTCCCAAAAGCGAAGGACGGGAGGGTATTAGTTCGATTTATTTCTCTTGAAAATTGTCCTCCAAACTTTGGCGTTGAGGTAACAACTGCCACCAACACACAAAATCGTATTGAACGCAGGGATTTCGCTTCTTTGGATCATAATCAAGAACGCATACGTACAGAAATGTCTCTGGACTTAAATAAAATATATGTTTACAAGACTGGAGAGAAAATACAAAACTTTCAAAAAGGGTGTGATATTGAAGAAGCAAGCATTGCTCTTGCTTGCGCATTTCCAAAAACTCAGTTTGCGGCTCTTGCAAAAAGAAATGTAGGTATGTTGTGGGGCGACATAACTAAGCCACCTTATACTTTGTTATTCAACCCACTTCTTACAGCTTCTAGAGTTTGGTGTTGTGTCCAAGTTGCCAGAATTGTTGAAGATATAATAAACCAGGAACAGGGAACAGAGGATGGGTACAGAAGAAGAGTTGCCATTCACGGAAATAGGTTTATTTTACATCGTGTATTTCAAACTTTACCTCAAGAAAGATTCGACGATATAAATTTCTCTGTTGATGCGCTTACATCTAACGTTGCTGGAGAGACGCTAAAGACACTCGCACAGATAACAGAAATAATTGAAACGTTATATGCAAATGTATATCTGAACACATTCTTCAAGAACGGTTCAGAATGTGAGAAATTAAGTGAGCACTTGCCAGAATTACCACGCTTTCAAAAAATCCCTTATTTCAAAAGCGCGGGTGATGAAATTGAGCAACTTGAATTGTCTTTTTAGTACAAGGTAGGAACACGAAAAGGAAGAAAACGCCCTGCGGGCAAGTCCGCGGGGCGTTTTTGGTTGTCTATGACTTTTTTTGATGCTCCCAGGTCTCTTTTACAAGACTATAAAGATACGAATCCTTAAAGACTCCATCTTTGAAAATGTATTGGCGTAGTACACCCTCGCGGCGGAAACCAGTCCGTTCGAACAGGCGGATGGAGTGTGCGTTGAATTCGTAGATCTCCGCGCCGATGCGGTTCAGCCCCAATTCGGTGAAACAATACGCGATCACAGCTTGCAGCGCTTCGCTGGCATAACCTTTTCCCCAGTTGTCCCGGTTCCAACCCAGCCCGATGCCCAGGTCACAGCGGCGATTGTAGTGGTTGATATGGGCGATCATGCCGACGCCGATCAACTCATCTGTATCCCTTTTGTGGATGGCATAGTCGATGATGTCCGCATCCACTGGGCGGTTGAGAATCCGGTCGAGGAGCTTCTGGGTCTCTTCGAGCGTTTCGGGACGCTCCCTGGGTGGATCGTCGCCATTGAAGTAATCTTCGTTCGGGTTATTGAAGGTGGTATTCAACCAGACCAGGCTGTTCTGTGTGTGTGGTTTCAAGACCAACCGTTCTGTCATGATGTACAACATTGGCTATCTCCCTATATTCCACACGGGGTTTTTAAGTGGAATCCTGTCAGGAATATTTTACTGTCAAGGAAGCAGATGTGGGGAGCGATGTCTGCACCAAGGGAACCCAAAAACGCCCTGTAGGCAAGTCCGCGGGGCGTTTTTGGCTATTTTTCGGTTTCGAATTCGTTCACGATACGCCAGATTTGTGCAGCAGAGATGTCGGCCTGCTCGGTTTTGGAGTAAATTGTCACCAGAATGATGTCCGTTTGAGTTTGAAGGTAGTAAATAATGCGATAGCCCCCGCTTTTGCCCCGTTGCACATCCCTGTTGGGTACTCGCACTTTGAATATGGTGTAGCTTGTCCCTGTCACCAGGTCGCCTGGCAGTTCGCCATTTTGCAGAGTGTCAATCAGCGGCTCTATATCATCGCGAATATGGCGATATTTTTTGGAAAGGACTCGCAAATTGCGCTTGAATTCCGGCGTAAAAACAACGTTGGCAGCCATGATCTATTCGGCGGAATCGAGATTTGTCCACAATTCGGAAATGGGCAGGGTTTCACCTTTTAGCGCTTCCTTCCAGCCCTGGCGGAAGCTTTCATCCGCAGGTTTGAGCGCCACACTCTGGCGGAACAGACGCACCATTTCCAGCAGCATGGGCAGGTATTCATCCGGGGTTTTCTGGATTTCCTGTTCAATTTTTTCAGTATAAAGGGTCTGGTAAACGGTCATTTTCTGGCTCCTGCTGGCTACCGATAGCGTCAACAAAAGTATAGCATGTTTCCAAAGAGATGAGCAACTCTGCCGGTCAGATAAGAAAACCTCCTGCGCTCCTTTGGGGCAAATCCGCGGGGTGCGAGGTTATGGCTGGTCCAGCCCCTTTGTATGGAACATAAATTCCTTCCATAACTCGGGAATGATCCACGCATATTCTTCCCGCAGAGCGCCTTCCAAATGAGAAATGGTTTTGTGCCAGGCCAGGGTCTTGACGATCGAGGCGACAGGCTTCGAAAGCTGATAAGCCGACAGCAAGACTTCCCGTGAGGCAAATTTTTGCCAGGGTTGCAGATAACGTTCCAGCAAGCCGGCCATCGCCGGCGTGAAAACGTAATCGTCCAGGTTGAGCGCGATCTCGATACTGACAAAAAAAGTTCGCAGCGATACGAACGGATGGGTCAGGCTGGCATCTCCCCAATCAAAGAAAATGATCCGTCCATCTTTGCGCAGAACATTGCCATCCGTCAAATCTCCGTGGTTCAGGCTTTCGGGCAGTCCCACGGCGGCCAAGTCCGCGCAGATTTGCTGGAAGCGCGGCTGCAAAGCAAGCAACTGTTGAAACTCCGTGGAGGTCAGCCCCTGTTCTTGATCGAGCAGCAGGCTGTGCTGATCTTCAAGCAAATGAGAATAGAGGTCCGGGAGAGCGGAGAGGCGATAATCGGGAACCCCCAGCCCCAAAATTTCAGATGTGCGCCCGGCCAGCTCGATCTGCAGTTCGGCATAGCGGGTAATCACCGGCTCCCAGGGGCGAATATCCTGGGTCGGGCGGATGAAGGTCCGCAGTTGTTCGCCGCCATCGCGCATCAGCATCCAGCCCTGGGAGGTTTCCGCAGCCAGCAGATCGGGCAGGCAATCCGGATGCCATTCCCCCAGCTTTTGGGTCAAAGCCGCCTCGTAGGCTGTCTCCGGCGCGGTCGCTTTGAAAAACAATACGCCCGCCTCGCTCTCAACCCGCATCACCGTGGACCAGGCATAAGCATGTGGCTGCTGAATCTCACCCGTCAGGCGGATGGAATTCTGTTCCGCCCTGGCGCGAATCCAGTCATGAGCTTGTTTTTGCCAGACAGGGTCATGCCAGCGGAGTTGGGGTGATTCTGTTGTCATGATGGTCTCCAAGTCTCCTTGCTAATCCAAGGGTTTCAATTTTACCAGTCTGGGGCACAGTCAACCTATCCTGGCTTTACGGAAATCTTGAACATAAACCCGGTCTGTCTTCCACAGCCGCCTGATTCGAGTACAATCCGGCTATTGCAATTCAGCCATCACGCGCTGCCGGATGGATGGAATGAAATTCTCCCGCCAGCCCACAAAAGAAGAAAACACGGAGGCAGAATGACGTTAACCTTTGATCGCATCCCGGCCGGGATCTGCAACTGTTATTTGCTGCGCGGCGAAAAAACCATCCTGATCGACGGCGGCGCGCCGGGCGGGCTGGGCGCTTTCAAGCAAGGCTTGCAGCGCCTCGGCGTTGACCCGCGCGAAATCCAGTTGATCGTTTTGACCCACGGCCATGCCGACCACATCGCCTGTCTGGGCGCCATCCAGCAGATGAGCGGGGCCAAGGTGGCCGTCCATCAAAACGACCGCACCTGGGTCGAGAGCGGCCGTCCGCTGCTGCCACCAGGGCAGACAACCTGGGGCAAGATCATGATCGCCCTGGCCAAGCCGCTCTTTAAACCGGCAATTGCCCCGGTCAAGGTGGATCTGGCCTTCGACGACGCCGGTTTTTCGCTGGCCGAATACGGGATTGCGGGCCAGGTGCTGTTTACGCCCGGGCATTCTCCCGGCTCATCGTGCATCCTGCTCGAGAGCGGGGATGTTTTCGTCGGCGACCTGGCGATGAATGCCTGGTTCCTGCGCCTGACTCCCGGCCTGCCAGTTTTGGCCAACGATATGCAGCAGGTGATCGCCGCCTGGGAAAAATTACTCGCCCTGGGAGTCAAAACCGTCCACCCCGCGCATGGCGACTCTTTCCCGGCTGAAATCATTCGACAAGAAATTGACCGGCGCAAAACGAGCTGAAACGCGCACCGCTTCGCAAACGAAAAATCCCGCCAAAGAAAAGCGGGATTTTTCGTTTGCTGGAACTATAGCAGGTCCATAACAAGCGATTGGAAACAGGCCAAGAAAGTGTACAATAAAAATAAGTTCCCTGGCGTTGAAAAATATCCAAACACGCTCAGGCTGCCACGCGGGTTAATTTCTACAGGCACATGAAACGCATCTGGAAAAATCTTTCTCTCAGAACAAAAATAACCGGTCTGGTCAGCAGTTTGACAGTTTCGGGAGTTTTTATTTTAACCATTATCTCGATCCAGCTTGAAAAGCAGTATTTTCAACAGGACCTGGAAAGCCAGGCCGACCTGCTGCTCGAAACAACCTCTCTCAGCCTGCGCGACCCGCTCTATAATTTACAGGTCGACGAATTATGGGATCTTGCGCGCGCCCTGAGCGACAACCCCGACCTTATATTTTTTATTGCCTATGATTCCGAGGGCAAGATCCTGGTCGATTCAAGGAATGCCGAACCTGCCTTTTCACAGATCGTTGACCCGCTGGGGAATACGCTGATTGGGCTGCAGTCGCATCAAATATATCGGGAATGGCGTGAAGACCAGTATATTTCAGGGCGTTCGGTGGTTTTGGGCAACCAGACTATCGGCGCGATCGCTGCCAGTCTCTCGACCAGCCCTTTGAAAGAAAAAATCAGCGATATGACGATCGAAAGTATTTTTCTGGCGCTCGCGACCGGGTTGGCCGGCGCGCTGCTGGGGTTCTGGCTTGCCAACCAGATCACGATCCCTTTGAGCGAACTGGCCCATGGTGCCGATCAGATGTCGAAAGGCAACATGTCGATTCGGGTCAACTCCGGTTCAAATGACGAGATCGGGCAGCTCGCCAGAGTATTCAACCTGATGGTGGCTTCCATTCAGGAACGCGAAAAGGCTCTGCGTGACCTGGCGGTCGGCCTGGAAAAAACGGTGGATGAACGCACAGCCGCCCTGCGCGAAAAGACCGCGACCCTGGAGCAAATGGCGATCACCGACCCGCTCACAAAAATCCTTAACCGGCGCCATTTTTTTACGCTGGCAGAAAAAGAAATTGCAAAAGCCACTCGCAACAGGCGCCCGTTGGCGATCATCCTGATCGATGCCGATTATTTTAAGCAGATCAACGATACGCACGGGCACCCCTTTGGCGATCAGATGCTGATCAACCTGACCAGCATGATCCAGCTCAATATCCGCGCGATGGATATTTTCGCGCGCTACGGCGGCGAGGAGTTCATCCTGCTCATGCCTGAAACCGGGGCAGAGTCAGCCTTTTTGACCGCGGAACGCTTACGCAAGATCGTCACCAACTCTCCGCAATTGCACGATGGCAAGAAAATCAATTTGTCGATCAGCCTGGGGGTTGCCTGCTGGGATGAAACCAGCGAAACAAGCATTACAACGCTCGTAGCGCGCGCAGACCAGGCGCTCTATGAATCCAAGCGCGGGGGGCGCAATACGACAACGCTCTGGGAACCGCACGAAAGTTAGCAATTAGTAGATTATTTGGACCAGCCGGGAAATCGCCGCAAGCAGGGCCGCCAGGGCAAGACAAAATGCGCAGCTCCAAAAATCCCTGAGGGTGCTCTGCCATTCAGGCTTGGGGTAAGAACGGTAATGAGCATCACGGTCATAAACCACTTCCACTGTATCCCCCATCGAGTATGTTTTTGTCATCAACAAATTGTGATCGCGGAGATAAATTTGATACGGCTCGCGCGCATCATCCGGCTTGTAGTGGATCATGGTGCGGTAGGCTGTACCCCCAAAAGGGCCTGCCAATATATTGCGGGTCGAACTGGTTTCGACAACCACCCCCAGCACAGACTTGCTGTTTCTGTTAATTTCCCGCATCCTGCGAAAATTACCGATCGCTGTCAAAAAAATGGTTAATCCGTAAATAACGATCAAGAAGGCCAGGCCGTCCAGCATTGCTCGCTCCTGTGTTTGATTGCGGCTATTTACTCTTCTTCTTTTTTGGCCCACTCGCGATGGCGGAAGTGATAGCGGTCGAGCAGGGCCTCGATGGTGCGGGTGTGCTCGGGCTGGATGTTCAGGAACTCAAAACCGATTTTGAAATCCCGGTCACTGTCTTCATCCCGGACGCAGCGCGCAACCCGGGCGCTGATCAGCATGTGGCGGGCGGGCGCACCCGCTAATTCATCGGGAAATTCAATGTCCAGTTCAGTTTTGGTGTCGACATCGAGCGCTTTTTCCCCGATCACCAGCGCTCCATGCAGGGTCAGGTTTCCCAGGAAGCCCAGCAGAACGCCCCGATTTCGGTCGCGGACCGGTGTAAATGCCATCACTTTTTTGCGCGTTTCTGTCCTGCGGTCATCCATAGTAAGCGTCTCCTGAATAAAAACAGTATAGTTCAAATTTTGATGTGTGTCACCAAATATTCCAGGTAGCGTGATTTCACCTGGCGGGTCGCCATAACCTGTTTGATGGGCGGCAGGCCCAGGATAACCCCCAAGACAGCCGCCAGGGCGCGATGGTTCCAAAGCACACGGTTGTCAAACAACAGGTTCTGAAAGTCGCCGCGCTCGATGGCCATCATCACCGTGCGGTGGACGGAGTTGATCGGGGTGATGACCCGCTCCGGCCGCGAGCGCAGACTCAGCGCATCGTGGGAACAGGTCCGCACGCAGACGCCGCAACCGAGGCACAGGTTTTCATCCAGCCTGGCTTTTTTCATCTTCGGATGATGCGGATCGTTGCTCGAAACCAGCGCCATCGCTTCGACCGGGCAAACACCAACACATTTCCCGCAGCCGTTACACTCGGCCTCATTGACAACCGGCAAGAAATTGGAGGTATGGACGGGGTTCAGCATACCGAATTTGCGGGCGGCGATCATGGCTTCACAGCAACAGCCGCAACAGTTACAGATAAAATTAACACTCTCGCGCACATTCTCGCCAAACTGGACCAGGTTTTGCTCGTAAGCCTGCTGGAGCAGATCCATGCCCTCGCTGACATCCACCGCGCGGGCATAGCCGTGACGCGTTAGCGATTGGGCAGTGCCGTTGAAGGTCATGCAAATGTCCATCGGCGCAGCGCAATTGCGGCCAACATGCATCATCTTATGGCGGCAGTAACAGACCCCGACCCCGCGCTGCGAGGCGGTTTGCATCACCTGGCTGGCGCGTTCATAGTCCAGCACGCGCAGAGCGTTTTCACTGGATAAAACCGGTTCGTGAACAAAAACACGCCCCAGTTGGGTCTCGCCCCGAACAAACAACTGACGGATGAACTCTTCTTCAACGTTCAGGTACTGATAAAACAACTCCCCCAGCACTTTTTGATCAATATCACCACGCAGGCGCATCATCGAGAATTCAAAGAATCCGGCCATGGGCGGCGGCAGGGTGTAGGTGGTTTTGCCTTCATGTTCGATGTCCACCAAAATGGCGCGGCTGGCAAGCCCATCCAGCGTTTTGCGCGTTTCGGTCAGATCCATCTTCCAGACCTGGCTGGCTTTTTCAGCGCTGAAAGGTTTGATTGGCAGCAGCGCCACCAGTTCCGCTTCACGTTCGCTGAACAGGATCTTCAAGATTTCGTAGAGCGTATCCGAGGGTGGCGCGCCCTGCGGAAAACGGTTCAAACGTTCAATCAATTCGGTATAACCAGATTTCAAACTGATATGCGACATAATAGCCCGGCCTCTATTATTTGGTTTTTATTAGTTTAGGCCATATGAAATTGCGAATAAAGTGGCAAATGTCATATTTTTGCTATTTAACTGCGGCAAATTCCAAACACATTTCATGGTTGACGAAAATTCCTTAAAGTCTCCCCCAAGTGGCGGAGACAAACACTCCCCGGTCGATGGATGTGACCGGGGAGTTTCCAATGTAGTATGAATGTATAACCATCCGAATCACTCTCTACTATGCGGTGCACCCAACTGAGATGGTTTTTTATGAACTGGAGGATCTACCTTGAACAAAGATGTTTTCGAAGGGAAATGGAAACAAATCCGAGGCGAGGCCAAAGCCTGGTGGGGCAAACTCACCGACGATGATCTTGATCGAGCGGCTGGCAAGTTCGATGTATTCACCGGCTTGCTGCAAGAAAAATATGGCTATACCCGCGAGGCAGCTGCCGATGAAATTGACAGGCGCGTAACGGAGCACGAAGCCAACATGAAAAAAGACACTGTCCCTGCCCCCCGGTAATTTACCGGGACATCACCACCCGCCCCCGGCTCCCCTGTGAAAAGGGGGCGGGATCAACAACCAACCACGGGCAACCGTGAACCTGGAACACAAAAAAAGGAAAACCAAATGAACCTGATCATTTATCTTATTGCTGGAGCGATCGTCGGTTATGTTGCAAGCCGGATCATGCGCACGAATTCACAACAGGGACTGCTGCTCGACATCGTTGTTGGTGTCGTTGGCGCATTCCTGGCCGGTTACTTCCTGAGCCCCATGCTGGGCGTTGGGACAATCAATGATGCAATCAACATCCCGACCATGCTGGTCTCGCTGTTGGGAGCGGTCATCCTGCTTGCGATCGTCAGACTCTTCAACGGAAGAGGACGCCGCACAGTCTAATCGTTTCATCGAATAACGAATAAACAGGCCGGCTGTTTTCAACAACTCCAGACAGAATTGTTGCAAGCAACCGGCTTGCATACTTTGCCAAGCGGAACAAGCGACCGCTCAAAAAAGCGTGTTTCGCAGCCGCGCGAAATTACTTCCAAATTACCTGAAAGTGTAGGGAAACAGTGACACTCCAACCAGCCTCACAACCCTATGATTGGACCTTCCGACGAGTGATGTGGGCAACCCTCGTCCTGGTTTTTGTCGCCCTGAGCTTCTGGCTTCTTTACCGGTTTAACCAGGTCATTTTCATGCTGTTTGTCGCCATCGTACTGGGCACGGTCATCAGACCCGTTGTGGGCTGGCTGCACCGGCGCGGACTGCCCCGCATAGCAGGGGTTATCTTTGTTTACTTTCTGTTGCTAACCCTGCTGGTTGGCTTTTTGCTGTTGTTATTTCCACTGATCTTCGAACAAGGCACAACCATTGCGACCACTGTGCCAGACTACTACCAAACCCTGCGTGAATGGGCCGGGAGTTCGTCGAATCAATTGATCGCGCGTTTAAGCAAATTCATCCCGCCCGTGCTGCCCAGCCTGGGGCCTGAACAGCAAACCGGAGAAGAAATGCTGGCTTCAGCCGGGCAGGCATTCGGATATCTGACATCGGCATCCAGGGGCATCTTTTTGGCCACAGCCATTTTGCTCCTGGCCTTTCATTGGACGCTTGATGGGCCGCGAACCGTACAATCGCTGGTATCGTTACTGCCAAATACCCAGCGTGAAAGCATCAGTGAACTGATCTCAGCCATGGAAACCAAGATTGGTTTCTACCTGGCCGGGCAGGCTGTTCTTTGTCTGGCGATCGGCATTCTGGCATTGATCGCCTACCTGCTGATCGGTTTGCCCAATGCCCTGGTACTGGCGCTCATCGCGGGCGTGCTGGAGGCCGTACCAATGGTCGGGCCGCTGCTTGGCGCCATTCCGGCGGCATTGATCGCCTTTTCCATAGCGCCTTCCAAGTTGATCTGGGTGATCGTTGCTACCCTCATTATTCAGCAACTAGAAAATAGCCTGCTGGTGCCGCGCGTCATGCGCAAGGCGGTCGGAGTTAATCCGTTCGTCTCCTTACTGGCGATCTTCGCCTTTAGCTCTTTGTTCGGCATCGCCGGGGCGTTGATGGCAATCCCGATTGCAGCCATGATCCAGCTTTTGCTTAATCAATTTGTTTTTCACCCCGGGGTGACAGAAGCAGAGGGTTCGACCGGCCGCGATTATGCCAGCCGTCTGCGTTATGAAGCGCAAAACCTGGCCCAGAACCTGCGCAAGCAGGCGCGTCTCAACAAAGGCGGATCAGATTCCAGGGTAAGGCAGATCGACCAGGTGATGGATGAGATCGAAGCCATCACAACCGACCTGGATGCCTTGCTGGCACAAGTTCCCACATCAGGTGCGCCATGACCAATCAATTAATAAAGTTCGGCACAGCGGTGATGACCACGCTTCTCGCGCTGGTGGTACTATGGCAATTTCGGGCCGTCGTCGGCTATGTGTTGATCTCACTAACACTTGCAGCAGCGCTGCGTCCGCTGGTGGAGCGTTTATTTGAGCCCGGCCTGCTGAAACGCGTGACCTGGCTGTTGTTCTACCTGATAGGGCTGGGCGGTTTCGGCCTCTTGCTCTTTCTGACCGGCGAGGCTGCAATCCTTGATATCCAGCAGTTGGCCGATACCGTCTCAACGCAAGATGCCTGGGTTTTGCCGATCTGGCTGGAGGGCAGTTCGTTTCAGCAGTCGCTCATGGCGCAATTGCCGGCGCCAAGCAAGCTCTTCGAAGCATTTACCGGCGACGAGGGTCAGCTCGTGTTGCCCGCCATCCTGGGCTTCACGCAAGGCCTGGGTGGAGTTATCAGCGGCGCATTCGTTATCCTGTTCCTGAGCATTTATTGGAGTACCAACCAGGTTCACTTCGAGCGGTTGTGGCTTTCGCTGCTTCCGTCGGACCAGCGCAAACAGGCCCGCAGCATTTGGAAGACGGTCGAACCAGATATCGGCGCTTACATTCGCGGCGAAATCGTGCAAAGCCTCCTGGCCGGGCTGCTGCTGGGGCTCGGCTACTGGCTGCTTGGCTCCCCATACCCGGCGCTCCTGGCGCTGGTTGGTGCGCTGACATGCCTGATACCCGTTATTGGAACCACCCTGGCTGTCATCTCCGTGCTGCTCGTGGGACTGCTAACCAGCGTCCAACTTAGCCTGCTCACGGTTTTGTATACCTTGATCGCTCTGACAGGTCTGGGCATCTGGATCATGCCCCGTATCTTCAACCGCAGATGGGATAACCCGATCCTGACCGTTATCCTGCTGATCGCCATGGCAGACGCTTTCGGCCTTCTCGGGATCATTTTGGCTCCGCCTTTGTCTGCCGTTTGTCAGATCTTGTGGAAACAACTGGTCAGCCACCGCGCGGCTTCCGGAGCTGGAGCCCAGATTTCAGATCTCAAAGACCGGCAAGCGCACGTTTGGGAAGCGATCAACGAAATGGATGAGCCAGCCGTGCCGTTATTGACCAGCAGCATGGAAAGCCTGACCCGCCTGATCGAAAAGGCAGAGCCGATCTTGCAAGCTGGCCTGGTCGTTGAACCTTCAGGGCCGTTCGCTCCAGTCCAGACCGTCAGCCCAAATACCGAATCGCCAAGACCCACAAAGCCATGAAAAAATTCCCCAAAATGTCTGAAAGAATGGCGCATTTTCGCCAGCAAGGCTTCCACCGCGCGCACGGGCTTGACCAGCGCTCTCATGGCTGGTTGGGGATGCTGGTGGGAGCAGCCAGCAATGCGATCAGTCCCGACTCGTCGATTACCGCGGCGGCAATCGCTTATTTTGCCCTGTTCTCGCTCTTCCCCATCACCCTCTTGAGTGTTGCGATTGCCAGCTACACGCTTGGCCCGCTGATGGATCAGCAGCTCATTGTGCAAAAACTGGAATTTATAGCGCCAGCCCTGGGGCAGTTGTTGGGTCAAAACATCGATGAAATCATTCGAACGCGCGGACCAGTCACCGGCGTCGCTTTGGTCGGCCTGATCTGGTCTGCCTCGACAGTTTTTTACACGCTGACCCAAACCCTGAATGCGATTTGGAGCAACAAGCGCAAACGCCCTGTTTGGAAGCGGCGCGGCCTGGCAATCTTGTTTGTGCTGGCCTTTGCTGGCCCGGCGCTCTTCCTGGCCGCATTGGCAAGCAGCCTGCTCGCCAATGTGCGCGCCTGGATGCCAGACCAGATCATGCCAATCATGGGCAGCATCAGCTTTATCGTGGCGATCTTGCTCGATATTGCCCTGTTCATGCTGCTTTACATCCTGCTGCCCCATGGAGCGGCCACCTGGCGCGAGATTTTCCCCGGCGCAATTGCGGCCGGCTTGCTCTGGGAATTTGCAAAAAAAGCCTTTTTGTTCATTGTTACTTCCTATGTTTCGGTTTCAAATCTCGTTTACGGTTCAGTCTCAGCGATCATCGCCTTCCTGGTTTGGGCTTATCTGAGCGGAATCATCCTGCTCTTCGGCGCTTTTTTGAGTGTTGCCTATTTCCAACTCAAGCAAGAAGAAGCAAAAAGCGAAACACTTCAGCAAAATAACGT
Source organism: Chloroflexi bacterium HGW-Chloroflexi-6 (assembly GCA_002840685.1). Classification (GTDB taxonomy): domain Bacteria; phylum Chloroflexota; class Anaerolineae; order Anaerolineales; family Villigracilaceae; genus UBA8950. Next base: position 76,901 of record PHBU01000004.1, on the reverse strand, counting down.
TGTATAGAATGACTAGCTCCGCCAGAATCTCCCCCAAGTGGCGGAGATTAACACTCCCCGGTCGATGGATGTGGCCGGGGAGTGTTTGTTGTAGGATGAATTCAGGCCTCGTGGAGGTCAATCGGTTCCAGAGTTTGCAACCGACGCTCAATTGCTCAAAAGGAGAATCTCATGTTGTGGACAATCATCGTAATCCTGCTCATCCTGTGGCTGCTTGGCTTTTTCGGACGGAATATCAGCCCAAACTTCCCGCAAACCGGCAGTTGGATCCATACCCTGCTCGTGATCGCGATCATTCTGTTCGTTTTACAGATGCTTGGGATCATCAACCTATAGGTTCGCACCACAGTGAACCCGGAGGGGCGGCCAATTGGCTGCCCCTTTACACACTATGCGCAAGATCAAAGCTACACATTGCATTCAAGGAGAATTCTTATGAAAAAATGCAGCGAAGTCATGACCAAAGAACCCGTTTGCTGTTTGCCCGAGGATACGGTCGCCAAAGTAGCCCAACTGATGCAAAGGGACAATATCGGCTCGATCCCTGTAATTGACAACGACAAAACCCAAAAACTGGTCGGGATCGTCACCGATCGTGACCTGGTTTTGAAGATCATCGCCAAAGGGCAAGATGCCAAAACCACGAAAGTGGAAACGGTTATGACCCGCCAGGTGGTAACTTGCCTGGCCGAAGATGACCTGCAGAAAGCGCTGGATGCCATGGCTGAACACCAGCTACGCCGCATTCCGATCGTGGATGGCGGTCATAAAATCCTCGGGATCATTGCCCAGGCCGATGTGGCCACGCGCGTCAACCAACCTGAAAAAACTGCGGAAATGGTCAAGGAAATTTCGCAATCCACCTCGAAGTAAGAAAACATCCTGGAGCGATCGTTGATATGAAGGTGACCCTGAAGCACAGCCAGAGCCGGCGCGGTCTCGCGCAGATGATGGTGAGTATCGCAGCCTTAACGGCATTGGCGTTGGGTCTGGCGGTCTTTTTCACCCCGGCCCACGCCAGTGCCAATTTCGCCGCGCCCCTGCCTGCACCTCTGGCTGCGCCGCACGCGCAGGGGCAGGCGTGCGGCAACGGCTCCGCTCCGGATTACGGATTCAGCTACAGCATGCAGCAAGCCCACTGGACGGTGAATTGGCAAAATTATGTCTCGGAGCAAGCCGTAACCGAAGTGGATGTGATCCTCGACCAGTTGAATGCAGATTTCATCGCACAAACGATGATTCTCATCCAGCCGCAAGAGCAGGTCGGCAACCGGGTCAACTGCGCTGTCCATTTTTTGCGTTATATGCAGCTTGGCCAGGCAACGGGCGAGCGCAAAGATAATGGTTTTGTTTTTTTGATCGTAGTCGAGCCAGACCGGATCGATGTGCACTACGGCGTCGGGCTGGGATTGCCCGCGCTAACCGCTCCCGAACTGACAGCTCTCAACCGCGCTGTTGAAGAAACCTACCAATCGACCCGCAGCCTGGACCAGGCGCTTTTAACTCTGGTCCAGGGCTTCGACACGGTCGCGCGCAACAAATACGCCCCGCTACTTTTGCCTACGTCCACCCCCGAAACGATCGACCTGCCGGAATTGCCTTCAGGACCGCTCGGCCTTCTGACGGTTTGCTGCCTGCTCTGCCTGGGCGGCTTCTTTCTGATGTTGTTGGTCTGGATGCTGCCCAAGCTGGCCCGCAGCGGAATCAGCTTCAATCCATCCGGTTCGGGGTTCAGGGGCATCGGCAATCCCTTTGGCGGGGGCCGGAGCGGCCCATCGATGCGCGGCGGCAGCGGTAGTGGACGTTCCGGGCGCGGCAATTAAATCAAATCAGGAGATAAAACCATGAAACGTTCCATACAACAAATACTTTCCATTTTTATGCTGGCGGTCCTGATCGTTGGGCTGAGCAGTTGCGGTGTTGTAAAGTCGGGCACAACAGAATACGACGAATTGGTGGCCTTGGTGCAGGGCGTGCAGTCTGCTGCGGCCAATTTCCAACTGGTGACCGATACCCAGTATGCTAAGATCCAGGCCAAAACACAGATCACCAAAGACTATTACGATGCGGTCAGCGATAGCGGCGAAGTCTGGACCGGGAACTTCCGTTCAGAAGCAGATGCGCTGACCAACCTGCTCAGTAATTATCGCGATGAGAACGGCCAACCGCTGGACCCAACCAAGTTAAACCTGAACGACTTGCAAGCCAAGGGCGCACTCCCCAGTGACCTGGGACAGGGTTTTTCACTGTATGTCAACGCCATCACCCAGGCCCCGCCGCCCGTGCCGGATGCCAGCGTCACCCTGGCAATGGGCGACACCGTGGACGAAGCCATGAATACCATTCAACTGGCCGGTACCGATTGGAATGACGCTGTCGAAGCCTATAACACCCGCCGGGCGCAAATCAAAGGCGAGATCGTGGCACGCGTCTCGGCTTACTTCGGTTTTGATCTGCCGGTGACCTTCCCCTATTATCAGGGCGCTAACGCCGGTCAACCCGTTCAAAATCCGCTGGCATCACCCCAGCCGTAAGCCCGAAACCCTTTGGATGAATCCGTGAAAGAAAAAGAGATTCGGCGGCATCGGGTTGTGCTATTTCAGGCCGCGCTGGTTTTGATCGCGGGCGCTTTTGCTCTTCTGACTTTTCTGGTCAAGACCAGGCCTTCTTTTGCGATGGATCTCGAAATTTCGAGATCCATCCAATCGCTCGATGCCCCGCTCTTTGCCTGGCTGATGTACCTGGTAAGCTGGCCGGGTTTTAGCCCTCAGGCCATGCTTATCACCGGGCTGGTTGTTTGGTTGATCTTTGGCTTCGGCCTGCGCTGGGAAGCATTCACCACCCTGAGTGCGGCACTCTCGTCAACAGCGCTCAATGTTCTGGTCAAGAACCTCGTCCAGCGCCCCCGGCCTCTGCCAGACATGGTAAATGTGCTTGCAACGCTCAATAGTTACAGTTTTCCGAGCGGGCACGTTATGTTCTATGTGAGTTTTTTTGGTTTTATTGGTTTACTGGCCTATAGTTTGCTGAAACCGTCTTTCCAACGAGGTCTATTGCTGATTTTCTTTGGCGGTCTGGTGGTTCTAATCGGCATATCGCGGATATACCTGGGCCAGCACTGGGCCAGCGATGTGCTCGGCGCTTATTTGCTCGGCTGCCTGGCCCTGGTTGCCAACATACAGTTGTATCGCTGGGGCAAAACCCGCTTTTTCGTTCAGCAACCCATTACAGCAGGAAAGACGGCTTCACAAAAGGAGATCGCATGATACGCAAAATTATCGCTGGAATTTTAATCACCATCAGTTCAGTTCTGCTCGGCCTGAGTATCGCCGGGATTATTTTGATACAAACCTACAAGGAACCGTTAACCCAGCTTTCTACGGTCCGCTTACAGGCAATCGACACAGAACTTGGGCTGGTACAAACCACGCTCGAAAGCGCAGCGCTCGAATTGGAACGCACCCTGCGCACGGTTGAAGCCGCCGAGGTAAGTCTCGTCTCACTCAAAGCGGATTTTATCCAGGCAAAAGCGCTCTTCGGAGATGTCAACGGAACCCTCGATAAGCAACTGCTGCCCGGCTTGAAAGCATCCCGCGCAAAGATCGATCAGGCCAAAAACAGCCTGCTGCAATTGCAGGCCTCACTCGCGAAAGTCAACGCGCTGCCTTTTGCAAATTTAAACCTGCCCAGCGAAAAATTACTGGATGATTTGATCACCAGCGCCGGTTCAATGGATGTCTTGATCGTACAAGTTGAAAGCATGGTTAAAAAAGCATCCGGATTTCTGGAGGATGCCTCCTATTTGATGGAGGCTGATCTTACCGAGACAAAAGACAACCTTCAGGGTTTTCTGACGGTTGTACAAGATTACGCTCAGAAGTTCAGCGTGTGGCGCGAACAACTTGCCACGCTGAGAGAATCCCTGCCCGGTTGGATCCAGACCGCAGCCATCAGCCTGATGGTTTTCCTGCTCTGGGTCGGGCTCTCCCAGCTCAGCATGATCCGCCACGGACTGTTGCTCTGGCAGGACGGTCGGCCGCAGGAAAAACCACAGGCCGTTAAGCAAGCGCCAGCCAGCAGGGAAAAACTCCTGCCGCCCGCGCAAACACCAGGAGTATCTCATGACTCTGTTTGATGAAATTCTCAGCCAATTTCCATCCGAGGTTCAAGCACCGGTACGCAAGGTTTGGGACGCCCTCGGGCCCGGCGAAAAATCCAGCTTCCTGTCGCTTCTGGTTGGATTCCCGGCAGACACGCACCTGATCAAAATACTGGTCAAATTGTCCACCGCCCACATCCGACAGGCTTTTGGCAACAAGCATCGGGTGGTTGTGGTCGGCCCAACCAATGTTGGCAAATCGACGCTGTACAACCAGCTGGTCCAGAACAAAAGCGACCAGGCCGCTGTCAGTCCTCTGCCGGGCACGACCACCGAAAATCAACAGGCAGATGCGGCCCTGTTCACAGTAGTTGACACACCCGGAGCGGATGCGGTCGGAGATGCCGGAGAACGCGAGAAGGATCTGGCGCTTTCGGCCTCCGCCGAAGCCGATTTCATCGTATTGGTTTTCGATGCGGTCCAAGGGATTAAAAAGACCGAACAGGAACTTTTCAACGAAGTCGCTGCGCTGAAAAAGCCTTTTATCGTTGTGCTGAACAAGACCGATCTGATACCGCGCAAAGATCTGCAAGCGGTCATCACGAGCGCTGCCCAGAACCTGGGCCTGGAACCGGATCAAATCGTGCCGATCGCCGCCAAGGATGGCAAGAACCTTGGCAAGGTGCTGCTGGCGATCGCGGCCACCGAACCCGGGATGGTTGCCGCCCTCGGGCAGGCCCTGCCAGAATATCGCTGGCAGCTCGCCTGGCAAAGTATCGTCCGGACCGCATCGATCTCGGCGGCGATCGCCCTGGTGCCGTTACCGGTTATTGATTTTATCCCGCTGGTGGCAGCGCAATCGATCATGATGGTCAGCATCGCGCGCATCTATAACTACGAGATCACCCCACAGCGCGCCTCCGAACTGGTGGCAACCTTTGGCATGGGCTTGTTGGGCCGGACTCTCTTTCAGCAGTTCAGCAAATTTGGCGGACTGCCAGGCTGGCTATTAAGCGCAGCCATTGCTTCGTCAACCACGATCGTTTTGGGCTACGCGGGCGTGCGCTGGTTCGAAAAAGGCGAGAAACTGTCGTCCGAAACGCTCAAAAAGCTTACCCGAGCGGTAACCACCAATCTCATGGAAACCTTCAAAGGTTTCGGAAAACACCGGAATAACCCAAAGGGACTCCAGGAACGGATCTCCCAGGCGCTGGAAGAATTACCCATGGCCGAAAGCCGCTCAACCCTCGACAATGAAGCGGGCGAATAAAAATGCACCCATGACACCTGCCGCTTTGAGTTCAGGAGAATTTTAAATGCTCAACTTTCGCCGACATCTGGCTCTTTTCGTTCTAATTGCGTTCGCTCTCGCGGCCTGCGCGCCCACCAGACAGGCATCGCCCAATTCGGACGGCAGCATGGCCGGACCGGCGGGCGAAGCCGCTGAAGACAGTCCGTCGGCCCCTGCGGTCAAGGCAAAAAAGCCGCCCCAAACCAATGCCGCCGAAATCATCCCGCCCGAACGCCGCGAGGAACTGACCCGGCTTTCAAGCCTGCTCGAATTCAAGGTCACCGGCCTGGATGGGGCCGCGCTGGGAGAAGTTTCCGACTTCATTATCAACACCTGCGAAACCTATATCATCTATTTTACGGTTGAGCCAGCCAGGAACCTGCAAGTGGCGGGTGGTCAGCAATTGATCATCCCCTTTGAGGTGGTCACCATCAACAGCGGCGCGCTGGATGCCGGCACACAAACCATCTCGATCTACATGACTCCCGAGCAGGTAGCGGCCGCGCCAGCCTTTGCTGACGACCTGGCCCTGTTCCCCAACACCTGGGAAGAAACCGTCCGCGCTTACTGGCTGCAGGTCGCAAGAGTCAGCCCGTTGACCAGTGAATGCAAGGCTGGCGGGAGTGATTCAGCCAGCGCCGTTCACAAAATCGCTTACGCATCGCAGTTGCTGGGCGCCGAACTAAAGGATGGCAACCAGGTTTACCTTGGGACAGTTCTGGAAGCGGTACTCGAGCCGGAAAGCGGCAAACTGGGTTTCTACGTGGTCCAACTGCTGGATGACACCCTGGTCATGGTTCCACTCGGTCAGACAAATATTCCCAAGGAAGCCCTGGTGCCGGGCCAGACGATCGAGCTGGTGCTGCTTTCAGAAACCAATCTACTCTTGGACGCTCCACGTATCGCATCCATCGAAGAAGCCATGAATGCCCAGACCCAAAGCGATGCCCGCGGATACTGGAATAAATAATCGCTACTCGTTTTCCGATTTATGCACCAAAGCCAGTTTGTGTCATAATATAAAAAATCATTCTGGAGGATGATTATGGCAGAATTTACCCGATACGAAATTTATATGTTACTAAACCAGGAGAAACCGTTATGGTTATCTGGCATTGACCTGAGCAACGCCAACCTTGGCAACGCCAACCTGAGCGGAGCCAACCTGAGCGGGGCCAACCTGAACGAAGCCGACCTGAGCAACGCCAACCTGAGCAACACCAACCTGAGCGGAGCCAAATTGCGCAACGCCTACCTGAGTGGAGCCGATCTGAGCAAGGCCGACCTGAGCAACACCGATCTAGGCGAAGCCTCCCTGAACGAAGCTGACCTGAGCGGAGCTATATTTTCCGGAGCCAAGTATGACCAACATACAAGTTGGCCAAATGGTTTTAACCCAGCAGCAGCCGGAGCAAAAATGGAACAAGCATGACTGGGTAAATTTCACTTCCCCCGACAGTAAAAAACGCCCCCTACCTTGCGGTGTCACGTTGAATGCCGCGACTCGCGGCATCTTCCCCACAGCCCCTGGGAGGATGCCGCACGGGCTTAAGGATAACTTTCACCTGCGAGCCTTACTCACAAATTCATCACCTATGAAATATTTCACAAAAAAGTATAATCTTAAAATAACTATTAACCACCGAACTGTTCTCATCAGCTTGGTGATGGTTAATGTTATGTTGCTGGGGGCTTATTGCTCCAGATGCACGCTTTTGGTTCGCAATTTTTGGCAGGAGGCCGAAGAAAATGAACAAACTAAAGGTTCTATCGATTTCAATCATCCTGATGCTGCTGTTTTCATTAATAATAGGCCCGCCGTTCAATGCATTTGCAAGCCAGCAACCTCTGGGGACCTCGCCTATACTGGGCGCGTTACTGACCTACTCTGTTCTTGGTGGTGATGCTGTAACCAATACTGGCTTTACCATCACCGATGGGGCCGTGGGTGTCAGCCCTGGCACATCAATTACCAACTTTCCTCCAGGTATTGCTGGCGGCGGAACACATTCAAATGATGCCAGTGCGATAGCGGCTCAGGCTGAAGCGCTGACTGTTTTCGGCGCACTCGACCAGACTTGCGATACTGATTGGTCGGGCTCCGGGCAAGTAGATTTAGTGGGTATGAACCTTGCGCCAGGCGTCTACTGCGCAGATAGCTTTAGCTTGTCAGGCGTACTAACTCTTACCGGCGGAGCAGACGATGTCTATATTTTCAAATCTGCCTCAACGCTCATTACCTCATCCGGGTCATCGGTTGTCGGTGGCGACCCGTGCGAGATTTGGTGGAGGGTTGGCAGTTCCACGACTCTCGGCACAGGCAGTTCTTTCAGAGGAACTGTTGTATCGCAAAATGGCGTTAATGCCATGACCACAGATGCAAACCTGGTGGGCCGCTTTTTGGCGCTCTCGGCCGGGACAGTTACGTTGGATGACAACACCATCACTGCTCCGGTCTGCCTCGTGGTGGTGCCTACAGCCACAGCATCAGCCACAACACCGCCAGGCGTGCCGACAGCCACAACGCCACCAGGTGGGCCGACAGCCCCACCGATCAGTGGTTTACCGAACACGGGTGGTGCGCCCATCCAAAACCAGGCCTTCCCCTGGGGTCTACTGGTGATTGTTGGAGTCAGCGTTGTTGCTTTAGCGCTTGGCGTTCAAACCTATCGCCGCACCCATTTACCGAAATAGCAATGCCTTGCATGTGCGAACAATAAATTTCCTTACTCAGCGCAGTTTGCGCCTTTGCCTGGCAACTGCCCTCTTGGCACTGGCAGCAACCTTGACAGGCTGCGAAAATAATAAAGAGCCTGGGGAGGCGCAGTTTGCGCCTCCCCAGGCTCTTGTTCAAGCGCAGCCAGGCCAATCCACGGCCGAATCGCCAGCCTACCCGACAACTCAGTCGACAATTCAGCCAACCCCGGCAATCTTCACCTTTGGGCCTCTGGTTGACAAGAATCTCGATCTGATGGCCGGCCCGGTCAGCGTACCGCTCGAGCTTGAGATTCCAGCTCTCAACGTCAAAGCCCCGGTATTGGGCGTTGGCCTGACCACCGATAATGTGATGGATTCTCCCAAAGGGCCGATCAGCGACCCAATCTGGCATACAGCCTACTGGTATCGCGGCGGCGGCATCCCCGGTGATGTGGGAACGGCAACAATCGCCGGGCACGTTAACGATCCGCTGGGCAACCCTGAAATTTTCGCCAGCCTGCAAGATCTCAAACCTGGCGACGAGATCATCATCCACCTCAAGCAAACCACCCTTGAGATTCGCTTTATCGTCGATGAAGTCAAAGTTTACTCCGTTAAAGAATCGTCCGACCCTGAAGTGCTGGCAAAGATCTATGGTATCGGGCCGGTTACTGGCAGCGAGCCGCAGCCTTCTCCTGATGGGCTTTCACATCTGACACTCATCACTTGCGCCGGAACCATCATTAACGGCCAGTTCGATCATCACACGGTCGTTTACGCAACACGCAGTAAGTAGCACAGAAACCTCCCCCAGATGGCCTAGACCAATACTCCCCAGTTGCAGGACGCAACTGGGGAGTATTCAATGTATGATGAAATTATCACCTTGCCGGGCCCTGCCCAGCAATCCGTTTTAAATCAAACAGGCTGCGGACAGTCTCTCCTGGAGAGTGTCTCAGCGAAAGGAACACTTATGAAACCAGAACGACGATATTCAAAGATGTTTGGGGCGCTTTCCGTGTTGGTTCTGGCGGCATTAACCATTGCCGCCTGTAGCAGCGCCGGGAGTGCCGCCCAATTGAACAACGGAACCCTGACCATTTGCCACGCCACGGGCGACACGGCCATTCCCTACGAACAGCTCACGCTTGATTTTAACGAACTGACCACCCACGTCGATCACGAAGATGATCTGGTCCCGGCTCCGGACGAGGGTTGTCCTACAGCCGTTGAAACCGGGAATAACCTCGGGAAGTTGACCATTTGTCATGCAACCGGGAGCGCAACCAACCCCTACAATGAAATTACGATCGATTTCAACGGGCTGCGCGGCCACAGCAACCACTCGGGCGACTTCATCCCCAGCCCTGAGAATGGCTGCCCGCCGATTACGCCAACACCCGGCCTGACCCCCACCTTGACCGCAGACAAGGTCACGATCTGTCATGCCACCAGCAGCGCCAAAAATCCTTATAACCTGATCACAGTCAGCGTCAACGGCCTGAATGGTCACGACAAACACGCTGGCGACATTATCCCCGCGCCTGCTGCGGGCTGCCCCTAGAAATCTCATAAGATGGCCCGCTCAGACATTCCCCGCCGCTGGACATGGGCGGGGAATGTTTTTTCATATCCAACGCAAGAAAAGGGAAAAAATCATTGAATACGTCAACGCAGAAATTACCCAACGGATATACCCAATCTGGCAAGGTCAACCTGAAAAAAGATAAACGCCTGACCATTCTCCTGAATCTGGCTGCGCTGATCGTCACGGTGCTGGTATTTTGCCTGCTCTCGATTTTTGGAACCGCGCTTCGCACAGGGACAACGAACGTTTCAGGCAGCATATCGGCAGGCCCGGTCATGATCCTGATTGGGTTGGTCATTTCCATCTTTCTGATCCATGAATTGATTCATGGTTTTTTCTTCTGGCTCTTCTCCCGCAGCCGGCCGGTCTTTGCTTTGCGCCCGCTGTATGCCTACGCGGGCGCGCCAGGCTGGTACTTCCCCAAACGGCAATACGCGATCATTACGCTTGGCCCGCTGGTGGTCATCGGCGCGCTGGGGCTGCTGCTTATGCTGCTGGTTCCGGTCAGTTGGCTTTTGATAACTACGTTTCTGGTGGCTTTGAATACGGGTGGGGCCATGGGCGATCTTTTTGTTTTCATCCGTCTTTTAAAGTGTTCCCAAACAAGCTTCGCGAACGACACCGGGGATGTAGTGACCTTCTTCGAGCGCCCAGAAAGTCGCGGATTGGCCGATTAACCTTGAACCCTCCCCCAAGTGGCGGAGATGGACCCTCCCCGGTCGACGGATGCAGCCAGAGCTTGTCATCTCTATAATTAAAAGTAAAAGGAGATACGATGCCAGGAAAATCAGAATCTCACAAAACCAACGCTGACCGGCCCCAAAAACAACATCGCGGTCAAAAAGCAAGCCATGAAGAGACGCCCGGAAACTCAGGCGCTCACAGGCAGCAGAAACAAGGCAAGATAAGCGATAACATGAGCAGCTCCCAACAACAGGGTCAGAATAAAAACCTGGTTGGAAGCAGTAAAAAGAACGGGTGCCTGCCCAAGTTGTTTATGTTGCTTTTACCGTTTGTAACCATTGGGTTATTCGTATTTCTAGGGTCATAAAACCACCCGTCTCTTGCAAACCAACCAAAAGGAGTTTCACCATGACCGTCGCAAAAGTAACCGAAATCATCGCCTCTTCCACAAAGAGTTTTGATGACGCAATCCTGACAGGCGTTGCGCGCGCCCATAAAACGCTTAAGAATCTCAAGTCTGCATGGGTCAAAAATCAGCAGGTCAAGCTAAACAATGAAGGCCAAATCGTGGAATACCGGGTTGAGTTGAAAATCACTTTCCTGATCGAAGACTGATCGGGAAGAACTCTCCCCGAATAGCCCTGTTTGAATCATCGCCAATTCAGCCAACAATCAGGGTAATTGCCCACGAGCAAACCAAATCTGGAGGTAAGTTATGAAGAAGAAAATGTTTCTTTTCGCCGCAATGTTCCTAATGCTTGTGATGGTTGCAGGCTGTGCTCCCGGTGAAGTCACACAGGTTCAGATCCCCAGCGTAAGCATGGAACTGTCTGTGCCAGGCCCCAACCCGCTGGCAAATACTACCGATGCGAATGGCCGCGTGGCGGGTGTCTTGGTAGGGATCTGGCACGGGATCATTTCCCCGGTCACGATGGTGCTTTCGTTCGTAAACCCCGAGTTGCAGATGTACGAAGTCTACAACGACGGGAGCCAGTACAACTTCGGTTTCTTGCTGGGAGCCGCGATCATCTTTGTGCTTTTAGGCGTATTGGGCGCAAGACGCCGCTAAACCTGCTTGCAGGCTAAGACACTAGCTGTTCTTCCGCAGGCACTTCCACGCATCAAAAAGGAGTTTTTATGAATGGTACATACATTATTATCATCGCGGCAGTTTTGGCCCTGGTAGTTGTTGGCGTCATACTGGCGCTGGTTTTTGCCCGCCGCAACAGTTCGAAACAACTCCAAAATCAATTTGGGGCTGAATATGAACACACCGTGCAGGCTCTCGGAGATGAAAAGAAAGCACAAACCGAGCTCAAAGAACGTCAAAAGCATATTGAAACCCTGGATATTCGCCCGCTTTCAGCAACCGAGCGTGAGCGTTACCTGGCAGATTGGGCAGCAGTCCAATCAAAATTTGTCGATGAGCCAGGTCCGGCCATCATTGCGGCCGACCGTTTGATCATGGAAGTCATGCAGACGCGCGCTTACCCGGTCTCGGATTTTGAGCAGCGCGCTGCCGATCTCTCGGTCGGCTACCCCGCCCTGGTAAGTAATTACCGCGCCGCACGGGCGATTGCGCTCAAAAACGAGCAGCAATTGGCCGATACTGAAGAATTAAGGCAGGCCATGCTTTGTTACCATTCACTGTTCGACGAACTTATCGAAACAGAAGCAGTTGTTGCGTAAGGAGAAATAAAAATGAGCGAAGAAAACGATCAGGATATGGACAGGCTTGTATCCGATTCGGATCATCCGACCGAGCATACTCCGGTGCTGGCAACCCTTGTCTACGAAACCCCAATGGGCGGGACAATTACTCCAATTCACCCGCTGGGCGAGGAAGTTGTTCAAGAGGCTCCCATGGGCCAGACGATCATTTACAACCAGGATTCAGTGGGCGAAACATTTACCCCCAAAGCCCAATCAAATGACTTAAGTGTAAGCGCTTCAGAAACCCTGTTTAATCATGAAGAAGCAGAGCGGTTCCGCGCGCAGTGGGGTGAGATCCAGGGTGGTTTTGTGGACGAACCGCGCCAGGCGGTCGAACACGCAGACGCGTTGGTGAATGAAGTACTGGAGAAAATCACCCGGCTGCTTGCAAACGAACGAGGCTCACTGGAAAACCGCTGGAAGCAAAATAACGATGTTTCCACCGAAGAGCTGCGCCAGGCCCTGCAAGGCTACCACGCCTTCTTCAATCGCCTGCTGGTTTAAAGTCAGCTTTTCAGTCTCAAACTACTCCCCCAAGTGGCGGAGACAAACACTCCCCAGCAGATGGATGCAGCCGGGGAGTGTTTGTTATAGCATGAACCTGTGGTCAACATCTTGTTCTGAAGTTCGATCAAGAACCAGGATGTTGATATCTGAATAATTTGTGAGGAGAATAACATGAAACGGATGTTCCTAAGAATATTACCAGTGCTGATGATTGCAAGCATGCTTCTTGTATCCTGCTCTACTCTGCTGCCAGCGGTGCCTGTTGTACTGCCAGCGCCAAGCGCAACCCCTATCGTGGCAGTTCCAAGCGTCGCGCCGCCGAGCGATCCCGTTTGGGATCGGATTGTGGCCAATAACAAAATCGTAATCGGCACAGCCTGGGATTATCCACCCTTTGCATCTGTCGATTCCAACTTCCAGGTTGTTGGCTTTGACATGGCTTTGATCGAGGAAATCGGCAGGCGACTGAACATCCCGATTGAAGTTCAAAACTTCAGCTTTGAAGGACTTCCCGGCGCACTGCAAATCGACCAGATCGACCTGGCCGTTGCTGCGGTCTCGATTACCCCTGAACGCGCCAGCCACATGGCCTTTTCACCCGTTTATTATGTCAACCAAACCGCCATTTTAGCCAGAAGCGATTCGATGTCGAGCATCAACGATTTCAATCAACTGGCGGCCTTTCGCGTGGGAGTCCAGCGCGGCAGCACCTACGAGAGCATGCTACAAACCCGGCTGGTGGATACCGGGCTGATGAACGCTGATAACCTGCTGAGCTACACGCAGTCCGATGAAGCCATACGAGATCTACAGGCAAAACGGGTTGACCTGATCGTTATCGGGCAAGCAACCGCCAGGCATTACAACGCCCAGTATGAAGGTCTAAAAATCGTTGGCAAGGGTTTCGAGCAGCAAGACCTGGCGATTGCCATGCGCCTGGAAACACCGCGCCTGAAAGCGGAGATCGACCGGGTCATGAATGATATGCTGACAGACGGAACGATGCTCAGCCTTATTCAACAGTATATTCAGAGCGATGTTACCGATGTTCTGCCCACCCCACGCCCCACCAACCAGCCCGCCCCCACAGCACTTCCGCCCATCTCAACGGCTACCCCGCCCGCATGCTGGGACGGAATGAAATTTGTCGCGGATGTCACCTACCCCGACAACAACATGAAAAGCCCACCCTTCGTCAAACCTGGAGACGGTTTTGTAAAAACCTGGCGGGTTCAAAACACAGGAACTTGCACCTGGACGCCCAAATACCGCTTGATCTATGCTTATGGGAATGTTGCCGGCGCACAAATGAACGGCCAGCCGGTCAATATCTCAGGCAATGTAAGCCCAGGCCAAACGATTGATCTGAGCGTAACCCTGATCGCCCCGCAGGAGGCGTTCACCTATCAAGGTTTCTGGCAGATTGAAAATATCGATGGCAGGCGCTTCGGTCAGACGATCTGGGTCGGCATCACAACCCAGTCAGAGGCAGAAACCCCGCCGTCAACCGTTCAGCCGCCTTCCGGGAACTACTGCCAGGTGACCCTGACTGCGCCCAGAGATTCAGTCACAGTTAAGAGTTCGTTTGATGCAGTCTGGACGGTCAAGAATATCAGCGGAACAGATTGGGCATCAGATTCGTTCGATTACAGATATATCAGCGGAACCGCGATGCACGAGAAAGATGTTTATGACTTTGCTGAAACCATCAAAGACGGCGAAAGCATAAAAATCATTGTGGATATGCTTGCCCCACCCACACCCGGCATTTACAACACCAAATGGGCAATCGTCTCGGGCAGCAAGACGCTTTGCATTCTGGTTGTGAATGTGACCGTGGCCGCCGAGTAGTTCACAACGCCACACCTAAAACCATCAATAAAAAAACATACCCCGAGGTATTGCTCCGGGGTATGTTTTGAATCCAGGCGATAACGCATAATATCGCACCCGCACAACGCAAACCAATGAGACATCCCCCAACTGGGGGAGAAACATACTGCCTGGTCGATGGATGCAAACCATGGGCATTTCGTTATAAGATAATGATAAGCGTTCCTTCGCGCATTTGCCTCAGCCGGCTAAATAAAAACAGACATACAGAGAGTAAAAAACCAGAAAGACAAAACTGGCGCGCCATCAAGAGCACAGCCAAGAAAGCTGAGCACGTAACCATGCAAATATTGAGAGATTCAGAGCTTCGGTACCGCCGCCTATTTGAAGCTGCCCAGGATGGGATATTAATATTGGATGCCAGAACCGGCATGATCGAAGATGTCAACCCCTATTTAGAAAAAATGCTGGGCTATTCACGCAAAGAATTCCTCAAAAAAAAGCTCTGGGAAGTCGGCGCATTCAGGGATATTAAGGCCAGCAAAGAAGCCTTCGAGGCCCTGCAGGAAAATGAATACATTCGCTATGAAGATCTGCCGCTCAAAACAAAGGCCGGCCGGCTTATACAGGTTGAATTCGTTAGCAATGTTTACCAGGTGGGTGATGAAAAAGTAATCCAATGCAATATTCGGGATATAACCGCCCGCAAACAGGCGGAAGCCGCGCTGCAACTGCTGAATACCGAACTCGAAAAGCGCGTCGAAGAACGCACAAATGAACTGCGCAATGCCCAGGAAAAGCTCTTACGCAAGGAAAAACTGGCCGTGCTGGGGCAAATGGCCGGAAGTTTAGGCCACGAACTGCGCAATCCGCTGGGCGTTATCAACAACGCCATCTATTACTTAAAAAACATCCAGCCGGATGCAGATGCACAGATTAAGGAGTATCTCGCCATCATCGAGCTCGAAACCCATAACGCGGACAAAATTATCAGTGACTTGCTCGATTTCTCGCGCGTTAAATCTGTAAATTCCATAGATGCAGAATCAGTTACTGTGTCCGATCTTGTCCAACGCACGCTGGAACGCTTTCCGGCTGCCGAAAATGTTGACGTGACACTCAAAATCCCCGAAAATTTACCTGCCATTTATGTTGACCCATATCAGGTAACCCAGGTACTCGGCAACCTGGTGCTCAATGCCTGCCAGGCGATGAACAATGGCGGAAAAATAACCCTGGCTGCAAAGAAAAAGGGCAATATGGTGGCAATTTCCATCTCAGATACCGGCACAGGCATCACACCCGAAAATGTAGAGAATCTCTTTGAGCCTCTCTTTACCACAAAACCCAAAGGCATCGGGTTGGGGTTGACCGTCAGTCAGAAACTGACAGAAGCCAACGGCGGACGAATCGAGGTGAAGAGCGAACCCGGAAATGGTTCCACCTTCACCGTCTGGTTACCCATCTGCTAGCAAAGCGTAGTATGCTTATTAAAGAGTTACGCCAGTAGCTCGATCTGAAAAACAGAATAAACGGGTATTTTGGGAGCTTCCTATGTCTTCTAAGAATAATAATATCGCAGAAACCCACGGCTGCATCGTCTGCGCAAAAGTCTTCAGTATTCTTGCAGTGTATAGCCCAGACGGCAAACTACTGGATTGTGCTGTGACCAGCCCTGGCGGCCAAATCGTGCCCGATAAAAGCCAGCCGCTGGTCGCATGCGATAGCCATACTGCAGAAAAAATTGAGGATGCTTATAATAGATGGCAGGCAAGAAAAGCCAGAGCATCGACAATGAAAGAAGAAAAGCATTGAACGGTGTTCGGTCAACCATACCCATCCCGCCAGAATTCCAAGAACAGCAAGCAGATTGCATTTTTCGAGGAGAAGCCCATGCGCCAATCTGTACTCACTGATCAGCAAGCCCAATTTCTGCGCGAAGAAAAAGAAGCGCTGGCCGGGTTCCAACTTGCCCTGACAGAGTTTGACCTGCCGCGCGAAGCCCTGGACAGTTTGCAAAAAGCCATCCTGCAATTGGATGAGCTATTTCTGATTGTCGTCGCAGGTGAGTTCAACGCGGGCAAAAGCGCCCTGATCAATGCCTTGCTCGGGAAAAAAGTCCTGACCGAAGGCAGCACCCCCACCACATCGCGCGTTACCCTGGTCAAGTGGGGCGAACAGCCCGCAGAGCAAGTTGTCGACGAGAGTTATGCGATCTATACTTACCCCCTTCCACTGCTAAAAGAACTGAATATTGTTGACACGCCGGGAACGAACGCCATCATCCGTCATCATGAGCAATTGACCGATGAGTTTATGCCTCGCAGCGACCTGGTTTTGTTCATCACATCTGCCGATCATCCTCTGACCGAAAGCGAGCGCCAGTTCCTCGAACGCATTTTAACCTGGGGCAAGAAAGTTGTCTTTGTTCTGAACAAAGTGGACATTTTCGAAGATGACGCGGCCCTTCAAGAAGTTCGCAGCTTTATCTTAAAACACGCCACCCAGATCCTTGGCGATCAGCCCCAGTTGTTTCCGGTCTCCGCGAAATTGGCGCAACGCGCCACATCCGAAGCAGACCCCGAAGAACGGACTCGTCTGCGGAGCGCCAGCCGCTTGGATGATCTTGAAAAGTTCATCAGTGCCACCCTCGATGACACAGCACGCCTGCAACTCAAGTTTAATAATCCGCTCGGTGTGGCCGAACATCTCGGCGAACAGGCTCAACAAAATCTATCCAGCCAATCAGAAGCCCTGAATGAAGATAAATTAACCGCGGAATCCCTGGAAACTGTTATCAAAAATTATGAGCGTGAACTGCAAAGCGAACTTTCTCCACGCCTGGCCGAGATCGAGAATATCCTGCACCGTCTTGAACAGCGCGGGCTCGATTTCTTCGACAGCACCATGCGCCTGACCAACGTCCAGAACCTGGTGCGCGGCGACAGGGTGAGGGCCGAGTTCGAAAAGCAGGTTCTGGCCAACGTCCCGCAGCAGATCGAAGATCAGGTTCAGCGGCTGATCGATTGGCTGGTGCAAAAAGATCTGCACGAATGGCAGCAGGTGATGAGCTATGTGCAGCGCCGCCGGGCACAGAACCTTGAGCACATGGTTGGAGAAAGTTATGGGCCGCGTGATACCCGCCGGCGCGAACTGATCGACACCGTTGGCAAAACCGTCCAAACGATTGTCGAGAGCTACGATCGCAACAAAGAAGCCAGCGAACTGGCTGCCAGCGTCGAAACCGCCGTGGCCCAAACCGCCCTGCTCGAAGTCGGCGCGGTAGGGCTGGGCACGCTGGTCGCCGTTGCTGTCGCATCGTCCAGCCTGGATATTACCGGCATCCTGGCCGCCAGCACTCTGGCCGTCCTGGGATTTTTCGTAATCCCCTTCAAGCGCAAGCAGGCCAAAGATAAATTTAAAGAGAAGATGCTCACCTTGCGCACCAATCTGCTCCATGCCCTGACGACACAATTCAGCAATGAGAGCGAAAATGCCGTCGCCCGCCTGAAAAATGGCGTTGCCCCTTACACCCGCTACGTCGGTAGCGAGCGTGAACGCATCGGCAAAGCCGAAACCACCCTGGCCAATCTGCGCCAGAAGCTTTCAGAACTTCGCGCGCGCAGCCAGGTAGTCGTTGGAAAGTAAAATCTCTTCTGAAAAACTGCCTGGCCGAATCTTTATCATCGAACTTTTAGGGAGAGTTTTATGAATCTCGATAAATTTACCCAAAAATCGCAGGAAGCCGTCCTGGCTGCCCAGAATCTTGCCCAAAATTACCAGCACCAGCTTGTTGAACCCGGCCATTTGCTGCTGGCGCTCGTCCAACAACAGGATGGGATCGTCAGGGCCATCGTCACCAAGGTATCCGGTGGGACTCAGGCCCTTCAAGAAGAGCTGAGCAGCGAGCTCGATAAAAAACCCAAGGTTCAGGGCGGCAACCTGTCCATCAATCTGTCGCGCCCAGCAGCGGATGTTCTGACTGCCGCCGAACGCTACGCCAAGGGTATGCAAGATGATTATGTTTCCACCGAGCACATCCTGTTGGGTCTCGCAGACAGCAGCGAAAGCAAACGCCTGATCCAGTTCGGCCTGACCAAGGATGCCATCCTGGCGGCCTTAAAACAGGTGCGCGGCGCACAACGCGTCACCACAGAAAACCCCGAAGGAACCTTTCAGTCGCTGGAAAAATACGGCCGCGATCTGACCGCCATGGCGCGTCAGGGCAAGCTCGACCCGGTCATCGGGCGCGACGAGGAGATTCGGCGCACGATCCAGATCCTTTCGCGCCGCACCAAGAACAACCCGGCCCTGATCGGTGAACCGGGTGTCGGCAAGACCGCCATCGTCGAGGGCCTGGCCCAGCGCATCATCAACGGGGATGTCCCCGAGGGGCTGAAGCGCAAACGTCTGGTCCAACTGGATATGGGTGCGCTGGTGGCGGGCGCCAAGTACCGCGGCGAGTTCGAAGAACGCCTGAAGGCCGTCTTGAAAGAGATCACTGATTCCGAAGGCGAGATCATCCTGTTTTTGGATGAAATGCACACGGTCGTCGGCGCGGGCGCAGCCGAAGGCGCCATGGACGCCAGCAACATGCTCAAGCCCATGCTGGCGCGCGGCGAGTTGCACCTGATCGGCGCGACCACGCTGGATGAGTATCGCAAACATATCGAAAAGGACCCCGCCCTGGAGCGCCGCTTCCAGCCGGTGATCGTCGAAGAGCCGTCCGTACAGGATACGATCAGCATCCTGCGCGGTCTCAAGGAACGTTACGAAGTCCATCACGGGGTGCGCATCACCGATGCTGCCGTTTTTGCGGCTGCCACGCTTTCGCAGCGCTATATCAGCGACCGCTTCCTGCCCGACAAGGCCATCGACCTGATCGATGAGGCGGGCGCGCGGCTGCGGACCGAGATCGATTCGAAGCCACAGGCCTTGGACGAGGTCGACCGGCAGGTGATGCAGCTCGAGATCGAGCGCCAGGCGCTCAAACGGGAGAAGGACAAAGCGTCAAAGGAGCGGCTTGAGAATCTCGAAAAAGAACTGGCCAATCTGAAAGAAAAATCCCACGAACTGCAGGCGCGATGGCAAACCGAGAAAAAAGCCATCGCCGAGCTGCGCGCAACCAAAGAACAGATCGACCAGACACGTCAGGAGATCGAGCGCTCCGAACGACAGTCTGATCTTGAAAAGGTCGCCCGCCTGCGCTACGGCACGCTGCCCGGCCTGGAAAAAGAACTGGCAGAAGGGGAACGCCGCATGAACGCGTTGCAGGCTGAGGGTGGCGCTTTGCTCAAAGAGGAAGTCGACGCCGAAGAGATCGCCGAGATCGTTTCGCGCTGGACTCACATCCCGATCTCCAAGCTGCTGGAAGGCGAAACCCAGAAGCTGATCCACATGGAAAACCGGCTGCGTGAACGGGTTGTCGGGCAGGAAGATGCCCTGCGGGCCGTTTCGAACGCCCTGCGCCGCGCCCGGGCCGGCCTGCAAGACTCGAACCGCCCGCTCGGTTCATTCATCTTTCTCGGCCCGACCGGCGTTGGCAAGACCGAGCTGGCGCGCGCCCTGGCCGAGTTCATGTTTGACGATGAACGCGCCATGATCCGCGTGGATATGAGCGAATACCAGGAGAAGCACACCGTCAGCCGCCTGATCGGGGCCCCGCCAGGATACATCGGCTACGAGGAAGGCGGACAGTTGACCGAATCGATTCGCCGCCGCCCGTATAGCGTGGTTCTATTCGATGAGATCGAGAAAGCCCACCCGGATGTGTTCAACGTGCTGCTGCAACTGCTGGACGATGGCCGCCTGACGGATGGGCAGGGCCGCACCGTGGACTTTCGCAACACGCTGGTGGTTATGACCTCCAACCTGGGCGGCGAACTGTGGCTGGGCGGCAAGGCTGCCAGTGTCACCCGCGATACGATCACGCGCACCCTGCAAGCTCATTTCCGGCCCGAGTTTCTAAACCGCATCGACGAGATCATCATCTTCCACGCGCTCAGCCGCGAAGATCTGGTGCATGTTGTCGATATCCAGCTTCGGCGCGTTTCCGCGCTGTTGGTAGAGCGCGGCTACCGGCTGGAAATCAGCCCCGAGGCCCGCGCCTACCTGGCCGAAATCGGTTACGATGCCGATTACGGCGCCCGCCCCCTCAAGCGGGCCATCCAGCATGAGCTGCAAGATCCGCTGGCGCTCAAAATATTGAGCGGCGATTTCCATGAAGGCGAAACCATCCTCGTAGAGCGTGGCAAGGAAAAGTTGGAGTTCACAGCGCTGGCCCCTGACACATCCACCTCTGCATAACTGCAAGGTTAAACAATTGCATTTCTCCTCCCCCAAGTGGCGGAGACAAATCCTCCCCGGTTGTTGGATGCGCCCGGAGAGGATTTGTTATAGGATGAATTGCTGGTATTTTTATTTGAATGCTCGGAATGATCGTCTGATCTGTGCAAGAAAGAAGTTCATCATGCTCCTGATGAACACCCAGCAAAGTCGAGTTGTAACCATGCAAACGCTGAAAAATTCAGAGCTTCGTTATCGCCGCCTGTTTGAAGCCGCCCAGGACGGGATTTTAATCTTAAATGCCGAATCAGGAATGATCGAGGATGTCAACCCGTTCCTGATAAAAATGCTGGGATATTCATACGAAGAGTTTGTTGAAAAAAAGCTCTGGGAAGTCGGCGCGTTCAGGGATATTGATGCCAGCCAGGCGGCTTTTGAAGCGCTTCAAGAAAGCCAATACATTCGCTACGAAAATTTGCCGCTCAAAACAAAAGACGGGCGCTTAATTCAAGTTGAATTTGTAAGCAATGTTTACCTGGTGGGCGGCGAAAAAGTGATCCAATGCAATATCCGTGACATTACTGAACACAAACAAATCATCTTTGCGCTGCAAGAGAATGAGAAGAAATATTACGATCTTGTCAACCAAAGTTCAGACGGTGTCTTCATCATCGAATCATCGGGAAAGATATTAACCGTTAATAACGCAATGTGTAAGGAACTCGGGTTCAGTGAGGCAGATTTCCTTTCCTTGAGCATTTGGGATATTTTTCCGGAACAATATTTGGAACAATACAGAAAAAAGCTGACAAAAATCCTCGAAGGGAACAGCCTCGAGACAACGATAGAATACGCGGTTCGCGGAAAAGACGGAAAGACACATTATGTCGAAGTACTCTCGGCTCCACATTACAACGGTAAAGATATTACCGGTTTCCAAGGAATCGCTCGAGACATCACCGCGCGCAAGCGGGCAGAAGCAAGAAGTAAGCAGCAACTTGAGCGCCTGACTGCCCTGAGCACCATCGATCGAGTCATCGCCGCTAATTTTGATCTGGAACTGAGCCTTTCAGAAATTCTAACCCACGTTATAATCGAACTCGGCGTTGATGCAGCTGACATTCTAATATTAAATTCCAATTCACAAATACTGGAGTTTGGCGTTGAGCGTGGATTCCGTACCAAAGCCATTCAAAGAGCACAAGTACGAATGGGTGAGGGTTATGCCGGCCGCGCCGCGTGGGAACGTCAACTGGTCAGAATCAAAAACCTGAGCGCTGAGCCAAATAAACCGGAAATTTATTGGGCGGATGATGATTTTGTCTGCTACTACGGTGTGCCATTGACTACCAAAGGGCAGGTCAAGGGCGTACTGGAAGTTTTCCAGCGCTCGATGCTTGAGCCCGATGTAGATTGGTTCGACTTTCTATATGCCCTGGGCAGGCAAGCAGCAATCGCTATCGAGAATGTCACCTTATTTGACAGCCTGCAACGCTCCAACTCGGAAATTACCCTGGCCTATGATGCCACAATAGAAGGCTGGTCACGCGCACTTGACCTGCGCGACAAAGAGACCGAAGGACACACCCAACGGGTAACACAGATAACGGTGAAACTTGCGCACGGCTTCGGCTTGCGTCAGGAAGAACTGGTGCAAGTACGATGGGGTTCACTCTTGCACGATATCGGCAAAATGGGTATCCCAGATGGGATTCTGCACAAGCCTGGCCCGCTGACAGACGAAGAATGGGTGGCAATGAGACAGCACCCAACATTTGCCTATGAAATGCTGGCTCCCATTCGCTATCTGCGACTGGCGCTGGAAATTCCCTACTGCCATCATGAAAAATGGGATGGTTCCGGGTATCCCCAAGGACTAAAAGCTGATCAGATTCCTCTGGCGGCACGCATTTTTGCCGTTGTAGATGTCTGGGATGCTTTAAGCTCAGACCGCCCTTACCGCGCTGCCTGGCCGGAAGGAAAAGTGCGCGAACACATCCGTACATCATCAGGAACGCATTTCGATCCGCAGGTGGTCGATGTGTTCATGCAGTATTTATATTTACTCACAGGTCATTGGTGATCGTTCCAGGAAGGAATAAAGCAAGGTCAGGCGCATAAACCTGACAAGAAGAAACACAAACAGTGAAGCTATCTGTTATTTATTTAAAAATATAACCCAAAAGGATAAGTTCAATGAATAAAAAAGTTGGTTTGTGGTTTGACAACGACAAGGCAGTTATCGTGAGCATTTCTGAAGATGGTGAAGAACGCAAGATCATTACTTCTCATATGGAAGATTTCATTCGCTTCTCCAGCACCACACCCGGAGATGGCACACCAGAAGACGCACGCGACAAACGCTATTGGAACCGCCTCGGTGAATATTATGATAAAGTAATCGCACACATCAATGATGCCGAAGCAATTCAAATTTTTGGGCCTGGAGAAGCCAAGGATGAACTCAAGAAACGGCTTGAGCTGACAGGCTTGGCAGAATATAGCATCACGCTGGAAACCACCGGTAAATTAACAGACCAGCAGGTTGCCAAAAAAGTTCGGGAACGCTTCCCCACCCGCTCTCAATACGATATTTTTTAGTTCAAGCTGTTCCCCAGAGTGAACTGAGGCCATAACGCATCACTTCAAAAAGGCTGCCATCCTCGCGGCTCCTGCGGCGGATTATGATGCCGAATCAATTTAACGCAGCCGGGCAGACTCAACTTCCCGAGCCTATCTCCCCCAAGTGGCGGAGATAAATACTCCCCGGTCGATGGATGTGACCGGGGAGCGTTTGTTGTAAGATGAGTAATAAACAAATTCTACAACAAAAGAGGAAAACAACATGGGACGTAAAGGCGTCAGCAAGCGTAAACCTAAAACATCAAAGGCAATTTCAAATCAAAACACAGGCTCCTCCAGTGCGCGCCAGGGCGACTCATCGTCAGTGCAGTCTTTAATGAAAGACAAGAGCTTGCCGCTCAGCAGAACTGGTGTAAGTCCATCGGCAGAAAAGCAAAAAAGTAAGTAAGCATCTGAACAATGCGACAGTGGCTGCAGGCTTGGCCATCTCAAGGAGAACAAGCAATGAAGCTGAATTTGATCTTTCTCGCCATGGATTTGCTTACTCTACTGGCATATCCAGCCGTGCTTGTCTACGGCTGGATATACTGGTTTTCAAAGGCAAAAGTGAACGCAATACCGTAGTTTGAACATTCAAGCTTATACAGCAGGTCACGCAAGCAGCAGAAACATGACCGGCTTGATATTTTGACACAAAAACAAAAGGAGGCAGCAGTGAAAATTCTGCTTGTTTACCCCGAGTTTCCAGACACCTTTTGGAGTTTCAAACACGCCCTCAAATTTATCCACAAAAAGGCAGGCGCGCCTCCGTTGGGTCTGTTGACCGTGGCGGCGATGCTGCCTCCAGAATGGGAAAAGCGGTTGGTTGATCTCAACGTGGCCAACCTTACCGAAAAAGATCTGGCATGGGCAGATTTTGCCTTCATCAGCGCCATGATTGTGCAACGCTCTTCAGCGCATGCGCTCATTGCTCGCTGCAAACAGGCCGGGGTCAAGGTTGTGGCGGGCGGACCATTGTTCACCATTGAACATGAAAAGTTCCCAACTGTGGATTATTTCGTGCTGAATGAAGCAGAGTTAACCTTGCCGCCTTTTCTGGCAGATCTATCGCTTGGACACGCACAGCATATCTACGCGACAAATGAGTATCCAGACATCCATCAAACTCCTGCGCCAATCTGGAGTCTGGCCAATCTGAAAAATTACGATACGGTCAGTATCCAATTCTCTCGCGGCTGCCCTTTCACCTGCGACTTTTGCAATGTAACGGCACTATTAGGACATCAACCACGCACCAAGACCGCGGCACAGATTATCGCCGAGTTGGATAGCCTTTACGCGCTGGGATGGCGCAAGAGCATCTTCTTCGTAGATGACAATTTTATTGGTAACAAGAAGCATATCAAGAACGAGGTGCTTCCGGCCTTAATTGAATGGCGTAAGGGCAAAACAGGCATGCCTTTCAGCACAGAAGCCTCCATCAACCTGGCCAATGATCCGGTTTTGCTCAAACTCATGGTTCAAGCCGGCTTTGATACAGTATTTGTCGGAATTGAAACGCCCAACGAAGACAGCCTGGCCGAATGCAATAAAAACCAAAACAAGGGTCGCGATCTGGTGGAGAGCGTCAAGCAGCTCCAGCGTGCAGGCCTTCAGGTGCAGGGCGGCTTTATCGTTGGCTTTGACAACGATTCCCCCGCAGTTTTTCAACAGCAAATTGATTTCATCCAGAAAAGCGGCATCGTAACAGCCATGGTCGGGTTGTTGCAAGCCCCGTTTGGAACAAAGTTATACGAACGTATGGAACAAGAAGGTCGCCTGGTGAATGAATTTTCGGGCGACAACGTAGATGGCTCGACCAACATCATCCCCAAAATGGGGCTTGAGCCGCTGCGGGATGGCTATCGCAAGATTCTAAGCCATATCTATGCGCCAAAGTTTTATTACGAGCGCATCCTGACCTTTCTGCGCGAATACCAGCCGCCCCAAATCAGAATCCACATGGAGCCCCAGTACGTTCTGGCACTATGGCGATCCATCTACCAGTTGGGAATCCGAGGTGTGGAACGCACCCACTACTGGCGGCTCTTTTTCTGGACGCTTTTCCGGCGGCCGCGCCTGTTTCCGCTGGCGATCACCTTTGCCATTTACGGCTTTCATTTCCGGCAAGTGGTTGCGCTGCACATCAACTAACAGGAACGAGATAAATTCATCCAGGTCAATTCCTGCCTGAGGCAATCCACTTCACAAGCTCAACACCAAACAAGGAGCAACACCCATGGCAACCGAAACAGATAAAACAACAAACAAAACAACCACCAAACGACCTTCCAAAGGACAGCGCGCCAACACCCGCAGAATAAAACAGGCCGCCCGCAAGGATGGCACCGTTTATCGTTCGCCGAACGCACATCGCGCCCCGAAAAAAACCGCAGGGGAATAATCTCCACCGCGGAGAACAACCATGAATGCAAATAACCCAAACCATCGCGCCATTTTACAGAAGATCGCCCGTCAAGCCATGCTCGAACGAGGCTTGCTCCCTGATTTTTCCGGTGCTGTGATCGCCGAATTAAAACGGCTGAGACTTTCTGCGCCGGGCGATGAAAGCACCGTCCGCGATAAGTGCAACTTGCTCTGGGCTTCTCTTGACAATGATGATTCGCGCGACTTGGACCAGCTAACCTTTGCCGAAGCGCTGCCTGACGGCAGGATCAAAATCCTCGTTGCGATTGCCGACGTGGACACGTTCGTAAAGAATGATTCTGAGCTCGATAAGCACGCGCGCCACAACACCACCTCGGCCTATACCGCAGCACAGATATTCCCGATGCTGCCGGAAGAAATTTCCACCGATATTACATCCCTCAATTTCGACCAGGACCGCCTTGCCGTCATCGTTGAAATGGTGGTGGATGAACAGGGTACGCTGCAAGATTCAAAAATTTACAGAGCCTGGGTGCGCAATCACGCCAAACTGGCCTACAACAGCGTCGCTGCCTGGCTGGACAAAAAAGGCGAGATGCCCGATGAGATGGCCGAAGTGCCTGGGCTGGCCGAGATTTTACAATTGCAAGACCAGGCGGCCCAAAGGCTGAAAAAATTACGGCACATTAACGGGGCACTAAGCCTTGAAACCATCGAGGCCAAACTGGTCTTTGATGGCGATCAACTCTATTCCCTCGATGCAGACGAAAAGAATAGCGCAAAACAGATCATTGAAGATTTCATGATCGCGGCCAACGGTATCACGGCCCGCTTTCTCTCGGCCCGCGGCTTTCCCTCAATCCGGCGAGTGGTGCGCACCCCCAAAAGATGGGAACGAATCGTTGAGATCGCCCGAAGCAACAACTACACACTCCCTGCCGAGCCAGATTCAAAAGCGCTGGATGAGTTTCTCGTTCAGCAAAAAGCTGCCAACCCTCTGCGCTTTCCTGATCTCTCACTGGCTGTGGTCAAACTTTTGGGTGCCGGTGAATATGCAGCGGAGATTCCGGGCGGAGATGCGCCAGGGCACTTTGGGCTGGCCGTCAAAGACTATGCGCACTCGACAGCCCCCAACCGCCGCTACCCCGATCTGCTGACACAGCGATTGTTGAAAGCCGCCCTGGATGCAAAACCTGCCCCCTACAGCAAAGATGAACTGGATGATCTTGCCGCTCATTGCACCAAAACTGAAGACGCGGTAAATAAAGTCGAGCGCCAGGTGGAAAAGTCGGCAGCGGCGCTGCTGCTTGAATCCAGAATTGGTGAGAAGTTCGATGCAATCGTTACTGGCGCTTCCGAAAAAGGCACCTGGGTCCGGCTTCTCAGCGTTCCGGTCGAAGGCAAGGTTGTTCAGGGCTTTGAAGGAATGGACGTTGGAGAACAAGTGAGCGTACAATTAATAGACACCAATATCGAACGTGGATTTATCGATTTCAAAAAAGTCAGTTCATCCAAGCTTTGATACGCGACTCTCGCGTTCGTATCCAACATGGCAGGCCTGGAGGCAAAAAGTCTTTCACCTGCCACATATAAAACAGTAAGGAGGCTGATATGAGCAACATAAACACAGGCAATTCGTCAACCGCACCTGGGGCAACATCACCCCATATGCTGGCAACGCTACCCTATGCCGAAGATGCACTGGAGCCGATCATCACGGCCAAAACACTGAGCTTTCACTACGGAAAACACCATAAAGGCTATGTGGACAACCTGGGCAAACTGATCGCGGGCACAGAATATGCCAATCTTCCATTGGAAAAGATTATCACCAGCACTGCAGGAAAGCCTGAAAAAACCGCTATCTTCAACAACGCAGCCCAAACCTGGAATCACACCTTCTATTGGAACAGCATAAAACCGAATGGCGGCGGCGAACCACCCGCGGAGCTCAAGCAAAAAATCGAGGCGGCTTTTGGCAGCGTCGATGCCTGCAAAAAAGAGCTTGCCAGCGCAGCTGTTTCACAGTTCGGAAGCGGCTGGGCCTGGCTTGTCATCGAAGGCGGCGTACTCAAAGTGGTCAAGACCGCCAATGCTGACATCCCAATGACGATGGGCTTCACGCCAATTCTTACCATCGATGTCTGGGAGCATGCATACTACCTCGATTACCAAAATCGGCGCGTCGATTATGTTAATGCAGTTCTCGACAAGCTGATCAACTGGGAGTTTGCGCTGCAGAACGCCAGTTGATGACTATTATGAAGGCGGGAAACAATTCATACCATTCAGGAGAAATTTCATGAATAAACAAGCCGGATTGTGGATCGACCATCGCAAGGCTGTAATTGTAAGCATCACAAAAGAAGGGGAAGATATTCAAAAAATCGAATCGGGAGTGGGAAAGCGTGTAAGCTTTCGAGGAACATCAAACACCAGATCTCCTTTCAGTTCCCAATATCAGCAGGGAGATGATCAACTGGATAATAAATTCACTGAACAACTCAACAAATTTTATAGTGAAGTGATTACCCACATCCGCTCGGCAGATGCGGTTTTGATTTTCGGTCCGGGTGAGGCAAAAGGCGAGTTGGAAAAACGCATTGAGCACGAAGGGCTCTCGGCGCGCATCCTTGCCATTGAAACCGTGGACAAAATGACAGATCGCCAGATCGTGGCCAAAGTTCGCGAACGTTTCCTGATTTAGAAGTTTTCAAGGAGGTTATTTATGTTCCCAATCGGCGATGATAATAGTACGCGCAGAACGATCCCGGTGGTTACTTATGCTTTGATCGCCCTAAATGCGCTGTTCTTCTTTGTGGAATTGAGCGCGAGCGATGCGTTTATCGTTCAATGGGCCTTTGTCCCAAGCCGCTTCCTCGCCGACCCAATCGGCGACTTCGCTACGCTCTTCACATCCATGTTCATGCACGCCGGATGGGTCCACCTGGGAGGCAATATGCTCTACCTGTGGATCTTTGGGGACAATGTCGAAGACCGCTTCGGGCACGCTCTGTTCGCGATTTTCTACCTGCTGTGCGGGCTGGCAGCGACTTTTGCCCAAATGGCTTTCAACCTGGACTCAACCATACCAAACCTGGGCGCATCCGGAGCGATCGCCGGAGTGCTGGGTGCTTACATCTTGATGTTCCCACAACAAAAGGTTCGGGTATTGATCGGCAGGGTTGTCACCCCGGTCTCAGCCGTCATCGTTATTGGGCTCTGGATCGTTCTGCAGTTTTTTAGCGGGATCGGTTCCATCGCCGACACAGCAGACACGGGCGGCGTGGCTTACATGGCACACATCGGCGGGTTCATCGCCGGGTTTGCCCTGACATTTCTGCTGAAGGGCAATTCAACACGCCGATTAACAGGTTAAATTCGCTGCAAGTTTGGTTAGAATATTCAACTGTTATACATCTGTAAACTTCACGGCCATTTGAAATAGATGGCCGTGAAGTTTTGAGTCGCACCGTATTTTGGAAAACAGGTAAACTTACTTCGAATATTGAGCGAGGAAAACATGAAAAATCTTATTTCGAGGCTGACCCCCATCCAATGGCTGGCACTGGCACTGATCTTGGTTGGCATTGCAATCATGGTTCCCAAAGCCAAAGGGATGTTTGATTTCTATAAAGAAGTTCAATACGCTGCGGAGCATAATTTTGCTTCCGGAAACGTGTCACCTGACCTATTACGACCCTGGATGAGCATACGCTATATCGCGGTAGCTTATGCCATACCACAGCAATATCTATTTAACGCGGCAGGCATTAAACCCAGAAAAGAAACCAGCATGATCGCGCTAAACCGCTTGAACCAGCAATTGGGATACGGAAAAGAGAATGGCCAACCAGTGCTGATGAAAACCATCCACGATGCAATCCTGACTTATCGCGCCAACCCAGTTTTCACTGGGTTGCTTGAGCAACGCGTTGAAGAATGGATGACCGTGCAGTACATCGCCAATAGCACAGGCATCCCAGCAGAAGACATCCTGCAGGTGCTAAATCTTCCACTGGAAGGAAATGCCCACAAGCCGCTTGGTTTCCTGAGCGATGAAGTGAATTACCCCGGTGGGACGAAAGCTTTGATCACTGCAGTTCAAGAAATCGTCGACGCGCGGGGACTCAAGCCGGAGAAGCCATGAGCGAAGTTGATCTAAGCTCGCTTGTGCTGAGTTGGATTGCATCTTATGGCGCGCCAATGGTGGGTGGATTGCTCTTTTTGGGCGGACTGGGTCTTCCCTTACCCGGCACGCTGATCGTGGTCGCTTCAGGCGCGTTTATTCGTCAGAGCTTGCTGGATGTGACATCCACTCCCCTGCTGGGCTATCTCGGTACCATCAGCGGCGACACCCTGCTGTATGGTATCGGCTATTTTGCCAGTGCACACATCCAGGCCCGCTTTGGGCAAACTGCTGCCTGGAAAAGCGCACACAACCTTTTTTCACGCCGTGGTGCTTGGGCGATTTTTCTAACACGCTGGCTCTTGACCGCCCTGGCCTTCCCAGTCACCTTGATCGCGGGCAGCAACCGCTACCCTTTCAGAAAATTTATCCTGTTCGATTTTTTAGGTGAACTGGTCTGGGTTGCGCTCTACGGCGGTCTGGGCTATGCTTTCGGAAGTCAGTGGGAACTGATCAGCCAGTTCATTTCAGACTTCAGCGGGTTTGTGATGGGTGGGCTCGCGCTGGGTGCGGGCGTCTACCTGCTGCTAAAGTTTGGCCGAAAACCGGCCTTGAAACGATCAGGGTCAGCATAGAACACAGGAAAAACATACTTTGCCGATATTGCCGCATAGAAAGGAGTTTTTATGGATATTTTTTCGAAATTTACCATTCTAGGCATTCTTTTTGTGTTAACTGTGGCCTTTGGTTTCTGGTTGAGCCATCTAGGCAAGCCCTACAACGGCATTCTCTTCAACATCCACAAGCTGGTTGCACTGGGCGCAGTTATTGTTGCCATCTCTCAGCTCTTCAAAATGATCACAGTGGCCAATCCCATATCACTTG
Source organism: Chloroflexi bacterium HGW-Chloroflexi-6 (assembly GCA_002840685.1). Classification (GTDB taxonomy): domain Bacteria; phylum Chloroflexota; class Anaerolineae; order Anaerolineales; family Villigracilaceae; genus UBA8950. The sequence goes on along the minus strand of PHBU01000004.1, from coordinate 46,180 downwards.
TAGTTGTATTCCTTATTCTGGCTGCAATTTGCACGCTCGTCCTATTCGCCAGCGGGGCGTTGATGAGCGCCGGAAAACTGGACTATACACTCATGCTTACCATCCATCGCGTTGCGCCAGTATTATTGACGATTGCCATGGCAATGGCAGGGTATCTGCTTGCAAGAACACCCTGATCCGCATACATAACATAGCAAGATTGATTTCATCGCTGATCCCACAAAACAAGAATATCGAACAGTTCACCAAGATAGATTTAAAGCAAAACTGCGCCGATGATATGGCGCAGTTTTTTGATCCAAGACAAAACCTAATGATTGCCTCGATTGTTGCCACCTGCCCAGGTTGGGCGACCAGCGCTTTCGCCCAAAGGATTAGCCTGGCCATTGTTGCCGGTGTTGCTGTTTCCGGTTGTGCCGCTCAAAATCGTATTCAAGGCATCATTGCCGAGGTACTGAGCCGCATATTGGGAACCAGCCTGGTTGGTATAGGCCCTGGCGAAAGCACGAAGGTGATTGTACGAACCGTTCATCAGATTGTTGTAAACCTGCTGAATATCAGCATTATCGGTTTTGGCAAGGCGGGTTTGCAAATCCTGGATATCGATTTCCTCGATAGCACCGCCAACTTTGAGCGCTTCTGCCATAGACTGGCTGCCCTGTGCCACGAGCGCATTGTACAGATCTTGCAATTTGGCATCAGTGAACACACCGGGAGCCTGCGCGGGATCGTTCAGGTTGTAACGGACCAGAAGTAGAGCAATTTCATCCATATGCATCTGTTCGCTCGAAGCAATGTTCTGGAAAGTCGGTAATCCCCAGACTTCATACAGCTTGGTGTAGACATCGCGAGCCAGTTTTTCTTCCTCGCGCATGAAGAGCAGCGCGGCAGCTTCATCAGCACTTAAATCCGCCGCAGGGATATTGAGCACGCTAACGCCAGTTCCTACAGGTGAACTATTACCGGAGCCATTGCCACCAATCCCGTTCCCGCCCGCCGGGGCCGAAACCCCGCCTGCCGCCTGCACATCAACAATGTTATAAGATGCAACGCCGATAGTGACCACCAATGCGGCAACAAAAATCCCAATCAAAATTTTGTTTAACATGTTTTTCTCCTTAAAAGGTTTGTTTTCGAGTTTGAGGGTTGCTTGCTTGCAACCTTGAACCCATCTTAACAGTCCAATGTAAAGATAAATTAAACTTTCAGACAAGAGTGTGCGAAATTTAGGACAGCCCCGCACAAAAGTTTTTCCATTAGGCAGCACACCCTAAGAATCAAAAACAGCCCTTGCGCTCAGCCGGGGCTGTCTCATCTCAAAACAAATCATCCTTCAAGAGAAATTCTAATACACCAGGGTATTCACTATGTCAGAAATCATTGCACACAAAACGCGTGTGGCAAATATCGAATGCGCTCAGGTAGTACGCAATGCCATTGTCGACGCAACTCATAAACGGAATAAATGGCTATTCCACCAGCAAGTAACTGGTAACAACCCAAATACTGTTCCTGGGGAAGGCAAAATGGCCAGATTATCGTTGGCCTGGCAGGAAGAAGAGAAAACCCAACCAGGCACCTTGAGAATCAAGCCGGTTCAGAAACCTTTTCTACAATCGCATCGTCAATCGGACAATATTCCAGACAGGTTCCGCAGCCATCACAAAGCTCCTGGTCGATAGCGTATTCGCGATCGAGCCATTCAATTGCTTTATTTTCACAGAAAGCTGCACAAGACCCACATTGACAACATTTCTTGGTGATTACGTAAACTTTCATAATAAACCTTCCTTTGATATTTCAAGCATATCACGGTAAAGCCATTTTTATTCAGTTGAATTCTTCCACGGGCCAGGTTCACACAAATAAGCGTGGATCGATCTTGCGGCGCGCTGCCCGGCTCCCATTGCGTTGATTACGGTTGCCGCGCCGCTGGCAACATCTCCACCAGCCCAAACACGTTCCTTCGATGTTCTCCCGGTCTGCGTGTCGACGATGATGGTGCCCTTCTTGCTGATATCCAATTCCGGGGTAGTCGCAGCGATAAGCGGATTTGGGCTGTTACCAATGGCATGAATGACACAGTCGAAATCCAGGATAAATTCAGAGTCAGGGACTTTGACCGGACTGCGCCGCCCTGAAGCATCCGGCTCACCCAACTCCATACGAACGCACTCCAACCCGGTTACACAGAAATTCTCATCGCCGATAGCGCGCATCGGCAGCGTCAGGAAGCGGAATTTGACACCTTCTTCTTCCGCGTTTTCCACTTCTTCGAGCCGCGCCGGCAGTTCGTCGCGCGAGCGGCGGTAAAGGATTGAAACTTGCGCGCCCAGGCGCAACGCCGTCCGCGCGCAATCCATGGCCACGTTGCCGCCACCCAACACAGCCACATTGCGATGCGGCTTAACAGGCGTGGTTGAATTTGGAAAATCATAACCCTTCATCAGATTGATTCTAGTCAGATATTCATTGGCCGAATAAACGCCGTTGAGATTATTGCCCGGCATCTCCATGAACCAGGGCAGACCGGCGCCAGTAGCGACAAAAACCGCATCGAACGATTCGAGCAGGCTGTCGACCGAGCGGGTTTTGCCAATAACATAATCCGTGCGCATCTCAACCCCTAGCCGGCGCAGATAGTTCACTTCGCGGTCAACAATTTTTTTAGGCAACCGAAACTCGGGAATGCCGTAAGAAAGCACCCCGCCCATCTTATGCAACGCTTCGTAGATGATTACACTATGGCCAAGCTTTGCCAGGTCGGCCGCAGCGGTCAAGCCTGCCGGGCCACCCCCGACAATCGCCACCTTGCGGCCCGTCGAAGGAGAAATTTCGGGCAGGGCAGCGCCCTCCTGGGCCGCTTCCCAATCGCCGAGAAAGCGCTCCAGGCGTCCAATGGCAATTTCGCCTTTGCGTTTGGTTAAAACGCACTCGCTTTCACACTGCTCTTCCTGCGGGCAAACCCGTCCGCATACTGAAGGCAGGGAGTTCTTTTGCTTAAGAATTTGTACGCCACGATTAAAGTCGCCTTCCGCAATAGCCCGGATGAAATCTGGGATGGCAATATTGACCGGGCAATTACCAACACAGCCGGGCTTTTTACACAGCAAGCAGCGATTCGCCTCTTCAATTGCCGTTGCTTCAGAATAGCCAAGCGCGACTTCGTCAAAGTTGACACTTCGCACTTCCGCTTCCTGCTTGGGCATCTCACGGCGATTTAAATCCAGTTTTCGTGGGATCCTGTCCGTTTTTTCTGGCTGATCTGTCATATTCTGATATCCAGTCATCCCTGTTCCATGTTTACAACTTCTCCTGCGCTCGAGCGCAGGGGTTGCAATTCTTCGCGCAGGTAAGCCTGGCGACGACGGGTGACCTCGTCCCAGTTCACCTCGTGCCCGTCGAAGTGCGGACCGTCCACGCAGGCAAATTTGGTTGCCCCGCCCACTGTACAGCGGCACACGCCGCACATCCCGGTTCCGTCAATCATGAGCGTATTCAGGCTGACGATGGTGCGGATGCCCAAAGGCCGGGTTTCTTCTGAACCGCGCATCATCAGATAATTGCAACCGTTGATGATGGCCCGGTCAACAGGCAACGGCAATTTCGCAAAAATTGCCGGCAGGCTATTGATGTGACCCGTCAGCCCTTTCGAGCCATCCCGGGTGATAACCACCAGCTCATCGCAAACGCTCTTGAGCTTTTGCTGCCAGAACAACAGGTAAGAACTGCGCGCCTCAACAATGATGCTCACACGGTTCCCCAAGGCCTTCAGTTGGCGCGCAACCGGGTAAATGCTGGCAATACCATAACAGCCGCCAACGCAGGCCACGTGCCCAAAATGGCCCATCTCCATCGGGTTACCAAGCGGCCCGGCCACCGTTGCCACGTTCGCACCAGCGCCAAGTGCGGCGAGTTGACCGGTGGTCTTTCCGACAATCATATAGACCACGCTGACTGTCCCGCGGGCAGCATCCCAATCCGAAAGAGACAGAGGAATGCGCTCACTTTCTTCAGTAGGGCGGATAATAACAAACTGTCCCGGCTGGGCTGCTGCAGCGATTTCCGGTGCAGAAATCACAGCCTGATACATGTTCGGCACGATCATTTTGTTTTCAATCAGCAAGAACACCTTGTTTCTCCTCTCGCTGAGCACTTTCCAGCGCACCCAAACCCGCCACCCATTGCGAAAGCTCGCTGCCGAGAAAACCATGCTCTCCCGGCGCTTTCAACCAGGTCGGCAGCTCGACATCCCGAATAAGTCTGGCAGGAGCACCAGCCATTTCGCTGGCAATCTCCGCCGCAGAAGTAAAATTGAAGCCCGGCTTTCCCATTGCCCGCGCGATACGGCAGATGATCTCCCAGCCGGGCAGGGATTCTCCGGCTGGCACAACGGCGGCAGTAAAATGCTTCTGCACACCGCTTTGATCCAACAAGCTGCCTTCCGTTTCGCCGAACGCCGCCATCGGCAGCAAAATCCCATCCTGCGGGGTATCCGATGGCGCATGGGTGTTCTGGTACAGGATGAATGTATCCCCGGCCAGTGCCTCGGGGATCGGCGCGCCAACCAGATAAAGAACTTGTGGGGTGACACTGTTCGACGCGGCCCCCAAACCCAGCCGCAAAGCGCCGCCCAGGTTGCCTTCCGCCGGGATCGCAACCAGGTCCGCGCCGCTGGCAGCGTGCAGACGCTCGATCGCATCCGGCATGCGCGAAAGGAAATCCGGTCCGACCAGCAACAATGCTCCGTTAGTTGAGCTAAGAAGGCGACCAACCTCTCCAACCGGCCCATCCGCCCGGCCCTGAATCAGTTCTTCAAGCATTTCCTGCTCTTTGCCAGCAGCTGGCCTAAGCCAGATGGAAGCAAATCTTCCCGGCACATGCTCTGTAGCATTCAATGTGATCAGTTCTGCACCGCGCGCCTTGGCACGTTTCAAATAGGGCTCAACCACAGACTGGGCATAACTTGCATCCAGACCGAGGCAGAAAATAAGATCTGCTTGTTCCATAACATCCAGCGGCTTGGACACAGCCAGCAGCCGGCTTACCGCGCCCAAGCCTGCGCCATAGCGTGCCGCCGCGCCCAGGATCGGGGTTGTGCCCATGACTTCGCGGGCAAACTTATCCGCCACGTATAATTCTTCGTTGGAGCAGCTTGCAGAAACAACCAGGGCAAAATCATTCGCGCTGCAATTTGCCAGCTTGTCTGCTACGTGGGAAACAGCACCTTCCCAATCGCTGCGCATGGAATGTCCCTGGTCGATGCTCAACACGCCTTTCAGTCGCGCCGGGTGATTAAGCACCTCGGTCAGACCGAAGCGGCCCTTTACGCATAGCATCCCGCCTACCTCAGCCGGCTGGCTGCCAATGATCGCATCACCGCTCTTGGTTGTCAACAGGCGCAGCTCACAGCCCAAGGAACAGAAGGGGCAGGTGGAAAGCGGTCCGTCCACCGGCTTGTTATCCCACTTGCGCGCTTTTTCCCAGAGCGCCCCGGTTGGGCAGGCATCAACGCATGCGCCACAGAAACTACAACCCGCGGCAAGATGCGTCTGCCCAAAACTTGTTCCCACCCGAGTCTCGTCGCCGCGCTGAACGTACGTGGGAATATTGGTGAAATGAAGCGATTCACAAACCCGAATACAGCGTCCGCATAGCACGCACAGGTTATAGTCACGATCGAAAAAGGGATCTTCCTTTTCCACCCGCAGGGCGCGGTAACGTACCGGGTAAGCTACACCTTGCAGGCCGCTACGCTCAACCATCTCCTGAAGCTCGCATTGCTTATCTGCCGGACAGGTACGGCAACCGGTTGTCACACCGGTTTTGCGCAGCGTGACCATGCTTTCCTGGCAAAGCAAGCCTTCAGGGCAGAACAGGCAAGCTGTCGGATGTTCAGCGAGCAGCATGCGCAAAAGCTCGGAACGCAACTCGCGAACCTGGGGCGTATCGGTCTCGATTGCCATGCCATCTTCCGCCAACGTAGTACAGGCGGTGGGGGTATTGGAGCGCCCTGCCACTTCGACAACACACAATCGACAACTGCCGTGCGGAGGCAACCCGGGATAATCACACAAGGTGGGGATAAAGATATCGTTCTCGCGAGCCACCTGGAGCACGGTCTGCCCTGGTTTACCATTCAGTTCCCTGCCATTAATGGTCAGCTTCATGCTCAAACCATCGCCTCCTTGCTCAGATTGGTGTCCGCCTGGGTATTCAAAGGCACCCCGATGATGGCATGGAAGGAACAGGCTTGCACGCAGGCTTTACATTTTACACAGGCCACGGTATCGATGGTGTGCGCCTGTTTACGTTCTCCATGGATTGCGTCAACCCCGCACACTCTGACACACACGCCGCAACCCGTGCAGCGCTCGGCCAAAATGGAGTACTCAAACAGCTCGGTGCAGGTCGCTGCCAGACAGCGTTGTTGCTCAATATGCGCCTCATACTCAGCGGCAAAATAATTCAGGCTGCTGAGCACCGGGTTGGCTGCGGCCTGTCCCAGACCACACAGGGATGCCTTGACCATCGTAATGGAAGCGCGGCGCATCACTTCGATATCTTCAGGTTCGCCCTCGCCTCGCGTGATGCGCACGAGCGTATCGCTCAGGATGCGGGTACCAATCCGACAAGGAGTGCACTTACCGCAGGATTCTGAACGTGCGAAGTTGATGAAGAAGCGCGCCATATCAACGATACAACTGCTTTCATCCATAACAATCAAACCGCCCGAACCCATGATCGAGCCCCGGTCCCGCATCGTTTCGTAGGTAATTGGAGTATCAAGCAACGAAGCTGGCAAACAGCCGCCCAGCGGGCCACCCGTCTGGATGGCCTTGAAGGGCAGTTCCGTTCCCCCACCAATCTCCTCGACCACCTGCCGCAGCGTCATCCCCAGCGGTATCTCGATCAAACCGGTGTGACGCACCTTGCCGACAAGCGAGAAGGTTTTGGTACCGGGGTTGGACGGAGTGCCAAATTGGTGGAACCAGGCGCCGCCCTCCCGCAGGATGGCCGGGACAGCGCCAAAAGATTCGGTGTTGTTGATCAGCGTTGGCTTGCCCCGGTAGCCCCGATCCGCTGGGAAAGGCGGCCTGGGTGTGGGTGTACCGCGCTGGCCTTCGAGCGAGGCGAGCAGTGCAGTCTCTTCCCCGCAGACAAATGCGCCCGCACCCTCCTGAATGCGAATATTGAAACCAAAGCCAGATCCGAGAATATCATCACCCAACAGTCCGGCTGAGCGGATTTGTCCTATCGCCAAACGCAGACGTTCAACAGCCAGGGGATATTCAGCGCGCACATAGATGATCCCCTCGCTGGCGCCGATGGCATAACCGCTGATCAGCATCCCCTCGAGGACAGCATGAGGGTCGCCTTCGAGCAACGAACGGTTCATGAAGGCGCCAGGGTCACCCTCATCAGCGTTGCAAACCACATATTTGGGTTTTCCTGCTGAGGCGCGGGTCAGTTCCCACTTTCGATAGGTGGGGAACCCCGCACCACCGCGTCCGCGCAATCCGGCTTCTTTGACTTCGTTAATGACCCCGTCCGGCGAGATGGACAGTGCCCGCTCGAACCCGCGATAGGCTCCGGCTGAAAGCGCCGCATCAAAATCTTCAGGGTCGATCAATCCGCAGTTTTTTAGAATAATGCGCACCTGCGGCTTAAGCATGGGCAGGTCAAAGAAGCGAGGAATGCCGCTCTGCTCCGTATATTCGGCATTTCCAAAATGCCCTTTCGCCTGAGCAGGAAGAAAATCACCTTGCACCAGGCAAGATGTGAGAATTTTCCTGGCCTTGGCAGGGTTGACATTCGCATAAGAAATGCGCGGCATCCCGGGCAAAGCCACATCCATCAGAGGCTCGAGATAGCAAGGCCCGATACAGCCAACTTCAACAATTTTGGCATCTTTTCCCAGCTCGCGAAGTGTATCTTTGATCGCATCCAGCGTCTCAAGCGCGCCAGCTGCCCGGCCGCAGGAAGCCGTACCAATATAGATTACCGGCTGGTCGCCTCCAGTGCGCGCCAGCCAACGCTTCTCAGCCTCGCGACGAACCTGCTCAAGCCCGGCCATAGGCCTCCAGTACTTTACGCAACTTACTGCGAGACATCTTTGCATAAATCTTATCGTTCACCTGCACCACCGCCGCCTGAGCGCAACACCCCAGGCAGGCTACTTCTTCGAAGTCAAACTGTCCATCAGACCTGGTTTCCCCGGGGCGGATCTGTAAATGCTCCTGAACCTCATCTGAAAGCTCACTCCCGCCCTGAACGTGACAGGCGGTGCCAAGACAAACGCGAACATGGTTTTCACCTGGCTTATTAAAACGGAATTGCGCGAAAAAGGAAGCCACAGTGAAAACCCTGGCAGGGGAAATCCCCAGGAATAGCGCTATTTGCTCCGCTCCTTGCGGGGAAATATAGCCATAAGTTTTTTGGTAGTATTGCAAGAGGGGAATTAACTCTTCCGGGTTGCCGGTAAAGTCCGCGGCTGTAAATTCAGCCACGTTATTTAAAGTTTCCGTATTTCCCATAAAGCTACCTCGAAATATTCCGATTTGTGAAATTTATATGGGTAAATTGTAGCGCGGTAAACCTTGAAACTCAGTCACTTTCTTTTTATCTATATGTCACCAATATTTTACCTTCTGCAAGATATATTGACTACATAAATTTGTTAACTGCTTTCTGCCACCCCTTGAGTTCAAATCTGCCTATTAATCAAAAAGAACAGGTTCACAAAAGTGTGTAACTTTTGTGAACCTGCTTTCTCGCTCTACGGGTAAAAGCGAGAGAATTTCTGTCGGGGCGCCCGGATTTGAACCGGGGGCCTCACGGACCCGAACCGTGCGCTCTACCGGTCTGAGCCACGCCCCGGAGCCGTTAGATTATACACATCCCCCCCGCTTTTGACAAGCGTTTTTGGTATAATTAGAAAGTTGCGATTCGTGATACTTCGCCACAGAGACACAGGCTGCGCAGGGATGATTTCTCGGTGCTTTCGGTGTCTCTGTGGCTTGAAAGAGGATTTTTATGGAAATTGGTCAGATTCAACAAGTAGACATTGATGCTCAAATGCGCGACGCCTTTATTGATTACGCCATGAGCGTTATCGTAGCCCGCGCCCTGCCCGATGCCCGCGATGGGCTAAAGCCCGTCCACCGCCGCATTTTATTTGCCATGCACGATATGGGTATCCGCTCTACTGGCGCTCACAAAAAATCAGCTCGTATCGTCGGTGAAGTGCTTGGTAAATACCACCCGCACGGCGATTCCGCTGTATACGAAGCAATGGCCCGTATGGCGCAAGATTTCTCCCTGCGTTACATGCTGGTCGATGGGCAGGGTAACTTCGGTTCGGTCGATGGCGATGCCCCTGCAGCCATGCGTTACACCGAAGCCCGCCTGACCAAGATGGCCGACGAGATGTTGGCCGATATCGAGAAAAATACCGTTAACTTTGGACCAAACTTCGATGACTCATTAAAAGAACCGCTCGTTCTGCCCTCGCGCCTGCCCAACCTGCTGCTGAATGGCTCGACGGGTATCGCAGTCGGTATGGCAACCAATATCCCGCCGCACAACTTGCGCGAGATCGCCAGCGCCATCGATTTTATGATCGAGAACTATGACAACCTGGAAGATATTACCGCTGAAGAGTTAATGGCGCACGTTCCCGGACCGGATTTCCCTACCGGCGGCATGATCGTCGGCAAAGAAGGCATCAACTCTGCCTACACGACCGGCAAAGGACGGATCGTCCTGCGCGGCGTGGCCCACATCGAAGAAACAAAAAACGGGCGGCATCATATCACCATCACTGAAATCCCCTACCAGGTTAATAAATCGACCCTGATCGAGAGAATCGCCGAACTCGTCCGCGAAGACAAGTTGGATCAAATTTCTGACCTGCGCGATGAAAGCGATCAGCGCGGCATGGGCATCGTCATCGAGCTAAAACGCGGCGCACAACCCAAAAAAGTGCTCAACCAGCTCTACAAATACACTGCCCTGCAATCGACCTTTGGTGTACAGATGCTGGCCCTGGTCAACGGAGAGCCACGCCTGCTGACCCTGAAACGCGCGCTCCACCTTTTTATCGAACATCGCGTTGAGGTCATCACCCGCCGCACCCAATATGAATTGGATAAGGCCCGCTCTCGCGCTCACATTTTGGATGGCTATCTGATCGCCCTGGCAAATATCGACGCCGTCATCCAAACCATTAAGGAAGCCCCCGACGCCGAAGCCGCTCGCGAAAGCCTGATGAGCCGCTTTAGCCTGAGCGAAATCCAGGCCCAGGCCATTCTCGATCTGCAATTACGCCGCCTGGCAGCCCTGGAACGCTGGAAAATTGAAGAAGAAGCCAAGCAAATCAAGGAGCAAATCGCCTACCTTGAGGATTTGCTCGCGAATCCGGCAAAAATCCTGGGGCTGATCAGAGATGACACCCGCGAAATTGCTGAAAAGTACGGTGACGAGCGTCGCACAAAAATCGCGATGGACGCCAAGGAACATCTACACGACGAAGATTTAATTCAAGATGAAGCAGTCCTGATCACCCTGACCCAGCGCGGATATATCAAACGCACCACATCCGCAGTATATAAATCCCAGGGCATTGGCGGACGCGGCGTAACAGGCCACACCACCAAAGATGAAGACGAAGTTCTGTTCATGCTACCAGGGCGAACCCTGCACACGGTGCTTTTCTTCTCGGATAAGGGTAAAGTTTACAGCGAAAAGGTTTACCAAATTCCGGATGCTGACCGAACCGGAAAAGGCATCTCCATCTACAATGTGCTGGCGCTCGACCCAGGGGAGCGGATCACGGCCGCGATAGCGGTACCGGATTTCAGCGCCCACAGTTACTGCACATTAATGACCGCCAAAGGAAGAATCAAGCGCGTCAATATGGAAGAATTTGCGGCCGTTCGCCCTTCCGGCTTGATCGCCATGACCCTTGAAAACGGCGACGAATTAGGCTGGGCCCGCATGACCAGCGGCAAGGATGAAATCCTGATCGTTACAACAAAGGGTCAGGCCCTGCGTTGTGCCGAAACTGAAGTGCGCGCCATGGGCCGCGGCGCTGCCGGAGTTCTCGGAATCCGCTTGAGGAGTGGGGACAAGGTCACCAGCATGGAAGTCGTGGAGCCGGATGGTTCCTTGCTGATCATCACGAAAGCTGGATATGGCAAACAAACTCCCCTGGACCAATATTCAGCAAAAGGAAGAGCTACCAGCGGTATCGCCACCATTGATCAAAAGGCGCTGGAGATCACAGGCAACATCGTTACAGCCCGTGTGGTACAGGAAGAAGATGATGTAACCGTCATCTCGGCCAATGGCATCATCTTGCGACTCAAGGTAAGGCAGATAAAAACTGCCGGACGGGCTACGCGCGGTGTGCACGTGATCCGCCTGCAGAGCAACGACTCTGTCGCAGCCCTGGCGCGCATCGCCGCGGCCGACCTGCAAAAAGCGGGAGCCGAGATCAACGAAAACGGCGAGACAATCGAAGCGCAACCCGACTTGTTGTAAGAAAAAATCAAAAATCCCGGCTCTAAACTGAGCCGGGATTTTTATTATCCAAACAAGACAACGGGCAAGATTACCTGACTTTTTCAACTTCTCGCATATTGATCCAGCCAGGTGTGCTATCTGCAGTAAGGATGGGTGCATAAATTTGCACCCCGTCGATCAAATGCACCAGCCAGGGGGTATTTTTGTAATTGGTGGCCGCTGCATCCAAAGGCTTGGGATCTGACAAATACGGATCGCTGCCAATACCAACCACCCTGCCCATGGTAGTATCTCCAACCCTGCGAATTTCCGAAACAACCAGCAATTGTTTGTCAAAGCCATACTGCTTGTAAAATATATTTTGAGTGCCGTTATTAGATGTGAAGATAAGTCCACTATTTTCAAAGTATTGCATGCGGCCCGAATTAAGCGCCCTAATGAAGGCATATTGCCTGTCTGTCAGTTTAACGCTTGCTTCAGGAGCAGCCATATCGAAATCAGAGCGGATCTTAATGCGCCGCGAGTCATCACGGGCAACAACCCGAAACAAGCCGAGGAATTGCCCTTTGTAAGATGGGCCCGCAGAAATCACGGGAGGCGTAACGCCTACAGGCGCAGATTCTTCTACGGAGGTTTTTACATCCACCTGAGGCTCGGTATCAACCCCAAGCTGAACACTTAAGTTAATATTCAGATGAATACCTTCTGGCAAACCGGTCGGGTAGGCTTTGATCATAGAGTCGACCAAGTCGGTAACATGTTGCGGGATAGTAGACATTTAATCCTCCTGAAATAATAACATTGGCTGGGTGGTGAATTTATCCGACCGCCCGCTTAAGTTCAATCGGGTTTGCGCCGGTCATGCGGATATTGATCAGCTTTTTAAGCACGTCAAACCAGAATGGCGCGCCCTGGGCAGCCGCAATCCCCGTGATCAAAATCCCGAAGATTTTTAGCGCCCAGCCTGAAAAGCCGCTGGTTGCAGGTAAATTAATCAAGGGATAGCATTGATCAGAGATCACAATACGGTGAGTACCCTTCGCCGAGACTCCACAGCTTGAATCAACCGTCATAGGGGCCCCAACCCAACCTATGGGAAGGTAGGCGCTAAATAAGTCGGCAAAAGCGTTTTCCAATTCCGCTGACTCGAGAGCGCCATCAGGGTTTGCCTGCGCCAATTGGGAGGCTGTCTCAACAAGCGCATCCCGCATATAAGAATCATGCCAAAGAGTGTTCGCCAGATGGAAAGAGTCGATATTGAGAAGCAGGGCAAGGGCAATCGCCAGCGAATAAGCTGCTGTCTGCGACCGGCGGCGGTACCAGCCGGACAGGCGGTCCATGCTATTGTTAAACCAGTCTTCGATATTTTGGCGAGCGCGGAACTGGGCGGTTTCAGTTTCAACTTCAGCATTGCTTAATTCGCTCAGGAGAGCGCCAAGGATCTGCTTCAAGCGCGGGTGGGTAACGCTCAAGGCTAGCAAACCTGCCTTATAGCGATTTACAGTAACCGGGTAGCCCTGATCGTTTACGGGAACGGCCGATTTAATCGCCTCGCGGATCTGGTTTTGCTGGATGGCGACCGTAGTGATCATGCTTTCAATGGAAACCTTCAGATCCGGGTAATCCTCGCCCAGGCCGGTCAAGGCTGCGCGTATTTCATCCAAAGCCGCTTCCTGGGCCGTTTCGTCAAGCTGTGATACCAAGACGCGCCGAGTCAACGCCAGGATGATGTTGATGCGTTTCTGAGCGTCAAGCCGCCATTTCTTATCCAGCCGCAGCAGTTCCCAGCGCAATTTGTAAAGATAATGTTGAATCAGCGATGCTTCCGAAGGGGCAGCAAGGACAATATCCATCAACGCCTGGGCAAACTGACTCGCAGGAACGTAAGATGGCTTTGACGAGCCATCCTCCCCGCTATAGAGGCTGCGAATCAGGGGATGATTATAGAATTGGTCTGCAAGAGCAGAATCAGAAAGCATGTTTCGGACTGTGGTCTCAAGCATTTTCGCGCGCCAGCGCAGTCCGGCGGCAAGCCACTCGTGGCAGCACATAACGACAAAACTTGTAACCATCCAAACAAGCAACAGGCTGATCAAAATGCCAATAACCGAAGGAATGTACATTGTTACCTGCCTTTTTGAATAATTAGCAATTTCCAAAGACGAGAACGCGCCGCGCACGCTGTCTCAGCACATTTTCAGATTTTCTAGATTCAGAAATCTTTTGATAGGCCTTCATAGCATTGTCACTGTCATGTAACCGCCGATATGTGTCACCAACATAATTCCAGGCCAGTGACTTTTCATCAGCATCGTTGGTAAGTTCAAGACCTTTGTAAAACTGAACCAAAGCCCGATCGTACTTACTGCTCAAGAAATAGGCAATTCCCATGTTGATATAAGCGATCCCCAGATCAGGCTCCGCGTGAACTGCATTCGAAAAGGCAGCAATGGCATCCTCATAAAAACCCCGTTTAAGAAGGTGTTTTCCCTGACGCATCCAAGCGCGAGAGCCTTTATCCGTGCGGCCAAAGGATTGAGAGCCTTCCGCTTTCGCGGGGTCTGCCTGGAGAGCGTTTTCAGCAAGCGCTTTATCCTGCTTCTTTGGAAAGAATGAAAAGCCCAGGCGATGACGATTTTTCTTATGAGGCTGCCAGAAATCAGCCCGCGGCTGCTCGAGCATGGCATCGGTCAATAGTTTGATTTGCTCTTGTTGAGAACGAGGCAGGCGCACCTGGCGTGCATGATGCAGCTCCTGGGCCAGTTGCTTATTGTTCGCGTACCAGGCCGGAGCATTGATTTCCAATGTCAGTTCCGCAAAATCCTGTCTCGAAGATTCACGGCGAGATTCTGCCTGCGTAGGAATTTGAAAGAACTCGCTTCCCGCAAAAAAACCGCGGCTGGTGTTTGCAAAGCCTACAACCGGTTTTTCGCGATTAATTTCACCGGCATCCGCCTGTCCACGCTCGCTCTTTTTCGTCAGTGAAGCCGCCGCATGGAAATCAGGCATACCCCCCGGTTGATAAGTCAGATTCTCATCAGCGAGTATCCCTGGCCTTGCCGGTGAAACAGGGGTAAAACCTTCTTTCTTGGCCATGACAGACATCAAAGCATCCCAGGCTTTGGATCGCTCCACATCCGTTTCGATGAAATTCATGCCAATCTCATAGCAACTGATGGAGTCAAGCAAATTTCCCTGCTCTTCATGCACCTGGGCCAATCTGCAATACGCCTGCCCATGACGAGGATCAATCGCAAGCGCTTTGCGATAGGCATCTGCGGCAAGACGGTTGTTATATTTGACAGAAACATTTCCCAATTCCATCCACAAATCGAAAGAATCCGGCGAATGCTCAAGCGCCTTTTGGATCGTGTTAACTGCCCGGTCTGATTGACCCTGCGCCTGAAAAATCTTGGCCAATTGCAACCAAGCCGGGATATATTTCGCAGACTGACGAATTACGATCTCATAGGCCTTGACCGCGTTTTCCGGCTGCTCGACAGCCTGCAAAACTCCGCCAATCCGAAACCAGGCCAGGGTAAATTCTGGCACAAGCCGCAAAGCCTGGCGATATGAGTCAAGGGCTTCCTGAAGCATGTTCATTTTTTCATAGACACCAGCCAGGCCCACCCAGCTGACAACATTGGATGAATTGTGTGCGAGCGCATTTAGGAAGGATTCTTCCGCCTTTTGCAGGTCATCCAGGTTGTGATAGAGATTACCCAGGTTATTCCAAGGCAAAGGCGAGTCTGGATCAAGCTCAAGGATCTTGTTGTATGCTTCAATCGCTTCAGCCGGGTTTTTCATCTCAATTAGAACCAACGCGAGGCCCTTCTGGCAATTGATTTGCATACTAGCATCACCAAGAACATCTGCCAGATCGACCGCATTGTGCAAGTATTGGTACGCGCTATCCAGTTCACCGCGACGCCAATCCAAAATACCGATTCTAAGATTTTCTTTACACTCTTTGAGCAATGTTTGAGCCAAATCAATTACATTGCTGAATTGAGCATCCGCCTGTGAAGATAATTCGGAAGAATCAGCCCACGATTCTTCGGTTTGTGGCGCTGCAGTGGTTACCAGGTCGACAACCTGGTAACGATTTTCCCAATAAGAGGGGATATTAAGAGCAATACTGACCAATTGCTCTTCGTTCAACCAAAAAACCATTTTGGCTAATCTAATATCGATGCTGTCACGTTGAAAATAAAATGTCTGCCAGGATGCCTGTTTCGGCTGTGCCTCGTCAAACGAAAGATTCTCAATAAAATAGACTTTCTTTTCTGGCTCTGTATCTGCATTTACCATCCGCAAAAACGTATCAAAACCAACTTCGGTTGTATCGACAGAGCAAACTGAATATCCTTCTCGCAAGAGTTTATCCGCCAAACCGTCCATAGCACGGATATGCTCTTCCGATTTACGATAAACAGCCATCAAGTAAGCTGGCTTCTGCCACTGTGTAGCCAAAAGCATCTCATCAAATAAGGCCTTGACCCCATCGTCCAGCAATTTCAACGATTCGTTTGGATAAGAACTTGACTGGCTATTCATAGATCAACCTCCTCAGTACAGGATGAATATCACACCAATTTTCGCCGTTCCGATACTCCAAAACAGCAAGCAACTGCATAAGCGGCCTCAAACGGTCGTTATATTCCAGACGATTATGCTCATGGACTTTGCGTAAAAATACCAGGTCGTTCTTATCTAGAATTCGGCGATACTCATTGCGGATCTCAGTTGCCGCAAGTTCCACGTCAGCATAAGCGATCTGGCTTGCACCCCGGCGCCTGGCCCGGCCAAGAGACGTCCGCATAATGCGGGCCATCTCTCGAAAAACGCCGCCGCTATAAGAAATTGCCAGCTCAACCGCCTGGGATTCGATCAAATCGAGAGACATTCTGGATTTGATGAAGTTACGCATCGTGAAGTAGCCTTCTTCATCATAGCCATCGGGCTCAGAAGGCGGATGTAAATTAATGTTTGGCAAAAAAATTGCCTGGTCGCGTATTGCATCAAACTCTTTGCTGTAAAAGAGCGCACTCGAAACCGTGTAAACGATCGCACAATTTGGCTGCATCATTATTTCGCGACGGTCATGAAAAATCGAGCGGGCAATTTCCAAATCAGGTTTATCAAGGTCATCGATCAAGACAAGCGGAATACGTTTCTCGCGTTCAAAGATCGCCGATGAAATGCTATTGATCACCGAAATCAACCCGGTAATATCCTTTTCAATGACCTGACGCAATTCGATACGCGTTGCCGGTTCGAGCTTCATTTTCATACCAGCATTCAAAAAGAAAGCGTCTATTGAAGCACCCAACTCATAACCACTAACCTGACCATCCAAAACAGTCCGAATCTCCTTCTCTACTTTGCCCTTCCAGCCTTCCAGTTCCTTGAGCAATTTCTCTGGTAAATCCCCGCCCCTCTGACGGTAAACGCGGTACATTTTTCCGCCAATGGCCAATAAAATATCCAAAAAATCCAGATCGATGATGTCGGCCTCTTCGCGAATACTGAAATTAATAGGCCAATACTTTTTACGAATTTGGCTTGAAGCCATAATATGCAGCAATTCAGTGGATTTTCCACAACCACGGTGGCCTGAAAAATAAAACTTTGGCGGGCGATAAAACGGAGCCATAAGCGCATCCGTCAAATCTGAAATGGGATTACCCGGGCGGTTAACGTAAAACGGATTGGGCTCACCGTTCTTTCCGGCAGGAAGTGGGAGATCCAATTCAAAATTCAGCCAGGCACGATCAAAATTAGTTGCGGTTATAAATTCCATGGCAGAAGTTTTCCTGGTTAAACGGGACTCAGATATGTTTCCATGCTCCAACCTTCAGGAGCTTCCAGTTGCACCCAGCCGCTATTGCGATCGAGAACCTTAATCCGCTGGCCACTTTCCAACCAACCAACGATAGGAAACGATGACCCCGGACCAGACCGTATATTGAGCGCCCGCGCACGGCAAACCATATATTCACCATCATCCTGCTCGATATCAATTATTTCAGATGGCATTTGCAATGCAGAATTTTCAACCCAACCCAGCGGCGATTTTATTTTCGACCACTCTGCCTGGCTCTCGATGATTTCGACCTTGCTGTCGCGAGCCAACTGCCCCACAGATGGCAACGCAGCAAATGGTCCAACCCGAACCAAGACCTGATCCCCGGTAACCACTGCTGTTTGAATCGTTTCAGGCTCCAATGCAGATGTCACAGCTTGAAAATCCAACGAGCTTGAAGCTGGCGCCAACGATTGTTGCTCCAGGATTTTTTCAATACTCGCCAAACGTAACTCAATGGTCACAATCCGCTCAGTCAAGTTCGATTTAGGTTCACGTTTGGCTAGCGTATACAATTCTTCAAGACTGCCATTGAACCGATTTATATCAATATCTAAAGCTTCGCTTCCAAACAACTGACCAGGCCCCTTTTTGGAAAACTGCCAGAACTCCCAGGATAGCCACGGCGGAGGCACAATCGGTGCAGATGCCAGCGTGTAATTCGCAATCCAAAGTGGAAATTGATACCAATACGTAGATGAATCTCCATATGTCTTCCAAAAAGATGGAGAAGTGTAGATGATCGGAATATTTCCATCTGATTGCAGGTGTTCAACAAACTGACGCAAAAAACTTTTTGGGATATTAATATTGTTGTCATCACGAGGCTGCTCAAAATCAACAACTACGGGCAGCTCTCCTGGATCTTCCTTAAGTAGGCCGGAGAAGTATTTAGCCTGGTCAAGAGCTGGCTTGGTGTAATCCAAATAGTGGTAGGCGCCTCTCAAAAGGCCAGCTTCGCGCGCATTTTTCCAGTTTTCAGAAAAGCGTGGGTCTACAAAACATGACTGAGACGATTTGACAAACACAAATTGAGCACCGGCCGCTTTGGCTTTCTGAGCATCCCAGTTGCCATTCCACTTTGAGATATCAATCCCTATTACTGTCATTTTTTGCTCCTCTTGATCGTGCTTGGCTTTCCGAATTACGCAAAACTTATATTGTACAAATTGAAGCGGTTTGAATTTAATGCGGCATCCATCAGTCTATTTTCTTGTTCCTGCCAAAAAACTGGCGACCAGAGTTCAAAATACTTCCCCTGACCAACCAACACAGCCTGTTCTTTGATCTGGGCAAACTCAGCCAAATGATCGGGGATACAAATCAGAGAATCGCTGTCAACACTAATTTGAACCGCATTGCCAAGCATCAAGCGCGACAGCAGACGAGCAAGCGGATCTGTAATACTCAGATTCCCAAACTCATTAACCAGGAGTTCGAAACCCTGCCCGCTAATCAACAACAGATTTTGCTCAAAACCCTGGGTCAAAAAGAATTGACCAGAGATCAAGCCTTCTGGTGCGAATAACACATTTGTTTTTTGGGCTTTAAGGAAATATCGACCAATCAACATCTTTTCTGACCCCACTTCAAAGGGATGATAAACAGCTACGCGCTCATTATCCCTTAGTTATCTGTTTCGCATAATGATATTTGTGCGGCTTTGCACAACCCCTTTTCTTGGGCTTTACGGTTCATTTGCCGGCGCAATTTCAACACTACACGCACGCAAAATCATGTCTCTCACCCCAGAGTCAACGCCCATATTGCATCCACAAAAACCAACCAAAACATCTCTCGAATAAGAAAAAAATGCCCCCATAAGATACACAAAAACAATCATGATAATAGGCAAATAAATATCAAAAACTACAAATATGTACCCCACAAATACCGACACAAGTAGCGCATAAACCGCCCCGAAGAACAACAAATATCAGTAAATATTCACCACAAAAACACGCCAAATATTTACCAAAACGCGCAAAGCAAGTTATCACAAATGCCCACGAAACCTTCCGAAATACAGCAGATACGGCCCACCAATCAACCATACTAACTCAGCAATAACGATGACAAAAACACACCAACGCCATTCATAATCCTACATCTTTACAACCCACAAAACACTCATGTTCAGACAACAAACCTCACAGAATCATCACCAACATATCCTCACTACATTTCGCGAAATATCACAACACAATCATCTACAAAATAGGCAGCATCACCAAGAAACTTCACACAAATATCACCCACAGAACACCGCATTTGCAACCATAAAAACACGCCACAGAAAATCCACCAATGCGAGAATATATCCACCCAGAAAACAGGCGCACAAATAAAAACCTGACGCCAGAATCATCGCATTTTCACCCATACAAACGGTCAAAAACGCAATAACATACTGACACATATGACCATACCAAACAGGAAAAACAAAAAAGTCGCCTTTTGACAAGGCGACAATGGTGATTCACATGAATTGGAGAACAAAAACTAACCGCTTCGTGGAACCAGCACTTTTATTGTTGTGCCGCAGCCTGGCTCTGAACGGATTTGAAGCTTTGCATGAATCTGCGCTGCCCAACTCCGAATATTTTTTACCCCCATACCGCCTGAATTCTTTATCCTGGATTTATCAAAACCAACCCCATCATCAGAAATTTCAAGACAAATATTGTTACGATTCTGCTTGAGATTTACAACAACCTTCTTGGCGTGAGAATGTCGCAAAACATTATTGAGAGTCTCCCGGGCAATTTGATATAGATTAAGTTCTTGCTGCAAAGAAATTTCAATTGTCTCAGATGAGATGAAGCGCAACTCGATATTCGCGCGACCCTCAACAGCAGTCAGCCGGTGGTGCAGCGCCGTAACCAGGCCTTCGTTCTGCAAATCGACAGGTCTGAGTTCGTGCAAAAACAAGCGCATCTCTCTCAAGGCTTGACGGGCCGTATCGCCAATTTTATCCAGAGCGCCCGGTAAATGCTCAACGCCCCCCAACTCTGATTGTGCCTGTGCAATTTCAACCTGATAAAGCAATCCATACAGTTGTTGGGTAACCGTATCATGCAGATCTTTGACAAGCTTCTTACGTTCAGAGAAAGAAACAGCCTCACGGCGCTGGTGATCAACATAAATCAGCATGGAGAGCTCATTCG
Source organism: Chloroflexi bacterium HGW-Chloroflexi-6 (assembly GCA_002840685.1). Classification (GTDB taxonomy): domain Bacteria; phylum Chloroflexota; class Anaerolineae; order Anaerolineales; family Villigracilaceae; genus UBA8950. The sequence goes on along the minus strand of PHBU01000004.1, from coordinate 25,621 downwards.
CGATCATCTCCAGGCCAATACCTTCATCCTCGTCATAAACCAAGCCTGTTTCACGGTACAAACAAATCGCTCCCTGTACATGTTCATCAATCATGATCGGGCAAATAAGCAGTTCGCCGGGCAGCTTGGAGCCTCCACTGGCCTCAAGAAATAACCCGGGCTGAAAATCATGGATCTGCAAAGAGCGGGTATCCGACGACAGGTTAACGAAATAATCTCGAAAATTCTGCACAACCCGGTCATTGTCCAACAGATCCGCGTAGCTATATGATGCCTCAAGTCTAAAACTTGCCTTGTCATCACCGATAAAATCTGAGTCGCGCACAAAAACAAAACCCGCCAGGCATCCAAAGCTTGAAACGATCTGAAATATTGCCGCTTCAAGGAATATCTCAATATCTGTAATATGATTGGCAGCACTGGAGATCGAACGCATCAAATTTATCTTGGTTGCCAAGACACGATATCGCGCTTCCTCAAGCTTTCTCTGCTCAGTTACATCCTGCCACAACAGCAAACGGCTGGCAAGATTATCTCCCGAACCTTGCAAAGATAAACTACGCACATCAAAGGCATAAGTGAATCCATTGAAATTTATGCTTGCCTGAAAAGAATTCTGTGAAAAACCCTGTTCCTGCAAAAAAATATTCCCTTTAAGCATCCAATCATCAACGGTCTTACCTTTGAGCTTTTCAGCCGATTGCCCGGTTATGATCTCGATAAAAGAATTTACGTCAACGATCCGGTTATTCTGATCCAAAATCATCCAACCAAGATGCATCGAGTTTATGATGGCATTGCGGTCAAAAGAAGATTCTGTAAAATAGCGATAATAAGCATAAAGCCCTACGGGCACCGTTACCAGAATACCGAAAATCGAAATCAACGGTGATGAAACGTAGTACAGACACCAGGCCGCCAGGCTCAGGAATGCAGAGGTAAATATTCCAACAACCGCCAAGGGAGAATACTTTATAAAAGCATTCACTCGCTCAAAAAAGATAAACTCCACAACCCCAATAATAATTACTGAAATGGCACCGGCCAGAACGGAATAAATTACATCGGTTGCAGCACCACCAATACTCTCAGGGTTGGCTAACCTTACCCCCAATAAAATCGAACTGCCAATCATCATCTGGAACAACATCACAAGATTCAACGCTAGCTGGTTTTCTAGGCGCCGCCTCGTACCCAGAATGATATTAAGAATAATGCCCAGGGCAGATAAACCAGTTGCCGCCGCCGATAAGTTCACAATAACAAAAATGCTGCCAATCAGGTGCGCGCTCTTCAAAAACTCACCAAGCACGATAACAACCAAAACCACCATCACAGCGCGCCATAAAATCAAAAACGGCTGCCTGATAACAGCAGCCCTCGTTCCAAAAAATATTACCATGCTTATTACTGACAAAAATATACCAAGGACCATGCTAGCACCACAACCTTATGGAGCGTTCAATCGTAATTAAGCTTCAAGACTTACATGCCTGAATGCCCAGAAATCCGGAGCCAGAAGAGCAAGCGCCTTTGCCTCGGCCTTGGTCAGCCAAAAAACTACACGTGTCGGATAATCCACCAACAATTCACGACGCATATTCAAAGCTCGAAACGCATTTCGATTATCGTTCCCACCTCCGCGATTCAAGCGCGTCACATAGAATACGGATCTCTTGCGCTCGGGATGCCGCGACAAGGTCAGCGGTATGTCATAAGTTGCGGCAGAGACAGCATACTCAACCGCCTGCAGACCAAGCGGCTCAATAGAGCTTGATAACAAATCCTGCATCTCTTTCCGTAACTTTGCAGAAGAACAAACCACAACCAATATCGAAGGGCGCCCCCAGCGCGAGGCCTGTTCGATTTCTGAAAATAATATTCCAATCTGTTCTTTTTGTTCAGAAACAACCATTAGCGCCGCCTGCTGAAAAATATCAAGGTTTATGACCGTCCGGCTGCACAGGTGAAGTGGGTGATCCAGAAGATGTTGAATCCTTGGGCTCAGAATCATCCATCAAGCCCTCGCGCACAGCATATAAAGCCGCCTGGGTTCTATTCGAAAGATGCAATTTGGATAAGATGCTGCTAACATATTTAGCAACCGTACGGTCGTTAACCACAAGAATAGCCGCAATTTCCTGATTACTATGCCCGCGGCCAATCAAGCGTAGTGTTTCCAACTCACGCGGCGTCAGGATATGCGAAGCAGTAGCCGGCGCCGGCGCTGGTTGTGGAGAATTATTAATTTCCCGAATCACGCGCAATGCAATCGAAGGATGCAGAGATGCGAGCCCATGAGATACATCACGAATCGCCTGGAACAACTGATCGCGCGTGGCATCCTTGAGCATATAACCAATTGCGCCAGCCTTAATGGCGCTAAATATCAAATCGCCCTCGGCAAAACCCGAGAGGACCAGGATCTGAACATCTGGCATGAGTTGTTTAATTTGGGGAATTGTCGTGAGGCCATCCTGAATTGGCATCACCAGGTCCAACAAAACTACATCCGGTTTGGTCTGAGGCAGCATCTGGGTAGCCTGTAAACCATCAGACGCCTGCCCAACCACTTCAATATCAGACTGAAATGAAAGAATCGCAACTAGGCCCTCGCGGACAACATTTTGATCATCAACAACGAGAACGCGAATCTTATCCAAGGAATACTCACAAAAAGATCGGTACACACAAAAAAGGCCAAACTGTTAGGCCGCGAACACACCATTTTTTATAAATGGAGTAACTATATTAAAGTATAACAATGCGCCCTGAAAGAAGTAGCAATATCGCCCCACCCAAGCAAGCCAAGATAATCAATAAAAAAGACAGTATCATTCGCTGAACAGCCTTTAGACCAAAAATTCGACCACCAGACCCGAGACTTAGCGCCCTACTCTCTCTCTTAGGTTTTGCGTCAAATATGTTTTCGATTTCATCGCTGGAAAACTGCGAAGACTGGCTTTCTTTTCTAAAATCATCAAACATTTTACACCTATAGATTATCTAATTTTAGTATATCATAACGGGCGCAAATGAATCTCTCCAAAGCGGATCAGGCGCTTTGCGCCACTCACATCCAACCTCAGGCTGCCATCTGCTTCGAGGCCTTCCAGTACACCGCTTACGGTTTCAGATTCGCCGAGCCAAACCTGAACGGTCTCGTTGCGAAAAGCCAGCGAATCCTGCCATTCTCGCAGGAAACTCTCCGTGCCCACCCGAGGACGCCACTTAACGAGAGAAACCATCAGTGCGTGGAGCAGATCAAACCGTTCGACTGGCCCCCGCGCCTCGGACTGCACGCAAGTAGCGGGAAAGTTTAGTTCCGTTTCAGGGGGAATAGCTGCGGGAGAAACGTTCACTCCCATCCCGAGAATGATGCTTTCAACGTCCAACCCCATCCACACTGTTTCGACAAGAATACCCGCCGTTTTTCTGCGGGCAATCAACACATCATTCGGCCACTTTATTTTAGCGCTGACCCCGAAATTTTTCAATGCGTCAACCAAAGCCAGCGCGCCTAACCCCGAAAAAAAGGCAATGTTTTCACGCTCGCTCTCACCAGGGCGCAAAATAACACTGACCGCCAGTGCTGTCCCCGCAGGAGTAAACCATTTGCGCCCCAAGCGTCCGCGTCCGGAAGTCTGTTCGTCTGCAACCACGATCGAGAAATCTGGTGCGCCTTCGGCTGCCCAGGCCAGGGCAATATCATTCGTCGACCCGGTTGACTCCAGGTAACGAATGCCGCCAAGCGGCAAACCAGCAAGGGACTTTTGCAATCGGGATTCCATTATTTTACAACAATTCCCCACAAGCTTGGCTCTTGCAGGGAATTTACTCTCCTATTTAAGGTAGAACAAACCAAGGATTAACAAAACCGCCATTCAGGCGCACCTCAAAGTGTAGATGCGCGCCAAAGCTATTGCCAGTGTTGCCTGATGCAGCAATCGTCTGGCCTCGCCCAACGCTCTGGCAGACCGAAACGTTGATGACGCTTAAGTGGGCATACAGGGTGACATAGCCATTACCGTGATTGATTTGGACTACATTGCCGTAGCCGCCATTCCAACCGCCAGCCGCCATTGTAACCACGCCGCTATCGGCAGCATAGACGGGCGATCCTTCTCCAGAAGCAATATCAATCGCCAGGTGACCAGAATAGTAATCATTACCAGACAAGAAATTATTCCCGGACGGCCAGCCAAACGCACCCGACCCAACGGAGCCGCCGCCACAGGCAGAGCCGCTAACGCCAGCCGTGCCAGAGCGCCCAACAGCGATTGTCGGAACGATCCATTGTTGATACTCACGTTCACCATCGGGAACCATAACCCACGAGCCCGGCGCAATCTTGGGGTCAGCCAGATCGAGTTTATTCCCCGGCCAATTGAGAATGTCCTCGGGACTGGCCTTCAGCTCGGCAGCCACTTTTTCAAGCGTATCAGCATCTTGCCACTCATAATAAACTCCATCGGTAGGCGGAATATTCAACTCCATACCGGGGCGTAAAGAATGCGGATCATCTTTCAGGGTTTCATAGTTGGCCCAAAGCAAGGAATCGGGCGTGATCTCAAACTCTTTTGAGATTCCAAAGATCGAATCGCCCCGCTGGACGGTACGCTTGATGACCTCATAACGCGGGCGTTCCGGGATAAGCGTTTTGAGCGTCAATTTACGACCAATGGCAAAGTCAGTCATCGGGTTGGGAATAACGTTAACAGAATCCACCGGCCCGCCAGAACCCGTTAAAGCAGATTCTTCTTCAGGTTCAGGCAAAACAGCTGACGAGGGAGATTGTAAACGCCAGTAAGCAAAGCCCAACAAACCAATCACGATCAGGATGGTTATTCCCCAACTAACCAGGGCATGTGTGCGAGAAACAATAAAATTTTTCATACCTGTAAGATTATACCAAACTACATATCGGTGAGGGTCTCAAGGAACTCCATGTTATTTCGAGTCTTAGACATGCGATTGATGATGGCTTCAGTAGCCACAGCCTGGTCCATCCCCGCGCCGCCAGGAGGTGATGAAATCATCTGAATGTACATGCGGCGCATCAGCCAGGCGCGCTGCAGCAGATCAGGCCCGAGCAACAGATCATCGCGGCGGGTCGAGGAGCGTTCAATATCCACAGCCGGGAAGATGCGACGCTCTTGCAGCTTGCGCGAGAGATGCAATTCCATGTTTCCGGTGCCTTTGAATTCTTCGTAAACCACATCATCCAAACGCGAGCCGGTATCAACCAGGCAAGTGGCAATGATGGTTAGCGAGCCGCCTTCTTCGATATTACGCGCCGCACCAAAGAAATGCTTGGGCGGGTACAGCGCCGAAGGATCCATACCCCCTGAAAGGGTGCGGCCAGACGGGTTGACCGTCAGGTTATAGGCGCGCGCCAGGCGAGTGATCGAATCCATCAGGATGACAACGTGGCGACCAATCTCGACCAGGCGTTTGGCGCGATCAAGCGCAATCTCAGCCGCACGCACATGCGATGTCACCGGCTCATCAAAGGTGGATGCAATCACATCGGCATCGACCGAACGATCCATATCGGTGACTTCTTCAGGGCGCTCACCGATCAAAGCCACGATCAGGTGGACATCGGGGTACTGGGTTGAAATAGCATTGGCGATCTGCTTCAAGATGGTTGTTTTCCCCGTTTTAGGGGGCGAAACGATCAGCCCGCGCTGACCGCGCCCGATCGGTGAGATCAGGTTGATCATGCGGGTCGAAAGCACATCACCGCGAGTCTCCAGATCAAAACGCTGTTCAGGAAAGATCGGGGTTAAATGTTCGAATTTAACCCGGCGACGCGCTTCTTCCGGATCGACCCCGTTAATCGACTCGACCTTCAGCAAGCCCCAGTGCCGCTCAGAATCGCGCGGCGGACGAACATGGCCGATGATCAGATCGCCGGAACGCAGCTCGTAACGCCTGAGCTGGGCCTGCGAAACATAGACATCATCATCGCTGATGGTATAACGCGCCGAACGCAGAAACCCAATCCCCTCATCCATGATCTCAAGGATACCGCCGCGAATTTCAAGGCCTTCCCGGGCAGCCTCTTCTTGACGAAGACGAATCACCAGGGCTTCTTTTTTGATGCGATTGGCGTTTTGAATGCCAAAATCCCTGACAGCCATAGTTCTCAGCTCCGCCAGGGGCTTGTTTTCAAGTTCTAGAATGTTCATGTGTTTGTCTCAATGTGGTTTGGGAATGGAAAGAACGCCCTGCGAACGCAAGACGATGATGACAAGTTAAGTTTTGAGAATTTTATGAAAGTCCATCAAATATGGGGCTTATCATCCAACTGGCCCCAGCACCGTAGATGATTAAGCAAATTGTAAATTTCTCGGGGAATTTCTATGATTATAGCACAGTCTGTCAAGATATGAAAAATTTTGGTGTCCATTGAGCTGAACAATGGACACCAAAATAAGGATCGCCTACTTCAGCTTCTCCTTCTTGCCAAAATCGCGATACAGGCTGAGCGGGGCCAAAACCTTTCGGGCTTGCCCTTCATTTTCCCCGGTGATCCACTGACGCAGGTAGACAGCCAGGCCGGGGCCGAGCATGTATCCCTGCCCACACATGCCCACCGCATTAAGATAACCCGTCAGCCCCTCGATTTCCCCCACAATGGGCGCACCATCGGGGGTCATCGGGTAGAGTCCGCGCCAGGTACGACGGACCTTGAGATTCTTGAGGCGCGGCATGATGCCGATCATGCGTTTGGCAACCTGCGGCAGAAAAACGGAGGTTTCGCGCCGATCCATGCCGACAATCGATGGGTTGGGGGTAATACAAAAGATGATCTGCCCGGTGTGGTGCTGGTAGAAATAATAATTGGCTGAGTCAACCGTTGGGTGAATATCAACCACCATCGGGCGCAGGAAATGGGCGACCGGTTCGGTGATGCCGCCCTCGTGCGAATCAGGATTAACGGGCACATCCACGCCGACCAGGGCTGCCACTTCGCGGCCCCACGGCCCGGCAGCGTTAACCACCATCCTAGCCTGATACGCACCCTGATCGGTAGCCACCCCGCTGACGCGCCCGTTCTCATACTGAATGGCCGTTACCATTTCTTTGTAGCGAAATTCCGCTCCCCGGGCCTTGGCCTGTCGCTCGAAAGCGAGCGCCGAGAGCATCGGTGAGGCGCTGCCATCGCCCGGAGAAAATGTTCCGCCGATCAGGCCATCCGGGTTAAGCGAGGGGATGATCTCGCGAAAGGCTGGCGCATCGTACCAGTCAATATCCAGCCCATATTTTTTCTGGGTGACAAGCAGCTCCTTGAGAATCTGCTCTTCCTGCGGGCGATAGGCAACAAAGGAATAACCGCCTTGCTGCCAGCCAATGTCATCGCCATAGGTTTCTTTCCAGGTTGAGAAAATCTCGATACTCTTCAGGCAAATCTGGATCTTGGCCGGGTCAGAGTGCGTGGCACGGATGCCGCCAATCGCTTCCTTGTTCGAGCCTTGCCCAACGCTGGCAAATTGCTCCAAAACCAGCACTTTTTGGCCGGCTTCAGCCAATTGCCAGGCCAATGGAGCGCCGACACTGCCAGCACCGATGATGATGGTATCGTAAGTTTTTGTCATCTGTCTCTCACTTTTCAGCGCGAGATAATATCTCGCGCTACTCTTTTAGCCCGGCCAGCACACCCAGTGGAACTTCAACGAACAGCGGGCGGGCGACATTTTCGGTGATTTCAGCCATCGGCACGCCCAACTCGCGGAAAGCGCGTTTGATCAGGCTGCTGCAGGTTTTGCCACCGCAGGCGCCCATTCCGGCGCGCGTGATGGCTTTGATCTCATTCATATCGCGCACGCCTGATTGGATAATGGCTTTGATCTCGGCCAGATTGACCCGTTCACAGCGACAAACGATCAGGTCGTCGGTCAGACGCTCGACGTATTGTTCGAGCGGGGCGCTGATCTCGGGATTCTGGATTTCGATCCCGGCGATCTTGGTGGCGATCGCCTGCGGGGCGCGCACCTTGACCAGCATGGTGCGGTCGGTCGTTTTTGCAATCCGCGTCCGCACGACTTCAACCCGGCCCAGGGCGTTGCCGCCGGTGTCCATAACGGTCACAAAGTCTCCGGCGTGGAGCGTTTCGCGGCCGAATTCGTACGGAATGGTCACCAGCGCGGTGTCATCCGCTTCTTTACGCATGTCCACCAGCGTAATTGCCAGTCCGGGACAAATCGTGACACATTTTTCACAGGCAATACACTCAACGCCCAATTTTTTAGCGATGTAATCGGGCACGCCGCGGATGTCAGACTCATCGATAAAGATCGCGCCCTGCGAACAAACCGAGGTGCAGGGATTGCAGGGGATTTCCTGGCTGCAATGGATGACCGGATAAACAGCTTCTTCATCCTCGGGGATAGTTTCGTGCGTAACCTGGCCGGGGCGCGATTTGAGAATCTCGGAGGTGCGGAACCAGTCTGGCGGGATGACGGGCACATCGCAGCCCAGGGCGCGGGCAATTTCGAGCCCACGGATCTTGCCAGAGAACATGGCCGCCGAAGCCTCGGCCACCTCATCAGCGTCGCCGGCGGCGAAGGCGTTTACGCCAAACTCGCGAGCCTTGCGGTAGAACTCATCGACGGGGTCAAGGCCGACCGCAATCAGCAAGGTATCGCAGGCAAAGGTCTGCTCACTACCGGGGATGGGCTTCCAATCCTTGTCAATGGCGGCGATGGTAACCGATTCAACTGAATCGTTCCCGTTGGCGCTCAGAACGGTGTGCGAAGTGTAGATCGGCACCCCCATGCGGACAAGTTTATCTTTGTGAACCTTATAGCCGCCGCACTCGGGCAGGGCTTCGACCAGCCCGGCAACTTCGATGCCGGCTTGCAGGGCATGATACCCCGCGATCAGGCCAACGTTGCCGCCGCCGATGATGAACAAGCGCTCGGAGCAGCGGATCATGTCGCGATTGACCAGAGTCTGGAATGCGCCTGCACCGTAAACCCCCGGCAGGGTATTGCCCTTGAACGTGAGCGACTTTTCGCGCGCGCCGGCAGCCACCAACAAGGCCTTTGGCTCAACCAGAACGTATTCGCGCCCATCGCGCACAATGCCAACCTTTTTATCGCTATAGACAGCGACGGCGGTGCTGTTGAGCCAGGTTTCGATGGATGGGTATTGTTCCAGGTCAGAAGCCAGTTTGGTGGCGATGTCGATGCCGCGCGTTCCCGCGTAACAGGCGTTGATCGAGCCGAAGAAGCGATGGGTTTGCAAGACGAGTTTGCCGCCCAAGCGGTGCTTGTCATCGATGACCAAAGTCTGAATTCCGCGCTGTCCGAGTTCGATCGCAGCGGAAAGCCCGGCTGGGCCTCCGCCGATCACCAGACAATCAACTGTCAAAGTCTCAACCGACTGAAATACCTGCGCCGGTTTTGATTCTGGCAACTCAGGCAGAGCCGTAACGGGCGCAACGACCATGCCCGGCTTGACCAGCGTCATGCAGGATTTGAGCGGCAAACCGTCGGCGATCACGGTGCACTGGGCGCACTGGCCATTGGCACAAAAAATTCCCTGTGGCGAACCATCTTTGGGGTGAGTGCCAAAAGTGCGGATTCCGTTGGCAAACAGGGCTGTGGCAATGGTTTCACCGGCGCGAGCCTGGACGGTCTGGCCCTGCCAGGTGAATGCAAAAATTTCCCGCTCCTCTATCGAGAGGATGGGATGGGACTTAATACGATAATCTGTCATCTGAGGGGTTCCTTATGAGTGAACAGGCTATTCACCCTAGCATAGCAAAGCGCGCCAAAGCGCGCTAGTGACGATTATCACGAAGTTGGCTGCAAGAGCAACCATTCTTTATGAGTGGATGTAATAGTACGGGAAGGCAAACCCTGATTAGCCCGGTTTTGGCATCACCGGCGGCGTATATATGGCACATTTATTTTTTTGCTTTTTTGCCATATACATGGCCTGGTCAGCCGCTTTTAGCAGAATGCTCGTGCTGCGGCCATGATCTGGATACAGGCTTATCCCAATCGATGCAGATATTTTTACCTGAAAACCGAGCGGCTCGAAATTTATTCGTAACTTTTTTCGCACCTGTTCAGCAACCAGCATGGCATTTTCGCCATCGGTGATTGATTCGAGTACGATCACAAACTCATCCCCGCTCATGCGTGCAACGGTGTCAACAGAACGCACCGATTCCCGCATTAGTTTCGCCGAGCGTCTGAGCACTTCATCCCCAACATCGTGGCCGTAATAATCATTGATATCTTTGAAATTGTCCAGATCAATGTACAGGATCGCAAAACGCGATTCGCTGCGCACAGATCGAGCGAGAGCCTGTTCAATGCGATCAATCAAAAGGTAGCGGTTTGGAATTTGGGTCAAAACATCGTGGGTCGCCAGGTATTGCATGTTCAGTTCTGCGCGTTTTAATTCATTAATCTCACGTGTGATACCCAGCAGACCAATCACATTCTTGTTTTTATCTCGTATGGGTAATTTTGTGGTTGAGGTCCAATTCAGTTCGCCGTTTGGCAGCAAACGGCTTTCAACCAAGCCAATGATCGGCTTGCCGGTTTCCATCATATGCAACTCTTCTGCGATCGTTTGTTCGCCAAACTCGCGGCCAAAAAAATCCACATCGGTTTTTCCCACCAATTCAGCCGGGTCGTCGAACCCCAGATCCATAGACATCTTTCGGCTGACCCTTAGCAGCCGGCATTGACGATCTTTGAAATAAATGCTATCGGCGACATTGTCCATCAAAGCATTTAATAGCCTGCTGTCTTCAAATGCTTGAAGTGCATCTTCTTCCATGGCTCCTCTATTCGTTATGCAACTCGCGGGGATGTTTAGCAGATTTGATGTTTCCTGAATATACCCAAACCAATAACTGCCCCCGACTGAGGCTTTATTCTACAACAAAACAATACTGTTTTCTGTCCAGACAAGCGTTTACAGATGTGCAAAAAAACTCTAAGGAACATTTAAGCGGTTTTGTTGTATCATGACTGTAGAAGTTACTTCCGTTCACAAGAAAGGAGGTTGAAATCGAAACGATGGAACCGTACAACACAAGGGGAAAGGTCGGGTGGTAGTTTCTCACTGGCAAGATCTTCAAGATCTTCGACCAGATGTCCACCTCGACACGAAGAAGGTTTTCCCGCCCTTTCCTCAGTAACCTGTTTTTGCTGGTAGCACGTTGCAAGTGAAACACTTCTCGTAATTGAAAAGAAAGTGAGCAACTGCAAGGGTAAAAACAACTTAGAATAACCTGTAATAAAGCCGATGGATGATCTCCATCGGCTTCTTTTTTATTTGGTGGCTGTTACAACGAAGAAATCTTCGGGGCTTTCACTGGTTTGACCGGTGAGCGAGTCGTGGAAGGCAACCCCACCAAAGCCGCATTCTTTCTGCAGACTGGAAATATCGTCTTCAGTATAAGCCTGGGTTGTAGATGCGTAATGTGTTAATTGCCCGTCAGGTTCGAGGATGATATAGCGTTCGGTGGCAGCGGACTGGTCTTCATCCCAGAAGGATTCCATCAGGCAGGTGTGCGGACCCGCGCTGAACAAGCCACCAGAGGATGTGTACCAGGATGGTTGCTGGTTGCCCATTTGCTCAACGGCGTCGAAGGTGGAGAGTTCGAGCAAGATGCTTCCGCCAGGGGTCAGAGCGGCGTAGGCTTTTTGCAAAATCTCTCGGGCGTGGGCCGGCTTGAAAACGTTGAATTCGCCAAAGATGAACAGAACCAGATCGAAGCCGGCCGGAAATTCCGTAGTCCGCAGGTCACCCAGGGTGTAGGAACAGTTGGCCGGGGCAGTTTTAACGGCGTGCGCTATGGAGGCGGGAGAAAAGTCGATCCCGTGGCAAACATGCCCGAGCGCAGCCAGCTCCGCGCAGTACAGGCCGGGGCCACAGCCCAGGTCAAGGATGCGGGAGGGTTTCTTCGCCAGGAGCTTATTATGGATCCACTTGATATGCTTTTTAATGACTGTCGCGCGGCGGCTGGCGGCATCATGCTCCTGAGTCAGATGCTCATGGAGCATGCGCTGGCTAAAGGCCGGATCGTTCCAGGGGATTTTTTCGCCTTCGGCCCAGGGTTGGGCGGGCAAGGGGCGTTTATGCAGGTTTTGAAGGTTCATGTTAGATGTCTAGGGTTTGCCCATTGTTTTTAAGCCAGGCAAGGTGTGTTTTGTATTCCGGCAAAAGGACGGCGACGGCCTGCCAGAAGGTTTTGGAGTGGTTTTTGATATCGAGATGGGCAAGCTCGTGAATAATGACGTAGTCAATCACTTCCGGCGGGGCCATAATCAGCCGCCAGGTGAGCGAGATGGTGCCGGTGCTGCTGCACGAACCCCAACGAGTGCGGGCCGAGGTGATGCGGATCTTGCCGGGTTTGAAACCGTGTTTTCTGGCGAGTGCCTCGACACGACCCGGCAGCAGTGTGGCAGCCAGTTTGCGGTACCAGAGCGTGAAGGCTTCCCGCGCACGCGGATGGGCTTTTTCGGCCAAAAAGATGGTTCCAGCCTCAAAGGTTAGATTTGCGCGCTGATTTTTGACGATCTTGAGCGGGTGTCTTGCGCCCATCAGAAGAAATTTTTCGCCGTCAATAAATTTGTACGTGCCCGCAATAGGCGGGTTTGCACGCATTTTGGCCTGGGCCCTGGCGATCCATTCCGCTTTTTGGGCAACCATTTCGCGAATGGCTTTCTCGGGCATGCGCAGGGGAGCCCGGACAATCAAAGCGCCATCGCGCTGGATGACCAACGCGATGGTTTTTCGTTTGCTGCGAACGATCTGATCGATTTCGGGCATTATTTGACTTCGACGGATTCCTGTGGCAAAACATCGGTCACGCGTTTGAAGTCAGGCGCCGACATTGGCGTTGACTTGGCCGTTTTGCGAAAGAATTCCTTGAGTGAGCCAAGTTTGAGGGTCGGGCGCGGGGCATCGTCAGCCTTCAGTTCGGCGCGCTCATCGGTAAAGACCAGCACTGTGTTGATAGGCGGAACCTGTCCTTCGCCCAGTTGCTTGGTCAGGAATTTTTTCAGGCTCTCAGTGTCCGATTCGATCTCGATGTCGGGGCGGCCAAGACCTTCCTGGGCAAAGATTTTCAGGTAAGACAGCAAAAATCCGCCGCCTTTCTGGCGCCAGCGTCCTTTTTCGTAGGTAATGGTGCCGCGCTGGTAATACGGCTCGATGATCCAGACACCCGCGGGGCCGACCAGCAGGTGTGAAACAGGGGATGCATAATGGTAGAGGCTGTAATCCTTGGTCAATCCCTTCAGCCCGGCTGTCAGGCGCTCGTCAGTGCGCGGACGGCGTCCCCAGCGGTTGCCGAAGTAGATGCCGAACTGCGAAAGCAAAAAGCCAACCAGCAGTGCGCCGAACGAGAGGGTGACCTGTTCAGGGAAAGCAAACGTAACGTACATACCTCCGCCCAGGATGAGCAAAGCCACCAGGCTGGAATAGCGCCCAATGGCGGTGTTGCGTTTGATGATCTTTTCGTCGAGTACGAGTTTCATTTAGATTCCTTTTTCAGAGTTTATTTTTCAAACCGTTTCAAAACAACGCAGGCATTTTGACCGCCCAGGCCGAAAGAATTGGACAGGGCAACATTAACCTGCTGCTTGCGCGCCACATTTGGCACATAATCCAAATCCAACTCAGGGTCTGGAGTTTCATAATTGATGGTCGGGGTGATGATGCCCTCGCTGATGATCTTGGCGCAGGCAATCGTCTCCAGTGAGCCGGAAGCGCCCATGGCGTGACCGATCATCGATTTGATGGATGAGATCGCAATTTTGTAAGCGCGTTCACCAAAAACGGCCTTGATGGCCCGGGTTTCAGTCAGGTCGTTGAGCGGGGTGGATGTGCCATGGGCGTTGATGTAGTCCACATCTTCGGGCGTCAACCCGGCATCGGCAAGCGCCCATTTCATGGCGCGGATCGGGCCAGCGGCTTCGGGGTCAGGCGCGGCCATGTGGAACCCATCGGAAGAAGAGGCCTGCCCGGCCAGTTCGGCGTAAATCCGGGCGCCGCGCGCCAGGGCATGCTCAAGCGATTCAAGCACCAAAGCGGCAGCGCCTTCAGAGTAGATGAATCCCTCGCGGTTCTTGTCGAATGGGCGCGAGGCCTTTTCGGGGGCATCGTTGTAATTGACCGGCAAGGCGCGCATCGCACAAAACCCGCCGATGGCAAAATCCTGAATAATCCCTTCGGTGCCGCCAGCGATGACCACATCCGCCGCACCGCGCCGGATCATCTCCAGGCCTTCGCCGACCGTCTGAGTGCCCGTGGCGCAGGCCGTACCGATGGTTGTTGTCGGACCGAGGCACTGGAAGGCTTGCGAGATCAAATAAGCGGAGGTGTTCGGCAAGGATGTCGGCACCGTAAACGGGTTCAGGCGGTCATAACCCTGGGCGCGAATCGTGCGCACGCCATCGTCGAAACGATCCATGCCGCCGATGGCGGTCCCGAAGGCAACCCCGGAACGTTCCGGTTCGGGCAGCGGGGTCGGCAGTCCAGAGTCTTCGACAGCCATTTTGGCGGCAGCAAAACCCATCTGAGCCGAACGCGGCACACGCCGGGCTTCTTTGCGATCCATAAAATTTTCCGGGACAAAATCCGGCACTTCCCCGGCAATCTGACAGGGAAAAGCGCTGGCATCGAACTGGGTAATGCGGCGGATGCCGGAGCGCCCGTTCACCAAACCATCCCAAAAAGCGGGAAGGCCGGTGCCTAGAACGCTGACCACACCCATGCCGGTAATCACAACGCGTCTTTTTTCCATATAAACATGCTCCTGCTGGCTATTTTGAGAACTTCACTTTGAAAATGGTTTGCTTGCGATGAAACACAGGCCAATCTATATTCTCTCGGCAATTCCTGCGCGCATGGCGCTCAAAACATCCGCTTCGGCGGCGTTTTTGGCAACGCGGATGGCGTTCTTGATCGCAAAAGCATCCGAACGGCCGTGCCCGATGAAAACCAGCCCATTCACGCCCAGCAAGGGAGCCGCGCCTTCTTCAGCGGGGTCGAGCAACTTTTTGATCTTGCCCAGGGCCGGCTTGACGAGGATCCCGCCCAGCAGGGCCAGCGGACCACCGGACTTAATCGCTTCCTTGATCTTATCCACGATCAGCTTGGCAACCGCTTCGGAAGATTTAAGCATGATGTTGCCGGTAAAACCATCGGTCACGGCCACATCAACGCTGCCGCCGATAACTTCCTTGCCTTCAACATTGCCGAAGAAATTCAGGCCCGCGCCCTTGAGCAAGGGAGTCGCTTCGCGCACCAGGCTGTTGCCCTTGCCCTCTTCCTCACCGTTCGAAAGCAGACCGACTTTCGGATTTTTAATTCCTCGCACTTTTTCAGCGTAGATGCTGCCCATGATGGCAAACTGGCGCAAGTTATCGGGCTTGACATCAGGGTTTGCACCAATATCGAGTACAACACACGAGCCGGTGGCAGTCGGGAAGACCGGAGCCAGGGCAGGCAGATCAACTCCTTCGATCAGGCCGAGCCTGAAATAGGCTGTCGCGAGGGCTGCGCCGGTATTGCCGGCGGTCACAAAAGCCTGCGCCTGTCCATTTTTGACCAGGTCAATGCCAACAGCCATTGAGTTTTTTGCATTCGGACGGCGCGCTTTGAGGGCCAGCGCGACACCCTTGTCTTCCATGGTCAGCATTTCAGGGGCATGCACAATTCGAATCGGCAGGCTGCCAGGGTTCAGCCCATCGAGCACAGGCTTAAGTCTGGCTTCGTCACCTACCAGAATAATTTCGACACCGTATTCGCGGGCGGCATCCACAGCGCCGGTCACATCCGGGATCGGGTATTCATCGCTTCCCATCGCATCGAGAGCAATAATCGTCATTTTAAAACTCCTGTGTATGATTTTTCAAAATAATGCAAAGTATACCCGTTCCCAGCCAGCTACATGCACTTACGGCACAACCGGGGCGAGAGCAGTTGCATACAAATCGCAATTGGCATTGGTCAGCACATTGACTTCAAGCATTTGCTGGCTGAAACTGGCCAGCCAGGCATCCCAAAAATCGTTGGGCATGTTGCGGTATAAAACCACCAGCACGCGCGGATCAGCATCCAGCGGCTCGGCATACCAGGCGGAGGTCAGCACGGCAGGCCAGGTGCCGCCTTTAACCGCCAGGGTTTTAAAGGTTTTGGCGTTCTCAGGATTGAGCCGCATTGGCCATTCAATGTGCTGCCGAACGATTTCGCGCGTTGGCTGAGAAAGCGTATCGTATTCCCCGTAGATGGCCAGCATCATTTTGGAGAGATCGTTCGCGCTGGCGCGCGCGCCAAAATTGGCAGTTACGTTCTTTTGGGCTTCCAGCGGGGCGCGACTGGCCAGGTCGGCAACATATTCCAATTCGGCCGTGCGCCAGGCTGCATCTTCAACAAACAACCGCTCCAAGCGGGCTTGCTCGGCGAGAGTCGCTTCGGATCCGATCGATTGCGGATCGTAGACGCCCACTTCGTGGTTGGCCATGTAGAGATACAATCCAAGATACGAATGCGGCTTGCTGGTTTGTTCCAGCCCAAGCCGGCGATAAAGGCTGTCCCAATCGACCCCGCCCAGGCGCGAAAGCATGTAATCGGCAGCAGCGTTGGAGCTGTAGGTCATCATCCCATCAACAACTTCGGACAGGGTCATGCTTGTGCGGCCTTCGCCCAGCGACTTCAGAAACTCAGGGTGTGCACCGCCATCCGTGCCAGGCAGGTAATACAAGTCCAGCGCATCGAACGGGACAACTTCATGCGGGTCAAGCGCACCCGCCTCAACCTGTTGGGCGTACCCGAGCAGAAGCACAATCTTGAAGGTGGAAGCCAGCGGGTAGGCCTGGTCAGCATTGTGATAAAACCCGGTTTGCGGGGCGGCCGGATCAAAACAAGCGATCGCCACATCCGTGGAATGCTGGTTGATATATTTCAATACCGCGTTTTGCGATGTATACCGAATATTGGAGTAGCCAGCCAGGGCTGTGCCCAAAACGCACAACACAAGCAAAATCATCAGCCCGACCAGGATAACCTTAAATTTCATCGCATCCTTGTTTATTTACGCGCCGCGCGGCGAGTGTTGTCTTCAATGTCCAGCAAAATCAGCAGCCCTTTGGCAAGCAGATGCAAAACGACCAGGACCATCGCCCCCTGGAAAGGTCGGCTCAGGCTAAAGGCCATATAGAACCAATCCACCGGATAACCACCCAAAAAAGAATTGTACAAGTTCATGCCGGTATCATAAACATATTGGACAACATAAATAGCAAAAATGACCCAGGCCACAATCCGCGTCCAACGCTCCCAGCGCAAAACGGAGTCGCGGTCAAAATAAGTACCAAGAAAAACGGGTTTTTCAGGCGTTTTGTTCATCGTTCGCTCCTGAGAGTACATGACAGTTGTTTTTTTTGTTTAATCAAATTCCAGTCGAACATCCGGCCCTGGAGAGATAATTATACGCGTAAGTATGGAACGCAAGGCTTGATTATTTGCCTGGGGATTATCAGTCTGTAATGATTCGACAAAATCATCCCAGTTTTTAAGAATGAAATTCACATGCTTGATCTTTTCAGCCTGTCGGCTTCGCTCGTACTCCAGATTAGCCACCTTCCCTTCAGCCTGTTCTATCGCGCTATCGAGATCCTTTTTGATTTCCAAATATTCAGCCAGCTTATATGCTTTCGCCAAGTAGGCTTCCGTCAGGCGATTGCGCCGATCAATGAGCTCCGTAAGGTCGCCGTCTGGAGAGATTGCGTTTATCTTCTCAGATTCAACTTCCAGCAGCGCGGTGCGCAGGCGCTCCAGGACAAGCGGGAAAAGTTCGGTGTGGGCGATCACGTTGCAACTGTTGCCATTTTTACGGCAACGATATCTACCCAGTTCAGGTGACACGTACTGGTTACCAGGCAGTCTGGGCGCGTGCAGAGACATGTTGGCGCCACAGTTGCCACAAAAGAGCAAACCGCTAAAGAGGTAAGCACGCTTTCCGATGTAGTTCTTTTCACGCTTGCTCATCTCGGCTACCAGTTGATGATGCTCTTCGAGCGTCCAGAGTGCCTGGTGCTTGCCCTCGGCATGAATCGCGCGGTCAGGCGTCGGCTTTAGCTTGCGCTTACCGGTGCGAGGATCGTTGGTGATCTGGCCATTCAACCAGGTGACCTGGCCGGCATAATAAATATTTTCAAGTATGCCTTGCACAGTCTGAGGATACCAGCGCTTTCCCTTGGGGGCCGGGTGCCCTTCGGCATCGAGGTAACTACAGATCTGACGCAGGGACTTGCCGTCCAGGGCCATATCCTTTGCAATGATGCAGGCTTGCGAACGGACCGGATCGATGATCGCCGGCCGGCCTTGCACAGGGATGTATCCGTGCGGCACCATGTGAGGCAGGCCGCCCAGGATTCGCTTGGGCATGGCATAGGCTATTTTACGCTGAATGTCACTGATCTGGGCCCGGCTCAGGATCTGGGCCATTCCACGCATAATGGATTCTGAATCGCTGGTGTACGGGGAAAAGGTTTCTGTGGGAATGGGTTCGACAGGCTGACTTAGCGAATACAGCTGCACGCCATAGGCTGCCAGAGTCTTGGCCACCGGGTCCAGCAAATCGCGGAGGCGGTTGTAATCAAAAACCACAAGCAGGTTGAACTTTCCGTTCTGGGCATCGTCGAGCATTTGCTTTAGCTGCGGGATCTCGTTTTCGGCATCGCGCAGGTTGACATACCTGGTGCGGCTCTCCCCCGGCACGATGTATTCCAGATCGGTGCTCTCCCAGCCTTTGGTCATTGAACGCTTATGCGCAATGGCTATTTGCTCGCTCAGCGAAACTTTGTCCGGTTTCGCCTGGTGATCTTTCGAAACTGCCGACCAAACTGCATACTTGATGTTCATAACGCACCCGTTCTTTAAATATACGTTCTGGAAAACTGCCAGCCGAATGCCTGAAATCGCCCCAAAAAACAGATGTTAAAGGCGATTTGATGAGAAAAAGGCACAAAGTTCCGGCACTAGCAAGGGGGTAACGGCATAAATTTTCCGGCATTGCCTTCTTGTTTCAAAACACCGCATCATAACCGGCTATTCGGAGATTCTCGCATTCGCAAAAGATACAAGCCACCTTATAAGATCTAATTCCATAACATCAAACGCCCTCAGGAACCTTCCTGGGGGCGTTTGACATTTAGACCGGACCCCATCCCTACTTAGGGCTATCCGTTATCTACTTTTCGTGGATTGAAGGCACTCAATCCCGCTCTTTTTCGTTTTCGCTAACCATCTTTTCGGCCAGATCGCGCAAGATGCTGAAATCGCGCTCGCTGAGTCTTTCGAGCAGGTATTTCCAATCTTTGAATTTGGCGTCTTCTTCGCTGACCTGCGGCAGCAAGCCGGCAGCACGGAAGACTGTTTCATCGGGAAGTCGCAGAGCGTGAGCAATTTTTACCAATGTTTCCTGACCGACCTTACGGTTGCCACTCACAATATTGCTAATGGTGCCACTTCCCAATCCGGCAATTCTCGCCAAGTCAGACTGAGACATATCCCGCACTTTCAATTCTCGTAAAAGCCATCCGGAAAAACTTTCCATAGAAAGCATTTTGCCACACTTTTCCATTTCTTTGGAAAGATATAATCTTTCTGTATTGACATAACTATATATGTGTGTATAATTCTTTCTACAGAAAGAATTATTATTTCAAAGCAAGAAGGAAACCGTCATGACCGAAATCAATCTCAAAACCGCAATGGCCCAGTGGGTCGAACAGCAGGGCGTTCGTCCGGTTGATTTCGCTCGCAAGATGGGCTACTCGTCAGCCTACGCCTGGTCGCTGCTCCGCGGCCAGGCTAACGTGACCACCGAAACGCTAGGGCGTTTTGTAATGGCCTATGGCTCTCAAGCCGCCGGCGAAGTGCTGGCCCTGGCCAGCACGACTGAAGTTGTATCTACCGAGACCCTGCCCGCATCTGCCAATACCACCATCCCAGTCACCAAGGGGTAATCATGAACATCCAGCCCAGCGCCCAACCCAGCATCCATGCACTGCAATCTCTAGCAAACCACATCCGTCGCTACCAAGCCGACATGGCGGCGCGCGCGCTGGCAGATCAGCGCATGAAGGCCGCATTCGGCGAGCAGGCCGAAGCGAAACCAGAAGATGCCAAGATCGTCGCAATTCCGTCAATGGTAGATGTCAGCAACTAAAAGCGGAGCTGGCGAGACATGGGCATTCGAACACGTGGTTTTCACCTCACCTACCAAACTCGATAACTAACTTTCCAGAAGGAGACACAACTTATGCAAATAATATCACGCCTGTCTACCCCAATCACGAAAACACAAGCATCCAAGCTGTCTCTGCAACAACTGCAAACTAGCACACAGCCCCCTAACACCTACGCCCTCGGCCTGGCCGCAGACGGCCTGCCAGTTATCGCCAACATCACCAGAAGCCCGGCCATGTTGGCTACCGGTGACCACGCCGCCAGCCTGCAAGCCCTGTTGGGAACGATTGCGGCAACCGCCAAATTTCCAGGCAGGCAAACATCGATTGGCGCGGTCATCGTCTCCAGAACGCCAGAGCGCTGGCACGGCATCAATCCGATGGTCGCCGCCGTCAGCCCAAAACGGATGGGCGATATCCTGCAGTACCACATGCGGAAACCTTCCGCACCCAGACTGCCGATCCTGCTGGACAACCTCGGCGTAGGCTGGGACATCGAATACCGCTCACTGTCATTGTTGGCAAACGCCCCGCAGTTTCATCTGATCGTTACCGCGAACCCGCACAATGCTTACCGCTTCCGTTCGATTTTCACCAAAATCCTGATCGGTGAAATCCGTGACTTCCCTACCCTGTTCGACCTTACCGCCCCAACCACCCTCAGCACATCACCCGCCAACGGGCAGTTTGCCTTTCGTCATCAGTCCCGCTGGCTGACATTCACACCCGTCACCCAATAGGAGGTATCCATCATGAACACAACCGCTCGTTACACAACACCCGTCGCCAACCCGTTTGCTCCCCAGCAAGGCACCGAACTCGAAGTCGAACATGAACCGCTCTTTGAATCCGCAGTCACCCAGATCGGGGTCTTCGACTGGATCAAAGATAAGTCCCCCACCCTGGCGTTTATTGCAGGTAATCTGCTGCTCGCAATCGGCGAATATCGCGTTTATGACTTTGCTCTGCAAAACACCGGCGAAGTATGGAAAGCCTGGTTTGCCGTCCTGGCCACCTTCTTCCCGTTCATTTTGTGGGAGGTCGCGGTCCAACACGCGAAAGCTTCTGGAATTATGCGCGGACTGGCCTGGCTGGGTATCTCCCTATCTCTGTTCTTGGGGGTGCTGATCGGTACGGCTGATTTTATGGTGATCAACGGCCAGGCAGCCAACGCCGAAGGATTGTTGGGGCTGCTGGCCATCAGTCTCTCCGTTCACGCGATCCTGTTCCTGGCTTATTTCTACAGCCATCCGGACATCAGAGCCCACCGCCTGACCGCCCAGGCAATTGCCCGCCAGCAATTGGCCGAAGCCAGCGCATCTGTTGCTGAAAGCATCCTGAAAAGCGCGCGCACCCGGCTGGAACTGGAGCGGCGCATCGCTGAAGAATACGGTTATGAGAACCTGCGCCGGGCGATTGCCGAGATCGAAGGCCGCCCCTACCACGCACCCAAGCAAGCCTACGTTCCCGGCAAACAATCCCAGGTTATGGCTTCGGCGCTGAACATCCCTGAGAAACCCATCCAGGCGTTCAGTGGCAACGGCCACAAGTCAGGCGATGCCCCGGATTTTTCCTAGGCCAGTCCCCCACCCTGCACCTGGAAGAGGCCCAGCCCATCCGGGCCAAGCCCTTCCAGGTGCAGGGAACACGCAGAGCAGGCAGCGCAAAACGCGATCCGCTGCCGCAGGAAGCCCGCCACATCCTGCTCTCTGCGCTGGCGGCGGCTGGCGCAAAATGGTTGAACCTGCGCGAGAAAAATGGACAACCGCTGGCGGTGGCGGTCATCCCAAATGCTCAATTTTCTGATGAAGGAAAGGCCCTGTTATGAAAAAAATACACCTGCTTCTGTTGATCATCTTGCTCCAAGCCTGCTCGCCCAGCCCAAACCTGGACAGTGCAGCAACAGCGACCGCCACCCCAACCATGAACAACACGCCTGATGTTCAACCTGTCTCCCCCACACTCCAGGTTGCCAGGATCTGCGCGGACTGGCTGAATGTCCGCCAGGATGCCGGGGTAACCCATCCGATCATCGCCAGCCTGGCGCGCGGGGAAACGATCACCGTTCACACCTACACCACCACGGTCGATGGCGCCACCTGGGCCGAGACCACAAGTGGCTGGGTCAATTCAAAATATTTTTGCGAGGAGAATCCGTAATCCATGAAAATCATTACTGTTGCAAACCAAAAAGGCGGCACAGGCAAGACCACCACCGCCGTAAATCTGGCCGCTGCACTGGCCCTGGCCGGGAAGAAGGTGCTCCTGGTGGACCTGGACCCGCAGGGCAACCTGGCTACTTACCTCGGTCACCAGCCCAGGCCGGGCGCTTATAACCTGCTGGCCGCTTATATCCCCGGCCTGGCCAGCCTGATGGGCAACGATAAGTCCGCCCAAATCCGCAGCTTTATCGTCAGCGCTGAGCGCAGCCAGATTTCGATCTTGCCGGGCAGCTCAGAAACGGCCAATGCCCAGGCGATCATGCTAACCGGCGAACGCGATCTGAACCTGATCCGCCAGGCCGTTTCCGAGCAGTTCGCCCGCTACGATCTGGTCATCCTGGATACAGCCCCGTCCCTGGGCGGTATTCTCGAACTAGCCCTCTGGGCCGCAGATGAAGTGCTGGTGCCGGTCGCCAGTGAGACCGCCGCCATCCAGGGCGCATACCAGACTGTAGCTACTCTCAAAGCGCTCACCCAGCGCGGCTGGCAGGGCTGCCTGGCCGGGATCCTTCCCACCTTCTACGATGAGCGTACCGTGGAACGCCGCGAAGGCTTGTTGCATCTCCAGCAGGCCTTTGGCGTTCTGGCCCTCTCGCCCATCCACGAATGCACGGCCATCCGCGAGCTGCCCGCCAACCAGATGACGATCTTCGAGAAGGCCGAGGCCGAGAAGACCAACAGCTATGTCCGCCGCGCCGCGCAGGAGTATTCGGCCCTGGGCAAGACAATCCTGAAAGGCTAAAAAGATGTCCAAAGCCGAGCGAAAACTCCCCACTCCAGATGCCATCCAGGCCGCCCCGAGTTCGCTCCTGGATGGCCTGACCCTGAAATCCCCTCAATCCCAAAAGCCGCGCAAGACGAAGAAGGATGGCTCCCCCACCTGGGACCAGGTCAATTCTCCCTTCCGCTATGACCTGACCAACCCGGAGGTTTACTACGCTGTGGCCGGGATTGCCACCCAGTTGGAGATCAACAATATTTCCACGGTTGCAATTCAACTGATCGACTTTGCTCTGGCGATGTACGACCAGGGCAAGATCTGGATGGAGTCACATCCCAACCCAAACCCGAAAAGCACCCAGATGGTGCTGACCTGGGAAAAGATCCAGACCTGGTCGCAACCGATCAAGCCAGACCGGACCCGCAAACAGCGCCAGAAGAAATTGATTGCGCCGCCCCGCAAGCGCACCCCGTTTGGGTTTCGTTGGGGACGCGAAGTTCATAACCGCCTGAAGTCGCTGGCGGCTGAATACAACGTTGCGCTGGGGGCGATGGTGACCCGCCTGCTGGCTTATGCGATCGAGGAGTACAGCTGTGGACGGCTGAAACTCTCCCTGCAAGCGATTGCCTCCCAGGAAGTTTCCGGCTGGAGCACGACATGAAGCAGGTTGGTTTCCGCCAAAAGCGCACTCATTTTTTTATCGGAACATCTGCGGTACACGATACGTTTACCCGCTCCGTGTACGTCCGTGTAGCCCCGTGTACCCGCAGCGTGTACCCAGGCGTGTATATCATGCCCGCCAAATGGAGCAATAAGGCGGCTGATTTTCCCCACACGACCCGTGGCATGGCTCCAAAACATCGCCGCGCAGCGGCCTTCCTGTTGCGTTTCTCGCTGAGGTAATCGCTCTATGACAGACCGTCCCCAAACTATCTTCCGTGTGATTAAAAATCCCGAAAATCCTTTTGTGATGATGGACAAACGCGCATTAGCGCTTCCGTCCTTGTCGTACAAAGCAAAAGGGATTCTGGCATATCTACTCAGCCGCCCAGACAATTGGATCATCAACATAGCCGACGTGGTCAACCATTCACCGGACGGGGACTATGCGGTTCGGTCAGGGATCAAGGAACTCATCACAGCAGGGTATGTGCGGCGCAAGGTAGAACGTAACGAGAAGCAGCAGATCATCCGCTGGGTGATGGAGGTTTACGAGCAGCCTATTCCGGCTGACGAACAAGATGAGAACTCTGAGCCAGAGCCAGATCGAGGAAACCTCCATCTAGGTTATCCAGATGTAGGAAACTGCGACATTAATAATAAAGAGTTAACGAAGAAAGAAAACATGGGCGCTGACGCGCCCGTGCGCGCCGCTGCGCCAGAACCTTCCAAACCCGACCCCGGAGCACACCTGGACCGCATCGCCGCTTTTCCAGCAGATTGCCAGCCTGGCGCAAAACTGATTAGTGAGATTTTCAACCTGCGCCCACCCGAAAAGCCTGCGCCAGGCCAGAAGCGCGGCGACTTCGGCCTGTGGATCAAGGGCATCCAAGAACTCAACAGCATCGCCGCCGAATATAACACTTTGCTTGAAACTGCCATTCGCCTGACCTGGAAACGCTGGAAGAACAGCCCCTTCACGGTGGCCCACCCCGGCGCGCTCGCAAAAACTATGATCAGCATCCTGGCCGCTCAGGCCACACCCCAAAGAGATTATCCCGTGCCCATCAAAAGCACGTTAGAAAACATCATCAAAGACTTTCAGCCAAGGAGCTAATCAACCATGTCCAACGAAATCCCCCTCATCCCACACAGCCGCCAGGCCGAAGAAGCCGTGATCGGCGCGGTCCTGATCAACCCGGATGTTTATATCGAACTGTCCGAGTTTTTGGCCGCGGAAGATTTTTACATTCATCGCCTGCGTTTTGTCTGGCAGGCCTTCGCCCGTCTCGTGGAGCGCCGCGTCCCGATCGACATCCTAACCGTTTCCGAGAGCCTTGAAAAACAGGGCCAGCTCGAGGAGGTGGGCGGGGCAGCCATCCTGGTCGGGATGCTGAACGCCACCCCGACCACGCTGCACGCCGATGCATACGGCCAGATCGTGCGCGAAGCCGCCGTCCGGCGCCAGATGCTCACCGCCGCCAACAAGATCGCCACCCTGGCCAACGACCAGGCGCTCGAACTGCCCCTGGCGACTGAACAATCTGTGGCCGCTCTCGAAGGGGCGATCTTGCGCGAAACCGGTGGGCAGTTGGTCCCGCTGCGGGATGCGCTCGGCCAGGCCTTCGATCAGATCGATGCCCTCAGCCGGATCAGCGAACTGCCCGGCACGCCCAGCGGCCTGATCGATCTCGACCATCGCCTGGGCAACTTCCAGGCCGGAGCCCTGTACGTTCTGGCCGCCCGTCCCGGTTTGGGCAAGACTTCCCTGGCCCTGACCG
>PHBU01000028.1 GCA_002840685.1 Chloroflexi bacterium HGW-Chloroflexi-6 | reverse complement strand
TTGCTTGAGGCGACGATGGGATGGCGTCAGTCCCGCCCCTGGCGGGAAACAAAAAGAACAGGATTGCTCCTGTCCTTTTGCTTGAGGCGACGATGGGATTTGAACCCATGATGAGGGTTTTGCAGACCCTTGCCTTGCCACTTGGCGACGTCGCCATAACTTTACCCGTCAAACGGGGGATAAAAAACTTGCTGATTGGCGATTGAAAATTGGCGACTGTCTGCACAATCAACAATCTTCAATCTTCAATCAGCAACTTGAGCGGGCGATGGGATTCGAACCCACGACCTTCTCCTTGGCAAGGAGATGTACTACCACTGTACTACGCCCGCAAAATCGGCCATTGTTACCTGACCGAGTGTGCCGAGAGACAGAATCGAACTGACGACACTGCGATTTTCAGTCGCATGCTCTACCAACTGAGCTATCTCGGCAAGTAGCTTTGTTTGTTAAGCGTGCGTGATTTTACTAGTAACCCATCAGAATGTCAAGCGCGTTTTTTGCGAATTTAGCAAAGACGGCCAGTTTACCTTTCACAGGGTTTGTTAAGAATTCAAACGGCGATAAATACCCTTCATCTGGCGGTAAATATCTTTGAAAATACCGAAGTTCTGATCATAACGCGCCCGGTTTTGCGGGCTTGGCGTGTAGCCGCTCTTGATTTTGACCAGTTTTGGCACGTCGTTGAACGAAATTTCGCCTAGTCCGGCGGCTGCGATCCAGGCGGCGCCGCGGGCGTTGGCGTAGATTGGGTCCTGCACCTGGCGGATTTCGATGTTCATCACATCGGCGAAGATCTGGCACCAGACATCGGACTGGGCGCCGCCGCCGACGATGTGGATCGCCTCGACCTTTCTACCCGTAAACTTTTGAACCGGTTCGAGCAGCCAGCGCGTGTTGAAGGCGATCCCCTCCAGGAAGGCGCGGATGATATCCTCGCGCGTGTTATGCAGGGACAGGTTGTACAACCCGGCCCGCACGGTTTTATCGTCGATCGGGGCGCGTTCGCCCCAGATCCAGGGCGTGTACAGCACCCCGTTGCTGCCAGCCGGGACGCGCGCCGCGATTTGGTCGAGCACCTTGAAGATGTCGGGCACGTCGGCTTCCTGGAGCAGCTCATCCTTGTGATACAGGATGTTATCGCGCAGGTAGGTCAGGTTGCCGCCGGCGGTGGCTTGCAGGGCGGTCAGCAGGTAACGCCCCGGCACGGCGCACGGCACGGAGGCCAGCGACGAGAAAACATCGGTTTTTTTGAAGGGGACGTGCGCCGCCATCCACGAGGAGGTCCCGATGTAGAGATGTGCCGCGTAATCCTGAACGGCCCCGGAGCCGATCGCGGCGGCGGTGTTGTCGATCGCGCCGGCGATGACCTTGATATCGGCCGAAAGCCCGAGAGCGGAAGCAACTGCAGGGGTCAGATTGCCCAATATGGCGGTACAGGGCACGATCTCGGGTAGTTTGTCAGCGTCGATGCCCGAGCGTCGAACCAGGCCGGGGTCGTAGCGGACAGCGTCCGGGTCGCGGTTGTCGGTCACCCATGAGGTCAGGATCGAGTCGAAGGTCGCGGTGAACCTGCCGGTCAGTTTTAAGTTCAAATAATCCAAAACGTTCAGAAATTTATAAGTTTTGGCGTAGATTTCGGGGAACTGGTCACGGATCAGCAGCATGTGCGCGGCGGGGTCTTTGCCGGTCGGCGAGGGCATGCCGCCGGTCAGGCGCACCCAGCGCAGCAGGTTGAGCGGGTTGTCGCCGAAGTGTTTGCGCAGGGAGGGCGCGCCGCGCATATCCATCCACAGGATGCAGTTCATCAGGGCCTGGCCGTTTTTATCGACCGGGACGGTGCCTTCTCCCTGTGTCGAGGCGCACACTGCCCGAACGCGTGGCGCGGCCTCGGGGAAGCGCCCCAGCAGGCGCGTGGCGCAGGCCAGGAAGGCTGCCCACCATTCGTCGGGGCTTTGTTCTGCGCCGCCGTCGGGGGTCAGGTGGAGCTGGATGGACTGGCTTTCCCAGCCGAGCACATCGCCGCTGATGCTGATCAGCGCGACTTTCATGCCGCTGGTGCCGTGGTCGAGGGCAAGGATGAGAGGGGATGATGTCATGAAATTATTTTTGAACTTTTTTGAATCGAGAATTGCGCAAAGAGCGCTAAGTTTTTTGTAGAAATTCCAGTGTGCGCTCCCAGGCCAGTTGCGCGGCTTCGGGGGCGAAGGCCTCGGGGCGGTCGCTCTCGAAGAACCAGTGGCCGGTGCCGGGATAGGTGTGGATCGCTGCCGGTCGGCCGGCAGCGCGCAGACTTTTTTCGAGCTTTTTAACGCCGGAGGCTGCCACCCAGGGATCGGTTTCGGCAAAATGCCCGAGATAGGCGGCTCGTGAAGGGGCATAATCGAGCCCGCTTGCGCCGTAAAAGGCGACCACGGCCTGAATTAGTTCAGGTTTGGCTACCGACAGCTCCAGGGCGAAGCGCGCGCCGAGCGAAAAGCCGATCACGGCGATGCTTTTGCTCGTTAGCGCCTCGTGCACAGACAAAATTTCGGCAGCGCGGATGATCTCGGCAAAGGCCTTTTGCTGGTTCAGCTTCGAGCGCAGCCCTTTGGCCTCGTCGATGGTGCTGGCGGTTTGGCCGTGGTACAAGTCTGGCGCGAATGCCACGAAGCCGTTTTGGGCCAGTTGCTGGCACAGGTTCCTGAAAAACGGGTTGAGTCCCCACCAGGCATGCAATATCAGTACACCCGGTCCTTTGTCGGACGTGGGGAGTTCGAGGCAGCCGTCTGTAGGAAGCTCAGTCATGTTATTTCCTTTGGCATCGAATAGTTGATGCCGGACGAAATGATTTCATTCCCAGAAACTTAATTTGGCAAACAGCTTGCGCTCCACCAGCACCGCCAGCGCGACCCCAAGGGCGTAGACGAGAATATCCAGCGGGTCAAAGTTGCCCATGTAAACCAACTGGTCCTGGTAGACCAGGATGCGGTAAAAAATCTGTCCCAATTCAAGCAGTGTGGGCAGGCCAAAAGCGATCAGTGCGCGGCTGCGCCAGGTGGGGAGCCATTTTTGACCCAGACACAGAAAAAAGTAAAACGCGAAGGGCTGGATCAAGTCTTTGGCAAAACTGACCCAAAGAATCCAGGCGGTACTCTGCGGTTCAAACAGGCTGGCTGGAGAGAATTGTTCGGAAAACCAGAGCAGGCCGAGAGAGACGAGCAGCAGCAGGATGATTTTCTGAAATTTCACTCAATAGCCCTTTTCAAAATCGACCTGATATTTAAGCGGTTGTTGCTCAACGTACAGGCGATAGTTTTCGATGAAAACCTTGGTGATCTCGGCCGGGAAGCTGGGCGCGGAGCTGTGGCTGGTGACGATGGTGTTGGGGGCGCTCCAGAAGGGATGCCCGGCCGGGAGCGGCTCGACTTCGAAGACATCCAAAACCGCCCCGGCGATGGCTCCCGTTTCGAGGGCCTGGATCAAGGCTGATTGTTCAACCGCGCTGCCGCGCCCGACGTTGATGAATAGCGCATGCGAAGGAAGCCGGGAAAGCAGTTCGGCATTGACGATCTTGCGGGTGGCGTTGGTGTTGGGCAGAATGTTGACCAGGTAATCGAGACCGCTGGCGAATTCGAGCAGGCCTTCGCCATGAAAATATTGATCGATGTGCTCGCTGTTTTCGCTGGCGCGCGTGTACCCGCGCACGGTCATGCCGAAGAATTTGGCGGTGCGGGCCACTTCACGGCCGATCGAACCGACCCCGAGCAATCCGATGGTTTTGCCGTGCAGAGTTCCGGTCAGCGTCGCGTCCCATTGTTGTTTCTTTTGTCCTTCCAGGCGCTGTAAAATCTTGCGCTCGTGCAGCAGCAGGTAGCCAACAACAAATTCGGACATTAATCCGCCGAAGACGCCGCGCATGTTGGTCAGCACATAGTCGCGCCGCAGGGCGGGGTCGAGCAGCGGGTCAACCCCCGCAAAAGTGGACTGGATCCAGTTGGCGGTGAGAAGATCTGACATAACCGGTTTAATGAGCACCGGTTCTCCAAAAACAATATCGCAATCTGAAGGAAGAACATCCCGTTCTGCAATTTCCAGGCCGGGCAGGTTGGCTTCCCGGAGGCGCGCGCGGTACTCGTCCGCAAGCCTGGAAAGGATCAAGAGTTTGTGCTTTGTAAGTGGGGTTGAGTTGAGCATGTCGAAAAGTTTAGCACAAAATAGGTAAGAAATCGTTCTTCTTCGCGTAAGAATATGTGTACAATTATTAAGATTATTGTGCTGTGCGCATTTTATGGCGTGATTTAGGCCTGCAACCGGAGATGGTTATGAAACAACGACGGATACATTCTTTTGTATATTTCCTGATGATCATGGCGTTGATTTTGCTGTCCGGACCACTTGCTTCTTGCGCGCCCCTTGAAAAGGACTCAGAACAACCCGCCATGAAGGCAATCCGGGTGGCTATGGATAATAATTACCCGCCTTATGTGTTTCAGGATGAAAGTGGTGTTTTGCATGGCATTTTGGTTGACCAGTGGCAATTGTGGGAGGAGCGTACAGGCGTTGAGGTGGAGATCGTAGCGCTACCCTGGGCCGATGCCATGGCAGGCATGAAAGCCGGGAAATTCGATGTTATCGACACGATTTTTTATACCGAAGAACGCGCGGGTTTGTATGATTTTACCGAATCCTACGCAAACATTAATGTTCGTATTTTTTTTCATAAAAATATCTCTGGTCTGGCCAGCGCTGATGATTTAAGGGGGTTTCGAGTTGCTGTGAAGGCTGGCGATGCCAATGCCGAGTACCTGTTTGATAGAGGCATAAAGGATCTTGTTTATTATGATAGTTATGAAAAGATTATCGAGGCGGTTTCAAGACAGGAAGAAACCGTTTTCGTGATCGATGAACCTCCAGGGTTTTATTTTCTCTATAAATACGGTGTTCAAGATCAATTCAACTATTCAGAGCCTTTATATGGCGGCCAATTTCATCGGGCGGTCAAGAAGGGTGACACCGCCCTTTTGAATTTGGTTAACAAAGGCTTTGCTGATATCAGTCCGGCTGAATATACAAAAATCAACGACCGCTGGTTTGGCGTTGCCCATCAAGGTGCTCTTGATCAATTTACTCCTTTTTTGAGCGTGGCCGCCGCCATTATTGTGCTGGCGATTATTGCCCTGTTTACTTTTAATCGGATTTTACAAAGCCGGGTCAAAAAGCGCACAATCGAATTACAGAATGCCGTCTCAGATCTGCAAATCTCAGAAACACGTTTTCGTGACGCAATAGAATTTCTGCCCATTCCAATCAGTATTGCCGATCGCGAAGGCCAGATTCTTGTCATCAACCATAAGTTTCGAGAGCAGTACGGCTATACCATTGACGATACCCCTACCGTAGCTAGTTGGATGGCGCGTGCCTATCCCGACCCAGAATATCGTCAAAAAGTACTTGCCATTTGGAAAGGTGATGTGACCCTGGCCGGATCACGCCGCACCACTACACCGTTGCGGGAATATCGGGTGACCTGCAAAGATGGCACCCACCGGGATGTTGAAATTGTTATGCATCCGGCTGGTGAATTATGGGTGACAACCTTCAACAATATCACCGAGCGCAAACAAGCCGAAGAGACCCTGCGTATTTTTAAGGAATCGGTGGAGAACTCGTCGGATGCAATCGGTATGTCCACTGCTGAGGGTAAGCATTATTATCAGAATCAGGCATTTAGCCAATTGTTCGGCCAGGTAGGCGAAGACCCTCCATCCACACTGTATGTTCATGAGAATATTGGCAAACAGGTTTTCGATACAATTAAAACCGGTGAACAATGGGTTGGCGAAGTGCAAATGTATGCCAAAGACAGGAGCATCTTAACCATATATCTGAGAGCTTATGCCAATAAAGATGATCATGGGCGTGTCGTTGGGCTGGTTGGTATCCACACCGATATCTCGGAACGCAAGAAGATCGAGGATGCTCTGCGCGAAAACGAGATCATTTTCTCTTCCTTCCTGGAAAATAGCCCGGTGTATGTTTTCTTCAAAGATAAAGATATTCGTTCCTTGCGCTTGAGTCGGAATTACGAACAGATGCTGGGCATGCCTCTTGGGCAGGCGCTAGGCAAAAATATGGATGAGCTTTTTCCCGGCGATCTGGCCAAAAGTATTGTGGAGGATGACAAGCGCATTTTGAAAGAAGGGCAACTGGTTCTTGTTGAGGAAGAATTGAATGGGCGGGTTTATGAAACCACAAAGTTTCCAGTTTATATTGACGGCAGTCCCGAAATGCTGGCCGGTTTTACGGTGGATATCACCGAGCGTAAACGCGCTCAGGAAGCCTTGTTGCAAAGTGAGAGAAAATACCGTAGTTTGATCGAAACGTTGAACGTTGGGATTTTTGTGACCACACTGAATGGCAAATTCTTGCAAGCAAACTCTGCACTTGCCAAGATGTATGGTTATGACAATCTAGATGAGTTTATGAAACTGCGTGCTCAAAAACTTTATGCTCATGTTTCAGATCGAAAAAATATCGTAACGCAACTGCACAAGCATGGTTTTGTCAGAAACAAGGAAATTGTCTCGACCAGAAAAGATGGTTCAACATTCTGGATCTCCCTTTCCGCAGTATTGCAGCACAACGAGGCTGGTCAGGCAACTGGCCTGCTCGGGTCAATTTCTGACATTACCGAACGGAAGCGCAGCGAAGAATTGATCCAGAAAAGTGAGAAACGTTTCCGGAGCCTGATCGAGAACAGCAATGATGCGTTGACCTTGCTGGCCGCAGATGGCACTGTTCTTTACGAAGGCCCGACGGTAGGCCGCATTACCGGCTATGATCCCAATGAGCGGGTTGGGAAAAACAGTCTGGAGAGTATTTACCCGGATGATTTGCCCTTGGTCCAAAAAACTTTTGAGAGTCTTTTGGCCTCTGCGGGGAATGTTGTCACAGCCCGTTTTCGCTCTGTCAAGCGTGATGGAACGATTTGGTGGACGGAGGCGAACTCTACCAACCTTTTGCACGAACCAAATGTCCAGGCTATTGTTGTCAATTACCGTGATGTGACTGAGCGCAAAAAAGCTGAAGATGCCTTGCGCGAAAGCGAGGAGCGTTTCCGTCAGGTTGTCGAGGCATCGCCGATGGGGATGCATATGTACCAGCTTTATGGCGACCGGCTGGTCTTTATCGGGTCCAACCCGGCCGCAGACCGGATCTTGGGCATTGACAACACCCAATTTATTGGCAAGAACATCGAAGATGCTTTTCCATCCCTGGCTGCGACTGAGATTCCGGAACGTTATCGCCTTGCAGCCCGGCAGGGTATCCCCTGGGATCAGATTCAAGTTGATTATAACGAGGGCAATATCCACGGGGCGTTTGAAATCCATGTTTTCCAGACCGGGCAAGATCGCGTGGTTGTCATGTTTCTTGATATCACGGATCGCAAAAAAGCGGAGACTGCCCTGCTGAAAAGCGAGAAGCGCAACCGCGCGATTGTTACTGCTTTGCCAGATTTGCTTTTCCAGGTTAGCGCAGATCATGTTTTCCTGGATTGCGTTGCCAATGATCCCAATTTGTTGCTGCAACCACCTGACCAGCTTGTTGGGCGAACCATGGAAGAGATTTTCCCGCCTTACCTGGCAGAACTGACAGTCGGAAAATTGCATGCCGCACTTGAAACAGGGGAGATGCAAATCTTCGAGTATTCCTTATTTGTCAATAACAAAGACAGGTTTTTTGAATGTCGCATGACCCAGCTGGATGCCGATTCGGTGTTGGCCCTGGTGCGCAATATTACTGAATCCAAACAAATCGAAGAAGCTTTACGCGAAAGCGAACAGCGTTATCGCACTTTGTTTGAACACGCCAATGATGCCATCTTCGTTGAAACTCAGGATGATCAAATTCTGGATGTTAATGAGCATGCCTGTCAGATGCTTGGATATACTCGTGAAGAGTTATTGTCTCTGCATGTGACAGATCTGATCGCACCTGAAGTTCACCGCCAACGGCGGGCAATTCGAAGTGAACTTTCAGAATATGGCCGCAAACCCTTTGAAAGCCTGGATGTTTGCAAGGATGGGACACGCATTACTGTCGAGGTGACAAACTCAATTTTGCCAAATGGGCTGGCGCTTTCGATTGTGCGCAATATTACTGAACGGAAACAGGCCGAAAATGAGCTTCGCAAAAGGGAACGCGAGGTGCGTAAATTAAATGCGGATTTGGAACGCCGGGTTATCGAGCGCACCTCTCAACTTGAGATTGCCAATAAAGAGTTGGAGGCCTTTGCCTACTCGGTTTCGCACGATTTGCGCGCCCCCCTGCGCGCCATCGATGGATTCTCTCGGATCTTGATGGAAGATTTTTCAGGTCAGATGAACGCTGAAGCCCAATCGCTGCTGGGGCGGGTTCGCGATGCCGGTCAAAATATGAGCCAGCTTGTAGACTCTCTCCTGTGGCTTTCGCGAATGACACGCGCCGAACTGCGCCGTGAATCA
This sequence comes from Chloroflexi bacterium HGW-Chloroflexi-6, assembly GCA_002840685.1. Classification (GTDB taxonomy): domain Bacteria; phylum Chloroflexota; class Anaerolineae; order Anaerolineales; family Villigracilaceae; genus UBA8950. The sequence goes on along the minus strand of PHBU01000028.1, from coordinate 16,934 downwards.
GTTGATCTGAGTTTGCTGGCTCGCAAGGCTATCGAAAACTTGAGACAGATGAATCCCGAAAGGGCGGTCAAGTTTTCCATTCAAAGTGATGTATCTGCCCATGGAGATGTGCGCCTTTTGGGCATCGTGCTCGAAAACCTGCTTGGCAATGCCTGGAAATTCACATCGAAGCAGCAAGAAGCCGTTGTCAGTTTTGGTGCTGAGCAGCGAGACGGAGCTACTGTTTACTATGTCCGCGACAACGGTGCCGGTTTTGACATGGCCTATGCCAACAAGTTGTTTGGAGCCTTCCAGCGGTTGCATTCGGCCAGCGAGTTCGAGGGCACCGGCATTGGGCTTGCAACTGTCCAACGTATCATCCACCGGCATGGCGGCCGGATCTGGGCTGAAAGCGAACCGAACAAAGGGGCCACGTTCTATTTCATGTTGGGATGATGGCGCGCTGATTGAAGAGGCCGGCCTGGCTGTCATTGCCGGGCCGGCTTTGCTTAACCGACAACAGTTTGTTGGTAAAATACTTTTAACCTTTTGGATTGGAACTCGTAGACAAAACCATGCGACAAAAACCTATCTTTCTCCTGCTTTTTAGTTTGTTTCTTGCGGCTTGCGCACCCCAAAGCCTGCCCGCCGTTACCCTCAGCCCGCTTACGCTGGAAGATTGCGCCTTGACCTCGCCCGGCGGCCAGCAGATGGATGCGCGTTGCGGGAAGTTAAGCGTTCCCGAAGACCGCGCCAACCCTGACGGGCGGCAGATAACGCTCAACCTGGCGGTCATCCCGGCCATCAAGCGCACTCCGCAGCCAGATGCGCTCTTCCTGTTGGCGGGTGGCCCCGGTCAATCGGCGGTGGAGGCCTTCCCGGCCATGCTGCCCATGCTCTACAATATCCACGAAGACCGCGATATCGTGCTGGTCGACCAGCGTGGAACAGGTGAGTCCAATCCGCTGCGCTGCTTGGATGATGAAGACGAGTCGCTGACCGAAGAGCAGGTGCTCGAAAAGCTCAAAACCTGTCCCGAACGCCTGGATGCCGACCTGCGGTTCTACACCACCGAGATCGCCATGACCGATCTGGATGCGGTTCGCGCTGCCCTGGGCTACGAAACCATCAACCTGTACGGCGCTTCCTACGGGACGCGCGCCGCGCTGACCTACCTGCGTATGTTTCCTGAACGGGTGCGCACGCTTACGCTTGATGCGGTCGTGGATGCCGATTTTGTCATGTTCATGGATGCCGCGGGGGACGGCCAGGCCGCCCTCGACAAATTCTTCGCGCGTTGTGAAGCGGACGAGGCCTGTCAGTCTGCCTTCCCGAACCTGAAAAGCGAATTTGACTCGCTGCTTTCCCGCCTGGGAGAAACCCCGGCTGAGATCAGCTTCCCGCATCCGCTGACCAATGAACCGTTCCAGTTGACTGTTACGCCCGAACTGGTTACCAACATGGTTTTCAATACGCTCTATGTGCCTGATCTGGTCGCCAGCCTGCCTTTGTCGATCCATGCCGCCTCTGTTGATGAAAATTATGTACCGTTGATCTCGCAGGCGTTCATGGTTAATGCCGGTCTGTACGATGGCATGTTTTACGCTGTGACCTGTGCCGAAGACGCACCGCTGATTTCTGCTGCCGAGGCGGCCCGGCGGAGCGAAAATAGTGTTTTTGTTGATCGGACAGTGGATTTTGCCGCCGTGTGCGCTGCCTGGCCGCGAGGACAGGTTTCCGCCGGGTTCCGGGCTCCGGTCGCCTCCGATGTGCCGGTGCTGATCCTTTCCGGCGAAGCGGACCCGATCACACCGCCCTGGCACGCTGAAGAAGTGGCCGAAAGCCTCAGCAACGATCTGCACCTGGTTTTTGGCGGCATGGGGCATGGCAATCTTTCCAGCCGTTGCAGCATTAATCTATTCAAGAGCTTCCTCGAGAGCGCCTCGCTGACCAGCCTGGACACAACCTGTGTAGCGGCAGTCCAGCCGCCGCCGTTCTTCGTCGATTTCAGCGGGCCTCGCCCGTAAAAGGTCACCATGATACAAGTTCAAGGTTTATCCAAATCCTTTGGCAAGGTAAAAGCCGTTCAAAATGTCTCGTTTTCAGCGCCGGACGGGCAGATCACCGGCCTGCTCGGCCCCAACGGCGCCGGGAAAAGCACCACCCTGCGCATGCTCTACACCCTGCTCAAGCCCAACAGCGGCTCGGCCCAGATCGATGGCTTTGATGTGCTCAAAACCCCGCTCGAAGTCCAGCGCCGGATCGGTGTGTTGGCCGATGCGCGCGGCCTGTATCCGCGCCTGACAACCCGCGAGAATATCCGCTATTACGGGCGTTTGCACGGTCTGGAAGGGGCCGCCCTCGAAAACCAGATCGACTCCCTGTTGGAAATGCTCGATATGCGGCCGATTGCCGATCGTCAGACCGAAGGCTTCTCGACCGGCGAAAAGCTCAAGGTGGCGATCGCCCGGGCCCTGGTTCATAATCCGCAGAATGTTTTGCTCGATGAGCCAACCAACGGCCTGGATGTGATGAGCACGCGCGCCATGCGCCAGTTCATCCTGCGTTTGCGTGAAGACGGCAAGTGCGTGCTGTTTACCAGTCACATCATGCAGGAAGTGGCTGCGCTGTGCGATCAGGTTGTCATCATTTCGCAAGGTGAAGTTTCTGCCACCGGCAGCCCCGACGATCTGCGCCGCCAAACCGGCCAGGAAAACCTGGAAGATGCCTTCGTTGCCGCGATCGGCTCGGAAGAAGGGCTGGAGCGATGAAAAAGATCTGGGTAATTTTTGAAAAAGAAATGCTCGACAACCTGCGCGATTATCGCAGTTGGGTGACGGGCTTGTTTTGGGCGCTGTTTGGCCCATTGATCCTGGGCGGTATGATCATGCTGCTCGGCAACACCATCCGCGAAAATGTGGAAGAGTCGCTGCGTCTGCCGGTGTTGGGCGCGGAGAATGCTCCCAACCTGGTTGCTTTCCTTGAACAGCAGGATGTTTTGATCGAAACTGCGCCCGCTGACCCTGAAGCAGCGGTGGTTGCAGGCGACATCAATGTTGCGCTGGTCATCCCGCCCGAATACGGCGAAGATTTTACTGCCGGGGAAACTGCCACCGTGCAATTGGTTTTTGACAGCACCCGCCAGTCGGCGATGGCTGACATCAATCGGGCGGAAAACCTGCTCGAAAGCTATGGCAATTACATCGGGATCTTGCGACTGAGCTTGCGCGGCGTTAGCCCCGAGGTGATTCGGGCGGTGCAGGTCGAGCAGGTGGATACGGCCACGCCCCAGAGCCAGGCCCTGATCTTCATCTCGATGCTGCCGTATTTCATCATCTTTGCCATTTTCAACGGCGCTTCGCCGGTCATTACCGATGCCACCGCCGGGGAGCGCGAGCGCGGCTCGCTCGAACCGCTGCTGATCAACCCGATCCCGCGCGGTTGGGTGGCGATCGGCAAGATGCTCTCGGCCATGCCGTTTGCGATCTTCAACCTGATCATCACCCTGGCCGGGTTTGCGGCGATCTTCAATATTTTGCCGATCGAAGAATTGATCGGCCTGCAGATCGGCCTGGATACGGGCGCGCTGGTTGCGATCTTCTTCATCTGCCTGCCGATCGTTTTCCTGGCCTGCGCCATCCAGACCCTGATCGCTTCGTTCACCAAGACAACCAAGGAAGCCGGGACGTACCTGCCTTTCATCGGGCTGATCCCCTCCCTGCCGGGTATTGCCCTGGCCTTCCTGCCCGTCAAACCTGAACTGTGGACGATGCTCATCCCGACCTTTGGCCAGCAAATCCTGATCAACCAGTTCCTGCGTTCCGAGCCGATTTTGGCGTCCAATATCGTCATCTCGTCGGTGCTGACTCTGATCGTCTCATCGCTCATCACCTGGGGGGCGGTCAAGTTCTACGAAAATGAGCGCATCGTAACGGGATAATCATTCCGGTAAAAAAAATAGCCACAGAGCCACGAAGACTCACAGAAAAACTCTGTGACTTCGTGGCTCTGTGGCTTTCTAAACTGTTGGTGATTTACGCGCAGGCTGCCAAAACCCTGTCAAAGCGCGCCAACGCATCGTCGATGACATCGTCTGTATCTGCCATGGAGGTATACATGCGGCTTCCGGCCAGCGTTACCAGTCCGTTTGCCATGTAGGCCGCGCCCATCTCTTCCAGCATGTGCTTGCGCGGCTTGAGTTCCTTCAACAGCCGCACGGGATTCTTGAGATCGAGCAGCATCACGCCAGAAGTTTCCAAATGGACGATCGAACCCTGGTTGAAGGCCACGAAGGGCAATCCATACTTTGCGATAATGATTTGCAAGCCTTTGGTCAGCCGGTCGCCCGCCAGCCCGGCGATGACCGGGGCATTGGTGCGTTCCATTTCAAGCAGGGCATGATACCCGGCCACACAAGACAGCGGATTGGCCGAAAGCGTCCCGCCGACGTAGGCGCGTTCGCCGGTGCCGCCGATGCCCGCTGCGAAGCTCATGATCACCTCCCGCCGTCCGCCGACGCCGCCCGCCATCGGGTAGCCGCCGGTGATGCATTTGCCGAAGACTGTCAGGTCGGGTTTGATGCCGAAATAACCCTGCGCGCCGCCCAACCCCAGGCGGAACCCGGTCACGACTTCGTCGAAAATCAGCAGCGCGCCAAATTCGTCGCACAAATCGCGGACTTTTTGATTGAAATCCCGCGGAACGGGCCGAGTCCCGCTTTCGGGGCCGACTGGTTCGACGATGACCGCAGCCGTCCCGCCCCGCAGCCGGTTGAGCATTAAATGGCGTTTCAGCGCACTCAGGCTGTTGGGGAAGAACTCCTCGGTCGAGGCGCTTGACCCGCGCGGAATGCCGGTCGCTTCGAGCCGGCCCGTGCCGGGGACGTGCAGTCCGTAGACCATCGAATCGCTCCAGCCGTGATAGGCCCCGCCAACTTTGATGACATATTTCTTTTTGGTATAGGCTCGCGCCGCGCGGATGGCAGCCATCACGCCCTCGGTGCCCGAGCCCAACATGCGGAACATCTCAACCGCGGGCATGAAGCGGTTGACCAACTGCGCCAGCTTGAGTTCGTATTCGTGAAACAGGCCGGTCACCGGGCCGCAGGTTTGCAGCATTTCGAGAACTTTTTCGCGGACCGGGGCGTAGTTGCTGCCCAAAACGGTTGGGCCGCCCGCCTGGAGAAAGTCGATATACTGGTTGCCGTCGGCGTCCCATAAATGGGCGCCCTCCGCTTTTTCGACGGCGATCGGGAACGGGTAATTGAAAGCCAGGTTATGCTGCACCCCGCCAGGGATGAATTTCTTGGCTTCGTCGGCCAGCTCTTTTGAGCGTTTGCAATGGGTCTCAAAGTAGCCCAGGTATTCTTGCATTTTCTCCAGGTTGATCCGGCGCATTGGCTGGGCGGTGAGTTTGTTCAGCCTGGCGTAGATTTCATCAACATTGGGGTATTCGGAGATGGCGTATTGTTGGTTGGTCATAAATTCCTCGTTGTTGGGGCGAATCGCGATTCGCCCTTACGAATATTGGGGGTCTTTCATCTGCGTCACCAGCAGGGTGCTGACCAGCAGCAGGCCGAGCGCCAGAACCAGGGCCGGGGTGAAGGAACCATCGTTGCTTTTCATGGCTTCCATGATGTAAACAAAAACGACCGAGGCCTGCCCGAAGAGTTGGATCAGTCCGTTGGATGTCCCTTCAGGGGTCGGGCGGGTCACTTCGGCGGCGTATTGCATCCCGATCGGCATGGCGCTGACCAGGAAGAATCCCAGCACGAAGGCAGACGCGAACAAAAGCCAGGGTACGGTCGCAAAGGTCAGCCCGATCAGGCCCGGAATCGCTCCGATGAAGGCCACATACAGGTAGCGCTGGCGTTTGCGCTGCTTGTCCGAGAGCGCCGGGATGACCACCGCCCCGATCACCCCGCCGACGATCATCAGCGCACCGAGTGTCCCTGCATCGTTGGGTGTAAACCCGCGCGGGCGGATGATGCTCTCGATCCAGGTTGTGACACCGTTGAAGATCGCCAGCCCAATAAACGAAACCGCCAGATCGAACCAGAACGGGCGGACGGTGAAGGCGTGCTTCAGACCATCCAGCATCAGAGCGCGGACTTCCTGTCCGGGTGGGCAGGGCGGTGTGGGTGGGGTTTCACGCGCCAGCATGATGAACAAGAGCGCCGAAAAGGCTGCCACCCCACCGTAAATCAACTGCACGGTCGGGATGGACATGCTCTCGATCAGGATGGGCGTCAGCACCATGCCCAGTGCCGTACCGATCAGGTTGCCCAGGGTTACGATGCCGACTGCTGTGGCGCGTTCTTCGAGTGCGAACCACTTGGCTGGGACGGTCGTCCAGGCATTGAGCAGGAAGGGTTGTGCAGCAGCCAACCCGAAGGTGCTCCACAAGACCAGGGTGTAGTTATCCCCTGCCAGCCCGCGCAAGATCCCAAAAACGCCCATCAAGATCGCCCCAATGCTGACCGCCACGCGGAACCCGTAGGTGTCGATCACCCACGAAACCGGGATGGAGAGCGGGATAAAGGCGATCATGAATGACATCGCCAGAAATCCGATCTGCAGGTCGCTGACCCCGTAAAAGGTCGCTGCCAGCCCGGTGATGGGCGCGTAACCGATCCACAGGGTCTGGATGGTCAGGTTGACGAACATGAAAACCGCCAAAACCACCCAGCGGTAAGAATAGAGCTTGTATTGGGGCATGGTTACCTCGCGGGTAGGGGCGACCCATTGGGTCGTCCCTACAAAATATTACCCGTTGGCAAATTTCTTTTCGTCCGCCTTCAATTTGGCAAAGGCGATCTCGCGGATCGCAAACGGGATCTTGTAGATCTTCTTCTCGGTCAGCAGCGCCAGCAGGTAGGTCAGGGCGCATTTTTCGAGCAGGGCCATGTTGTGAATGGCGCGCTCGGCTTCCCCGCCCAGCACCAGCACGCCGTGGCTTTGCAGGATGAAGGCATTGTTGCCGTTTTTAACCTGCTTGCGGACATTGTTCTTCAGGAAACCGGTTCCTGACGGGGCGTAGGGGATAACCTCCACGCTGCGGCCCAGGAAGCGCACCTGCTCATCGAACAGGGCCGGGATCGGCATCTTCAGGACGGCAAGGGCGCTGGCATAGGGCTGGTGGGTGTGGATGATGGCATGCACGTCCGGGCGGGTTTGGTAAACGGCAGCGTGCATTCCGCTTTCGATGGATGGTTTCATCGTTCCCGACAGCGATTTCTGCTCGAAATCGAGCACACAAATATCATCCGCTGTCATTTTGGCATAATCGTAGTTGGATGGGGTGATGGCGAAGGCGTTTTGGCCTTTGATGCGGGTTGAAATATTGCCTTCGGTGGCTTTCAGGTAGCCACGTTCGAGCAAGGTATGGCAGGTCTTGACCACCTGCTCTTTTTCGTTGGAAAAATCACTCATCAGCGCGCCTTTCTGGTAGACTTAACTGAACTTGACAACGGTAATATTATCCTCTACAATCTTTACAGTGTCAAGATTTGATTTGGAGTCCAGAATCTCCAGATTTTGGACTGACATTCCAACATCAGGAGTGATCCATGATCGAAAATCCCGTCATTACTTCCATGCTCAATCGCAAGTCGGTGCGCAAATATAAAGCCGACCAGCCCTCCGATGAAGTCATCGAAACGGTGGTGCGCGCCGGACAGCAGGCGCCGTTTGCCTCCCAGCTTTACAGCATCCTGTTGACGCGCAAGAAAAAGGCCCCTTTCGGCGCGCCGCTCTGGTTCATCATCTGTATGGATTTATACAAACTGGAACGCTTCATGAAGATCCGCGGTTGGGAGGTGGTCACCAACGATCTGACCATGCTGCTTTTCGGCATGCAGGATGCCGCCTACGCTGCCCAGAATATGGTCATCGCTGCCGAGAGCCTGGGAATGGGGTCATGCTATCTGGGCGTGATGCCCAGGCGCACCACCCAGATCGTTAAACAGTTCAAACTGCCCAAGCGGGTCTTCCCGCTGGTTGAGTTGGTGATGGGTTACCCCGACGAGGAATTCCCACCCCGCCCGCGCTATCCGCTTTCGTTTACCTTGTTCGAGGATAAATACCCTGAGTTCAGCGATGAGCAGGTTGCCGAAGCGATGAAGGTTATGGACGATGGCTATCTGGCCCAGCGTTATTACGCTGACCAGAAGATCAAGATCCGCATTGAGAGCGGGCGCAAGGATACCTTCACCTTTGATGATTATTCCTGGACCGAGCACATTTCGCGCAAGTGGGGGCAGTGGTTCCAATCGCCGAACGAGCTGCTCGACGAATTAAAAAATCAGGGTTTTGATTTGGGGAAAAAGGATGCCGGCTAAAAAAACATATCATCACGGTGATTTAAAAAACGCCCTGATCCGGGCTGGGGTCGAGATCCTGGCCGGGCAGGGCGTTGGCGGGCTGTCCCTGCGCCAGGTGGCGCTGCGGGCCGGGGTCAGCCATGCCGCGCCTTATGCCCATTTCGCTGACAAGCAGTCTCTGATCGCGGCCATCTCTACCGATGGATTCCGGCGGCTGTATGAAAAACTCGCGACTGCCGCGCATGCCAACAGCGCCGACCCGCGCCGGCAGTTGCTTGAAACGGCCAACGCTTATCTTGAGTTTGCGGCCGAAGACCCGGCCCACTTCAAGGTCATGTTTTCGGGCATTCTCGAGCAGGAAAAAGATTACCCCGAATTCGTTGAAGCCTCCCAAAAGAATTATGAATTGGTGGTTGAGATCGTCCAGACCTGCCAGGCAGCCGGGGTTTTGCCACCCGGTCCGGCGGAACGGATCGCCATCAGTATCTGGGCGACCGTTCATGGGCTGGCGGCGCTCGCGCTCGAAAGGCAAATCCCCCACACTTTGTTGGAACAGGTTTCAATGCGCGAACTGTTGGTCCGCTCGCTCGAAACCCTGTTCGTATCCTGATTTTTCTTTCTAACGGTAAAATTCCCCTATGCTGAAACGCTTGCGAGATCTATTGGGCTTCAACCGCCACAGTGCCACCCTTTTTAGCGGTTTCCTGCTGACCTGTTTCCTGATCGTTTATATCTGGTGGCCGCTGGTCGAAGAGTATTTTTTATACTTTGATGGCCGCTATGCCTGGTATGTGTACATTGACTGGCTTTTGCTCGGCATCTTTGGCTTCATGTCGCTGACCATCATGGCGCGCGCCAATCTGCGGGTCGATGCCCTGATCATCCTGGTCGGCATGGGCGGCGGATTGGTCATCGAAAGCTGGGGCACACAGACCAATTTATGGCACTATTACACGGCCGAACGCCCGCCTTTGTGGATTATCCCGGCCTGGCCGATCGCCAGCCTGAGCATCGACCGGATCACACGCAGCCTGGGCTGGGCTACCGCCAAATGGAGCGACTCCATCTTCCGGGCTTTGTACTGGCCCGTGATGGGGATTTTCTACCTGATGATGATGGTTTTCGTCGCCCCGACCTTTGACAAACCCTACACCTGGGTTGCCCTCGTTATTTCGGCGTTGATGATCCTGACGCCGCCCAGCCAGCGGATGGCGCTGCTTGTGTTCCTGGCCGGTTCGGCGCTGGGATATTTTCTCGAGCTGTGGGGCACCACCCGCGAGTGCTGGACCTACTACACAAATGAAACGCCGCCAGCCTTTGCGGTTTTTGCGCATGGCATGGCGGCAGTCGCTTTTTGGCGCACCGGCCTGCTGGTGGAGCAGGTTTGGGGAAAGATTGTCTCCTCCCCCAAAATCTCCGCGCTTGGGGGATTTTGGGGGAGGTTGGGTGGGGGTTGATGTAAACCTGACAGGTCTCATCAAGCGCCTGGCCTGCCGTGTGCCTTGCATGGACATGGGTTCTTTTACGCCAGGGTTCTGTGGAGACCTGTTAGGTTTTTTGGGTTTAGTAGACCCGCACAACCTGCCCAACATAGATCTTATCGGGGTTGCTGATTCCCGGGTTGAGCGCCAGTATGCTGTCAAGTGTGGTTCCGAAGCGGACGGCGATCTTCTTGAGCGTGTCGCCGCTCTGTACCGTGTAGCTTGTGACCGAGTCAGGCAGGTTGATGACCTGGCCGACATAGATCAGGTTGGCGTTCGTGATCTGCGGGTTGACTGCCAGGATGGCATCGAGCGTGGTGCCGGTCCAGATGGCGATCTTCTTGAGTGTGTCGCCTTTTTGGACGATGTACGATTTGCCAGTTGGCACAGGGGCGGGGGGTGGGTTGCTGTTACCCGCTGCCGGGACGACCAGGCGCTGTCCTTCGTAGATTCGGTTGGCATCGGTGATGTCGCTGTTCAGGCTGAGCAGCACATCGACGCTGGTGCTGAAACGAGTGGCCAGGGCGCGCAGGGTGTCGCCGCGGGCGATGATGTAGGTGTCGTAACCGCCGCTGCCCAGGATCAACGCGCCGGGCAGGTACAGGTACTGGCCGGGGTAGATCAGGTTGCCGTTGCCGATCTCAGGGTTGGCGCGCCGCAGGGCTGAGACGGTTGTGTCACAGCGGGCCGCGATCTTGAGCAGGGTATCGCCTTTGACAACGGTATAGCCGGTTCCGCAGGATGAGGCGGCCAAGGCCTGACCAGTGGGGGCAAGGGCGCTGACCAACAGGGCGGCCAGCAGAAGCAGTTGGATAAAGTGTTTGTTTTTCATGAGAAACCTCCAGATAAGAAAACGAACCATTGTTTGATATCTCATAGATGTTCGTTCTTTTTCTGGAGTTCCCAAGAATCATTGCAAAAACATTACGATCAGATGTTGCAAAAACGCGGAGAGTTTTAGAGACTCTCCGCGTTTTCAATATCAAAACAGGCTCTCGTTTGCCTGCGGCTGCCACACTCTTATCTGACCCAGCCCTGTTCGACCAGCAATTCAGCATTCAGGATGGCTCCGCCAGCCGCCCCACGGATGGTGTTGTGCGACAGGTTGGCAAACTTGATGTGAAAGAGCGGGTCTTTGCGCACCCGTCCGACCACGCTGGCCATGCCGTTGCCAGAGTCGCGGTCGCGGCGCGGCTGGGGGCGGTCGGCCTCCGTCCGCAGCTCGATAACAGGCTTGGGTGCGGAAGGCAGTCCGGCGACGATTTCCGGCGCGGAGAAAGCTGCCAACGCATCGATCGCCTCTTGCGGCGAGACATCCCGCCTGAATTCCACCGAAGTGACCACCATGTGCCCGTCGATGACCGCCACGCGGTTGGTGTGCGCCGAAAGCTGGATCGGGGCAAAATCGATGCCCTGGCCGTTGAACCTGCCCAACATTTTGAGCGGTTCGGTTTCAACTTTTTCTTCCTCGCCGCCGATGTATGGGATGACATTGTCGATGATGTCGAGCGAGGCCACGCCGGGGTAGCCCGCGCCCGAAAGGGCCTGCATCGAGACGATAAAGGCGCGCCGGATGCTGAAGGCATCGTGCAGGGCGCGGAAGGCGATGGTCAGGCCGGTGCTGGTGCAGTTCGGGTTGGTCACGATCAGCCCGCTCCAGCCGCGCTGTTTGCGCTGGATTTCGATCAGCCCGGTGTGGTCGGGGTTGACCTCGGGGATCAGGATTGGCACATCTTCCCACATGCGGCAGGAGGATGCATTCGAGCAGATCGCGTAACCGGCCCGCGCCAGCTCCGGCTCGATCTCTTTGGCCTGCTCGCTCGGCAGGGCCGAAAAGGCGATCTGGGCCTCGAAACCGGGTGCAGACGGGACGATGACCATCTCGCGCGCGTAAGCCGGGATTGGGCCGGAGAGCACCCAGCGGCAGGCTTCGCCGTATTTCTGTCCGATGGAGCGCTCCGACCCTGTCAGGGCGGTGACTTCGAACCAGGGATGGTTCTCGAGCAACTGCACAAAACGCTGGCCGACAGCCCCGGTTGCGCCCAAAATGGCGACTTTGATTTTTGATGACATAATGACTCCTTTGGTGTTGAACGTTAAACGTTGAATGTTTAACGTTGGATGTTTTTATGATTGGACGCTCTGCCCTTTTTCACGCATTGACTCTTTCAACCTTCAACATTAAACCTTCAACCCTGAATTTCCCACGATCAACTCATGAATTGCCAGAACCGCTTTTTGCGCATCGGCGGCATCGACCACCAAGCTGACGCTGCACTCAGACGAGCCTTGCGCGATGGCGATCACGTTGACATTCGAATTTCCGGTGGCGGTCAGGATCTTCCCGGCCAGCCCGGGCGTCGAGCGCATGCCCGCGCCGACGATGGTGATGATGGCGGTTTCAGCCGATTTCTGGATGCTGTCGATGTCGCGCCGGTTAAGTTCCAGTCGGAATTCGTGTTCTAGGGCCTTGACGACCGTATCTGCGGTGTTGCTGGGCACGACAAAACAAATGCTTTGTTCCGAGGAGGCTTGTGAGATCATGACGATGCTGGTGTGCTCGCGCGCCACCGCCCCGAAAGTGCGGGCTGCGATGCCGGGGATGCCGATCATGCCGCGCCCTTCGACCGTGATGATGCTCTGGCCTTTGAAGGCCGTCACCGCCCGCAGGCTGCCGAGCTGGGCCAACCCGTCGGCAACGATGCGTGTGCCGGGCTCTTCGGGGATAAAGGTATTCTTTACCCACAGCGTGATTCCCTTTTCAACCACCGGGCGGATGGATTTGGGGTGCAAAACTTTCGCGCCGTAAAAGGCCAGTTCAGAGATTTCGCGGAAGGACAGTTCGGGGATGGTGCGCGCGCGCGGATCGATGCGCGGGTCGGTGGTCATCACGCCGGTCACGTCGGTGTAGATCCAGACCTCGTCTGAGTCGAGCACGACCCCGAAAATGGCCCCGGAGAAATCGCTGCCACCGCGCCCGAGGGTTGTGACAACGCCCTGCTCGTTGGCACCGATAAAACCGGTGATAACGGGCACTCTCCCGACCTGGAAGAGCGGCCAGATGATGCGCTGCGCGTTGCGGGTTGTGGTATCCAGATCCGGCGCGGCGGATTGGAAGATGCTGTCGGTCAGGACTACCTCGCGGGCGTCCACACTCTCTGAGCCGATTCCGGCATGGCGCAGGGCTGCCGAGACGACCGGCGCGCTCATTCGCTCACCGAGCGAGGCGATTGCATCCAGGGCGCGCGGCGAAGCCTCACCCAGAACGCGGATGGCGTGCGCCAGGGTCACGAATTCATTCAGGCTGCTTTCGATAAAGTCGCGCACTTCTTCGGCCTGCGGGGCCAACTCGTCCAGCACATCGAAGTGCTTTTTGAGCAGTTCTGCGGCAGTTTTTTCGGCGATCAGCTCGTCTCCGGCGACTGCGGCGGCTGCCCCGTTGAGCAAGGCGTCCGTCACCCCGCTCATGGCCGAGACGACGATGGCTACATTGCGCCATTCCGCTTTTGCCTTGCGCGCAATTTCGATGATCTGCCGAATGGCTCTCGCGCTGCCAACTGATGTGCCGCCGAATTTGAGTACCAGTGTATCTTTCATAATAAGTTCTCCTGGATTGAGATAACAAAAAACGCGGAGCTTATGCTCCGCGTTTAGTATTTGCGTAGTATGGTTTGTCAGGCCCTACCACCAGCACGAAGCAATGGCTCTTGGATACAGAGTCATGGTCATCATAGTGGTGGTAGTCATTGATATAAAGGACATTTTTGGTTCACCTAATGGGCGCGATTATAGTGGCATTTGCCGTTTTTGTCAGGAGGCTCTTTGCCTATTTTACGCTTTGCCGACCATTTCGTCGATTTGGGCCATAACTTCCGGGGTCAGCTTGGGCAGAACTTCGAGCGCTTTCATGTTCTCGTGAACCTGCGCCACGCGGCTGGCTCCGGTGATGACCGTGCTGACATTCGGATTCTTGGCGCACCAGGCAATCGCCAGTTGGGCCAGCGAGCAGCCTAACCCATTGGCAACTTCTTGCAGCTTGCGAACTTTTTCAAGCCGCGTTGGGTCAGTCAGGGCATCTTTGAGCCACTCGTAGCCGGGCAGTGTGCCGCGCGAGCCTTCGGGAATGCCATTGTTATACTTGCCGGTCAACAAGCCTGAAGCCAGCGGACTCCAGGTGGTGGTTCCAAGCCCGATATCTTCGTACAGGCGGGCATACTCGTCTTCAACGCGTTTGCGTGTGAGCAGGTTGTATTGGGGTTGTTCCATCATTGGCTTGTGCCAGCCGTATTTGTCGCAGATGCTCCAGGCCGCGCGAATTTCGTCCGCGCTCCACTCGGAGACGCCCCAGTAGAGAGCCCGCCCCGAAGTGATGATATCGTGCATGGCGTGAGCCGTTTCCTCGATGGGTGTTTCCGGATCGGGACGGTGGCAAAAGACCAGGTCGACATAATCCAGCTCGAAACGCTTGAGAGAAGCGTCCATCGCCTCCATCAGGCGTTTGCGGTTGAGTGTATTGCGCTCGTTGACTTTATCGTTCAATCCCCAGAAAAATTTGGTTGAAACCAGGTAACTGCTGCGCCGCCAGCCTAGTTTTTTGAGCGCTGCGCCCATGACTTGTTCTGATTTTCCGCCTGCGTAAACTTCAGCGTTATCGAAAAAATTGACACCTGCATCGTAAGCGGCAGCCATCATGTCGGCGGCCGCATCGATATCTGCCTGGTTGCTGAATGTAACCCATGAGCCAAAAGATAACAGACTGACCTTGATGCCAGCTCGTCCTAAACGTCGGTATTCCATGTTTGTTCTCCTGTGAGTATAATTTGGTACAGCTTTATTTTACTTGTTCTCGTGATAAAATGAAAGCGTTTACATGACTCGTCAGGGAAGTTTTGTCGCTGCGATCCCCTTCAATGAAATTCTCATTTGTGGGCTTTTGTAAAGAGAGACTATGTCAACCAAACTCGCATTTTCGATTATGTCTCACAATGAGGATTTGTCTGCCAGGCTGAATGACATCCTGGCAGGCTATAACCGCAAAAGTTCATCGCAAGTTTCGATGCGTGAAGTTACATATGAACATGGCTGGTCGGAGTTCGTCAATAACTCCATCTATGGCGGTTCACTGGATGTTTCTGAGATGGGGGCCAGTTGGATCAACGATTTTGTGGCCATGGGTGCGTTGCGCCCTTTACAGCAGCTTGCCTCAAAAATTCTGGGTGACACAACGAATTATCCTCCGGCATTGTTGAATTGCTGTTCGGATGCACATGGCGTTTATCATGCCCTGCCGTGGGCGACCGATGTATCGCTGGTTTTTTATCGGCGCGACCTGCTGCAAAAGGCTGGCATAAAAGAAGAAGATGCATTTTCATCGCCCGCCAGGTTTGATGAGACGCTTGCCGCGTTGGTTGACTCGGGGGTGAAGTGGCCATGGACGATGCCTACCACTCGTTCCCACGTCAGCCTGCATGCGCTGTTCATTTGGCTCCAGGCTGCCGGGTATAACTATGTGAGTGAAACGGGAAAGAATGTTTTGCTGAGTGAAGCAGGACCTCGCCAGGTTTTGCGATCTTATCTTTCGCTGTATCGGTATCTTGCGCCCGAAGCGCGCGGGTTTGACTCGAGCCGGTCAGACCGGAGTTTTGCAACAGGAAATTCAGCGGTTTGTGTTGCCGGCGTCTGGTTGTTGAAATATTGCAACCCGGAAGTGCGCGCGAATTTGGGCCTGGCCATCCCGATGGGCAAAACCTATGTCGGCGGATCAGGCCTGGTGTTATGGAACTCCAGTATGCGTCAAGCGGAATCGCAAGATTTGGCGCGCATGCTTTCGGATGTGGATTTTCAGGCAGAGATCGCTTATCTGATGGGGCTGATGCCAGCCCGGCTTGACAGTATCTCTCGTTTGCCTGTGGATTATGTCAGCCCTGAACAACGCCAGATCATTGAACTGGCGATTCGTGGTGGGGTTTCGTTCCCGAAAACGCCGTTATGGGGCATGGTTGAAGACCGTCTGGTGACAATGCTCGATATGCTTTGGACGCGCTTCTTTGATTCGGAAAACGATGATTTGGATAAGTTTCTCGACAATGAATTGGCCCCGGTGGTTAACCGGCTGAATATGGTTCTGGCCAATTATCAAGCTTCCTAAAATAAAGAAACCGGATGCCCGCAAGACAGGCATCCGGTTTTTGATTCATTGGATACTTCTCTATCCCAGGGCTACATCCAACAACATCATGACTGCAAAGCCCAGCATTGCGCCCGATGTGGAGGAGTGGGTGTCTTTGCTCATCTGTGATTCGGGGATTAATTCTTCAACCACCACGTAAATCATCGCGCCAGCGGCAAAAGCCAGGGCGTAAGGCAGGATGGGACGCATCAGCAAAACCGCCGCCGCACCCACTACCCCGGCGATGGGTTCAACCAGGCCCGAGATCTGACCGTACCAGAAGCTCTTCAGGCGAGACATCCCCTCGCGTCGCAGCGGAATGGAAATGGCCGCCCCTTCTGGAAAGTTTTGCAGGCCAATGCCGATGGCCAGCGCGATTGCTCCTGCGAGCGAGGCGGATGGCAAGTCAGCGGCGAGTGCGCCAAAGGCCACCCCGACTGCCAGTCCTTCGGGGATGTTATGCAGGGTGATCGCCAGCACCAGCAACACACTTCGCTGCCAGGATGTTTTGATGCCCTCGGCTTCGCTGGTGGGATAACCCAAGTGTAGGTGCGGCAGGATTTTATCTATACTCCACAAGAAAACTCCGCCGAGTAGAAACCCGACCACCGCCGGGACCCAGGATGGCACGCCGCTCCCTTCCGCCATCTCGATGGCCGGGGCCAGCAGCGACCAGAAGCTGGCCGCAATCATCACCCCGGCGGCAAAGCCGAGCATGCTATCGAGCACCTTGCGGTTGATGGTTTTGAATAAAAATACGCTCGCGGCGCCAACTGCCGTCATGAACCAGGTGAACAGGGTTGCCATGAGCGCCTGCTGGATAGGGTTTAGCGCAATGAACCAATCATAAAGTTGCATTAGATTTCCTCCTTAAAATTATTAATTGCTAGAGCCTGTATGCAAAATCAGAAAAGAGAAATATTGCGGCAAGAACGATTATCGCGGCAAAGTTAGCAGCCCGTTTTTCATAACGAGTAGCAATTCG
>PHBU01000013.1 GCA_002840685.1 Chloroflexi bacterium HGW-Chloroflexi-6 | reverse complement strand
CGTGATCGCCGCTGTCAGGGTCGTCTTCCCGTGGTCGATGTGTCCCATCGTCCCCACGTTTAGATGCGGTTTGCTGCGGTCAAATTTCTGCTTCGCCATCTTTCTCTCCTTGATAAAAATAGAACAGAGTTCAGATTCAGCAACAGAGCCCTCAATGGGACTTGAACCCATGACCTCGCCCTTACCAAGGGCGTGCTCTACCAACTGAGCTATGAGGGCATTACGTGCTGCCGGGATTATACCCGGAAGGTGGGCGGTGAAGGATTCGAACCTCCGAAGGCTTCTGCCAACTGATTTACAGTCAGTCCCCGTTGGCCACTTGGGTAACCGCCCAGAATTATTGTCCAGCCATTTGTCGGCTGGCGGCTACGTCTTATTGAAGAAATCAGGCGCAGCAGCCAACGGGTAAAGGGTAAAGACGCTTGTAAAGTGCATTTTGAGCCGACGACGAGAATCGAACTCGTAACCTCCCGCTTACAAGGCGGGTGCTCTGCCGATTGAGCTACGTCGGCGAGGAGCCTGCCGATTAAGCGGGGAGATTATACCAAAACATATCCCGCGAGACAAGGTTACAGGCAAAAATCAAGCCTGGCTGGCTGCCCAATGTGCGGCCATACAGGCTGAGGGTCATTTGCGCGGATGCGGAGTCTATCAGAGTTCTTGTAGGGCGTCAAGACTCGTATGTTATAATTTTTGGAAATATCCCATCAAAGATCAAAGAGGTTTGTATGGCAAAAAAGGGACGCGTTTTCTCTGGTGCTCGCCCCACCGGGCGGCAGCATTTGGGCAATTACCTGGGCGCAATTAAAAACTATGTCGCTTTGCAAGATGATTATGATTGTGTCTATTGTATAGTGGATTTGCACGCATTGACAACAATCGAAACCACTGCGGATTTAAAGCAAAATACCTATGAAATGGCGCTCGATTGGTTGGCTGCCGGAATTCGCCCGGAAGAAACCACGCTGTTCATTCAATCGCACGTGCCCCAGGTAACTGAGTTGCATACGATTTTGTCGATGGTAACCCCGCTGGGAAAACTGACCGATTTGCCGACATTTAAAGAAAAGGTGCGTCAGAATGAAAGCAACATCAATTATGGGCTGGTGGGATATCCGGTTTTGATGACCGCCGATATTGTCTTGTATCGCTCGGATGTTGTGCCGGTTGGTATCGACCAGGCACCCCACATTGAGTTTGCGCGTGAAATTGTACGTTCTTTTAATTATCGCTATAACACCAAGGCCCTGCTCGAGCCGCAGATGAAGAATACCGAAATCCCCAAGGTGCTGGGGATCGACGGCAAAGAGAAGATGGGCAAAAGCCTGAACAATCACATCGAACTGGCCGCTACCCCGGATGAAACCCGCCTGCGCGTGATGCAGATGGTAACTGACCCGCAGCGAATGCGCCGCACGGACCCTGGCAACCCGGATGTCTGCAACGTTTTCTCGATGCACAAGATTTTCACCCCCGCTGAAGATGTTGAGATGATCAATCGCGAGTGCCGCGTGGCCGGCATCGGTTGTGTCGATTGTAAAAAGCGATTTGCTGAGAACCTGAACAAATCGCTGGAACCGTTCCGCGCCAGGCGCGAGGAAATTGGTAAAACCCCGAATGATGTCTGGGATATTTTGCACGATGGCGCCAAGCGCGCGCGTACCATTGCTGAAAAGACGATGGCGGATGTGCGCGAGGCCTTGCAGTTGCCATAAGGCTGGGCGATTTTGTGATTTTAGATTGAGTGCGTAATTCGATTTTAGAATTACGCACTTTTCATAAGGAGTTCTGCATGCGCGCACTGGTACAGCGGGTCAGTTATGGCAAGGTTTCGGTCGAAGGGCAGGTCGTTTCTGAGATCGCGGGCGGATTGGTGATTTTGCTCGGCGTCGGGCATGGGGACGGTGAAGCCCAGGCGGTCTGGCTCGCCGAAAAGGTGGCCACCCTGCGAATTTTCGAGGACGCCGAAGGCAAGATGAATCTTTCTGCGCGTGACGTAAACGGATCGGCGTTGGTGGTCAGCCAGTTTACGCTCTACGCGGACGCGCAGAAAGGACGCCGTCCATCTTTTACCGGCGCGGCTTTGCCTGAGGTGGCCGCGCCGCTGGTTGAGAAGTTCGCCGAAATGATACGCCAGCAGGGTGTACCGGCTGGTGTGGGTGTTTTTGGGGCGCACATGCAGGTTGAAATCCACAACGATGGACCGGTAACGATCTGGCTGGAGCGGGAGTAGATTATTTGGGCCAGCCGTTGGATGGAGCCTGATTCTTACAAGAATGTCAGGGGTGTTTGGTTTTGAACTATTGACTCGTTGTTAGAAAAATGCTAATATGTAACCGGTTACAGTAACCGCTTGCATAGTCAGTATTGTGGAAAATTATGACACGTAAATCTTCGTCAGTTACCATTCGAGATGTTGCCAGACAGGCCGATGTATCCGTGGCTACTGTCAGTCGGTTGATTAATCAGACTGCGCCTGTCTCGGAAGATGTGGCCCAGCGCATCCAGGCTGTGATGAAGGAGTTACGTTATACGCCGCACGTTGCTGCGCGCAACCTGGCCACCAATCGCACCAATGCAATTGGCTTGATGGTTTCATTCAATATTTACGGTGAGTTTTTTGGGCCGATGCTGAACGGGATTGAGTCTGTCGTGGGGGAATATGGACTCAGTCTTTTAATTTCAAGTAATAACCTGACACTGCGCAACGAACATGGCGGAATGCCGCTTGGCCCAAACAACACCGACGGCCTGATCATTTACGCTGACAGCCTGGACGATGCTGATATTCATCATTTATATGAGATGGAATTTCCGATCGTGATGGTGTATCGAACCCCGCCAGACGGTTTAAAAATTCCCAGTGTAAACGTTGAAAACAAGGCCACCTCCTTCAAAATTGTTGAACATCTTATTAAAGCGCATGGCCGCCGCCGGATCGTATATATGCGCGGACCTGCCGGCCAGCAAGACTCATCCTGGCGCGAATTGGGGTATCGCAAAGCCCTTGAAGAAAATGGTATTGCGTATGACCCGTCACTGATCTTGCTGGGCGAGTTTGAGCGCCATATTGCCGCCATGACGATTGCTGATGCCGTCCAGAATGGACTTGAATTTGACGCCGTTTTTGCCGGGGATGATGATGCCGCGGTTGGCGTACTTGGCGCGCTGCGCGATGCCGGCAAGCGCGTTCCGCAGGATGTGGCTGTGGTTGGCTTTGATGATCAGCGCACCTCATCTTACCTGACCCCGGCTCTGACAACTGTCCGCGCGCCAACGCTTGAGGTTGGCCGTGTTGCGGCCCAACAGTTGATCAATTTGTTGCGCAACGGCACTGCCGAATGCGAAACCGTGCTTCCCACCGAAATTGTCATCCGCGAATCGTGCGGGTGTCATCGATCCGCCTGATCTTTCAGGCCTGGGTGCTGACGACAATCAGCATCTTGCCCTTCTTCTGTTCGATTGACGGTTTGAAAAAATAATATGACAAACATACAGCCCTGGTTGACCCGTACTCTTACATTGTGCATGTCTTGCCTTTTCATTTTGGCTTTGCTGGCTTGCTCTGCTCAGCCTGCCAGCCCTTCCCTTGCAACTGAACCCGCGTCCGCAGACGCCGCTCAACCGTTGCCGACCTTCACGCCAGCACCCTCACCCATGCCCGGCGGATTGTACGTGGACGCGGGTCAGTCTTTGGGCCAGGTCAGCCCGGTTTTCCTGGGCTCCAACTGGGGGCCATGGTTGGGAGTTCCCCCAACCATGCTCGAGGTCATTCCGACCCTGGGGATTAAGATCGTGCGCTTCCCCGGCGGACGCTGGGGCGACGAGAATACGCCTACCGAGTCAGAGATCGACCTGTTGATGTCTTTCTGCAAACAATGGGGGGCTGAGCCGTTCATCAATGTGCGCCTGGTGGACAGCACCCCGGCCGAAGCAGCTGAAATGGTGCGTTATATCAACATCGAAAAGAAATATAACGTCCGTTTTTGGGGCATTGGCAACGAACCGGATTTGTTTCCGACCCAGGTGGCAATGAAGCGCCCTGATTACTCGCCGGAGCAGTTTGCCAGCGATTGGCGATTGTTTGCCCAGGCCATGAAAGCGGTAGACCCCTCCATTCAGTTGATCGGACCGGAAGTCAGCCAGTTTATATCCAACCCGACCGCGGAATACGGTCAAAAATATAGCGATTGGCTGGTGGCTTTCCTTAAGACGAATGCAGACCTGGTCGATATTGTTTCGGTCCATCGCTATCCTTTCCCGAAATCCATGCTGGGCGGAGCCCCGACCAAAGAGGAACTCCGCGCCAATGCCGCCGAATGGGATGTTCTGCTGCCCAGCCTGCATACGATTGTTCGTGAACAGACTGGCAAAGATCTGCCGGTGGCGGTTACCGAATTCAATTCTTCCTGGGCCGAAAATGGCGGCGGCGAAGCGACAACCGACTCGCACTTTAACGGGATCTGGTTTGCAGACGTGATGGGCCGCATGATCAACCAGGATACTTTTATGCTTCAGCAGTTTGCGATAACAGGCCGTTATGGGATGATGAGCCGCTCGAAATTGCATAGCACCGGCCTGGCATACCAGATGTTTACCCGCTTTGGCACGGAACGCATTTATGCATCCAGCGATCAGCAATACGTCAGCGTTTATGCCGCCAAACGGCCCGATGGCGCGCTGACCATCATGATCGTTAATCTGAATTTCGAGCCGACAACTGTCAGCCTGAATCTTGACAACTTTGACGGCGGCCAGGCCGAAGTGTGGAAGTTGGACCAGGAATTCCGCGGCGAGCAGGATGCCGCTGTGGAGCTGGGTGCGACCAACACGCTCAACCTGTCGGCTGAGTCGGTCACGCTCTACATCCTGGGCGCTGATTAATTCGCAAAATGTGAAGCACAGATTCTTGATCTTGCGCTTCATCTTCTCCTCCTGGGGGGATGCCTGCCGCAGAGGGCATCCCCCACTTCTTTGGCAGATTCTGCTCCCGTTTGTTTTTCTTGCAGGTTAACTTCACATATTCTGTCCTGAGCAAGTCGAAGGACTGGTTGCTTGACAATGCCTTTGACTTGCTCAGGGCACAAAAATAAAACACGGAGAACTCATTATGAAATACGGATATTTTGACGACAAAGCCCGCGAGTATGTCATCACCCGCCCCGATACCCCCCTGCCGTGGATCAATTACCTCGGCTCGCAGGAGTATTTCGGCCTGATCTCCAACACCTCCGGCGGCTATTCCTTTTATAAGGATGCCCGCCTGCGCCGCCTGACGCGCTATCGATATAATAACGCCCCGCTCGATATGGGCGGACGCTATATCTACATGCGCGACAACGCCAGCGCCGATTTCTGGTCGCCCAGTTGGATGCCCGTCCGGCGCGATGTGGATGAGTACACCTGCCGGCACGGCATGGGCTATACAACCATCGCATCCAAACACAGCGGGATTCATGTCCAGACCCGGACCTTTGTACCGCTCAATGAGACTCTTGAAATCTGGGAAGTGACCGTCACCAACCAGCGCGAGACCCCCGCGGATTTGAGCCTGTTCTCGGCCATCGAGTTTTGTCTGTGGGATGCCAACGACGATGCCACCAACTTTCAGCGCAATTACTCGATCGGTCAGGTCGAGATCGTCGACGAAGTTATCTATCACAAGACCGAATACCGCGAACGTCGCGATCATTTTGCCTATTTCGCCTGTTCCGAACCGCTGGCGGGTTACGACACACAGCGCGAAACCTTCCTGGGCGCCTATCGCGGCTGGGACAGCCCGCTCGTGGTCGAGAAAGGCCAATCGGGCGATAGCGAAGCGCACGGCTGGCAGCCGATCGGTTCGCATCATGTCCAGTTGTCCCTGAAACCCGGCGAGCACAAGAAGATCATCATCCTGCTTGGCTATCATGAAAATCCCAAGGATGACAAGTTCGACCCGCCCGGCTCGCAGATCGTTAACAAGAGAACCGTCAAGCCGATCATTGCCAAATACCTGAACCCGGCCAATGTCGAGGCCGCTTTTGTTGACCTGTTCGATTCATGGACAGCGCTGCTCGCCAAGTACCAGGTTGTTTCACCCGATGAGCATGTTAACCGCATGGTCAACATCTGGAACGCCTACCAGTGCATGGTGACCTTTAATATGAGCCGTTCGGCCTCCTACTTCGAGAGCGGAATCGGGCGCGGGATGGGTTTCCGCGACTCGAACCAGGATCTGCTCGGCTTCGTCCACATGATCCCGGAGCGCGCCCGCGAACGCATTCTTGATCTGGCGGCAACCCAGCTCAAGAGCGGCGGCGCTTTCCACCAGTATCAGCCCCTGACCAAACGCGGCAACAATGAAGTTGGGACGGGTTTCAACGATGACCCGGCCTGGCTGGTTCTGGGCGTGGCGGCGTATGTCAAAGAGAGCGGCGACTGGAGCATTCTCGATGCGCCAGTGCAGTATGAGAACGAACCCGGCAGCGAGACCCCGCTCTACGAACACCTGCAGCGCGCTTTGCAATATACGCTCGACCGGCGCGGTCCCAACAACCTGCCGCTGATTGGACGCGCCGACTGGAACGACTGCCTCAACCTGAACTGCTTCTCCGACACTCCCGGTCAGAGCTTCCAGACCACGGTCGGTAAAGATGGCACGGTGGCCGAATCAGTCTTTATTGCCGGTTTGTTTGTTTTGGCCTGCAAAGAAATGCTGGGTATTGTCGACGGTTACAAGCTGAACGTTTTAGGCGATAAGCCTGCCTCGTTCAACGTTCAACCGTCAACGTTCTACGTAAATGCCGCGGCTGACATGGAAAAAACCGTCTGGGCTGCCGGTTGGGATGGCGAATGGTTCAAGCGCGCGTATGACGATTTTGGCCGGCCGGTTGGGTCGAAGGAAAATGCCGAAGGCAAAATCTTCATCGAGCCGCAGGGCATCTGCATCCTGGCCGGGCTTGGTATCGACAATGGCAACGCGGTCAAGGCGCTTGATTCAGTCGAAACCTACCTCGCCACCCCGCACGGGATCGTGCTCCAGAACCCGGCCTATACCCAGTATTACCTCGAGTTGGGCGAGATTTCTTCCTACCCACCCGGATACAAGGAAAATGCCGGTATTTTCTGCCACACCAACCCCTGGATCATGCTGGCCGAAGCCAAAGCCGGGCGCGCCGACAAGGCTTTCAGCTATTACAAGCGCATCTGCCCCTCGGCCCGCGAGGAGATCAGCGATGTTCATCGCTGCGAACCTTACGTTTATGCCCAGATGATCGCCGGCAAGGACGCGCCGACTCACGGCGAAGCGAAGAACTCCTGGTTGAGCGGGACTGCTGCCTGGAACTATGTCGCCATTACCCAGGGTATTCTGGGCATCAAGCCTGCTTATAACGGGCTGGAAGTTGCGCCCATGCTCCCGTCAGGCTGGAGCGGCTGCGAAGTGGTCCGCCAGTTCCGGGGCGTGCGTTACGAAGTGACGATTAAACGGAGTGGGCCAGGCAACACAGTCCGTCTCGAAGTGGACGGTCAGCCCGTCGCCGGGAACATCATCCCCTTGCCCGTTGACGGTGTGAAAACCGTCAAAGTTAATGTATCGGTTGGATAAATTTAGAGTCCGAAATCTACACAGATTTCGGACTCTTCCATGGATGGCTCAATGAAAAAAACTCTCTTTTCACTTTTATTGGTTTTCTCCCTGTTTTTGAGCGCTTGCGCCGCCGGTGTTTCTGCTACGGATGCCACCCCGACCCCGTACCCGACCCCGGTCCGTAAAACTTTTACCGTGCAGCGCGGCGATATTGTGGTTGAAGCGCGGCTGGGTGGGCGGGTTTCGCCCCAGGCCGTGACCACTGTTTCTTTTGCCATGAGCGGCAAAGTCAGCGATGTTTACGCTCAGGCAGGTGATACGGTCAAGGCCGGTCAGCTGCTGGCTGAACTTGCAGAAGCCCAACAGCTCAAGGCGGATGCCAGCAAGACCGCTGTTGAAATTCGCCGGGCAGAGATAGCGCTCGAAATTGCCCGCCTGACCCTTGAAAAATATAAGGCTGAAAACCGCCCCTCTTACGATGTGCGTGCCCAGGAATTACAGGTTGAACTGGCCGAAATGAGCTATAACGCAGTGCTTTTGAGCCTGGGGATCGACCCTGAAAGCAACCAGGAAGATACGCTCGAAGCCCAGGTGGCAATGGCGCGGGTTTTTGCGCCAGCTGACGGCATGATCATTTCGGGGGTGAGTGTCGGCCGCTCGGTTAACCCGAACAGCCCGGCATTTGTGATCGGTGATGGCCTGCAATTGGAAGTGGTTGCGCAGTCAGACGCCAACAAGCTCGACAATGAGATCCGGGAAATGTTCGAGGGCATGACAGTCCAGGTTTCGCCGGATGCCAGCCCGGAAGTCAAGCTGACCGGCAAGATCCGCCAGTTGCCTTCCCCCTATGGCACCGGCCCCAGCGATGACAAGAACGTTTATATCAGCCTCGACCAGCCTGCTTCAGCAGGAACCTACCAGGTCGGCGATAAGGTAACCGTGACGATTATCCTGGCCAGCAAAACCGGCGCTCTCTGGCTGCCACCCGATGCCATCCGCGCTGCGGGCGGACGCACTTTCGTCATTGTCAACAGCCCCGAAGGCCCCAAACGCATCGAAGTCGAAGTTGGCATTAAAACACTTGAGATGGTCGAGATTCGTTCTGGCCTCGATGAAGGACAATTGGTCGTCGCACCATGAGCATTTTTTCTGGCCTGGTTTCGTTTGCCCTGCAAACCTGGACTACGGCGGGCTTTGCCTTAAAACGCCTGCTGACCCAGGGGTTTCTCAGCCTGGCGGCCATCGCCGGGCTGATGGTCGCTTCGGGCTTTATCTTGAGCGTGCCTCTATATGCCGAGGCAACCTATTTCCGTTTGTTCCGCGAGGAACTGTTGGTTGGGCGTGAAAAAGACCTGGCCAGCCGGCCCGCCGATTATGCCCCGATGGCCTTTACTTTTGAGCTGAAGACCGCCGGACGGCAAAGCCCACAGTGGAAGAACGTGGTTGAACTGGACCAGTACCTGGCCGGGGAAGCCCTGCGCACGATCAATTTCCCGATTGTGCAGTCGGTGCGCCGCTTTCGGACTGATGCCTATTTGCTCTTTCCCCCCTATAACCCCGACAACCCGGATACCCGCTTTTTTTTGACCCCGGTCAAGCTGGCCTTTGTCAGCCCGATCGAGCAAACGGTTGAACTGCTGAGCGGCAGCCTTCCGGCTCCATTTGAACCGTCTCTGCAGATTGGCGAGCCGCTTGAAGTGCTTGCCAACGAGGCGATTGCCGCCGAATTTGGCGTCCAGCCTGGCGATACGTACATTTTGCGCGAGGAAGGCGTCGATATTCCGGTGCTGGTGGTCGGTTTGTGGCGCGCGGTCGACCCCGCCGCCCCTTATTGGGGAGGCCAGGGCGCCGACTGGTTTCTTGTTCACGAAGCCAGCTACAGCGGCCCGGTCAGTGATATCGTCAACGATGAACTGAGCAGCAGCATTTGGAGCATTGTCACAGACGGCTCGAGCCTGCTTGCCAGCGATATCAGCCTGCTCGATACCCGCATTCGCGCGGTGGAAGCCAAAGCCGCAGCGCTGGTGCCAAAAACCACGTTGATCGCTTCGCCGCTCGAGGCGCTGGCCCGCTACCAGAACAATGCCCCGGCGCTGACCTACCTGTTGTATGCCTTCAGCGTTCCAATCCTTGGCTTGATCTTGACCTTTATCGGCCTGGTGGCCGGGCTTTTCGTTGGCCAGCAGCGCGGTGAAATGGCCATCCTGCGCAGCCGCGGCGCAAGCGCTTTGCAGGTGGTCTGGATTTCGCTTTTGCAGGGCGTTTTGCTTGGCGCAGTGGCCCTGGCAGGTGGCATCGGTCTCGGATACCTGGTCACGCACGCCATCGGCAAGGCGCGCAGTTTTCTCGATTTCAGCGCGGCGGGTGGCTTGCGGGTTACGTTTACGCCAGCCGTGTTGGGCTACGGCCTGCTCGGCATCGCCCTGATCTTGTTAGTTCAGCTTCTCATCCCTACTTTGAGTGCGGCTGCCAACACCATCGTCTCTTACAAACAGGAGCGCGCTCGTATGCAGGGCCAGCCCTGGTGGCAAAAATACTGGCTCGATCTGCTCCTGCTTGTGCCCGTTGCCTATGGCCTGTGGATGCTTCAAAAACAGAGCCAGCAGGCCCTGGAAGGGATCGAGAATGTGCCTGACCCGCTGCAAAACCCGTTGCTGATGCTGGTTCCGGCCCTGGGCATTTTCGCGGTGGCGCTTTTCACCCTGCGGCTTGTCCCCCGTTTAATGGAATTTGTCAGCCTGATCCTGCGCCCGACAAAAAGCGTGGGGCTGTTGATGGCTGCCCGCTACCTGGCGCGGACTCCCGCCTTTTACAGCGCACCGCTCGTTTTGCTGGTCCTGACCCTCGGTCTTTCGGCCTTTACCGCTTCGCTGGCCCAAACGCTTGACAGCCAACTCAGCAAACAGGTTTACTATAACGTTGGCGCCGATATGCGCATCGCCGAAACCGGAACAACCTTTGCAGAAGAAGGCGCCTCCGCCAATTACACCTTCCGTGAGGTGACAGAGCACCTGGGTTTGCCGGGCGTCACTTCAGCCACGCGGGTTGGGCGTTACAACGTCTCGGCCCTGGCCAGCGGCGCGGTTGTCGAAGGAACTTTCTTTGGCATTCAGCGCGAAACCTTTTCGAACACCGCCTACTGGCAGGATGATTTTGCCAGACTCCAGCTTGGCGTGTTGATGAACGAACTGGCTGCCAACCCCAACGGTGTCCTGGTTCCTGAAAGCTTTCTCGCCAAACAAAAGCTCAAAGTGGGTGACGCGCTGACCCTCGGCATCAAGACCGGGGTCTTTGGCCAATCCGTCCCGATGGAGGTGAAAATCGTTGGGACCTTCAAGTTGTTCCCGACTTGGTACCCCGAGTCTGGAACACTTTTCGTTGGCAACCTGGATGAGTTATTCCTTCAGGCTGGCGGAGAATTCCCGCACGAGGTCTGGCTCGGCACGAATCGCAACGCCGACCCTGAAAGCATTGTCTACGCGGTGCGCGGTTACAGCATCCTGCTCGACCAGTCCGCTGACCAGACCCGCCTGGTGGACAATGGCCTGAACACCTTTGTCAAATCGTGGGTTTCGGCTGACCTGAATATTCGCACCGAACAGCGCCGGCCTGAACGCCAGGGTCTTTTTGGCTTGCTCTCGGTTGGATTTGTGGCCTCGGCCTTGCTGACTGTTCTCGGGTTTTTGCTGTACGCCCTGTTCTCCTTCCGCCGCCGCTTTATCGAAATGGGCATGCTGCGCGCGGTCGGCCTCTCGGTGAAGCAGATGATCTCGCTGCTGGCCGCCGAACTGGGATTTTTGGTGCTGCTCGGCATCGGCGCGGGCACAGCCCTGGGCGTGTTTGCCAGCCGTCTATTTGTGCCGTTTCTGCAGATCGGCGCATCGGCTGAGTCGCAGTACCCGCCCTTCCAGATTGAAATTGCCTGGATGTCCATTTTGCAAATTTACATCTTGTTTGGCCTTCTGTTTGTTGTGGCGCTGGCCGTTTTATCGCGTTTGCTGGTGCGGATGAAGATCTTCCAGGCCATCAAACTTGGGGAGACCAGCTAATGAGCGCCGAACCGTTGATCTTGTGTGAAAATTTGGTCAAAATCTACCGGCTGGAGAGTCACGATGGCTCTGGCAACTCGGTCGAAGTGCAGGCCTTGCAGGGATTGGATATTGCCATCGCCGAAGGTGAGATGATCGGTATCGTTGGCGCCAGCGGCAGCGGTAAATCGACCCTGTTGAACATCCTGGGCGGCCTGGACCGCCCGACTGGCGGCCGGGCGATGGTTGCCCGGCAGGATCTGGGCCGCTTGAGCCAAGCTGCACTGGACAAATACCGCCGCGAAATGGTTGGTTTTGTCTGGCAGCACGGCGCGCGCAACCTGGTCCCGTACCTGACCGCCGAGGAAAACATCGAGCTTCCGCTGACCCTTTCGGGCCAGGGCGGAAAAAAAGTCCGCCAGCGCGCCCTCGAATTGCTCGAGCTGGTGGGGCTTGCGGAGCGGGTCGGTCATCGCATGGAAGAACTCTCTGGCGGCGAACAGCAGCGGGTGGCGGTGGCGATCGCGCTTTCGAACCAGCCCAAACTTTTGCTGGCAGACGAACCCACCGGCGAGTTGGATACGGCCACAGCCAAAACCATCTACGATCTGCTGCGCGATTTGAACCGCAAGCTGGGCCTGACCATCATCATTGTCAGCCACGACAGCGGCATTGCCCAGCACGTCGGCCGGGTGGTGGCGGTTCGGGATGGGAAACTGGCCAGTGAAACGGTGCGCGTGCAAAAGTCCGAGGGCGAACACCATCTCGAAGAACTGGTCGTACTCGATTCGGCCGGCCGTTTGCAGATCCCGCGCGATTATCTGGATCATTTCCACATTCGCCGCCGTGTACAGATTGAGCTGACCGAGGCCGGCATCCTGATCCGCCCGCCCGAAAACGATCATCACGGCTCAGAACATTCCGCCCTCAACCCGGCGGAAAGCTCGCCCGAAGAAGCGCTGCCGCTGGCCCGGAATATGTCTGACCGCCTGGCGCCGCTCAAGAATTGGTTTAATCGATTTGTCCAAAAACAAAAGAATCGGAAAGCCGGAAAACCGAATGACTAACTCTTTTGCCATTGAAACAGAAAATCTTTGGCGCATTTACCAGACGCGCCAGGGTGCGGAAGGCGGCATTCCGGCGTTGCGCGGTGTCAGTTTTCGTGTCCCGGTTGGACAGGTTGTCGCGCTGAAGGGGCGTTCGGGCAGCGGAAAAACCACCCTGTTGAATTGCCTGGCCGGACTCGACCGGCCGACCTCGGGCACGGTGCGTGTCTTGGGGCATGATCTGTCGCAGATGAGCGACGATGAGTTGACGGTCTGGCGGCGCGAGCAGATTGGGTTGGTTTTCCAATCGTTTGGCTTGCTGCCGACCCTTTCGGCGTATGAGAATATCGAGCTGTTGCTGCGCATCAAAGGTGATGATTATCAAACCCGCCATAAACGCGCGTTGGAGTGCCTCG
The DNA here is from genome assembly GCA_002840685.1 of Chloroflexi bacterium HGW-Chloroflexi-6. Taxonomy (GTDB): domain Bacteria; phylum Chloroflexota; class Anaerolineae; order Anaerolineales; family Villigracilaceae; genus UBA8950. The sequence continues at coordinate 144,758 of PHBU01000013.1, read as the reverse complement.
AACTGGTTGGGATGAGCCGCTGGCGCGATCATCGTCCTTATGAGATGTCGGGTGGGCAGCAGCAGCGTGTGGCGATTGCCCGCGCCCTGGCAAACCATGCCCAATTGATCATGGCCGATGAACCGACTGGCGAACTGGACAGCAAAACGGCGGGTGAGATCCTGACTTTCTTCCGCAACCTGGTGGAAAACGAAAAGATCACCATGCTCATGGTGTCACACGATCCGCTGGTGGACCAGCATGTTCACCAGGTGTTTATGCTGAAAGATGGAAACTTGGAGTAACCCGATTTCATGAAACGCGTTTTCAGCTTCATTCTTCTCTTTTCTTTTTTGCTTTCAGCCTGCGGCGCCCCGGCGGCGGCCCTGCCAACGCCGCTGCCGACCCTGCCCCCGACGCCGACCCTGCCTCCGCAGATTTACGATGATCCCAACCAGCCGGTCGAAGCCCGCATCGAAGATTTGTTGGTGCGCATGACCCTTGATGAAAAGATCGGCCAGATGACCCAGGTTGAAAAGAACAGCGTTGTGAGCGGGGATGTTACCCGCTACGCGATTGGCTCGGTCTTGAGCGGCGGCGGGGGCAGCCCGGCGGGAAATAACACCCCCGAAGGCTGGTACGAAATGGTGAACGGCTTCCAAAAGGAAGCCCTGGCGACCCGCCTTAAAATCCCGATCATCTACGGGGTGGATGCAGTCCACGGGCACGGCAACCTGCTCAATGCGACGATTTTTCCGCACAATATCGGTCTGGGCGCTGCGAATGATCCCGAACTGATGGAACGCATCGGGCGCGCCACTGCCGAGGAAATCCTGGCGACCGGTGTCCATTGGAATTTTGCGCCGATGATCGCTGTCGCCCAGGATGTGCGCTGGGGCCGCACCTACGAGGCTTATGGCGAAAAAATGGAACTGGTACGCCCGCTTGGCGAGGCCTATGTCCGCGGGCTGCAAACCATCCCATCCGGGGTGATCCCCGTTGCTGGCCAAACCTTGTTCAGCCTGGCAACACCCAAACATTATCTGGGTGACGGCGCGACTCTCTGGGGCTCTTCGCGCACTGGAGAGTACGAGCTCGATCAGGGCAACATGCAGGTCAACGAAGAAACTGTGCGCGCCATCTATCTTCCACCTTATAAAGCAACGGTGGATGCCGGCGCGATGAGCATCATGGCTTCCTTCAGCAGTTGGAAGGGCACCAAGATGCATGGTCAGAAATATCTGCTGACCGATCTGCTCAAGGAAGAACTTGGTTTCAAGGGCTTCATCGTTTCAGACTGGCAGGCCATCGATCAGATCAACCCGGATGATTACTATTCATCGGTCGTGATCTCGATCAACGCCGGGGTCGACATGAACATGGTGCCTTACGATTACGTCACGTTCATTGAGACGATGCACAAGGCGGTCAGCCTGGGTGATATCCCGATGGAGAGGATCGATGACGCTGTGCGCCGTATTTTGCGCGCCAAGTTTGCGCTCGGTTTGTTTGAAAATCCGATGCCCGATCCGGCCCTGCAAAGCACCGTCCGCTCACAGGAACATCTCAACCTGGCGCGCGAGGCGGTTCGCAAATCGTTGGTGCTGCTCAAAAACGAGGACAATCTCCTGCCGATCGACAAAAATACTCCGCTTATTTTTGTCGCCGGGGTCGGCGCGGACGATATTGGCCTGCAAAACGGCGGCTGGACTTTGGAATGGCAGGGCAGGACCGGCAATGAGATGGCCGGGCGCTCGATTTTGTACGGCATCAAATCCATGGTTGGTCCGCAGAGCCAGGTAATCTATAACCCCTCTGCAAATTTCGAAGAGATCAAAGATGAGCAAGGACAGCCGCAGGTGGCTGATCTCGGCATCCTGGTCATTGCCGAAAATCCCTACGCTGAGGGCGTGGGAGATCGGGCTGACATCAGCCTGTCTGCCGCAGACCGCAAGGCGCTTGGTCTGATGCGCGCCAGCGCCAAAAAGGTATTGGTCATCCTGGTTTCGGGCCGGCCCCTGGTGCTGACGGATGAACTGCCCCAGATCGACGCCCTGGTTGCCGCCTGGTGGCCCGGAACCGAAGGTGAGGGCGTCAGCGATGTGCTGTTTGGCGATTATCCCTTTACCGGAAAATTATCTTTCTCCTGGCCGCGCAACAACGAGCAGCTTCCCATTAATTTCTATAACTCGGTCGATAAAACCGGTTGTGATGCGGCACTCTTTCCCTTTGGTTATGGTCTGGCATTCGGTGAATCAATGCCGGAAATTCCAGAGTGCCCATAATAGATCACGAAATGGATCCGAAATGAACGAAAGAACTTTTCAAGTTGGTGTCAATCTTGGCGGCTGGTTGTCGCAATATCGCGTTTTTGACCATGCCCATTTTCAAACTTTCATCACCGAGGCCGATATTGCCCAAATTGCAGCCTGGGGCATGGACCACGTGCGCCTGCCGGTTGATTACCCCGTGATCCAGGCCGAATCCGCTCCTTATGAGTTTCTCCCGAGCGGTTTTGAATACATTCGCAACTGTATCGCATGGTGCAATAAATACAATCTTGATGTCATTCTGGATCTGCATAAAGCGCCGGGTTTTTTCTTTGGCACACTTGAAGCCAACAACCTTTTCAATGAACCTGCCCAGCAAGAACGTTTTTGCAATATCTGGCGCGAGTTTGCGCGCCAATTCAAGAACGAAGGCGGTAATCTGGTTTTTGAATTGCTGAATGAATTGGTTTTGCCTTCCAGCGAGCCCTGGAATTTGCTCGCAAAAAGAGCGGTCGATGCCATTCGCGAGATCGACGAGCAGCGCTGGATCATCATTGGCGGCAATAACTACAACTCAGCCCCCTCCCTGCCTGAAGTGACCGTTCTGGACGATCCTTATATCGCTTACACTTTCCATTTTTACGACCCCATGCCGGTCACCCACCAGAAAGCTTCGTGGAATGCTGCCCTGACCGAAATTGATGCGCTGCCTTATCCTTGCCCGGCCCTGGACGCTGAATTTTTTCTGCCGCAATACCGTGAAAAGATGAGCCATTATGTCGGCGTGCCCCTTGATCGCGATTTTCTCTTGACTGTGCTCAGGCCGGCGCTTGAGTTCCAACACAGAACGGGAAAAATTGTTTACTGCGGCGAGTTCGGCGTCATCGACCAGGCTCCGCTTGCCACGCGAGTCAATTGGAATCGTGAATTTATCGGCCTGCTCGCCGAAAACAAGATTGGCCGCGGTTATTGGTCTTATAAACAAATGGATTTTGGTCTTGTCGATCAATCTGGCGCAGTTGTCAGCCAGGAATTACTCGATGTTGTCAAGCAAAAGTAGAAATTAATCATTCCGTTTTTTTCATAAGGAGTCTCCATGCAATACGGCTACTTCGACGATCCTCAGCGCGAATATGTCATTACCAATCCCAAGACACCCGTCAAGTGGATTAACTACATCGGCACCCTGGCCTTTGGCGGACTGGTCGATCATACCGGCGGTCTGCTGCTTTGCAAGGGTGACCCGGCCCTTAACCGCATCACCAAGTACATTCCGCAGTTGCCCGCCTCCGATTTTCGCGGTGCAACTATATACTTGCGCACCCCGGTTGCCGAAGGAAATGGGCCTCGCAACAACCCTTACCACATCATCAGCCCCTTCTTCACGCCCGGCCTCGACAAACTGGACCGTTACGAGTGCCACGTCGGCCTGGGCTACACCCGCATCATCACTGAAATCCTGGGGATCTGCACCGACGTCACCATTTTCGTCCCGGCAGATGCCCAGGTCGAGGTTCGCTCGGTCAAGATCACCAACCTGCGCAAGACCCCCATCAACCTGGATGCCATCCCGGTCATTGAATACACCCACTTCGACTCGCTCAAGCAGTTCACCAATGCCGATTGGGTTCCCCAGACCATGACCTCGCGCCTGGTCGAGCTGCCAGACGGCCACAAGGTTATTACCCAGTACGCCTTCATGCGCCGCGATTTTTGCGTCAACTATTTCACATCGACCCTGCCATTCTCCTCCTTTGAAACCGACCGCGCCAAATTTTTGGGTGACCACGAGTACGGAACCTTCCGCAGCCCGCTGGCTTTGCAGCAGCCCGAGTTAAGCAATTACCAGGCCAACCGCGGAGACAACATCGGCGCGCTGCTGATCCCGCTCGGCGAGATCGGCCCCGGTGAAACTGTCCGCTTTGCGACCCTGCTCGGGCAGGAAACCCAGGCTGCTGATGCCCTGCCGATGATCCAGCGTTTCTCTGACCCGGCCGCCATCGATGCGGCGCTTGAAGAGATGCGCCATTTTTGGGAAACCTATCTGGGGGTGATGCAGGTTAAAACCCCTGACTCGGCCATGAACGCCATGCTCAACGTTCATAATCCGCGCCAGTGTCACACCACCAAGAACTGGTCGCGTTACCTGTCGCTCTACCAGTTGGGACTGGGCGGCTCGCGCGGGATCGGCACCCGCGATTCGTCGCAGGATGTTCTCAGCGTGCTGGCCTCCATGCCAAAAGAAGGCCTCGAGTTGATCCGTAAACTGCTCAGCGTGCAACTGCGCGCCGGGAATGCCATGCACCAGTTCAACCCGCTCAATATGATTGGTTCGATGGGCGACTCTGCCGAAATGGAAGACCGTCCGCACTATTATTCTGACGATCATCTCTGGCTGGTGTTGGCTGTCTGCGCCTACGTTAAGGAAACCGGCGATACCGCATTTTTGAAGGAGATCATTCCCTTCTACGAAAAAGCCCAGAATGAAGCCCCGCTCGAAGCCGGGACTGTCCTCGAGCACCTGCGCCGCGCCCTATCGTTCACAAAATCTGATATCGGTTCACACGGCCTGCCCCTGGCCGGTTTTGCCGACTGGAACGACACCATCAACCTGCGCACCGGCGCCGAGTCGCTCTTTACCGCCAACCTGTACGGTGTGGCCCTGAGCGAGATGATCAGCCTGTGCCGATACCTCGGCGACGAAGCTTATGTTGCCGCTTATACTGCCGATCACACCGAAATGAGCGCGCGCGTCAACCAGCACGCCTGGGATGGCGAATGGTACGTCCGCTATTTCGATCACGATGGCTCACCGATCGGCTCGCATGTCAACGAACAGGGCAAGATCTTCCTGAATAGCCAGACCTGGGCAGTGCTTTCCGGTTTTGCCACCCCGGAGCGCGCCCAAATCGCCCTTGAATCTGTCCGCAAACATCTCAACACGCCCAAGGGCATCAAACTCTCGGCCCCCGGCTATAACGGTTTCGACCCATCCAAGGGCGGCGTTACGACTTACCCGCCGAGCACAAAAGAAAACGGCGGCATCTTCCTGCATCCCAACCCATGGGTCATGATCGCTGAAACCATGCTCGGTGACGGCGAGCGCGCCTTTGAGTATTACACCCAGATCAACCCGGCCGCTAAAAATGATATTCTGGATGAGTACGAGATCGAACCCTACGTTTATGCCCAGAACATCCTGGCCGACGAACATCCCCAGTTTGGTCTGGGACGCAACTCCTGGCTCTCCGGCACATCCTCCTGGACCTATCGCGCCGGGACTCAGTACATTCTCGGCATTCGTCCTGACTATAGCGGCCTGTGCGTCGACCCATGCATCCCTGCCGCCTGGGATGGTTTTAGCGTCACGCGGAAGTTCCGCGGCGCTACGTATCAGATCGCGGTTAAAAACCCGAAACACGTTTGCAAGGGTGTTGCAAATCTGACCGTAGACGGTAAAATGATGGCCGGTAATATAATTCCCGTCTTTTCGGACGGGTTGACACACACCATTGAGGTTATTTTAGGCTGATGAACAACTTCCACGGACACCCCACCCGACGCCTGACCACCGATTTCTTGACGTTGGATTACCTGATCGACGCTGGCCCGCGCCTGGTGCGACTCTCGCTAAAAGGGTCTGATACCAATCTTTTGGGTGAAACCCCCACGGTCGGCTGGGAAACCCCCAACGGCTATTATCACCTGCTGGGCGGGCACCGCCTGTGGGCCGCCCCGGAAGAACCGGGGGTGACCTACGCTCCCGATGGCAGCGGGATGGCTGTGCGCGAGATCCCCGAAGGTGTGGAACTGAGCTGGGAGCCGAAAACAGGAGAAGGTGGCATCGCCAAATTCGTTCGCATTGAACCCGAAATCGACCGCGCCGCGATCCGCTTCATCCACCGCATTACCAATCGTTTTGCCTACCCGGTCACATTTGCCCCCTGGGCGATCACCGTCTTGCCTTTGGGCGGCACGGCCTACCTGCCCTGCCCGCCGGTTGGCGAAGATTTCCAACCCGATCGCGCGCTTGTCTTGTGGCCTTACGTCCGCTGGAACGACCCGCGTCTCGGCCTGCACGATGCCGGGCTGACGGTCAAGGCCCAGGCTGCCATGCCGCCCATTAAAATTGGCGCGTTTTCAGCTTCGGGTTGGACGGCCTACGAGCGCGAAGGTGTTTTGCTCTTCAAATGCTTCGAGCCGCTGGTTGGCGAGTACCCCGACAAGGGCTGCAATGTTGAAATTTACTGCTCTGATAAATTGCTTGAACTGGAAACCCTGGCCCCGGCCATGTACATGCGTCCTGGTGAATCGACCGAGTTTTCTGAAATCTGGGAAATTCACACCGGCGAAGCTGTGCAAGAGATTCTGGCTGATTTTGAATAATCCCTGGTTGCCGTATTTCACGGAGGCTCGTCTGTGACTATTGAACTCGAACTGACCGTTATGGATGGCACCAACCCCGGTGGGGTGCTGGCGGAGCGTCTGCGCCCATTTGAAAAGAAATATGATGTCAAGGTCAACCTGACCATTCTGGCCTGGGAAACTTCCTGGACGGATATCGTCAAATATGCGCTGTATGATCGCGGGCCGGATGTTTCTGAAATCGGCTCCACCTGGTTGGCCAGTTTGGTCGGCATGAACGCCTTGCGTCCATTTAGCGATTCGGAGACAGCATCACTAGGCCCGGCAGCCTACCTGCCCCAATTGTGGAAAAGCGGCGAATATCTGGATGCGTTGTATGGTGTACCCTGGTTTGCTGATACCCGCCTGCTCTTTTATCGCCGTGACATTTTGAAAAAAGCCGGAGTAGATCCCAGGCAGGCATTTTCATCGGCCCAGGAACTTGAAAAAGCGATAGCTGTTCTGAAAAATGCCGGGGTCGATACACCCTGGATGGTCTCCACCGACCGTACCCTTAATAATCTTCACATCCTGGCGGCCTGGGTTTGGGGCGCGGGAGGAGATTTCCTTTCATCAGATGGTAAAGAAATTCTGTTCGACCAGCCTGAAAGCATGCAAGGTTTTTACGATTATTTCAGATTGGGGCGATTTATTTCTGCGCGCTCGATGTTGTTGAATGACAACCTTGCCAATCGACGTTTTCGCCAGGATAAAGCCGCCATCCTGGCCAGCGGCCCCTGGGTTCGAATGAACGAAGAAGAGTCATATAAAATAGTACGTGATAATTACGATGTAGCCCCCTTGCCGGGTGTGCCGTTCATTGGCAGCTCTCACATGGTGATCTGGAAACACAGCCCTCATGGTGAACTGGCCTGCAAACTGGTTGAGTTTCTCACCTCGGCAGATTTCCAGCTTGAATTTTATAACGTGCCGCACCTGTTCCCTTCACGGACGTCTCTCCTGGTCGAAGAGTCGCGCCACGATCTGATCTGGCGCGCCAGTGTCGAGTCGATTCGGCGCGGACGGACCTTTCCGGTGGCGCCGCTGTGGGGGCTGGTCGAAGACCGTATTTCGGCGGAGGTTGGCAAAATATGGGCAGATATTTCCATCAATCCCAACGCTCAGGATATTGAAGGCATCGTGCGCAAGCATATTACCAGCCTGGCGGAGCGATTGCGTTCCCCAACCGGGTTCTAAGCCCGGTCCGTTTTGCAAGAGCAGCGTTCTCGAAGAGCGGAAGAAAAACATCCGCTCTTTTTGATTTCAAACAGGGATAAAATAGGGAAAGAGTCAACGTTTTACAGGAATTCTGGTGTAAAAAGTCACTGGATATACCTAAAATGCGGTATTATCATAGCATTGTTATCACTATAATTTAATCAGGAGAGTGTTTATGCCAGCGTTAGATGAGATCCTGTCGATTATCCTGGGTGGTGGTCGTGGTGCGCGCTTATACCCACTGACCAAGCTGCGCTCAAAACCCGCCGTACCGATCGCGGGCAAATACCGCTTGATAGACATCCCGATTAGCAACTGTATCAATTCCCATATTTATCGCATCGCGGTACTGACCCAATTCCATTCGGTTTCCCTGCATCGCCATATCACCAATACCTACCAGTTCGATCATTATCACGCGGGCTGGGTACAGATTTTGGCTGCCGAACAAACCCTGACCAGCGATGACTGGTACCAGGGCACTGCCGATGCCGTGCGCAAGCAGATCCGCGAAATTCAGGCTTCGGGCGCAAAATACGTGTTGATTTTGGCGGGCGACCACCTCTACCGCATGGATTACTCCAAGATGGCCGCTTTCCATTGGGAAAAAGAAGCCGATATCACGGTGGCGGTCCAGCCTGTTTCACGCGAAGAGGCCTCCCGCCTCGGTATTCTCAAACGCGGCGACGATGACCGCATCACGGCATTTGTCGAAAAGCCCAAAGATCCGAAAGTCCAGGCCCAGTTTGTCAGTCGCGAGGATGATCCGGAGCGTCCATTCCTGGCCTCGATGGGTATTTATATGTTCAAAACCGAAGTGTTGATCGACCTGCTGACCAACTTCCCCGACCATGATGACTTTGGTAAGGATGTCATCCCTCATGCGCTTGGCAAACAAGCTGTATTTGGATATGGCTTCGAAGGCTACTGGATGGACATCGGAACGATCCGCGCTTTCTACGAAACCAACCTCGAACTGGCCACGGCCAACCCACCCTTCAACTTCTTCGACCCCGACCGCCCGATTTACACCAACCCGCGCATCCTGCCCGGCTCCCAGGTTATGGACAGCAACTTAAAGGATGTTTTGCTCTCTGAAGGCTGCCGCATTCAAAAGGCCAAGATCTCGCATTCTTTGATCGGCCTGCGCAGTCATATCGGTCCCGGCACGGTCATCAAAGATACTATCATGATGGGCGCCGACGATTATGACATGATGCCACACCGTAAAAATGATGTGGCCATGGGCGTTGGTCCGAACTGCCACATCGAAGGCGCAATTCTCGACAAAAATGTGCGCATTGGTGAGGGGGTTGTCATCAAACCCTTCCCGCGCGGCACAGAGATCGACGCCGGTACCTGGGTGGTACAGGACGGGATCGTCGTCATACCCAAAGATACCACCATATTGCCGAACACACGCATCGCACCCGAATAAAATCATAGCGACCCATCCTGATACACAGGGATGGGTCGTATTACCTTTTGGAGAAAATTCATGCCCAATGCTCAACCCGTCCAACCTGTTCAAGATTCAGAAAGCACCTTCTGGCATACGCTCTCGTCGCAGGATGTGCTTAAACGCCTGGATGTAGCCGAAAATGGCCTGACAACGGCGGAAGTTCAAAAACGTCAGGAACAATACGGTCTCAACCAGTTGACAGAAGCCTCGCGCCCCGGCTTTTTGGCCCTGCTCTGGGAGCAGGTTAGTGACTTTGTTGTCATGCTGCTGATTGTTGCAGCCATTATCTCTGGCATTGTCGGTTGGGGAGAATACGTCAAGACCGGTTCCACGGCTGAATTTATCGATGCCGGCGCAATCATTGCCATCGTCGTGCTGAATGCCACGCTTGGCATCGTTCAGGAACGGCGCGCCGAAGAAGCGCTGGCGGCCCTCAAGAAGCTGGCCGCGCCCGAAGCGCACATCCTGCGCAACGGGGTGCGCATCACCCTCCCGGCGCGGGAACTGGTTCCGGGTGACATCGTTTACCTCGAAGCCGGGAATTTTATTCCGGCGGATGTGCGTTTGCTTGAAGCGGTCAACCTGCGCGTGGAGGAGGCCTCGTTGACCGGCGAATCGCTGCCGGTGCAGAAAAATGCCGCCATGCAGCTTGACGCCGAAGCGCCGCTCGGCGACCGCAAAAATACTGCATTTATGGGCACCACCGTTTCTTACGGACGCGGCAAGGGTGTGGTTGTCGGCACAGGAATGCGCACCCAACTTGGCTTGATCGCTGAAATGCTGCAATCGGTCGAAACCGAACAAACCCCGCTCCAGAAACGGCTCGACGAATTGGGCAAAACCCTCAGCATCGGCGCGCTGATCCTGGTGGCGGTTGTCTTCCTGGTCGCGCTGGTTAATCGTACTGAAATCGGCATGCTCTTTAGCACCCCGTTCGAATATTTCGGCGAGTTTGGCCGGGAAATCACCGAAGTTTTCATGATCGCTGTCAGCCTGGCGATTGCCGCTGTGCCTGAAGGTCTGCCGGCTGTGGTGACGATCTCACTCGCGTTGGGGATGCAGGAGATGATCAAGCGCCATGCGCTCATCCGCAAGCTGTCCTCCGTTGAAACGCTGGGTTCCGCCACCACGATTTGTTCCGACAAAACCGGAACCCTGACCCAGAACGAAATGACCGTCACCCGCATCTGGGCCGATAACCAGTTTATCGGCGTGACCGGTACCGGTTATTTGCCGCAAGGCGAATTCCAGGTGGATGGCAAAACCGTTGATGTCAAGAAATATCTTGGTATTTTGACCACACTCTGGTTGGGAACCATCAATAACGATGCTGAAGTGGAAGCGGGCGAGCAGAAAGCCCGCATCATCGGCGACCCAACCGAGGCAGCGCTGATCGTTGCTGCCGAAAAAGCCGGGGCGCTGCATAGCGACGTCGACCGCGCTTACCCGCGCGAAAATGAAATCCCGTTTGATTCCGAACGCAAGCGCATGATCACCGTCCATAGTATTGTGGATCCGCAGCCTGAAGACCCGTCGCCGTTCCATAACAATAGCCACAAAAATTGGGATGTGGTGGCTGTAAAAGGCGCACCGGATGTAGTTTTGACGCTCTGCACCCAGTACCAGACCATGGATGACAAGTCTGCTCCGTTGACCGAAGAAATGCGCAAACAGATTTTGGCGGCCAATGATAGCATGACCAAAGAGGCCCTGCGCGTTTTGGGTGTGGCTTACCGCATCGACAAAGATGTTCCGGATACCGAGCTGACCCCCGAGATGGTTGAACACGAACTGATCTTCGTCGGTCTGATCGGGATGATCGACCCGCCGCGCACCGAAGTCAAACCGGCGCTGATGAAAGCCCTGGCGGCTGGCATCCGGACCGTGATGATCACCGGCGACTTCCCGAACACTGCGCGCGCTATCGCCGAAGCGATCGGCTTGCTGCGCCCCGGCCACAAAGTGATGGCTGGCGCTGAGATCGATGATCTGAGTGAAGAACAGCTCAAGAAAACGGTCATGGAGACCGATGTCTTCGCGCGTGTCTCGCCCGAACACAAGATGCGCATCGTCGATGCCCTGCAGGCCAACAATCAGGTTGTCGCCATGACCGGTGACGGTGTCAACGACGCCCCGGCCATCAAACGCGCCGACATTGGCGTGGCGATGGGCATCACAGGCACGGACGTCGCCAAAGGCGCGGCTGACATGGTGCTGACCGACGACAACTACGCCAGCATCGTTTCGGCGGTTGAGCAAGGCCGCATCATTTACAGCAATATCCGCAAATTCGTTTTCTTCCTGCTTTCCAGCAATGTGGCCGAGATCATGATCATCTTCCTCGCCACCCTGGCTGGCTTGCCTGCTCCGTTGACCGCCATCCAATTGTTGTGGCTCAACCTGGTGACCGATGGCGCCCCTGCCCTGGCCCTGGCCATGGAAAAAGGCGACCCGGATATCATGGATTACAAACCCCGGCCAAAAGACGAGCCGATCATCAACAAATCCATGCAATTGGGCATCCTTGTTCAAACCTTTGCCCAAACCGGCGCGGTGCTGACGGCTTTCTTCGTCGGTTTGCTCTGGCACCTCGAAGCGGGTGCGGCGGTTCCGGCTGGCACGAACCCGATTTTGTATGTGCTTCAGCACAACTGGAACGGCGTGGATGTTCAAACTGCTGAGACAATGGCTTTCCTGACCCTGTCCTTTGCAGAACTGTTCCGCGCTTACACCGTGCGCTCCGAGCGCGCTTCGCTCTTCCAGATTGGTGTTTTCTCGAACAAGTGGATGCAGTATGCCGTTGGCCTGTCTGTGGTTCTGTTGATCCTGGTCACGACTGTGCCGTTCTTGCAGCCCATTTTCAATACCCATAACCCATCCTCCGTTGAATGGCTTGTGGTGTTTGGCCTGGCGATCATCCCGGCGATTGCGGAAGAAATCACCAAGTTCTTCTTGCGCAAGAAAAAAGCATAACTTAGCCTGTTTTTATCAAAATGCCGCCTGGCGTAAACCGGGCGGCATTTTCGTTTCTTGATCAAAACGCGAGCGGGTAAAATAAATCATCCGCTATGAAAAACCTGATCGAAGTCATCCTCCTGTTCGGCAAACTGGGCTTTACTGCTTTTGGCGGCCCGGCGGCGCACATTGCCATGTATCACGATGAAGTTGTCCGCCGCCGCAAGTGGATCGACGAGCAGCGCTTTCTCGATCTGCTTGGCGCAACTCAGTTGATTCCCGGTCCCAATTCGACCGAGATGGTCATGCACCTCGGCTACCTGCGTGCTGGTTGGGCGGGACTGATTCTTGGTGGCCTGGCTTTTATTATCCCGGCCACGTTGATCGTGACCGTATTCGCCTGGGCCTATGTTGAATTTGGCAGCCTGCCGCAAATTGGGGCAATTTTATACGGTGTCAAACCGGTTATCATCGCCATCGTTGCCCAGGCCCTGTGGGATCTGGGCCGCCGCGCCTTGAAAACCCGCCTGCTGGCGGCCCTCGGGCTGGCCGTGCTGGTTTTGTATTTCATCGGGGTCAATGAGATTCTTTTGCTCTTCCTGGCCGGGCTGCTGATCATGCTGGTACAAAACTATCGCCAGCTGCGTTCCGCGCCGTTGGCCGTATTGCCCCTGAGCGGGCTGGGATTACCCGCCCTGTTGGCCCAGCCGTTCAGCTTTTCGACCCTGTTCTGGACGTTTTTCAAAATCGGTTCAGTCTTGTACGGCAGCGGTTATGTTTTGCTGGCTTTCCTGCATACTGACTTTGTTGTGCGCCTGGGCTGGCTGACTGACCAGCAACTGCTGGATGCAATTGCGGTCGGCCAGGTTACGCCGGGGCCGCTCTTTACTTCGGCGACCTTCATTGGCTATCTCCTGGGCGGCCTGCCTGGCGCTTTTCTGGCAACCCTGGGCATCTTTCTGCCAGCTTATATTTTTGTCATTATCAGCAATCCGCTCATCCCAAAATTGCGCAACTCAGTCTGGACGGCCAGCCTGCTGGACGGAGTCAACGCCGCCTCGCTCGGCCTGATGGCGGCAGTGACACTGACCCTGACGAGCGGGTCGCTGACCGACTGGTTCACCGTGCTTTTAGCGTTGGCGTCCTTGCTGATTTTGATCCGCTTTAAAATCAACAGCACCTGGCTGGTGCTGGCCGGTGCTGTGCTGGGGGTACTTGCAAACCTAATTCTCTGATTTTTTGGGGATGGAATAACTCTTGCGGTGGATGTCGCTGAGCCCGAGCTGCCGCAGCGCCTCGGCGTGGATCGCCGTTCCGTAGCCTTTGTGACGCGCCAGGCTGTAGCCTGGCACCTGTCCATCGAGCCTGACCATTTCCTGGTCGCGGGTGGTTTTTGCCAGGACTGAGGCCGCCGCGATACTGAGAGATTGGCTTTCGCCCCTGGGCATCATCTGGTGCGGATTTTTCAGCCCCGGCCAGTGGATGTAATCCATCAGCAGGTATTCGGGCAAAACAGCTGCATTCTGGATGGCGCGGCTGAAGGCCAGGCGGGTGGCCGGCAGGATGCCGATTTCGTCGATCTCAACGGAGGAAGCCGCCCCGACCGACCAGGCCAGGGCAACCGATTTAATCTCCAAAGCCCAGCGCGAACGCTGCAGGGCGGTCATTTTCTTCGAGTCGCGCACACCGGCCAGGGTGAGTCCGATCTCTGGGTCAACTGGCAGGATGACCAGGCCCGCCATAACGGGTCCCGCCCAGGCCCCGCGTCCGGCTTCGTCCATTCCCCCGATGAATTTATAGCCTTGGGCCCACAGGGTTTGTTCAAGGTGCAGGCCGGGCGTTTCAGGCATATCTGCCGAGCCGACCGTTGCGGCGGATGACGAGCAGGTCGCGGAACATGCGCCACGAGTCGCGCAGAACGTTGACCTTGCTCTCGGGGTTGAAATACCACGGAATGGGGATCTCGAGGATGGGCAGGCCGCGCAGGCAGGCGATGTAGAGCAGTTCGACATCGAAAGACCAGCCCATCAGGGTTTGGCGTTTGAACAGTTCTTCGGCTACGTCTGCACGGAACATTTTGAAGCCGCATTGGGTGTCTTGCAGGCCGGGCAGCACCAGGTTGTGGATCAAACTGTTGAAAACCCGCCCGGTGATGTGGCGATAGAAAGGTTCATCGTAACGGATCGCGCCCGGGGCTTCGCGCGAGGCGATTGCGATCGGGATGTCTACAGCCGGGGGCAGGAAGCGGGTTACTTCACCGATCGGCATCGAAAGGTCGGCATCGGCAAAGAAGCGGTGCTCTCCTTGGGCGGCCAGCATGCCGGTGCGGACGGCCCGGCCTTTGCCCGGAAGCTCTTCGTGGATGGCCTGAATGAAGGGGTAGCGGCTGGCGAAATCCTGCGCGATTGGCAGGGTTTTATCGCGGCTGGCGTTCTCAACAACCAGCACTTCTGCACTGTAGGTTTGTTTTTCAACAAATTCAACCACCTGCCTCAGGGTTTCGGGCAGGCGGTTTTCTTCGTTGTGGGCCGGGATGATGATACTTAGAAATGGGTTAGACATTAAGTTGCGCGTTGGTGTACACGATGAAGACGAAGACGATAACAATACACAACCAGACCAGCAAGATGCCCGCCAATATGCCCAGTTGAGGCAGGGTCAGCCCTGCAATGCGTTGTTTGCCTTTGCGGGCCGATTTTGGTTTTGCTTTCTCTTCAGGCGCAGGTTCCTGTTCTGTGTTTTCTTCGTCATCCTGGAAGGTAAATTCCCCCAGGGAGCCATCACTTTGGGGCATTTCTGGTTCATCATCGAGAAATCCGCGCTGGTTTTCGGGTTCCGGCTCTTGTTCGACCTCGGCTGTGCCTGCCTGGCGGACGGGTTTACCGGTCAGGACAACCTGGGCGACAGCCGCGCATACTTCAGGGCTCAGGCTGGCTTTGGCCTGTGACAACGAAACGGCGAACCTTTCGAGAGCATCGCTCATCACGATCCGCACGATTGGCCGCACAGATTCAACGTGCGTGCCCGCGTCTGCTGCCAGCATAACTGATTCAACATTGAGCATGCCCTTTAGCCCGGCCCGGTCGAGGAAGATTTGCAAAACTTGTCCCATTCGTGATGTGCGCACAACCTGGTTAACTTTTGCGGGGACAAACTGGCTGCCCGAAATATTGCCCCATTCATCTTCTTTTGCGCGGAAGACACCCTGCTCTGTAATGACATTGACCAGCAGAACGCCGGGAGGCCCGATCAGGATCAATGGGAGTTCGACTTCGGTCCCGCCCAGGGTGATGTTGCGCATCAGAATGAAATTACGCCCGAGGTGTTTCTCGAGCACGGGGATGATCTTTTCCTGAGCCTGAATACGACCATACCAACTCAGACCATATTTAAGCGTAGCCTGGATGCGGTCAGTAAAACTGACCTTGCCATCTTCGCTGCGAAAAGGTGTTTTATCGATGATTTTCATGCCAGCCTCCATGCTGGCCCGGCGCTAGAAAATAGGGGTGTTTTCTAGGAGATCTTTGTTTGCGCCTGGGCTTGTGCTGATAAAGTCGCCGATCAATTGCACGGGCTTATCGGTTTTAAAGGTTCCCGCCAGGAATTCTGTGCGCTGGCCGGTCACACATTTCTTTCCGCTTTTGATTTTTTCGAGCAGCTTCTCGCGGGAGAGCAATACGTGGTCTGAAAAAGCCGCGCCGCGGCGCTCGAAGACGCGCGCCATTTCAATTCTGCCATCCGCCGCATAGCGGACGGTTTCGATCACGATGTCAAATTTTGCGCGAGCCATGATAAACGGTCTCCAGTTGTTGATTCGGTGAAACCTTATTTTAAGCCATTTCGGGCTTGCTGACGAAAGCAAAAGTTGTAGGATAACAGTCCTATGAAAATGCTCGTTGGGCGGGATGTTATCTCGCTAGAAATGGTTGTAGTCAACGGCTGAGAATGCGCCTCGCCTCTCCCGATTAAAAACTGAAACCGCCAGCCCTTTACAAGGCCGGTGGTTTCTGAATTGGTCGGGGTGGGCGGA
Source organism: Chloroflexi bacterium HGW-Chloroflexi-6 (assembly GCA_002840685.1). Taxonomy (GTDB): domain Bacteria; phylum Chloroflexota; class Anaerolineae; order Anaerolineales; family Villigracilaceae; genus UBA8950. The sequence continues at coordinate 128,440 of PHBU01000013.1, read as the reverse complement.
CTTGTATCATTCCCTGAATAGGAAAACCGCCAGACCTTTACAGGGCCGACGGTTTCTGAATTGGTCGGGGTGGGCGGACTCGTGTCATTCCCTGAATGGGAAAACCGCCAGCCCTTTACGGAGCCGACGGTTTTTGAATTGGTCGGGGTGGGCGGACTTGTGTCATTCCCTGAATGGGAAAACCGCCAGCCCTTTACGGGGCCGACGGTTTCTGAATTGGTCGGGGTGGGCGGACTTGTGTCATTCCCTGAATGGGAAAACCGCCAGCCCTTTACAAGGCCGGCGGTTTTTGAATTTGTCGGGGTGGGCGGACTTGAACCGCCGGCCCCCGCGTCCCAAACGCGGTGCGCTGCCAACTGCGCTACACCCCGAACAGCGAGAGTATAATCCGAACCTGGGTTCATCGTCAATGTATAAATCGAAAACCAACACAATTGTTCGTTATTTTGCATGTTTTGTGTGCTTTTTGCTGTTTGCGTGCACTCCTGTAAGCCCGACAGTCCCGTCTGCTCCTGAGCCAACGGGAACTGCACCTGTTATTATGCCCCCCGCCTCGGCTACACCCAGCAGCCCAACACCGACTGTATCGCCAACGATAGCGCCACAGCCTGTCTGTTCGTTGGCTTCGCTCGACTCTGGGGCGGTAGGCCTGGATCTGCTCGACAAGCCGATGGAGTATCGCGTCCTGCTTCCTCCCTGCTATGCAGAACTGACCGATCAGCGCTACCCGGTCCTTTACCTGCTGCACGGGCAAAACTTCACCCAGGAGCAGTGGATCGATCTCGGAGTTGCCGAAAACGCCGGGAAACTCATGTTGGCGGGCGAGATTTCCCCTTTTATTATTGTCCTGCCTTTTGACCACTCCTACAAACAGCCGCGCGAGTACCGCTTCGAGCAGGTTTTCATCGAACAGCTTATTCCTGAAATCGATCAGAATTATCGTACCCTGGCCGGTCCCGGAACCCGCGCGATTGGCGGGTTGAGCCGTGGCGGCGCCTGGGCCATCTACCTGGCCTCGCGCCATCCCGAGCTGTTTGGCATTGTCGGCGCACACTCGCCGGCCGTGTTCTACTCCAACACCAGCGCCCTGCCTGTGCGCCTGCGCGATATTCCGCCGGAGCAAAAACCTGTTTTTTACGTGGACGCTGGCGACAAGGACATCGATTTTCAAGAGATTCAAAAGTTCACGACCCTGTTGAATGACCTGAATATTCTGCATGAGTGGCACTACAACCTGGGATTCCACGATGAAAAATACTGGAGCGCTCATGTCGAAGAGTACCTGCTCTGGTATGGCAAACAGTTTTCGACATCGAGGTAAAAAACAGGAACGGGTAGGAATTTAATCCCTGCCCGTCCCTGTTTTAGCGCTGCTGAATTTAGCGAAGCGATTCAACGAAAGAGTCGATTTTTTCCTGATCCCAGCCATCTTTCGAGCCCAGGAACATCAGGGCGGCCACGCCTGTCTTACCCTGGAAGACAACGATCATTTGGCGCGTGACAATCGTGCCGCCCTCAACTTCAGTTTCCCCTTCCATAATGGTTGCCCGAACTTCTTGCTCGCGAATGGTATAGGTTTTTTCATCCACGACTTTCATCGCTGTCGAAACCTGCCCACTTTGACGGGCCATCGCGCGTTCCATTTCCTTTTGCATTTCCTCCTGGTTTCTGGCTATATTTGGGGGGAACTGCATCAGCATAATGAGCGGGGCACCCCCATTGGCTGGGGTCATAAAAACGTATTTTATCGAAAGCATTTCAAAGGCTTTTTGCTCATACCCAGCCGGGACATCGTAATCCGCGATCGAGCTGGCAATACGGGCAACGCTCTCAGGGTCGTCGGCATTTTCGATCGTGCTGCCAATACTGGTTCCTAAATAATTAAACCCAGCCAGTGCCAGGGCCGCCACACAACAACAGGCTAAAACCAGGATGCCGATTACTATTATGGTTTGTTTTTTGTTCATCAGATTCTCCTATTCTGTGTTTTTGGCGCGTGCAGCCTTCATAATCGCATTTAATAACAGGTCTGGTTGTTCAGGTAGTGGGTGTTCTGGCGTGCCCACCCGGGTGTAGAGTCTTTTCAGAACTTGCCTGCCCAGTTCGAGCCGGTTTGGCAGGCTGTGGCGTCGGTCAATATATTCTTCCAGAAATTGCAGGTCAGAGTTGGTTAATTGCGCTACCGGAAAGTCGAGCAGGTCTGGTTGGGCCAGACTCGCCAGGGTTTGAGAGTCGCGCTGAGGAGACATGTTTTCCATGGATAATGGTCCACTGTCGTGGATGACCAGTGTTCCGGCGGCCATGTCGCCCAGGCGGCGCGAGTATTTATCTATAAACATGGCGACCACGCCAACCCCGTAAGCGGTAGGCAGCATATCCACGATGCGCACCAGGTTTCGGATCAGCACTTCGGTCAGTGTGACGGGTGTTCCGTCGCGGCGGATGACCCGAATCCCCACCATGCGTTTGCCAGGCGATTGGCCGTTCCAGATCACCTCGAACAGAATGTAATATCCCCACAGAAAGACAAAAGATACCAGGCCGAGCAGGCCGATCGCCCAGGCGCTTGTTTCTTCGCTAAAAAAATTATCCTGAAAGAGCAGGTATAGTATCGGCAGCAAGGTCACAACTTGGAGCAGCCCAATGAACAGTGTATCCACCAGGGCAGCCAGAAAACGTGATCCTAACCCGGCCAGGCTATAGTCAAAGACAACATTTTCAGGGGTATCGATCGAAAGTATTTCATCTGTCTGGTTCATGGTTATAATTAAACCGTTCTGTGTGAATTTCAATCCATTTTACAGCATCTTGGTGGTAAACAATGCGGCCTGACGAACTCTATAACGCGCAAAAAGAAAACTGGGTGGCTTTGAGTTCGCTAACCGAACGTGGCCAGCGAAAGATTGATTCCATCTCTCCCGAAGACGTACAGTTATTGGGACGCTTGTATCGCCAGGCAACCTCGGACTTGGCGATGGCCCAACGTGATTTTCCACGCCACCAGGTGACGGGTTACCTGAACCAACTGGTTGGGCGCGCCCACTCGGTTATCTACCGTGATGAACCGCTGCAAACCAACCGCCTGCTGGCGTTTGCCCTGCAGGGATTCCCACGCCTGTTTCGCAAAACCCTGCCGTTTACGCTGGTTGCAGCCCTGCTATTTATTATTCCGGCCCTGGCAACGGGGCTGGCTATTTTCTTCGCGCCGCAAACTGCGCGCTGGCTTTTGCCGGTCGAAATCCAGTCTTTGATCCCAACGATCGAGGAGCGTGAATTGTGGGTGAATATCCCGGTCAATGAGCGCCCTTATGCTTCTTCGTTCATTATGCAGAATAATATTCGCGTGTCGTTTCTGGCCTTTGCCAGCGGAATGACCGCCGGGTTGATGACGGTCTGGGTGATGATTTTCAACGGTTTGATTCTGGGCGGCCTGACCGGTCTGACGGCGTATCATGGGGTCGGCTGGGAATTGTGGAACTTTGTGATCGGGCATGGTGTGCTCGAATTGAGCGTTATCTTCATGGCGGGCGGTTCAGGCCTGATGTTGGGCTGGGCCATCCTGCGACCGGGGCTGATGCGACGGCGCGATGCCCTGACCGCCGCTGCGCAGGATGCTGTCAAGCTGTTGCTTGGCGCGGTGCCAATGCTGGTTTTGGCCGGGATGATCGAGGGGTTTATTTCCCCGGCGGATAACATATCCCCGTTTTTCAAGTGGGGAGTCGGAATTTTGAGCGGCCTTCTCTTCTATGCTTATTTGTTCCTGTCCGGACGTGAAACTGGCCGGCCAAAACGGGCTACAACTGCATTCTTCCCTTCAGTTCGAGATAACGATTAATCACCGCAATTGAAAGCTGGTTGGCTGGAACATCCAGTGTTAGCACCCCTCGGCGCTGTAACGTTTCGATGGTGATGCGGCGTTCATCCAGGAGTTGCGCGGCAGCGGCGCGCTCGTAAACATTTTGGGATGTTTGTGGTTTTTGGTGTGCGGATGCATACACATCTGGGTCGCTGATCGTAACGACCAGCGTCAGGTTGGAGCGAGCCAGCAGCGAAACCTGCCCGACCAACGCGTTCATGCTCGTTCCACTGCTCAGATCGGTGAAAACGATGACCAGCGAGCGGCGGCGTTGTTTGACCGCCAGGTAAGACATGGCGCGCCTGTAATCCGGTTCAACCGGCTGGGGCTCAACGGCGTAGAGCACTTCCAACATGCGGTAGAACTGCCCGCGGCCTTGCTTGGGGCTGAGATAGTGCATGACACTGTCGGCGAAGGTCATCATCCCGACCCGGTCGCCTTTGCCGGTGGCAACATAAGACAGAAACAGCGAAGCGTTGACCACGTAATCCAATTTGGCGATATCAGCCACCGGGCTTTGCATCATGCGCCCGCAGTCTATCACCGCAATCACATTCTGGCTGCGTTCGGTCTGGTATTCCATCGTCACCGGCCGTCTGCGGCGGGCGCTGGCTTTCCAGTTGATGCGCCTGAATTCATCGTCGGGCAGGTATTCACGCATGCGCTCGAATTCGGTGCCCTCGCCAAACATACGGCTGTGACGCAGTCCCATCTCTTGCAGGCGGTTGCGGCGCAGCAGCAGATCGTAGCGGCGCACGTCGAGCAGGTTTGGGAATACCTTGACCTGTTCGGTGGCAGGAATGCGCCCCTGGCGCAGCAGCAGGCCCAGCGGACTGCGCCAGCGCAGGTGCAGATCGCCAAAATGATAGTCGCCGCGCCGTAGCGGGCGTACATGGTACTGTCCGCGCCAGGTCGAGCGCGGATTGGCCTGGCCCTGCAGGGTGCGCGTTTCAATTTGGAACTGTTCCGGGGCTTCGTCTCGTACCTCGAAGTTGATCAGGCGCGCAGTGCGGTTGTGGATTTCCAAGCGGATCGGGTTTTCTGCTCCCAGCGACAAACGCGGCTCGTGGATGCGGCGCACATCAAAGCGCGTTACCGGGCCTGAGAATCGCCAGTCCAGCCCAAAAACGATCAGGGCCACAACGATATAACCCCAGGCCAGCCACTTGAAGACGGGTAGCCAGGTGGCAAGCGCCATCAGGGGGGCCGCCAGCAGTAGAAACAGGATTCCGCGCAGGGTAGGGAGCATGCCGGGCTGCTTTAGCGGGGAACTTCAACCTGGTTGAGCAAACGCTGGATAACGGCGTCTGCATCCAGCCCTTCGATTTCCGCCTCGGGTTTGAGCAGGATGCGGTGGCGATAGACCGGCGGCACGATGGTTTTGACATCATCGGGGATAACGAAATCGCGTCCTTGAATGGCGGCCAGGGTTTTGGATGCCAGTAGAACATGGGTGGCGGCGCGGGCGCTCGCTCCGAGCACAATGTCGGGCGATTGGCGGCTGGCGGCGTTGATCTGGGCCACATAGCGCAGGATGCCCTCCTCGACAACCACTTGCCGCAGTTCCTGACGGATCTGCATGACTTGTTCTGCGCTCAAGACCGGTTTGAGTTGGGCGCTGGCCAGATCGTGGGCATCGAAGCCGAGGTGGTAGCGGCGCATGATCTCGATTTCATGTTCGATATCGGAATAAGACACCAGGATTTTGAACATGAAACGGTCCAACTGGGCTTCGGGCAGCGGATAGGTGCCTTCATATTCGATTGGGTTCTGGGTGGCGATCACCATAAAGGGCTTGCCCAGTTCGTGGCGTTCACCATCCAGGTTGACCTGGCGTTCTTCCATGGCTTCCAGCAAGGCTGCCTGGGTTTTTGCCGGGGCACGGTTGATTTCATCGGCCAGCAGGAATTGGGTGAAGATGGGGCCTTTTTTCAGGTAGAAGCGGCTGGAGTTCATGTCGAAAACACTCGTGCCGAGAATGTCAGATGGCATCAAGTCTGGGGTGAATTGGACCCGTGTAAATTGGGCCTGTACCATGTGCGCCAGGGTTTTTGCCATCAGGGTCTTGGCTGTGCCGGGGACGCCTTCGAGCAGGACATGACCGCCGGTGAACAGGGCAACGGCCAGAAGCTCAAAGGGTTCATCCAGGCCGACCAGCACTTTGCCAGATTCGGCGCGCAGGGCTTCGTAAATGGCGCGAATGTCGGATGTATTCATGCAATCTCCTTATTTGTTTTTGAGCCATTCCGCTGTTTCGGAGGCCAGTTTGACCATTTCTGCTTCGCCAGGATGGTCTTTCTGCAGGTTTGCCAGCAATTCCAGCAAGACAGCCTGATCTATGGTCGGATTATATTTTCCCAGCAGCGCAACGTACTCCTGGTCTGGCAGGGTTGGGTCAAGTCGATAGCGTTTGCCCAGGCCGCGTTTGAGCGCAGCGTAGTATTGGGCCATAACATCGCGGCGATGGCCGGCGCGACGGCCCAGGTTTGCAATTGCGCGGATATATTCAAGCGGCGCGCGGCGGCGTATTTCATGGGTGGGCGGCACTGGCCGGCCAAATAAGCGCCCTTGCAGTAACAGGCCGAGAAAGATCACCCCGGCCACAAATAGCAGGGCATGGCCGATCGGTGTCCGGGCCAGCCATTGGGTTGGCCCGCTGACTTCTGTGTTGATGCCGCGCAGGCCATGGTGCCACTCGTCAAACCAGACCGGCCCATTATTCTCAGCCAGGCGCAGGGTGTTGAGCGTTAGTTCGGGCATGCCGGTTTCTTTCAAGCCCCGGTTGCTAAACATGTATGGCGCACTTGAAAGAATTACCTGCCCCCGGCCTTGTCGGAAAGAAACCAATACGGGCTGGTCGCCATGGCCAAGATGGGCAACATACTCGTTGCGCGATGCGACAAGCACATATTCTGTGTTCAAATTAACCGCTTTGTTTGCCATCGATGAAGCCAGGAGCGGATTTTGAAAAAACATTCGTGGCATTGGAGTGGCCGAAATTTGCATTGAAAACTGATAATAGTGCGCGAACAATCTTGCTCCCGGGCCAACTCCGCTGATGACCAGCGTATTCCCGCGCTGCACCCATTCGTCCAGGAGCGAGATTTCATCTTCAATCACATCAAAAGGCTCCAGAACAAAAATCAGGCGCGCTTCAGCCGGAGGTGCAAAAACCACCAGGCCATCCGGCAGGGTTTGATAGCCCATACCAGTCAACCAATCGCGCAGGGCCAGGGCTCCATTCGCTTGGGGAGATAGGCTGGAATAGGCCGGCTTCTCAGCCTGTCGGTTTTCCTGAATGCCGGCTGCAATGGTCACCAGTACCAGTACGACCAGCAGGGCAACCGCCACCCAGATATCGCGCCGGGGCTTCATTGCAGGTTCTCCAACTCGCGCACCTGGGCCGCATAGCGTTGATAGGTTTCTTCGTCCATGGGCTGGAAGCCGTACCAGACCCGGTCGAAAACGGTGATCACATCTCTGAGTAAACCAGCGATCCTGGCATTGTCTGCTACATTGCGTAAGTACTCGCGATTGGTCTTGGTGCGGTCATAAAATAGCAAGCCGCGCTCATCCAGAATCAGTAGCGCGGAAATATACAGGAAGCGTACTGCGCTGCGGTAATCCCCTTGTTTTGAGAGAGTTTCGGCGCGACTGAGAGCCATCCGCGCGCTGAGGGGTTCCTCGTGAGCGGCTTCGGCTTCCAGGGATGATTCGCTGACAAAGTCAGAGAACAGGCTGTTGAGGGTATAGGCCAGGATCCCGGCGATCAGAAAGAATGCTGCGAAACTTATGAAATCGAATGCCGGGCCACCAACCACGATGGTTTTTTCTTGTTCGTCTCCAAACAAGTCAAACAACCAGTTCCAGAAGCGATCGATTAGTTTTTGCAACCAGTCGGGCATCCGGTTTTGCGATTGGTATTCGGGACGCGCCAGGATTTCTTTCAAAATCTCGAGCGATTCGCCTGGCATGCTGGCGGGTTCAAACACGTTCCGTTCTGCTTCCAGCGCGTCGAACAAGTCTTGCAACAGGTTCAGGTCGGCTGGCTCGGCACGCATTAGTGCAACCCAGCCAGAACTATCGACTGACATCAGGCTGCCGTCTTCCAGGCGTACCTGGTTGACTGTTTCCCAGCGCGCGGCCAATTTTTCCAGCTCGTCAAGATTGCCCCCGCTGCTGGCCTTGAGTTGCTTGAGCGTTGACTGGCTTTCGGTCACCAGTTGCCAATATTCTGTTTCGCTGAGCACGCCGGTTTCATCCCCGGCGCGCGCGGGAAACCAGCTCCAGAGCAATCCTAGAACCGCAAAAAAAACCAGGCAGGTTAACCGACGGGTATTCATCGCTTTGAAATAGGTCGGCTAAAGAGCCATACTGCCGGCCATTATCAGCATTACCACTCCCAGAAAGATGGCATATAAAAGGGCGGCGGCCAGGGTCAGGATGACAAAATAACCGATCTCTGTTCCGCTAACCAGGTTGGTGCCGTGTTTTACCGTGGGCATTTCGGCAATATCTGCCAGGCTGATTGGCTTACCTTCGCTCTCGTTGGCGCTTACGAAAAGATCGATCCCTTCGGTTCGGATGCGCAGGTCGAAATACGCCAGCACAACAACCGCATAATTCAACGGCAGAATTATGATCGAAGCCAGCACCCCAACCACGCTCTGGATGATGGTATTGGTCAGGGTCTGGTTGCCCAGGCTCCCAAGCTGTGTAGCCGACTGAGATAACGAGCTTAGCAGTATCGATGGGCCGGTCAGGACCAGGCTAAGTAGGGTCAGCACCCCCATCAGGCCAAGCACCCACCAGAATCGTCGCCGCACCAGGTCCCAGGATCGCGAAATCGTCCCGGTTGCACTGTGTCGTTCGAGAATGACGATCGGAACGGTAAAAGGCAGAACGGCCGCCGAAAGCGTCAATAAAATTCCCAGCCCTGAGAACCAGCCGACGCATGGGATGAGCAGCCAGATATAAAAAACAACCATCAAGAGCCCGATCAGCACGAGTACACTCATGAAACGCATCAGTACTGGCCAGGCGTTCGAGAAAGATTGGAAAACGCTGGTTTTCTCTCCTACATAGGCCGAGAGAATGGCGCGCGTTAGCGTTAGGGTGGCAACACCGCTGACCAGGAAGAATTGCACGATCCCAACCAGGAAGCTGAGGCCCAGCCCTATAAAATATTCAGCAGAAAATTGCCCGGAGTTCAATGTGTCGAGGCTCTTTAATAATAAAGTTTGTGGTAACAGGCTCAACAGGGAAACCGGAATTTGTATCAGTGCAATGATTCCCACAAAGGTCCAAAAGTTGCGTCGATACAGGCGAAAAGCGGCGTCCAATAACTCAACCAATCGCATTGGGCGTAATACTAAAGCGGTTTCAGCGGCCATGAATGTCCCTCACTTTCAAGAATTCCCCTATTTTACCCCCTCCTGCCGGCAAACGTGGTTTAATACCTGCATGCTTGCAAAATGCGGATTAAAACAGAACGAGTTGCTGGTGGTGGCGGTTTCCGGCGGGGCAGATTCTTTGGCCCTTTTACATTTCCTGCGCAGGTCGGGCTACCCGCTGCTTGTGGCCTCGTTTAATCATCGCTTGCGACCCGAGGCGGAAGCAGACGTGGCTCACGTTCAGCAAATTGCCCAAGGGTTGGGGTTGCCCTTCGTGACCGATTCGGCTGACGTTGCGGCGCATGCCGGGGCCGAAGGCCTGTCGATCGAAGAAGCGGCCCGGGAGCTGCGTTACCGCTTCCTGTTCTGCGAAGCGCGCAAAGCCGGGGCACAAGCTGTCGCCACCGGTCACACGGCCGACGACCAGGCGGAGACGGTGCTGATGCACTTCCTGCGCGGCGCGGGGCTTGCCGGGCTGAAAGGCATGCCGCCCCGCATCCTGTTGCCCGTTTTTGACGCCGAAATCCCGCTGGTGCGCCCCCTGCTCGACTGGACTCGCGCCCAAACCGAAGCCTATTGCCGTGAAAACGGCATCCAGTATCTGACCGATGCCAGCAATGCCGACACAACCTATTTCCGCAACCGTTTGCGCCATGAACTGCTGCCCCTGCTTGAAAGCTATAACCCGCAGATCAAACAATCGCTGGCCAAAAACGCCCTGGCGTTGCAAGGCGATTATGAGCTGCTCAACGAACTGACCAACGCGGTCTGGGTAAGGGTTGTTACGGCCTCTGGCAAGGGATTTGTCGCCTTCGACCTGCTTCAACTGCGCGAAATGTCAGCAGCCCTGCGGCGTACCCTGTTCCGACGGGCCGCTTTTACCCTGAAACCCGGTCTGCGCGATATCGATTTTGACGCGCTCGAACGAGCCGCCAGCCTCAAGCCTGTGGATCTGGCCGGAGGGCTGAAGACGATACTTGAAGCAGATACCCTGTATCTGGCGACCGGCGAAGCAGGCTTGCCCAAGAACCGCCCGCAAATCCGCGAGCCGCTGGCGCTTGCCCCCGGACGGAATGAGATTGGCCATGGCTGGGTTTTAACCTGCGAACTCTTAAACACTGAAAATCGAACGCCAACTTCTGACAACTGGTCGCAGCACACAGACATCTGGTCAGCTTCGCTGGATGCCGATTTAACGGCTGGCAAGCTCTCGCTGCGCCCGTTCCGCTCTGGAGACAGGTTCGAGCAGTTGGGCATGCCCCATCAAACGGTGCGGCTCTCCGATCTGTTCGTGAATCTAAAAGTCCCAAAAAGGTTAAGAAAGCATTGGCCGGTGGTGTGCGTGGGGGAAGAGATTGCCTGGATCCCGGGTCTGCGCATGGGCGAGCGTTTCAAGGTTACAGAGAATACGCGCCAGGTGCTGAGGCTGGATATAAAAAAGCTCCCGTGATGGGAGCTTTTTTATATATGAAAAATGGTATTGTGACTTAAGCCTGACCGGCCAACTGCCTGAGTTTCATATTCAACTCGCGCCACTGGATTTTGGAAACGCCCAGGTTCTGGCGAATGGCATCGACATCCGTGCCGCGCTGGTACTCGCTCAGCGCATAAGTCCAGCGGCACATATCGAAGGAAAGGTGTTTGTCAAGGCCGGCGTCGCTGCCGATGTCTTCGAGCAGGTACTCGAGGCGGCGCGGCGACCAGGGGAAGAGCTTGTCGAGCGGATTATATTGGCTGACATACTCTTCGTAGGCGGGGATCCATTCGTCGCTCAAGATCAGTTTTCGTTCCTTGTAACGATTGGTCGGGCTGGCATAACGGATGAAAACCAGCGGGCCGTTGGGCGCTTCAAGGTCGATGTGGTTCAGGTGAATGCCCAGGCATTCGCTCTTCTTGATGCCGGTCGTCAGCAGCAGCGCCAGCAAGGTATAGGGGCGCGCATCGGGTTTGGATTTGCGCCGGTAACGATCGGCGGCCAGCAAGATCGCCTGAATCTCGTCTGAACTGAGTATTTGCGGCAGCGGGCTGATGGCCGATTTTTGGACAACTTTTTCGGCCGGGTCGAGCATGAGTATACCGTTGCGGTGCAGCCAGCGGAAGAAAGATTTGACGGTGGTGATGCGCCGCGCCAGGGTTTTGGGCGAGCAAGGCACACCGCGTTCGTTCTTCATCCACTCAAAAAACTGATTCAGATCGCTGGTCGTAATTGCGCCGAGGGCGCGGTCTGGGGGGAAGTACGAAGCCAGCAGGCGCAGGTCAGACATGAATGCTTTAACCGTGTATGGGGAACGCGCCTGGTCGTTCAGGTACATTTCGTAAGCATTGATGGTCGGGATCAGGGTTGTGTTGGCGGTGATATGGGCAATTGCCACAGAAGTTTCAGCCATTGTCTTTTCTCCTAGGGGTTCACTTGCGTATAGTTTAGCCCCTTTTCAGACGAAAGACAAGACCCCGCAAGCCTTTGTTATGTTAGTGCAATTTTTCTGTGTGGTCAGAAAGTTTGCCTGCGCGAGATGACAGCGGGATGATGACATTGGATTTTTTAAATCGCCCGAAATGGTGACATTCGCTAGTTCCCTAGAAATATTACAGAGCGTATAATAAATTTGTACGGCATCCAGACTCTTGAAAGGAGATTCTATGGCAGAACAACCGCAAGGATGCGCTCGTGTCAGCGGGACGGTCGAAGGCGAAGCGCCCAAAGGCCAACCCGGCGAACAAACCATACAGAAAAAGGAGACGACCATGACCGCTCGTGTTGGGCAGAAAGCCCCCGATTTTAGCGCCCCGGCTTATTACAAAGGCGGCTTTACCAATGTCAAACTCTCGGATTTTGCCGGGAAGTGGGTTCTTGTCTGTTTCTACCCGGGTGATTTCACCTTTGTCTGAGCGACTGAAGTATCGGCGGTCGCCGATAAATATGCTGAGTTGCAAAAGTTGGGGGTTGAGGTCATTTCGGTCAGTGTTGACAGTCACTTTGTGCATAAAATGTGGAATGACCACGAACTGGTCAAAATGGTGGACGGTGGCGTTCCCTTCCACATGGCTTCGGACCAGGCCGGCAATGTCGGCCGCGCCTATGGCGTTTGGGACGAGAACCAGGGCATCGAGCTGCGCGGACGCTTTATCATCGATCCGGATGGCGTCATCCAGAGTATGGAAGTCATGACCCCGCCGGTTGGTCGAAAGCTTGCTGAAACCATTCGTCAGGTGCAGGCCTTCCAGCTTGTGCGCGCCTCGGGTGGCAAGGAAGCCACTCCTGCCGGTTGGGAGCCTGGCGAGCTGACCCTCAAGCCTGGCCCGGCTCTGGTTGGCAAGGTTTGGGAAGTCTGGAACCCGAAGATGGAAAAGTAAGCCTGAAAAATTGTGAAGATTGTCAGTTCCCGGTGTGTTTGTGCCGGGAACTGTTTTTTTGCCTGTTGTTGGATATTCTGTTTTTCATTCCTGGCAGGTTAATTGCCAGAAAATCCGGTAAACTATTCGTATGAACCGCACAATTCGCATCATCAAATTGCTCTTCCTGGGCATTGCCCTGCTGCTCTGCCTGGCCGTTCCGGTAATAGGGCTGGTATCAACGGCCCAACATTGGCAAGGCATTTGCAACGATCTCAACGGCAGCCAGTTGCCCTGCACCTGGTGGGAATATGCGCGGGGTGAAATGTTCTGGGCGCTGATGGTTTTCATCCCGTTCATGTTCGTGACTTCACTGGTCTGGATCGGCATGGCGCTCGTGCAATTTATTGCTTCTCAGTTGGAAAAACGTAAAAAATGAAAATTCTTACTGTTGATATTGGTACTGGCACCCAAGATATTTTTCTTTTCGATTCAAACCTGGATATGGAGAACGGCTTCAAGCTGGTCATTCCATCGCCGACGATGATGATTCACCGCCAAATAAAAGAAGCGACGCGGCTCCGCACCCCGATCCTGTTAACCGGCAAACTGATGGGAGGCGGCCCCTCGGCCTGGGCCGCCCGCGATCACGCCTCTGCCGGCATCCCGACCTATGCCACGCCCGAAGCCTCCAAAACCCTGGATGACGAACCCGCCAAAGTTGAAAAAATGGGCATCAAGATCGTTTCCGATGATGAAGCTCTAGCCCTGAGTGGCGCAGTTCAACACATCGAACTCCGTGATTTTGATTTCCCGCTCATCGCTGAAACCTTCTCGCGCTTCGGCATCCCGCTGACCAACCTGGCTGCGGTTTGCGTGGCGGTCTTCGATCACGGCGATGCCCCGCCGGGATTCTCCGACCGCCAGTTCCGCTTTGACTATCTCGACGAGCGTATCAAGGCGAAGAACGCCCTGTCCTCGTTCGCCTTTCTCTCAGACGATGTTCCGCCGATCATGACCCGCCTGCAAGCCGTGGCTGATTCGGCCAAAGATCTCGACGCCCCGCTGATCGTCATGGACACCGCCCCTGCCGCCATCCTCGGGGCGGGTTTTGACCCGGTCGTCTCGGCCCGCCCGCGCAAGATTATTGTCAACCTCGGCAACTTTCACTGCCTGGCTTTTCGACTCGGGGAGGGTGGAGGCCCCGGTGTTTTTGCCGGGGTTGAAGGTGTCTTTGAGCATCACACCGGCGAAATTGACCGTCCCAAACTGGAAGGGTATATCCGCGCCCTGGCCGATGGCTCGCTGACCCATCAAACTATCTTCGACGATATGGGCCACGGCGCGCTCGTTTACGGGGACCATCCGCTCGAGCTGGACACCCCAGACTGGCAGATTGCCGTCACCGGCCCGCGCCGTTCGCTGTTTCAAGGTGTGATTCAACCTTCCTCCTTCAGCCTTCATCCTTATTTTGCCGTTCCCTTTGGCGACATGATGCTTTCCGGCAACTTTGGCATGCTGGCCGCCGCAGCAGATTTGCTGCCCGAACTGAATGAGCCCATCCGTAAATCACTCCAGGGGAAAACCGGAATCGCCCCCTGGGAATTGGAGTCCTGATGACAAAACCTGTGATTTTTGGCGTAACCCCTGAGTTTCTTGCCCGCGAAGGGCTTGGCGCTTCGATCGCCGAATGGGAAGACGGTCAGCGGGCCGAGACTGGCCCAGGTTCATTTGAATGGTGGTATTTTGACGCCCATTTTGACGACCACTCGACCGCCGTCATCGTTTTTGCAACCAAGCCCATTCTGGAGCGAAGCGGGCCGCTCAAGCCAAACGTATCGCTGACCATTACCCGCCCCGATGGCACAAAGATTGCTCAATTTCCCATTTTTTCGCCGGAACAGTTTCAGGCAGCCAAAGAAACCTGCGATGTGCGCATCGGCCCAAACTGGACAAAAGGCGATTTGCATACCTACCAACTTCACGTTGAACTGGAAGGTATTGCCGCGGACCTGACCTTTCGCGGGGTTGTCCCGCCCTGGCGGCCGGGGGCAGGCAAATCTTATTTTGGCGATCTCGAGCATTACTTTGCCTGGCTGCCGTCCATCCCGTATGGAACGGTCGAGGGCACGCTGACTTATGATGGTCAAACGCACAGCGTCACAGGGACGGGTTATCACGATCATAACTGGGGTAATGTTGGCCTGAACCAGGTCATGGATCACTGGTACTGGGGTCGCGCCCACATCGGCGAATACACCCTGATCTATGTCGAGCAGATTGGCGCCAAAGAGTATGGATACACCCGCATGCCGGTCTTCATGCTTGCCAAAGGTGACCAGATCCTGACCGGTGATGGCGCATTGCTCACGATGAAAGCCTCCGATTTCACCCCCCATCCCGGGGGGCGCGCTTATCCGCGCGATGTTGATTTCCACTGGCAAAACGGAAAAGATACCATCCATCTTGGCCTGCGCCAGCCCAAACTGATCGAAGGCGTCAGCCTGCTGCTGACTTTCCCGGCCTGGCAGCGCTTTATCCTCCGTTTGTTTGCCAACCCGTATTACTTTCGCTTTAACGCCAACCTTGAATTATCGATCGACCTGAACGGGATCAAGACCGTTGAACACGGGCCGGCTCTGTTCGAGATCATGATCTTGCAGGGCAAAAAACATCCTTAAAACCTCTTGACAAATAGATAATCATCGATATAATACACATAGAAAGTTATCGATATGACAAAAATCGACATTGTTCTGTTCGCCAAAGCCCTGGCCGACGATACCCGCCAAAAGATCATGAAACTGTGTTGCTGCGAGTGGATCTCGGTTAACGAAATTGTGGAGCAGTTGGGCGGCGTCAGCCAGCCCACCGTTTCGCACCATCTGGCCATCTTGCGCGAGGCCGGGCTGGTTGATGCGCGCCACGAGGGCAAGCAAACTTTCTACAGCCTGAACCAGAAAAAAGTGGCCTTCTGTTGCGGCCAGTTGATGGTCAACTTCGCCCCTGAAAATGCCATGACCGAGATTGTTTTGGATAAACCCGATTAACGTCTCTTTTTTTACATCAATCTATAGACAATCATCTATTTAAGGAGAAACCCGATGTCCCAAACCCCGACCCCCATCCATGAAGCTGTGCGCGAATATTATGCCGAACGCGCCGTCAAAAACGACTCATGCTGTGGCGATTCAGCCTGTTGCAGCACCCAGAACACGCTTTACCCGGTCGATCTGCTGACTACCGTCCCGGAGGACATCTCCAATTTCAGCCTGGGCTGCGGCGACCCAATCAGCCTGGCTGAACTCCAGCCGGGGCAGACCGTGCTCGATCTCGGTTCCGGTGGCGGGTTGGACTGCATTCTGGCCGCGCAAAAGGTCGGTGAAACGGGGCACGTGATCGGCGTTGATATGACGCCCGAGATGCTTGAAAAAGCCCGTGCCAATATCCAGCGCCTGGGTCTAAAAAATGTCGAATTCCGCCAGGGTTTTCTCGAAGCCTTGCCCGTGGAGGAGAACAGCATCGATGTGATCATCTCGAACTGTGTCATTAACCTTTCACCCGACAAGGCCAAAGCCTTCGCAGAAGCCTTCCGCGTGCTGCGCCCCGGCGGCAAGCTGGCCGTTTCGGACATTGTCACCAATGGACCGCTGCCTGAGATCGTCAAAAACAGCCTGAGCGGTTGGGCCAGCTGCGTTTCCGGCGCGATCGATGTCAACGAGTACACCTCGGCGATGAAAGCCGCCGGGCTGGTCGATATCCAGGTCACCCCCAGCTATCTTGACAAAGCCATGATCGACGAAGTCGTCAACGACCTGAAAGGCCAGATCGACCTGAGCCTGTTCCCGCGCGAAGCGCTCTACCAGGCCGTTTTCAGCGCGCGCGTCACGGCCAGAAAGCCTTAATCATGTTGAACGACTCGCAAACCTACTTCGCCTCTGTCGCGAACAACTGGGACGAAATCCGAACTGGATACTTCACCGAGCACATGCGTGACTCGGCCATCGCCAAGGCCAGGCTGCCGGAAAACGCCGTTGTAGCCGATATCGGCACGGGGACGGGTTTTGTCGCGGGCGGTCTGGCTCCAAAAGCAGCCAAAGTCTACGGTTTCGATGCCAGTGCCGAAATGCTCTCGGTCGCCCGTCGCAACCTGGCAAAGTTTGCCAACGTTGAACTGCAGCAGGCCCCCGGCGATTCGATCCCCTTGCCAGATGCCAGCCTGGACGGTGTCTTTGCCAACATGTACCTGCACCATGCTCCTGAACCGGCAGCCGCGATCCGCGAAATGGTACGCTTGCTGCGACCGGGCGGCGTGCTGTGCATCACTGACCTCGACTCTCACGATCACGAATGGCAGCGTGAACAAATGGCCGATCTGTGGCTGGGGTTTGAACGCGAGCGTATTGGTTCCTGGTTTGTTGAAGCTGGCCTGTCTGCAGTCGATGTAGATTGCGCGGCTGGCACCTGCGATGCCCGCGGGCCGGACGGCGAGCTCGAGCCCTTGAGTATTTTTGTCGCCCTGGGGCGCAAAGCCTGACCATTTTTTACCCGACTCGTGTTTTGGTCGGGTAAATTATTAATCTGATGCATAGATGAATGTCTATATAACAAAAAGGAAAAACCTATGTTCATCATTGACATGCTCGTCAATACGCTCTGGAAAGTTTTGGAAACTTTTGCCCACAACTGGATCTTTCTTTTACTTAGCGTTGGAATCAGTGTTTGGCTGAAGCTATATATCAGCCAGGAGATGGTCGCTCGATTCATGCAGAAATATCGCCGCGGCAGCGTTGCCATGGCGACTGCCGCCGCGGTTGGCACCCCGCTTTGCTCGTGCGGCACCACCGCTGTCGTTTTAGGGATGGTGGCTTCGGTCATGCCCTGGGCGCCGATCGTGGCTTTCATGGTGGCCTCGCCGCTGACCTCGCCCCAGGAACTGGTTTACAGTGCCGGGTTGTTTGGCTGGCCGTTCGCGATCGCCTTTTTTGTTGCTTCGATTTTGTTGGGCCTGTTGGGTGGGGCCGTTGCAGCCTTCGCCGAATCGCGCGGATGGCTGCTGAATCAAGCGCGCCTCGCGCCGTCCGCTGGCGCCATCCCGCTGACCGTTCTGACCCCGGTTCAAACTGTTGCTTCTCCAAAACCGCAGGTCACCTTTTTGCAGGCTGCCCGTGAATTTTTCGACACCGGTTGGAAGCTGCTATTAACCTTCTTTGGCTTCGCTTTTATTGGTTACTTCTTGAACGGGCTGATCCCTGCCGAGTGGGTCCAGACCTTGTTTGGCTCCGGTCAAATTTACAGCGTGCCGCTGGCCGCCACCCTGGGCCTGCCCTTTTACATCAACACTGAATCATCCCTGCCGCTGGTTCTGGGACTGGTCGAGGCCGGAATGAGTCCCGGTGCAGCGCTGGCTTTTCTGGTGACCGGCGCGGGCACCTCCGTTGGCGCTTTTAGCGGCATGCTGACCATTGCCCGCTGGCGGGTGGTCGCGATTGTGCTGGCTACGCTCTGGGTAGGTGCCATCCTGAGCGGAGCGCTGTACAACACCATCGTTGCTCTCGGGCTGGTGTAGCCCTAAAAGACAATCAGATTCAAAACAGAAAGGAGGTGATACTCATGAAGATCTTCTACAATGATCCCGGTTGCTGCGACGAAGAAGAACAAGGCAGTTGCTGTGGCGGCGGCGGTTGCTGCTAATCAGTAAATCAACAATTCGGGCGGCAGAGACTCTGCCGCCCGAACCTATATTAAGTTGCTTATTCCTTGATCGGCAGGAACAGGTCGAGCGTAAAGTTCTCCTCGCCGGCTTCTCCTTCCGGCGTGATGTGCTCTTCCAGCCACTGGTGCGAAGCCTCGCGGTAGCGGCTGCCCTCGCGCCAGTGGACGAGTTTCTTCCAGGTGCCGGGGATATCCTCCCAGGGTTTCGTCACCACACAGCGCGCCACGGCATACAGTCCGCCGGGGAAATCGATCATGCGCGCGTCACCTTCGGCCTGCACACCCTCGTCCACCACCATCCAGGCATCGTAGCCGTAGTTCGGGCTGCCCGCGGCCGGGTTCGGATTGTTATATCCGAATACGCGCCCGTTCTTGCCATGTGCCCTGGCCCACGCAAACAGCTTGTCCAGCGCCACGCCTTCCGGCCCCTCACCGAAACCGTTGAAACAGATCACACGCATCGCTTCGAGTTTGACAATTTTGACATCCAGCTCGCTCATTTTTTCTCCTTGAATGATGGAGTCAAACATCTTCAGATGTTTGCTGCTCCAGATTGAAATAGTACAACAGACACTTGACTTCATTCTTGCAAGAATAACTCTATTCTACATACAATACCTGACATCTATTGTCAGGTAAATCTGCTACAATTGGGCAAAATCCGCTTAATTCCGTGAGTCCGAGAAAGAGTCCGTTTTAAAATGCGCGCTGATCGCCTGCTATCCCTTTTGATGCTCCTGCAAACCCGCGGCACGCTGACCGCCCGGGCCCTGGCCGTCGAACTGGAAGTCACTGAACGCACCATCTACCGCGATGTGACTGCCCTTTCAGCCTCGGGCGTGCCCGTATACACTGAACGCGGTCCCGGCGGCGGGATCGCCCTGGTCGAGGATTACCGCACCAACCTGACCGGCCTGAATGCAGACGAAGTGCGGGCCTTGTTCATGCTCAGCATCCCGGCCCCGCTCGACCAGCTCGGCGTTGGCGATGAATTGCGGATGGCGCTGCTCAAGCTCTCCGCCGCGCTGCCGGTCAGCCGCCGGGCGGACGAGTCCACCGCTCGTCAGAAGATCCACCTCGATGCCGCCGGCTGGTTCCAGCCCGAGGAGCCGACCCCGCACCTGAAAACGATCCAGTCTGCCCTGTGGAGCAATCGCCAGCTCGATATTACCTACCGCTCCGATTTCAGCGCCGACGTGGCGATGGTCATTGCTCCCTACGGGCTGGTGGCCAAAACCAATACCTGGTACCTGGTTGGCGCGCGCGAGGATCACGTCCGGGTCTTGAGAATCTCACGAATCCGGCAGGCCAGCCTGCGGGTCGAGAGTTTTGAGCGGCCTGCGATGTTCGACCTGCCCGGGTTTTGGAAAACCTGGTGCGATGAGTTCGAATCCAACCGTCCACAATTTCCGGTTACTTTACGTGTTTCCCCCACGTTGGCCCAAATCCTGTCCGAAAACCGCCCCGAAACCCTGACCTCGCCCCCGGCCATCGAACCTGATGGCTGGCAGACGATCACATTGAGCTTTGAGTCTCTCGAAGCCGCCCGCACCCGCATTTTGGGCTACGGGGGCGCAGCCGAAGTGATTGCTCCGCTCTCCCTGCGCCTGAGTCTGATGGATTTTGCCAGGCAAACCCTTTCCCGTTATTCGTAACAACAATTTCCCCTGTCTTAATCTTGACAATCCGACAGGTTGGTTGTATTATGCAAACTAGTTTGTGATACAAACCTGATTGCATAAGGAGATTCCATGGCAACCGACTCTCTTCAAAACGCCCAAAAACGCGCCATGCAGTACTGGTACGTGGATGGCACCTTCGAGTTTTCCTTTGGCGGCATTTGCCTGATTTTGGCGGCTTATTTTTATGCCAATTATTTGCTGGCTGGTTCGTGGCTGGCAAATTTGCTGACCGCCTTGTTCGTGCTGATCATCATCGGCGGCTCATTTCTGGTTAACCGCCTGGTGATGACGATGAAAGAGCGCATCACTTTTCCGCGCACCGGCTATATTGCATTTCAGCGCAAAAGCGGGGCCAGCCGCCTGGGGCGTCTTCTTTTGATTGGCGTTGTTGCAGCCACCATCTCAGCGCTGATGACCTTGTTCTTGCTCCAGCCTGCCGCCGGTTTTGACCGGGTCGTAGCTGTCAGCGGGATTTTATTCGGAGCTGTGCTGGTCTACCTGGGATTCAGAACCGGCATGGCCAGATTTTTTATCAACGCCGCCATTGGCGTTCTGGCCGGGCTTGCTCTCGGTTTTGCGAACCTGCCTGAAAACCTGGGCCTGACCAGCTTTTACGGGGTGCTGGGGCTGGCCCTGCTGACCATCGGTGGGATCAGCCTGTGGCAGTACCTGCGCCAGAATCCAAACGTTCAACCAGATGGAGGTGATGATGAAAAATAACATCGAAGTTGCGATGCAGCGCGCGCAGGGCTATTGGTTTATCGATGGGCTTTCGGAGATTTTGTCGGGTATCATGCTGGCCTTGCTCGGAACAGTTTTTTTCTTCCGCGCTCAGGTGCAGAATGCTGAGCAGGTGTTTTCGGCTTCAAATGCCAAAGATACGATCCTGATTTTAGGGTTATCACTGGGGATGGCAACTGTCGTCTGGCTGAAACAAAAAATCACCTACCGCCGCACAGGGTATGTGGAACCCCGTCTTGAAAATTTTGGCGCGCGGCTGCAAAAATACTGGAAGGTTATAGCCCTGATTGCAGGAGTACCTTTTGTGTTGATCCTCCTGATGCTGGTTTTTCCGTGGGCTCGCGCCGGGTTATTCTACGGGATGACATGGATTCCAGCCGCAATCGGGTTTGGTTTCGGAATATTTATGTTCGTCCAGGCCAAGCAAACCGGATTGAAACGATTTCGCATCCTGTGCTATCTGGATTTTACTCTGGCCGTGATGCTTGTCCTATTGGCCGGCCTCCACAACTTGAATCACGCCCTGCCTGCCCAACTCTTTGCCGGCCCGCTTAGCGGCCCCATGCCTGCCGAACTGGCCCAGGCCATGCAAACCAATATGGATTATGCATCCTGGCTGATTGCCATTCTGTGCGCTGGATTGGGCCTTAGCAGGCTGGTCAGCGGCATATTTACACTGGCTCGCTACCTACAAGCCAATCCACCCGTTGAGGCTGGCGATGAGTAACGATCTGCGATCCCTGACCGATGTGGACCGCCTGCTCCACGAGCCTTCGCGGGCGGTCATCGTCGCCATCCTGGCGGCCGTCGAAAGCGCCGACTTCGTTTTTCTCCAGCGCGAAACCGGACTGACCAAGGGCAATCTCTCAGCACACCTGACCAAACTTGAGGAAGCCGGCTATATCAAGATCGAAAAAACTTTTCGCGGCAAATATCCGCTGACCTTGTGCAGGCTGACCGAAACCGGCCGCGAAGCATTTGCGGCCTATCGCAAGAAACTATCGCAATTTGTGGAACAGACAAAATGACTCAATATGCCCTCCGCACCACCCAACTCACCCGCGACTTCGCCTCTGTCCGCGCCGTGGACAATATCTCGCTCGAAGTCGCCTCCGGAACGGTCTTTGGCTTCCTCGGCCCCAACGGCGCCGGGAAAACCACCACCATCCGCCTGTTGCTCGGGCTGCTTGAACCGACCTCCGGTCAGGCCGAAGTGCTTGGCTACAACGTTCGCAGCCATGCCGACGAAATCCGCGCCCGCTGCGGGGCTTTGCTCGAACACAACGGCATTTACGAACGCCTGAGCGCCTACGACAACCTCGATTTTTATGCCAAGGTCTGGCACATTTCCGCGCCTGAACGCCAGGTGCGCATCAAGGAACTCTTGACGAACCTCGATCTGTGGGAGCGGCGCGACGAAACTGCCGGCAAGTGGAGCCGCGGCATGAAGCAAAAACTGGCAGTTGCCCGCGCCCTGCTTCATCGCCCGGCGCTGGTCTTCCTCGATGAACCGACCGCCGGTCTCGACCCGATCGCCTCTGCCGCGCTGCGCGACGATCTGGCAAACCTGGCCAAAAGCGAAGGTGTGACTATCTTCCTGACCACGCACAACCTGTCCGAAGCTGAAAAACTCTGCCAGCAGGTTGGCGTCATCCGCCAGGGAAAGCTGATCGCCTCCGGCAGCCCGGACGAATTGCGCCGCACCAGCGGCAAGCCGCGGCTGGAGATCAGCGGCTCCGGGTTCAGCGAACAGGTTCTCGTGGAGCTGCGAGCGCTCCCGGCGGTATCCGCCATCCATAACGAGGCAGGCCAGATCGTTGTTGAATTCCACCAATCCGCCTCCTCTGCGCCGATCGTCAATTTGCTGGTGCAGGCCGGGGCCCAGATCGAAGAAGTCCGCAAGGGCAAAGCCGACCTTGAACAGGCCTTTTTGTCCCTGCTTGAACAGGAGTAGCCATGTTGATCGACATTCTTACCATCATCCAGAAAGAACTCAAGGAACTGCTTTTCCAGCGCGGACAGGGACGCAGCAGCACGGTCCGTTTGCTGATCTTCGTCGGCGTATTCGGCATTCTGCTGCCCTTCCAAAACGGGATCGAAGGCCTTCAATCGCCTGCCAGCCTGGCTTTTTGGGCCTGGATTCCCTACCTGCTGGTCAGCGGCGTGACTGCCGACACCTTTGCCGGGGAGCGCGAGCGTCACACCCTCGAAACCCTACTTGCCAGCCGCCTGTCTGACCGCGCCATCCTGTTCGGGAAACTGGCGGCGGTGGTCGCTTATGGATGGGGCATCACCCTCGCCGCGATTTTGATGAGTCTCGTTACGGTCAACCTTGCCTACTGGCAGGGGACCCTGACTCTCTACCCGCCGGCTTTGTTCGCCGTGATCCTGACGGTCAGCCTGCTGATCGCCCTGTTCGCCGCCGGGTTGGGGATCGCCATTTCGCTGCGTTCGCCGACCGCCCGCGCTGCCCAACAAACCATGAGCGTCATTATGTTCGTTTTGCTGATCCCGCTCTTTGCGCTGTCTTTCCTGCCCAAGGACATGCTTGCCAGCTTCGACAGCTTCCTGCTTGGGCTCAGCCTGCCGCAGATCATGGCCGGGCTGATCTTCATCCTGCTGGTTCTTGACGTTGGGCTGCTGGCCTATGCCCTGTCACAGTTCCGGCGCGCAAAACTGATCACAGACTGAGAGAGAATCAAAACGGGGCGGCCTGGCCGCCCCGTTTGATTCTCAGGATAGCAGCGTTTTCACCTGCCCATCTTCCACCAGCCAGACGGTTTCGGCAAAGCGTTCGATGAAATAGCGGTCATGAACGACGGCCAGCACCGCGCCTTCGAACTGGCGCAGGGCCTGCTCGAATCGTGAGCGCGAGGCGATGTCGAGGTGGTTGATCGGCTCATCAAGCAGCAGGAAGTTACAACCCTGGGCGATCAGCAGCCCCAGTTGCAGGCGGGCGCGCTCGCCGTAGCTCAGGCTGTGATTGGGGCGCAGCGGATCGTCGCCGCTGAAGAGCAGGAAGTGCAGAAAATGCCTGGCCTCGGTCTCGTTGAAGGGCGCGACCGCCTGCAGGCTCGCGAGCGGAGTCTGTTCGGGCGGCAGGGATTCCTGTTCCTGGGTCATGTAGCCCAGTTTGACAGCTGCGCCCAGTTTCAGCGCGCCGCCCATCGCCGGCAGCCTCCCGGCGATGGTGCGCAGCAGCGTGGTCTTGCCGCTGCCGTTTTCACCGGTCAGGACGATCTTTTGGCCGGGGCCGACATGCAGGTTTAAACCGCTCAAGATGGGGTTTTCGGGCGCGTACCCGATCGACAGATTTTCGATCGACATTACATCGCGTGACTGGTGACCGGCCGCGCCGAACTGGAGCTTGACCTGCCAATCGCCGCGCGGTTTGTCGATCTTTTCCTCTTCGAGAATGTGCTGGATGCGGGCTTCGATGTGCTTGGCGCGCCCGGCCACGTTTTTGGTGGCGCGGTTGCCGAAGAATCCCTTGGCGAACTTGTCGCCGCCATCGGCTTTGCCGCCCTTTTTCATCTTGGTCAGGCTGCGGATGTGTCCCGCCGCGGCGCGCAGTTGTGCGATTTGCTGCTGCTGATCCATGTAGGCCTGTTGCTGGTGATCGAATTCGGCCTGTTTTTGATCGGCGTAATCGCTGTAATTGCCCGGATAGGCTTTGAGCTGGTGGGTGTTGGGGTCGATTTCGAAGATCGTGCTGACGGTGTTATCAAGAAAGGCGCGGTCGTGCGAAACGATCAGCACCGCGCCTTTGAATCGCCGCACCCAGCCTTCGAGCCATTCGAGCATGGCGATGTCGAGGTGGTTGGTGGGTTCGTCGAGCAGCAACAAATGCGGCTCGGCCAGCAGAATGCGCGCCAGCAGCAGGCGCGTTTTTTGTCCGCCGCTTAACTGCCCGACCGGGGTTTGCGGGTCGAGATGCGCCAGCCCGAGCGGGGCCAACACGGTTTCAGGGTGGATGTCGAGGCTGGAAAGTTGCGCCAAAGCTGTGTCGTAACGCGTTTGCAGGGCCGGGTCGGCAGCGGAAACGGTTAACGCCTGGGCCAGGGAGGCGATCTCAGCTTCGAGGGCGGCCTCGTCCACGGCGGACAGGTTGAGGGTGGTGCGGATCGTCGCGTCGAGGGGCAGGTCAAAGCCCTGGGCCAGGTAACCGATTCGCAAACCGGGAAACGTCTGTGAAACCTTCCCTGAATCCGCGCTTTCGAGCCCGGCCAGGATGCGCATCAGGGTCGTCTTGCCGCAGCCGTTTGGCCCGACCAGGCCGATCTTTTCGCCTGCGCTGATGTTGAATGTGATCTCTTGTAAAACGGTTTGGATGCCGTAAGATTTATTAAGGTGATGAACACTAAGCATAAGAACCTCTTGCTCCGGAACTTTACGATCTACTATAAAGCTCCGGTACTTTAGAAAACGAAAACCGGGGGCAAACGCCCCCGGCTGTCAATAATTCCAGCGGGTCGTACCCCGAAAAATTACACGTTTTCTTAGTGGTCCGTAGTCATCCGTTCACTCCTGAATGTTAAAGGCAAGCCAAATATATCACGAGAGTGGGCGTGTGGCAATATCGCCTTTCAAGGGTTGGGCCACCCATACCTTGAAAGATGTTTCGTTGAGGCTGAGCGAGGAGATCGACAGGTTCCAATCTTGTTCTATGCGATTCTTGGCGCGCACGCTGATGGTCATATCGTAAATGCCGGGTGATGTCAGCAGAATTCTGTTCAGCAGTGCGCGGGTTTCAACACTGACCAGATTGAGCGACAGGATGCTCTTGCCGATCACTTCTTCGGGGGTGTAACCGGTGCTCAGGCAAAAAGAACTGTTGACATCCAGGATCATGCCGTTTGTGTTGTCGAGCGCCAGAAATATGAAGTTCTCTTGAATTTTATCGCGGCTGTCGAGGAACAGGCGCATTTTTTCTTCGTGGGTGGCGCGCTCGGTGATGTCATGGATGACATAGATGCTGCCTTGCAAAGTCTCGCGGTGCCAGATCGGGGAGATTTCAACTTGCAGGATGCGTTCGGCATCGCCCAGGGTGATTTTTGTGTCTATGGCCTGTGGAGCAGACGGGTTGCTGAAAATATTGGGCCAGTTGAATAAGACATCATTGATTTGACTGCCCACGGATGTATCGGGTAATAATCCCGCCATTTGTTCGAAGGCCGGGTTGATGAAAAGAATCCGTTTTTGATTATCGAGCACCAGAACACCATCCCCAATGTTTTGCAGGACGATTTCGCTGGCGATCGGCATCAAGTCCAACAAGTGGTGGCGGAATAAGCCGGCAGACAGGATGATGCTCGAGATGGTGAAGCTGAACGGTGTAATATCCAGCCCCTGGAAGGGCAGCAGGTTTAGCAGGTACAGCCCGTTACCGGTGATGAACACCACCACCGCAGCCAGCATGATGATGGCCTGGGTTCGGTAGGCTGGCTCAGCCTTGATGGCGTGGCGCACGAAAAAGAATATCCCTACAAAAATTGCTGTATACGAGTAAAGCGCGTAAAAAATGAAATAAGGGCCAAACTCAACAGTCAGCATACTGACATCGCTCAGTTTGACAGTGCGCATTGCCGACCAGAACAGATGATGTGCTTCATTTGTCCAGGCCAGAATAACAGCCAGAACAGGCACGATGAAGAGCGGACTCAACTTGGCCAGACTCGGGGTTTTGTTTTGTTGTGTGTACTGAATGGCAAACACCAGCCACAGAACCGGTATGAAAGGAATGCTAATGAACTGCACGAAGGTCCAAAATTTATGCCAGGCAAGGTCTGGGCTCAGGTTTTCAATGCCATATGCGGCCGACCAAAAAGACAGAGCCACCATAATCCAGAACATGGTGGTGGCTCCGTATACTTTCCGTCGCTGGTAGGCCGCCACGGCAACAATTGCCGAGACGATCGCCGAAACGAACAAGGCCAAAGAAAATGTATTCATTTCTAGCTGCATGCCCCTATTTTATCGCAGTTGGGCCGGTTTTTATCACTAATTGTGATGCTCTTCACAGCCGCATTCCATCCCGGCGGCTTTTTCGAAGGCTTCTCGGCCCTCGTTGTACGAGAAATAGATCAGGCCCAACGCCCCCAGACTGTCCACGAAGCCAAAGCCGGTCAGTTCGTAGATCAGGCTTGAGATGAGCAAAACCACTGACATATAAATGCAGACCAGGGTGCAGTTGGCGTCTGCCAAAATCGGCGCGGAGTTAAGGGTGCGCCCAACGTGGCGTTTGGCTGAGACCAGTGCCCACATCGTCACGATCGAGATCAGTGCGATCACGATCCCGGTCAGGGTGGTTTCGGGCTTATGCCCGCTGATAATGTTGACAATGGCTGTCGCGCCCAATCCGAGCGCCAGCAGGTAGAAAGCTGTCCCGGTGATGCGCAGGGCGGTACGTTCGAAAGTTGAGCGCGAAGTTTCCGGGTTTTGGCGAATGCGCAGCACCATCGCGACGATCCCCAGGCCGGAGATAACCTCGATGAATGAATCGACACCGAAGCCGAATAGCGCGATCGTTTCATCGCTGACGCCAAAGTAGATTGAAACCAATCCCTCAAGCAGGTTGTAAACAACGGTCAAAATACCGAGCCACAACGCATATTGGTAATAGCGGCGGGATGTTGTTTCTGCGAGTGTTTGCATGGCCATTTCCTTTCGACACCGATAATATAACAAGTGTAATCGATTGTAGATGAAAAGGGGTTGAGCAGGTAAAATAAATTGTAGAAAGGGATTTTTCTTGGAAAAACAAACTGAAACCATTCGTGTGGTTGCCACGCAGCAAGAAGATGCGGGCCGTGAAACTCAGGCCGTGGAAAAAGCCACCGTGAGGGCTGATATCAAAGCTCAAAAAGTGGCTGCGTCGCTCGGTGTGCGTTTGCTTGAGCGGGTTTCGCTTGAGACAAAAATGGATCTGGATGCTGCCGCCAAAAGGGTCACCGCACGGGCCGAGGCCGTTTACCGCGCCTCGGCATTTTCGCAAGCGCGACTCGACCTGCGCCTGGTTGGCTGGGAAACCCTGAAACAGTTCCTACGCAAAGAGTTTGCCGCGCGCTGGTTCCAGTTCCGTTTTAAGCGCCTGCCCGGCCCTGAGGCGGACTCCGCTGCGCGCCCGGTCCGCCGCGCTCTCGTGGCGGGGCACTTCAGCATCCCTGGCGGTGGTGGGACGTTTGGCGATATTGAAGCCCAGGAGAAAGTTTGCGAGTGGCTGTCCGAGACCGGAATCCCCTTTGATGTGGCCTCCAACTTCGAGGATGGCATCGATGGAGTCTGGCTGGAGCAGGTTAACCCGGCCGAGTATGCCATTTTTATCTTCGTCTGCGGGCCGTGGTATCCGCAAAAGGCCATCCCGGCCATGCTCTTGCAGCGCTTTGGGCATTGCCTGAAAATCGGCGTCAACCTGACGGTTGCCCAGCCCGGCCAGGCCGGGTTCGATTTCCTGCTGGCGCGTGACAATCCAAACGAAATCCGCGCGGATATTGCCTTTGGCCGCAAAGTGGAGGCTTTGCCAGTGGTCGGTGTGTTGCTCGTGGAACGGCAGGCCGCCTACGGCAGCCGTCAACGTCACCTGTATGTTCGCCAAATCTTCGAAGAATATCTGAAAACGGCCCAGGTTGTGCCGATCTGGCTGGATACTATCGTTTATGGCAACAAGGTTGGCCTGCAATCGGGCCGCCAATTCGAGAGCCTGCTGAGAAAAGTGGATGTGCTCATCACCAACCGTCTGCACGGTTTGGTTCTGGGATTGAAAAACGCCGTCCCGGTGGTGGCCGTGGACTCGATTGCCGGGGGTGGAAAAGTAACAGCCCAGGCGAAAGCGCTGGGCTGGCCGGTCTTGATCCCGGTCGAAGAATTGGATGTGGAAAAACTTGCCGAAACGGTGCAAATGTGCTTCGAACGGGGTATGGCCTCCGAACTGGAGCAAACCCATCAACAGGGGTTGGCCTCCATCGACCGCACCCGCGCTGAATTCGAAAAGATTTTGCAGGATTTTAATCGCCCAGAATCTCTTTGAGCGCCATCAGCCCCAGCCAGTAAGAATGCCAACCAAACCCGCTGATCTTGCCTTTGCAGACTGGTGAGATCAGCGATTTATGGCGAAACTCCTCCCGCGCATAAACATTTGAGAGATGCACTTCAACCACCGGGATGCCGATGGCCACAATTGCATCGCGCAGCGCCACCGAAGTATGGGTATAGCCGCCGGGGTTAAAAATCACGCCGCTGGCCCAGTTGCGCGCTTCGTGCAGGCTGTCGATCAGAACCCCTTCATGGTTGCTTTGCTGGCAGCGCACTTCAAGCCCGATCTGCGCGCCCGCGGCCTGGATGCGGGCATCGATCTCGGCCAGGGTCAGCGAGCCGTAGACGCCCGGTTCGCGTGTGCCGAGCAGGTTCAGGTTGGGGCCGTGCAGGAGCAGAATTGATCTCATGGCGCGAATCTTATCACAATCTGTTGCGGGTTATAATATCCATGCCAAAGGAAAAGTTCACAGGAGGAGCCATGTCCAAAGACACCGAAGCGGTTATTCTTTCCGCTGCGCGTACCCCGATCGGGCGTTTCCAGGGCGCTTTGAGCGCCATCCCGGCCTCCAGGCTGGGAGCGATTGCCGTTAAAGCGGCGGTCGAGCGGGCCGGGTTGGAAAATCCCCAGGAGATCGATGAAATTTTGCTCGGCAATGTTGTCCAGGCTGGCGAGGGGCAGGCCCCCGCCCGCCAGGCGGCCATTTTTGCCGGGCTGCCTGCCAGTGTTGGCGCGACCACGCTTAACAAGGTCTGCGGCTCTGGCTTGAAGGCGGCCATGTTTGCCGCCCAGGCCATCCGCGCCGGGGATGGGCAGTTGTTCGTTGCGGGCGGTTTTGAATCCATGTCGCGCGCGCCCTACCTGGTCAACGGCCGCGGGGGGGATCTGCGATTTGGTCATACCCAACTGACTGACGCCTTGCTTCACGATGGCCTGTGGGACCCTTTCGAAGATTGGGGCATGGGCAACTCGGCAGATTTTATCGCCGACGAGTACGAGGTCAGTCGCGAGGCGATGGATCAATTCGCGTTTGAGAGCCACAGAAAAGCCGTTGCCGCCCAGGATGAGGGCAAGTTCAAGGCTGAGATCGCGCCGGTCGAATTGAAAGGCCGCAAAGGCGATATCACGATCTTCGATACTGACGAAGGGCCTCGCCGGGATGCGACCCTCGAATCGCTCTCCCGGCTCAAGCCTGCTTTCCGTCCGGATGGCCGCGTCACGGCTGGCAACGCCTCCACGCTCAACGATGGCGCAGCGGCGCTGGTGGTTGCCAGCCGCGCTTATGCCGAATCACGCGGGCTTGTTCCGCTGGCGCGCATCGTTGCCTACGGTCAGGCAGCGCTTGAATCGAAGTGGCTGTTTGCTGCGCCGGCCAAAGCCATGCCGAAAGTGTTGGCCAAAGCTGGTTGGACTTTTGCTGATCTGGACCTGATCGAACTTAACGAGGCTTTTGCCGCTCAGGTGCTGGCCAATGGTTACGAACTGGCCGACCAGGGTTGGGATTGGGCCAAGGTCAACGTTCACGGCGGCGGCATTTCGCTCGGCCATCCCCTCGGCGCCAGCGGCGCGCGCGTGCTGGTGACGCTGCTCCATGCCCTTAAAGATCGCGGCCTGAAGCGCGGCCTGGCTTCTTTGTGCCTGGGTGGCGGCGAGGCCGTGGCCATGGCCATTGAAGTTGAATAAACTTTTATTCGTATGCAGGTTTTTCGAAGTTGTTTCGAGCCTGCCAGAAAGGATCAATCAAAATGAACAGCGAAGAGCGTAACGAGAAAATTGAGTTGTATGGCAAGGGCTTTGAGATGTTGATGGAAACCCTGAAGTCAATTCCGCGTGAAGCCTGGAAGTTCAGACCCGCTCCCGGTGAGTGGAGTATTCACGAGGTGATTGTGCACCTGGCGGATAGCGAGACCAACAGCGCCTTGCGGGCGCGTTTGCTTGCTGCCGAGCCGGGCCGCCCCGTGATGGCTTATGACCAGGAGAAGTGGGCCATCGCGCTTAATTACCACGATCAGGATGTCGACGATGCCTTGCAGTTTACGAAGTATGCCCGCCTGACAACCTATAAATGGCTTAAAACGTTGCCTGATGAAGTATTTTCCCATACGGTCATCCACCCTGAATACGAACAACCCTATTCTTTTGAAAAATGGTTGAACATTTATGTCGGGCACATCCCCGGTCATATTGCTCAGATCGAGGCCAATTACGAAGCCTGGAAATCATTAGCCTGATCGAATTCCGATTTTTTAGAATCGCGACCGGCTGATCATTTGATAATTTCTGATGCTTCAAACATGATTTCCTTTGCACGCTTATCATTCTGTAAGGCCAAAACCGGTTGCAAGGTGTAAAATAAACGTATGACTCAAGGCCCAATCCTCGTTGTAGAAGATGTCCCCAACGTTCTTGAATTGTTGGAAGTAACCCTGCGCTTCAAGGGTTACCAGGTGGTTGGCGCGCGCAACGGTCTTGAGGGGCTCGAGAAAGCCCACAGCGAAAACCCGGCCATGATCATCACCGACATCTTGATGCCCAAACTGGATGGTTTCGCCTTTGTCCAGAAACTACGTGAAGACCCCAAGACGCGCGGCATCCCGGTCGTTTTTCTTTCTGCAACCTATGTCACGCCTGAAGATCGTGGTTTTGCGATGAGCCTGGGTGCGGCCCGTTTTATTGAAAAACCGATCGACACTGAAGAATTCCTGTTGACGGTGGCCGAGATCATGACCCAGGGCCCCCCGACTTCGCCCGAACCGCTCAACAGCCTGGCCTTTTACCAGGGTTATCGAGAGCGGCTCGAACAAAAACTGCGCCACAAACATACCCAGATCCAGCGCATTGAGCGCCTGATTCCGACCTTGCCCGAAGAGCAACGGCCGGCCTTCAAAACCATGTTTGAAACGTCCGTTGCTGACCGTGAGAATATCAGGGCCGAGCTACAGGAAATTTACCGAATTCTCGAAGAAATGAAGGGTTCCAAAAAGTAAAATGATCAAAACACCGATTTTAGCCGACCTGGAGCGCATGGCGCGCCAGGCCGGTTCTATTTTGTCCCAAGGGTACGAACAACAGGACATGCAGGTTGACTACAAAGGGGAGATCGACCTGGTAACAGAATTCGATCACCGCTCAGAAGAATACCTGCTGGGTGAGATCGCCCGGAATTTTCCTGGCCACAGCGTTATGGCCGAAGAAACCGGCAATATCGAGGGCAGCGACGATCACCTGTGGATCATCGACCCGCTCGATGGAACGGTCAATTACGCCCACGGCGTGCCGTTTTTCTCTGTTGCCATTGCTTATGCCTATCGCGGCGAGTTGACCCTGGGCGCGGTCTATGATCCGGTTCGCGATGAGATGTTCCTGGCCGAAAAGGGTTGCGGTGCGCGCCTGAATGGCCGCCCCCTCAAAGCAAAACAAGTTCCAGACCTGGGACACAGCCTGCTTGTGACCGGTTTCCCCTACGATGTGCGCACAACGCCCAACAATAATCTGGATAACTACACAAAGTTTGCGCTCAATTCGCAGGGTGTGCGACGCCTCGGTTCGGCTGCCCTGGATTTATGCTACATCGGCGCCGGGCGTTTCGATGGCTACTGGGAGCTCTCGCTCAAGGCCTGGGACCTGTGCGCCGGCGCCCTGGTCGCGATGGAAGCCGGTGCAAAAGTCACTGACGTCAGCGGCAAAGTGAATTTCCTCAAGCATCCGCTCTCGGTATTAGCCGCCAACCCGGTTTTGCATCAGAAGATGCTGCAAGTGCTGGAACTTCATAAAGATGTAGGGTGAAAACGGCTGAAATTCGCCGTTTTCACCCTACAAAATCGGAAAGTTCCAGTACAAGAACTGAACGGCTAATTCAAGCTCCGAATCAAAAACTGCCAGCAAATTGCCTGGCAGTTTTTTTGTTGCCTGCAAACTTAGCTTCTCAGTTTTGCGCCCAACTCGTTTTCGAGGCGTTTGATGATGCGGGTGCGGATGCCGGTCGCATCCTTGTCGGTCAGCGTCC
Organism: Chloroflexi bacterium HGW-Chloroflexi-6; assembly: GCA_002840685.1. Taxonomy (GTDB): domain Bacteria; phylum Chloroflexota; class Anaerolineae; order Anaerolineales; family Villigracilaceae; genus UBA8950. Next base: position 95,682 of record PHBU01000013.1, on the reverse strand, counting down.
CTTCGGAGGAGCGGTAGGTCATGGCGTAGGCCAGGCTTTTCTTGCCTTCGCCAATCTGCTCGCTGCGGAAAACATCGAAGAGATGGACACTTTCGAGCATTTTGCCGCCGGTCTGGCGGATGAGGGCCTCAACCTTGTCAGCGGGCAGCGCTTCATCGACGATGACGGCGATATCTTCCAGCACGGGCGGGAACTCGCTGACCGGGCGGATCGGGTAGCCAGCCGGAACGGCAGCCAGCATTGCGTCCAGGTCGAAATCGGCGGCCAGGACGGGGGAGACAAAGTCGAAGTTTTCCTGAACCTGCGGGTGCAGTTCGCCGAAAACACCCAGGCTCGTCTTGGGCGAAGTCGAAGGAGTAGAAGCGCCCAAGACAACGGCGGCGCATTTCCCGGGGTGGAAGGAAGGGTGCTCCGCCGGGACGTAGCTCACATCCAGGTGCAGGGCGTCCATCAGGGCTTCGATCACACCCTTTAAATCGTAGAAATCCAGCTTGACGCCAAGTTTTGTATCCCAGGCGCTTTCGTAGCGGCGGCCGGTGATAGCGAAGGCCAGCCGGCGTGGTTCGAGCGGCAAACCTTTCCCGTTCGGGATGTAGACTGATCCGAGTTCGAACATGGCCAGGCTTTCACGCAGGCGGGCATTGCGCTCGACCACGTTCAACACCGAGCTGAGCAGGGAGCGGCGCAAAACGCGCTTTTCGGGGGCGATAGCGTTGGCGAGTTTGACATATTCGATACTCGACTCGCTGCCGGGCGGCAGCAGGCGGCTTTCGATCTCGGGCGCGGTCATGCGATGAGTGATGATCTCTTGCAAACCGAGGGCGACCATCGTATCGCGAATGTGCTCTTCCGCCTCGAGGGCCGGGTTGCCGCGCTGAGGCGGGAGCGGGTCTGCCATGCGTGTTTCGGGGATGCGGTCGAAGCCATACAGGCGGGCGACTTCTTCCATGACATCGGCCAGACCCACAACGCCTTCGCCAATATCCATGCGGATGGGCGGGGCAGTCACTAGCAAACAATCATCAGACGCGAATTTGCAGGTGAATTCCAGCCGCTCGAGCAGAGCTTTGACTTCAGCTAGCGGGATTTCGATGCCCAGGGCGCGACGAATGTCACTTTCGCGGATCTCAACTGTCGGGTCGTGAGGCGGAAGCGGGTATTCGTCCACAATGCCGGGGGCCACCTGTCCGCCGCTCCACTGCGCCATCCAGTATAAACAGCGTTTGAGACCCTCCAGCGCCAGCCCGGGGTGCACACCGCGCGAGAAGCGGTAGGATGCTTCCGAGGGCAGATTATGCTGGTTGGCGGTCTTGCGAATATTGATGAAGTTCCAGGCCGCGGCCTCGAGCAAAATATTGACAGTTTTATCTGAAATTTCGCTTTCCTGGCCGCCCATCACGCCTGCCAGCGAGAGCGCGCCTGCCGAGTCGCAGACCAGAACGTTGGTTTCGCTCAGAGCGCGCTCAACGTTGTCGAGCGTGGTCAGCTTTTCGCCGGGTTTGGCGACGCGGGTGGAGATGATCACCGGCTTGCCGCCAGCCCGTGCTGCAAGCACATCGTAATCGAAGGCATGCAGCGGCTCGCCGAGTTCAAGCATGGTGTAGTTGGTCGCATCGACGATGTTGCTGATCGGGCGCATGCCGCACAGGCGCAGGCGTTTCTGCACCCAGTATGGGCTGGGTTTGATCTCGACATTCCGGATCAAGCCGAGCGTGAAGCGCGGATTGAGTTCGGGGTTGGCGATCTCGATCTTGACTTTGCCCTCGACCGGCTCACCCGAGGCTTGAATCTCGTAATTTGGTTTTTTCAACGTTCGGCCGGTCAGCGCCGCCAGTTCGCGGGCGATCCCCAGCACGGAGGTGTTGCGGGCGTTGTTGGGCAGGATGCTGATCTCCAGCACCGCATCGCCCATGTAATCGATGAGCGGGGTTCCGGCAACGGCGTCATCGTCCAGGAAGATCACACCCTCGTGTTCTTCGCTGATGCCCAGTTCCTTTTCGGAACAGACCATCGAGTAGGATTCGACACCGCGGATTTTGGCGCGTTTGAGGGTGGTCAGCGCCAGGCCTTCGGCATGGCCATCGTATATGGTGGCGCCTTCCTTGGCGTAGGCGACCTTGATGGGTTTTTCAAGCTTGCCCAGACCCTTGAACGGGTACAGGTTGGGTGCGCCGGTCAGCACGGTATGCACGATTTCGCCATCGAAAAGCTCGCACAGGGTCAGGCGGTCGGCGTTGGGGTGTGAGCCCACCTCGCGGATCTCGGCCACGACGATTTTTTCCTTGTCCCAGGCGATGCCGTTGACCTTGAAGCCGTGGTCATCGCTTGTGGGCAGGGATAACCCGGCGAAGCGGATATCATCGATTTCCAACCCGGCCAGGGTCAGCAAACGGGCAATTTCGATGACTTCCAGTCCGCTCAGGTCAACAAATTCATTAATCCATGAAATTGGTAGTCTCATAAAGTTTTCTCCTGCTTGTTTGCCACAGGGTCACAGAGAAGAACGCAAAAATCTCTGTGTCTCAGCGGCTCTGTGGCCGCTTTTTAGAACTGCTCCAGGAAACGAATATCGTTGCCCCAGAAGTAGCGGATGTCGTTGATCTTGTGGCGCAGCATCAGTTGGCGTTCCGGGCCCATGCCGAAGGCAAACCCGGTATAACGTTTGGGGTCATAGCCGCCATTCTGCAAAACGATCGGATGCACCATGCCGCAGCCCAGAATTTCGAGCCAGCCTGATTTCTTGCAGACCTGGCAGCCTTTGCCGCCGCAGACGAAGCATTCCACATCCATTTCGGCGCTCGGTTCGGTGAAAGGGAAGTACGAGGCGCGGAAACGGGTCTTGGCCTCGCGCCCGAACATGCGCCGGGCGAATTCGGCCAGCGTCCCTTTCAGGTCGGCGAAGGTGATGTTTTCGCCCACCACCAGTCCCTCAACCTGGTTGAACTGCACTTCCGAGCGGGCGGTGATCTGCTCGAAACGGTAGCACATGCCGGGCAGAGCGATGCGGATCGAAGGCGGGTTTTGCGGGTTTTCCGCGGAGAACTGCTTCATCGCCCGGATCTGGCCGGGGGAGGTGTGCGTGCGCAGCACCTGTTTTTCGGCCTCGTCGGTTGCGCCGGTGTCGATGTAGAAAGTATCCTGCATTTCGCGGGCCGGATGATAGGGCGGGATGTTGAGCAACTGGAAGTTGTATTCATCGCTTTCAACATCGCGCGAGGTATAGACCTGGAATCCCATCTCGGCCAGGATGGCGAGCACCCGTCGCAGGTTCTGGCTGGCAGGGTGCAGGCGCCCGTGGTGGAAGCCGCGGCCGGGCAGGGTCACATCCAGTTTTTCGCTGGCAAGCGATTTTTGCAGGGCGGCTTCTTTGATCGCAGCAGCTTTTTCGGCAAAAGCGGATTCAACCGCCAGTTTGACCTGGTTGGCGCGTTGTCCAACCAGCGGGCGCTCCTCCTTCGACAGGCCGCCCATCTGGCTAAAGACGGTCATCACCGGTGAGGAGCGGCCGATATTGGCGATGCGCCAGGTTTCGAGAGCAGCCTCGTCCTCGACCGCGGCCAGTGTTTCGAGCGCTTCTTTTTCGATCTGTGCAAGTTTTTCGAGCATAGTGCCTCCGTGTGTTTTGTGGGGGCGCAGCATTGCTGCGCCCCTACGCCATTACAAAACAAAAAACCTCCCGCCCACATTGGGGCGAGAGGGGATGTCTCGCGGTACCACCCAAATTACCGCCGAAGCGGTCACTTATAGGAGCAGGAATTCTTCATTCCTATTCCCTTCCCCGTTAACGCTGGGACTGCGGCTCAAACTACTTGTTGGCGTTGGGACACAATTGTGCCCTTACACCTGCGTTGACCTGAGCGGCTCGCGAGGGAACTTCAGTTGGGTTTCGTTGGGCGCAGATTTCAGCCGGAACGCCTGCGTTTCTCTGTCAACTCTTGCCAACCTACTTTCCTCGGTCGGTGCCATTGGAAAAGCTCGCCTGTTAACAACAATTATCGTCAGATTCGGGCAAGTGTCAAGGCTGGCATTTCGGCCAGCTCGAAGCGAGTCTGGTTTGCTCTAAAGCACGCGGAAAGGGTATAATCAGTCCAGCCCTAAGGAACAAACCTGTGAAATATCTCTTTCGCCATATCCACCTGGTTCAAGCCGTCATGCGGTGATTTGAAGTTCAGCGCTTCCGAAGTCTTAAGGCTTCGGAAGTTTTTATGAATGGGCGCGATCATGAATGTGAAATACCCAAATGTGACAAAATTTCAATTGAGCCGTACGATGGAAAGATGTAAGGACTGAATGTCTCTGAGTTTAGAAGCACGTTTTTGGCGTTTATTCTTGAAGAAAATCTTCAAAGGACAGATTTTATCGCTTGCGGGGAGCCGCAAACGCGAGTCTGAAAATGCCAGATTCATGGGTCGGATTCCGCGCGGTGTGAAAGTCGAACGGATTGATCTCGACGGCACCCCGGCGGCCTGGGTTTGCTCGGAAAATGCAGACCGGGAAAAAGTCATCCTGCACCTGCATGGCGGTGGATATGTTCTCGGCAGTATCGATGCCTATCAGATGATGTGCAGTTCGCTGGCGCAGCGCACCGGCCTGAAGGTTCTCTTGCCCGAATACCGGCTTGCGCCCGAACATCCTTTTCCGGCTGCGCTTGAAGATGCCCAAAAAGCCTATCGCTGGCTGCTGGCCGAGGGATATCAGCCGGAAAATATCGTTATTTCCGGGGATTCTGCGGGTGGCGGACTGGGCGTCGCGACCGTTCTGGCGCTGCGAAGCGCTAATGTGCCGCTCCCGGCTACAGTGGTCTGTATCTCCCCCTGGACCAATCTGACCTTTACCGGCCAATCCCACATTACCCGGGTTCAGGCTGAAGTTTTGTTGCGAACCGATGAGTTACGCGAGTGGAGTATTTTCTATACTGGCACACAAAGCCCGTCCAACCCGCTTATCTCTCCGGTTTACGCAGATTTTCATGGCTTTCCCCCGATGTTGATCCAGGTTGGCAGTGATGAGATCTTGCTGGATGATGCCCGTCTGTTGGCTGAAAAAGCCCGGGCAGACGGAGTGACTGTGGAACTGCGTGTCTGGGATGGGATGTGGCATGTCTGGCACGCCCTGGCCGACTTGACCCCCGAAAGCCGCGCAGCGTTTGATGAAATTGCACAATTTGTGCAGGATCGATTTGAAAAACCAGCAAAATGAAATCCGCGAGCATCCCCTTTCTTCTGCAAGCTTTACTGGCCGCCGTGTTCTTTGGGGCCAGCGCGCCGCTTTCCAAGCTGCTGCTCGGCGATGTGCCGCCAGTGTTGATGGCGGCCTTTTTATATCTTGGAAGCGGGACAGGGCTTGTGCTGACGAAATTGATCCAAAGCGGGCGTTCCGGGCCGCAGCGGGAAGCCAGCCTCAGGCGGGCGGATCTCCCGTGGCTGGCAGGTGCAATCCTTTCGGGCGGGGTCGCTGCGCCGATCGTGTTGATGTTCAGCCTGGAAAATACTCCCGCCTCGACCGCCTCGTTGCTGCTGAGTTTTGAAGGGGTGGCAACCACCCTGATCGCCCTTTTTGTGTTCAAAGAATCGATTGGCCGGCGGGCATGGGCCGCCATTCTCTCCATTACGCAGGCAAGCGTTTTCCTTTCTGTAAATTTTTCCAGCGGCTGGGGGCTATCGTTGGGCGCGCTGGGAATCCTGTTGGCCTGCATCCTGTGGGGCGTCGACAACAACCTCACTCGCAATATTTCTGGCAAAGACCCTCTGCAGATTGTGGCCTGGAAAGGTTTGCTGGCCGGAACGTTTTCGCTCTTGCTGGCGGTTTTTCTTGGTAACCAGTTCCCGCCCTTGCTTTCAATTTTAGCCATTTTGCTGATCGGTTGGGTCTGCTACGGACTCAGCACCATGTTGTTTATCCAGTCCATGCGCGGGCTGGGCGCAGCGCGCACCAGCGCTTTGTATGGCACTGCACCGTTGGCGGGGGTGATCCTGTCCATTTTTATTTTTGGGGAATTACCGTCAGCTTTCTTCACCTTTGCGGCGCTCCTGATGGTTGGCGGCGCGTTGCTGCTCGTCAATGAAAAACACCAGCATTTTCACCTTCACAGTGCGCAGGTTCATGAACACAGCCACGATCATGTGGACTCTGAACATGGGCATGACTCACAGCCTGGCACCCACGCCCATGATCATGAACACCCTGAGCAACAGCACGAACATGATCATCTGCCAGATATTCATCACCGGCATGAGCACAAAGACTGAGCAGGCCAGGAAGAGCTCTGGAAGAAAACTGCAGGATGAACTAACGTGATTTAGCGGGAATCGTTCCCACCAGAACCAGTTCCCGATTTTCATTCAACTTTTACGATTTACGAAGGAGTAATTATGCCCACTCAATCTCAATCCCCTTACCTGCCGTTTGGCGAGAACAAGACCGCGCCCTGGTATGGCAAGGATATTTTATCGGTCAAACAGTTCACGCGTGACGATTTGGGGTATGTCTTTGGCGTGGCACATGAGATGCGCGGCATGGTCGAGCGCGTCGGAACGTTTGACTTGCTCAAGGGCAAGATCCTGGCCAACCTGTTCTACGAACCATCCACGCGCACATCTTCGTCCTTTACCGCCGCCATGGAACGCCTGGGCGGATCGGTCATCCCGATCAGCGAGGTGAAATATTCCTCCGTCTCGAAGGGCGAATCGCTGCCCGACACCATCCGCACCCTCGAGTGCTACGCCGATGTGATCGTGCTGCGTCACCCCGAGACCGGCTCGGCGGCTATCGCAGCCAAGGCTGCCAAGAAACCGGTTATCAATGCCGGCGACGGGGTTGGTGAACACCCCACCCAGGCCCTGCTCGATACCTTTACCATCTTCGAGGAACTCGGCGAAGGCCAGATCGACGGCATGACCGTCACCATGCTCGGCGACCTGAAATATGGGCGCACCGTGCATTCGTTGGCGCGCCTGCTCTCGTTGTATAACGTCAAAATTAACTATGTCTCGCCTGAAATTCTGCGCATGCCCCAAGAAGTCATGGACGAAGTCGCCGCCAAGGGTATCCCGCAGGCTGAATACAGCACCCTGGCCGAAGTCTTGCCCCAGACCGACGTGTTGTATGTCACTCGCGTCCAGAAAGAGCGCTTCGAGAACCCGGAAGATTATGAAATGGTCAAAGGCGCGTACGTGATCGACCCTGAAATCATGAAAGCCGCCAAGCAGGAGATGATCGTCATGCACCCCCTGCCGCGTGTCGGCGAGATCAGCCCCGAATTCGATGATGACCCGCGCGCTGCCTACTTCCGCCAGATGGAATACGGCCTGTACGTCCGCATGGCGCTCCTGGCGATGGTTTTAGGAAAAGCATAAATTCAATAGAACGCGGATTGGACGGATTTAGCAGATTTGCACAGATAAAAAAAGCGAAAATCCGTTCGGTCTACAAAATCCGCACCCTATTTTTCTGCCTGAGAAGATCATGCTTTACGAAGAAATTACGTCTGATATCATCCAAGCGTTTTATCAGGTTTACAACACGCTTGGGTATGGTTTTCTCGAAAAAGTTTATGAAAATTCCCTGTCGAAAGAACTGGCAAAACGTGGACACATTATCAAGCAACAAGTTCCAATCCAGGTTTTTTATGATGGTGATGCCGTTGGTGAATACTTTGCGGATATTCTTGTAGATGACAAGATCATCATCGAATTGAAAGCTGCAGAAGAAATAGCCAAAGCCCACGAGGCCCAATTGGTAAACTATCTTAAGGCAACAGGCATCCAAGTTGGATTAGTGCTGAATTTTGGCCCCAAGGCCGAGTTCAAGCGAAAAATATTTACGAAAGGAGCCCCCAGAACGCGGAACGAACAATCTTAAGGTTTTTACAAAAAAGCCCGCGAGAATCCGTCCTATCCGCAAAATCCGCGTTCTATTTTACCTATGGAATCTTTTTTCTCTTTCCTTGAAAAACGTGTCGATGACTGTTCTTCGCTTTTATGCGTGGGACTGGATCCACACGTTTCTGACCTTTCGGCCCCGACCGCCGAAGCGGCGCTGGACTTCAGCCTGAATCTCGTTAAACAAACTGCGCCTTACGCTGCGGCCTTCAAACCTAACGCCGCCTTCTTCGAGCAGTTTGGCGCGCAGGGTTGGACAGCCCTCAAGCAGGTTATCGAAGCCATCCAGGAACAATCCGATCGCCTGGGTTCAATGATCCCGGTGATCCTGGATGCCAAACGCGGTGACATTTCGTCCACGGCCGAAGCCTATGCCAAAGCTGCCTTCGAAACCCTTGGCGCGCACTGTATTACGCTCAGCCCGTATCTTGGCAAGGATTCGATCGATCCGTTCATTGGCAACTCCGAAAAAGGCGTCTTCCTGCTCTGCAAAACCAGCAACCCGGGGGCGGACGATTTGCAAAACTTGCTTGTGACCAACGACCAACAACCAACGACCGATTCTTCCGTCCTTGGTCATTCGTCTTCGGTCATGACTTCTCCGTCCTTCGTTCCCCTGTATATCCACGTTGCCCAACTCGCCCAGGCCTGGAACACCAAAAACAACATCGGCCTCGTGGTTGGCGCAACCCAACCTGAAGCGCTGATCCGCGTCCGCGCGGCTGCACCCAGCCTGTGGTTTCTCTCGCCGGGGGTTGGCGCCCAGGGTGGCGATTTGGAAATAGCCCTCAAGGCCGGCCTGCGCAAGGATGGCAAGGGGATGTTGATCCCCGTCTCACGCGGTATCTCGCGCGCAGCCAGGCCTGCTCTTGCTGCCGCCGAATTCCGCGACGAGATATTGAACATCAAACGAAACATGAAGATCTAGCCGGTTCACAGAGAGCACAGAGAAAAATCTCAAAATACTGTGTTCTCTGTGGCTTATAAAGGAAAGCGCATGGACACAAACAAAACTGCCCTGGCCGATGGCCTGCTCGAAGCTGGCTGCATCAAATTTGGCGAATTTACCCTGAAATCAGGTTTAATCTCACCCATTTATATTGATTTGCGCCGCATCATCACCTATCCGGCCTTGTTGCGCCAGATCGGTGAAGCCTACCTGCCGCTGATTCGGACTCTGCAATTCGACCGCTTGGCCGGCCTGCCTTACGCTGCCATCCCGATCGCGACCGCCGTTTCGCTGGCGGGCAACTACCCGATGATCTACCCGCGCAAGGAAGTCAAAACCTACGGCACCAAGGCCGAGATCGAAGGCGATTTCAAAGTTGGCGAAGTTGCCCTGGTCATCGACGATCTGGCCACCACTGGCGGCAGCAAGTTCGAAGCCATCGAAAAACTGACCGGCGCCGGGCTGGTTGTCAAAGATGTGGTCGTTCTCGTCGATCGTCAATCCGGCGCGCGCGAATCGCTCGAAGCGGCCGGGTTCCACCTTTACGCCGTGCTGACCATCAGCGAAATGCTCGATTATTGGGAAACAGCCGGCAAAGTGGAGAAAGAAAAAATAGCCGCCACGCGGGAATTCCTGAAAAATGCGTAGCCGCTTTCCAATCGCCGTCCATCTGCTCTTTATCAAAGATGAGAAGGTGTTGCTTTTGCGCCGTTTCAACACCGGTTACGAAGACGGGAATTACAGCGTGGTAGCCGGGCATGTCGATGCAGGCGAAACCGTCACCCAGACCGCCATCCGCGAGGCGCAGGAAGAGGCCGGGGTTCAGATCGCGCCGGAAAATATCGAGGTGGTGCATGTCATCCACCGCAAATCCAACGATGAACGCATCGATTTTTTCGTGCAGGTTAATGCCTGGGATGGCGAAATCCGCAACATGGAGCCGGACAAATGCGATGATCTGTCCTGGTTCCCACTGAGCTGCCTGCCGGTCAACATAATCCCGTATGTGCGCAATGTGATTCAAGACGCCGGGAAGGGGAGTTTTTATAGTGAATATGGCTGGTAAACCATCATCCCCACCCTGGCTGACCCTTGCCCGTGAAATCTATACCCTTTCGCAGGCCGGGCTGGCCTACAGCAAAAACGATTTCGACCTCGAGCGCTATCAGCGTTTGCAGGAGATCAGCGCCGAGATCATGGCCGGCCAGTCCGCATTGGAAAAAGAAGCCATTCTCGAAAGTTTTTCCATTCAGGCTGGCTACCCGACTCCCAAAGTCGATGTGCGCGGAGCGGTTATCCGCGATGGAAAGATCCTGCTCGTGCAGGAAATCACCGATGGCCGTTGGTCGCTGCCCGGCGGATGGGCCGACCTGGGCGAATCACCACAGGAAATGGTCGAGCGCGAAGTGCTCGAAGAAAGCGGCATGCAGGTTAAAGCCCGAAAGGTGATCGCTGTTTATGATGCCTGCAATTTTCAACCGCTTGAGTTTTGGCATGCATACAAAATTATCTTCTTGTGCGACATCCTCGGCGGCGAACCAACCCCCAGTTACGAAACCCCCGATGTGCGTTTTTTCGACCCGGCTGACCTGCCACCGCTCTCGCAAAACCGCACCAACCAGCGCATCCTCGACGAGATTTTTGCCCACTTTGCAGACCCCGACCGCCCGACGGCATTTGATTGATTGCTATGAACATTTCCCGGCCCAGCCCTGCCCAACTTGAGCTTATGCTCGAATTTATCATCCGCCACAATCAGGATCGCGAAACCCACATTGGCTACTACGGCAAAGGTGAAACCGAAATTCGTGAAACGCTGGCCGAGTTTACCCGCCCACTCACAGAGTCGTTCCTGCTGGCCTGGCAAGGTAGTGAATTGGTCAGCGTTTTTGGCGTGGAGTACGACCCAGAGATTGGCCGCGCCTGGCTGTATGGGCCGCAGGTTGTCAGCCCCGACTGGCACGCCATCGCCGATGAACATTATGCCGCCATTGAAGAACTGATCCCCGAAAGTATTCACGAGCATGAATTATTCTTTGACATCAATAACAAACGCGGCCAGGAATTTGCCGCCCGGCATGCTTTCCTGGCGCACAGCTCAGATGCGGTGCTCTTCCTCGAACGGGATGCGCTCAAACTTGTTTCGACCGTGCCAGTGCAGGTTTGCGATTACAACGAAACATTTTTCTCCGGGTTTGAAGCGCTTCATCAGCATATTTTCCCCCGTACCTACTACACCGCCAGCCAGATTGTCGAAAAACTGGACGATAATCACCGCCTGCTGCTTGTAATCGAGGCTGGCAAAGTGTTGGGATACCACTTTTGCAAGCGCGAGTCGCAGTCCGGCTATATCGATTTTATCGGCACGGATCCGGCCGCGCGGGGCAAAGGCCTGGGCGCGGCATTACTCAAGGCCGGCATTGCGTGGATGTTCGAACCCGCGCAAATTCGCCTGATCGAACTGACCGTCAACGCCAACAACCAGGCCGCCATGCAGCTTTACCAAAAGTTTGGCTTCGCCGCCAAACACATTTTATGCGGCTATCGCAAACGGATGGCCTGAAATGCTGCCCGTCCTTGTTCTGCCTTTGCGCGATCCTGATAATATTTTTTATCCGCTGCTGAAAGCGGGCTTGCCGATCTTGAAAGAGCATTTCGGCAGCGCAATCGTCTCCATCCCGGCCAGCACCAGAGAGCGCCAGCCGCAGAATGTGGCCGAAATGCAGGCCGACCCGTTCTATCACGTTTATCATGCCCAAACCGAAGCGCCCGCCGGATTGCATTTCACGGAACTTTACCGTTACGCCGCCGGGGACTCGGCCCCGGAGCAGGTTCTGCACTTGTGCTACCCCGACCGACTCACCTTTGCTTTGCAACCCGCTTACCGCGACTCTTTCCTGGCTGATGCCGCTTCCCTGCACCCGGAATCTCTCCCGCTCATCTTCCATCGCTCCGCCCGAGCCTGGGAAACCCACCCGCAAAATTACCGCCAACTGGAAGGGTTTGTCTCCCGCCTCGGCGAAACCCTGTTCGGCAAAACGCTCGATTACGGCTGGTGTCACCTGGTCGTCCAGGCTGGGGAACTGCGCCAGGTCATGGAAAAAGTCAGCCACCCAGAAATTTCGATGGTCGCCGAGATGGTCTTGCAGATGCAGCACCACATCCACACCCGCGATGTGGACTGGCTGGCCTGGGAAGACCCCTTTATCCTAAACCGCGACCCCGCAGAACTAAAAGCCGAGCGCGAATCGAGCCTGGCCGAAACCCAAAAACGGCTTTCCTATTGCCTGCCCATGACCGAGATTCTGGCCCAATTTGCCATGAACGGAAAGAAATAATTTATGTACCGACTCTTGCGCCCCCTGCTCTTCAAACTTGACCCTGAGGTGACTCACGCCCTGACCCTGCACCTTGTGCGCTGGGCTGGAATTATCCCGCCTTCGCGCTGGATGCTGCAAGGGATGTTTACTCCGCCCGAAAAGCCGGTCCAGGCCTTTGGACTGACGTTCAAGAACCCGGTCGGTCTGGCCGCCGGTTATGACAAGGACTGCCAGTCTGTGGCCGGGCTCTCCGCGCTGGGGTTTGGCCATCTCGAGCTGGGCACGGTCACCCCGCGTCCGCAGCCGGGAAACCCAAAACCGCGTATCTTCCGTTTGATCGATGAAGAGGCTGTGATCAATCGGATGGGCTTTCCAGGGCGCGGGATGGCATATTCTGCTGACCAAATGTCAAAAATCGCCCGCCGCCCTCGATCAGTGATGCTTGGTTTAAATCTCGGGAAAAACAAAGACACCCCGCTCGAAAACGCGGCGGATGATTACATTGCACTGATGCGCCAGTTTATTTTCCAGGCGGATTATCTTGCCATCAATATCTCTTCGCCCAACACGGTTGGTTTGCGCCGTTTGCAGGGCCGGGAGATGCTCGAAGGGTTGCTCGGCGCAATTTCCAGGGAGCGCGAGCAGATCAGGCTGGGCCGCGGCGGGAACGCGCCCATCCTCGTCAAAATCGCCCCCGATCTGTCTGATGAAGAGTTGGATGATGCTGTCGGCGCAATCCTCGACAACGGCATGGATGGCATCATCGCCACCAACACGACTCTCAGCCGCGAGGCGGTTCAGTCCCCGCTGCGGGTGGAAACCGGCGGTTTAAGCGGTCGGCCGCTGACGGGTTTGAGCGATTCCGTGCTGGCAAAGGTTGTCGCGCGGGTCAATGGCCGGGTCCCGGTGGTTGGCGTGGGCGGGATTACAAATCCCGATGATGCCAAACGCAAACTAGACCTGGGCGCAACGCTGGTGCAGGTTTATACGGGCATGATCTATGCCGGACCGGGATTGGTTAAACAGATTGTGGAAAAGCTTTAGCCTGAGCGCAGCAAAGCGCGGGCCGGGTTATTCGTGAAACTCTTCAACCTGGTAGATGTGGACGGTCAGGCGTTGGGTACGCCAGGCATCGGTTGATGATCCCATTTTATGACACAGGTGGCTGAGAAATTCAACCTTGTCGGGCAACTGCCGCCAGACTTGCGGCAAAAAGGTGGCGCGGCGGCCAAATGAGTCGCGCAGGATAACACCATCGATGTCGGGACGTAATTTTTCAAGCAGATCTTCGCTGTCGATGTAGTGAAGGGGTTGCGGTGCTGTCAGGCGCGAAACTTCGATTTTGATTTGATCCAATTCGTCGGGCGTGACCGGCGGAAAGCGATAATCATTGAGCGCAGCGGCAACAGCGTGTTCTTGAACATCCTGCGCGAGGGGCTGGTGGGCTTCGAGCGTACCAATGCAGCCGCGCAATTGTCCGCGCTGGGTGATCGTCACGAAACATGCGCCATTTTCGCGCAGGGTCGGGCTGAGTTCTGAGTATCGGATGGGGATTGGCGCTTCGCCGCGCACCCCCCCATCAAGGGCCTGGCGTGCCAATTTTAAAAGCGTTTTTTGTTCCTCGGTTGTCAAATGTGTCTCCATGTTCACCTCCCATATGTTAAAAACATGAACGAAACACAATTAAAGGATACATTATTTTTGCAATTTTCGATACTGTCTGTCAAAATAAACCAGCGGATTTTCTCCATTCAAATCGCGCGCAGCCAGCACCTCGCCAACAAAGACCGTGTGTGTGCCTGACCCAAGCATGGTGACCACGCGGCAATCCAGGCAGGATATTCCGCCGCTTAGGAGCGGGGCGCCAGTTACCATTTTGAAGGTTTCAATGCCATCCAAGCGGTCAAGCTCATCCGCGATGCGGCCTGCAAAGCGGTCAGAAAGTTCCTGCTGGTTTTCGGCCAATATGGTCAGGCCAAAAATACGGGAACGATTGACCAGATCATGCGTGCGCGTATTTTGTGCCAGGGCGATCAAGACTTGAGGCGGTTTTAACGATAATGATGTGAATGAACTGACAGTCATTCCGTGCTGGACATTTTCATGAGCAGATGTAACAATGGTCACGCCGGTTGTCCAAAAACGCATGGCCTGTCGTAAAATATCAGGGTCGAAGTTCATAGATCTCCAAATTCTTTGGGATGATAATACTTTGCCGTACAGGTCGAGTCAAGTCAGAGAAGTGTTAGAATTTCGCGAAAGCTGACCCAAAGACTCCAAATCACTTGCCTAACAACTTTCTTTTAAGGTACTATAATATCAATTTATGGATACTAGCTCAGACACATCCGAACGTCGCCGTCAGCGTTTCCCGGCCATCATTCAAACTACCCTGTTGGTGGCTGCGCTTTTTGCCACCCTTTTTACCGCTTTTCCGCCAAAGGGGTTGTTTTCTGGCAATATTTCAGACCAGTTGTCTGTGCTATTAACGACAGAGCCAGAAGGCATGGTGCTGCCCGGAACGCCCCTGCCGCAAGTGCGCCTGGGGATTGTCGCCGGGCACTATGGTAATGATTCAGGGGCCGTGTGTGAGAATGGCACCACCGAAGCCGAAGTAAATTTCAAAATTGCGACCACCGTCCAGCAAAAGTTGACCGCTCTTGGCTTTCAGGCTGACGTGCTAGAAGAGTTCGACCCACGCCTGCAAAACTATCGCGCCGCTGCGCTTGTGTCCATTCATAATGACTCCTGCATTTTCGTCAACGACCAGGCAACAGGGTTTAAAGTTGCGGCCGCGATGAGTTCTCGTGACCTGAACCTTGCCAATCGCCTGGCGATTTGCTTGCGAGATCGCTATCAGCGCACCACCAACCTGCCCTTGCACGACAGTGTCACTAATGACATGACCTTTTACCACGCGTTCGATGAAATCAGCCCCAATACAACAGCCGCCATCATCGAGACCGGTTTTCTCAACCTCGACTATGCAATTCTGACTGAACAACCTGACCTGATCGCCACTGGCATTGTTAACGGCATCCTTTGCTACATTAACAACGAGAGTATTGTCCAGACCCCGCCATGAACCCTAACCACATCGCCGCGTTTCGCGCCATCGAAGAAGCCCAAAAAGCCCTGCGAGCCCACAACAAGCTCGCTGCGCGTCATTACGCCGTACAGGCAGCCCAACTGGCTCCGGATCTCGAAGAGGCCTGGTTGGTCATGGCCGCAGTCGCCAGCCCGCGCGCCAGCGTAGCCTATCTGACAAAAGCCCTGCAAATCAACCCGAAAAGCGAACGGGCCCACAAAGGCATGGCCTGGGCCGTTAAACGCCTGCGTGAGCACCAGGGAGAGCAAACCGCAAAGATCCCGGTTTCAACGCCCGAGACCGCCCAGACCCAGCGTTATGTGCCTGTGCCGGCTGCTAAAGTTGTCTCCTTGCAGCCCGCCGCGGCCCCGGTCAGGCGATCTGCACCCTATGCGGCCATCCTGATCATTTTCCTGTGTTTGTTGGCCGCTTTTGCTGTCTGGCAGGGCGCCACCCCGGCCCTGGCGTTGCTTAACAATTCCTCGCTTGCCCCGGCTCAAGGCGGGGTTGCCTGGGCCGAAGTTCAACTCGAAAAACCGACCTACACCCTGACCCCAACCGCGACCTTTACGCCAACGATCACTTTTACCCCGACCCCTTCCAGTACGTTTACACCGACTTCAACAGAAACCCCGACAGCCACCCCGACGGAGACTCCCAGCCAGACGCCCACGATCACGCCGATCCCAAGCGAAACGCCCATCCCAACCGAGACGGTTTATGCGCCGCCCACGGTTTATGTGCCCCCCACCGCCCAGTCCAGCACTGGCGAGCGCTGGGTTGAGATCAACCTGAGCCAGCAAATGCTTTACGCCTGGGAAGGGGACGTTCTGGTTGGCTCGTTTGTTGTCTCCACCGGAACCTGGCAGACGCCTACTGTTACCGGGGATTATCGCGTTTATGCACGTTTTAAATACAAAGACATGAGCGGGCCCGGCTATTACCTGCCTGACGTGCCCAATACCATGTTTTTCTATCAGGGCTACGCCATTCACGGCACTTACTGGCACAACAACTTTGGCACGCCCATGAGTCACGGCTGTGTCAATATGACTATTCCTGAATCTGAGTGGCTTTTCAACTGGGCACCCTCGAATTTGCTGGTCAATGTCCATTATTAACCCGCCGCTACTTCCCGCCGCATGGCCCGGATCAATCGGCATTTCCCGCCCGCAAGGCGGACGCGTTCCACCCTTATCCTGCCCGCCGTTTAATATGCTCCATTTTTGACCCATTCGCCAAAGGAGAATTTGATATGCATCCAGCCTTCCAGTACGATCAGTACCTGCTCAAGAAACAAGCCATTGCCCTGACCGGCAAACTGCGATTCTACAATCCGCAAGGGGAAGTGGTTCTTTTCAGTGAGCAAAAAATGTTCAAGCTGCGCGAAGACATTCGCGTATTTTCTGATGAACAGAAGACTCAGGAAGTACTGGCCATCAAAGCCCGCCAGATCATCGATTTTTCCGCTGCCTACGATGTGGTCGACTCAACCAACGGCGAAAAAGTTGGCGCGCTGCGGCGCAAGGGACTTAAATCCATCCTGCGCGATGAATGGGAAGTGCTCGATCCGTCTGATAACGTGGTTGGCCTGTGCTTCGAAGATAATATGGGGCTGGCCCTGCTGCGCCGCTTCCTGCTCGGCAACCTGCTGCCGCAGAACTACGATATCACTGCCGGCGACGGCCGCGTTGCCGATCTGAAACAACGCTTCAACCTGATCCGCTATGAAATGGATGTTGATTTCACGATGGATACAAACCGCAAACTCGACCGCCGCATGGGTATTGCTGCCGCAGCCTTGCTGGCGATTGTCGAAGGAAAACAGGATTCATAATGCCCCGCAAGCCTCTGTTCGCTGGCCTGGTCTTTGACGAATTCGACCGCCCGGTTGGAGAAGCCTACGTTGGCGCTGAACCTTGCTATGTTGTAGATGACGCCGGTTTCCGGCGTCATCTACCCTCCGAACAGGTTGACCGCCAGGTGCTCAGCCAGATTGCCAGCATGATGAAAGGCAGTGAAGACCTGCTCAGCCAACAAGCCGCCAAAATGCTCGGCAGCGACGATCCTTTCAGCCGGGCCATGATCGAAAATCAGTTAAAAAATATCGAACAGCAGTTTGAAATGTTGTTCGATATGGGTATTCCGGAAGAGATGCGCGCCTACCTGGGTATGACCGGCTTTAAGGTGGTCATCGATATGCACGGTGAAGTACTGCGCTTCGAGCAGCCCGGTGCAACTTCAGGCGAAGACGAATAAAAATTGCCGTTCCCCCAGCCTTGCTCTGCAAGCTGGTTGGTGATAAAATCGGCATTCGCAGTCGGGCGCGTAGCTCAATGGCAGAGCAGCGGCCTTTTAAGCCGTTTGTTGAGGGTTCGAGCCCCTCCGCGCTCACAAAAAAACCATCCATTTTCGTGGATGGTTTTTTTGTTAAGAATCTTCACTCAGAGACGATATTCGAACCTTTGGGCAAAATCTTGCAAGATCAGATCTTGAGCAAATCCCCCGAAGGCCTCCAGGATTACTCCAGCAGTATGATTGACTCTTGGACTCATTTCTGCTAGAATTATTTATGTAAGACTAAATATTTTTTTAGTATAAAATATGATATTCTTTGCCTTTATTATCTTATATAGATGGGAGATGTACCCTGTATGTTGAACACAAAAACAATCCTGCTTGTAATACTGAGCTTGTTCATCACCGCTTGCGGACAAAAGTCAACCCTATCCGGCGACCCGATCGCTGGAGAAGCATTGTTTGGTCAGGTGACCATTGATTCTGCGCCTGGCTGCGCGTCCTGCCACTCCACCGAGGTGGATAAAGTGCTCGTCGGGCCATCTCTGGCGGGAGTCGCAAATCGCGCCGGGGAGAGAGTGCCAGATCAAACCGCCGAAGAATATTTACAGAACAGCATTCTTGAACCCAACCTGTATGTGGTGGATGGCTTTTCATCCGGTCTTATGTACCAGAAGTATAAAGATATCCTGAAAGATGAACAGGTGCGAGACCTGGTTGCCTATTTATCGACACTGAAATAAAAAAATGTTTAACCTTAAAGGTATAGGAGCCTTATGAAACCATTAACCAGACGCGATTTTCTAAAGTTGGGCGGGCTTGCTTTTGCTGGTACGCTTGGCGGAACCTTATTTGCTCAACAAAAGGCACTGGCTGCGAAAGAAGGGATGTCTCATGGCTCGGCTGTGATGCAAATGCAAGGCCATGATGACGGACTCGTACCCGGCACCGTTGGCGAGGTGGATCACGAGAAGAACGGATTCAACCCGACCGACATCCTGACCGATTTTGACTACGGAAAAGTCTCCACGCTTCCAAGCGGCCAAATTTTGCGCGAATATGAAATTGTAGCCATCAACAAGGATATCGAAATTGTTCCCGGCATGATGTTCGCTGCCTGGACATATAACGGCCGCATCCCCGGCCCCACGCTGCGGGCCACCGAAGGAGACCGCATCCGCATCCGCCTGGTGAACGGCAGCGACCATCCCCATACCCTTCACTTTCACGGCTTCCACCCGGCAGAAATGGATGGTGTTCCCGGTACCGGCCCCGGCGGGCATGTTGCACCGGGCGAATCATTTACCTATGAATTTGACGCCGAACCCTTTGGCTTGCACCTCTATCATTGCCATGTTTTCCCACTGGCGCGTCATATTGCGAAGGGGCTTTACGGCACGTTCATCGTCGACCCCAAACAGGGCCGTCCGCCGGTTGACCGCGAGATGGTGATGGTCATGAGCGGCTTTGATGTCGACTTCGATGATGCCAACGATTTCTATTCAGTCAATGCCATTCCGTTTCACTACCAGAACCACCCCATCCAGATCAAAGTCGGCGAAAAGATCCGTATCTACCTGGTCAACATCCTCGAATATGATTTGCTTAACTCTTTCCATCTCCATGCGAATTTCTTCCAATACTATCCCACCGGCACAAGCCTGACACCTGCCGAATTTACAGATACCATCATCCAGGGGCAGGCCCAGCGCGGCATTTTGGAATTCACTTACAAATATCCCGGTATGTATATGTTCCATGCTCACGTTACTGAGTTCGCCGAATTGGGCTGGAATGGTATGTTCGAAGTGCTGCCATAAAGGTTTCTTATGACTCAACAAGCTGCTCAACCCCCTCGCTTCACATTTAAGACCCTTGTCTTGCTCCTGCTCCCGATCGTTCTACTCGCTGGAGTGATTGCTGTTTTTGTCAACACAGGCGGCGGACTTGACCTCGAATCACCTGTCCCCGTTGAAACGCTGACCATCGAGCGTTATGTTCTCAAAGACAACCTGATCGAAATTTATGTGCAGAACACCAGCCCCCAGGAAATCACGCTTGCTCAGGCGATCATCAACGCTGCGGTTTGGCCGATCGAGGTGGCGCCCGATGCGAGCATCCCCCGCTTGGGCCGCGCTGTCGTCCGGATCAACTTTCCCTGGAGTTATGGCGAGGCCTACGCGTTGACGCTTTTTTCAGCGAATTCCGTACCCTTTAATCTGGAAATCCCGGTCGCCTTTGAGACTCCTGAACCCAGCAGCAAATCTTTTTGGTCCTTCGCACTGATCGGTTTATACGTGGGCGTCATCCCGGTCTTTCTGGGGATCTTCTGGTTCCCGGTTTTGAGAACGCTGGGCAAAAAATGGATGACTTTCCTGATGGCTGTCACGGTCGGGCTGCTTATCTTTCTCGGGCTGGATACCATCACCGAGGCCTTCGACCAGGCCGCCCGCGTGCCGGGGGCATTCCAGGGCGTGGGGCTGATTGGCATCGGCGTTGTCGCAACCTTCCTGCTGTTGGATGTAATTTCCAAACGACAGGCAGATACCGGTCGGGACGAAGCCGCCAAACGCTTGAATCTGGCATTCATGATTGCCGTTGGTATTGGCATCCACAATCTCGGTGAGGGCTTGGCCATCGGAGCGGCGTATAATATCGGGGAGATCTCCCTCGGCACCTTTCTGGTGGTCGGCTTCATTATTCAAAACATTACCGAAGGATTGGGAATCATCTCTCCCGTTTTGCGGGACCAGCCCGGATTGCGTTCCCTGGCCTTGATGGGACTTATCGGCGGCGCACCGGCCATTCTGGGGGCGTGGATCGGTGGTTTTGCGCCATCGCCCACGCTGGCTGTGCTCTTTCTTGCGATTGGCGCGGGCGCCATCTTCCAGGTGGTGTACGAAATTGCCAAATTAATTCAAAAGGATATCTCCAAACAACCCATGCCGGGCACGGTCTTTAGCGGTGTCCTGGCTGGGATGTTGCTGCTCTGGGTTACCGGACTGCTGATCAAATAGGAGTTAAATGCCTGACCTGCTCACCCGATCCAATCAGGATTACCTGAAACATATTTACGAGTTGAGCGCAGATGGACAGCCGGCCAGCACAACTGACCTGGCTGTCCGGCTGGGGATCTCGCCCGCTTCTGTAACGGGCATGATCCAGCGGCTAGCAAAAGCAAAGCCCGCGCTGGTTCATTACCACAAGCATCAGGGCGTGACTCTGACCGATTCCGGTAATCGGGCCGCGCTGGAGGTCATCCGCCACCACCGTTTGCTCGAAACCTGGCTGGTCCAAACTTTAGGTTACTCTTGGGATCAAGTCCACGAGGAGGCGGAGCGGCTCGAGCACGTTATCTCTGAAGAAATGGAAGCGCGGATCGCCGCCGCGCTGAATTACCCAACCCGCGACCCGCACGGTGACCTGATCCCTTCTGCCGAACTGATTATGCCCGCCGATGACCTGACTCCCCTTTCTGCCCTGCGTCCCAACCAAAAGGGAACGATCGTGCGCGTTCACAGTAAGGACGCTTCTCTTCTGCGCCACCTTGAAGAACTTGGCCTCGTTCCCGGTACGCAGCTGGAAGTGACTTCACACTCAGCTTATGACGGCAACCTGACCGTACAAAACGATCAAACAACAACCGTGGTTGGCCCTGCAATTACATCCAGAATTTTTGTGCGCGTTTTGTAGTTTTGAGCATATCCCGGTATCTCTCTCAACAAAAAAGCCTTCCGTTTTTAGTGGAAGGTTTTTTTGTTGTGTGCTCATCTTTATATCGATTTCGTCGGGTTGCTCAAACTCAACTATTCTGCCATCAGCATGATCATCACCCGGCACTGGCTGTCTTCGTCGCTCAGACCGATCATCACCATGCGGGTTTCATCTTTCAAGTAATACCAAATTTTCTGATTTCCCTGGGTTTGGGTTGTGGTCAGTTCCCATCCATTTTGTTCGAGACCGGTTTTGTAAAATTCTTCCGCGTCAGCGAAGGCCATGTCTGTGGTGAAGGTGAACATGTTCATGCCTTCGCTTTCGGTGATCGCCAGGTCGCCGTTGTTATCCTTTAAGAAGGGAACATCTTCCGGGTAACCCTCGATGCTCTCGAAGGGTTTTGTTTCCGGTGTCACTGGCGGAGCAACCTCGCTGGGCGGCGTTTGCGGTTCCTGGGTGGCAGCATCTTCTGCCTGGGGCTGCGAGGTGGCTGCCTGTCCGGTCTGCGCTTTCGCTGTGGGCGCTATCTCAGTTCTTTGCCCGGCCATCAAGTTTGAAAATGAGATCCAGATCGCGCCACCCACCACAAGGCACGCAAAGCCTGCCACAGCAAGGATTGCCAGCGCGACCAAAAACCTGCCCGCACCGGCCTTCTTGCGGGGCTGTGTGGCCTCCTGCCTGGTTTTGGGAGCAACATACAACTCAGTTGCCGCGGAGACAGTAGGAAGGATGGTTTGAAATTCTGGCGAACCCACCAGTACCGTTTGTTCGTTGCGGGCCAGCTGCTCGAGCACATCTGCGAACTGCCCCATATCCTGGTAGCGGTTTTCCGGCTCTTTGTCCAACACCTTGAATAACACCAATTCAACCGCATCTGGCAGATCGGGAATGAAACTTTTCGGGCGCGGCAGGGGGTCGCGAAGGTGTTTGAGCAAAATCGCGGCGGGCGTATCCGCCGTGAACGGGCGGTGCCCGGTGATCATTTCGTAGAAAACCACACCCAGTGAATAGATATCCGTGCGCGGGTCGGCCTCGCCCGCCCATTGTTCCGGGGCCATGTAGTCGGGCGTGCCGATCCCAACCCCGGTTGCGGTCAGTTGCGTGGAGCCGCCCGCAGCCAGCATTTTGGCGATCCCGAAATCCGAGAGCAGCGGAGCTCCCGATTGGCTGATCAGGATATTGGCCGGTTTAACATCACGATGGATGATCTTCTGGTGGTGGGCATAATCCAGGGCGCGCGCGATCGGCGCGAGCAGCGCTGCGGCTTCCTGGTAAGACATCGGGCTGCCCATTTTTTGCTTCAAAGTTCCGCCGGGAACATACGGCATCACCAGGTAAGGAACCCCATCCTGTTCGCCATAATCGAGAACTTTGAGAATAAAAGGATGATCCAACTGTGCCAGTGACCTGGCTTCGCGTTGAAAGCGTTTCAGAAATTCGCTTTCGATCCCCAGCTCCATGTCTGATCGGATGATCTTGACCGCCACATTCCGCTCAAGGAGGGTGTCAAACCCTTTGAACACGGAGGCCATTCCCCCTTGCCCGAGAGGCTCAATGATGTGATAACGTCCAAGCGTTTGACCAATGAGATCTTTCATAAGCCCAGTTTTCTTGGAATAAAAACCACGTGATGATAAGAATATTATACAAAGGAATGCCGGGCTATGTAACAGATTTGTGATAATCATGTCCCATAAAAAAATACGAAAAGGCCTCGCCAGGCTTTAAAATTTGCAACATTCTCGCCAAAAACCTGTATTACACTATAAGCATGGATGCGCTTCCCGACCGCGACCTGATTTTGCGCGCCCGTCGCGGTGAGACCGAGGCGTTTGGCGAACTTGTCCGCCTTACCCAGGCGGCCGTTTTCAACGTCTGTTCTCGTTTGCTCGGCGAGCGCCGCGAGGCCGAAGATCTGACCCAGGAAACCTTCATCCGCGCCTGGGAGCGCCTGCATACCTTTGACGCCGATCGGCCTTTTTTACCCTGGATAAGACGCGTGGCGGCCAATCTGTGTCTGAATCATCTCGCCGCGCGTGCCCCGGACTCACCCGAGCTTGATGCGGAGCGCGACGAAGCAGACTCTACCTCCGGGCCCCCGCAGCTTGTCGAGCAGCGCCAGCAGTCCGAAAAAATACGCGCCGCGCTGATAACTCTCCCGCCCCGTTACCGCGTCGCCATTGAACTGCGTCATTTTCAAGAGCTGAGTTACGATGAAATCGCCCAGACCCTCAACCTGCCGCTCTCCGATGTTAAAAGTGACCTGTTCCGCGCTCGCAAACTTCTGGCAGAAAAACTGAAAGAAGCCCCGGACTCCAAAGTCTCCTGACTTTGAAATTTGCCGAAACCGAGAAACCAGCATGCAGCATCTTTCCGACGAAACCCTGAACGAAATCATCGATCACGCTCTCGCGCCCAAGCAGCGCGCCGGGGTCGAGACGCACCTGGCGGCCTGCCCCGAATGCGCCACCCGCCTCGATGAATTACGCACCCTTTTCGCCGAACTCGATTCCCTGCCCGACCTGGCTCCGGACGTGGATTTTGCCCCGGCAATTGTCACCCGCCTGGGGCAGAGTGCGCCCATCCCGCGCCCTGTCCGCTGGCTGACGCTTGCCCAGTCGATTGGCGCAATTTTGGCTGGCATCCTGGCCTGGCCGCTGGTCGAAACCATCATCCAGCCTTTGAAGCTGCCCTCGCTCGCCGAAATCCTGGCTGGAGCAACTTCTTCCTGGCTTCAAGCCAGCGCTGATTTGCGTCTGCCAGAGCTCACATTTCAAAGCCCCACCCTTGGCCTCGACCTGACCTCCACCAGCCTGACGATTGCGATCGTCAGCGTATCGGTGCTTTGGCTGGCTGCCAACGGTCTGTTACTCATCCCTCGCTCCCGGAGAACCTCATGAATGAAATCCTGACCATCAGCCTGGCTGTCATCGTTTTGACCATCAACCTGGTCCCGTTTTTTATCGTCTTCGCTGCGCTTTTCCCGGCCCGCACGGCAAAAACGATCGAGGTTGCCGCCCGTCTGCCGGGTCGTTCGTTTGTGATCGGCATGGTCAACTTCATCTTCTTTTTGGTGCTTGCCCTGGCTTTGTTTTCCCTTTCCGAGCGGGTTGACGGTCTGCTAAAAGTTATTCTGATGCTGCCGGCTTTGGCCATCGCTGTGATCTTGGCCATTATGCTCAGCTTTGGCCTGGGCAGCCTGGCCGCTCTGATTGGCGAACGCGTTGCGCCAACTCAATCTGGCTGGCTGCGGACGCTGTGGGGCACGCTCCTGCTAGGTTTGGGCAGCTCTGTGCCACTTCTTGGGTGGTTCCTGCTCCTGCCCTACGCTGCCTGGGTCGGGATGGGCGCCTTCATCATTGGCTTTTTTCAAAAACAGACAGTTTAAAATTACTAAAATTCTTCAAAGACGCGCCATCAAGGCGCGTTTTTTGTTAAAAGCCTCTCCTAAATTCCTGTACTTGGAATTTGGGGGAGGTTGGATGGGGCGAATGTGCAACATTTTCCCAAAATTCCCTGTATTCCTTAACATCAACCACCCTCATCAATCCCCCCATTTTGCGCGACCGGCAAAATAAGGGGAAAGCAACGAAAGGATTCCCCCATGGCCGACATTTCCGCCATCTTTGGTTCCCTGCTCATCTTCGGCATTGCCTTCCCTGGTCTGTTGACCGCCTGGTGGCTCTTGTTCCCCGCCAGCGTTGAACGCGCCCGTGCCCGCCTCGAGCACACTCCCTGGCAGTGTTTCTGGTTTGGCGGCCTGCTTACTGCTG
Source organism: Chloroflexi bacterium HGW-Chloroflexi-6 (assembly GCA_002840685.1). Taxonomy (GTDB): domain Bacteria; phylum Chloroflexota; class Anaerolineae; order Anaerolineales; family Villigracilaceae; genus UBA8950. The sequence goes on along the minus strand of PHBU01000013.1, from coordinate 70,660 downwards.
CGGCAGTCATCCCGATCGTTATTTTGCTGGTTTTGCCCTTCGGCCCGGCCCAATTCCTGGGTTGGGCGCTGATCGTGCTGGTGCTGGCCGTCTCCAGCCTCGGTTCAGCGGGGATCGCCGCCAAAATGGGACAACGCCTTGCCGAGAAATCCGCTCTCAGCCCGGCGGCCGCCTTTCTGCAAGGGGCGATTGCCCTGGAACTGGCGGTCTTTTTCCCCTTGCTCGGCTGGCTGCTGGTTTTCCCGCTGACCATTGTCACCGCCCTGGGCGCGACCGGTTTTGCCCTGCTGCGCTGGACGCCAAAAGCAGCGCCTGCTCCAGTTAAAGTAGAGCCAGCCGTTACCCAAACCCTATAACCACGAAGTCAACAACGGTACACAACGGAAACCCAAAAGAATTTACTTCGTGTTCCTTTGTTGCCGTCGTGGTGAAAAATTCTCTAACCCTATGAAACATCTCGCTATCCCCCTCACTCTTTTGTTCTTCGCCTCTCTCGCCTGCGGACAGAGCGCCTCGCCCTTCCCCGACCCGCCCTACACCCCCGAGGCCTCGGTCTTCGAGAGCGGACGGACTGCCTACGGCTTCTTCCCAACCCCGCCCGAAGTCTCGATGGAGAGTGTCTTCGCGCACTATAAGTCCATGGGCCAGCACGCGGACGTTTCCCTGGTGCAGGAAAGCATCCCCTGGGTCGAGTTTGTCAACGGTGTCGAGGTTGAGTCGCAGAAAATCAGCGATATGCAGAACGCTCAGACCCTGACTCTGGCGAACAACCTGGATTCGATCTACATCGTTGACCCACTCAACGGCATGAACCGGCGCGAGTTTGCCGGGCTGCCCGAAGGCTGGGATGCCTCCTTTGCCAACCCGGATGTGCGCGCGGCGTTCAAGAACTTTACCCTGCGCATCTTGCGCGAGTTCAAGCCGCGCTATTTGGGGCTGGCCTCCGAGATTAACACCTACATGGAAGCCTATCCCGAGGATGCGGAAAATTTTCTCAGCCTGTACCAGGAAACTTACGCCGCCATCAAGGCCGAATCGCCCGAGACGCAGGTTTTTGTCACCTTTCAATGGGACCAACTTAACAACTTGGCTGGCGGCGATGGGGTCCCCTACCAGGTCAAGTGGGAGCAGATCGAAGTTTTCGAGCCGCAGCTCGATCTGTGGGTGATTTCATCCTACCCGTTCATCGCTTTTCGGACCGGGGCCGAGATTCCCGATGATTATTACACCCCGCTCCTGGAGCGCACCGATAAACCCTTGGCCATCGCCGAAGGCGGATTTGTCTCGCGCCAGACACAGCATATTCCCGGCACACCGCAGGATCAGATCGATTATCTGAATGCCATCCATACCCAGATCGGCGGCCCGCGCCTCGACTTCTGGATCTACCTGCTCTTGAGCGACCTGAACCAGGCCTCTTATGCCAAATTTTTCCGCCAGCAAGGGATCAAGGAAGACGACATCACCACCCTCGGTTTTTTCGTCAATGTCGGCTTGCAAGAAAAAGACGGCAAAACGCCCAAGCCCGCCCTGGCACTTTGGGATTCCTTTAGGATGAACCCATAAACACAAAGAACACGAAGTACACAAAGGAAAACCAAAAAATTTCTATTGCCTGCACTGGGCCGCAAGCACATGTGTGCTCCTTCGTTACCTTCGTGGTGAAAGGTTTTTATGCCCAATAGCCTCGGTATCGATACATTCGCTCTGTCTCGATACGCTTTGCTACTCGACAAACTGCGGCTTACTTGACCTACCTGCCACTTTTCACTTTTCACTAATCACAAATTACTGGTTCCCATGCCCCTCTCCCGCCGTGACTTTCTCAAACTGACCGGTCTGGTTGCTTCCAGCGCAGCCCTGGCCTCCTGCCGTCCGCTCTACGAACTGGCCGCAGGGGACCCGCCGCTGGGCGACTGGCCGCCCCTCCACCCCGCCGACTTCCGTGCCCTGAACCGGCTGACCTTCGGCGCGCGGCCCTCCGAACGCGCCAGGGTGGCCGAAATCGGCATCCAGGCCTGGGTCGAGGAGCAGCTCGCGCCCGAGGCCATCGACGATTTTGCCTGCAGCCTGCGCCTGCGCAACCTTGACACGCTCGCCATGAGCGGCCAGCAGCTTTTCGATCTCTCGAACGAGCTATTCGACGATTTTGACCTTGAAACCGTCCCCAACCAACTGCGCCAGGGCACGCTCCTGCGCCAGGTTTACAGCAGACGCCAACTCTACGAGGTGCTGGTCGAGTTCTGGAACGATCATTTCAGCATCGCCACTGACAAGGGCGAGTGCTACTACCTGAAAACTGTCGATGACCGCGAAGTGGCCCGCGCCCATGCCTTCGGTTCTTTCCGTGACTTGTTGTGGGCCTCGGCCCATTCGCCGGCCATGCTGATCTACCTCGACAATCAGGCCAATCATAAGGGCGCGCCCAACGAAAACTACGCCCGCGAACTGCTCGAACTGCACAGCCTGGGCGTCCACGGCGGCTACAGCCAGGCCGACGTGATGGAATTGGCGCGCTGCCTGACCGGCTGGGGCGTCAAGGAGCATTTCTGGCGGGGAGCGTTCAGCTTCGATAACGAGAAGCATGATCCGGGTGAGAAGATTGTGCTCGGGGTGCGCATCCCGGCCGGTGGGCAGGAAGAAGCTGAAAGCGTGCTCGAGCGCCTGTCGAAGCATCCATCCAGCGCCCAATTCATCGTCGAAAAACTCGCCCGGCGCTTTCTCTCGGATAACCCGCCCGCCCAACTCATCCAAAAAGCGGTTGCTGTTTTTGAAAGCTCGACCGGGGACATTCGCGCCACGTTGAGAGTGATCCTGCTGGACGGTCTGCCCCTGGCGAGGGAGAAATACAGGCGACCCGTCAACTTTGTCGCCGCTTCGTTGAGAATGCTCAACGCTGAAAGCGATTGCGGCCCCGCCGTGCAGGAGTATCTGATGCGCATGGGGCAGGTGCCGTTCAACTGGCCGACTCCTGACGGTTACCCTGACCGCGCCGCGGCCTGGCAGGGCAACCTGATGCCGCGCTGGCAGTTTGCTTTTGCTTTGGCGCGCAACGAACTCGACAAGACCGAAGTCGATTTGCCCGCTTTGCTTGTGGCGTCTGGCGCAGAATCTCCCCTAAACGCTTTGTCCACGCTTCTGATCGGCTCCCCGCTGCCAGCCGCCGAGCGCGAGGCCCTGCTCGCCGCCATCCGCGCCGCCGGAGCCAGCGACGATGAACTCCTGCCCATCCTGGCCGGCGGCCTGCTGGCTTCTCCGGCTTTCCAGTGGCGCTAAAAACCAGGAGCGCTTAAACACAAAGAACACAAAGTACACGACACTTGCACCGCGCTGCGCTTGGTGCAGTGCAGGTGAGGAAAATCGTAAAAATCTTTGTGTCCTTCGTGACCTTCGTGTTTAAAGGTTTTTCCTATGCATACTAATATCATCCCCCGTCTTGCCTTTGCCCCCGCCCAAACCGCCCCGCGCGGCGACACCCTGGTTGTCATCTTTTTGCGCGGCGCGGCGGATGTGCTTAACATGGTTGTGCCGCATGGCGAAAGCGCCTACTACAACCTGCGCCCCAGCCTTGGCATCCCTCGCCCCGACGACAAGCGCGCCAAAAACGAGGCGCGGACTCTCGACCTGAACGGTTTTTTCGGCCTGCACCCCGAGATGCGCCCGCTGTTGGAGATGTGGCAGGAAAAACAGCTCGCCATCATCCATGCCTGCGGTGCGCCCGACGAATCGCGCAGCCACTTCAAGGCCATGGAGCTGATGGAGCGCGGCGTCAACGATGAACGCGGCCCGGCCTCGGGCTGGATCGGCCGCCACCTGGCCACGCTCGATACCGGAAACAGTTCCCCTCTGCGCGCCATCGGCCTGGGACAAATGCCGCAGCGCTCACTGAGCGGTTCCGTGCCCGTCTCGGCCCTGCGCTCGATCGCCGATTTCCACCTGGGCGGCGACCCGCGGGCGGTGGCGCAGATGCGCGCCGTCCTGAATACGATCTATGCGGATGACGTTGCCGGCCAGGAAACGCTCAATATCCTCGACATTTTGCAGAAATTAGATCCAATCGCCCAATCGCAAAATTCTCAAATCGCCAAATATCCCGAATCGGATTTCGGCCTTGCCCTGCGCCAGACGGCCATGCTGGTCAAAGCCGAGGTCGGGCTGGAAGTTGCCGCGATCGACCTCGGTGGCTGGGACACACATTTTGCCCAGGGAGGCATCCAGGCCAGGCTGCTTAAAGACTTGTCTGAGGGGCTGGCCGCTTTCCATGCCGAGATGGCCGACCAGATGGGCAAACTGACCGTTGTGACCATGTCCGAGTTCGGACGGCGCGCCGCTGAGAACGGATCGCTGGGCACTGATCACGGTCACGGCAGCATGATGATGGTGTTAGGCGGGCATGTGGATGGGGGTAAAGTCCACGGGGACTGGCCGGGGCTGCAGACCGAACAACTGGTCGGGCCGGGTGACCTGGCGGTCACCAGCGATTACCGTGATGTGCTGGCTGAGATTATCCAGGTTCGGCTCAACAACCCGGCCGTGGATGCGATTTTCCCGGAGCACGGCGTCCGCTTTAAGGGAATTGTGGGTTAAATCGCTCCAAGCTCCCTACAGTACGGACTTCTCCCTCGCGCAGCACCTTAGAAGGGCAGAGTGAGCCTGCCGCTCCTGCACAGTTTGGATGCGGTTGTTGGCCTGTCGAAATGTGGTCAGGCTGAGCGAGCCGAGGTGATCGGGGATGGTTGTAATCAAGGGTCATGGATTGGGAGATGGTGTAGGCGTATAGATTGGCTTCTGCCAGTTGTAAATACCAACAATCTTGCCTTGCCCGTTAAAGCGAATGGAACCACCGCCGTAAACGTATAAACCTATGCCTCCAATATCGCCTGAATAAGCTGTTAAATAATTTGGGAATGCCCTTACAAGACGCTCTTTGAACCCATTCCCAAAAATAACATCATACGATGCCAAGAACGCATCTGGGGTATCAAATTTTTGACGTTTAGCCCCGATTTCGCATTCGATAGGAAATTCAATCATCGCAACAACCCGGTTACGTTCATTATTATCAACAGCAGTGATGAATTCTTGGGATGCGTTCAGAATAATTTCGTCATCCTGAACGCCCTCTAGTTTAAAGCGCTGTTCCATCGTTCCACCATTTGCCATCCCGGTACGAAGATAAATTGCAAGGGTTTCGGCGTTACTTTTATCAATCAGCGTTCCTGTTATTATCGGAAACGACAGTTTTTTATCGGGGGAATAATAACCACGCGGATCAGTGGCAGGAAATTCTCCCTGAATAATTGCATCAACCACTTCTTCCTGTTGTAGCCACATTTTTATAGCGCGATCTTCTACACAGCCAGTCACTTTGTATTCACGCATTCTCTCAAAATCGAAGAGAAAGCCCCGAATTTCATTATTTTTGGAAAAGCTTAATAGCATATCCACTTGCCCATGTTTCTCAATATCGCCAGTATATGTCCATATCGTAGTATGCTCGTTCACAACGCTGGAGAACTTGCGACATTTTTGGATTTTCCAAATGTCTGGTGTTGTCGTAGGAGATGGCGTTTCTGTTCGTGGTTGTAAAGGTATCTTTGTATTGGTCACTTTTGTTGAAGAGCCAATTTTTATTATCAAAGGAGTTGACTCAGCCGGTGGAGAAAGTGGAGGGGTACACGCTAACAGGAACAAAGCCACAGCAAGACCAGCCAAGCTAATTTTAAGAGCTTTCTTAAGAAGCATCATTTTTTAGCGTCCTTTTGGGTTTTTCTGCTTATTGGAATGGGAAATAGATATTAAGCGTGTTGTAGTATGCATCTTCATAGTCTGCCATATACACATTAAGTGCGGGTAATTCAATGTTGTAGCCTTTCACCACAAAGACTCAAAGGCACAAAGGTTATTTTTGTTCAGCCAAGCCGCTGCAGTGACAAACCCGCAGGGGCTTTGTAAAAATAGCCCGGCGATTTCAGCTTCAGGGATCGATCGGCCTGGATTTTTACCGCAGCGCCGCAAGGAAAAGCATAATAATCTTTGCGTTGTACCCAGATGGTATATGGGAGTTGTGATGCCTTCCCGCCGGTGATGATGGCGGTAGAGTTCAGGTAGCTGGGCAGGGTGTATTCCACCGTTATCGGTTCGGGGATGGTATGCTTGCGGGTGGCGATACGGCAGTGGTTTCAGCAAAATGATGTTTGCTGAAACCACTGCCGTTTTTACCCGACCCAAACCCGAGCTGACAGTTATTTTTCCATTAGTGCAACAAACCGGTCTTATACAAACTTCTGATAATCAATAAGATGCATGTTGCGATTATCCCTATGCTTGGGATGATTTCATCATGAAGTTTTCGTTGACTGATTCCAGGGTCATTTTTTGATATTGCCAAATAGGAACGAACTAACAACACAGTTTTTATTACTGACAAAACTAGCAAGATAAAAGGCGTGTAAAGAAGAAATATTTCCATTAAACATTCACCTTTCTAGTTTATTAGCTTTCCTAATCTTTTCAGTACTTGCCAAGTTTGTTATGAAAACAGTCGCTAGAATAACTTTTGCTTATGAGCAGGCACGCCTTGTTCAGAAAAAATTCCCGAAGATGATTAATTCCAAACGTGCCATTCAATTTTCACTGTTTTAGATGTTCATCGAACAAGGTATCTCGCTTGAAAAGTGTAGGTTGGAATTTATTCTGATTATCGTGTTTAGGGCCAGAATAAATTCCAACCTACAAGCAAACCATTCGCTTTTTTATCAGATAGTTACCATCCTTATATTACAGGATTTTCAAATGGATTTGCCGGTGGTAGCTGCAAAGTGATCAGTACCATCTATTTTTACTTATTATTGATCCATGGCCCTACGTTTTATTTTTCCTATTTTCATCACTTGTGTCATCATCAGCAGTTCTATTGAAGAGAATTTTAAATAGTGATGATGGGTTTCTTTTTAAATCATCTAAAAGAACTGCTGTTTTTCTTCGTATAAGAACATCAATGTATAGAAAAAAAGCTATTACAAATGCTACGATACAAGAAAAAACTAGAGTACCCCATGAAAATCCTTTTTTTGTTGTTGAGAAGATAACAAAGGCCATACTAAAACCAAATATACCCAAAATAGAATATCTTAACCCTGTTTCTTTTCCCAACAAAATTTGACTATAATTTTTTAATCCAAGATACATGCCTAGCAAAAAAAACATGCAGGCCAAAGTTGCGATAATTAAAGAAAACAGATAACCAATTTGTTGAATCATCTTATTTTTTCTCACACATACATAAGGGTCGTACCCACAGGGCAATGCCAGCGGGCATTATAAAATATTAATCCGAAGCGTTGCCCTGAGCCAGTCGAAGGGGCCTTCGGTCGCGCCGGTGTGGGGTGAAAAGGGTTGCCCGGTTACACGCCGCCGCTGTGGGATTGGGGGCTCGTCTAATGGCAGGACGACTGACTCTGGATCAGTTAGTAGCGGTTCGACCCCCAATACGGGAACAATGTCCTTTGCCCCCAGCCAGAAACATCCCCGTTTAGGGATGTTTCTGATTAAAGGAGACGCTTGAACCCCGATTCAGAGAACGCCGTCCTTGCTCTCAAGTGAAGATCAATTCTCTCATTTTACTTGGTTATAAATCCGAGGCATGTCAAGTCACTTAACATTAAGCCAAGAATTGACAATTTCCGAGCCAGATGGAGTATTTGTGATATTAATTACTTCACCAGTCATAATATCTAGTACATAAATATCCGCATTGTTGGGGAGATTTACATCTATAGATGGTGTTATCTGAGTAAAAGCAAGATAATCACCATTTTCTGACCACACTAGTGGTCCTATGCGAAAAGAAGGATTGCCAGCAAAAAGCAAACTTAATTTATCTCCATCTGGAAGTGACGAAAAAATACCATACTGGCCTTCTATTGTCGTCACAAAGGTAAGTTCTCCTTGCGGTGACCAGGATAAGCTCTCAATGTTATTTTCAAAAAAAGGTATTAATGAAATTAAACTATCCTGGCAACCATCAAGATTGTTGAAGCATTGGGAATCAAGCAAGTATATCGAATGCCTGGGAAAGTATTCATTATCAAACTTTATTTGGTCTGAAATAAATGCAATCCACTTATCATCGGGAGACCAGCAAGGTTGAGACTTAGTACCCCGCCAAGGGGTTAATAATTTACTCTTGCCTGTTGTTACATCCCTTACAAAAATGGACTCATCATAGAGAAAATCGGTAGCAACAAAAACAATTTTGTCACCATTTTTTGACCACATCGGGCTATTGAAGTGCGGCAACGAACTTTCAGCGTAAAAAAATGGTTCCAAAGCCTCTGACGACACATTGTAAAGCACTATCCCCTTGTCTAAGTCAGAATAAAGATAATAATCACCATTCGGGGAAATATCAAATCCCATTGGCAAAACATTTTCAAACATTACAACAGGCCTTCTCAAATCTTGAAAAGGCATAACATGAATTTCATAATCATAATCAACCCAATAAATTAAATACATTCCCGAAAGTAGTTTTTCGCGAATGTTTATTTGATTTGTTGCTGATGGTATAGGTATTGGTATTATTGTTTGTGTGCTATTCGGTAACTCCATCACAGGGATTGCGGGAGTGAGAGTCGATGTTGGCGTTTGCGTCTCTGCAAGAGTTTCAAGAGTAACTAACGTGGCTTCGGCCTTTTGTGACGGCACAGTTGTTGCAGTACAGGAAATGGCGAAAAAAGCCAAAAACAATAGGGCAAAATAAAGGGGGTTTATTCTTCTCATCGTTTTATCCAGGCTGGTCGAGCCGAGAGCTAATCGTTCCAGGTGCGGCGGCCGACGGCGGATGTAACCAATTCCACAGACAGGCGCGCCATCTGGTTGCCGGTGTCGAGGATCGGGTTGCTCTCGACCATGTCGAAACATCTTTGTCCCGGTTGAGTCGGTGGTCAGGCTGGTCGAGCCGAGAACTATCGCTATATACCATTGCTTGTTTCCGGCAAAGTCTATTAGACAATAGCTATGGCTGTTCTATCATCCAGCCTCGACCTTCGGCGTTTTCTGCGACTTTCCAGGCTGATTTATTCTCCAGATCAACAAGATAGACTTCGTTCTTTTCTTTTCCATCATTCAAGCCTTGATTAATCAACATATATTTACCATCCGGAGACCAGGTAAGGCCGCCTCCCGGAATACAGAGATTGGTTACCTGACGTGTTTCCATATCAAGGATGGACAGCTCGGGAACAGCATTTGCGATATTTTTATTATCAGGCGCAACTTGAAGCATAAAAGCGATAGATTTTCCATCTGGAGACCAAGTGTAAGACATTTCTACCGCATAGTGGACAGTAGTCAAATACGTCAAGCGTTCAAACTTTCCTGTAGCATCAAGTGTAAACAAATCCCCTCCATCCACAAACGGCAAATTATCATCTTTAATATATTTTGGAACCAAGCCTATAACAATTTTTGTTCCATCTGGAGACCACCAAGGAGTCTCTACATGAACACCGGGTATTCTTGCAATTTCTTTTTTAGCGTTAATATCCCATAGTATCAACAAACTACCATAATCTTCTCGAGCCTGATAAATAACATGGGTGAGTTCAGGATTGATAAGGAATCTTGTGGATACTGCCCAACCGAGCGGGCTAAAAAAAGTATCCAAATTTGGAAATTCAGGCATTTGCTCCTGCATATTCCCGGTTAATGGGTCTAAAGTTATCATGGAACTCACCATGTAAGGGCCACCAAACTCACCCTGGCGATGGTCAAGCGATAAATGTTGGTTGTCAAGCCAGTATGCAGGGTTTAATCTTTCATCAGGGTCCGGCACGGTTCTTATCTTTTTACCGGTGTTATCTGCAATGACAATCGAACCGGTATCCAAATCTGCATAAGCCAGCAACTTCCCATTTGGAGACACTGTTTCGCGAAAACTTCTCCCAAGGGATGTTTTATTTCCTGTGGACAAATCCAAAAGGTAAGAACTGGCGCGATCTTCATAAGGTTTGATCACAAGCAAACCTGCCAATTGAACATCGGACGGAGGGCCTGAAATTATTTTTGCGCAATCCCTTGTCAGATTATCGGAATGAGCCTGGGTTGTCGCGGTCGGAACATAGGTTGGAGTATATTCAACCTTTGGGGCTGACGTTTCGGTAGGTTGAGCCTCGGTAGCGCTTGTCGCCAAATTTGGAGCAGGAGTAACCACAGGCGAACAGGCTGTCAGAAAGCAGACCACCATTAATATTATCGATAAAGGTGTCTTTTTGTAGATGTTCATATTAGGCTCCATAAGGTTACATGATCTTCGCAAGATGAAATCTGCATATACAAATTACCTATCCATTAACGTACAGGATCGCAGATAGCGTCTAAGTTTCCTTGCAACCAGAAGTTGGCAACACACCCAGAAGGGATGAACCAGGGGGATGAACCATCTTTAGGTGAATAGGTAAATCATGCAGCCTGATTAGCCTGCAACTTATCTCGAATCGCCTTTGGATACACGTTTGCATTGTTATTTACCCGCCCGCACGGAACATTTGCAGCATGGCAGCCTTCATTCCAAGAAGCTGGGTGGTTCGAAAAACTTGCTGCAACCGATCGAGCCGAGAACTAATCGCCCCAGGTGCGGCGGCCGACTGCGGATGTAACCAATTCCACTGACAGGCGCGCTGTCTGGTTGCCGGTGTCGAGGATCGGGTTGCTCTCGACCATGTCGATGCCGAGCAGTTTGCCGGTTTCGTAGGCCATTTCACAGGCCAGGTGCGCTTCACGGTAAGTCAGGCCTCCCGTAACCGGCGTCCCAACCCCGGGGGCGTGGCGGGGTTCGAGCGAGTCCATGTCGAAGGACAGGTAGATCCCATCTACATCCTGAGAGATGCGGGCGATGGCCTTTGAGAGGGCCTCGAACATGCCCATGCGGTCGATCTGCTCCATGCCCATCACCAGCACCCCGGCCTCGCGCAGCAGCGGTTTTTCGCCGCTGTCCAGGTCGCGCGCGCCGATGATCGCCACCCGGCGCGGGTCGATCACCGGGATGCTTTCCTCCCATAATTGCACCAGGCGCCGGTCGCCGTATCCGCACAGGGCGGCCAGCGGCATGCCGTGGATGTTGCCGGATGGGGTTGTTTCAGGCGTGTTGAAATCGGCGTGGGCATCGACCCACAAAACGCCGATCTTTCGCTGGCGGGCCGCCCCGCGGATCGAACCCAGGGCAATGCTGTGGTCGCCGCCCAGCACAACCGGGAAGCGCCCGGCCTGGATGGAGGTTGCCACCGCGCCCGCAGTGCGGCGCGCCATCGGGACGATGCAGTCGATGTAGCGCAATTTGGGTTCGTTGACGTTGCAGGTTTCAGCGATCGGCACTTCGACGTTGCCCTTGTCGTGGACTTCATAACCGAGCTTTTCGAGTTCCTGCTGCAGGTGGGCATAGCGGATGGCGCTGGGGCCCATATCGACCCCGCGCCTCCCTGCGCCGAGATCGACCGGTACACCGATAATATCTATTTTCATTTTGTCTCCTTTTTCTTTGGCAAGCGCAAATTATACCTACCTGCGTGAATTTTCTGCGGTATGATTTGGGTATGAATCATTCTTCCTACCAATCCCCTTTTTCATTTCGTTACGCCTCGCCCGAAATGCGCCAGTTGTGGAGCGAGGAGCACAAACGCCGCTTGTGGCGTCAGATCTGGGTTGCCCTGGCTGAAGTGCAGCAGACTTATGGCCTGGTGACGGCTGAACAGGCCGCCGACCTGCGCGCCCATGTCGAGCAGGTCGATATCGTTCGCGCGCTTGAGATCGAGGCCGAGATCCACCATGATCTGATGGCCGAAGTGCGCGCTTACGCCGAACAATGCCCGCTTGGCGGCGGAGTCATTCACCTCGGCGCGACCTCGATGGATGTCGAGGACAACGCCGATGCCCTGCGCTTGCGGGCGGCGCTCGAGCTGACCCTCGAAAAATTGTCGGCTGTCTTGGGGCTGTTTGCCGCGAAAATCGAGCAGTATGCCGAGACCCCGTTGATCGCCTTCACCCATCTGCAGCCCGCGGAACCGTCCACGCTTGGCTACCGGCTGGCGATGTACGCCCAGGATCTGTTCGAAGATTACCAGGCCATTCGCCAGCAGTGCGAACAGGTGCGCGGCAAAGGCTTCAAGGGCGCGGTCGGCACCGGCGCGAGCTATGGCGAATTATTCGGGCTGGAAAATGTCCCGCTTTTCGAGCAGACCATGTCTGAAAAGCTGGATCTGCCCTTCTACCCGGTTGCCACCCAGACCTATCCGCGCAAGCAGGATTTTAGCATTGTTTCTGCGCTCTCCGGCCTGGCTGCCAGCCTGTATAAGTTTGCCTTCGATCTGCGCGTGCTGCAATCGCCGCCGATCGGTGAACTGGCCGAGCCGTTTGGCGCGAAGCAGGTCGGTTCGTCGGCCATGCCTTTCAAGCGCAACCCGATCAGAGCCGAGAAGATCGATTCGTTGGCCCGTTACGTGGCGGGACTTCCTCGCCTGGCCTGGGACAACGCCGCCCACTCGCTGCTCGAACGGACTCTGGACGATTCGGCCAACCGCCGGATCATGCTCCCCGAGGCCTTTCTGGCCGTTGATGAGATTTTGCTGACCGCGACGGGTGTTCTCAAAAACCTGCGCGTGGACGAGGCCGCCATGGCCCGCAACCTGTCGATCTACGGGCCATTTGCGGCCACCGAACGGGTGCTGATGGCTGCCGCCAAAGCCGGGGCCAGCCGCCAGGACATGCACGAGATCCTGCGCGAACAGGCCATGACCGCCTGGGCGGCTGTCCGCGCCGGGGAGCCGAATCCGCTGGTGGAGAACCTGACCGCTGACGCGCGCCTGTTGGCCTTTCTGGCCCCCGCCCAGATCCGTGAGCTGATGGAGTACAGCCACCACGTCGGTGACGCGCCGCACAGGGCGCGAGCGCTGGCCGCGGCGATACGATCAGCCCTTCGTTGATGCTTCGGAAACAAGTATTTCTTCCGCGTTGACCCGCACCTGCACAGCCTCTCCGTATCTGATTTCGGGGATTGGCATTGCAATCACTTCCAACAGCGAAGGGTTTTGGAAGTGGCGCAGTTTGGTTTCAGGGTGCGGATAATAGACCCAGCCATCGTATGCCAGCCCTCGAAAAATGACCCGGCAGCGCGAAAAGGAAAAAGTTTCGGGTGGGTGCAGGTCCGTCCAGGCGAGATGCTCAAAGGTGTATTGTGGCTTGAGCATCGTGAAGATCAATGGGCGGATGTCGATGTTGAGTGTCCCGTTGAAATAGCCGTCCAGATCGAGTCCGCGCGCTTTGAAGAGCGGACGTTGTCGTTCGAGCGCCCCGTAAGGATAATCTTTCGACGGCCCGGAGGCCACCCGATAGCCTTCGACCACTGTTCCAGAAATGGAAACCCAATTTGTCGTCATCTTAAAATTGTAACGCCAAAGCGCCGGGAATCAAACAGGGCTCGTCATCATAATCGATGACGAGCCCTGTAATTTTTTATCCTTCCACTGGTGCCGCAACTGGAACAGGTTCTTCTGCGTCGGGCGCTTTTGGCAGTCGGAACTTGATCCAGACGACCGGCAGCATCAACATCATCGCGATCAGCGGGATGTAGAACGGCACTTTGGGATTAAAGGTTTCCCAGAGCAGCACACCCAAGTACGGCGCGGGCAGCGAGATAATCCCCAGGCTGGTTGAGAACAGCCCAAAGGCAGTGCCGCGCAGCTTCTGTGGGACCGCTTTCGAGATCAGAGAACTGTAGGCGGGGCCAAACAGGGCCTGACCGATTCCCAGCAAAATCCAGGCAACAGAAAGCAGAGCCAGCGTCTGCACGTTGAGCATGATGAAAATCGCGCCACCGACCAACAGGTTGCCGATCACGATCCCGACCCGCTCGCCATATTTATCGGATAATGCGCCGCCGGCCATCATGAAAACCATCGAGGCTACTGAAGAAACAGCGCCCAGGATGCCCAATTCGGTCATGCTGATGCCAACGATGTTGTTCAGGTAAAGCGGAAAGAGATTGCCGACCATGCTGAAGGTCACATCGCCCACACCGTCCGAGAGGAAGATCCAGGTGACCACGCCGCCGGCGGTCAGCAGGCCTACGATCGAGGCAATGCTGGTTTTCAGGTGAGCAAAAGTCGGCTTTTCGCCGGGGGCGCTTTGTGCCAGGCGGATCTTGCGCGCCATGAACAGGCGGATGATGGTTGCCAGCCCATATAGCCCGGCCGCAACACCAAACATCAGGCGGAATCCGTAGTTATCAGCCAGGTAGCCGCCCAGCGGCGCGCCGATCACGCCCACGATCAGGAACAGTCCCTGAACGATGCCGAAAACCTTGCCGCGCGATTCTTCGGGCGATTCTTCGGCCACAAAGGCCTGGAAACTTGGCCCGACAAACGAGGTTGCCACCGCCATGCCTACCATGGCCAACAAAAGCCACTGCCAGGAAGGCGCCAGCACAAACATCAGGTATCCGGCCAACCCGGCAACGCTGCCGATCGCCATGGCCTGCACGCGTCCGATGGCATCCGAAAGCCAGCCGCCCAGGATTTGGAAGAGCAGCGGAGCGACCATCGACAGGGTGAAGAAAATGCCGATCTGGTTCATATCTGCGCCAAGTTCCTGAACGTACAGCGGCAGCAGCGGTCCATACATCTGCCCGCCGATGTTGGCAACAATCATGCTGAACAGCAAGATCAGCAAGGTGTTGGTAAGCATCGGGGCTTTCTTTTCAGTCATTTTGGATCCTTCTGAATATAATCGTTGATTTTGTTTATATTTAATAAATTATAGTGATTTTTCAATATATGTCAATGATAATATTAAAATTATCAATTTTTAAATCAATAATATTTTCTCTTGTTGAGTGTGCTTCCAAATAAAAAAGGCGGGATAATCCCGCCTCGCGTTCAATGTTCAGGTTTGAATTTATTTCAACATCGGCATCTTGATCCCGTGCCGTTTGGCGGCGGCGATGGCGATCTCGTAGCCGGCATCCGCATGACGGACAACGCCCATGCCGGGGTCGGTCGTCAGCACCCGTTCCAGGCGTTTCGCGGCTTCGGGGGTGCCGTCCGCCACGATCACCTGGCCGGCGTGCTGGGAATATCCCATCCCGACCCCGCCGCCGTGGTGGAAGGAGACCCAGGTTGCTCCGCCGACGATGTTGATCATTGCGTTGAGAATTGCCCAGTCGCTGATCGCGTCCGAGCCATCCAGCATGGATTCGGTCTCGCGGTTGGGGCTGGCGACCGAGCCGCAATCGAGGTGGTCGCGCCCGATCACGATCGGGGCTTTGAGAATGCCTTTTGCCACCATCTCGTTGAACTTCAGCCCGGCCTTGGCGCGTTCGCCGTAGCCCAGCCAGCAGATGCGCGAGGGCAGCCCCTGGAAGGGAACCCGTTCGCGGGCCATCTTCAGCCAGCGATGCAGGTGCGTATCCTCGGGGAAGAGTTCCATCACGGCTTCATCAGTGCGGTAAATGTCTTCCTTGTCGCCCGAAAGCGCCACCCAGCGAAACGGCCCTTTGCCTTCGCAAAACAGCGGGCGAATATAGGCCGGGACGAAGCCGGGGAACTCGAAAGCGTCGGTTACACCGTGATTGTATGCCTGCTGGCGGATGTTGTTGCCATAATCAAAAACTTCCGCGCCCGCTTTCTGAAAATCGAGCATGGCCCTGACGTGTTTCGCCATCGAAGCCATCGCCATTTTTTTGTATTGCTCTGGGTCAGAGACGCGCATCTGGTCGGCGGCGGCCACGCTCAGCCCACTGGGAACGTAGTACAGCGCCTCGTGTGCCGAAGTCTGGTCGGTGACCACATCCGGGATAACGCCGCGCAGCACCAGCTCCGGGTAAATATCGGCAGCATTGCCGACCAGGCCGATCGAGATGGGTCTCCCGTTGGCTTTGTTCTCGTCAACGAGGGTCATCGCCTCTTCGAGCGTATCCACCACCGTATCGACATAGCCGATGGCGCGCCGCCGTTCGGCCCGTTCTTTGTCCACCTCGACGATCAGCCCCACCCCTTCGTTCATCGTGATCGAAAGCGGTTGGGCGCCGCCCATGCCGCCCAACCCGGCGGTCAGCACGAACTTGCCTTTGAGTGTGCCCCAACCTTTGAGTTTGGCCAATGCGCCGAAGGTTTCATAGGTGCCCTGCAGAATGCCCTGCGTGCCGATGTAGATCCACGAACCGGCGGTCATCTGGCCGTACATGATCAAGCCTTTTTGGGCGAGCTCATCGAAATGTTCCCAGGTGGCCCAATGCGGCACCAGGTTCGAGTTGGCGATCAGCACTTTTGGCGCGTCTTTGTGGCTTTTGAAAACCACCACCGGCTTGCCAGACTGCACCAGCAGGGTCTCGTCTTCTTCGAGGTTCTTGAGCGATTCAAGAATGGCGTCAAACGACTCCCAGTTACGGGCGGCCTTGCCGCGCCCGCCGTAAACCACCAGATCTTCGGGCTTTTCGGCCACTTCAGGGTCGAGATTGTTCTGGATCATGCGATAGGCTGCTTCGCTGAGCCAGTTCTTGCAGGTCAGTTGCGTCCCACGCGGAGCGCGAACAACACGGGGTCCGGACATGAATTTCTCCTTTTGGAAGTTGAGAGTAAAAAAATCCTCACAGCTATTATACGCCGTGAGGATGGTATACCTTTTGAGATGCTTATGGTTTGTTGACTTCAACTGACTGGCCAATTTTATCCAGTTCTGGCGAAAGCTCAGCCATAAACTGTTTAGGGCAGGTCAGATTGATCATAACCAATTTGCCATCGGACTGGAACAGCAATAGTCGCGTGCGCGCTGTGACCTTGCCACCAGTGGCGGTGGTAATGCTATTTTCTGCTTCAACCATGCCTATTTCGACCCCACTCGCACTTTCGACAATATTCACATCGTTGGTGATCACCTTGTAACCGCTTTGTTTCATACTTTCTTCAATTGCACCAGTAACAAAAGCCAGAGGCATGGCCGACAACATTTTATCTTCCAGCACCGTGACAGTCATATTCGTGGCAAAACCGTTCACAAAATACTTGGCATCATTGTTCAACGCAATAACACGGATAATATTCGGGTCAAGATCGCGGAATGCATCGGCAGCATCCTTCATGGATGGGTTTTTATCTGCAAAAACATCAAGCATTTTCTCCATATCCTTGCCACTGAGCGGTATGACGGTCCAATTGGCGGGCAAGATAAAGCTGTATTGGTTATCATAATCCGTCAAAAACACCGTATCATCACTTTGTTTTTCTGTAATAAGACCGGTTGGCAATGGGGTGGGCGTCAAGGTTGGAACAGGGGTTTCTGTCGGAGTAGATGTTGGCGTGATGGTCGGGGAAGGTGTAATCGTTGGAGTGTTGGTAGGGGTGGGAGTGGGAGTTGCAAATAAATTGGTTACAGAGCTGGCATTGCAGGCAAGCGTCGCAAAAACAAAAATAAAAGCAATAACAACAACATAGGCTTTGTTTAAGTGGTATTTCATTGAAAGGCCCTCCTAGATTGGAATATGATCATTATACAGGTTCCGATGTTTCTTATATCCTGTTTAATATCACATAGGATGATGGATAATGCTCATAAGTTATTTAAAAAAACCCGCTGGGAAGAAACTTCCGTTTCTATTTTCAGCAAAAAATATTCATACCAGCAACGGTATGAAATGCTGATACTGGTAAAACTTGGCTTGGCAACAACTATCTACGGTGCGAGTTGCCGCCGCTTTGCAGTGCCTCCTGGAAATCAAAAACCCCGGCTGTTTATTAAAACAACCGGGGTAAGACTCGTAAAAAAACGAACCATTTAATTCAATGCAGCGAACTGCGCGAAATTGGTGCCTTTCAGACGGTTGACCAGATCTTCCTGCGCTTCGCACCAGATTGGGCGCAGCGGGCAATCTTCGCCAAAACTGCAGGCGTTTTCGTCATGCACGCACTCATTCAGTGCGATTGGCCCATCGATCGCCTCGACCACATCCAACAGGGTGATCTCGTGAGAAGATTTGGCTAACGTTACGCCGCCGCGCGCTCCGCGCGAAGTCTGCAACAAACCGGCAATCGAAAGTTGTGAAATGATCTTAGCCAAAAACGAAGGCGGAATCCGCTGTTCTTTGGCAATCTGGCTGGTAGCTGCGCGCTGGTTATCTGCAAGCTTCGAGATATAAAGTACAGCACGGATGGCATAGTCGGCCTGGCGGGTAATTTGCATTAGAACCTCCCAATAAGGGTATTTTTACCAAGATATATCCATATTCTATAGGCCAACTGTCTGCCGCGCAAGTGATGGAGGTCACTGATAAAATATGACCTTTTACTCCGATATGTCCGAATTAATCCACTATTTGCAAATTACCTGCGCCAAGATCAACCACAATTGTCAAAACCGGGCCATCACCAGAACGTGAATAAGTATTGCCATTTTGTCGCCAGCCTGTGGGCACATTGACGCTCGACAAACCGCCATCCACCGTTATCTGGGCCGCCAGACCTTCCGGGATCACCAGGGTGATGTTACTCATCCCGGCCCGCAGGGTCACACCGGCATCCTGCTGCAATTCTCCACCGAAATCGAGCGTGTAATTGCCTGCCCCGCCTTCGAAACTGAGCGTGGTAAAGTTGGCGTTTGCCAGGTTTTTCAGGGTCACGTTCGAGGCCCCGGTCTGGTAATTGAGCGAATTCATGCGCACCAGGTTGGGCGATGAAAAATCGACCTTAACATCTGCCGCGCCATCGCGGATCGTCAGGTTGACCAGCGAGAGACCGCCAAAATCCAGAATACCTTCATAGGCTCCGGCCTTGATCGTCAGGTCGAGCGGCATACTACCCAGGTTCAGATCCCACTCGTTTTTGGCGCCGTCTAAATTGGGCCAGGTTTCCATCTTGTATTCGCCCTGGTGGATCTTGACCGTTTCGCCATCTTCCGTAACGATCGGCTTCAGATCGGCAATGTTATAGGTTGCCGTGCCGTTGACCAGCTGCTTGTCAGTGCCGGGAGAAAGCCGCAGGTTGCCTGCGCCAAATTCCAGCGTCAGGAACGCCGTTTCAGCCTCGGGATTCTCGATCGAGATCTCATCGACAATATCAGGGCCGAGAGTTTGTTTTTGGGTGTTGACGCGCACACTGCAAGCGCTCAGGGTCAGCACCAGGATCAGGGATATAAAAAACAATTTTTTTAACATAGTAGCCTCCGAAAATTCTCCGCTTAAAAATGCGGATGCAGTTTCATTTACGTTCTCCCGTTAAAAAAGTAGCGGCGGAACGCGCCCGCCGCTAGCTGCATTCCGTTACCGAATCAGTTCAAACGCCGAAAGACGCGAAAGCCTGTCCCCTGATCTTCAACCAGTGTTCCGGCCGGTTCAAGCGCCAGGAGAATGACGATATACAGGTCACCAATTGCTCCGCTGGCGTTGGTGAAGATGGCGAAGAGCAGTAGATAAACCAGGATTTGCGGCACCAACGGAACCATGGCCAGGCCAATCGCGGTGAGCAGGATCAGAGGGGCCAGGCCGATCAGCCAGTAATAGGATGTGGAAAAGTGCCAGCCAGGGGCAGTTGCGTAAGCATAAAGCAGCTTGAACCCGAAGCGTGGTTGTTCGCGGGTGAAAACCCAGAAAAACACGCCATGCACCAGTTCGTGCAGCATAATGCTGATGCCCATTACCGGCAGCAGGGCCAGGACAATCCCCATCGAAACTTCACCCGGGTCTGCGCCAATGACTTCGGGGCGCACCCGCAGCGTGAACCAGCCCAAAAAAAACAGCACCAGTAGGGCCCAGGGCAGTCCGAGCACTTGCAAGAGCCACATCTGACGTTTATCTTTCTCAACGTCCATTTCCCAGGCCAGGGCATAGTTTTCGGGTAAGGTTTTTGTGGCTTTCATGGCGATAAAATTTTCCGTGCCTGGTCAATATCTGCATGGATTTGGGCGACCAGGGCTTCGATCGAAGAGAATTTTTGTTCGCCGCGCAAGCGCTCGACGAACTCCAGGCGCATGGTTTTGCCGTAGTAGTCGGCGCTGGCATCCAGCAGGTGGGCTTCGACGCGCGGAATGTTTTTCCCGCTGTCGAAGGTGGGCCGCACCCCGACATTGGTAACCGCCGGGTGTTTTTGACCGTCCACCCAGGCATAACAGGCGTAAACGCCGTTCGCGGGCAGGGCCTTATCGGCGGGGGCTTCGACATTGGCGGTCGGGATGCCGATTGTGCGCCCGCGCCCGTCCCCGGGGTTGACGGGGCCGCTCAGAGCATAGTAGCGCCCCAGTTTGGCGGCGACCCCGGCCGCGTCTCCGTCTGTGAGCAGTTGGCGGATAATGCTCGATGAGACGATCCCGTCTTCGAAGCGGATGGCTTCGATTCGCATCACTTCAAATCCCGATTCCAACCCAATTTGGGTTAGTTTTTCGTAGTTTCCGGCTCGGCCCTTGCCCAGGGCAAAATCGTAGCCGATCAGCAGTTTTTTTAACCCGAGATGGCGCACCATCAGGGCCATATATTCTTCTGCGGTCTGGCTGGCAATATTTTTATCGAAGGTTTGGGTGATAACGTAGTCAACGCCGAGTGCCTGGATGATTTCGGCGCGTTCTTCGGGGGTGGTCAGGCATTTCAGGTCTGTTGCGCCAAAAACAACTGCCGGGTGTGGCGCAAAAGAAAGCAAAACGGCAGGCGCGCCGTTGGAATGGGCGCCTGCCGTAAGTTGCCGGATGATCTCCTGATGGCCGCGATGAACGCCATCGAAAACACCGATGGTCAGCCAGGCGCCATTCAGGTGAAGGCTTTCCAGGGATGTGATATGTGGCATAAAGTGGTTTTAACCGTTAAGAGAAAAATACTTTTTTAGGTTGTAGTTCTTGAGTTTCGGTGTCGAGCTGCATCAGAGCGACCAGTTCGCCGGCCATACTGACGCCGCGCACGAAATTGTCGCCAACGGTATGCACATCCAGCGGGGCGGGAACGCGATGCCCGTGCTTGACGGCTTCAACCTGGTCTGGGTCGAGTTCAACGGAGGGCCAGTCGGCCAGGGCCTCGGCGGCGGGAATCAGGTACTGGTACCAGTTGCCGGCTGTGAAAGCTTCTTGCAATTTGCGCAAGGGGATGGCGTCGCGCAGCGAGAAGCGTCCGCTTTTGGTGCGGCGCAGCCCGACCAGGTAACCGCCGCAGCCGAGCACATTGCCGACATCATTTGCCAGCGAGCGGACGTAGGTGCCGGACGAGCAGTGAACATCAACCACAACTTCAGGGGGCGCCCATTCGAGCACTTCGAGATGATGGACAGTGATTTTACGCGGGGCGAGTTCAACTTCTTCGCCTTTGCGGGCCATGTCGTAGGCGCGGCGCCCCTGCACTTTGACGGCAGAATAGGGCGGCGGGGTCTGTTCGATCTCGCCTTCGAAATTCTTAAGCGCTGTTTCGAACTGGGTTTCAGTGATGTTGACCGGGGTGCTGCTTTGCTGGGTGAAACGACCATCGGCATCAAAGGTGTCGGTTGATGCGCCGAGGCGGATGATGGCCTGGTAACGCTTGTCTGAAGCTGAGACAAATTCGCTCAAGCGAACTGCCGGGCCAAGCAAGACGACCAGCACACCCGAAGCGCGCGGGTCCAGGGTGCCGGTATGTCCGGCGCGGCGGATGCCCGTGCCATTGCGCACAGCCTGTACAACATCGTGAGATGTCATTCCGATCGGTTTGTCGATAACAAGCACACCTGAGATTGCGTTTTTAAGTTCCTGGGTATCCATGTAGCGTGTAGCCTCCTGAGTCGTACTCCCCTTGGAAAACTAAAGATTTAACATTTGGCGAGTCTTGTCCAGCACCAACGGTTGAATTTCTGACATCGTGCCGGGAATATCTGCCCCGGCTGCGGCAGGATGACCGCCGCCTTTGAAGTGTTTTGCAATGGGCGAAACATCGATCCCGGGTTGCAAAGCCCTCCACGAAATTTTAACATGTCCGTCAGTTTGTTCAACAAAGATCATACCCACTGTGTGGTCTTCGATAGTTGAGATGATGTTGATCAGGTCGCCATCGTCATTGCCGCTGTAGCCGGAGCGCTGGCGGTCATCGAGGGTCAGCGTGCCGTAGACAATGCCATTTTCGCTTTTCAGGCTCGAAAGCCCGGCTCCCCAATAGCGGGCGCTGAAAATTTTTCGGCGGTTAAGGGCACGATTGTATAATTCGGGCATGTCGATGCCGGTTTCCATCAGGCGCGCGGTCTGGCGCAGGCAGGCTGGATTGGTATTTGATGTCCGAAAGCCGAGTGTGTCTGTAACAATCCCGGTTACTAATGATGCCGCAACATCCCTATCGATGTCAAGACCCCAAAGGGGGATGCAGTCAGTCAGGATGGCGCAGGTTGCAACTGCATCGGGTACGATGCAGTTAATTTCACCATATTTTTCGTTGGTGACGTGGTGATCGATATTAATATCGGGTTTGCGCATCGATTGAAACTGTGGGCCGGTGCGCTTGAAATCGGCGCAATCGACGGTGATGAACAGATCAAAATCGACTTTGGGGCTGGTTTTTATCAGTTCCGCGCCGGGCAGGTGCGTGAAGAGCGCCGGAACGCCGTCATTCAGCACCATTTCAACGGCCTTGCCTGCATTTTTGATGGCTAATCCCAGCCCCAACAGGGAGCCAATCGCATCGCCATCCGGGCGAACGTGTGAAACGATCAGAATGTTTTTTGCTTTTGCCAGTTTTTCCCGGATGGCCTGGTGTATTTCAGTGGTCATTTGCCTCCAAAAACAAAGCGGGGAGTGCCAGATAGATGGCAGCATCCCCGTTTTGTTTCATTTTTTTTCTTCATCTTTCAACTGCTTGAACAAGCGTTCCATATGCTCGGCGTTTTCAGGGGTTGGGTCCCAGTGAAAGCGCAGACGTGGAAAAGCGCGTAGATCGACGCGCGCCGCCAGTTCGCGGCGTAAAAATCCGCTGGCGCTCTCCAATCCTTCGAGAATTTCCTTCGAGCGCGAGGCGCCTTCAATCGCTGAAACATAGATATTTGCGTAGGCCAGCTCACGGTCAATGGTCACATCCGTCACAAAAATCTGTGCCAGGCGCGGGTCATTGATTTCTTTGAGAAGCATCGCCGAGAGTTCCTGGCGGACGCGGTCAGAAATACGCTGTAAACGAACTCCAGATGGCATTTTATTCTTTCACTTTCAACAGCACAAAAAACTATGCTGATTTTTCGAGTGTGTAGCACTCGATAATATCGCCTACTTCAACATCGTTGAAGTTTTTCAGGTTGATACCGCACTCAAAACCGTGACGTACTTCACGCACATCATCTTTTTCGTGTTTGAGTGATGAGATCTCGCCCTGGTAGACCAGGTCGGTCCCACGATACATGCGGACTTTGCCGTTGCGGCGAATTTCGCCTTCCAACACACGGCATCCTGCAATTTTACCCACTTTTGAAACCGGGAAGACTGCCAGAACGCTGGCTTTGCCGGTCACCGTTTCAGTAAACGCTGGTTGCAGCATACCCTTGAGCGCTTTTTCGATATCTTCGGTCAGGCGGTAAATGATATCGTACAGGCGGATCGACACGCCTTCGGCTTCTGCCAGGCGTCGCGCTGAAACATCGGCCTGAACGTTAAAGCCCACGATAATGGCTTTCGAAGCGGATGCCAGCATGACATCGTTTTCGCCAATGTTGCCGGTTTCTGCATAGATAACCTTGATCGCGATCTCGCCAGTCGACAGGCTGTTGACTTCTTTCATCACTGGCTCAAGCGAACCTTGAACATCTGCCTTGAGGATCAGGCGCAGTTCCTTGACCTCGCCCGCTTTAAACTTGGCGAACAGATCTTCCAATGACATTTTCGAAGATATATTTTGCTCTTTGAGTACTTCGAGCCGCTTGGATACTACATCTCGGGCGGTTTTTTCGTTGGCGAACACTTCAAAAACATCACCAGCCGAAGGGACTTCGGTCATCCCCATCACGCGTACCGGGGTGGATGGCCCGGCTTTTTGGACCGGCTTGCCGCGATAATCGAACATGGCTTTCAGACGCCCATGGGCGGTTCCGGCTACGACAACATCGCCATTTTTCAGAGTGCCGTTCTGGACCAGCAGGGTGGCCAGAACACCTTTGGCTTTTTCGAGTTGGGCTTCAATGATCGTGCCCATTACTTTTCCTTGCGGGTTGGCGCGAATATCAGAAGCATCCGAAACCAGCAGGATGGCGGTCAGCAAATCTTCGATGCCTGTTTTTTGTTTGGCTGAGACCGGCACAACGGTTGTGTCCCCACCCCAATCATCGGGCACGAGTTCCTGTTCGGCCAGTTGTTGTTTGACGCGGTCGGGATTGGCATTCGGCCGGTCGATTTTATTGAGCGCAACAATGATCGGCACACGCGCTGCTTTGGCGTGGGCGATCGCTTCTTTGGTCTGGGGCATGACGCCATCATCGGCGGCCACCACCAGCACGACAATATCCGCGCCTTGCGCGCCGCGCGCCCGCATGGCGGTAAAGGCTGCATGTCCGGGGGTGTCGAGGAAGGTGATCAAACGGCCTTCTTTTTCAACCTGGTATGCGCCGATGTGCTGGGTAATACCACCGGCTTCGCCGGCAGCAACTTCGGTTTGGCGAATGGCATCGAGCAGGGAGGTCTTGCCGTGATCGACATGCCCCAGAATGGTGACCACCGGTGCGCGTGACTTCAGATCGCCATCTTTTTCACTGGCGATCTTTTGCCGCCAGAGCGGCAACTCGCCAGATTCGAGCACCTCTTCTTCATCTGCCGATTCTGGAACTGCATCCCAACCAAATTCAGCGGCCACGATTGCCGATGTGTCAAAATCAACCATCTGGTTGATGCTTGCCATGACCCCGTTGGCCATTAGCTTTTTGATGATGTCGATTGGGCTGACTTTTAGTTTGGTAGATAAATCGCGGACAGATATGCCCGCCGGGAGTTCAATACGTTTTTCGCTCATTGTGACACCTCCAACAAATAATTGCATCCCGCCGTTGCAGAGTCTGTCAAACTGGGCCGCATGAGCAAAATCGCTACGTTACGACAACATGTTTAACCACTCACTTCACTGGCGGTTTCTTCGGGTAAGGTGGACATGAACTCTTCCAACCTTTGCCGATCCTGGGCGCTCAGGGGCGTTTTTAGTGCGTTTGCCAACGCCCCTTTTAATCCGCGCTCCCAACAGGCGTGTTGGTTGTGCAGGTATGCACCCCGTCCGGCCAATTTCCCGGTTGGGTCCACTTGTATCCCCTCAAGTGTCCGCACCACACGCACCAGGCCCCGTTTTTCGAGCACAGTGCGACAGCCAACACACGTTCGCTGTGGAATATGTTTTACAGGTTTGCCCTTTTTCTTGCTCACCTCAACACCAAATAGATATTCTGAACTTTGTATCCGGGTTTACCAATCATCATCCCAGCCATCGCCGCGTTTGTGCTTCTTGCGGCCAACGACCTCTCCGCGAGATTCGTCGAATTCCAGGGCAACTGATTTCTTGCCCTTCTTACCCTTCTTCTTGCCATCCGGATCATCTTCTTCCGCAGGGCGAACAGCTTCGGGGCGCATTTTGAACATTTCTTCAAAGGACATTGATTCGGGTTCTTCTTCTGTGGTCGGTTTCGGAGCCTCGACTTCGACTTCCGCTTCAACCGCCACCGGCTCGGACTCAACCTCTGCCGGGGCTTCTACTGCTGTCTCGACAGGGGTTTCCACCGCTACAGCGGCGGGGATTTCAACTTCTTCAGCAACAGCCGGGGCTTCGACTTCGAACTTCGCTTCTGCAACCGCTTTTTCGATCGCCTGAATAGCCTTGGCGCCGATACCCGGCAGGGTCAAGACTTTTTCGGGGCTGGCCTTCATCGCCAGCAACAGATCGCCAGCGGTTCGGTATTCGGCTTCGGTCAGGATGTTGAAAACATGCTCCGGCAGTCCAAGCACCTCGAGTGAATTTTCAAATGCCAGTTCGCCGATCTCAGCGCGCAGTTCAGCCAGTTTACCGAGGCTGGCCTCTTGGGCAGCTTTTTGGCCTTCGACCACACGGCGTTCGATGCGGTCAACAAATTGGGCCAGCAGGGTATATTCTTCCGGCGCAAGTGGGCGGCTGTCGGCTTTCTTTTGCAGAACATCGGCAATTTGTCCGACTTTTTCCGACTCGGCTTCGGCGATTGCCACCATATCGGCCTGGGTTTGGACGCGATGCAAGGCGTCTGACGCGGCCTCGACCACCGATTTGATGTCGATGCGCCAGTTGGTCAGCTTTGCAGCAAGACGGGCATTCTGTCCATCGCGGCCGATCGCCAGGGAGAGCTGGTCTTCCATCACCACCACGGTGGCGGTTTTTTCAGCTTCGGTCAGGTAAACGCCTGAAACACGCGCCGGGCTGATGGCTTTCTGGATATACGTCACCGGGTCGGGACTCCACTCGATGATGTCAATTTTTTCGTCGTGTAATTCTTTAACAATCGCCTGGATGCGCACACCCTTGACGCCCACACAGGCGCCAACTGGGTCTACACCGGCCTGGGTCGCCGAGACGGCTACCTTGGCGCGCTGGCCGGGTTCGCGCGAAATCGCGCGGATCTCAACAATGCCATGATAAATTTCAGGCACTTCGGTTTCGAGCAAACGCCGCAGGAAGTTGCGATGTCCGCGCGAAAGCACGATTTGCGGGCCGCGCGGACCGTCTTTGACTTCGGCAATGATCGCGCGAATGCGATCGTGAACGCGGAATTTTTCACCGGGGATTTTCTGGTTGGCGGGCATTACCCCTTCGGCCTTCATATCCAGACCGATCGTGATTGCCTGGTTGTTGACAGCCTGCACCACACCGCTGACGATTTCACCCAACTGGCGTTCGAAGTAACTCATTTGCGCGTTACGCTCTGCCTCGCGGATGCGCTGCTGGATGACCTGGCGGGCGGTCTGGGCGGCAACGCGGCCAAAATCCTTGGGCGTTGTCTCGACGATCACCATATCGCCCAACTGAGCGATCGGGTTGACCTTGCGAGCCTGTTCAAACAAGACCTCGGTCCGGTCATCCACCACATCCTCGACGACTTCCTTCTCGGCGTAAATGGTGACATGGCCTGTTTCAGGATCCACCTTGGCTTCGACCTGCTGCGCGCTCGAAGCATTCACCGCCCGACGATAAGCCGACACCATGGCCGACTCAATCGCCTGGAGAATGATCTCCTTTGGCAATTGCTTCTCTTCCAGCACATCATTGAAAGCCAGCATAAACTCGTTTTTCATCGTACGCGTACTCCCGGTTAGGTAAACAAATGGTCATTACAAGCAGAAAAGTGGGGGTTGCCCACTTTTCGGTGCGTGCGGTATTGGTAGAACAGACCTATTTTAACATATTCAGCATAAAGCCGCAAGGAAATTTTTCAATTGCGCAAGCCGCAGGCTTTTCAGCCCAAACTCTTGTGATATAATCCTGCCGCTATGATCTACGCCTTCCGTCTTGCCCAACCCATTTTTGCTTCGTTTCGCGGTTTTACCTTCGTCGAGCTTCCTCGAATCGCGCCTGTAGCCCGGAAAGCCTGACCCAAAAGTCAATCGTTATTATCCACCGCGCCGCAGGAGTTCTCCTGCGGCGCTTTTTTGTTATCATCAAAGGAACCACTATGATCAGCCTCAGCATCTCCAACGCCAGCCTCATCCTCGGCGCCAAAGCCATCTTTCGTAAACTCAACTGGGAGATCCAGCACGACCAGCGCATTGGCCTGATCGGCCCGAATGGCGCGGGAAAATCATCTCTGCTCAAACTGCTGACCGGAGAATACAGCCCGGAACCTGGCGGGGCTGTCGTGCGCGCGCGCGGCGTCAGCGTTGGCTATTTATCCCAACAGCCTGAGCTGGATATGTCGCAGACCGCGCTTTCGTCCGCGCTGGAGGGCAATCCGCGTCTGGCGCAGATTCTTGCCGAACTGGAGACAGTCGAATCGCGCCTGGGCCTGCCCGCTGTTTACGAAAACCCCCACACGCTGGAGCGGACTCTGGCTATCCACGAGAAGCTGCTCGAAGAATATGCCGCGCTGGGCGGCGACGGCTATCCGACCCGCGTCCGGCAGCTGTTGCTGGGGCTGGGCCTGCCCGAAGGCGACCTCGACAAGCCCCTCAGCGTGCTCTCCGGCGGACAGAAGAAACTAGTCGGGTTGGCGCGCCTCCTGCTGTTAGGTCCATCCGTTTTGCTGCTCGACGAACCCGATAACCACCTCGACCTGCCCGGCAAAACCTACCTTGAGAAACTGATCCGCGAATATCCCGGCGTGGTCGTCATCGTCTCGCATGACCGCTACCTGCTCGACGCGGTTGTGACCCATATCGCCGAGATCGAAGATGGCAAGATCAGCACCTTCACCGGCGATTATTCCAGTTACATGCTCGACAAGGAAGAACGCCTGGCGCGCCAGGAAGAGCTTTTCCATGTTCAGCAGCGCGAAATTGGCCGTATCGAAGCCTCGATCAAACGTTTGGCGCTGTGGGGCCGGATCTACGACAACGAAAAATTTGCCGCCCGCGCCAAAGCCATGCAAAACCGGCTCGACAAGATGGACAAAATGGACAAGCCCATCACCGAGCGCCGCCGCATGGACCTAAAACTGAGTGGCTGGCGTGGCTCGAACAAAGTTCTTGAACTGATCGGCCTGCAAAAAAGTTTTGGCCCGCGCCGCATTCTGGATGGCGTCGAAGAGACTCTCTGGCATGGCGAACGCATCGGGTTGATCGGCCCCAATGGGTCGGGAAAATCTGTTTTGCTGCGCCTGATCCTGGGCAAGGAGATGCCCGAAGCGGGTGAAATTCGGATCGGGCCGAGCGTCAAGGTTGGCTATTATGCCCAGGAACACGAAACCCTCGATTTCAACCAGACCCTGATCGATGCCGTGCGCTATGCGGGCAACATGAGCGAATCGCGGGCAGTGGCTTTCCTGTTGGGTTATCTTTTTAGCTACCAGCAAGGCCAGCAGAAGATCGGCGAGCTTTCGGGCGGTGAGCGCAGCCGCCTGCAACTGGCGCTGTTGGTGCTTTCGGGCGCGAATTTCCTGCTGCTCGATGAGCCAACCAACAACCTCGATATCGCCTCGGCCGAAGTGCTCGAAAATGCGCTTTCCGAGTTTGTCGGCACGGTGCTGGTCATTTCGCACGACCGTTACTTCCTCGACCGCACTGTGGATCGCATCCTGACCATTGAAGATGGTCAATTGATCGGCCACCTGGGTGGTTACAGCGATTACCTGGCCGGGCAGCAGAATCAAACAGGGAAATAGGATTTCCTATTTCCCTGTCAGTCTATTGATTTGTTTTTGTGCGACCGGGTTGATTAGCCTGCCTTGCGGCCGCCTTTTAGCGTTTCCTGTAATTTTTTCAGGCCTTCTGTGTCGCCTTTGGCGGCCAGTTTGGCCTGCTCCACCCAGCCGGATGGGTCCATATATTTGTAGCCTGCGCCGTCCAGCGTTTCGCGCAGTTTGCCCAGATCGGCTTCGGCCAACCCGGCGAAGGAGGTGATGCCGATGCCTGCCAGTAATTGGGCGACTTTTGGCCCGATCCCTTCCAGGCTGACCAGGTTGTCGGCAGCGGCCGGTTCAGCATGTACGGCAGCATGCTCATCTGCGTGGGAATGCGTTTCAGCCACTGGTTCATCTTCTTTTTTGAGCCAGCCTTTGCTCACGATCAGCCAGCCCAGAAAAACCATCAACAAAAAAACTGCCAGCGCCACCCAAACCAACCAGCCCAGGCTGGTTTCTTCTGCACCAGCTTCAAGAATACGAACAGCCAACATAGGAGCCTCCCGTGGATTATGATGCTTTTACTATACGCCAATTAGGGGGAGATGTCAAAGTTTTTCGTGGTATATTCGCGCCCATGACCAGTCCGGTTTCAATTGCCTTGCAGGAAATTAATATCCCGCACCTCGAATTTGTCCACAAGGGACAGGTGACTTCGCTCGAACAGGCTGCGGCCGAACGCGGGCAGACTCCCGGGCAGGTGGTGCGCAGCATCGTTTTTCGCATCCGTGCCGGGGAATTTGTGATGGTGCTGATGGCGGGTCCCGCTCAAATCTCGTGGCCGGCGCTCAGGGAGTATCTCGGACAAAAGCGGGTCAGCATGGCCTCCGACGAGGAGGTGCTGGCCGCGACTGGCTACCGCATCGGGACGGTTTCGCCGATCGCAACGGCGACCCGGCTGCGAGTGCTGGCGGACCGCGGGGTTTTCATCCACGAAGAAATTTCGATTGGCTCGGGTCAGCCCAACACCGGAATCATCCTGAAATCCGCCGACCTGCGCCGCGCCCTGGGCAACGTGGAAGTCGGGGATTTTTGCAGCGAGAAATAATAAAACGAAAAACGGTCTTCGCAGCTGAAGACCGTTTTTGATTCATCTTTGAATGATTATTCTGAAGCCAGCAGGAAGGCCAGCGGAATATCGACCCGTTCGCGCCAGGATCGTTCGGAATGTTCGGCGCCTTCGAATTTGCGGGTGATCCAGTTGCGGCCTTCTTCGTAGCCGGCTCTGCGCAGGTGTTCGTCCATGCGGCGCTGGAAGGGTTCGTAGCTTTCGTCGAGGGTTTCGGTGCCAAAGTCAAAGTAGAGTTTGTGATTGGCCGGGTCGGGCAGGCTGGCAGACATGGCATCCACGAGCAAATTTCCGCCGGCGGGCCAGTGAGGCGAGATGCAGCCTGCACCGCCAAAAACAGCGGGATATTCGCTGATGGCGTAGAGTGAAACCAGGGCACCCATGCTCGAGCCCATGATAAAGGTGTCGGGCTGGCCGGGCAGGGTGCGGAAATGCGCGTCGATATAGGGTTTTAGTTCGCTGACGATGAATTTGAGATAGGCATCCGCGATCGAGGGGCCGCCCGCTGAATCGGCGAAATCGGCACGGACCTGTTTCATGGCCGGGCCTTTCAGCGGTTTGGCGGGCATATATTCCTGCCAGCGAAACTCGCTGTTCCAGATGCCGACCACGATCGCGCCGTTCAGGCCGCGGGTGGCAATCAGGCGGCTGATGGCTTCATCGACGGCCCAGTCGACGTTGCCATAGGCCAGGGCCGGGTCGAACAGGTTTTGGCCATCGTGCATGTAAATGACCGGGTAACGCTGATCGTCTTCGTGGTAGCCGGGCGGCATCCAGATGTCGATATGGCGCGGGATGACAAGTTCGGTCGAAAATCGCGCAAGGCGCTGGGTTATTCCGTTACCCTGGGTGTTTGGTTTGGATGGCATGGTTTGTATTTCCTTATCAGGATTATAACAAGACCCATAATAACCACAATCCAACCATTGTCCCACCGATGGCAAACAAGGCCAGGAAAGTCCAGCCAAAGCCGATCAGAAAGGCCTTGGTCGATTCAAAAGCCAGCGGCCGGTCTTTCAGGCGGCGATATTCAACCAGGTAAAGCGCGGCGGGGGTGGCCAGCAGGCCAACCAATGGGGTAAAGAACAGGCTGACAACCAACCCAACCACATAGGCAATGATGATCGATTTCCAGGGGGTGCCGGTTTGGCGCAACTTGGCCGCCAGGATGATGTTATCAACCACTGTGCCAAACACGCCCAGGATGGTGATCAGCGCGAACAGGAACCAGTCCCAGCCGCTCATTGTCCCGGCCAGGGTTGAGACGATCGCGTAGATCAATGCCGAAAGCCAGATGATGATAATGCCGGGGAAAATGGGAATGATCAACCCGCCCAGACCGATCAGCATGAAGACAAATGTCAGCGCCTTGATGAAGGCAAACCCGAGTAAGGACATATCTGTCATGGCAACTCCTTAAAAATAAAACGGAACACGCATTATAACGTAGGCGTGTTCCGTTGGTTGCAAGCTTTCGAGTACGCTCAGGCTTGGACTGCCCGACCCATGCAAACTACGGCTCGATGATCTCGATGCCGCCCATCCACGGGCGCAAAACTTCGGGGACGACGATCGAGCCGTCAGCCTGCTGGTAATTTTCCATAACGGCGATCAGGGTGCGGGGCAGACCGAGGCCGGAACCGTTCAGGGTGTGCAGCAGGCGGGTTTTGCCGCCATCCGATGGGCGATACTTGATGTTGGCGCGCCGCGATTGGAAATCGGTGTCGTTCGAGACCGAGGAAACTTCCAGCCACTCGTCGCAGCCGGGAGCCCAGACTTCGAGATCGTAGGTCAGGGTTGCGCCAAAACCGAGGTCGCCGGTGCAAAGCCGCTTGACGCGATAGGTCAGCCCGAGTCCGGCGCAGGTCGCTTCGGCATCCTGAACCATTTTCTGGTGCAGGGTTTCCGAGTCTTCGGGCTTGCAGTAGATATACATTTCAACCTTGTCGAACTGGTGACCGCGTTTGATGCCGCGCACATCGCGCCCGGCGCTCATTTTTTCGCGGCGGAAGCAGGGGGTGTAGGCGGTGTACATGCGCGGCAGGCTGGCTTCGTCGAGGATCTCGTCCATGTGCAGGCCGGTCAGCGGGATTTCGGCGGTCGGAACGAAGTACAGGTCTTCCTGGTGGTCTTTGTAGAGATTGTCGGCGAACTTGGGCAGTTGGCCCGCGCCGTAAACAGTGGCGGTTTTGACCATGAAGGGCAGGTATTGCTCGCGATAGCCCTGTCCGCGCGTATGCAGGTCGAGCATCCAGGCGATTAGGGCGCGCTGCAGGCGCGCGCCGGCCCCGCTCAGGGTGTAAAAGCGCGAGCCGGTGATCTTGGTGCCGCGCTCAAAGTCGATGATGCCCAGCGCCGGGCCAAGTTCCCAGTGCGGTTTGGGGGTGAAGTCGAACTTTTTCGGTTCGCCGATGGTTTTGATGACCACGTTTTCATTGTCATCAACGCCATACGGGGTGCGTTCGTCGGGAATATTGGGCAGGGTCGAAGTAAGCGCATCCAGTTCAGCCTCGACTTCAGCGACCTGGCTGTCGAAGCCGGCGATTTTTTCGCCGACGAGACGCATGGCCTCGATTTTGGCCTGGCGCTCGGCCGGGTCTTTCATCTTGCTGATCTCTTTCGAGACGGCGTTGCGCTCGGCCTTGAGCGCTTCGGCCTCGACCAGCAGGGCGCGGCGTTTTTCATCCAGTTGCAGGATGGAATCGACCGGGGCCGGGTTGTCTTGCCGGTCGCGCAGGGCTTTGCGGACCAGGTCTGGGTTTTCACGGATGAGATTGATGTCGAGCATGAGAGCACCTCCAGGGTTATTAATAGAATCGCCCCAACTCGTCAGCAGGACGAGGGGGCGCTCGTGGTGCCACCTGCTTTTACCCCCTTCCGGCTTCGCCACCTTCCCCCACTCGTGGGGGAAGGCCGGGATGGGGGTCTCGGTCTGCGCGCTAACGGGCGAACCCGGCTCCTTTACGATGCGGGACAATTTGTCCCACGATCCCTGCAAGAGCAACTGTCCTTTTCAGGAGGCCGGAGCGGAAGCTTCTTCAGTCCATTTGCCGCCTCGCAGCGAACGACGGCTCTCTGGAAAATGGATTGCAGAAATTTCTCCGGGCTTGTTTTTGCTTGATGGGAATTATACGCCAGGGATAGAGAGTGTCAAGGAAGATGGCATTCTAAAAAATTGTGGCCGCATTTCGCTTGGTACGGGATGTTTGCAGTCGTGCGGAAGGGAGTATGGCTCAGAATCGCTAAAAAACGATTTTCTCTCTTTGCCAGCTACTTTAACCAGGCAACAGGTTTTCCCTCGATCGTTATTTGGGTGATGGTATTGTTTTCCAAATCAAATAGAAAAGCACTACTGATACCTATCTCATAATTTTCAATTAGCACATATTTACTGTCTGGTGACCAAATTGGTCGCACAGAATTGATTGGGTAACTTGCATAATGAAGGTAACCCATCTTATCATCAAGTCTGAAAGGGAATGGAATGATGCCCTGGCAAAACAAATCCGCCGTCAATGTCTCGGTATCCAGAACTACGAGTTTGGCCTTCTCATCTTGAAGCGATGTGGCAAGCAAAAAAGCAACATAGCGGTTATTGGGAGACCAAACAGGTGAACTGATTCTGGCATTTTTAAAATATTCGGTGAAAAAGGTATAACGGGATAGTTCACCGACCTGGTCAATGAGCGTAATTTCATCGTGCCATTCAGAAGTTTTTTTGTCATACTCTACCACCAACAACAACCGACTATTGTCCGGTGACCAGGCTGGCCAATCACCGCCAGCGATTCGCACCATCTCCTGATTTTTCTCCAAATCCCATAGAATTGAGAGTGTGGGCTTACTTGCATTTTCAAGGTTCGGATAAAGAACCAGGGGGGCGGCAGGGTTAAAAACTGTGAGCGCACCCCAGTCAACGAATTCTTCATCTGTATATAAATTCGGAAAGTCTGAAGGCAAAACCTTCCGTTTCTCATCCGAAAGATTGATAGAAACCAACCCCAATTTATCCTTTGAAACATTTTTTTGGTTCCTGAATTGCCTGAAAAGCAGTTTTTCATTTCCCCACCAGTTAAAAAATGTCCAATCTTCGGGGAAGGCGATGCGTTTAACTTCTTTACCTTCATGATTCAGAATGGCTACATCCGTTGAATACTCTATCGTTTTACCTTCTGTCAGCGCCAGTTTCTCTTTGTCTGGCGATTCTGCATAAATATAATAATAAAATTCCTCGGGCAATTCAAATGATGTTATTGTGTTTGCCTGTGGATTCCAAAACGACACGCTAGAATTGTCGCCCGGTTCGATGCGTAGCATGTTGCCATTATTATTTAGTGCATTGTAGCTACTAAAAACAAGCGTCCCGATTAAATCTGGTAAGGTGTCCAGCCCGCCAATTATTTCCCGGCAATGGGTTGTAACTGTGAAATTTCCCGGCGATTGGCTTGCAAGTGACTCCGGTGTCTGCGTCAAAGTGCCGGTTGGGGTTGGCGAAGCGCAGCCTGCCAAAAACTGGATTAGAAGCAAAGAGATGAGCCAGTAGGTTGATTTTTTATTCATATATTCTTACGCATCCCCTTCCCACTCGGCGTAGAACTGGGTCAGGAAGCCTTCCATATAAGCATGGCGTTCTTGGGCAATTTTGCGGGCGGTTTCGGTGTTCATCAGGTCTTTGAGCAGGAGCAGTTTCTCGTAAAAATGATTGATGGTCGGGGCCGGACTGTTTTTGTAAGTTTCAAACGAATCGTGCATTTCCACC
Organism: Chloroflexi bacterium HGW-Chloroflexi-6; assembly: GCA_002840685.1. GTDB lineage: Bacteria > Chloroflexota > Anaerolineae > Anaerolineales > Villigracilaceae > UBA8950. The sequence continues at coordinate 35,538 of PHBU01000013.1, read as the reverse complement.
GGCACATTTGGGTCGTGCAGAAGGCGGCCTTTTGAGCCGCCATAGGCAAAGGCGCGCGCAATGCCGATCGCGCCGATTGCATCCAGCCGGTCGGCATCCTGCACCACCATCCCCTCGCGGGTGCGCATCGGGGTGGATACTTTGGCGCCCTTGAACGACAGGCTGGCGATGATCTCGGTCACATGGGCGATGGCTGATTCTTCGACTTCCAGTTTTTCGAGCCAGGCGCGGGCGGTTTTGGGGCCGATCGTCTCGTCGCCGCCGTGGAATTTGTGGTCGGCGATGTCGTGCAGCAAGGCCGCCAGCTCGACGATGAACAAATCCACCGTTTCAGTTTGGGCGATGTGCAGGGCGTTCTTCCAGACGCGGTAGATGTGCCACCAGTCGTGCCCTGCGCCGCCGACGGCCAGGGTTTCTTTAACATATGCTTCGGTTTGCGCGATGATTTCTTGTCGATTCATTTGGGTGGCCTTATTTTATCGAGAGCAGGGCTTCGCGCAGGCGTTCGACTTCTTCGAGCGTGTTGTAATGAACCGCGCCGACCCGCACCATGCCGCCCGACTCTTCCACGCCAAGCCGTTCGCTGATGTTGAGTGCATAGTAATTGCCGTCCCAGACGTAGATGCCTGCCTGGGCCAGCTTTTCTGCCACCAGGCGCGGATGCAGGTCGCGCAGGCGGAAGGAGAAGGTGGCAACGCGCTTTTCGAGCTGGAGCGGGTCGCTCTGGCCGTAGAGTCTCAGCCCCGGTATCGATTGCAGGGCCGAGAGCAGGCTCCGGCTTAAGTCCAGCTCGTAGGCGTGCACGGCGGTCAGGGCTTTTTTGAGTTCAAAGACCCGGCCCGTATAGCCTTCTTCGGCCAGTCCTTCTTCATATTCTGAGCCAAACCTGCGCCCGATCCACTCGAAGTATTCGATCGCGCCGAGCACACCCGCCAGACCCTCGTGGTTTTGGGTGCCGGTCTCGAAGCGGCCGGGCAGGGCGTTGGTCGCCGGGCGGACTTTGTAGGCAAAGAGCGGCTCGAGGTGCTCGCGTTTGCCGAACAAAATCCCGGCGTGCGGGCCGAAGAATTTGTAGCTGGACGAGACCAGGAAGTCGCAATCCAGTTTTTGCACATCGATCGGGCCATGCGCGGCGTATTGAACGGCGTCGACGTAGACCAGCGCCCCGGCGGCGTGCGCCATTTCGATGATTTTCTTGAGCGGGTTGACCGTTCCGAGCGAGTTGGATGCGTAGCCAACCGCCAGCAGGCGCGGTTTGCGCTCGAGGGCTTTTTGCAGGCTGTCGAGGTTGAGCGTGCCATCTTCCACATCGAAATCGACCCAGTTGACGTTGACGCCCTTGTCCTGCGCGGCCAGCACCCAGGGGGTGACGTTGGCATCGTGGTCGAGGCGGGTGACGATGATTTCATCGCCCGCATTCCAGTCCCGCGAGAGCGAGCGGCTGAGGTGCAGGGTCAGGGTGGTCATGTTGTTGCCGAAGATGATTTCTTCGGCGCTGGCGGCGTTGTAGAAATCTGCCATGGCCTGGTGGGCTTCTTCCAGAATGGCATCGGAGGCGATACTGGTGGCAAATGCGCCTTCGTGGTTGGCGTTGCAGTTCAGCAGGTAGTTGGTGATGCGGTCGAGCGAACTGCGGGCAATTTGGGTCCCGCCGGGGTTGTCGAAGAAGATGGCTGGCCGGTCAAGGGCCGGGAACTGGCTGCGGATGGCTGAAAGATCAAGGGACATGGTTTTCCTCCGGGTGAATGATGAATCAATTATATAGGAGTTGACGGTGCAAGCGCGGGCCGATTAAAACAAAAACCGGAAATGATATCTTCATTTCCGGTTTTGAACATTTTTATGAAGCTATGCGCCGCAGGCGCCGCCGAACAGGAATGGGAACCAATCACACCAGGCCGCGGTGCTGTCGATCCACCAGAAGAAGCCTGTGCAGGAACAGATCAGGCAGAACAAGACGATGATGACAATGATCAGCGGCAGAGACATGCCGCCCTTTTTGGCAGGCGGAGGCGGGATGTAGGCCGCTTCAGGCTCCGGGCTGGCCGGGATGTGACCGGCGTACTGTTGGGGCTGAACCTGTGGCTGGGGTTGATATTGAGGCTGCGGTTTTGGCTGGGGAGCCTGGGCCGGCGCGGCGGCAGCCGGCATGCGCGCTGCAGACGAGATCATGGTTGCATTTGGGTCAACCTGGGCGACAACCTCGTAAAGCAGGCTGATCTGTTCGCCGAGAGAGATGATTTCGCCCGGCTGCAAAACATGCTGGCCGGTCAGGCGTTGCCCGTTGACAAAGGTGCCGTTGGTGGAGCCCAGGTCGGTGATGATGTATTTTCCGCCCTGGAAAACCAATTGGGTATGCTTTCGTGAAACTTCGGCATCATTAATGGCAACCGCATTGCTGGCTTCGCGCCCAATGGTCAAAACATCGCCTTCCAGTGGGAAAGTTTTGCCCGGCGTAGGCCCTGAGTGCATAACAAGTTGAAACTGAGCCATTTCTCCTCCAAAAGAATAAGAACTGCTTGTAGTGTAATGATTTTAAGATAAAAAGTCAAATGTTTCTGAAAAAGCGCGGGCAATTTCTCTCTTGACCACAACCATTTCGGGCGCTTCGCCCAGCAGTTCGGCCATGCTGACGGTTGGATGGTCTGCGATGCCGCATGGGATGATCCCCTCGAAATAGTCCATTTGCGGGGCCACGTTCAGCGCAAACCCGTGACGGGTGATATTGTTTGCATCGACTTTGACGCCAATCGCGGCGATCTTGGCCGGTTTGCCGCGCTGCTGCGGCAGGCAGCGCGCGCAGCGGCTGGCAATTTCGGCCTGGATCCAGACCCCGCTCAACCCGCTGACTTGCCCGGCGGGCAATCCCAGGCGCGCCAGAGCCAGGATCAAGGCCTGCTCCAGGCGGCGCACATAACCAACGTGATCGTTATCCGTCAGTTTTAAGATCGGGTATCCAACCAGTTGGCCCGGGCCGTGATAGGTTACATCGCCGCCGCGATCCACCCAGTGGACAGCTGCGCCGCGCCGGGTCAGTTCGGCTTCGTCCCAGAGCAGGTTGGCGGACTGTCCGCGCCGCCCAAAGGTGAAGGTGTGATGGTGTTCGACCAGCAGCAGGGTAGCGGGGCTTTGTCCGCGCGCAATCTCTGTCGCCAGCGCGTTTTGCAGATCCCAGGCAGCCTGGTAATCCATCAGCTCCAGATCGCGGATCTCGAGCCTGTTCATTTTGGCAGTAGGATATTCGTCAGATCGGCGGTGGTCGGCAGGACGATGTCTGCGCCGAGTTTTTTTAACTCATCCTCTTCACCGAATCCGCAGAGCACGCCGACCGTTTGGGCCTTTGCAGATCTCCCGGCGCGAATATCGACCGGGGTATCGCCGATCATAAGGCATTCTTCGGGTTTAATCCCCATTTTTTCAGCGGCGTAGTAGATCGGGTCCGGGTAAGGCTTGGCGTGCCTGGCGGTGACAGCGGTAACGATTTCCTTAAAAAAGGGCGTCAGGCCAAACTGGTCGAGGAAGGCGCGGGTGGAGTGATCATCGCGGGCGCTGACGACCGTCATTGGGTAGTGCGGGCGCAAGGCTTCGAGCATTTCACGAACGCCTTCAATTAGAAGATAATCTTTTCGGGGCCGCATACGCCGCTTGTTAAGCCATTCGGCAATTGCCATCAGCTCATCATCCAGGCCAAGGCGATCGGGAACGCCGATCAGGGCGTTGCCGGGGGCTTCGGCCCACATCACGAAACGGCGGGCAGCATACTGTGAGTCGCGTTTGGAAAGGATGGGGCGAAAAGGCCGAAAAAACGGTTCAAATTTTTTTACGTACAAATCGTCGGTATCGCTGAGGGTTCCATCCACATCAAAGCACAAGCCACGAATACGTTCACGGTTTAGCGGCATAAGATCTCCCGGTTTTTTGATACAAATCGCATTGAAATATTTTATCCTACCCTGGGCCTGGAAGGTGAGGAAAAAAGCCAATTGTGCTATACTCCAAAATAGCCAAGCCTGATGACCGAGGTTGTATGTCGATAGATGAACGCTCCACTCTTGAATTATTGTATAAAGTCAGCCGGGAGTTCGCCACCGCGCTGGATTTAAAAACTGTGCTCCAGCGTGTTTTGTTTTCTGCCATTAATAATGTTGGCGGCGAGCGAGGCAGTGTTGTGGTGATGGATGACAATGGCCGCGCGGTTGATTCGGCGATTGTGTACGGCAACCAGGTACGCGAAAATACGACCGTTCAACTCAGGGAAACTGTTGAGCGTGGCCTGGCTGGCTGGGTGGTCCGCAATCGTGAGGCGGCCCTGGTGCCGGATACCAGCAAGGATGAGCGCTGGCTGCGCCGCGAAGATGACGCTCTGGAGCGCTCTGGCGCAAAATCGGCGATTTGCGTGCCTTTGCTGGCGCGTGAAAAACTGGTGGGCGTGCTGACCCTGGTTCACCCGGTGCCTGGCACTTATATCCCTGAAAATATGGCGCTGATGCAGGCGATTGCCGATCAGGCTGGCATCAGCATCATGAATGGACGCCTTTTCTCTGAAAGCCAGCGTCAGGCCAGGGTCATGACTGCCCTGGCGGAGGGAGCGGTCAACATGAATGCCTCCCTGCGCATCGAAGAAACGTTTGAACGCATTCTGGTGCAGACTCGCCAGGCTTTACAGGTTGAAACGGTGGCGCTTGGATTGATCTCAGAGCCTTCGGGGGATGTTGTTTTTCGCGCGGCGCTTGGCGATGGCGCGGACTATATTAAAGGCAAGACCATTCAGGCCAAGGGCGGGATTGCCGGTAAAGTGGCTCGCGATGGACGCGGGCTGGTTATCCCTGTGATTGGTGCTGATACACCGCTGGCTGACGCTGAACTGCTCGGTGGCCGGGCGCGGGTTATGGCCTGCGCACCCATCCATGCCCAGGGGAAGGTGATCGGTGTCTTGGAAGTCTTCAACCCGATCAGTAAAACCTTTGATGGCGATGCCTTGCTGGTTCTGACGGGTCTGGGCAGTCTTGGCGGGACGATCCTTCAAAATTCCCAGCTTTACGAGCGGCTTGATTCTGTCCGCCGCCGTTATTTGGATCTTTTCGAAGATAGCATCGACCCGATCGTGATCAGCGATCTGCATGGCTACATTCAGGAAGCTAATGCCCAGGCTGCGGTTCTCTCGGGTTACAGCACGAATGAGCTTAATCAGTTCTTGATTGAACAAATGCACGATGTCAGTTTTGAAAAAGTGGGCAGGCGTTTCGAGCTTATTGGTTCATCGGCTGTGGTTTACGAGTCAACCCTTTACAACAAACTGGGAGAACAATTCCCGGTGGAAGTTTATGCCCGCAAGGTGCTGTTTGATGAGGTTGAGTCAATTCAGTGGATTTTCCGTGACATCACTGTCCGTAAGGATCTGGATACCCTGCGGGAAGACCTTGCGGCGATGATCTACCATGACTTGCGCTCTCCGTTGGCGAATATCGTATCAAGCGTTGAAATGCTCGATACCATGATCCCGGCTGACGAACGTAAAAGCGGCGACCAGGTTTTACGAATTGCCCGGCATTCGATCGATCGCATTCAGCGCTTGATCGCCTCCCTGCTGGATTTGAATCGTCTTGAACAGAACCAACCGATCGGTGAAAAGCAAGCCATCAAACCCGCTGAATTGATCGCCGAGGCTGTGGAAGCTGTCAGGCCTGCTGCCGAGGGGCGCAACCAGCGCTGTGTGATCGATGCTCCCGACAATTTGCCCGCCGTCTTTGTGGATGTGGATATGATCCGGCGCGTTTTGATCAATCTTGCAGAAAACGCCATCAAATACTCGCCCGAAAGCAGCGAAATTCAAATCATTGCCCAGGCCAGCCCGCAGGGCGTGCAAATTTCTGTGCAGGATAACGGCCCGGGCATTCCCGAATCAGACCGTGAGCGTATTTTTGACAAGTTTACCCGACTCAAAAAACAGGGTGGCCCCAGCGGCCTGGGGGTGGGTCTGGCTTTTTGCAAACTTGCTGTGCAGGGGCATGGCGGCAAAATTTGGATCGAACCGGCCCCGAAACAAGGTTCAAGATTTATCTTTACTCTGCCTGTCAACAAAGAGTAACTTTTATTTAGAAGGAGTTTCATCGCATGCAACTTATCGCAGACCAGGTTTATATTGAAGAACAATTTTCAGGCGTGGTGCTCGGAGCCATTAGCCTTGGCCACGGCCTGATTCAAATCGATGCGCCACCTTCCCCCGAAGATGGCCGTTCGTGGCGGGCGGCTTTGCTCAGCCTGAACAGCGGTGTGGAACGGTTTTTGGTCAATCTGGATTCGCATCCCGACCGCACCCTGGGCGTGCGGGCCATGGACTGCACCGTAATTGCCCACGAAAAAACCGCCCAGGCCTTCCGCAACCGCCCCAATACCTTCAAGTCTCAGCCCGAAGAAACTGGCGCAGACTGGGAAGCCGTGGTCGGGTTGGGAACCATCCGCTGGGCTCCGCCTGAAATCACTTTCACTGAGCGCATGGTCATTCAGTGGAGTAATATGCCTGTTGTTCTGGAGCATCATTCTGGCCCGGCATCTGGTGCGGTATGGGTGGTCATCCCCGAGTCGAAGGTTGTCTTTATCGGTGATATGGCGGTTAAGGGCCAGCCTCCTTTCCTTGCCAATGCCAACCTCGTCGAATGGATCGCTTCACTGGAGTTGTTCCTGAATTCTGAGTATCGCAACTCGCTGATCGTCAGCAGCCGGGGCGGGTTGATCGGATTGAAGGATGTTGAAGCTCAACTGGTGTTGATCCAAGAAATTCACCAGAAGGTGGAATCGATCGGTAAAACACCGGAAGGGATGGATGAGCTTGAAGCCATTATTCCGGGTCTGGTGACATCACTCAAAACCCCTGCCGATCGCCTGAAGCAATATACCCAGCGTTTGCGCCATGGTCTCAGGCAGTATTACCTGCGCCGTTATCACCCTGCCAGCAGCAATCTTGATGCTGAAGAGGAATAATTTTGTGAGCAGCCCCTACCAGCCTGTTTTTGAAGTGACGCGCGGCAATATCGTAGAGTCAATTCAATTTGGCGCTGCCGCTGTTGTCGATTCGCATGGCCGTCTGCTTGCCCAGTTGGGTGACCCGCAGGCGGTCACTTTTTTACGTTCCACCGCCAAACCTTTCCAGGCCTTGCCCTTTATCGAGCGCGGCGGGCATCAGGCCTTTGGCCTCGAGATGCATGAAATTGCGATCATGTGCGCTTCACACTCCGGCACCGATGAGCATGTTGCCACGATCAAAGCCATGCAGGCCAAAATCGGTGTCACGGTTGATGATCTGATGTGCGGAATGCACTACCCCTTTCACGAGGCGACCGCTGATGCCATGAAAGTGCGCGGCGAATTGCCCACACCCTATCGACATAACTGCTCAGGCAAACACACCGGCATGCTGGCGCATGCCAAAATACGCGGAGCGCCCATCCAGACATATCTTGACATGAACAACCCGGTGCAGGAATCGATTTTGCAGGCTTTTGCCGAGATGTGCGATCTACCCGTTGAAAAAGTGGAGCTGGGCATTGATGGCTGCTCCGCGCCCAATTTTGCTTCAGCGCTTTACAATGGCGCTTTTGGGTATGCCCGCCTGTGCGACCCATCAGGTTTCTCAGCTGAGCGGGCTGCAGCCTGTCGCACCATCACCAGTGCCATGACCACTTACCCCAACATGGTCGCCGGTCCGGACCGCTTCGATACTCTTTTAATGGAGTTGGGCCAAGGGCGGATCGTGGTTAAAGGAGGCGCGGAGGGCTACCAGGGCATTGGCCTGCTCCCCGGAGCGCTCGGTGCGGACTCACCCGGCATCGGGATCGCCATTAAAATCAGCGATGGCGACCCTTCAGGTCGCGCTCTTCAGGGCGTCTCGCTGGCGATTCTGCAATCGCTTGGCGCTTTGAGCGCATCTGACCTTGAAAAACTGGCCGCTTTTGGCCCGCGAAAACAGCTCTATAACTTCCGCAAAATCAACATTGGCCAGAGTCGCCCGGCCTTTCAACTCGAACTTTCCTGAGCTGCTATGACCGATGATTTAAAACAACGTGCTCTGGAAGTTCATAAAAGCTTGCTGGCTGCTTTTGGCGAGCCTGTTTGGCGTAATCCGCTGCCTGCCATCGACGAACTGGTTTCGACCATTCTTTCCCAAAACACCAACGATGTTAACCGCGACAAGGCCTTCGATGCTTTGCGCTCCAAATTCCCGACCTGGGAGGCCGTCCGCGATGCCCCGGCTCAGGCCGTGATGGATGCCATCCGCGTGGCGGGGCTGGCCAACCAGAAAGGCCCGCGCATGCAGCAGGTGTTGCGCGAGATTACTACTGAGCGAGGCAGTCTCGATTTGTCCTTCCTGGCCGATTGGGAAGTCGAAAAAGCCCGCGCCTGGCTGACCAAATTCAACGGGGTCGGGCCAAAAACTGCTGCCATCGTACTGTGTTTTGCGTTGGGCAAACCGGCTTTTCCGGTTGATACCCATGTTTATCGCGTCAGCGGGCGGATTGGCCTGCGGCCCGAAAAAATGAATGTTGAACAGGCTCACCCGCACCTTGAATCTGTTTTTCCACCCGAGACCTATTACGCGGCCCACCTGAACATCATCCGCCTGGGGCGTGAAATTTGCCATGCTCGCAAGCCAAATTGCGAATCCTGTCCGATTTGTAAGCTATGCGATACCGGAATCGCCCTTGTTGGTGATTGAAAATCTCTGGCTGAAAGACTACAATGAATCCACGATATTTTGTAGCAAGGAGGTGGTGGTTGTGTTGTTCAGAAAAGAAACCGGACAGGGCCTGTTGGAGTACGCGCTCATCTTGGTGCTGGTTGCCATTGTTGTCATCGCTGCCGTATCGCTTTTGGGACCAACAATTGGCAACATGTTTTCAGACATCAACGCCAGTATTCCTTCACCTTAACTAAAAGCCTGCCGCGCTTGATCGTTCTTTCCCTATGTTGCCAAAGGCACAAGCATTTTTATCCCCTTTATTTTCTTGAGCGCAGGCGAAAAAACAGGCTCCCAGTTAGGGAGCCTGTTTTTTTTGTGTTTTATTCTTCTTCGCCGTGGTCGTGATCATCCTGATGAACGTGCCCGTGTAGCAGTTCTTCGTCTGAAGCTTCGCGCAGGCCGGCGATGGTCACATCGAAGTGTAATTCCTTGCCAGCCAGGGGGTGGTTGAAATCAAGCTCGACGGTTTTCTCTCCAATATTTGAAATGTGCCCGTGCATGGTTTCACCATCCTGCCCGCGCACCTGCAACTCAATGCCGAGTTCCAGCGGGATCTGGGGCGGAAATTCTGCCTTTGGAACCTCGACCAGGGCCTCCTGGTCAAATTCACCATAACCATTTGCGGCTGAGACGATGACTTTCTTGCTCTCGCCGATCGCCATGCCATACAATTCGCTCTCGAGGCCAGAGATGATGTTGCCCACACCTTGTAAAAATTCCAAAGGTTCCTGTCCTTCGGAACTATCCACGATCTCGCCATCCACACGCAGGGTGTAATTCATCGACACAACCTGCCCATCTTCAACTCTTAACACGTCACTCATTTTTTCTCCTTAATTTTCATTACACTGGTCACGCCTTGCACCAGCGCATCGGCCTATTTTACCTGTTTTGCGAATATTTTTTGATTTATCTGACCATGTTGATGAAGTCAGCCAGCAGGCCATAGGCAGTGGTTTGTGGGCCTGGATCATTTTCGATCAGGGTCAATTCTCCGAGAACATCCGTTTTGAACTGAATCATGGAGGTTGTGCCCTCCAGCCCGTACATTGGTGAACTGACGGGGACCAGCTCAGGGGCAACCTTGCCGCGGATCTCGCCGCCAATCCGCTCGGCGGCGCAGACCAGTTTATAGCGCTTGCCATCGGCTTTGGCAGCCCGGATCATCTCAGGAGTAATGGCGCGGATGCCGGTGCGATCGATCTCGTCGGGTCGGAGGGGTTGGCTCATCAGGACGCTGGCCAGCGCCGCGATTTTGACGGCCGCATCCCAGCCGTCAACATCGCCGGACGGATCGGTTTCGGCAATCCCGATTTGCTGGGCATAGCGCACCGCCTCGTCGAATGATTCGCCGTCTTCCATGCGGGTCAGGATCAGGTTGGTGGTCGAGTTGAGCACGGCTTTGAAGGAAAGCAACTGCGCGCCGGGCAAGGCCGCCCGAAAGAGCGAGAAAATTGGCGCGCCGTCCATAACGGTCGACTCGTGGAAGAATTTGCGGCCTTTTTCGGTGGCCAGGGCTTTCAGCTCACGAGATGCATGCACCACCGGGCCTTTGTTGGCGGTGCTGACGTGCATGCCCTGCTCGAGCGCCAGTTTGATGTGGTCGATGGCGGGTTGCCCGGTCTGGTAGTTGACCGGGGTATTCTCGAACAGCACGTCTGCGCCCGATCTTTTGATGAAATCGAAGGCATTTTCAATTGGGAAGGCGCTGAACGGAGCCAGCGATTGGCCGTTTTGGGTGGCTGCCAGAATCGCGGGCAGGTCGAAGCCTGCCGGCTGGATGGCAAACCCGCGCCGCCCGGTGCCAATACCGACAACACTGTAGGTGATATCGTAATCGTGCTTGAGTTCGTTTTGCTTGCTTAGCAAGAGTTCGGCCAGGGCGCGGCCAACGTTGCCGAAGCCGAGTAAAGCTAGTTTGTAGTGGGGCATGGGGTCTCTTAAGGGTGAGCTTGGGTGAATGTTTGGAGAATAGTCCTTCGACCGGGCTTTGCTCCGATTGTTAGGGTGCGGCACTTATACCGGAGGGTACGGAAAGGCGCGGCGGTACTGCGGGGGCTGTGGAAAGCGACCCTCGGTCAGCAATCCCTGTCCACGCTCGGTGAGGGCCGCAATTTCTTCGGGCGTAAGATAAGGCTCAAGGTCTGCAACCAGGCCGGAGGTTTGCGCGAGCGCGTTGCACATCCGCTGGATATCGCCCAAAAATGATTCTGCGATTTCCTGCCCGGCAAAATCCCAGATAACGGTGCGCAGTTTATCTTCGGTATGGAAGCACAGGCCGTGGTCGATGGCATATAGATGGCGAGTGCGTTTTTCGAACAGAACGTGACTGCCCTTGCGATCGGCGTTGTTGATCAGGTGGTCGAAGAGCGCCACCGGGTGCAGGCGGGCTTTATCTTCGGGTTTAAAGTTGAAATAGTGCTGGTTGGGATTGTATTCAATGAACTGTTGGAGTGAGCCAGGGCCGTAGGGACCGTCTGCGCGCAGGATGGTGTAGGGCACGAGACTCCAACCGAGAAATTCGCTTAACCGATACGCGCAGACTTCGCGCCCCGCCAGGCTGTTTTCGGCAAAATCCCAGAGCGGTTGTTCGCCTTTTTGCGGTTTGTAGACGCCGGCATAGGTTTGTCCCTGGTGACTGATCTCGACCAGGAAGGTGTAGTTCGAGCCAAGCGTGAACTGACCCTGGAGTTCGAGCGTTCCGGAGCTAAAGGCCTCTTGCAAATTTGGGGCGATGTGACGGGAATTCATCGTGCGATATCAGGAAAGGTAGCGGATATTACCCCATCGAAAAGTTGTCGAGGGGGGGCCAACTAGAAGCTCAAAACGGATGTTCATGGCGGGGATTCAGTGCTTGTGGCCGTTTTTCTTCGGGCAGAAGTGGCCATCCGGCTCGATTGGCTGCCCGCACTGCGAGCAGACCGGTCTGCCGCGTTGGGCGACTTCCTGTCCCCAGCGGGCCATGGCGCGCGCCTGGCTACGGGTACACCAAAAACGGACGATGGCTGCTTCTTCGGGTTCATCGTTGTCGGCCAGGATCTCTTTGGTGACGATTACCACCAGATCGCGATCTTTGTCGTATCCCAGACCGATTTCGCCGCTGCGGAAAATGGGCTCCACCGGCGGGGCGATGCGCATTTGTTCTTCGTAGTATTCTGCAGAGGCTTCATCCAGGGCCGGGTTTTCTTCGGCCAGTTGCGCCAAAAATTGCTCAATGCCGATCGCCAGAGACTGGAGTTGGATCTTTTCGATAATGATGGTCACAGTTCGCGCAGCTTGCCAGCCCTGAATGTAAAAAACACGCTGGCCAGGCGCACCAATGGCATCAGCGGTGATGTGTTCGCAAGGGTCTATATCTATTTCAAAGCGGGGCATGACTAAAATCCTAGTGGGTAATTTGGAGTGAGTATACCAGAAATTGAATCTGTAAGTTTTCAAACTGGCAGTTTTAGGGCATAATTGTTATATCGTGGGGCTGTGAGGGAAACCTGTGGTGACATCTTCTATTACCCTTGGTCAGTTACAAAAATTTAATCATTTGCGTTGGTTGTTTAGCAGTGTATTTGCGTTGGTTGTCTGGTTTATTTTAAGGGACAGCCATGAGCTCTTTGGGGTTTTGATTCCGACAGGCCTTGTTTTTTTCTCTTTGTTGGTAGTTGAGTGGTCTTGTCGCGGCTTGATACATCGCAAGCCTAAATGGGGGGGAGATCGAGTTATGAAGCTTTTGCTGTATGGGCAGGTTTTTATCGATATTGGCTTTATTACTGTTGCCACCGGGTTGACGGGCGGGCCCTATAGCTTGTTCCCGTTGGTATATGTATTGTATTTTGGCGCACTGGAATTTTTTTTGAGCCCGTTGGCTTTGTTGGGATTTAGTCTTTTAGGGATATTTTCTTACCTGGGCATGGTATTTGCCCAGATTTGGGGCAGGCCGCTGATCGGATTGCCGGACTTGCTGCAGGGACTGTCCTTGACGAACCAATCCTATCAAGATGTGATGATGTTTGTGGTGGCGGTGCTCATCTTGAATGCTATTTTGATTATGATGCGCCCAAGGCAAATTCGCCAGCGGTGGATGGAGATCGAATCTGAGAACACTTTCTTGACCAACTTAAATTTATTGTCGCGCACCGCCATAGCCAATGTCAACGATAAAACAGCGTTCGTTGGGTTGGCCGATGAAATCAAGATGCTGTTAGGAGCCGACAATATTTACATCACCCGTTGGGATGAAGAAAGCGAGCAGGTGTTTTCACTGGCTGCAGATGGAGATGTCCATGAAGCGTATGTGCGGTTTAGCCCGACTCCGAGCTATGAAAACACATTTACACGCTCGGTCAAACGTGCCGGAAAACTCGTGATCGCAGAGAATGCCTTGTGTTCGCCCTATGTCTCTCCACGGGTCGCGGCAAGTTTCAACTCGTGTGCTGTGCTTGCTGCGCCAATGTTTGGGAATCCCGATAACCGATTCCTGGGCGCACTTTTGGTCGCATTCAAAATCCCACATTATTTCTCTGCCTGTGAAATTTCTCGAATTCAACAGGTAATTGACATTCTGGCCCTGCTTGTTTCGCGGACCTGGTTGCATGAAGAAGCCATGCATCGGGCGGAACTGCTGGAGAAAATGGCCGGGCAGGTCACGGACCTGGTTTCTGACCTGAAGCACACAACCCTGCTCCCTTCGATCGTTGAATCTGCTCGCAGCCTGCTCCAGGCTCAGCGGGCAGCCTTGCACCTGCAGCAGGATACCGGCAAGATGAAGTGTGAGTACTCGATCGGTCTTTCCGATGATTTCCTCGACCAGCTGACCGGGCGTTTTAACCAGTTGGCAGGCGGAAATCTTTTGCGAAACCGCGACTTTCTTGTCATACCAGATGTCAGGCAAGATTCGCGGACCAGCCCGGTCCAGGATCTGATTTTTGGGGAGAAATTTCGGGCTTACGCTGTTTTTTCTTTGGATGCCGGCCAGGGACATAAAGGCGCGCTCAGCCTGTATTGGGACCAGCCTTATGTTATTTCAACAGATGAGATCTCGGTTGGGAAGTTGTTTGCCGAGCGCGCCAGCACGATCATCCGCAGCGCTGATATCTATGCCCGCGCCACGGAAGAAGCCCTGACAGACATCCTGACCGGCTTGCCCAATCGCCGCCATCTTGACCAGCGCATCCGCGATGAAATTGAGCGCGCAAATCGATATGGGCACACTTTTGCATTGCTTATGATCGATCTGGATGGGTTCAAGGGGATCAACGATACCTTCGGACATCCGATTGGCGACAGCGTGCTGAAGCAAGTCTCTGAGTCTTTGCGCCATTCTTTACGCTCTTCGGATTTTCTCGCGCGTTACGGCGGTGATGAGTTTTGCATCATCCTGCCTGAGACCGGGCTGGAGCGCGCCTTGAGTGTTGCCGAAAAACTTCGAATGGGGTTGACTTCCACCCGGCTTCACTTGCCGCAGGAAAACCAACGTTACCTTTCGGGGTGTATGGGCGTTGCCATTTTCCCGGATGACCGCCTGTCTGGTGAAGATATGATCTTGTGCGCTGATCAGCGCATGTACTGCGCCAAGCACTCAGGCGTCGGGAGTATTGTCTTCAAAGATGACCCGTCCTGCAGTTAATTAACGCCACAGCTCAAACGCCATTCCCTTAACCTTCGGACGACGTTGGGCACGGGCCTGGAGCAGGATGTTGCGGCCGGCATCGGTGCGGGTAAAGATGAGTTGGCCGCCGCCAACGTATTTTTGCCAATAGGTGGCAAAAACCTGGGCCAGTTCTTTGCGGGTCGAAAGAACCTGCGGGACGGGGTGGTAGGTTGGCCTGGTAAAGTCATTTTCCACCAGGAAGTTGCGCAGCCCCAGCCAGAAAGGCATGAAGACCAGGTTGGGCAAGCGTTCATCGGTTCGCAAGATCAGATAACGCTGGTCACGCACCGGGTCAAAAATCTCGACAAAGGCTTTGATGAAAGTCGCTGCGTCTTCGGGGGATGCGTAATCGAGCAGGACTTCGTAACTGTTATCGGGTTGTTCGATCACTCGCAGGTAGTCGGGTTGCAGATTGCGGCTGACAAGTCCGCTTTCGCGCAGTGAGAAGAACAGCGCGCGGGCAACATCCAGCAGAATGGCATCCACGGGCTGGTTAACGAGCAGCTTTTGAAAAATTTTGTAAGCGCCCCTCAGGTTGAACAGGAAAACGCCAAAAGTGCCGAATCCTAGAATGATCACCAGGCAAAGCAGGGCCAGACCCAGGTCTGCTTCTGCAGCGGAGAGTGACATGCGGCAGGCCAGTGTCAGCACCATCAACGTGCCAGAGAGAATGGTGGCGATAAATTCGCGCAACATGCGCTTGATGCTTTCGCCCACGCTGAACACAGTGCGGATTTTCAAGTCACGCGTGTCCAGCCGCGAGGCGGAGTAACTAAAATTGCTGTATTCCTGCCCAATGCCCCATAAGTTATAGGTACGGTCCCGTTCAGAGGCAGCCGCCAGCATGCGGCGGGTGTATTTTTGATAGTTAACGTGCTTGAATTCTTTGACAGTCAGATCGTAGGCCAGTTGGGCATCCACATGCGCCAGCCCTTTGACCACCCGTCCAATTTGTTCGGGCGCAAGCGGCGAATTTGGGTTTGCCTGGCGCGGGGTTGTCAGGCTGGTGCTCACCGATGGTAAAACCTGGCTGGTTAGCGCGCCGCTCATCGCTTCGACATCGGCGATTACCTGATGGAACTGCGAAGTAACAACGATCCCCCAATATCTTCCATGCCGGGCGATCAGCCGGTTCAGATCGACACTGCCTTTCTGAAAACGCTTGGCGACGCAGACCACGTCCCAGTTGTGGGCGACTTTTCGCGCCCAGGCCGGGTCTTTGCGGATGGTCCGTCCGCGCAGCTGCTGGACGGAGGTGCTGGTGGTGACGCTGGTCAGGTCGATCAGCGTGTTGAGCGTCAGCGAGTCCCAGCCTTCGCCCAAAATTCCGCGTGTGCCGATCAGACAGCGCACCACGCCCCGGTCAAAGAGTTCGGTCGCCATGCGGACGTAGGTGCGGGAGGCCCAATCAGCGCCCTCACCCACCACCTCGACCACGTTGCCCGATTTGGGTGACAGCGCCCGGCAGGTGGCGTGCAGGCGATTGTGTTCGATATAGCGGTTAAATTCCCCCAGCAGCGAGTCCGCATTTTCCTTGGTCACCATAAAGGTTTTGCCGGTCAGCAATACCGGGCTGAGTGCGCCCAGACCGGGATGTTCGGCAAGGTGATGGAACAGGCGCAGGGCGCTGCCGGCGTCTTTATCAAGCACGCCCGAAAGGGTCTGAATGCCGCTGGACATGCGCTCGAAGTCGGTGACCACTACAGCCCGCAGGCGCTCACCCATCACGGCGTTTTCCTTTTGCAGGATGTCTGCCACAGCGTGGTCTTTGTTTTCAGAGAAGGTCAGCACCAGATCGCCTACCGAGCGGCTCTGACGCAGGCCGCGTTCGGTGATGGTGAATCCAAACGGCAGCAGGATCTTGCGCAGGCGTTCAAAAAGCTGATGGTCAAAAGTGTCCGGGCTGATCTTAAGCACGTTCAGCCCGAACTTTTCGAGCAGCAACGCCCAATCTTCGACGGTGATCGGGTCTTCGGCTTCGATCGGCAAAAGCAGCTCCGGGGCGATCGGCAGGCTGTGGGCGCGGGCAAAGTGGATGCAGGCCAGCGAAAAAAGCGGCGATTGGCTGCAAAAAGCCCGCCACTCGTCTTCGCTCTGGCTGGGGCGCAGAAAGCCAGCCACCCAATCGCGGAAGCGTGGCGTTTTTGTCAGTTCAGAGATGGCCTGCTCGAAGGCGGATTGGATGTTGTTGAGATAGTCCATTTCGCGCTGGCTTGGTTCGACAAAATAGACCAGATCGCGGTAGGGAGCCAGATCGCCTTCCTTGACGACCGCCGGGGTCGGGACTTCAAAATCGACATCGCCGAGCAGGCTGGTGTAGTTGTCGTATTCTTCATCGGTTTCGGGGCTGGGCAGGGTGGCGGTCAGGCCAATAATGTGCGGGTCAGGCAGTTGGCTGATCAGATAGCGCAGGGTCAAGGCCCAGTAATCGAGCAGGTGATGACACTCGTCCAGGACGATGGTGCGCACGCCATGCCTGACTAGCCGGGCGATCAACTCGCGCGCGTTGGGGTGCAGGAATCGCTCCAGTTCGGCGGGGCTGGCAGTCAGCAGTTTGCGCTTGGCGCGTTTGTAGCGTTTTGCGATCTCGCTGCGGTAGGATGCCGGGTTATTCTCGCGCAGGGTCTCGATGCGGGTCAGCGCGGCGGCCTCGTTGCTGGATTGGCCTTCGCGCAAAAGCTCCTGCACCCATTCTTGCAGGGCGATCTCGGCTTCGCGCTCCTGCTCTTCGCCGGGGGTTGAGATGAGCTGGTAGGTGTAGATGTTGATGTCTGCCAACTGGCGCGGGTCGAGGCTGGTGATTTGATCTGCCCCGGCAGGATCAGCCAGGAACATGCCCACCTTGTCTTTCCACTGGGCCTGGATGGTGGTTGTTGGCGCGAAAACCACTGCCGGCATGCCCAGCCGGTTGATCAACTCGATCCCGACGATGGTTTTCCCCGCTCCCGGCGGCGCAACGATGTGATATTTGTGATCTTTGGGCGCCTGTTCAACCTGCGCCAAAATCATGCGCTGGTATTTGCGAAAGGGATAGCGGAAGTTGAGCGTGCTCATAAGGCAACGATCTCCTCGACACGATAAAGGGCAACATTCTCGTTCTGTGCGCGCGCTTCCAGAGCCGGGGTAAAGCCGGAGCGGGAGAAAAGCGCGTAGTGCAATTGCGCGATCTCTCCTTCCCGCAGGAGAGCATGCGCTTTGTGCTGCAGATCATCCAGAATGTTGACCCCAACCGGGTTGACAGACCACTTGCACTCCCCAACTAGGGCTTGTTTTTCGGTGCGGCTGATGGCAAGCACATCGATCTCGGCCTCGCGCTCCCACCAGGCCCCGATTCGCTCCGGCACGAAAGGGATCTTGCCCTGACGGGCCAGCCGGGCCACGTAATGCCGGGAGGCTTCCTCAAAGGCGGTCGCGGCAAAATGCTCCAGGTCTGGCCGCACCCGCTGGTCGAGGATCGCGTCTGCCAGCCCAAGATCGAGGGAGCTTTGATTGGGCTGCACATAGCGGAACCAGAAGCGCAGAAAATGATCATCGATCTGATAGATGCCGCGTTTGCTCTTCTCGGGTTGAAATTCAGTTGCCGGGACGCGGCGCGTAACCAGGCGCATCTGCTGGAGAAGATCCAAATAGCGCGCGACCATGTTGACCGTGCCGACCCCCGAGGTCGTGGCAATTTCATTCAAACGGGTATTGCCCTGGGCAATGGCGCGCAGGATCGAAAAATAATTGCGCGGTTCGCGCAGTTCTTCCATCAAAAGCAGGCGCGGCTCATTGAATAACTCGCCGGTTTGCGAATCCAGAATATGCTGGCGGATATTGGTAAAAATATTTTTTTGATCGCTGAAAGTCCGCAGATAATAGGGCATTCCGCCGAGCACTGCCCAGGCCAGGAACTGCTCATCTGCTGTATAGCTTGGGAAAAACTGTGCCGCCGAAGGCAGATCGAGCGGGTCAAGCAGGGTGCTGTGGGTGCGCCGTCCGTAGAGCGGCGCCTGGTAGCCCAGCACTTCAGTTTCCATCATGCCGATATACGAACCGCACAAGATCAGCTTTATGCGGGTGTCCTTCAGCCGCTCATCCCAGGCTTTTTGCAAAATGGACGGGATGGCTTTGTTGCCGCTGATCAGATAGGTAAACTCATCCAGAACGACAATTGGCTGCCCTGGCAGGTCTGCCAGCGCGCGAAAAGCCGCATCCCATGATGGAAACGTAAAACCGGCCGGGGTTTCTGGATGGGTAAAAGCCCAGATTTGCTGTGAAAAGGTGGATAGCTGTTCGCCGTCTGCGCTGAGCGTGGCAATAAAAAATAGGTGGGGTTTATCTTTGCAAAAGGCGCGCAGCAATTCGGTTTTGCCCACTCTGCGCCGGCCATACAGCACAAACAACTCGGCCCGCTCAGAGGTATACAACTGGGTCAGGAGTTCCAGCTCGGCTTTGCGGTTGATGAACATTAGCGCCTCCGTTTTATAAATATCTTTATACAAATTACGATTATTATAATCCTGTTTTGTGAAAATGCAGGATTCTTTTGAGAATCCACTCTTAATGCCTCGCTCATGCAAAGCGCCTCGTAAAACGGTATAATTTATCCATATTCGCCAAACGGATAAAAGAGGAGAAAGCCATGTATGATCGCCAAAAGCTGGCCGCGTTGAAGGATTCCTTCAAAAACTGGGAACAGGCTGACCTGGCCAGGGCGCTCAGTGTTCTGCCCGAACGCCGCAGGCAATTTATCACAACTTCGTCTGAACCGGTCCGCCGCCTGTATACCCCGCTCGACACCGAAAATCTGGATTATGAACGCGACCTGGGCCACCCTGGTCAGTATCCGTATACGCGCGGTGTTCACCCGACCCTGCACCGTTCCAAATTGTGGACAATGCGCATGTTTGCCGGGTTTGGCACCGCCGAGGAAACCAATGCCCGCTTCAAATACTTGCTTTCGCAGGGCCAGACCGGCCTGAGCATTGCCTTCGACCTGGCGACCCTGATGGGCTACGATACCGACGCGCCCGAAGCCTTGGGCGAATTTGGCAAATGCGGTGTGGCGATCTCTTCGCTCAAAGATATGGAAATTTTGCTGGACGGGATCCCGCTCGACAAGGTTTCCTGCAGCATGACGATCAACTCACCCGCCGCCATTATCTGGGCCATGTACATTGCCGCCGCTGAGAAGCAGGGCGTGCGCCCCGAGCAATTGCGCGGCACAACCCAAAACGACATCCTGAAAGAATTTATCGCCCAGAAGGAATACATCTTTCCCCCCGAACCGTCGATGCGGCTGGTGGTCGATACGATGGAGTTTGGCGCACAATCCGTCCCGCAGTGGAATACCATCTCGATCAGCGGCTACCATATCCGCGAGGCCGGTTCGACCGCCGCCCAGGAGTTGGCCTTCACCCTGGCCGATGGGCTGGAGTATGTGCGCTGGGGCATCGCGCGCGGCATGGATGTGGACGAATTCGCCCCGCGCCTGTCGTTCTTCTTCAACGCCCACAACGACTTCTTTGAGGAAATTGCCAAATACCGCGCGGCGCGCCGGATCTGGGCCCGCGAAATGCGTGAAACCTTTGGCGCAAAAAATCCGCGCTCGTGGCTGCTGCGTTTCCACACCCAGACAGCGGGTGTCTCGCTGACCGCTCAACAGCCTGAAAATAACGTGGTGCGGGTGGCGCTGCAAGCCCTGGCGGCCGTCCTGGGCGGGACGCAATCCCTGCACACCAACAGTCTCGACGAAGCCCTGGCGCTGCCCTCGGAACATGCTGTCACGATCGCCCTGCGCACCCAGCAGATCATTGCCGAAGAGTCGGGCGTGACCAATACTGTCGACCCGTTGGGCGGCTCGTTCTTCGTTGAAGCCCAGACCGATCAGATCGAAGCCCAGGCGTATGCGTATTTTCAACGCATCGAGGCCCTGGGAGGCGTGCTTCCGGCCATCGACAAGGGCTTTTTCCAGAGCGAGATCTCGGATGCGGCCTACCTGTATCAGCGCGAAACCGATTCAGGGGAGCGGCGCATCGTGGGCGTCAACGCCTATGTGGATGGGAAAACCCCCTCTGTGCCGATCCTGGCGATGGACCCGCAAGGCTATCGGCGCCAGCTGTCGCGGCTGGAGCAGGTCCGCCGCGAGCGCGACCCGGGCCGGGTCGCGCAGGCCCTCGATCAACTGCGGACCGCCTGCCAGGGCACTGAAAATACCATGCCTTATATCCTGGAAGCTGTCCGCGCCTATGCCACCCTTGGTGAAATGATTGGCGTGATGAAAGAAGCATTTGGCGTCTACGAGGAACCGACCTGGATTTAAGAACGGAAAGAAGAAGATAATTAAAAGTGTCAGATGACAGGTAATGTTACCTGGCCTCTGACACTTGCTTTAACCCCAGATACGCTGAATTACTTAAATTTCGCGTTTGATGGCGAAATTATCGAAGTCACGCGCCACTACTGCCGTAGGCAGGATCGACTGCAATTCGGCGATCACATCCTTTTCACGGTAGCGGCGTGAAATATGAGTCAGAATTAACTGTTTGACCCCGGCTTTTAAGGCCAGTTCCGCTGCGCCGCGGGCGGTCATGTGCGCAAACTGGCGCGCCATTTCAGCGTCTTCATCGAGATAAGTGCCTTCGATCACCAGCCCATCGGCGTCGTGTGCGATTTCGAGCAGGTCATCGGTGCGGCCGGTGTCGCCGACCACCACCAGCTTCGTCCCGCGCTGAAGCGGACCGAGCACCTCTTCGGGGTTGACGATGCGTCCATCTTCGAGCGTGATCGGCTGCCCGTTGACCAGGTCCCGGCGTTGGGGGCCAAAAGGCACCCTGAGCGCATCCGCTTTTTCGGCCAGGAAGGGCCGGCGGGCTTTTTCCTCGAAGCAGTATCCCAGGCAGTCGGGGCCGCGGTGGGTGACGGGAAAAGCCGTGACGGTGAAATCATCTTCATCGATCAGTACGCCGGGGCCGATCTCACGATAGTAGAGCGGCATGGGGGCTTTTTTTCCGCCCAGAACAACCTCGTTGACCAGGAGCTTTACCCGTTCGAGGGTGCTTCTGCCGCCGAATATCTCAAGCTGCTCGATCGATTCCCAGCGCATAAATGTGGACATCAGCCCGCCCAGGCCGAGAATGTGGTCGAGGTGACCGTGGGTGAGCAGGATGCGGTTGATTTGCTTGAAACCGATGCCCGATTGCAAGATCTGGCGTTGGGTGCCTTCGCCACAATCGATCAGGAAACGAAACTCGTTGTGTTTTACGATTAACGCCGAAAGCCCTCGGCGGGCCGAGGGCGCTGATGCTGAGGTTCCTAGAAATAAAATTTCAAACACGAAACATCCTTTAGATTAAGTCCCGTAATTTTACCGCAAAAATTTGGACGCGTTTTTTTCTGGCGATATTTTTATAAACGCTCGGCCAAACAAAACAGGCCTGCCGCGCGGGCAGGCCAGAATGAAGGCGCATTTTTATGAGGGTCAGGCTGGCTGCTCGATTTTCATGTTGCCCATCAGCCGCCACAGACCGCGCATCAATTTGTGACCGAAATCGGGATTCAGGAATTGGGCCGGGCAGGAGCCAGGGATGACCTCGATGCCGTTTTCGCGGCACAGCTGCACGGCTTCTTGTGAGACGCTGGTCATTTCAGCGGCCAGGCCGGGTTTGGTTCCCATCATGCAGTGCATCCAGACGTGCTTTACGCCGAGTTCGACCGCCTGGCGCACAACCAGATCGGTCACTTTTGGGCTGGCAAAGATGAAGACGGCATCCGGTTTTTGTGGGATGGATTTCAGGTCGGGGTAGCATGGGGCGCCCTGGAATTCTGTCGCGTTGGGGCTGACGGCGTAAACGGTGTACCCGGCGGCCTTGAATTTGTCATAACTCAGGTTGCAGCCGGTTTCGCGCTTGGTCGAGACGCCGACCACAGCGATCGATTTTTGAGCAAGAAAATTTTGGACAAGCGTGTCGATCTGGGGCATGGAATATCCTTTCACTATGCGGCTCAATGACAAATTATACGTTACAAATAAGCCTAAGTTGTAAAGGATTTTTTCGCCCTGGACAGTTGCGCGAAGCCGGGCCCGACTTTGAGAGCTGTTTCGAGCAGGTCAAAACCGGCTTTGCGCAGCATTTGCCGGGCGTGTTCTTCGGTCCAGGAGCCGTATTTTTCGGCGCGTTTGGCCCAACTGAGCAGGGACTCGCGGTTCTTGCCCTGCAGTCCGCGCTCTTCAGCCAGGGCTGTGGCGGCGGCAACGGTCAGATGCTCGGATGGGTTGAGTAGGGCCAGGCGGCCATCGTCTTTCAGGATGCGGCGGCATTCACGCAGGGCGCGCAGTGGGTCGCCCAACAGGAAGATAACGTTGGTTGCGGTCAGAAAATCGAAGCTGGACGGGGGAAATGGCAAACAGTAGGCGTCGGCGCAGGCAACGGGAACCTGGGCAGCGGCGAGCAAGGCCGGGTCGTAGTCGATGCCGATCGCGCGGCAGCCGAAGCGCCGGGTGAAGAGCGCCGGGAGCAGGCCGGGGCCGCAACCGAGGTCGAGGAGCAGCGTCCCGGCTTGAGGGGCGCACCAATCCGCAAATTCCGCCAGGGTCCGTCCCCAGGCGGTGCGGGTCTGGATCTCGAGAAAGTCTGAAAATTCGGCGTTTATTGTTTTTCCACGACCCAAAAATGGGACAGGCCAAGGCCTTGCAGGGGTGTTTTCTCAAGAAATTGCAGGGCCGAACGCAAGAATTTGCCCGCCGAGCCGAAACGGGCGATGATGTTGTCGTAGGCCCCGAAAACCACACTGCGTTCGACAACGCGCACGGGCAGGCCCGCGAACAGGTCTTGCATGTCTTTGCTCGAGTAGACGCGCACGTGCGGGGCGAGCCGGTCGCGCCAGCGGCGCGGCAGATAGTTGACGAGCGGAATGTTGCCAAAATGGTATTTGCCGCGCCAGTAGATGCCGTGCGTTTCGAAGGGGTAGCCGCGGTTGGGGACGAAAATGATCGCCCGCCCACCGGGTTTGAGCACGCGCGCCATCTCGGCGGCGGCCAGGCGGTCGTCGGCAACGTGTTCGAGCACTTCGTGGCTCAGGATCAGGTCGAAGGATGCGGCCGGGTAAGGCAGGTGTTCGCCAGCGGCGTTCAGAATGCGCGCAGAACGGACGGCGGCCTCGGCAGCGCGTTCGAAATCATATTCCAGGCCGAAGATCTGGCCGCCAAAGGGCGTCAGGTGTTCGACGTACATGCCCACGCCGCAGCCGTTTTCGAGGATCTGGCCGCGGACGCGGTCCCCGGCTGCGCTCAGGATCATGCCCAGGCGGCGTTTCTGCCCTGCACGCCAGACGTAGGACGGTTCGCCGCGCAGGGCGGCTTTTTCGAGATTGCGTTCTTCAGTCATGATTTATTTCTGTCCCCAGTGCATGGCAATTGTTCCGAACATCAGGCGTTTGTAACCAATTTCGCGGAATCCGGCGGCGGCCATGCGCGCGGCCAGTTCTTCGGCGCTCAGGAAGGCTTCGGTCGAATCGGGCAGGTAGGTGTAGGCGTCGCGCTGGCCGGAGAGCAGTGTGCCGAGGGTCGGGATGATGACGTGCAGGTGAATCCAGATGAAAGGGCTGAGCAGGTTGCGTTTGGGGCGGGTGGTGTCGAGGATGACGATCCGCCCGCCGGGTTTGAGCACGCGCAACTGTTCGCGCAGGGCTTGCAGGCTGTCGACAACATTCCGCATCAGGAAGCCGGAAACGACCGCGTCGAAGGAAGCGGACTGAAAGGGCAGCGAGAGCGCGTCGGCGCTTGACCAGCCAAAAGCATCGCCGGGTTTGCGCCCGGCGCGCATCATCTCGAGGGTGAAATCGGCGGCGGTGACGCGGGCGGTCGGCTGTTGGGCGAGCGCCTCGCGAGCCAGATCGCCGGTCCCCGAGCCGAGATCGAGCAGGCTGGCATTTGGTTGCAGCCCGGCGCGGCGGATGACTTCTTTGCGCCAGCGCACATCCTGCCCGCCGGTCATCAAGCGGTTCATCAAATCATAGCGGGGAGCGATACGGGTAAAAATATCCTGCACATAACGGGCCTTTTCTGGGCCGCTGAGTTGGGTCATTTTGGGGGGTCCTCCGTGGTAGGGCTGAATTATACCGTCTGTATGAAAAAAGAGCCTTTCGGATGGAAAGGCTCTCTGGTCTTGGGGACAATTTGTATGACGAGGTAGGGGCGACGCATTGCGTCGCCCCTACTACTACGATCCCACCGACGAACACAAAATCTGGAAATCACCTTGCAATTCATATTTGCCCAACCCGGCCGGGATGATGACCGAGTCGAATTGTTTGAGCGTCTGAACACCGTGTTCGGTCTGCAACTGCGCTTGGCCGCTGATGACGGTCAGGGCGTGGAAACTTTCTCCGCGCGTGTCGCGCATCTCGGGCGCGGTCAGGCGCTCGAGATGGAAGTAATCGCAGGTTATCAGACTGGAGCCAGCCTGGCCGGCCCGGCGGATCTGTCCGCGGGCTTGCGGGTCGCTGACCGCCAGCGATTTGTCGATGTGCAGCTCGCGCCCGCCGGTCATCGGGCGGTTCCAGTCGAAAACGCGATAGGTCAGGTCGGAGGTTTGCTGAACTTCGTAAACCAGCAATCCCGGCCCGAGGGCGTGGATGGTGCGGGCCGGCATGAAAACCGTGTCACCCTTGCCAACGTTGTGATACTCCACCAACTCCAGAATTTTTTCGCCGCCGCGGATGGCCTCAGCCAGCGCTTCAGCGGAGGTGTTTTCCTTGATGCCGGCAATTAATTCGGCCTTCTCTTCCGCTTCCAGGATGTACCAGGCCTCGGTTTTGCCCATGAAACCCGGCCCTTCCAGTTTGACGGCCATCTCGTCGTTGGGGTGGACTTGCAATGAGAGCCAGCGCGCGCAGTCGAGCAGTTTGATCAACAGCGGAAAGCGCCCGTTGCCCTTCGTCCCCAGGATTTCATCGCCGTGGTCCTGGAGTATTTCGGCCAGGGTCTTTCCGGCAAAGGGGCCGCTGGCAACCTGGTTATGCTCATAAACCGCCCAAACTTCGGCGATCGGGGTCTCGGCTGCCGTGTCCGGGCTGGCCAGCGCTTGCAGGGCGCGGCCTCCCCAGACGTAATTGCGGATGGTGGCTTTTAAGGTTAAGGGTGCGATTTTCATGGTCATTCATCCAGACTGTAGGTGTGATAGGTGTTCTGGCAGGGGTTGCCCCAGGCAATGTGCATTTCGCGCGCGGTCAGGTCGATCACCAGCGCGTTGATGGTTTTCTCGCGGTCGAGCGGGTCATGGTCATCGACCGCATGATTGCAGATCGAATTGGAAAAATTGACATGATCTTTCTGAATGGACTGCAGCGATTTGATGGTGTGCTTCTGATCCTGCTTGAGCAGGCGCATGGCGCGCAGGTAGCGCACGCGAGAGGCGATCAATTCCTCCGGGCCGTCTTCCACTTCGCGCATCTGGTCGGTCAGATAGTGGTTGGTGTGCGTCATGTAGCCGTCATGGGCGTAGAGCATGTCGAATTGCAGGGCTGAAGCCTCCACCGAGTAAATTTCGCCGCTTTCGTGAATGATGATGTGGTTGTAGCCTGCCGCGCGGTGCGGCACAATCGCCCGTCGAATGGCAATATCCGGTTTGCTGGCCGCCAGCACCGCCCGCCCGACCACCAGGCGCGGGATGCCGATGCGCGCGTCGTTCGGGTAGACCGAGTCGATCAACTGAGCCATGCCTGCCGCGTTGAAACCGATATTGGGCAACAGTCCGCCGTAATTCATCGCCAGGAAAGGCGGCTCGTCGTCGGGCCGGGCATGGATGATGTAAACATCATCTTCGTCTTCCGGAACCCAGTCTTCGTTGTGGGCAGCCAGCACGTGCCCGTCCGCTGTGCGGGTTTCGTTGACCGCCATACTGGTGCAGCGCGTCAGGTGCAGGGCGTCGGTGGTGACCGCTTCCATCGTGTTCAGCGTCACCAGGTCCTGGAATTCTACATTGGCCCCCTCGGCCATGCCGCGGATCTCATCCACGTACTGCGGGTAACGTTCCTCGGCGAATGGCAGGTATTTGCGCGATTGGCTTTTGGCTCCATCCCAGGTTAATTCCAACTGTTCGTAGGCTTCAGCCAGTAAATTGCGCGCATTCTCAACGCTGTGAACGATTTTTCCGCGAAAAGCCTCGCCGATTTGTCGTCCGATCTCACGGTGTGAGCCTGCCACCTTTACCATTGGTATCGGCTCGCTATGAACCGGGGTCGTGTTTGGATTTTTTTGCATAAACTTTGCTCCCATTTGGCAATACGACCAAGATTATAACATTTGGCCAAGCCCGCCCTTAAAGGCGATGCGGCTTAAAAAGAAAGGCGAGCCGCCACGATGAGCGGCTCGCCTTTAAGGGAGCAAAATCTTGGGCTAGAGCGGGTCTGACGGCGGAATGTACTCCACCTCAGCCTGGCTGGCCGGCAAAGCGGCTGCCTGTGTGCCGAAGCGGGTCATCGCCACCGCGCCGACCCCCAGCAGGGCCAGGACAAGCGGGACGATCCAGCCAACACAGGGGACGAACCCGATCCCTTCGGCGACCAGCGTCATCAGGAAGGTGCCCAGCGCGGCGCTGGCAGGCAGCGGCCATTCGCGGTTGAACAGGCCTGTCAGGCGCACGCCAACCTCGGTCCCGAGCGCGATCCAGCCGAAGGCCATTCCCGCGCCCAGCGCTAGGGATACAACCACGATCAGCGGGATGGTCACGATCAACGTAATGATCAATACGCTGAACAGGGCCAGGGCCACGATCACCACCACGAACAGGATGTGGGTCAGGATGCCCATGCCACCTGCCGCCAACGGTTGGCGCACGGCGGCTTCTGAAACGCGCCGGGTTTGCTGCGGCAGGAAGAGCACGATCAGCATCGCCAGCAATCCATAACCGATCGAACGGGTAAACAGCCAGAAAGCTTCCCAGAATGGGTTGACGTCAACATCAAAGCGCGGATTGTCAACAGCAGGAATGTTTATTTCGGGCTGGCCGGGCCGGGTGGGCGGGGTCGGGTTGTCGATCAGTTCACCATCCACCTGCGCACCATCTTCTTTTTGGATCGGGCCGCCAATCGTGACCAGGTCGCCGCGAATGTGGGTGTTTTTTTCGAGCAGGGTCGGGCCGCCAATGCTGACCACATCGCCTTTGACTTCGGTATCGATGGTCAACGAGCCGCCAATTGTCACGACCGCGCCGTTGACTTCTGCGCCTTCTTCAACAGTTGAAGAGCCGCCAATCACAACCAGGTCGCCATAGAAGGTGCTGCCCTTTTCGAGCCGGGCCGAGCCGCCGATGACCACCATTCCGCCGCTTAAGGTTTCACCATCTGCCAGCACATAGCTGGAACCGATAATAACCCCTCCATCTTGGGTTGGTAGATCCAAGCCACTGGCCTGGGCGGCTTGCAGGGGCAACAATGTCAGGGTTGCCAATGCCAGTAAAACGAATAAGTGTCTCAATTTGTTCATACTACCTCCTACAGCCTTACCCGGCTGTATGCCTTCTTTTTTGTTGTTTTTCTCACCGAAGCAATCCATAAACTGCTAAAGCCACCCAAAGCCACCAGTAAAATTGCCCAAGCTGAAAGGGGCACCAAACCCAGAACGATGCGAGAGAGAACGCTGCTGATGGTCCCAAGCGCCTGCATGGCGGTTGACAGATAAATAACCGCGCTCACCCAGGTGACGAACAACTGGGCGGGCGAAAGACTTAAATAGGGCAGTACGGGTGTTATCAGCCACAAAAGTATGCCAATGCTGACGAGCGTCAGCAAGGTCAGACCGATATACGCCCGCCTTTTCTGGATTTTGCGCTCCACTTCCAGTTTTCGTTGGAAACGAAGCGCAAAACCAGCGGTGGGTCGGGCCACGGGCGCAGAGCGCAGTGACAGGTTGGCGCGGACCAGTGTGGCGCATTGCGGGCAGGCCGCAGTATGACGCCGCAGGTCTCGCTGCTGTTCAGGGGTCAGGCGCTCGTCATCGAGCAGCCAATCTTCATAGGGCCGGTGTTCCATAGGGCATCCTTTCAAGATGGGGTTCGGGTGCGCCTGCTTCGAGGCGGCGGGCAACTTCGCGCCGCGCGCGGTGCAGGCGACTTTTTACCGCAGGAACGGTAAGCCGTAGGCTCTCTGCAATTTCGATTTCAGAAAAGTCATACCAATAACGTAAAACGAGAGCGGCGCGATCGGTGGCATCGAGTTTTTGCAAAACCCGGTGCAGGGCTTGTTGTTCTTCGCGACGTTCAGCTTCGTATTCGGGGTTGATGGCGGTCGCGTCGGCAAATTCCACCGGACGGTCATCATCATCGCCTTCTTCATCGATCGAGATAAAGCCAAATTTACGACGACGCAGACGGTCAATACAGTAGTGCGCTGCTATGGAGAGCAGCCACGTTGCAAATGAGCGTTGGCGGTCGAAACGTCCAAGATTCTGGTAGGCGCGTAGAAAACTCTCTTGCGCGGCATCCTCAGCATATTCGGGCTCACCCAACATGCGGTAGCACAGGTTATAGACCGGTGTCTGGTAGTGTTCTACCAGCCGGGTGAATGCCTCGTCATTGCCTTGCTGCGCCTGGAAAACCCAGGTCTGTTCTTCGTTCACGGGTACTCCTGTCGGTCGTTCTGTTCAAGTATACGCAAGCTTTTTCTGAAAGTTGCAGAGCGATTAAAACAGATTCTATCACCACGCGTTTTGGCTGTACCTGTCCGCTTGACCGGTTAAAACAAAAAACTCCTGAAAGCTAAGCCTCCAGGAGTTTTTGGATAAATTTGTGCTTTACTTGACGACTGGCAGTTCGGCAGCGATCCAGCCGTTCATACCGCCGTTCAGGTTACGGATGTTGGTATAGCCCAGAGCCTGCAGATACATCTGGGCCATGGCGCCGCGGTGACCGGATTTGCACAACACGACGATGGGGGCAGCTTTATCGGCGGGCAATTGGGCCAGGTTGGCGGGCAGGTCAAGTACCGGAACCAGGATGGCGCCTTCGATGTGGCCATCAGCATCCCATTCTTCCTGGGTGCGGACATCCAGAAGGAAGGGTACGGTACCAGTGCCAATTTCAACGTTCAGATCGGGAGATTTCACCGAGCCAAATCCGGCTTCGGGCAGGTTTGTCAGGTAGGCATCCAGGTAGGCCAGGCGGGCAGCATCTACCGCAGGAGCGGTTCCGGCGGTCGGAGCGGCAGGAACACCTTCGACCAGGGGCAGTTCGGCTTTCTTCCAACCATTGATGCCGCCGCCGATGTTGACAACGTCAGTATAGCCCAGCAGGCGCAGGGCCATCATGCCCAGAGCGCCGCGGTGCCCGGAGGCGCAGGTGATGATGATTTTCTGATCCTGGGCAGGCAGCTTGTCGAGGTTCTTGAGCAGGTCGCGGATCGGGATGTTGATCGAGCCTTCGATGTAGCCAGCTTCAACTTCAGAGGGTTCACGCACATCGACAATGAAAGGCGGGTTTTCGGCCAGCATCTCATTAACCTTGGCCGAAGATGTGGAATAGAAGCCCTGATCGGCGGGCAGGCTGGCGATGAATTCGGCCATGGTGGTGGGCCAATCGATCCAACCCATTACCGGTAACTGTGCGGCTTTCCAGGCGTTCAGGCCGCCAGCCAGGTTGGTGACATCGGTGTAGCCGAGCAGGCGCAGCGCCATCAGGGCCATGCCGCCGCGGTGCCCGGAAGCGCAGTAGATCAGGATGGGGGCATCTTTTTCAGCCGGGAGCTGGTCGAGGCTGGTCAGGAAATCGGAGAAGGGCAAGTGAGTCGCGCCTTCAATGTAGCCGTCTTTGTCCCATTCGGACTGGGCGCGAACATCAACGATGAAGGGGGTCTTCTCGACGATGAACTCGGTGGCTTTATCGGCCTTGACAGTGTAGGAACCGCTGTCGGTGGGCAGGTTCGCGAGAAAATCGTTCAGCGTGGTGAACAGGGCTTCGTCAGCGACGATCGGGGTGCTGATCGAGGCCGCTTCAGCGGGCATGCTGCCGGTGACCAGGGGCAGGCCAGCCTTCGTCCAGGCGCCGGTTCCGCCACCCAGGTTGATGACATTGGTATAGCCCAACAGGCGCAGGGACATCATCGCCATGCTGCCGCGGTGCCCGGAAGCGCAATAGATCACGATTTGCTCATCAAGCCCGGGCAGTTTGTCCAGGTTTTGCAGCAGGCCGCGCACCGGAATATTGACAGCGCCTTCGATGTAGCCATTGGCTTCGAGCTCGGCGGGTTCGCGGATGTCCACCAGGAAAGTGGGCTTCTCGGCCAACTGCTCGAGGAGTTTGGTTGCGCTGATCGAACCGTATCCCTTATCCGCCGGGATGCTGGCCCAAAAATCGGTAAACAGTGCGGGCAGGTCAAGCACGGGGGCTTCGACAACCGGTTCTGCGGTTGCTGGTTCTTCGGCAACCGGTGCTTCAGCGACTGGCTGTTCTTCAACAACCGGAGCTTCGGGGGCGGTTCCGCCGCATGCGCTCAGCACCAGGCTGAACAAAAGCACCAGGGCAAACAGGAATTGAAACTTTTTCGACATTTTTTCTTCTCCTAACAAAATTTTACAGATGAAATTAAGGCAGAGCGGGTACTTCAGGGACGATCACAGACTGGTTGGCCTGTAGTTCCTCGGGGGAAACCTTATCTTCGGTCAGGAAGATGTTGGGGTTGCCGTGACAGGCATCGCAGGATGCTGTCTGCGGGGTCTTGCGCTGGATGTTATGCGGAGTGGCATAAGCCCAGGTCGGCAGGGCATCAAAATTGGGCAGCAGGTTTTCACCGTAATGCTCATAAGATGTCGAGGCTGCTGGCACATGACGGACCACGACATATTCATAAGGCCGGTGGAAGTTGGGGTCAGGATTGCGCCCAATAAAGAAGCTCATGTAGCTGGCCTGGGTCTCGAAGAACGGATTTCCGCTTTTTTCGCTGATGGCAACGTGGCAGCCGTCGCAGCTTGTGTAAGAGACGGAGTGGCAAACCTGGCAGGCCAGTTTCTCTCCGTGCAGGGTGTGGTGAATAACTGCGTCACCGGGTTTGCCAACTTGCTCGTGGCAAGATTCGCAGGATGGGATCTGCGCTCCAGAGTAACGATTGGTCACCTGGTAGGCAGTCTGGGTCGTATCATGACAGGCGGCGCAGGCTGCGTTCGAATTGTGCATATCGGCTGCGGTATGGCAGGCCACACAGTTCATGCGCCCCTCGCGGAAGTGGACATCGCCCGGGGTTTCTTCATTTTTGCCAAGATATTCATTCCCGACGCGGCTGCCGTGACAGGCTGTGCAGTTGCGGGTCATCGAGGGTGTTTTGTTGATAACATGTCCCGCAATGAAACCTCCACCCACCGAACCGGGCTGGCTGATGTGACAATCGCCGCAGGTGGTATGGCAGGACGAGCAATGGTTGCCAAACATTTCTTCAAGGGCCGGATGGTTTTCCGGAACGCTGCGAGTGTTCAAGGCATCCCAATAGCCGTTCAGGGAAACGTGCAGGCTTTCTTCAAAGTGGTCTGACTGGTCAGAATGACAGGTGGCGCATGTATTGTCATCGCCACTCGCGCTGGGGTCAGCGATCATGCCGGTGTGGGCAACTTCCATGTCTGGCGATTGTTCGCCCAGATGGCAGTAAGTGCAGGCTAAGTCCCCGTGCTTGGTGGCAAGGAACTCATCGGCTGTTACAAAGACTTTCTCCCATGGCTCCAACGGAGCCACATCGCCACCTCAGCCAACCCCTTTGGATTCGCCTTCCGCCTTCACTTCTGGCTTTGCCAGGCTGGTCAGCTTTTCCTGATCGGTATGGCATTCGAGGCAGTGATCGGTCGGGGCCGGCTGGGTAGCCCGTGGGGTGGGTGTCGGCAGCAGCGCCACTTCTTCATTTACCGGCGCAGCCTCGCTGGTTTCCACAGTGGAAGCAGATTGACATCCAAATAGGAATAAGAAAAGCAGGGATATTGCGATGGCAGGTATCTTATTCATGCAGGTACACCTCCTGGATTGTACGGATCTTCACAATCAAGAATAATGTACGCGGCGTACAAATAACAGTGACAGAAATAATATGCATCATTCCATTTGCTTATCCAAATCCATAAGGCACGGTTATAAGAAGAGCTTATATTGAAAACCGCAATATCTGGCTGCGCTAATAGTTGAACCGTGTGATGGCGACAAACTTCATCGCAATTCAGGAGATTTGTATGATGCTAGATATGACGCATTACACTATCCCAATCACCAGGAAAGAGAGATAATAAAAAAAGCATAAATATTGTGCTAAATCTTGTCCAATTTCTCATCTAAGGAGAAAGAATGCCCGCAAAAGGTTGGATCGAAGTTAGCGATCTGTACTGCAAAGGGTGTGAGCTGTGTATCAGCGCCTGCCCACAGGAAGTGATCAGCCTCGACATGGACAGGCTGACCCCCAAGGGATATCATCCCGCCCATCTCCACATGGATGGCTGCACCGGTTGCGCAATTTGTGCGCTCGTATGCCCGGATGCAGCCATAACTGTTTATAGGGAAGTTTCCAAAGCCGCAGCGAGAGCATAAGGAGGCAAAACTATCATGGCAAGAGAATTGATTAAAGGAAATGTAGCCATGGCCGAGGCCGCCATCCGTGCGGGGCTTGAAGCCTATTTTGGTTATCCGATCACACCCCAGACCGAAATTCTGGAACATTTATCAGCGCGCATGCCCCAGTTGGGGCGCGCTTTTGTACAGGCCGAGAGCGAAGTCGCGGCAGTCAACATGGTTTATGGCGCGGCCTGCACCGGTGCGCGCGTGATGAGTTCATCCTCCAGTCCCGGCGTTTCATTAATGATGGAAGGTTTTTCCTATATCGCCGGCACCGAAGTCCCGGCGGTCTTTATCAACGTCATGCGCGGCGGCCCCGGCCTGGGCAACATTGCCCCGGCCCAGAGCGATTACTACCAGGCTGTGCGCGGCGGCGGTCACGGAGATTACCACTCGATCGTGCTGGCTCCCGCTTCGGTGCAGGAAGGTATCGACATGACGATGCTGGCCTTCGACCTTGCCGAAAAATACCGCTCGATCGCAATCGTACTGACTGACGGCTCAATGGGCCAGATGATGGAACCCGCCGAACTGCCCGAAATGCGACCGGTCAAACGTCAGGAGACGGATTGGATGGTCAGCGGCACACCCGGACGCCCGCGCCGAACGCTTTCCTCCATTTATCTTGAACCGGTGGACGAAGAAAAAGCCAATCTGCGCATGCTCAAAAACTGGCAGACAATTTGCGCCAACGAAGTGCGTTACAAGGAATATTTCCTCGACGATGCCGAGTTTGTCATTGTCGGTTTTGGCACCTCCGGCCGGGTCGCGCTTTCAGCCGTCCGCGCCGCACGCGCCCAGGGCATCAAAGTTGGGCTGCTGCGCCCGGTAACGGTCAACCCTTTCCCGACCAAGGTTATCGAAGAACTTTCTGCCCACGTCCAGGCCTTTTTAGTGGTGGAAATGAACACCGGCCAAATGCTGGAAGATGTTCAGCTGGCCGTGCGCGGACGAGTCCCGGTCGAATTCTACGGACGCCCCGGCGGCGTGGTCCCGTTTGCGGACGATATCCTGCACGAGATCCAGCGCATCAGCACTTCAAAATTGAGCCTGGATACTGACCCGCGTTTTGCCTGGCTGGAACGCACCCTGGCAACGGGATAAAGGTGAAAAAATGGTCACACTAACCAAACCCGAATTTGTAACCGAAGAAAATGTTGTTTATTGCCGCCCTCAGGCCTTTAACGATGTTTCAACCCATTATTGCCCCGGCTGCACGCATGGCATCGCTCACCGGCTGATCGCTGAAACATTGGATGAGATGGGCCTGGCAGAGAAAACGATTGGCGTGGCGCCGGTCGGCTGTTCGGTTTTCATCTATAACTATTTCGAGACCGATTTTGTCGAGGCCCCACACGGACGCGCCCCCGCCATGGCAACCGGCATCAAACGCGTTTTACCCGACCGGATCGTTTTTACCTACCAGGGCGATGGCGATGCGGTCTCAATTGGCATGGCCGAATTGATGCACGCTGCGGCGCGCGGCGAGAACATCACCGTTATCTTTGTCAATAATGCCATCTATGGCATGACCGGCGGACAAATGGCCCCCACCAGCCTGCCGGGGATGAAGACCACTTCCAGCCCGCTCGGGCGTGATGTTGAACTGCAAGGCTACCCGATCCGCATGTCTGAGATGATCGCCAAAATGGATGGCGCCGGTTATGTGGTGCGCCGCTCGCTGCACGACCCGAAAAATATCCGCATGGCGAAGAAAGCCATCCGTACCGCTTTTGAAGTGCAGGTGCGCGGGTTGGGCTTCTCGATGGTCGAACTGCTCTCCACCTGCCCCACCAACTGGGGCATTGCCCCGGTCGACTCGCTTAAATGGGTCGAAGACCACATGCTGCCGACCTTCCCGCTTGGCGATTTCAAGATCTCGACCGAAGTATCCGAGATCAAGGCTTAAGAAACGGAGAGAACCCATGCAAAAAGAGATTATCATTTCCGGTTTTGGCGGCCAGGGTGTCTTGTTTGCCGGACAGGTGATTGCCTACGCCGCAATGGATATGGGTCAGGAAGTGACCTGGATCCCATCCTATGGTCCCGAAATGCGCGGCGGCACGGCCAACTGCACGGTCGTCATCGCCGACGAAGAAATTGGCTCGCCGCTGGTCAAACATCCGCCCTACGTGATTGCCCTTAACCTGCCCTCGCTTGATAAATACGAACCCATTATGCAGGCAGGCGGTTACCTGGTGGTCAACCAATCGATGATTAACCATGTTCCCCAGCGTGATGATATTCACGTTATTCTGGTCCCGGCCAATGAAATCGCCGAACAAATTGGCGACAAGAAACTGACCAACATGGTCACGGTCGGCGCGCTGCTGGCTGCCATCCCTGAAATCCCGCTTGAAGCGCTCGAAGCGGCTCTCAAAGGCCACCTTCCGCAGCGTCACCAGCACTTGCTGCCCAAGAATTACGAAGCCCTGCGACGCGGCTACCAGGCTGCCAAAGCCCAACTGGCTGTTGCAGCCTGAGAAAAACCTGAATAAAAGAGACATGACTCACCCCGAATTTAAGGAAGGCAGGGAGTGAGGGCGAACGTCAAGCCAAAGGGAAGAAAGAGCAAGACGCAGGCGATAAAGTGGAGCTGA